>SUXI01000009.1 GCA_015060975.1 Bacteroidales bacterium
GAATGTAACTTCATGACCTTTGCTACTGCGATACTGGTCGTAATAATACTTCACACCGTTTAGATTACACTCTCCTTGTTTCTTAAAGGTCAAACGTCCGATATCGCCTAAATCGGGTTCATTTGGACTTATCGGATTAACCGTATATGTCTTGCTTCTTTCATCAAGCATATAATTGAAGCCATTGGCTGTCAACGTGGTAATACCCATATCGGGGAGATGGGTGAATGTTACACCACCCTTTACAGCTATTTCAAATGTGGGCATCATCGATTGTGTTGCTCCCTCATCTTCAATCTTCATCAACCCTGAGACTTTCATGTAGAATTTCCCTTTATTGATGGCATTGACAATGCGCTGTGACACAAGCTCCTTACTTGCATTTTGAGCAATAGCGACATTGCCAAAAGTACACGCCAACAACACATATATAAATAATCTTTTCATAATCACATGTTTTATGTTACCAAATTTGCACTTTTACCCCGCCATTTTCCTTGAAGATGCGGTTGGCGGCTTTTTGAAGGCTTTCGGATTTGGAACTGCCGTGAATAAACGGCTCCAACACATTACCTTGATAGTCAATGATTCCCCATTTCTTTTGGGCGTTTTGTGCTTTCAGTATTCGGCAATCATCGTAAAAGTATAGGTTTTTATAACCTTCCAACACTATCCGTCCCGTCTTGTCGAGTATAACAGCGCCATCTACTGAATGCCCAATGATGTAGCCGTCGTTGGTAAATCCTTTGGTTGTCCCGTTGTTAAAGATACTGTAACGGTCGGGCTCGATGACCACTCGTCCAATTGTCGCATCAATATATCCCATGCGACGTTTGCCATCGGCTGTTCGGGTTTCTACCCTAACCATGCCATTCACCTCTTTAGATGCAGAATAAAAGAAACGATTATCAACACAATAACGACGAATATTCTCTTTTAATGCAACAGGGTCAGAGCTGGGATTTGATGCCATTTGTGCTAATTTGGCTTGATTCTCGGCATCTTTCTCCAATTGTGCATTCATCTCGGTTTTCAACCGTTGAATGTCGGCATCGGTAACGAGACCTCTCTTTTTAAGTTCTTCCATCTTGGCAAATGCCTCATTCATCTTGTCAGCATCTGATTTACCTTGCGAGCGATTACTTTGATTTTCTGTTATCATCACATAGTCGGAGTGTTTTTTCAACTCTACGGCAAGGTTATAGAACTCATCGGTATTGGCATCTTTTTCAAGCACTACCCCAACCTGTTCATAACTCCCTTTTCCCGTGAGAGCCGACACATTGACAATAACCGTTTGAGCCATTGCCGTTGTGGAAATCATCAGTAGCAGAGATAAGATTGTCGTTTTCATATTGCCAAGTATTATTTTAAGTGTAATCAAAAAGAAGATAAGTGAGGGGCATGTAAATTTTCACACCCCTTACAATTATTTTACTGTTTTACAAATTCTACGCGGCGGTTTTTCGCACGGCCCTCATCGGTGTTGTTGTCGGCGATGGGTGAGTTTTGACCTTTGCCCACGGCTGTGAGACGGCTTTCTTCTATACCCATTTCAACCAACTTCGCCACTATAGCCTCAGAGCGTTGTTCGCTCAATTTTTGATTTGAGGCAGCACTTCCGGTATTATCGGTATGACCTTCTACCGAGAACTTCAATTCAGGGTTTTCGTTCATCAACTGCACGATGCGATTGATTTCCCCCATTGATTCGGGTTTGATTGTCGATTTACCTACATCAAATGTGATACCGTAGGTGATAATCTTTCCATCAGTCATCATGCGATCATACAATGGTACTGCACCCTTGGCGATACGCACATTTTTAAGATAAGTATTGTATTCAGGCTTATTGCTGCCGTTAAAGAATGTTATCCAACCGGCACCGGCCTTGGCATTGGGAATATTTATCACACGCACACCATCGATATAAACCTTTAATGCACGTTTATTGAATGAGATGGCATAGTGATGCCATTGCCCGTCGTTTAACACTAATTGAGAGCCTGAGCTTGCCTCGCCATCTGTGCTATTTACACTTGTTGAGCCATTCTTCACATAGCTCATTCTAACACTTTGTTTATCATATCCCAAATAATAAGTTAACGTATAAATCTCGTTATCACGTCTTTGCCCCGGAGCCATGAAATCAATCTCAATGCTTGGCGCACCATCTTTCTTGCTGTCATCATAGAGCATATCATATTCGACAGTAAACACATCTCCAAGATAATTTGTGGAATAGTCGGCCATCAATGGCTTAATCCAAGAGTCATTTCCTGCCATAGCAATCACAGTCTCACCGTTTACTTTTGCGATTTCGGCAACACCACGTTCAAGATCCCAACGACTTGGGAACTCTCCCAACTGCTCACCATAAAGATTGTCTTCGAAAATGATTTCGTCGCCCGGCACAAAGTCGCTTTTGGCATAAGTGGCCTCAAGGGATTTAGGAGTTTGTTTTTTGTTACTTGACTTAGATGAAGATGAAGTTTCTTCTTCGGTATATTCAGCCTCCTCATAATCGTCATCTGAGTTGCTGCTACTACTTTTCTTTTTTGTGTATTTCCCATCAAAAACATCATCTACGATATTTTCGGTTTTTCGTTCGGCATTGCGTTCTACTGCACCTTTGGCTGCATTCTCAACTTTTTTGCCCAACTTCTTGAGCCAGCTTTGGGCGTTTACCTCAGTTGTCGCACCTAAAACCAATAGCATCGACAACAAAAACATTAATCGTTTCATACCATTAAAAATTTATTGTTAAGATTATTACTTTTTCTAATTACAAATATCCAAAAACATTATATAACCGCAATTTTTTATATGACATATCGAGTCCAAAAGTCGTCGTTTTGGACTAACTAAGCATTATTATACGCGATTTTTGAGGATAAGCCGCATTTTCATGAAACTTATAATGCCGCCCGGCTCCTATGCGGCGATTAGTAATAAAGAGAAGCGTGAAACCGTCAACCTATTTTTTGAAAGCAGGCCCTGGTAAAGCCCATGGACAAAACAAGCAACAGCCACACGCTTTGTATCTATACATCAATTCTCACGGATTGACAGTATAAAACAATTACGTGAAGAGCAGCAAGCTTATTCTCGTCCTAAAATTGAATTTACCAGATTCGCTTTCAGAGAATGAAGCTGAACACTTCCTATATGTCAAAATATGCCACATTTTGCGACATATATGCAAATATAGAAAAATTCTTCAACTTATGAACGTTTTTGCATCTCTTTTTTATGGCTGTTGCAAATATATTTATGTCACTTTGTGCAAAGATACAGGAGTTTTTATCTTCTAATAGATAAATTAAAGTCTAAATAAGTACAGAAATCCGAAATTGGGACTTAATTTTGGTTATCATTTAGCCAAATGGCAGGAGTTTTTCCGGTTATTTTCTTAAAGACCATAAAAAAAGTGGAACGTGAGCGAAAACCACACTCACTATATATACTATCGATATTATAACCCTTTGCGTCAAGTTCTACTAATTTGCGTTTTGCTTCCTCAACTCTCATTTCATTGATAAATTCAAAGAAATTGCGATTAAGATAAGTATTTATTGCTCGAGACAGATTGCGTTGAGGAATATCAATCTGTTTGGCAAAAAGTGCAATTCTAATATCGGGCTGCAAAAAGGCTTTTGTTGTAAGTAGATAAGATGACGCTTTTTCGCATATCTCTCTCATCTGCTCGTCGGTAAGGTTTTGCGTCACATTATTATTATCAGTAGATTCCTCAACAACTTTTTGTTCCAATTGGGGAGAAATAACCGGATGAGCAATGGTATTATATACCAAAAAACTCATCGCTATAACATTCAATATCTGAATGAGCCAAGCATCGGTGCGAGGCCAAATAGCATAACTCACCATTACGGTAACAAACAACGCTGCAAAAAGAAGCATAAATTGCCAAATCCACCCTTTTTGAATCCACTCGGCATTTGATGAAGTTTCATAAATTTCCTTTTTGCGACGATATAAAAAACGGAATATTGCAGGGAAATAGGTTACTAACTGAATGGTGATTATTATGGTGTTAACATCTCCTATCCAGGAGTCATCACCTTTCATTTCATATAATATCGAATCGACAATCTCTTGCATTGGCATTGTGAAACATAACAATGCACACACTATTGCCGGAAGGAAATGCAATAATTGAATATAACGGAACCGAAATCCAACTTTGAAATTTTTTAGAGTAAAAAGCCATAATAGTGGCATCAACATAGTATTTACCGAAAAACCAATTGGGAACATAAACACCGTGAATTCATGCCAACCAAGCATACGGCTCATATTATATAGATAAACAGGCACATTGGGTATCACTATAATCGCTGCAGCATATCCGTTTTCACCCTTAAATCGTGTAGCAGCCAATAATATACCCGCAAGCAACACTAAGATTGTGATACACGCAAAGTTTATCGCTATAATAAATTGGTCGTATTCCATCAAGTCCATAATCTCACATTTTTAGGCAAAGATAATGTTTTGAGTAATAAAAAACGGAATATTCGCCAAAAAAATATTCCGATCGAACCAAATCAATTTACAGAACCGACTATAGGAAAGATGTGTCAGACCCAAACGGTTTGACACATCTTTCCTATAGTTTTTTATTTTACTTAAGCAGAGAAATACTTCTACTTTTTAGCAGCTTTTACTTTAATAGGTTTACATGCCGGAGATTCGTTGTTGGCACGATCGAGAGCAGTGACAACATAGTAACAATCGCCCTCCACATCATTAGGCAACACACATTCATTGCCATTCACCACAGCAACGATATTTTCGGCATCCTCAATGCCCGCAACGTCATTTGTCGCAAGTTGATATATCACCCATTTAACAACATCTGATGTTTTTCCTTCTACCACAGGCGCAAACCACATCAATTTTCCTTCTTGGCATTTAAGTTCTTTTACCATTTCAGGCTTCACATCACTAATCCATGGATAGCTTGGCACAAGCGCTATTGTTGATTGCAAATCATTCGCCAACGAATCTGCTACACCTTTATAATTATTTGTAACAGAATATCCCGGCCACCAACAGTTTCCATGAATCCCACCTGGAAATGCTCGAGACATCTCTATTTTTGAACGCAATTGTGAAGTCTCAGTAGATGGCGCAAGGTCGGCACGATCCATTGTACGGTTAACCGATTGACCAATATACATGTGACGTCCATTATTGTTTCTTGCCCACCACTCATTAAGAATGTCGTGAGAAGCTAATTTATGCTCACGTTCCCAATAAAGCTGCGGCATCATATAATCAACCCAACCTTTTTCTGTCCACAAAAGAACATCGGCATAAAGAGCATCGTAATTTTGGAGGCCATTGGTATTACTTCCACGAGGGTCGGATTTTTTATTACGCCAAATACCAAACGGACTGATACCAAAGCGAACCCATGGTTTAGCTTCCACAATTGTGTTATGAAGAGTTTCGATGAGTTTATCGCAGTTTTGACGGCGCCAATCTCCTCTATTCATTCCATTTCCATAAACAGCATACGATTTATCATCGGGGAAATCCACTCCTGTGATAGGATAAGGATAGAAATAATCGTCCATGTGAATAGCATCAACATCATAACGAGAAACAATATCATTTACCACCTTAGATATGAATTCAATATTTTCGGGCCAACCCGGATCAAAATAAAGCTGAGTGCCATATCTTACAAATCGTTCAGGATGTTGATAAAAAATGTGATTAAAAGGCAGCTCCTCTTTTGCTGATGTAGTCACTCGATAAGGATTTAACCATGCATGAAGTTCCATACCACGAGCATGACATTCATCAATCATAAATTGTAACGGGTCCCATGCAGGAATTGGCATTATACCAGCTTTGCCCGATAAAAATCGGCTCCAAGGCTCATAATTTGAATAATAAAGAGCATCGGCAGATGGTCGCACCTGCCATATCACAGCATTACACCCAGCTTTTTGCAATTTATCAAGCTGCTCCTTGAGATATGCTTTATTTTCGTCGGTTGAATGTTTAGCATATTGCCCTTGGTTAATAGTGTGCATCCACGCACCTCGAAATTCCCACTTGGGATTTGTGGCAACTACCGTTCCGGCAAATAACACCACCATCAAAATTGATAAAAAATTTTTTTTCATTTTATTTTAGTATAATTATTAGTAAGTAAATTCTTATTATAATATTCACTCTGCGAAGATAGCAAATATTTCCTTGATTTAATATACTTAAACCCATAAACTTTATCCTTATGGCAAAAATCTACAACAAAAACAACTCATCATTCAAACTTCCATTTTGACCATTTTTCTTCACAATAAGAACAATTTTTATATATTTATTAGAAAAAAAAATCGTAACTTTGCAAGCAAATCAAATTATTAAACTATGGGTTATAATTTATTAAATGGAAAACGTGGCATCATATTCGGCGCACTCAATGAAATGAGTATTGCTTGGAAAGTCGCAGAAAAAGCGGTAGAGGAAGGTGCCCAAATCACACTTAGCAATACTCCAATGGCAATAAGAATGGGAGATGTGAATCAACTTGGTCAAAAATTAGGGGCAGAAATCATTGCAGCCGATGCAACAAGCGTTGAAGAACTTGAAATGGTATTTAAGAAATCAATGGAAGTTCTTGGAGGTAAAATTGATTTTGTATTACACTCAATTGGCATGTCACCTAATGTTCGTAAGAAACGCACATACGATGATTTGGATTATGATATGTTGAACAAAACCCTCGATATTTCAGCAATATCATTCCACAAAATGATTCAAGCCGCAAAAAAACTTGAAGCGATAAATGAATATGGTAGCATATTGGCTTTGAGTTATGTTGCGGCACAACGCACATTCTTTGGTTACAATGATATGGCCGATGCTAAGTCGCTCTTGGAATCAATCGCACGTAGTTTTGGGTATATCTATGGTCGCGAAAGCCATGTGCGTGTCAATACAATTTCTCAGTCTCCAACAATGACCACTGCCGGTTCAGGAGTTAAAGGTATGGATAAATTATATGACTTTGCCAATCGAATGTCGCCACTCGGCAATGCCTCGGCTGATGAATGCGCTGATTATTGCATAGTAATGTTCTCCGACCTCACTAAAAAGGTTACCATGCAAAATCTATATCACGATGGTGGATTCTCTAGCATGGGGATGAGTCTTCGTGCCATGAATGCCTACGAAAAAGGTCTTGAAGAATATATGGATGAAAACGGAAAAATCATATATGGATAATTATTTCATCCTTTAATAAACTAAAAATGAGGATGTATTACATCCTCATTTTTATAGTCATTTCGCTAAATTATACAAGAGAAATATAAACTTCTTTTTCTTCAGCCTTTTCTTCAATATTAATTTTGTTTTCACGAGCAAGCCATCCCATAGCGGCATATAATTCTTTGTCCTTTAATTTTGTTGCCTTTTTTACTTGTTTCAAACCTAATACACCTTGCTCGTTAAGGGCATTCCATACTAAACCTGCCCAATTTCCAATTGTTTCTGTGTTCATTTTGTTTCTTTAAATTAAACCTAAAATATTAATATTCAAATCTTTTTCGGGCACAAAATTACAAAAAATATCCATAACTTCCATTATTTCCCAATACATTTTTCCGTCATAGCCACCGCCAAAACACACAAATCACTGCAAATCAACCTATTACATATTGCGTTCTGATTAATTATATAAAAGAATTTCTATACTATTTAGTTATTTACTATATTTGTAATCAAATTATTAAGCCATATGATTTCACAAACAGAAATAACATTATCTCAACGAAAACGCGGAGCTCACCTAATTACTAATGAAATATTCAGCCAATTACACAACTTACCGTCAATAGGAATATTACATTTGTTCATTTGCCACACTTCGGCGGCTTTAACCATAAATGAAAATGCCGACCCTGATGTAAGACATGATATAACTGAAATTCTTAATAGGCTAATAAAAGAAAATGAACCATATTTTCTTCACACATTAGAAGGCTCTGATGACATGCCCGCTCACGCTAAATCGTCAATAATTGGTCAATCTTTAACTATCCCTATCAAAAACGGGCGACCAAACATAGGGACATGGCAAGGAATATACTTAATGGAATTTAGAAACTATGGCAGACAACGAAAAATCATTGCTACAATTATAGGCGAATAATACCTCTATTTCGTTATAGTATTCAATCAACAAGATAAGTTACAATGCACGGATTAGTTATAAAAAATACCGGAAGCTGGTACATAGTAAAAACCGACAATAACGAAGAAATAAGTTGTAAAATAAAAGGTAATTTTCGACTTAAAGGGATTCGCACCACCAATCCTATTGCCGTAGGAGACATTGTTTCAATATTGCCAAACACTGATGGGACTGCTTTTATCACTGCTATAAACGACCGAAAAAATTACATTATTCGCCGTTCCAGCAATCTCTCAAAAGAAGCTCACATTATAGCGGCAAATATCGACCAGGCAATGCTTATTGTTACATTATCACATCCTACCACATCCACCACATTTGTAGATAGATTTCTTGCAACAGCCGAAGCTTATCGCATCCCGGCAATACTCGTTATAAATAAAATTGATTTATTATGCGACAATGAAGACCAAGAATATTTAAATGCTTGGAGCTATTTGTATCGTTCTGTTGGGTATCCCGTAATTGAAATTTCTGCCGAAAATGGCGACGGCATCGACCGGCTAAAAACAATGCTTACTAATAAAGTAACATTACTTTCGGGCAATTCAGGAGTTGGCAAATCCACAATAATCAACAAAGTTATTCCCGAACTGAATTTACGCACAGCCGAAATTTCCACCACACACGACACCGGAATGCATACAACCACATTTTCCGAGATGTTTCCAATCCCCGACAGGAATGGATATATCATAGACACACCTGGCGTAAAAGGATTTGGCACTATTGACTTTAAGCGTCAAGAAGTCGCACACTTTTTCCCTGAAATATTTAAAATCTCTCAAAATTGCCGCTTTGGAGACTGCACTCATACTCATGAGCCCGGTTGCGCTGTAATTGAAGCCATTGAAAATTCAACCATATCGCAATCCCGATATAGTTCCTATTTAAGTATTTTGGAAGACTCTGCCGATGATAAATATCGCAAATCACACTAAAAAATAGTTCAGACTTATATTAGTAATATTTCAATTCTAATTATATACTTCTAAAGAATAGTTTTTTACAACTATCATGAGGTGTCATAAGCACTCCATCGTAGAGATACGTTGTTGCGTATAACAGAAAAAAGTATTAATTTTGTATTTAAATTTGTTTTTTAACTTATATGAGCAAACTTCACCCTTTAAAATTCAACCCAATACTCAAGCCTGTGCTATGGGGTGGCAGTCGCATAGCCACTTTTAAAGGGAGCGAACCATTTGACTGCCCCATTGGAGAGACATGGGAGATATCTGGTCTTGAAGGTTTTGAATCGGTCGTTTCAGGTGGTGAATTTGAAGGAATGACAATGAGCGACTTGTTGAATCATAAAGGAAAACAAATAATGGGCGACCGTTTATATCAACAATATGGTAACAAGTTTCCTTTGCTCATAAAATTCATTGATGCGGCACAAGATTTATCCATTCAAGTGCATCCTAATGATCAAATTGCTGCTGATAGGCATAATTGCAGTGGAAAAACCGAGTTATGGTATATGCTTGAATCGATAGATGATGCAATAATATATTGTGGTTTTAAATCACCCACCACTCTTGATGAATTTCGCAATCATATCAACAACAACACATTGACCGATGTTTTAGCTTGCTTTTCACCAAAAAGAGGGGACATTTTTTACCTACCGGCCGGACGCATACACAGCATTGGTGCCGGAAATTTATTACTTGAGATTCAACAATCATCCGACATCACATATAGAGTCTATGATTACAATCGCACCGATTTAAACGGCAAAAAGCGAGAGCTTCACACTGAGTTAGCAATTGAGGCTATTGATTATCAAGTTCATGACGAATATTGCCAACACACCGAGCCTCAACCAAATGTCGAAACCGAGATTAACCGCTGTGAGTATTTTGTAACTACTCTTTTAAAAATCAATGAAAGCCATCGCATTAACATAGCCGAGAAAAACTCGTTCCGCATTATTGTCATAACTGCGGGTGAAGGACTATTAACCAATAACGATGGATATTCTGAAAATTTAAAGCAAGGAGACGTATTGCTCATTCCGGCTTCTACCGAATGGATTGAGTTAAAAAGCGACGGTAACAACATACTTGAGGTTGTTACGTCCTACATCCCATAGCCCTATTTAATGCCTACTCTACATTTATTCAACCCCGAGAACGACCTTGCCTTAGCTCATAACGACGTCGGATACACCGTTCCTCCAAGTGCTATGCGCCTACATAATGCCGGGGCCACACTTCCATTATGGTTTTCTGAAAAAGAAGATTTAATAATCGCACCACACGCCGACTTAGATTGGATTAAACACATAAAATCACAATTTGATATTCCCGGTAATATTGCAAGCCCCAACTCTATTGACAAGATTTCACATTGTGCCCCATGGGGGTGGTCGCATAACACATGCCAACAATTCATTAACTACGGCATTGATTCTTCTTTATTACCCGACGAAGAAATTATAACCAAAATCAAAGAACTTAGCCACCGACGACTCACAATAAAAATACTACAAGAATTAACCGCCAAATACCCATTTATCAATATTCCGCTACCATTTGAGGCAAGAAATGATAAAGAGGTATTGGATTTTGCCAATAAGTATAAATCAATATTTATAAAATCTCCATGGTCAAGTAGTGGCAGAGGCGTATTTAATGCCTCTAAAATGAGTGCCACTGAAATATGCCGACAAGTAAACGGAATTATACGCCGACAAGGCTCCGTATTATGCGAAGTTGCTCTTAACAAAACAAAAGATTTTGCGATGCTATTTTACAGCGACGGTGAAAAGGTGGAATACAGAGGACTATCATCATTTATTTGCGCTGAAAACGGAGCATACACAGGCAACATAATAGCTTCACAAGAGAATATCGAGCAGTCGTTAAATCTATTTAATACGACATTAACGCTAACCGATTTAGCCAACTCATTATGCGACATTTTAACAGCCCTTATCACCCCTTTTTACAATGGTTATTTAGGAGTTGACATGATGATATATCACAATGGGAATAAACATGAAATAGCACCCTGCGTAGAAGTAAATCTGCGAATGACAATGGGTATTGTCGCAATGATATGGAGTCAACGATACTTATCAAATGGCGCCACCGGACTAATGCGTGTGGAATTTTCTCCACAACAAAAATATCACAAAACTATCTCAACAGAACAACCTATAATAATAAATAAAAAACTGAAATCGGGAACAATCTCCTTAATTCCTCCCGATAATAATTTTAAAATAACAATTGAAGTATCGTGATTAAAATTTTTTCAATTCGCAATACAACCGATGTAATGGCAAACCCATAACATTATAGAAACTGCCATTTATATTTTTAACTCCAATACAACCAATCCATTCTTGAATACCATAAGCACCGGCCTTATCCAATGGTAAATATGTTTTAACATACCACTCAATTTCATATTGCTCGATTTGGGCAAATTCCACTTCAGTCTCAACGCTAAACGTTGATTGTTTATCGGCAGTTGATATGGTTACACCGGTTATTACCTTGTGTGAGCGTCCCGACAAAGCTTGTAGCATACTAACAGCATCTTGTTCAGTCGCAGGCTTTCCCAGCAACTCTCCATCATTAATTACCACGGTATCGGCGGTTATAATCAATGTATCCTTTTCAATTATTGGTCGATAGGCTTCAGCTTTTAATCTCGACAAATACGAAGCGACGTTCTCTGCCGGCATATCAATTGGATATGTTTCATCAACATTTACTGTTAATGGAACCTCAAACGTTATATTCAAGCGAGAAAGCAATTCTTTCCTACGAGGAGAGCCACTTGCAAGATATATTTTATAATTATTCAAATTGCGCAACGGATTAGTCATAACACCTACAACAATCTAAATTACCAACCGAAAGCCTTTTCCGAACTAAGCCATTGACCATTACAACGCATCAGCTGCTCTAACAAATCTCTCCCCACGCCATAACCACCATTTATAGGCGATATATAACGAGCAATATTCAGTATATCCACAGCTGCATCAGCAGGAGCTACCGACAAGCCAACATATTTCATACACTCATAATCGGGAATATCATCGCCAACAAACGCCACTTGTTCAGGAGACAACCCATTTGACTCCATCCACGACTTCAAACATGTTATTTTCACTCCGGCCTTAAGGAACACATCCGATATACCTAATCCGTTAAATCTTTTTTTCACCGCTTCACTATCAGCGCCTGTTATAATTGCCACTTTATAACCCATCTTTACTGCAAGCTGCAAAGCATACCCATCTTTAATATTCACCATGCGTGATGGTGTTCCATCATTTAACAAAGGTATTGTGGAGGGCGACAACACACCATCTACATCAAAAACAATACCTTTTATCAAACTTAAATCATAGTTGATTTTACTCATAATCAATATCGTATTTTTTCATTATACATTGTGACAACATTTGATATAACGTCGCTTTATCCAATGTCAACAACCGCTTGTGAGTGTTTATTATACCGATATCGCCACGTCGTGCCGGACCTGTTTGACCTTTCAATGGCGATACTCTCACAGCTTTATCTAAAGTTGCCAATATCAATGGTTCCAATATTTTAAAATCATATCCTGCTTCTTTCAAAATCTCATCGGCTTGTATCCATAGATAATTCACAAAATTACACCCAAACACCGCCGCAACGTGCAGTTGCTTGCGTTGAGCACTATCGGCATAATAAATTCTATGACTTAGCCTTTTGGCCACATCGGTTATTAAAGATGATGTTATTTCGTTGCAACCTTCCACAAAAAAAGGAATTGCCGATATGTCAACAGCAACATCACGAGAGAAAGTTTGTAATGGATATAAAACTCCACTTTTTTCAAACTTTCTATTTAACACATCAACCGAAACACTACCCGATGTATGAACAACAATTCCGGCATCTACGTCAATTGCATCAACAACTGTCGAAATTGCATCATCCTTCACCGAAATCACATATAAATCGGCATCTCGAGTAACGTTGCTAAAATCATCAATAGGTTTCGCATTGCGAAGTGTTTGCGCCAACGACACTGCATTTTTTAATGTATGACTATACACTTGCACTACATTGCCACAATTTTCATCCATGGCTTTTGCCAGATGCGTAGCCACATTTCCCGCACCCAATATCACTATGCGCATTACTATAAATTATAGAATTACACTTCTTTCCAAGACTCTATATGAACCTTTTCCCACAATAATTTTGATGTATCTACCGGTTTTCGTTGCTCATCTTTATGACCTATAGTAATTATACATACCACCGGCAATGTATCAGGCATTCCAAGCAACTGTTGCACCCATTCTTCCGAAGGTGTTCCATCTGAAGCGAAACGTCCGCGCACTTGAATCCAACATGAACCCAAGCCTAAATCCTCAGCCTGCAGTTGCATAAAAGCCGCTGCTATTGAAGCGTCTTCAACCCACGGATCAGATATTGTCGGATCTGCCGCCACTACAATCGCCAATGACGCATTGGCAATAGGTGCCGCTCCGGCAGGTTTACATTCACTCAACCGTTGAAGCATATCTTTATCCTCCACTACCACAAATTGCCATGGTCGGCCATTCTTTGATGTCGGAGCCAACAATGCGGCTTCCAATATCAATCTCACATTCTCAGGGTCAATTGATTCCGATGTATAACGGCGCGTACTGCGTCTATTGACCAGCAATTGATGTAAATTTTCCATAACTAATAAAAGGATTTAATATTTCATTTCCGACACACCCATGCTCCGGGATAACGGCGTGTAAGTCCGTTTTGTCGCGCATTATTCAATGTTTGCTTAGGTGATTCCCCTGTTGCGGCATACACCCTATATCTTCCATCTTTTTCCAAAATGGCAAGATTTTCATTCCCCGATTTTGCAATATATTCTTCGGCTTTGGCCCTATTTTCAAGAGATGCTATAACAAGACAATATTTATCGGCATCACTCAATCTCACATTTAACCTCTCATTCTTGGGATTTTCATTTGAGACTTCGTAATTTACATTTCCTTCTTTCTCAATCAACAACGCTTGTTGTTTTCGATACTCCTCAAGCTGTTTCAATCGCATTTCTTTGCGAGCCTTATAATAAGCCCTCACTTTTTGATATTTATAGCGACTTACGGTGTCAACCGTAGCTTCGGCATCGGCAATATCAATATTTGTCACATTAAGCAACAATTGTTCATCTCCGGTTGGTTCATTCAATTTCACGACTGGCTTCACCGGTGCCGAAATTTTAGGAGCCGAAAACGATGCTTGATGCACGTCATCATTTATAATAGGAGTTGAGAATATAAAGCCCAATCCCAGCACTATTGCAATAGATGCTACAATACGAGCCCAACTGCGACGAATTGGTAGATATATTGTATCTTTTTGAGGCTGAGAATCTTCCTTAGCCATTGCGTCATTCTCTTTTCTTGCTTGAGCCAATATTTGCATTAACTTGACACTTCTCAACCCATAATAGCACGACGAAGCCGAACTGTTTTCAAATGGTTCAAAAAGCATGGAGGCTTCTGCATTTTTATAGAATGTTCCCACTCCGCTCAACGCCACTTCACCCTGATTCTCAAGCTGGTAACGCATTACTCCAACTTCTTCTGCAATTTGTCGAGTGGCATTTTCGTATGAAATTTCTAATTGACGTGAAATAGATGACGCCAACAAACCATCATCATGCGATAACGATGAATTAAACCCTAATACACGCATTGGCGGAATTAAATTATTATCATTATCAAACGACGCAGGTTTATATTGAGCAATAAACGCACCCCAACCCGGCACAATCACACAATCATTGCACCTAACCAAATATTCGATATGTCGGCTAATTAAATTCATCACTGCAAATATACTCAACATCTCGCAACTATTCAAAAAAAATGTCAACAAATTATTTTTTTGTCTGTAAGATGTAACTCTATTAACTATCTTTGCCCCAATATTTATTTAGCAGTAATATATCATGAATAAAATCGGTTATCAAATATTAGCCACCATTATTGTTTACTGCGTTTTTCCTTATATTTCAATGGCAAACACATCAAACGACTCAATATACTACAATCTTGTGGGGAAAGCCGACACTGCAATCGCCAATAACGATTGGAGCGGGGCTGAGACTTTGCTTTTAAGCGCATTACAATGCCAACCCACAAACCAATCCAACGTGTTATTAATATCCAATCTCGCCATTATTCGTTATCAGCAGGGAAAAGACTCTTTGGCTCTTGCAACTATAAATCATGCACACTCAATAGCGCCTAATTCGGTTACGATTCTAAGTAACAGAGCTAAAATTTTGAAAGCTATGCATCGCATCGACGACGCCTATAATGATTACCAACGTATAATTGAATTGGATTCCACACTCATTGAGCCATGGTATTACCATGGGTTGATTGCGCTATCGAATGGCGACATACACACCGCTCAAAACGACTTCTCGCATCTTGAACAACTCGCGCCTAACGATGCTTTAACACTCGAAGCAATGGCAATGTTGCATTTCAACACACACCAATATGAGCAAGCAATACCTTATTATACCAAATTGATAAATCAAAGTCCCGCTGCCGATTTCTACATTATGCGCATCACTTGCTATTTAATTTTAAAACGGCTATCCGATGCTTCAGCCGACATTAACGACGCATTAAAGCTATATCCACTCGAAGGAGAGCTTTATCTTTTGCGTTCTTGGCTCAACCGCCAATACTATCAACACAAAGAAGCCGATGCCGACGCACAAAAGGCAATCGAGCTAGGCATATCCCCCGAAAGAATCGCATCCATACCTAATTAAATAATCATATCTGCCTAAAGTTACACACCTCAGGCTGTGAGTCCCGCCCACCATTCAAAAAAGGAGACCGCTTCTCTACTTCTTGATTATTGTTTGTTAGCATTGTATTATCCTGAATTTGGTTGACCGTATATCTCTCTTGGTTGTGGTTATCGGTATAAAATTTTCAATACTTAAAATTTGTTAACACAACTCTTTTAATAAGAGAGAGTCACTTTACAAAAGTAATTAAAAATCAAACGCTTACAAAACATAACTCATAAAAAATTGCTACAAGAGAAATAATTTCGTTGCAAGTCATCACATTCTATCTCAGCTTATGAGATTGGCTTTCAGCCACTTAAGATACTTGCGACTCTCTCTTATTAAAAACAGGGGATGTCGCTTTGTTGTTAATCATTTGATTATCAATTATAAATTTATTAATATAATTTATTCTACAATGAACCATTTAAACTTTCTATCAAGGGCACTTGTCGCTATGGTGACTTTGCTTCCTATCGGGATTCCTGCTTTCGCCCACGACTTTGAGGTCGATGGAATCTTTTACAACATCACTGATGAAAATGCAAAAACTGTCGAGATGACATATCAAGGAGATTCTTATAGTAGTTATTCAAATGAATACTCCGGCGCAGTTAATATTCCTTCCTCGGTGACTTATAATGGAACTACTTATTCCGTGACTTCGATTAGTGACAATGTGTTCAAAGGTTGCAATGAGTTGACTTCGGTCTCCATCCCTAATTCCGTGACTTATATTGGTAATGAGGCGTTCTCAGGCTGCTCAGGGTTGGCTTCTGTAACCATCCCCAAATCCGTGATCTCAATTGGCAACTATGCGTTTAATGGATGTACAAAGCTGACTAAATTAATAATCGAAGATGGAACTAAACCGTTATCATTAGGTTGCAATTATGACGGCATTTTAAATTATGGCAAAGGTCTATTTTATGATTGTCCACTGAAATCGGCATATCTTGGGCGAAATTTAAATTACAACGCAGGGGGTAGATATGGATTTTCGCCATTCTATAACAAAGACAAATTAAATGAAGTTACTATATCCAATTATGTAACAACAATCTGTACAAACATATTCAGAGGTTGCAGTGATTTGACATCGATAACGATCCCCAATTCCGTGGTCACAATTGGTGGCTATGCATTCGAGAACTGTTGGTTACTGACATCTATCACCATCCCCAATTCTGTAAAAACGATTGGAAACAATGCGTTCGATGGTTGCTACAAATTGACTTCGCTAACAATTGGAAACTCGGTGTCAGAAATTGGCAAATCTGCGTTTTGGGAGTGCAAAGGATTGACTTCAATTACCATACCCAACTCTGTAACCAAGATTGGTGCCTCGGCATTCTTCGGATGCTCAGGATTAACAGGAGTTAACATCTTAGACCTAACTGCTTGGTGCAAGATTAAATTTGATAGTTATGATGCTAATCCTCTTTGGTATGCACAGCACCTATTTTTAAATGGCACAGAAATTAAGAATTTAGTTATCCCTAACGATATTACTGAAATAAAAAAATATGCATTCATTAGATGCTGTGGCTTGACAATTCTTTCTATTAGCAATTCCGTAACTAAGATTGGAGACGAGGCGTTCGAAAGTTGCATCAGATTAACCGGAGAACTTAATATCCCCCATTCCGTGACGGAGATTGGGGAAATGGCGTTCTATAAATGCTATGGGATGACACATGTAACCATTCCCTATTCCGTAACCAAAATTGGAGACAAGGCATTCAAAGATTGCAATTTAGAATCCGTTACATCTTATCGCATGATTCCTCCCTCTTGTGGCAGTTATGCATTCGATGGTAGCTACTCATCTATTTTAAAAGTACGTGAAAATGCAAAAGACGCATACGCAAATGCCAGCGAGTGGCACAAATTCACCAATATTCAAGAGATTTCCGGGGTAGATGACATTAAAATGGACAACAACGCCATAGAGGTTGCTCGCTATGACATCCACGGGCGATTATTGAGCAAACCAACCGAGGGCATAAACATCGTGAGAATGAGCGATGGCACCACAAGGAAAGTTACAATTAAAAATTAATAATTAAACAACAATACCTTACTCAACAATATAAATGTTATGAATCGGAGGTGGGGCAGAATTTAAAAAAACGTCCCACCTCTTGTGTTTAACATTGTCTTTCTTGCCACTTATCCAACAAGAGATTTAATTCAGGAAGAATCATTATTTGAAACAATTAAAGATTTCGGAAACTATTGTTATTTAACACAATACCGGGCTTATCCCTTATGGGACTAAAACCGGCTACATACTAAGCACCCCCTTTGGGATTGCATCTGCTCTTGAATAAAGTTTTTCAGTCACCAATATAAAAATTATGGAGGTGTATCAAGAAACAGAAAGCCCCACAGATAAATCTGCGAGGCCTTATCTATTTATCTCTTATCCTAATTATTCGGCAGGGTCAAGGATTACCACTCGGTAATTACCTTGTTTATTAAATTCTTTCATGAAGTTTTGAACATCGGCAACAGTGATAGAGTTGATTGTTTCAATTGCGTTATTGAATGTGTCAACATTGTTAAGTTGCACTCCTACCAAACCACCCATCCAGCTACCATTCTTTTCGAGTGCTTCAGTTTGGCTTTTTACCATGAACTCTTTCACTTTATTGAACTCAACTTCGCTGATATTAGATTCCATATCAACAAATTCGTTCTTAATCATGCCAAGCACTTTTTCTTTCAATTCGGGTTTCATTGGGAATACCGATTGAATTGTAACAGGCTCGGTAGAGATGCGGCTCATATTACCTTGTGCCCAAATTGAATATACAGCACCCTCTTTTTCACGAATTGTTTCGATGAGGCGAGCGCTAAGGATTTGACCTGCGATAGAAGCCAATTTTTGGTTTTTATCGGTATAAGCGGCATCACCAAATGCCACAATACCGGCGTATGTTTGAGGAGTTTGCATTTTATAAGTAAACTCATCGGTTTTTGTGCCTTTACCAACAGCAAGTTTTTTATCGATTTTTACATTCTTAGTTGCCTTTTTCGCATTTGCAGGAAGAGATGCGATATATTGTTCCACAAGAGGTTTCAATGCGTTCAAATCCACATTACCAACAAACACAAATGTGTAATCTGCGGCATTTGCAGTCATTTGTTTTGCAATATCAAGGATTTGTTGACGATTTGCAGCCTTAACAACATCAACCGAGAGAGAGCGATAACGAGGATTAGAATACAAGGCTGTCATCAAACTTTTTTGGAATTGATATTGAGGGTCGGCTTCTTGATTTTGAAGATAACCGGCATACATATTTTGCATTGCGGCAAATTCATCTTCAGTCAAATTAACGTCGGTAAACATCATATAAGTAAGCTCCATCAATGTATTCAAATCTTTAGGAGTTGTGCTACCTGATATTTGACGGGTAAAATCGCTGAATGACGGACGAAGTGACGCTTGCTTACCTGCAAGATATTTTTGAAGGTCGGCATTTGTATATTCACCAAGACCATATTGAGAAAGAGCGACGGGAAGGAAAATCAAGTCGGTAGCTTTGTCGTCTCCAATTACGCTTGTACCACCTTTAGCCACTGCAGTCATCAAAATTTCATCTTCTTTGAATTTTGTAGGTTTGATGATTACTTTAGCACCGTTTGAGAGAGTCCACTCAGTAGTTCCCCATGTAGCATCTTGTGATTCAGCAACAACTTTACCTGCTTGTGGAAGATTAGCAATAAGTGGCTCGCTCTTCACATTATCAACGTATGCTTCAATTGTTTCGGCATCAACAGCCGCAATGATTTGTGCGAGTTCTTCTTCAGTAGGCATTACAAAACCTTCTTTTTCGGGAAGAAGCGCAAGAAGCACGCGGTTATCGGGAGTGATATATTGAGCAAACACTTGGTTGATTGCTTCAACAGGAATTTGATTAACAAGCATATTCATTGTTTGGTATTCCCATTCGATACCGGGGATTGGTTCGTTATCCACGAAATGGCGCACATATTCACGAGCATACGAACCCGATTCGCGACTTGCACGGTTTTTGTATGACTTTTCAAGACGAGAAATATATTCGCTGCGAGCACGAGCATATTCGGTTGCGGTGAAACCACCACGTTGAGCACGAAGCACTTCACGATAAATTGCTTCTACGACAGGCTTAATATCATTTGTTTTAGCAATACCGCTCACCAAGAACGCATCTTTGGTTTTAGCCAAGAAAAATTCTCCGTCACTTGCTCCGGCTCCGGCAAAAGGTGCATCGGGCTTGCTTGACATGTCATTAAGACGAGTATTGAGCATCGAAACAATCATATCGTTCAAATAGTCCATCATCATATAGCTCAAATCTCCTTTCATAGCATCGGGCATCACATCGCGCTTGAACATCAATTCAACGATAGCATTGCTTTGTTCTTTATCTTGACCAATTGCATAGATTGTGCCTTTAGTATCCTCAACCGGATAATATACACGTTCTTTTGCATCGGCAGGCATTTCAATGTGAGAGAACATCTCTTTGATTTTTGCTTCGATGCGATCAACATCAATATCACCAACTACGATGATACCTTGTTGGTCGGGGCGATACCATGTTTTGTAATAGTCACGCAATGCACTATATGGGAAATTGTCAACCACTTCCATTGTGCCGATTGGCAATCGATAGCCATAACGGCTATTAGGGTACATTTTAGGGAGAAGGTTTTCGAGAATGCGCATTTGACCAACCATTGAACGGCGCCATTCTTGGTGAATCACACCACGTTCTTTGTCGATTTCGGCATCTTCGAGTAGAAGATCACAAGCCCAATCATGAAGGATTAAAAGACATGAGTCTTGAACTGCAACATTTGCAGTAGGCACATTTGAAATGTTATACACAGTTTCGTCAACCGAGGTGTAAGCATTGAGGTTTTGACCAAATTTCACACCTTTTGTTTCCAACCAGCTCACCACTTGGTTGCCGGGGAAATTTTTTGTTCCGTTGAAACACATGTGCTCAAGGAAGTGAGCAAGACCACGTTGGTTGTCTTCTTCAAGAATTGAACCAACTTTTTGAGCGATAAAAAATTCGGCTTGACCTTTTGGATATTCGTTATGACGAATGTAATAGGTCAAACCATTTGGAAGTTTACCAATTCGCACTGTTGTGTCAACAGGGATTGGAGGCATTTGTTGTGCCACTGCTACCATAGGAAGCACAAGCATTCCCACCAATAGCATTAATAATGATTTTGCTAATTTTTTCATTTTGGTTAATTATATTAATTAATGTATTATTTCACATTTGAGCCTACAAAGCTACATAAAATATATAATAGATATGCTCTTATTACAATATTTCACACTCCTTTAGACGAATTTTCATCTAAAAAGTTACATTCTTACCCTTATTTTTTAACTTTTTTCACACTTTTGCAAGTGAAAATTATCGACAAAGCTACCGCAAAAGCCAATATCCACGGATAATATAGATATTTAAATGGTTCTACAGGTGATATTTCGGCAAGTTGAGTAGCAAGCAATGTTTGCGCCCCGTATGGAATGAGACACTGCGTAATACATGAACATGTATCTAACAAACTTGCCGTTTTGCGTGGTGAAATTCCAAATCTTGATGCTATTTGCTTTGACAAAGATCCAACGGTAATTATCGCCACCGTATTATTTGCCGTACACATATTTACTAACGACACTATAACAGCAATGCTCGCTTGCCCACCTCGCACACCGAAAATTCGACTCGACAATAATTGCAACAGATAGTTTATTCCCCCGGCAGCTTTAATCAAACCTAACATACCGGCAGCCAACAAGGTAATGATAATGAGATTTCCCATCGAGTCAATTCCTTGTCCCATAAAGCCAAAGAGGTCGAATATCGCATACCCGTTGATTATGGCAATAAGCATAGCCGACACTATTCCAAATGCCAACACCACTGTTACATTTATTCCCATCACAGCAGTAATAATAATTATCAAATATGGCAATATCAACACAGGGTTTATTTCTTGAGTAATCGCAATATTATCCACTCGAGCGCCCATCACCACATACAATATAAGAGTGGCGACTGCGGCAGGTAATGCTATCCATAAGTTAGCCTTAAATTTCTCATTCATTTGGCACCCTTGAGTGCGTGTAGCCGCAATAGTTGTATCGGAGATAAATGATAAATTATCACCAAAAAATGCGCCACCAAGCACCACAGCCACAAAAAACGGCACATCTCCCCCACTCGTCTGAGCTAGCTCCACCGCAAGCGGAGTGAGAGCTACGACCGTACCCACCGATGTACCTATCGACACTGATATAAAACATGCCGCTATAAATATTCCCGGTACTACAAATTCGGGTGGCAGATATTTCAACGTGAGGTTTACTGTAGCTTCAACCGCTCCTACTTTCTGTGCAAGCATGGCAAACGCTCCGGCCAGCACAAATATCCACACCATATACAATACATTTGAACTACCGGCTTCTTTTGAGAAAATTTCAATGCGTTGCGACAATGTTTTTCCCCGAAATATAGCCACCGCCCACATAGAGGCAATAACAAGCGCCACCGCAATAGGCATCTTATAAAAATCGCCCATTATAATCGACACAACCAAATAAAAAGCTAAAAAAACGATTATAGGCGAAATCGCCAACAATCCTCTGCGATGCGAAATGCGGTCATGCAACGGCGAAACCATTGATTTACTCATAAATTACAACATTTATTTTAGCTTGCAAAGTTAACGCATTTCACACAATTACCCAAAATGCATTTCCCTCTTTCGTTTTTATCATTTTAACTAACATTTTTATTCCACATTATCGTTTTATGCAAAGAATTATCTATCTTTGCAATAATTATAAATAAATCTTGATTTTAGCAATGAAAAAAGAACGCATATTAGTTACAGGTGGAACCGGATATATAGGTTCGCACACTGTTGTGGAATTACAAAATGCCGGTTACTCTGTTGTTATAATAGATAATTTATCAAACAGCAATCGCAATGTGCTTGACGGGATTGAGCGCATTACTAACATTCGTCCCGATTTTGTAGAGGCTGATTGTTGCGATATAACCGCATTAACCGCATTATTCAAACAATATCCAGACATTAAAGGCATTATCAATTTTGCGGCAAGCAAGGCTGTTGGTGAATCAATCGAAAAACCGCTCTTATATTATCGCAACAATTTAAACTCATTGATGAATTTACTTGACTTAATGCCTCAATATGGAGTCAAAGGAATAGTATTTTCTTCATCATGCACTGTATATGGCGAGCCGGATGAGAACCCTGTAACCGAAGCCGCACCAATAAAAACAGCAACATCACCATACGGCAATACAAAACAAATTTGCGAAGAAATAATCCATGATGTTGTGCGTAGCGGTGCTCCTATTAAGAGTGTCATTTTACGTTATTTCAATCCGGTTGGAGCTCACCCATCGGCCGAAATTGGGGAATTGCCCAATGGCGTACCTCAAAATTTAATACCCTATCTCACACAAACAGCGATAGGAATACGCAAAGAGTTGAGCGTATTTGGAGATGATTATAATACACCCGATGGATCTTGCATTCGCGATTTTATTAATGTGGTTGACTTGGCAAAAGCGCATGTTATAGCAGTTGAGCGCATGCTACAAGACAAAAGTTTAGAACAAGTTGAGACATTCAACCTTGGTACCGGCATCGGTCTTTCGGTAAAAGAGCTCATTGCCGCATTTGAACGTGCAACCGGTGTTAACGTTCCTCATAAAATCGTAGGTCGTCGCCCCGGTGACATCGAAAAGGTTTGGGCTAATCCTAAATATGCAAACGAAGTTCTCGGATGGGAAGCAACTGCGTCAATCGATGACACCATGCGTTCGGCATGGGCTTGGCAATGCCGTTTGAGAGAGCGTGGCATAATGTAATTTATTAAACCTAATGAAACGATTAATTCAATTAGTCTTTTCGATAATTATATGTAGTGTTGTCGCTTCGGCGCAACACTACT
This sequence comes from Bacteroidales bacterium, assembly GCA_015060975.1. Classification (GTDB taxonomy): domain Bacteria; phylum Bacteroidota; class Bacteroidia; order Bacteroidales; family Muribaculaceae; genus RGIG4079. The sequence goes on from SUXI01000009.1 coordinate 24,096, forward strand.
CTATTGATACCCAACAGCCACGCATAAGCCTTATCACTTGTCATGCCGGCAGTGTGATGTATGAGTTGTGCGGACACACCGCAATTCGCATACAAGCCAACGGCGAAGACATAGCTGTTAATTATGGACTATTTGAATTTCAAACAAAGAATTTCGCTTTAAAATTCCTCAAAGGCGAAACCGATTACAGAGTAGGAGCCTACCCTTTTCATCACTTTTTAAGACATTATCTTAACGAAAACCGTCGCATTGTTGAACAAGAATTAAACCTCACGCCACAACAATCATGGGAATTGATGAGATTACTAAATGAGAATCTGCTTCCCGAGAATTGTATATATAGATACAATTATGTCAAAAACAATTGTGCGACAAAACCAATAAATCTCATTGAACAGGTAGTTAACGACACCATAACATTTTCTGAACCCGATTTTGATGGAACCGAAAATTGGACCTATCGTGATGAGATGTATCATTTCCATAAAAACTACCCTTGGTATCAGCTTGGCATTGATTTAGCTCTTGGTTCGGGTATTGACTATAAACTTTCCACGCGTGAAAAAATGTTTGCCCCCGAAGCTCTTGAAAGCATGATGCGAGGGGCCACAATAACAGATTCTTTAGGGAACAAAATACCTATTGTCAAAAAAGAGACAATTATACATAAAGGGGTCCCCGCTCAATTACCACCAACTCCATTTATTCTATCTCCAGCTTTCATCTTTTCTATCATTTTTGTGATAACATTAATGTTTTCAATCAAAGACATTAAGAAACAAAAATCCACACGATGGCTTGATTCGGTGATTTACGGGATATATGCTATAGCTTCTTTATTTATTTGTTTTCTCATATTCATATCAATAAACGAAGCTACCTCGCCCAATTTCATGATACTTTTATTTAGTCCACTTTGTTTTATTCCTACAATATGCATTTGGATTAAGGACTGTAATAAAATTGTATTCTATTTCCACATTTCAAATATTGTGGCACTGATTTTGCTGTTAATCGTATTACTTAGTGGCGTTCAAGTTAGCAATGATGCAGTTATGCCACTCATCCTAATCAGTTTGACTCGTTCGGCTATCAATATTTACATATCTCAATGCGTTGCAAAAAAAACAAAATAACACAACAAGTCATCATCTCGCTCATCGCATCAATGGTAACGATGTCGCTTTCAGCTCAAACAGTCACAAAGCGACCGTCATTGGTCGTGGGAATTATGATTGATGGATTAAATCAAGATTACCTAAATCATTTGCGACATTTATTTGGCAATAACGGCTTTAATCGGTTACTGCGTGAGGCCGTCATATTACAGAACGTTGATTTTGGAACTCCTCTTGACAACATTGCGGCAACAGCAGTAATTCACACAGGCACATCACCTTCAACAAATGGAATACCGTGCGAAGTAGTTTATGATTACGAAAACGGAATGGTTCGTCCTATACTATACGATTCCACTAAAATAGGAAACTATACCAATGAAACGTTTTCTCCATCGGCATTGCGAGTTTCCACATTGTCAGATGAGATAAAGATAGATGGCGACGGAACAAATTATGTTCATTCTATTTCCCCTAACGCATTTCAAGCAATAGTGATGTCGGGGCACGCCTCCAATTCGGCATTCTGGATAAATAATGAAACCGGAAAATGGGCAACAACCACATACTATAAAGATGTTCCCACCTCAATCGTTTCTCGTAATTATTCCAAACCATTATCTTCTCGCATTGACACTATGGCTTGGACTCCATCTCTGTCATTGAATCAATATCCTGACATTCCAGAACATCGTCGCATTCACCCATTCAGATATATCTTTTCTAAAAAAGATAAATCCAGATATTTAATGTTTAAATCATCGGCTTGTGTCAATAATGAAATCACATCGGTTGCGTCCGATTATATTTCAGAGTTTTCGTTAGGGCATCATCCTGGAGCTGTTGACATGTTAAACATTTCCTATACCCTAATTCCATATCCATATTCCTACTCTCCAAACAACAAATTGGAAACAATGGATGCGTATATCAAGCTTGACCGCAACATCGAGCAACTATTCTCGGCTATAGAACGCACCGCAGGCATGGATAATACTCTTGTATTTATCTCCGGCACACCGCCCCGCCCACGCACTCGTCGAGATGATGAAAGATGGAATATTCCCCAAGGACAATTCTCTGCCCGCAGAGCTACATCATTACTAAATATGTATCTCATGGCAAAACATGGTTCAGGAGAATGGGTAAAGAAAATCCACAACAATAATTTATATCTCAATCATGATATTATAAAAGCCAAACGTATAGACATTAAAAATTTAAGACAAGATATCGCCCAATTCATTACTCGCATGAGCGGTATTGACAATGCCTATACAATTGACGACATAACAACCCGACAGGCAGGCGAAAATCCGGACGCATTACGACGCAACACAACACTAAAATATGCCGGTGACATAATATTCACATTAGCACCCGGATGGGAAATAATCGATTCTGAAACCTATAACATTTACACCAATGTGACCCGGGCAGCTCAATCCACATCCATGGTTTTGATACTTGCTCCCGACACAAAAGCGCAAACAATATCAACCCCTATTGACGCCCGCATTATAGCTCCAACCATATCCCGACTTCTAAGAATACGCTCTCCAAACGCATCTTCTATGTCTCCACTGTATTTTTAGCACTATCTATATTTTAAATTCTCAATACAAAGTGCTATCTTTGCAGTCGAGAAATATACTTGCAAAAACAATAATTGTTTTGCAAGTGATTTTGTATTTATATACACAAATATCAACTTTGAAAAAATAAAATCTATAATAACAATGTCATTTACAAGTTTTTTAAGCAAACTTTTTGGGAATAAATCGCAAAGAGACCTAAAAGAAATAATGCCCATTGTCAATAAAATAAAGGCATTGGGTCCCGACATGGAACGATTGTCAAACGACGAACTCCGTGATGCAATTACTACAGTGCGAAAAGCAATAGCCGATAGCATCACAAGTTATGAATCAGCCAACAAAGAACTCAGAGCAAAAGTAGAAGAACTACCTTTTGACCAACGCCAACCAATTTGGGATGAAATAGACAACAATGAGAAAAAGATTCTTGATATAATTGAAGATCAACTTAATGAGCATCTCCCAACCGTATTTGCGGCTGTAAAAGAAACTGCTGCCCGTTTTGCCAAGAATGAAACAGTTGAAGTTACTGCGACACAACTCGATCGTGATTTAGCAGCCCAAGGGCGCGATTTCGTATCAATTGAAGGGGATAAAGCTATTTGGAAAAACCATTGGATAGCTGGTGGTAATGAAATCAAATGGGACATGATTCATTACGATGTTCAGCTTATCGGCGGCATTGTTCTTCACCAAGGTAAAATTGCCGAAATGGCAACCGGTGAAGGTAAAACACTTGTTGCAACGCTTCCGGTATTCCTTCGTTCCTTATCAAAACGCGGTGTTCACGTTGTAACCGTCAACGATTACTTGTCAAAACGCGACTCGGAATGGATGGGTCCATTATATATGTTCCATGGATCAACAGTTGATTGCATCGACAAACATGAACCAAACTCCGACGAACGTCGCGACGCCTATAACTGCGATATTACATTTGGCACCAACAATGAATTTGGCTTCGACTACCTTCGTGACAACATGGCGATGACACCGGGCGACATGGTACAACGCAAACATTATTATGCCATTGTCGATGAGGTTGACTCGGTATTGATTGACGATGCTCGCACACCATTGATTATCTCAGGTCCTATACCCAAAGGAGATGATCAAATGTTTAATGAATATCGTAGCAATGTTGAAAAAGTGGTTCAAGCGCAACGACGTCTTGTCACTCAACTGCTTAGTGACGCAAAAACCAAAATTGCATCTGACGATAAAGAAACACGCAAAGAAGGAGCTATATTGTTATTCCGTGCGTTTAAAGGTCTTCCTAAAAATGGAGCACTTATTAAGTTCTTGAGTCAAGAAGGCATGAAGAATCTCTTACTCGAAACCGAAGCATATTATTTGCAAGACAATAGCCGTGAGATGCCTTTTATCACCGACCCACTCTATTTCGTTATCGATGAAAAGAATCGCAGCGTAGAGCTTACCGATAAAGGTATTGACGAATTGACCGGCAAAAGTAACGATCCTCAATTCTTTGTGTTACCCGACATCGCATCACAACTTTCAGAGCTTGAACACATAACCGACCTTGCCGAAAAGCAACAACGCAAAGACGACTTGATGCAAAACTATGCAATCAAAGCCGAACGTGTTCACACCGTATCACAACTTCTCAAAGCCTATACACTCTTTGAAAAAGATGTGGAATATGTAATCGACGACAACAAGATTAAAATTGTTGATGAACAAACAGGTCGCATTATGGAAGGACGTCGTTATAGCGATGGTCTTCACCAAGCTATCGAAGCTAAAGAAGGGGTAAAAGTTGAAGCGGCTACACAAACATTTGCAACTATCACATTGCAAAACTACTTCCGCATGTACCACAAACTTGCAGGTATGACAGGTACAGCCGAAACCGAAGCAGGCGAGTTATGGGATATATACAAACTTGACGTTGTAACAATTCCAACAAACCGACCAATCGCTCGTTTCGACCTAAACGACCGTGTATATAAAACCAAGAAAGAAAAATATGCCGCAGTAATTGACGAAATCGTACGTCTCAAAAACGAAGGCCGCCCCGTATTGGTTGGCACCACTTCGGTAGAAATCTCGGAATTGCTCAAACGAATGCTCGACATGCGTCATATTCCATGTCAAGTACTCAACGCCAAGTTGCACCAAAAAGAAGCTGAAGTTGTGGCACTCGCCGGCAAATCAGGCGCTGTTACCATTGCAACCAACATGGCTGGTCGTGGTACCGACATCAAGCTGCCACAAGAAGTAAAAGATGCCGGAGGACTTGCGATTATCGGCACTGAACGTCATGAATCACGCCGTGTTGACCGTCAGTTGCGTGGCCGTTCAGGACGTCAAGGCGACCCGGGTTCTTCTGTATTCTATGTATCATTTGAAGACCAATTGATGCGTCTATTCGCAACTGACCGTGTAATGAAAATGCTCGACACTCTCGGCTTGAAAGAGGGCGAAATGATTGAAGCAAAAATGGTTACCAAAGCGATTGAAAACGCACAAAAACGAGTTGAAGAAAATAACTTCGGTATTCGTAAACGATTGCTTGAATATGACGACGTAATGAACAAGCAACGCACATATATCTACAACCGTCGCCATCATGCTTTGCTTGGCGAACGTGTAGGTATTGACATTGCAAACATGCTTTATGACACTATCGAAAACCTTGTAAACACTCATGAAGCGCCAAACTTTTACGAAGACTTGAAACTTGACGTGTTTAAGGTATTAACCGTTGAAGTGCCATTTACAGAACAAGAATATAAATCTCTTGGCAAACAAGAGCTAATCGACCGTTTATATCAAGCCGCCAACGAAGCTCTTGATCGCAAGAGCCAACGCATCATAGAAGTTGCGTTACCCGTTATAAAAGATTGGGTAGAAAATCGCAACACACAAGGTAAAATTATGGTACCTATCACCGATGGCAAACGCATCTTTAACCTTCGCGTTGATATTACCGATGCATATAACAGCGACTGCAAGGCTATTGTCAAAGAATGGCATAAAGCACTCTTGCTCGTTACTATTGATGAATTATGGAAAGAACACCTTCGTGAACTTGATCAATTGCGTCAATCGGTTCAAAATGCGTCATACGAACAAAAAGACCCATTGGTAATTTACAAAGTTGAGTCGTTCCACCTCTTTGAAAATATGCTCAACAACCTCAACGTTAAAGCCATGTCGGCATTATTGCGTGGACAAATATTTATTCAACAACGCGAAACGCCTAACGAAGAACAACAGCAACCACGTCAACCCGAGGTTAAACAAGCTATGCCAGAGCGTCGCAACGACTATTCTCAATATCGTGCATCTAAAGAGGATCTTCCCGGACAAGCCGCTCAACGCGCCGCAGCCTCTGCTCCGCAAGGAGAGCGACCACGTCCTCAACCAGTTGTTGCCGGTCCTAAAATCGGTCGCAACGATCCGTGTCCTTGCGGTAGCGGAAAAAAATATAAAGCTTGTCATGGAAAAATGATGTAATCATAATAAATAGGAGATGTGTCATTATTCTTATTGGCACATCTCAATTTTATACATCTTAACCATCGTTGATTTATTCAGTTTTTGTTTGGAATTACATTAAATTATACAATTTAAAATATTATCAACGCAACTATTTCTTTAAATCAGCGTCTAATTAACATGTTAAAATTCCCAACACTATGGATTTAATTAGAATTGAAAATGTAACAAAACATTATGCCAATCACACCGCACTTGATAATGTATCGCTAAATATCCCTAAAGGATGTATATACGGGCTACTCGGACCTAACGGAGCGGGAAAAACGACACTAATTCGCATAATAAACCACATTACTGCGCCCGATTCAGGTATGGTTTATTTTGACGGGCGCCCTCTTTCGGCTAATGACGTTGCTAATATCGGATATCTCCCTGAAGAACGTGGATTGTATAAGAAAATGAAAGTTGGCGAACAAGCCATTTTCTTTGCCCGCCTTAAAGGATTATCTAAAACAGATGCGACTATACGGCTTAGAGAATGGTTTGATAGATTCGACATCAGCGATTGGTGGAACAAAAAAGTCGAAGAATTATCAAAAGGAATGGCTCAAAAAATCCAATTTATAATTACTGTTTTACATCGACCCAAATTATTGATTTTCGATGAGCCGTTCTCCGGATTCGACCCTATAAATGCAAATTTACTGAAAAATGAAATTTTAAAACTTCGAGAAGAAGGCTCTACAATCATATTCAGCACTCACAACATGTCGAGTGTTGAAGAATTGTGCGATAATATTACTCTCATTAACAAATCTCACAATATATTATCGGGCAAAGTCGAAGATATACGACTTCAATATGGAAAAAACAGATATGAAATTATTTTCAACGGAGATGCCAACTCGTTAAAAGAACAATTAGAGCCATTGCTCATAAGATGTATAACTATACCTCTCGAAAATAATTCAACTAAACTGCTTCTAAACTTCAAAGACGAAGCAAAATTAAAAGATATTATTACTATTGCTAACAACAATAGCGAATTAATTGGCATAGTTCCATCAATGCCATCAATGAACGAAATTTTCATTCAAACTGTTGAAGAATATAACAAAACATTAATATGAACTCAAATATAGGAATCGTAATAAAACGTGAATATCTTGAACGCGTATCAAAAAAAAGTTTTATATTCACCACTATATTAATGCCTTTATTTATGGCTGCAATCATGATTGCGCCGGCATTAATAACAATGTTCAGCACTCCCGAGCTAAAACATATCGCAGTAATTGATAATAGTGGCATAATTGCCCCTACTTTAAAAAACGGTGATGGCGTGGAATTTATATCTATAACCGATTCTATTGAAGTTGCTAAAGCCAACGACAGCATAGATGGGATTTTATTAATAAATAGTGACATTCTCACTTCACAAACAGGTGCTACACTATATACCCACGATGCATCATCAATGCTCATCGAGCAAAACATCACATCACAAATAGAAAATACAATCAAAAATATTCGATTAAAAAATTACGACCTCGAAAATCTCGACCAAATAATAAACGATATTAATGCCGATATAACTCTCACCACCTATCGAATAAATGAGGAAGCCGAAGACAGTTCGTCATCTTCTACTCTATCTTATATCATCGGTATGATAATGTCTTTGCTCCTTTATATGTTCCTATTGCTGTATGGTCAGTTGGTAATGACAAGCATAATCGAAGAAAAAAACAATCGTGTGCTTGAAATCATGGTGTCTTCAATTAAACCGGGGCAACTCATGATGGGAAAAATATTGGGTATTGGAGCTGTCGCATTAACACAAGTTCTGATTTGGGGCTTAATTATTGTATCAATGTCGGCATATGTATTACCATCTATTATACCAGCTGAAATTATGGGCGAAGTAAATGCGTTTAATGCAGGCTCATTAAATGCAGCCACCGCCAGTAACGATATCGAAATGCTTCAAGCCCTATCTGTTATAAGCAACGTAAGCTATGTGGTTAGTTTATTTGTATATCTAATTCTATTCCTTTTAGGAGGATTCTTATTCTATGCGGCAATGAATGCGGCAATTGGGTCGGCCGTTGATAATGTTCAAGATGCAAGCCAACTTCAAAGCGTAGTGATGATTCCCATTATATTAGGTCTTGTCATGTCTATGTCGATAATCAACGATCCTAATTCCACAATCGCCACAACACTTTCGATGATACCATTCACTGCGCCTATGACAATGATGACTCGCATTCCATTTGGCATTCCCACATGGGAAATAATAACCTCACTTGTTATCCTATATATATCTTTTATAGGTATGGTGTGGTTATCTGCTAAAATATATCGAGTTGGGATTTTTATGTATGGCAAAAAACCATCTATAAAAGAAATACTTCGATGGATTAATTATAAATAAAATCTCTTAAACAGACATTATTATTCCCATTTTTTTTGTAAATTTGCAAGTCAAAATTACCGGTATATAAAATGAGACAACTAAAGATTACCAAATCAATTACCAATCGAGAAAGCGCTTCGCTTGATAAATATCTACAAGAGATTGGTCGTGAGGACCTTATCACCGTTGAAGAAGAAGTTGAACTCGCTCAACGAATAAAGCAAGGAGACCAAGCCGCACTCGACAAACTCACTTGCGCAAATCTTCGCTTCGTGGTATCGGTGGCTAAACAATATCAAAATCAAGGATTAAGCCTACCCGACTTGATAAACGAAGGCAACCTCGGTTTGATTAAAGCCGCTATAAAATTTGATGAAACTCGTGGATTCAAGTTTATATCATACGCAGTGTGGTGGATTCGTCAATCAATCCTACAAGCTCTTGCTGAACAATCTCGCATTGTGCGTCTGCCTCTCAACCAAGTTGGCTCACTTAACAAAATAAGCAAAGCCCTCTCGAAATTCGAGCAAGAGAATGAGCGACGCCCTTCCCCCGAAGAATTGGCAGAAACATTAGATGTTCCGGTTGAAAAAATTGCCGACACATTAAAAGTTTCAGGGCGACACATTTCTGTTGACGCTCCTTTTGTAGAAGGCGAAGACAACAGCTTGCTTGATGTGTTAACCAACGATGATTCTCCAATGGCCGACCATACTTTAACACAAGAATCATTATCAAAAGAAGTTGATAGAGCTTTACACCAACTACATGAACGTGAACGCGAAATCCTTAAAATGTTTTTTGGAATTGGTTGTCAAGAAATGACGCTCGAAGAGATTGGCGCAAAATTTGACCTCACTCGTGAGCGTGTACGCCAAATAAAAGAGAAAGCGATTCGCCGTCTAAAAGGACAAAAAAGCAAACTCTTAAAAACCTACTTAGGAAACTAAAAAAATATCGCATAGAGTTAATCTAATCGTTATTTCCAATACAAAAAAGGCTATCAAGAAAATCTTGGTAGTCTTTTTTGTATATTTTATTTACAATAGTTAAAATGCAGTAAGACGACACAAGGAGTTTCAGTAGGGAAGCGCAGATTGTTATCGGCTGGCATGAGCAATCTTAAACACTTCCCAAACTGCATCTTTTCGTTCCTTAATTTTTGCTCTGCATCTTCAGAATGCCACCAAAGACGATACTCTCCTAATTCTGAATCTATATATAGGTTTATGACTTCACTCCAATCTTCGGTTACATATCTATTACAACTTGTGAATGTATTTATTGCAAGAATGCCATTACAATCAGTAATATATAATCTATTAGCCTTCATATTCTAGGATTTTATAATATCTCGTTGTTAACTTGTTTATTTTTCACTTTCACTTCTGTTCTGGTTATTTGACTTTGATGCACTTCCTTTGCCGAAGTTGTATCTAAGGCTGATTTGCATCAATGCATTATTAACTCTTTGATCTTCCCAAGATGTGAACTTGAAATCTGGTATAGTGATGTCTTTATATGTACGTTTTGATACAAGACTTGTTGGTATCGCAAAGTTAACAGACAATGATAATTTGCCCTTACATAGCGGACTCATTAAACCAAGCATTAAGGTCTCTTCTTGACCATATTCTTCTCCTTGTAATAATGGGTGCTTATCATGTCGCAAAAAATATGCAGCCATAAGATATAGATGCGAGGTCATCTGATATGTTGCCATCGCATCCAAATACCATGTGCGACCTCTATGCCAAATATTATCTGAGCCTTGCCTTCCATACCACTGGTAATTTGCAGTAAAATTCACTTGGAACTTCTGGCCGATGTTATAGTCACCGCTTAAACCTATGTATTGATGTAGGTATTTACTTCCCACTAAAGTCTCAACAACATAGTCATTCTCCATAAAATACCAAGGAGTTATATCATTAGCAGAATGTTTCAGCATATATGTGAACTCAATGATTTTTGGAACATTAATACGCCATTCCATATAGTGCATAACTCTTTCTTTTAAATCTGGGTTACCTCGATACATTAGAATCTTATTCTTATTATAGGCAACCGTAGATAACTGATCCAAATTAGGATATTCGATATTACAGAAATAATTGCCCGTAACAGACAACTTCTTGTGAGCTTGCCAATGTAATTTTGCCGAAGGCATCCAAGAATAACGATTATCGGAGTCTATACCATTATCTCTATGCACAAAAAGCACATTGCCACCAATAGCAAGACTAACCTTTTGATGTGGATTTATCATCAATGAGGTATAGATGTCATGTCGTTTTTCTAAAGAACGGAACAGTTCTTTGTCGGTATTAATGTCCTTATTTATATAAGATTTGTCTGTATAAGTATATCCAATGTTACTTGTAAGGATATTATTCCAAATATTATAGACGTTGGCATTATACCTCCAATAATCTTTTCTTCCTGAATAATCTAATATAGTAAGTTCATCTGTATTTTTATAAGTTCGGTTTTCGTTGACGTTGTAGTAGTTGTATGTAAAATCGCTTGTAATAATGAATCTATCAGTTATATCACCTCTATAGAACAGACCACTTGTTGAGTTGATATTACGATAATTATTGCTATTTTCTGATAACAGCATATTTTCAGGTGTCTGATAACTCTCGAAACTATCGTATTTTCCTCCATCAAGCCATGATTGAATAGAAATTGTATGTTTGGGGGCAATCTTATAATCTGCACCAAGACTCACATTGAAACTTTTGTTCGTATTATTGTTGTTCGGGTGACGAAAGTCTTCCATTGCAGTGGCTTCTGCCACTTCGTTCTTGTATAGATAACTATATGATGTTGCACTATACATTTTCTTATTAGACACATTGAAATCGCTATAGATATTCCATTTGTCCAATGTGTAAATAAAGTTTGCCCCTATATTCTCACTATGAGAATTGGGAGTACGAAAAGATACAAGCCCTTTGGACTGAACGCCCAAATCATAACCTAAATAGTTGTCGTATGTAATATAGTTCAGCACAATAGGCATATCGCCATATTTCCCTTTAGGGAATCGCAATAATTCAATCTTCTTTATTCGTTGGGGATTTAGATTCTGTACCAACTCTTTTCCTACTTCTCTTCCATTAAGCATTATTGGCACATCTCGATATTCACCAATCTTTACCGCATCAGATGCCCAATCTACACTAATTCCTGGTAGTTTGTCCAATAACTGAAGAGAATTCTTTGAATTGCTTCTCAAAGAATCGGTAAGAAAGAATGTTTCTGTTATTGCATCCTTATGTTTTGAGTCTCCTTTAACAACTATCTCTTCTAATAATTCAGCATTTACATTAAGGATTAAGTTTCCCAGATTACCAGGCTGACATACTATAGAAATCTTTTCAAACCCAATAAAAGACAATTGAAGCAGATATTCTCTATCCTCATTCACTTTAAGTTCAAAACATCCCTCCAAATTTGTTGTTGTCCCTGTTATATAAGTGGAGTCTGATTGCTCCATAAGTACGCAATTAACTCCGACAATGGGATTGTTCTCATTGTCAATAACTCTTCCCTGAAAAATTTGGGCATATAATTGTCCGAAAGTTCCAAAACACAGCATTAAAAACACCACATAAATCTTCATAGAATTTAATTATAAAAGTTAATTTCTATATAATTCGCTTAAATTCAAAAACTTATTTATCTTACAAAATTACTCGGAAAAGGATTTACAGGTCGTTTATATCTAAAAGTATTTTATGGTGCAGATGAGACTATAAACATCTAATAATCAGTGTAGTTAAAATGCAAAAGTTTATATCGCCACTTTTGGAACTTTATATTAAAGGAGCAAACTTATATAGAACAGAAAAATAGTCGTACCTTTGCATAAAAATAGGTTTTATGCGAATATGTATATTCATACTCATTGCATTTCTAACTGGTTGCACAAATCGGCAAACCGATATTAACTATGAGCAAATATTGGATGTAGCGGAAGTGCGTCATCACCAAGGAGAATCACTAAGTGAAGATGTTTTACTCAGTGAGGCTTTGAAATATTACCAAACATTAGAGCCTGTTGATTCTACAAGATTATTGCAAGCAACCATTCTAACAGCATATCATTATTGGTGGAATAATGAAACGGAAAAATCATATAATCTATTGGAACCATTAGCTAACACAAATAAAGACGTATTATATGCTTTGTTTGACTTGGCTTATAAGGACAATAATTATAATACATCGTATGCTTATCTATGCAAAATTATGGAAGATGAAGCAGAACGAACATTTCGGAATTATCATGGAATGGCTGTACTGAACTTCTTTCTTGGGAATCAGAAAGAATGTGAGCGCTTATATGATGAGCTTCCTCAATATATAAAAACACCAGCAGATACTGTTTTGTATTTTGAAAAAACGCTTCCTAATCATGCGGATGCTCTTAGTGAGTATGGTAAGCAAGAAAGAGCTATTGAACTTCAAACAAAGGTCTTGAATTATTTCATAGGAAAAGACAACTGGTATGTCGCTAAAGCATATTTGTCTCTTGCTCGATATAATATATTATTAGGTCGCTTTAACAAGGCCGAGCAATACATTCTTTCAGCTGAGGAAAATGCAGATGAATATTTCTACAGCAATTTGGCAATATCTACTTATATGCAACAGTTGAAAAGCATCCTTGATTATGCCATAAACAATCATATCAGTGTAATGGAGTGGGCACATTTTGGAAATACATTGCAAGGAAATGCATCCAAGAACCGAGATATTACAGAAGCCAAGAGAGAAGCTAACAGGAATCTTGCAGAAAAAAATATGCAGATAACCATTCAAAGGCAAAAGGATCAAATGCTATTCTTAGTTATAACATTTATTTTGACTCTTACGATTGCCAGTTTGCTATTATGGCTACGGAATAGAAAAAACAAGTTTTTAGAAAGGGAAGAAGAAATAGACGCACTACGAAAACTATTGTCGGAATCAGGTGATAGTAATAAAAATGACCGCTTCTTCAAGAAGATTCTATTGCAGCAATTAGGTGTAATAAAAATAGCCACATCAAATCCAACTTCTGCCAATTTGGAATTGCTCAAAAAAATGAAAAAAATTGCGAGCAAAGAGGTGGATGTGGACACATTATTGAATTGGAATGATCTTTTTCAGATTATTGATTATATTTACGATGGCTTCTATACTTCACTAATAAAAAAGTATGGTGCAGTTCTTAATGAGAAAGAGATACAGTTATGTACCCTCTTAAAAGCGAATTTCACTACAAAAGAAATTGGTGTTGTAACACAGCAATCCGTTCGCACAATTTATCAACGCAAGAGCACTATCCGTCAAAAACTTCAAATGCCCGAAGCAGAAGATATTGCAACCTTCTTGACAACAAATTACGGTGATAGATAGCTTCATATAGCTATAAAAGCACTTTTTCACGAAAGCATAATTGACCGTTTTTTGAGAGTTCTTACTTAACGTCAATCATTTATTCAGTCGTCTTATTTTTATACAACATCATTAATCGTGCCAGGAGGAACGACTGTCGCATATTCCAATGCATCAGAGTGGAGTAAATATACCAATACACAAACCAAGGTTGACCACATAAACATCTTCATACATAAGGGGGTCATCATAAAATCGGACAAAATAGACATAACTGTCAGTCGAATGTCAGTATTATAGGCACAGCAACCAGCACAATAATCCTCACATCTGCAACACATTAGCCTTAAGCAAACTTTTTGGCACAAGATTTGTTTTATATAGGAGTCGAAGATGAAGCTATAGTGGCGACATCAACACAAAAACAAGAATATTAATAATAAAAACAAATAAAATTCAGAAATTATGGGAAAAATTATCGGTATTGACTTAGGTACTACCAACTCATGTGTAGCTGTTCTTGAAGGTAACGACCCTGTTGTTATCCCTAACAGCGAAGGTCGCAACACTACTCCTTCGGTAGTGGCATTTGTTGACGGTGGCGAACGTAAAGTGGGCGACCCCGCAAAACGCCAAGCCATCACAAACCCAAAACGCACAATCTACTCTATCAAGCGTTTCATGGGCGAATCTTATGACAATGTAGCAAAAGAAATCGACCGCATTCCTTATAAAGTAGTGCGTGGTGACAACAACACTCCTCGTGTTGACATCGACGGTCGTGAATATACTCCACAAGAAATATCGGCTATGATTCTTCAAAAAATGAAGAAAACAGCCGAAGACTATCTCGGACAAACTGTAACCGAAGCGGTTATTACTGTTCCAGCTTACTTCAACGACTCTCAACGTCAAGCGACAAAAGAAGCCGGTGAAATCGCAGGCCTCACAGTAAAACGTATTGTAAACGAGCCTACAGCTGCTGCTCTTGCATACGGTCTTGACAAAATCGACAAAGACAAAAAAATCGCAGTATTTGACCTTGGTGGTGGTACATTCGATATCTCTATCCTCGAACTCGGCGATGGCGTATTTGAAGTAAAATCTACCAACGGCGACACTCACCTCGGTGGTGACGACTTCGACCATGTGATTATCGACTGGTTGGCTCAAGAATTCCTTAACGAAGAGGGTGTTGACCTCCGTCAAGATCCTATGGCCCTACAACGCCTCAAAGAAGCTGCCGAAAAAGCTAAAATCGAGCTTTCAAGCACAACTTCTACCGAGATCAACCTTCCTTATATAATGCCAGTCAATGGTATTCCCAAACACTTGGTAAAGACTCTTACACGAGCTAAATTTGAACAATTAGCCGATAGCCTAATCCAAGCGACAATCAAACCATGTCAACAAGCTCTTAGTGACGCAGGTCTTAGCGCAAGTGATATAGACGAAGTTATCCTCGTTGGTGGTTCTACTCGTATCCCAGCTATCCAACAAATCGTTGAAAAATTCTTTGGCAAAGCTCCTTCAAAAGGTGTTAACCCCGACGAAGTGGTTGCTGTGGGTGCCGCAATCCAAGGTGGTGTGCTTTCAGGCGAAGTGAAAGACGTGCTTCTTCTTGACGTTGTTCCCTTGTCAGTTGGTATCGAAACACTCGGTGGCGTGATGACTAAACTCATCGATGCAAATACCACAATACCTACTCGCAAGAGCGAAACATTCTCTACTGCAGCCGACAACCAACCTTCGGTAGAAATCCATGTGCTTCAAGGCGAACGCCCAATGGCAAAAGACGACAAGACTCTCGGTCGCTTCCACCTCGATGGCATCGCCCCAGCTCCTCGTGGCATACCTCAAATCGAAGTTACATTTGAAATTGACGCCAATGGTATTCTCAATGTATCGGCTAAAGATAAAGCGACAGGCAAACAACAAAGTATTCGCATTGAAGCTTCAAGCGGCTTGACCGATGAAGAAATCAAACGCATGAAAGATGAAGCAGCAGCTAATGCGGCCGCCGATGCAAAAGAGAAAGAACGTATCGACAAACTTAACCAAGCCGATGCTATCATCTTCCAAACCGAAAAACAAATGAGCGAACTTGGTGATAAGATTCCTGCCGACAAGAAAGCTCCTATCGAAGCAGCTCTTGCAAAATTAAAAGATGCACACAAAGCACAAGATATTCCTGCAATTGACGCTGCTATCAAAGAAATCGAAACTGTATTTGGCGCTATTCAACAAGATATAATAAACGCCCAACAACAAGCAGGAGCTCAACCAGGCGCAAATCCTGGCACACAACCAGGCAACGACAGTGGCAGTGCCGAAGATGTTGACTTTGAAGAGGTAAAATAATCTCTTATAAAAATATATAAATCTATAAAAACATCTATTTAAGTGCGTTCTGATTATGGAACGCACTTATTTTATTTCCATATATAAAACATTTATAAAAAAAGCCCTCCATAACAAAACGTCATGAAGGACTTTTTTTTAAAAATTCATCAAATAGGCATTAAGCCTTGAGCATTGCTATGAGTTTTTGACCTGCGGCTACTATGCCATCTTTATCTTTGCCACCGGCTTGAGCAAATCCTGGTTGACCACCGCCACCACCTTTGATTTCTTTAGCGGCTTCACGCACCATCAATGATGCATTGCGACCCTCTTTCACAAGGTCGTCGGTCAACATCACTGTCAATAATGGCTTGCCACCCATATCAACAGTTGCCGCAATAAACGCGGTTTGTTCCGGAGATGTCGCACGAACGCCAAATGCCACTGATTTAACAACTTCGGGCACACGCACACCCATCAACGATGCAACTTTAATTCCACCTATAATTTCAGCTTTTTCAACTACCGACTTTGTGAGATTATTTACTCGTTCTTTGAAGTATTCTTCAGCCTCTTTGCGCAATTCGGCATTTTCTTCAAGCGATTTACGAAGTGTCTGAAGCAGGTTAGGCGCATTATTAAACATTGCACCTATTTCTTTCAATGTGTTAGCGGTTTCATCTATAGCTTTTTCCACATTTTCACCTGTAATAGCTTCGATACGGCGGATACCTGCGGCAATACTGCTTTCAGATATAATTTTAATCATACCAATATTACCGGTGTTGTCAACGTGAGTACCACCACAAAGCTCTACCGAGTCGCCATATTTAATCACACGCACTTCTTCGCCATATTTTTCACCAAAGAGAGCCATAGCACCCATTGATTGCGCTTCGGCAATAGGCACATTACGACGCTCGTCGCGAGCGATTGCCTGACGCACTTTCTTATTGGCAAGTTTTTCTACTTTTGAAAGTTCTTCGGGAGTAACTTTTTGGAAGTGAGAGAAGTCAAAACGAAGCACTTGAGGAGAAACAAATGAACCTTTTTGTTCTACATGAGTACCAAGCACCTCTCGCAATGCTTCGTGAAGAAGGTGGGTTGCTGTATGGTTGCAACAAGTAGCAAGACGAGCCTCATTATTGATTTGAGCCACAAATGTAGCTTCTATATCTTTAGGAAGTTTTTTAGACAAATGAACGCCCATACCATTTTCACGTTTGGTATCATAGATTTCCACTACATCATCGCCATTGATTAGTTTACCACTATCCCCTACTTGACCACCCATTTCGGCATAAAAAGGAGTTACAGAGAGAACGATTTGATAAAATTCTTGATTTTTTTGTTTTACTTTGCGATAACGAAGAATGTGTGTTTCGGCTGAAGTATTGTCATAGCCAACAAATTCTTGTTCCCCATCACGCACAATCACCCAATCGGTAGCCTCTACAGCAGCGGCATTACGAGCGCGAGCCTTTTGAGCTTCCATTTCGATTGTGAATCCGGCTTGGTCGAGGGTCATATTATTCTCTTTGAGAATCAATTCGGTCAAGTCAAGAGGGAATCCGTATGTATCATAAAGCACAAATGCTTCTTTACCCGAAATTTCCGTTTTACCGGCTTTCTTAGCTTCTTCAATAGCTCCATCAAGAAGTTTGATACCATTTTCAAGTGTACGCAAGAATGAATCTTCCTCCTCTTTGATAACTTTCATAATAAGTTCACGTTGAGCAGGAAGTTCGGGATATGCTTCACCCATGCTTTCGATAAGCGTATCGATGAGGCGATACATAAACGCACTCTTTTGGTCGAGGAATGTATAAGCATAACGCACGGCACGACGCAAGATGCGACGAATCACATAACCGGCTTTTGCATTACTTGGCAATTGTGAGTCGGCTATAGAGAATGAGATTGTGCGCACATGGTCGGCGATAACACGCATTGCAACATCCACCTTATCATTTTCGCCATATTTCTTACCCGACAATTCTGCGATTTTGCCGATTAGCGGAGTAAACACGTCGGTATCATAGTTTGATGTTTTGCCTTGAAGCGCCATACACAAACGCTCAAAGCCCATACCTGTATCAATAACCTTTGCAGGGAGCGATTCGAGTGAGCCATCGGCTTTGCGGTTATATTGCATAAACACAAGATTCCAAATCTCAATCACTTGTGGGTGGTCTTTGTTTACAAGTTCGCGACCATCAACCTCTGCACGTTCAGCATCACTGCGAAGGTCGATATGAATTTCTGAGCAAGGACCGCAAGGACCGGTATCGCCCATTTCCCAGAAGTTATCTTTTTTGTTACCGTTGATAATGTGGTCGGCAGGAAGATGTTTTTCCCAAATAGAAGCAGCCTCGTCATCGCGAGTGAGTTTTTCCTCTTTTGAACCTTCAAATACTGTAGCATAAAGGCGACGGGGGTCGAGTTTTAACACATCTACAAGATATTCCCAAGCCCAATCGATTGCTTCTTGTTTGAAATAATCGCCAAACGACCAGTTTCCGAGCATTTCAAACATAGTGTGGTGATATGTATCCATACCCACCTCTTCGAGGTCGTTGTGCTTACCGCTCACACGAAGACATTTTTGAGAGTCAGCCACACGTTTATACTTCGCCGCCGCATTACCAAGAATAATATCTTTAAACTGGTTCATACCCGCATTTGTAAACATTAATGTGGGGTCATCTTTGATTACCATAGGTGCAGAAGGCACGATTTGGTGTTCCTTGCTGCGGAAGAAGTCTTTGAACGACTCGCGTATTTCCTTTGCTGTGAGCATTTTAATAATGATTTTATGTTGATTGTTTTATTTATTTCTTAATGAACCACAAAATTAGTGCTTTAATCTCGCTTATGCAAAATTCTATCCCCAAAAACACGAAAAAACAAATAAACAACCAAAAATTAAACTATTCATTAATTAAGAAACTTATGCCATAGTAACATTTTACTTTTTTATTTATCAAGATAAAAATAACTTTTGGGGTACACTTCACAGTGACACAGCCTATTTTTTATTTTATAGAAATTATTCACGGATAGATTGTAATTGCATTTCGGGCAATGACTCAAATTTGAGGCTTTTTTGTAACTTTGTATTCGCAAATTATATAAAACTTTATCAATTATGGCATTTGGAAAATGGATTGGTGGCGTCATCGGTTGGATGGCAGGTGGCCCACTCGGGGCGTTGGCAGGCTTCGCATTAGGTTCTTTATTCGATGGGGGAATAAGCATCTCAACCACAACAGAACAGCATACTCAACGCAGCGACATTTACGGGCAACGCAATAGTTTTCTATTCTCTATGCTCGTAATGGCTTCATACATCATTAAAGCCGATGGAAAGATAATGCATAGCGAAATGGAGTTTGTGCGCCGGTTCCTACGCTCTAATTTTGGAGAAGAATCTGTTACTGAAGGAAACCAAATACTTCTAAATCTATTTGAACAACGCAAACAAATGGACTCGGTAAATCCTTCGGCATTCAAAAAGACAATATATGATTGTGGGCAACAAATCGCGGCAAATCTAACATACGAAGAACGGCTACAACTCTTGCGTTTTCTTGCTATGATAGCCCAAAGTGATGGCAATGTTCATATTAAAGAAATTGAAGCATTAAAAGAGGTAGCTACTGCAATGGGGCTATCAACGAGCGAAGTTGATTCTATGCTTAACCTTGGTCGCAACACCCTCGACGCAGCATATAAAGCTTTAGAGATTGAACCTTCGGCAACTGATGAAGAAGTAAAAATCGCATATCGAAAATTAGCCTTGAAGCATCACCCCGATCGTGTCGCATCACTTGGTGAGGACATACACAAAGCAGCCGAAGAAAAATTCCGTCAAATCAACGAAGCCAAAGACAAAATTTACAAAGCACGCGGATTAAATTAGGCAATAAAACCTCACAATAAATTAAGTCCACCGAACATTATTTAGTTCTGTGGACTTAACTATTTTATAACCAATTCTACACCTTTCTATTTTACATCTATCACAAATGGTTTCTTTGAGAAATTTTCAAGAATTTCGATTTGCAAACCGCCATTTTCATTAAACTTAAAATCCAACTTTAACGACGTAATCCAATTGGTATAGTGTATTTTAGCAGATAGGACATTATCATTGTTCCACGCATAGCACGCTCCGGTATAAAATGGACCGGTTATACCCGTAAATCGCCCTTTAGCACTAATCGAATAGTGAGGATAGCCGGCTAATTGCGATTCAACCCACTCTCCATATCCCATTGCAATCGCCGATTTTTTATCCTCGGCATCAATCACATCGAGCACTAATTTATTTTCTCCAAAATTAAACTTGATAGTTCTCCATCCAAGTTTATTTTTAGGCAATTTATACTCTTTTCCATTATATTTCTTTGCCAAAGCATTATCGGCAGCTCCTTGTAATAATGGAAGCGATGCATTTGCTTCATATTGAACCAATGCCCCTAATTCATCTGGTTCGGCTTCAATAGCACATCCTTTCGCATTTTTAACAACGGTATTCCAAATATTCCCTCTTTCGGGCCATCCTTTACTCCTCGAGCATTGATTTAATACCACTACCATATTTTTCTGAGGCACAACGATTATATATTGCCCATATGCGCCATCGGCACGCCATGCTCCCGGATATTCACATAACCATATTTGATAACCATAATCATTAGCCGCTTTACGCACCACTCTCACTGTCATCATATCATCGATCCATTTCTCCGACACGAGCTGACGACCATTCCATTTCCCTTTTTGGAGTAACAATTGACCAAACATTGCTTGAGCCTCGGCTGTCATGTATATACCCCATCCTCCTGTTATAAAACCATTGGGACATTTTTCCCATTCAACATCATCAATACCCATTGGGAAGAATACCCGTTCGTTTAGCAATGAAAGCACATCTTTGCCTGTTACTTGTTGCACTACAACCGCAAGAAGATATGTTTCGATTGAATCGTAAGAATATTTAGTTCCGGGAGTCGCCACAAGTGGACGTGAAAGATAATAATCAACCCAATCAAGTTGTGAATTACGCATTCCCCCATTTGTTTTGAATCCCGAACGCATTGTAAGCACATCTTTTATCTTTATTCCTTTGATTGTTGATGCATATTGAGGGAAGAATTCAACCAATTCATCTTCTACACTCAACAACCCGTCATCAATGGCAAGACCAACAGCCACAGCCGTAAAGGTTTTTGACACCGAATAAAGTGTATGTTTGTGATCGGCTTTGAACGGAGCCGGATGAATTTCGCCGGCAACCTTGCCATCTACCACCACCATAAGGTGGTGCAATTCGGTTAAATCACTTGTAAGCAATGAATCATAAAGCAAGGTTAGTTGCTTTGGCTCAATACCTACCGAAGTTGAAGCTACACGAGGTAATTTATATGCCGCAACGGCACACAAACTTGCCATCAACACAACGGCACATAATATACTCTTTATTCGCAATTGATTTTTTACCATGGTAATAATAATTATTTGATTTAGATAATGCAAAGATAAGTTTTTTAGTTGAAAATCACCTACGCATTCCTTAACAAATATTTTCACATCAATTTAGATAATGAGTTTCGGCTGTTCAAAATGAGCCTACCACAACAAACATTCTTTATTATATACTTTATTATATAAATCTAAAAATATATTTCTTACATATTTTTGATAATTATAATAAAATTTCTATATTTGCAAGCAAGCTACGACTATTAAGCATGGCGATGCATCAATAATAGAAATAGCTTAACTACATCGTTGGAAAAGCGTTTTTGCTTATTTGTCTCATTTTGGAATCTGGAAAATTTCACTGCAGTGGACAATGAACAAGGCGTTTCACTCTTTTGTGAGTATCGGCTCACGGCGCACTATTGTATCCCGCCGTGAGCACTTCGATATATACATCGGAGCGTGAAACTGTATATAATCATTGCACTGCAAAGGTATTCCAGAACCTCAAAATGGCAATGATTTTATTTCAGTGCACGCTTTTTTTATGCTTAAAATTTTAGAATAACAATATTTTAACATTAAATTTATTTATTATGAAACTCAAGTTTTTTAAGAATTGCGCAGTTGCAGGAACAATTGCACTTCTTTCCAACTCCGGGGCTTTTGCTCAAGCCATCGAAAACATTTCACACCCCAAATTAGATGGCATTAAATGTGTAAACAAATGGTTGTGGTCTCGTAACCACAATAAAGCAGGCTTTGAAGGTCTTGAATTTATCGCTAATGCCGGAACAAGAGCACATACAGCAGCCCTTGACCCCGCAAGAGAAAAAGTTTATGTAGCATGGAACCCACAATTCACTGAAATTAACGGTACCGATACAACAACTACCGAATTTGGTCGTATCGCCACCTTTGACCTTAAAACAGGCAAATATGAAGGATATGTTCAATTGACTGAAAATGGAACACCTATCACCGGAACTCTTACAGTTCAACAAATCGGTGTTGATGATTTTGGTAACCTTTGGTTCTCAGGTGTGAACTTTGGTCCAACACAAGAAAAACCTATCAAAATTTATGTAGTTGACAATATTGAAACAGGTGAATGCCATCAAGTAGGACAATGGGCACTCCCCGCTGAAGAAGAATCAGAAGCAGGTCGTGTTGACTATTGTGACGTGGTAGGTGACATCACAGGTCAAGAAGCTAATGCGGTAATGATGGCTGCAGTTGGTGTGTTTGGTTCAGATAACGTGAACGGTCTTTACCGTTGGGAACTTCCACAAGGTGAAACCGAATGGGTAGCCAACGAAGAAGATTTCGCAGGTTATGTATCAACCCGCGACTTGGTTGAAACTTATCCTGAAGGAACTGTTTCATGGGGAACATCTGCAGCAGTTGTTAAAATCGTGAAAGAAGATGAAAGCGACTTCTCAGGCAAGCATTTCTATGTTGACGGTTTCACTACTCCTCCAGCTCTTTACAATACATCATTAGAAATGGTTGAAAGCTTTGCGTCGGCACCCGACTTAACCCCTTCCTCAGTCTGTAATGGCGTAGAAGAATTCACTCTCGGCGAAAAAAGATTCATAGCATACGCAGAAAATCAATATGACAAAGATCCCGGATGTCGCATTAACATTTGCGAGCTTGGTGAAGGCAGGTCTTTTGAAGGAATGAAAAAATATTGGAGCGTTCCTGATGCCGGTCTTGGGCAATTGTCAGACGGAGGAAATCGCATCCACTCTATCGCAACACAAAAAGTAATCGACGCAAACGGCAAGGAAGGTGTATATTTATTGACTTACAAATGCTACAACGGTATAGGATTATATTTGATTGCCGAAGATGGATTTATCGAATCATCAAGTTCAGCCCCTTCAACAACAAAAGCCACTTCGGTTACATTAAGCAACACGGCATTGAATATGACTCCAGGTGCAACATCACAATTAACAGCTACTGTGTTACCCGAAAACGCAACCAACAAAGCGGTAACATGGACTTCAAGCAACACATCTGTGGCTACCGTAAATGCAACCGGTATTGTCACTGCTGTCGCCAACGGTTCGGCAACCATCACTGCAACGACTACCGATGGTACGAACCTTTCGGCATCGTGCTCGGTTTCTGTAACCACTCCTACCACAACTCCCGGTTATTCATTTGAAATGAGCTGTGACGATGTATTCGCCAACACAACTATTAACCTTCCTGTTGCGATGAATAATATCGGTGATATCACTGCATTCCAATGCGATATTTATCTCCCCGAAAATATTGCGATAGGAACAAACAGCAATGGCAGATATAATATCACATTAAGCGAACGTGCGGCAGAGTCACACTCTATAATGACACAAGCCCAAGCCGATGGAGCAGTAAGAGTCATGGCATATTCCACTTATAACGAACTGTTCAGCGGCAACTCAGGCACTTTGTTTAATATTCCATTAGTAATTGGTGATATTGAAGGTAATTTCTCGGTTTACATTAAAAACATCTCTTTATCTGATGCCAATGCGAATGAGATTTTTGTGAACGATGCAGTTCTCGAGATTGAAGTGACAAAATACCGCAAAGGTGATGCCAATGGCGATGGTCGCATTTCGGTTGTTGACCTTACCGCTACAGCACAATATATCTTAGGTATTATCCCTGCGAACTTTGCATTCTCGGCTGCCGACACGAATGATGATGAGCGTATCGCCATCAATGACCTTGTGGCTATCGCAAATCTTGTGATGAGTGAAACCGCAAACACATCAAGTGTGAATGCCGTAAATTTTCCCGGTACATCTTTATCAACAAAAGCCACAACAAAAAACACTGTGGTAACAACATCCGATGCCAAAATATCGATTGACGATTTTGAAATTTTGCAGGGTGAGGAAAAGGTGATTACAGTGAATTTGGATAACGCCATGTCGATAGTAGGCTATCAATGCGACATTGTATTACCCGATGGATTGGAATTTGTTCTTAATAAGGCGGGGCGTGTAACTGCGACTCTCAACACCGAACGTTGCTACGACCATACTCTTATGACTAATATCCTCGCTGATGGCAGTTGCCGCATGCTTTGCTATTCAAATTACAGCACTGCCATAGATGGCAACAGTGGCGCGATATTCACATTCAAAGTGAAAGCGAAAGAAAACGCAACCATGGGAGCTACATCTATTTCCATCAAAAACGCCGAGCTTTCTGATGCCAATGCACAATCGATATTCCCCTCTGTAAATGATGTTACAGTTAATATCAAAGGGAATACAGGTGTCAGCAACATAACAGCTACCGGAATAACTGTCAAAACAAATGGCAACGACATCATTATCATTTCTGACAATGAAAATATCGCTGTAAATATATACAACGCAAACGGTGCGCTAATTTATAGTGGCGACGACAATGTCATTACAGTTCCTACTCATGGTGTATATATTGTAAAAGTGAACAACCAAATTTTCAAAGTGGTGATATAACAAACGAAACCTTAGTCACAACATAACCAATTTTGGGTGCCATCTCGGTGAGAGGTGGCACTTTTTTACAGCTAATTATTTTACCAAACACATTGTAAATAAAACGTTAATAATTATTCACATTCAATTATTATGAGTATAAATTTTTATTGTAATTTTGTGGCAATAAAATAAAACGATAATGGCAGATACAGAAAACAAAACTTATAATCGTCGCAATAAACCTCAACATCAACCTCTATATGATGCCGGCGGCAGAATGGCACCTCGTGATAAAGACCTTGAAGAAGCAGTGCTTGGAGCATTAATGTTAGAAAAAGATGCTTATACCACCGTTTGCGACATTCTCAAGCCCGAAAGTTTCTATGAACCTGCCAATCAACTCGTATATGAAGCTATTCAACAGTTGGGAGCAGCGCAGCAACCCATAGATATGCTCACAGTAACCGAACGGTTACGACAAAATGATGCGCTTGAAAAAGTGGGGGGTGTTGTGTTTATTTCAGACCTCACATCAAAAGTAGCATCGGGTGCGCATGTGGAGTATCACGCTCGCATTGTAGCCCAAAAATACCTTGCCCGCGAATTAATTTCATTTGCATCTCAAATTGAGTCAAAAGCTTTTGACGAAAGCAATGACGTCGATGACTTGTTACAAGAAGCTGAAGGTAAATTATTTGAAATCTCTCAACGAAACGTAAAAAAAGATGTCACACAAATCGACCCGGTCATAGGTCAAGCGATAGAACAAATTCAAGCAGCAGCCAACCGCACATCAGGTCTTAGCGGTCTTGAATCGGGGTATCATGATTTAGACAAACTGACATCGGGTTGGCAAAACTCCGATTTAATTATTATTGCCGCTCGTCCTGCCATGGGGAAAACGGCTTTTGTATTGTCTATGGCAAAAAACATGGCGGTAAACTACAACACTCCGGTTGCGATATTTTCTCTCGAAATGTCAAACTTGCAGTTGGTAAACCGTTTGATTTGTAACACTTGTGAACTTGAAAGCGAAAAAATCAAAAGTGGTCGTTTGTCTCGAAATGAATGGGACCAATTAATGTCGCGAGTAAAACATTTATATAGCGCACCATTGTATATCGATGATACTCCATCTTTATCGGTTTTTGAATTACGCACCAAAGCACGACGATTAGTGAGAGAGCATCAGGTTAAATTTATAATAATCGACTACCTACAACTGATGAACGCATCGGGCATGAAGTATGGCAGTCGAGAACAAGAAGTTAGTTTAATTTCCCGCTCATTAAAACAACTTGCCAAAGAATTAAATATTCCCATTGTCGCATTGTCACAGCTTAATCGTAGCGTAGAGTCTCGCACCGATGGGAAACGCCCCCAATTGTCTGACTTGCGTGAATCGGGAGCCATAGAACAAGATGCCGATATGGTTTGTTTCATTCACCGACCTGAATATTACTTACGTTCGGGAATAGATGCTGAAGGAAACGACATCAGAGGTCTTGCCGAATTTATTGTCGCCAAGCATCGTAGCGGTTCGGTTGATGATGTGAAACTTCGTTTCCAAGGCAAATATGCCCGATTTGAAAATTGGGACGAAACATCAGGAATGACGTTTACAACAGTAGGTTCTAAACTAAACAATCAATCGGGAGATTCTTCATTTGAACAAAATATGTCAAATCCGTTATCGGGTGGCAATGCCGATTTCCTTTCATCATCACCCGATGAAGCTCCTCCATTTTGAAATAATTAATTAAAAGGAAATTCGATAAATTCCACGAATAAATTAAACAATAGTTATTGGGAACGTTCTTTTGTGTGCGTTATGCTTTTCTTTGGCATCTTTTTACCTTTGTTTCAATCGCATAGCTCGCTATACTCATTCAACAAAAACAAAAATCGGCTCAAATAAAATTCATAAATCTTCACAAAGCAATTTATAGAAGTTTCCAAAAAATAAAAACTTTTGGTTTGGTTGAAGTGTTAATCCATTAAATTAACAAACACTCATAACCAAACAAAATTTTTATGAAAAAATCTGTTTTATTGATTGCACTTGCTTTATGTTGCGCAAATGCATTCGCTCAAAAAATCGACAAGAACGAATTGAGCCAACTCAAATCATTCTTAAATCAAACTGATAACAATGGGATTTCAAATGCCCAAGTGCTGAAAATCACAAACCCAAACGCCCCTTCAACATGGCATGGCATAACGTTAGAGAATGGTCATGTAACTACTATTAATTGGCATGGGAAGAAATTATCAGGAAATTTATCTTTGAATAATTTCATCTCACTCTCCTCTATCGACATTTCTCATAACCACATATCCACGCTATCATTGTCGGGGAATAGTTCTTTGACAAACCTCAACGCATCTCATAACGAATTATCCCAAATAGACTTAACGGGATGCAACGCATTAACTCATATTGCAATAAACAATAACCGACTCACCGATTTCATTGTAACCGATGTGCCTTCTTTAAAATATTTGAACTGCTCTAAAAACTTGTTTGTGCAATTTGACGCAAGAAATTCAACCACACTCGAAACCCTCTATATTCAAGATTGCCGTCTCGAGAATCTATATGTTTCAGGCTGTAGCAACTTATCGACGTTGATGTGTGGATATAATCGGTTGACATCTCTCAATCTATTAGGGACCGAAAAACTTTCATATCTCAATGTCGATGACAATAATTTTACGACAATGATTGTGCAAGGATTGCCGACTCTTTATGCATTTTCATGTATGAACAATCGTTTGACATCTTTATCAATGCAAGATTGCGGTTCTTTGCTCGACTTGTATTGTTCCAATAACGATTTGACATCTCTCACTATAAGCAATTGCCCCAAACTCACTTATGTGGATTGTTCTTATAATGATTTGGAAGAACTCGATTTATCCAATCAATATTTACTTGAACGACTTATTTGTAATAATAATAGTTTGATGACACTCGATGTATCGTTTGACCAAAATCTAATATATATTAATTGCCGCTATAACATGATTACCGATTTACGCACACAAGCCTGTCCTAATCTTCGCATGATAGCTTCTCAATGGAACTATTAAGGAAATTTATATAAGTTACCTTAATTAAGAAAACATAATATCTTAGGCGCAAACGCCGGTATAATTATTAGTTTTTTATGTGATACACCCTCCAAATCGCATTAGCCGTTTTGGAGGGGTATTAAATTATTAACAATAAACTGAACTTATAAAAAAGGCTTATGGAAACCTCTATAAATTCCCTAAAAAAACAACCGTTCTATCTTAATGAGTGGAGTGCATCAATCATATTTTTCAACTCCGTTCTTATGTGTTTAAGCCGTTCTATTGCTTTGTGTCGTTGCGACACATTTGACCGATTATGCTTTATTTGTTCTTGCGCCGCATCTAATTTCAATCCCTTTTCTTTCACTAAATAATACACCATCTTAATTGTCTCAATATCGGCTGGCGCATATAAACGTATCCCATGATTATTGCGCTTAGGCTTTATAATTGTAAACTGGTTTTCCCAAAAACGCAACGTAGAAGCCGGAATGTTAAGAATCTCAGCGACTTCACTTATTTTGTAATACTTTTTGTTATAGTCGTTATTCATTATAATTTGTTATCAACAATAAATACTTATAGCACAAATTTCGTTATAATTTCATTAAAATCAAATTTTTAATGACTTTTTAATTCCAAATACGCGTTTATTGACATCAAAAAAAAATAAAAAACGAATTTCAACACACAGTATATAAAAAAATAACATTATCTTTGTGAGTTATAATAATTAAAATTTTAGTATATGAGAAAAATTTACGTTGCTATTGCATTTGCGAGTATAGCATTATTCACTTCCGCTCAAAAATTTGATTTGTCGAGTAGGGCAATTTTAAATCAATATAAATATGAGCAAAAAGCGAAAAATCCTTTTATTTCAGAAAAAGGTGTAGATAACAAAATAACCCCTTTTGACAATAATGCCGAAAAAGTTTTGACAATAGTCAAATTAAACGATGACAGTGATATTTCTGAATTAGAGGCCGAAGGTGCAATAATTCGCTCTGTGAGAGAAGATCTTGCTATAGTTGAAATGCGCATTGCTAATATTGAAAAATTATCTACATTAAATTCGGTTGAACGCATATCAATGCCTCACCAGCTTAAAACTAACATGGATTATGCGAGAATGGATGCCGGAATAAACACAGTGCACCGTCCATTAGGCATTTTAAACAAAGCATACAAAGGTAATGGTATTGTTACCGGATTGGTGGATGTGGGCGTAACCGCAAATCATCCAAATTTCATTAATACAGAAAACGACACTTATAGAGTAAAATGCGCATATACCATTTCCGGCACCGACGGAAATATTACTGCATTTGACACCGAGGAAAAATTAGGGTTATATACAACCGACTTAGCCACAGAAACACATGGCACTCATGTTGCCGGTATTATGTCGGGTAGCTACAAGAATTTGGCCGACACCGTAAATTATTATGGAGTAGCAACCGAATCAGACATCGTTATGGTTGGCTTAGGACAAGACACATACGACATAAATCTATTGCTTGGAATTGAAAAAGTTATTGAATATGCCAAGAAAGAAGGGAAACCAGCTGTAATAAATCTTTCATTAGGCAATAACTTCGGGGCTCATGATGGCACAAGCCTAACTTGCCAATATTTAAACCAATTAGCAAAAGAAGCAGTGATATGTCTTGCCGCAGGAAATGAAGCCGACGAACAAATTTCCATAATAAAAACATTTACAGAGACCGACAAAGAAGTAAAAACATTCTTTATGCCGTCATATTATGAAAACGGCCAACAAGGACTTGTTGAAATATGGAGTGACAGCAATGAACCGTTCTCGGTAACTCCAATTCTATTTGACATCACAACAAAGAACATAATAGGGCAACTCCCCACTACAACAAAATCAACAAATGGCAACTATAAATATGTCTCCACTCCGGGATATGTAGCTGAAGATGATATTGAAAATGAAATGTTTGATGTAGCTTTTGATGGTTATTTTGGAACAGCTTCAGAAATTGACAATATTAACAATCGTTATAATTGCACCTTTCACTATTCATTGTTAAATGACCCTAATTCCAATCCCAACGGGAATATTGTATTAGGGTTAATTGTGACCGGAAAATCGGGTCAACGTATCGATTTATGTTCACCTGCAGGATATACAGCATTTTCATCTTACGATGTTCCCGGATGGACAAGCGGAGGCGGTAATGGCTCTATCTCAGATATGGCGTGCGCAAAAGACATAATATCGGTAGGCGCCCATATTACCCGTAATACAATACCTGTACGAGTAAAAGGAGGATATTTTGATTTCAGCAAAGTATTCACAACAAATGACATCGCTCCGTTTTCAAGCTATAGCGACCTCGTAGATGGACGTAAATTGCCAAATATAACAGCTCCGGGGCTAATGATTTCTTCGATAAGTCCATATTATGCCAACCTTGCAATAGGACAAATTTATCCCAACGAATACTACTACTCGGCAAAAACAATATACAAAAACAATCCATATTATTATGAGTATATGGCAGGAACATCAATGGCAAGCCCATTTGTCGCAGGTGTTGCCGCATTAATGTTGGAAGCATGCCCTACTCTAAGTTGCATAGATGTTAGAAACATATTGATTGAAACCGCGACAAAAGATGAATTTGTAACTAACGCAACCACACCCACTCAATTTGGCGCAGGGAAAATAAATGCGACAGCCGCTCTCAAAAAGGCGATTGAATATGCAAGTGTAACCGGCATTGAAATAGACCCTGAAAAAAGAATACATGTAACAAATGACGGCAACAATATATTTGAAATAAGTGTTATTGGAGAAAACACTATAAACGCCACACTTTTCAACCTTTCGGGTCAACCAATAGCAAATACATCTGCACAAGGAGACACCGCAATCATAGACGCATCTAATGTAAATAAAGGCATCTATATTCTTGTTGTAGAAAGTGACGACGCACGTCTCACAACTCGCATTGTAGTGAAATAATTATAAAAAAACATCTTTATATAATAAAAGCCGTCATCGATATTGCCCGATGATGGCTTTTTGTTTATTTTTGTGTGCATGAATCTTTATTATTAAAATTATGAGACATTATATCATTTTTTTACTATTGTATATAGCTTTAATCTCTAACGGCACAAATCTCACGCCACTTGACAACAGAAGCCGTGCTTTAGTTGATGAAACAACCAAAACGTATTCCTTGAAAAAAAACATTTTCAAAAATCAAAAAAACACATTACGTTCAAAAGTAGAATCATCGGCTGTTGATACGCTATATTATCCTGTCATAATGAAAATTTCTAATGACTCAGTAGTTGATGATCTGAAAAATCTTGGCACTGTAATCATGCGTCAACGCGATGAATTTTTGCTTGCTTGTATTCCTTTTAGTAAATTAGACACAATTTCTCGCCTACCATTAATAAATCAAATAAATATATCAACAAAAAACAATATCACTCTTGACAATGCCAAATTGATGAGTAATGTTGACAAGATTCATACAGCCATCGAATTACCTCAAGCCTATACAGGGAAAGGTGTTGTTGTAGGAATTTCTGACATAGGATTTGATCCATCTCATCCATCATTTAACAATGAAAGACTTAGACGATTGGTTCACTATGAAGACATTCGAGCCATGCGCTACGACATGTCAACGAATGAAGACATTGCAACATGGACAACCGATGACTCCACCGAATGGCACGCATGCCATGTAGCCGGTATATTATCAGGCAGTCCTTGCGATAATAACTATTATGGAATTGCAACCGATGCCGACATGGTTATCACTACAAGCAATCTATATGATATGGCTATACTTGCAGGGGTGGAAGATGTAGTAGAATATGCGCATGAAATTGGAGCGCCGGCTGTTGTCAATCTTTCTGTGGGACATCATCTTGGACCTCATGATGGCACAAGCCTATTTAATCAATATTTAGACCGAATCGGGGAAGAAGCTATAATATGTATCTCGGCAGGGAATGAAGGGTATAAAAATGATTACATATCTTTTGATGCAAAAAATAATGGAGACGAACTTAGAACATTTGTTTATAATAACATCTATTATGACGGAATTAAATTAAATGGCGCAATAGATCTTTGGAGTAGAGATAGCCAAGATTTTCTTATTGCATTGACTATATATGACCGCATTACCGGTGAATTTGTATATACATCTCCTTTTATTGGCTCAAACAATGGCAATAGCAATTCATGGGGAATAGCATCAAGTGTTTTCGCAAACAATAATGACATATCGATACCTCTTTTTGAAAAAGAGCTGACCGGTTCAGTGCGCATATACACATCAAAAAATCTTGAGAACAATAGATACAATGCCTACGCCACTATAGACGTTACGAATCATCAACTTGATGGGGCTCTCGGCAGATACTGCATTGGTTTTATCGCTCGCTGTAATAAAGGAACACATATAGATGCTTATGCTGATGGAAACGGAGTATTCTTTCACTCTCTTGAAGTAAATGGATTTACCGCAGGAAATCCATCTCGGTCTATTTCAGATTTGGCATGTGGAAAAAACATCATAGTAGTAGGAGCATGTAACTCCAGAAATACCTCACCTAAAGTCAGTGGAAAAATTACCACCTACAATTTCAATATAGATGAAGTCGCTCGATTTTCAAGCTATGGGACCCTTGATGACGGACGAGTATTACCACACTTTTGCGCTCCCGGGAATATGGTAGTAGCACCAATGAATTCATATTTCAGCAATATGCTAAACGAAGATGTTCGACAGGAATTAGCAGCAAAGACCACTATTAATGGTAAAGATTATTATTGGATTTCAGAGTGTGGAACATCTATGGCTTCACCTCATGCCGCCGGAATCATTGCATGTTGGTTGCAAGCCGACCCAACCCTCACCGTCGCTGATGTTATTGAGATTGCCCAATCTACTGCCTGCAAAGACTTTCCCGATTTTCCCAACCCCCAATGGGGTGCCGGATGTATCGATGCCCATGCCGGATTGATAAAAGTCCTTAACAAAGGCGGCGTCGGAAATACGACTATTGACTATGATAATAAAATTATATTCTCATCAACCGGGAGACGTCAATTTCACATAACAATTTCGGGTGTGGAAATAAACAAAAGCGAATTATACTCGACTACGGGACAGCTTGTACTATCTCAAAACGGCCCAGATATTAACGTTGCCTCATTACCGATAGGTATATATATAATAAAAGTTACACATAATAAAGGTGAAAGCATAAACCGCATCATTTTAAAATAACAGCAATAAAAAACAGAAACGCTTCGTTTCTGTTTTTTATTATTATAATATGTATAATCCAATATTACTCAAACATGTGATTTAAGTTTCTGAAAATGCGTTCTTTTGCATCTTCTGACGCAACAATGTTTTCAGAATTTTTCAACGATTCAAATGCCTTCAATTCATCCTTATTTAAATGTTCAGGTATATAAATCATAATATTAATTAATTGATCGCCATTGCCATATCCATTAACCGACGGCAACCCTTTTCCTCTCAAACGTAATATTTTACCCGGTTGAGTTCCCGGAGCGATTTTTACTCTTGCACGACCTGAAATAGTAGGGACTTCAACCGAACCGCCTAAAGTTGCTGTTACAACATCAAGCATGAGATTATATATAATATCATTATCCTCACGGATGAGTTGCGGATGGCTAATTTCTTCAATAACAACCAACAAGTCCCCGTTTATGCCTCCTTGGCGAGCAGCATTTCCTTTTCCTTTCACGCTTAGGGTCATTCCATCAGCGACACCTGCCGGAATATTGATTGTTACAGTTTGTTCTTTTCGTTCTACACCTTCACCATGGCATTTATCACATTTCTCTGTAAATATTTTACCTCGCCCTTCACATGTCGGACATGTTGTGGTTGATTGCATGGTGCCAAAAATCGTTTGTTGTCGGCTGATTACAGTCCCTGAGCCATTACACGTTGAGCAAGTGTTAAATGCAGTGCCGTTTTTTGCACCAGTCCCTTTACAATGCTCACAACTCACCAACGTGGGAATTTTAAGTGTTTTAGATACTCCTTTAGAAATTTCTTCGAGAGTAAGAGACACCTTTATGCGCAAATCACTGCCTCGATGTTGACGACGACCGGCTCCACCCGCAGCACCACCAAATCCGCCAAAACGACCACCAAATATATCACCAAATTGAGCAAAAATATCATCCATGGAGAATCCGCCACCGCCAAATCCACCAAATCCACCGGCACCTTGTGTTCCGGCATGTCCAAATTGGTCATATCGAGCACGTTTATCTGCATTGCTTAACACATCGTATGCTTCAGCCGCTTCTTTAAATTTTTCTTCAGCTTCTTTATCATCGGGATTCTTATCGGGATGATATTTGATTGCTAACTTACGATATGCCTTTTTTATTTCATCGTCAGTGGCATTCTTCGCAACGCCAAGGACTTCATAATAATCTCTTTTTTCCATCGGATTTCCGTGTTTAAGAGTTAAACATTATTGTCCAACCGCAACTTTAGAGTGACGTATCACTTTTTCATTAAGTGTATATCCTTTCATAACGGTATCAATAACCTTTCCTTTTTGATCCTCGTTAGGCGCCGGAACCATAGCGATTGCTTCATGATACTCAGTGTCAAAGTCAGCACCATTACTATCAATTGCTTTAACACCATATTGTTCAAGATATTTTACAAATTTATTATAAATTAGTTCCATACCTTCTTTTACAGCAGTGGCATCATTTGTATTTAACATCGCATCAAGACCACGTTCAAAATCATCGATTACCGGAAGTATATCTTTCATCGCCTTTTCTGTTGCATGGCGTATTATCTCGGCTTTCTCAATAATAGTACGCTTACGAAAATTGTCAAAATCAGCACTTAAAAATAAATATTTTTTATTGGCTTCTTCAAGTTGCTGTTTTAATTGCTCTACTTCTGACATCTCAGTCTCAACCTCTGCATTATTCTCTTCTGAAATAATTTCAGTTTCCTCATTTAGAATTTCTTCTATCTCTTTTTCTTTATTTTCGCTCATTATCGTGGTTGTTTTAATTCATTATTATGATGATTCAACAACCATTATATCAAAAATGTTGCCAAACCACCTCTTAAGCGCTTATTTTATAGTGTACCTATTATTGTGTCACATTGTTCAAATTTACAATCAGAACCGGCTGACAAATTGTCACTTTTAAAGATTCCATAAACAGAAGATCCCGACCCCGACATTGAAGCATATTCAGCACCCATATCCAGTAATTTCTGTTTTACATCAGAAATTACTGGATATATAGGGAATATACTTTTTTCAAAATCATTTTTGATTGTTTGTTGCCATTCTTCAATAGGTTTATTATTTATTTGATGCACCAATGCGATTTCGGGTTTTACAGGTTTTACCCCTGAGTATGCCTGTGAAGTTGGCACACTTACCGAAGGTTTAACCAAAACGATGTTATATCCCGACAAATCTAATTCTATTGAAGAAAACTCGGTTCCTATTCCGGTTGCCAACATTGGTTTATTATATATAAAAAATGGGCAATCAGCACCTATTGTAGCTGCTATTGATGTCATTTCTGCATTCGAGAGGTTTAAATCAAACAATTGATTAAGAGTCTTTATTGTAAATGCGGCATCGGCACTTCCACCTCCAAGCCCGGCTCCATCGGGTATTACTTTATGAAGGAATATATCTACTGAAGGAATTCCATATTTAGACTCCATTGCTCTATACGCTTTCATTACAAGATTTTTCTCAACCGGGCAGTCAACATTTCTCCCTGAAATTGACAATGTTGTTTTATCACTTTTAGCCGGAACTATTTCTAATATATCACAGCAACAGCAAACAGGATACATAATCGTTTCAATATTATGATACCCATCAGCTCGTTTTGATATTATGTTCAATCCTATATTTATTTTAGCATTGGGAAAAGTAACCATATTGAAATCGTTTTATTGTTTATTTTTAGTATTTATTTCACCGGCAAGGTCTGGATTATATGTATTGAGATAGTAAATAAATCTCTCGATATAAACATCTGCCTCTTTATTCATTCCGGCGTTTCTTAACTTTTGTTCATGCGCTCTCACCTCAAACAACTTATGTTGTATTTGCATTCTACTTATAATAATACTATCGGCTAATTGCATAGCCTGCTCTTTTGCGACTGCCTCAATTTGGGGATATTTTTGTTTATCGTCAACATCTTGACATGAACATCCAACCACCATTGACATAATACAGATAGTTGTTATGAATGCAAACAAACCAATAGCTTTTTTTTTCATAAGATTTTTATAGCGATTTGTGCACAAGCTTCGGCATCGGCAAGTGCGTGGTGATGATTATTAAATTCAATTCCGAGATATTTACATACCGATGGCAACGAATATGATTGGCATATCTTTCTCGGAATATCCCTACGAGCTTTATTTAACGTACAATAAATTTCATTTTCGGGAAAATCAATCCCATAACATTGACATGCCGCACGAATACATCGTTCATCAAAAGCCTTATTATGTGCAACCAATGGTAAATCACCAATAAATGAAATCAATTGTTCCCATATTGTATCAAAACAAGGTTGACAACATGTATCTTCGGGATAAATTCCATGAATTTCTTCACTGAATTTTTTTATATACCAATTTGGCTCAGGTTTTACAAGATGGTAATATCGATCTATGATTTGACCATTAATAACCTTCACGGCGCCTATAGCACAAATGCTTGTCGGCAAATGATTGGCTGTTTCAACATCAATCGACACAAAGTTATCCATTACCGGCAATTAATAACTGTAATTTATTCTTTACATTCTCCATCAACCATCGAGGAGTTGATGTTGCACCACATATTCCTATGCTATCAATATTGACAAGCCAAGATGGGTTGATTTCATTCTCATTAGAAATAAAATATGTATTAGGATTCACTTCAAGACATTCATTATATAGTATTTTACCATTGCTCGATTTCTTTCCACTTACGAATATCACTAATTGATGACTTGATGCAAATTGACGTATATGTTCCACCCTGTTTGCCACCTGCCTACAAATTGTATCGTAACTTTTAAATGTGGATTCTTGCGATTTTCGTGACGAAATTTCATTAATCATCTCGGCAAAACCATGAAGTGACTTGGTCGTTTGTGAATATAGCGCTATATCTTGTGCGAAATCCACTTTATTGAGTTGAGAAATATCTTCTACTACAATCGCCTCTCCATTTGTCTGACCTACAAGCCCATTCACCTCAGCATGTCCGTTTTTACCATAGATAACTATTTGTGGTCGCGGGGTTGCCGTAGCAAATGTTTCCTTTATGCGACGTTGCAATTGCAACACCACTGGACATGTCGCATCTATTATTTCGATATTATTTTCATGAGCCAATTCATAGGTTGACGGAGGCTCTCCATGTGCTCGCAACAATACTTTTACATTATGTAAGCGACGCATTTCATCATGTGTTATTGTTATGAGTCCTTTATTTCTTAATCGTTCAACCTCATCACTATTATGAACAATATCACCCAAACAATACAACCGACCTGTTTTTTCAAGTTCCTCTTCAGCTTTGCGTATTGCAGTTACAACCCCAAAGCAAAATCCAGATTTACTATCAATTTCAATATCAGCCATTTATTTCAACTTAGATATTGCTTCATTATACCTATCAATGAGCCATGAATCCTGTTCTGCAATAGTCATTTTTGAATTATCCAAAAGTATTGCATCCTGAGCCTTACGCAATGGGCTTTCTTGACGAGTTTCATCAATATGATCCCGTGTCACTACATTTGCAAGCACATCTTCATAGGTTGATGACTCTCCTTTTTCTATTAATTCCTTATGACGTCTCATAGCCCGAGTTTCGGCCGATGCATTTACAAAAATTTTCAATTCGGCATCAGGAAACACTGTTGTCCCAATATCTCTTCCATCCATAACAATACCCTTTTCAGTTCCAAACGCTTGTTGCATCGCAACCAACGCATGACGTATAGCCGGTATTACTGCAACCTGAGATACATTATTTGAAACATCCAATTGGCGTATTTTACTTTCCACATCAACTCCATTAAGGAGGGTGTGTTGACCATCTTCACATACTTTGAAATCTATTTTTATGAGAGGCAACGCAGCAATAAGGGCATCACAATCAACTTCATGCCCGGCTGAAATCATACTATGTTGCATAGCATATAAAGTTACCGCACGATACATTGCTCCCGAATCGATATAACGATACCCTATCTTTTTAGCCAATGCTTTTGCCATACTGCTTTTTCCCGAAGATGAGTAGCCATCAATTGCAATTGTTATGGCTGGAGTTATTGTAGTTGTCATAATTTTATTATTTCAAAAAATCATTAATATTTGCAGTTAGATTAAGCATGAATGTTGTTGCACCTGTATGAGGCTGCGATAATGCGGCCTCAACACCAAATGATTTAACATTAATTCCCACCGAAGCAGAGAAACCCGATAAAAGGCTTCGAGAATATGTACTCATATCGGTGCGAGACTTGTAATTATATCCAATAGCAAAATGGAATCGTTCAGAGGGAATGAAATCAACACCAAAGATCAAATGTCGAAACAAATTTGAGCCAAAAGAATCTTTTAATTCAGGGGCATCTATAGTTGTTCCATCTCCGGGATCATAATAAGGTAAACTCCATTTTGTCAAGTTCCAAGCTGTAACCGATAATCTTATGGGTAAATCACTTAATCCTTTAGTAAATCCTAATCTCACATCGACCGGCAATCTGTCATAGCTGTCATTAAAACGTTTTATTTGTCCACCTAAATTAGCGACCACAAATGAAAACGACAAATCATTCTCAGGGTTATAATAATTAACGCCCAAATCGGTAGCGAGTGCCATTGCCGAATATTCATCATAGGAGCTATAAATATATTTCAGATTTATACCTCCTCTCCAACGTTCGGCGATATCATGAGAATATGCAACATTAAACGCAATATCCTTTGGAGCAAATACACCTAAAATATTTCCTTCGACATCGGTATATTTCATATCTCCATATCCAAAATATTGCAACCCTACAGCCATTGCGCTAATATCGGTTATTTTTTTAGCAAATTTTAATCCTGCAAAATTAGTTTCGCCAACATATTTCATATAATTAATTCCCATTTGCATATCCATTTCAGGACCAATAAGCGCAGGGTTTTGGTCGGCAAGATTAATATTATCTTCAACTGTAGAGATATTAACTCCTCCTAAACCATATATATGAGCCGATGATGGCAAATTTAAGAAATTATATGCCACTGTTCCGTCTTGTGCATTCATTTTTAAGCCAATAAGAATAAATAATAAAATGCAAAAAACTCCATATAACAGATTATTTTTGATTTGATTTAACATAGAAAAATTCTTTGCGTATTAACAACACTATTATTAAGGTAAAACATTAATGATTTTCAAACTATACATAATAACGAATTTTCAAGCATTGTATTATAAATTAATGTTGTTTTTTCACATTTATCTACATTAGTAAATAAACATAAAACATTAATAATCATTCTCAAAATCGAACATTTGATTTTGTTGTAACGAAAATATCATTTTATATTTGCATAAAGATTTGAAACAACTATAATTCCAATATTTTATTGATATATATTAAATGCAAATAATAAGCCGCATCACTACATTAGCTCTATTTATTTTTTGCGTAACATGTGTTCATGCTCAATTTCATAAGGTTCACATCAAAAATGGAGAATCTCATAATGAAATGATTATTTACGAGTCAGGATATGTTGATGTCTCTCCTTCATTCCCCGGTGGAGAATGTGCACTTATAAAATTTATAAATAAAACTCGGCGATATCCGGTCGATGCATATAATAACAAAATACAAGGCAGGGTTGTTTGTCGTTTTGTTGTTCATCCCGATGGCTCTATCAATGCAATTTCCATAATTAAGGGCGTTGAAGATAGTTTAAACCAAGAAGCGGTAAGGATAATACGAGAAATGCCAAAATGGACCGCAGGAAAATTAAATGATGAACCGGTTCCTGTATATTATGTGCTAACCATCCCATTTCGTATATAGAGGACAACAGTCACAAGTCGCCGTTACATAACACAACCCCTAAACTATTATATTTTAATTGTTTAGGGATTTTTAATTTCATCCATTCAGAAAAATAGAACAATTATTGTTTGTAAAAGACCAATATAAATGCTAAAATTGTGTTAAAACATATAACATAATTTAATATTTATACATACCTTTGCAGCCGATTTAATAAATTAAACAGATTTTATGAAAAAAATTATTTTTTCTACTCTCGCTTTTGCAACATCATTGACAATGTTAGGCGAAGGGTATCAAGTAAACACTCTTAGTGTAAAACAAGAAGGTATGGGTCACACCGGTGTTTCCCAGAAGTTAGGTGCAGAAAGCATGATTTTTAACCCTGCGGGCATGGGGTTCATGAACAATTCTTTTGATCTTTCAGCAAGCGTAAGTCCTATTTTCGCTACAGCAACAGCCACCCTTGAAGATGGCAGCAAATACGAAACAAACAACGATGCAAGCACTCCGTTCCAAATAAGTGGCGCATTCTCTATCTACGATAATCTCAAAGCCGGTATCACAATCAACACTCCATACGGTAGTGGTATTGATTGGACCGATAACTGGCCAGGTGCGGTTCTCAACCAATCAGTAAAACTTCAAGTATTCAATATTCAACCAACAGTCGCTTATAAAATCCTCCCTAATTTATCGGTTGGAGCCGGATTGATGATTGCCTGGGGTAACATTGACTTAAATAAAGGTCTTGTAAATCCTGAAACATTCGACAAAGTATTAGCCTCTCAAGGTGTTACTTCTGAATATTTCTTCAAAGGCACTACTCCTGCATCAGTAAATCTCAAAGGCACTGCAGAAGTTGCTCTCGGTTTTAATGTTGGTACCATGTGGGATATAAACGACAAAATTACTGTCGGAGTTAACTACAAATCCAAAATGGACATGAAAGTTAAATCGGGCGATGCAAAACTCACATACGCAAATGAATTTGCCGAATCTCAATTGGGCGCCATCACCGGATTGGACAATGCAAACTTCTCGGCCAAACTTCCTGCCGTATCACAATTAACATTTGGTGTTAGTTATAAACCAATAAGAAAACTCATATTGGCTTTTGACGCTCAATTGAGCGGTTGGAGTGCTTATGAAGAACTCGATATCGATTTCTTGGGTGAAAAGCTTGGCGATTCTTTCGATCAACATCTCACTAAAAACTATAACGATTCGTGGGCTTTCCGCTTCGGAGCTCAATATGAAATGACTAAACGTCTTGATCTTCGTGCCGGTTTTGTTATTGACAATACTCCTGTTGACGAAGACTATTTCAATCCCGAAACACCAGGCATGACAAGATTATTGCCAAGCGTCGGTTTTTCATTCCGTCCGACCAATAACTTGTCAATCGACCTCGCCTTTACTTATGTTGAAGGGCTTGCTCGCAAAGGTTCAAACTCTTATACCGATTTAGTTGCCGCTCAAGCATATCAAACCGCAATTGGTCAAGGAGCATCAACCGAAATGAAAACATTCAAAGCTAAATACGATATTAAAGCTCTTATCCCTGCAATCGGTTTAAGTTATTCATTCTAAAAAACAAACATTTCACAGACAATAAAAGAATCGCGACAGCCTAATGGCTGTCGCGATTCTTTTACATCAAAACCACCTAAATTCTTGGTATTGTTGCCATCTTATTTTTCAATCTAAAATACATCAATAAACATAATATAATTTGCACTATTGACGATAATGGTGTTGCCAATCCTATTTGAAAAAGAGTTACATTGGGAAGTTGGCTTATCAAAAACACAGCCGGAACCCTTACTCCTATTGCTCCGATTATACCTTGAATCATCACAAAAAAAGTGCATCCACAACCATTGTAATATCCTAAAAAACAAAATAGAAACGCCGTAAATATACAATCAATCGCATATGCTTTAAGATAGCTATGAGATGCTAATATCACAGGTATATCATTAGAAAAAATTGAAGATAAGATATCTCCATAAAAGTAAGCTACCCCTCCAGTTATTATACCAGCACATAATGAGGTCATTATACCAATGAATAATGCCTTATTAGCCCTATCCATACGCTTTGCTCCATAATTCTGAGCGACAAACGCAGCCATAGCCTGACCATATCCCGAAGGAAGAAGCATTATAAATACACATAGTTTCTCTGCGACTCCCACTCCTGCCGATTCCACAACACCAATAACATTTACAATCACTTGTATAATCAAAAATGAGATGCCAACTAAAAATTCTTGTAATGCAAGCGGCAATCCAAGCCGCATCAAACGACTGATTATTGCAGAATCATATTTGATATAATTAATTCTAAATTTAAATGGCAAATTTATCCTACTGATAAACACAAAAGAGATTGCGACGCTCAATGCTTGTGAAAGAACGGTTGCCAACGCGGCTCCTTTGGCGCCCATGTCAAATACAGCAACAAAAATTAAATCACCAATAATATTCAAAACACATGCAATTGCAACTGTTATTAATGGAGTACGAGAATCCCCTAATCCTCTAAAAATACTTCCTAATACATTATATGCAACAATAAATAGCGAGCCTCCTCCACAAATTGCAATATAACTTGATGTTTGATCAAAGGCTTCGGGTGGTGCATGCATTACACTTGACAACCAATCAGAACAACATAATGAGAACACGCTCATTATTCCTCCTAAAATAAGGAATAAATATATTCCTACACCAATCGTAAGTCCTGCTTCCTCCGGATTGCGCTCTCCTATCCTACGTCCTACAAGAATTGTTATACCCATTGCCAATGCAGTGATTACCATTGTAATTGTATGCATCAACATACTACCTGTTGCCACTCCCGACACTTCGGGAGTGGTAGAAAACCGACCTACAATCAATAAATCGATTCCACCATACAATGCTTGAAGAAAAAGCGCAAAGATGATAGGTATGGAAAATCGGGTCAGTGAACCTA
Organism: Bacteroidales bacterium; assembly: GCA_015060975.1. Lineage (GTDB taxonomy): Bacteria > Bacteroidota > Bacteroidia > Bacteroidales > Muribaculaceae > RGIG4079. The sequence goes on from SUXI01000009.1 coordinate 67,586, forward strand.
GAATATTACCCTCTACAAGATTTAGTTGTTTTGACATACTTTATAATTTAACAAAGGGCTGCCTAATAGCAACCCTTTGTATCTAATAGTTTATGTTGTGTTTAATTACACCCATCGAGTGAATGCAAAATCTTGACGATGAGGAAGTTCTGCATTCTTAGGATAGATGCGATATGCAAAACGGAACACGCCGGCATCTGTAAGAGTGCTCTTAAGTTCGTATGTAAGCACATTGCCTTCTTCTTTTACAACTTCAAAGTCAATCTTATTGTAAAGTTTTTCTTCACCGTTTTCTGATTTGTAGATTACGTTTTCAATAGCAAGGTCTTTACCTAAACCGTTTGTATCAACGATAATCTTCACGCTGTAAGGTTGACCGGTAATAGTGTTATTACCACTATCTTCGGTGATAACATCAAATACTTTGATTCCATCCCATGCAGCTGCCACTTTTTCTTTCCATGCGACAATGTCTTTAGCAAGAGCATAACCATTTTCAGCAAGGCGAGTTGTGCGTGCAGCTTCCTTATTATAGAAACGTGCGATATAGTCATCAATCATACGTTTCATTGTGAAGTTAGGAGCAATGTCACCGATTGAACCTTTGATATATTGAATCCACTCAGGAGAATAACCTTTTGAATTCTTTGCGAAATACAATGGAATGATTTCGTTTTCGAGCATTGAGTAGATTGTAGCGGCATCGAGTTTGTCTTGTTGTGCTTGGTCTGTGAAAGTACGTTTGTCGGTCAAAGCCCAACCTGCTTTTTCGTTGAAGCGATAACCTTCATACCACCAACCATCAAGTACTGAGAAGTTAAGCACACCATTCATTTCAGCTTTTTCACCCGAAGTACCCGATGCTTCGAGAGGACGTGTTGGGGTGTTCAACCAAATGTCCACACCAGTTACAAGACGTTTTGCAACAATCATGTTATAGTCTTCGAGGAAGATAATCTTGCCAAGGAATTGAGGCATACGAGAAATTTCCATGATGCGCTTGATAAGTCCTTGACCGGCACCATCGGCAGGGTGAGCCTTACCTGAGAACACGAATTGAACTGGGAATTGCTCGTTGTTAACGATTTTAGCAAGACGATCGAGGTCGGTAAACAATAGGTGAGCGCGTTTGTAAGTAGCAAAACGACGAGCGAAACCAATGATAAGAGCGTTAGGATTGATTTTATCAACGATGCTCATCACTGCTTGAGGATCACCTTGGTTTGCCAACCATTTTTCTTTGAAATCACGTTTTACGAAGTTGATAAACTTGTTTTTCAAAGTCATGCGCATGTTCCAAATTTCTTCATCTTTAACTTTGAAGATACCTTTCCATGCTTCTGGATTGCTTTGGTCTTCAAACACTTGAGCACCGAGTTTTTCAGTATAGAATTGTTTCCATTCTGAAGCTGCCCAAGTTGGCATATGAACACCATTTGTTACATAACCTACATGAGATTCTTCCCAGCTATAACCTTTCCAAATGCCGGCAAACATTTTCTTAGATACTTCACCGTGCAACCAGCTCACACCATTTGCTTCTTGGCAAGTGTTGAGAGCGAATACACTCATTGAGAAACGTTCGTTTGTATTTGGATTTTCACGACCCATGTTGATGAGGTCGTTCCAACTGATACCAAGTTTTGCAGGATATTCACCCATATATTTGCCGAACAAACCTTCATCGAAATAGTCGTGACCGGCGGGTACTGGAGTGTGAACAGTGTAAAGAGATGATGCACGCACCATTTCAAGAGCGACATTGAAGTCAAGGTGTTCTTCTTGAACATAGTCAACAAGACGTTGTAGGTTTAAAAGCGCTGCATGACCTTCGTTACAGTGGTAAAGTTGAGTTTTAATGCCAAGTTTTTTCAACATCAACACACCACCAATACCAAGAAGGTATTCTTGTTTGATACGGTTTTCCCAATCTCCACCATAAAGTTGGTGAGTAATAGGACGGTCCCACTCGCTATTCATATCAAAATCAGTATCAAGCAGATATAATTTCATGCGACCAACATTTACTCGCCAAATATATGAATAAATTATGCGACCGGGATAAGGCACTTCAAGTATTACAGGCTTGCCGTTTTTATCACAAACTTGTTCAATAGGAAGTTGATTGAAGTTTTGAGGCTCGTAATTGGCAATTTGTTGACCATCTACCGAAAGACTTTGGGTGAAATAGCCATGACGATATAGGAAACCCACGGCAGTCATATCGATACAACTGTCAGAAGCTTCTTTGATATAGTCACCGGCAAGGACGCCAAGACCTCCTGAATATATTTTCAAACAATTGCAAAGACCATATTCCATAGAAAAATAAGAAATAGATGGAACATCCTTGCGCATTGGTTTTTTCATATATTCCTTAAAGTCAGCATATACCTTTTTAATGGTAGCCATCAAGTCTTTATCATTGATAATTTCTTGAATTCGGTCAGAACTTAGTTGTTGTAACAACATAACAGGGTTTTCACCTGTTGCACGCCACAAATCACGATTTAATGAGCGGAAAAGTGATTTAGCTTCACTATTCCATACCCACCAAAGGTTTTTTGATAATTCTTCCAATGGCTTAAGCTCTGAAGGAAGATCAGATTTAACAGTAATGTCACGCCAAACGGGTGCATTAGTGTTGCTTACTGGTAGTTTCATAAATTTATTTTTTAATTAAATGAATTAAATATTTTCTATTTTTTAGCTTTTTAAAGCAATGTCAAATGCTTCAATATAATATTTTATAAAGTTATCCCAAGCTGCCATTTTAGCTGTTTCCATTGCCGACTTACTGATTTGAGACGATGCAGTAGCTCCACAATCAACTAAATATTTCAATGACAATGCAATATTTTCAACTACTTCGCTATAATTAAAGTCTCCGCGAGCAATTACATTTACTCCACAATCATAAAAATCGTTTTTATATGAAGACAGAATCCATTGACCGAATCCCGATAGTGTTGTTGTAATAGTGGGCACTCCAAACGCCACACTTTCAAGCGGAGTATATCCCCATGGTTCATAATAAGATGGGAACACGGTTGCGTCCATTCCTATCAATAAGTCATAATAGCTTTGATTGAAGATTCCATCGGTGCCATTAAGATAGCATGGCACATATATCACAGTGACACGACTGTCTTTGTCGTTTGAAAAACCAATACCATGAATGCGATTAATTATAGGATCTCCATTAGGATTGTTCAACCAATGAGTAATCACAGGATCATCAAGACGTTTTTTACGTTTTAATGATAATGATTTTTGAAGATCTACACGAGGTTCTTTTGCCCATGCCGGAACCATAACAAACGCAAGTACATCTCGCTCCGGATCAATGTCTCCTAATCGCGCAACTGAATCAAGGAACAAATCGATACCTTTATTACGATATTCACAACGGCCTGATGTTGCTACAATAAACGTTTCATCACTCATTTGATAACCAACTAATGATGACGCCACATTTAGTAGATTTTTGCGTGCATTTTCACGAACAGCTGAAAATTTTGTTTTAGCAGGAACAAAATTTTGCTCAAAGCCATTAGGTGTAACCACATGTGGGCGAATGTCAAGAAGCTGTTCACACTCTATAGCAGTGATTTCACTCACCGTTGTAAAGCAATCGGCATTATGTGCAGCGGCTTTTTCAAGTGAGTGTTTCGATTGCATATTTAATTCGGCTGCCATTTGGTCACCGTTATAACCTTTCAGATAGTCATATAATGGTTTGTTATTTCCACAAATACTACGACCAATGCTTGTTGCATGGGTGGTGAAAATCGTTTTAACCGAAGGTAACACACTCTTTACATAAAGCAACCCCATTCCGGTTGTCCACTCATCAAAATGAGCAATGACATTCTTGCCTTCAATTTTCTCAAAGTTGCAAATACTTTCTATAACAACACCTGCCGCATGAGAGAAAGCGCAAGCCTCATCATAGTCGCCGTATGCATGAAGAGAATCAACTCCATATCGATTCCACATATCTCCATAAAATTCATCTTTTACAGAATACATCGAGTCAAATTTCACTAATACAACTATAGGCTTCCCGGGAATATCCCAACGACCAACCCTAACGCTAACCCCTTCGGGGAGTTGCGCTTGAGATTTCCATTGTTTTAAAAGCGTTTTCGATTCAATAAAATATGGAGACCGATTTTCTTCGCTCCACACATCAGGACCGATGAAAATCGTTTTATCTTTATATAACTTTTGTAATGTTTTTGCTTTTGTTGATAATACGGTATATATTCCGCCTATCTTATTACATACCTCCCAACTTGTTTCAAAAAGTAAATCAATCTTTACCGTTTCTTTTTCCATATTGTAGATTTTCAAAATTTGAAAGCGCAAAGATAATATTTTTTTTTCATTCCACCATACATCTCACATAATTATAACTAAATTAAGCATTTAGCAACATGTAAATCCTTGCATAATTCTATTTTTATGGAATATTTTCATTTTTACTCTCAACAAATGCTTTAATATCGAAACTATCTTATGAGAGTTTAAAATTCACAGTAGTTCTATACCAACAACGCATAGGTGAGCCATTAACAACAGCTGGCAAAAACTTAGGGAGTGACTTAATCACACGTATCGCTTCTTTATCAAGCGATGGATGACAACCTTTAGACACCCTTACCTGACCAATAGAACCATCACTCTCAACCACAAATTGCACAACAACCGAACCTTGAATACTCTCTTTTTTTGCATCTGTCGGATATATCAAGTGACTATCAATCCACTTTACAAACGCAACATCTCCTCCTGGGAATTGTGGACTACGATCATCTAATTTTTGAGTTTCTTTTGTATTGGATTCGACTTTATCATCTTTTCTTTCTATTATATTATCTTTCTCTTTTTTAGCTTCAACATTTTTTTCGTTTTTATTTGAAAGCTCAGAATTTTCTCGCTTTTTGATGCTTTGATCGGTTTTCTTTTTTACATTAGATTTATTTACTTCTTTTTCACTTATCGCACTTTCATTTATTGGTTCTACTATAGTATCAACATTCAACGACAAATTTTCTTGATTATCCTGTGGAACGTTATACAACATTTTCCAAATAAATATAACTCCAAACAACAATACAACCGCAGCTATTAATTGCCATAATTTTTTACGATTAGACGATTCTTGATCATTATCTATCTCATACTCATAAACCTCTTCCGCCTCATTTGAGTCTATTTGTGATTCAGAATTTGACAATTCTTCTATTTGATTATCGTCATTTACAATATTATCATAATCCCCATTCAATAACTTTGTTTTTTCATCAACAATAGTTTCATTGCAATTAATGTCATTTTGGTCATCAGTGTTTTTTAATATTACAACCGATGATATATCCATTGTTTTTCTAAATTCCGCAACCGTTTGTATGCGATTACGAATCAATACCGACATCGATTTTTCTATCACTTGCCATAAACTGTCAGACACTCCCTCTATCCGTGGAAGTCCAGAATCTATTATTTGAATTCCAATTGGAGGTTTCTTTCCTGACAATATGAAATATAATGTTGCTCCTAAGGAATATATATCAGTGTATGTTCCAACCTTGTCATTCAAATTCCCGGTCTGCTCCATTGGAGCATAACCAGGCGTATATGCCAATGCTGATGCTGTGGTTGATTTCTCATCCTCGCCTACGGTCTCATATTGTTTACTTGCTCCAAAGTCGATGAGAACCACTTCATCATCTTGATTTACCATTATATTTCCCGGTTTCAAATCAAGATGCAACACACCCTTACGATGAATATATTCCAACGCAGAAAGTATTTGAGATAAATAATTTCTCGATAAATATTCGCTTATAGCCCCATCACTACGCACTTTATTGCTCAATGTAACACCTTCCACATAATCCATTACATAGTAAGCCGTTCCATTTTCTTCAAACACATCACTAACTCTAACTATATTTGGATGTCCAAACGAATGTAACCTACGAGCTTCCTTTATAAACCTTGCCTTTTGTTTGTCAAAAGTTATTCTGTTTGATGCAACTGATATTAGGACACTCAAATCTTCTTCATTGCGACAACATATTGTTTCAATAAATAACTCCTTTATAGCTACTTTACTCTCAAAATTAAGATCTATAGCCATATAAGTATTCCCGAAACCTCCCGATGCAAGATATTTATTGATACAATAACGATTGTTAAGCACTGTACCTTGTGGAAGCAAATTATTTTGTGTCATCAAGATTTATAACAATATTAAATCAATTGGAAGTCCCATCTAAATTAAACGCCAACTGAGATTTATAATCAAATAGCTAAATCACAAAGTTATTTATTTTGAATTAATTCACAAAATTTAATTAGTATAAATTTTAACAATGTAAAAAACACAAAAATATATGCATAAAATTTTGTTTATTCATTTTGTTTTTATAGCTTTGTACTTGTAAATAGCAGAATAAAATAAGTCATCACGATGAAACTCTCAAGAATAGCTATAATTGCGATTTTATCATTGGCATTCATTAGCATGCCAACCATGGTGGCATATCCATCAACAACAATTCAATCTGTTATTAATGTCCCAGCCATGAAAGCCGGGCATGGATATATTGAGTTATCGGTGCCGGGAGATGAAGCTATTTCTTTTGCTATATATTCCATTACCGGTCAATCAATCAAAACCATTACAATATCCGGGACTATGAAAGTAGAGTTACCTCGTGGATACTATATCGTAAGATGTGACCAATGGTCCAAAACCGTTGTTGTGAAATAATTGTGATTCTAAAATAATTTATACTCAGTAATGAAAATTAATCTATCAAAATTATGCTCCGGGACTGCAGTTTCGGCAGTATTGTTATGTGGAGCGCCAATGCTCTCCGCTCAAACCAATATGGAAAACGTATATTCGACCTATCCAGCCTACAATGGCACAGATCTTGAATTGAAAGTAGATAACCAAGGCACTCACTTCACTTTATGGTCTCCTCAAGCACAAGCCGCTCAGGTATCACTCTATGATACCGACCGTAATTCTCCATCGACTGCCGTGCTCGAAATGATAAAAAGCGACAATGGCACCTGGAGAGCGAGCGTTCCGGCTCAATTATATGGAAAATTTTATACTTTTCGCATCAAGTATAATGGCAAATGGCTCGATGAAACGCCAGGTGTGTGGGCAAAAGCTGTGGGTGCAAACGGTCGTCGCGCAGCAATTATAGATTTTTCAACAACCAATCCTATTGGATGGGAAACAGATAAAGGTCCTGAAGTAAAAAACATCACCGATGTTATTATATACGAAATGCACCACCGTGATTTTTCAATTCATCCATCTTCAGGCATTACAAATAAAGGGAAATTTCTTGCTCTCACCGAACAAGGCACCCGTTCACTTCTTGGCGACAAAACCGGCATTGATCACTTGAAAGAATTAGGCATAACCCACATTCACATTCTTCCATCATACGACTACAACAGCGTAGATGAGACACAACTTCCATCAAACGTATATAATTGGGGTTACGACCCTTACAACTACAATGCGCCCGAGGGGTCATATTCAACCAATCCAGCCAACCCCGCCACACGCATCATGGAGATGAAGCAAATGATCAAAGCGCTTCACGATGCAGGCATTGGCGTAATTATGGACGTTGTATATAACCACACCGCTAATAATGATGATTCAAACTTTTCATTAACTGCTCCGGGATATTATTATCGTCATCGTCAAGACGGAAGCTATAGCGATGCTTCGGGCTGTGGCAATGAGACCGCTTCTGAACGTCAACAAATGCGCAACTATATTGTAAATTCAGTAAAATATTGGGCTGAAGAATATCACATCGACGGCTTCCGTTTCGACCTCATGGCCATCCACGACACCGAAACGATGAACGAAGTGGCAAAAACGCTCAAACAAGTAAATCCACACATTTTTATATATGGCGAAGGCTGGACATGTGGCGACACACCCCTACCCGTTGAGCGTCGTGCATTAAAAGAAAACGTTGCTAAAATGGAAGGCATTGCAGTATTTAGCGACGACCTTCGCGATGCGGTGAAAGGTCATTATAGCAATGGCGAAAACAAAGGATTTGCCACAAATGCGCCAGGCAACAAAGAAACCGTGAAAATCGGCATTGTTGCCTCCACAGCTCACCCACAAGTTGACTATTCCAAAGGTAATAACTCAAAATTTGCATACGCCACTGCCCCAACTCAAATTATTAACTATGTATCTTGCCACGACGATTATAGCCTCACCGACAAGTTACATGTATCTATGAAAGGAGCAAGTGAAGACGAAATGATGCGTGCTGCTCGTTTGGCTCAAACAATCGTATTCACCTCACAAGGCACTCCATTTATGTTTGCCGGTGAAGAAGTGTTCCGCGACAAAAAAGGCATTCACAATACTTACAACCGACCCGACTCGGTTAATGCAATCGACTGGACTTTGAAAAACAAAAATGCAGAACAATTTGCATACTATTGTGAATTAACCAAACTTCGCAAAGCTCACCCGGCATTTCGCATGACCACTGCCGAAGCTGTAGCCAAACACATTGTATTTGATGATGTAAAAGGCGAAAATCTCATCTCTTATTCAATCAAAGACAATGCTAATGGTGACGAGTGGAAAGAAATCAAACTTGTTTTCAATGGTTCAAAAGAACCTTGCGAAGTAAAAATCAAGAAAGGCGAATGGATTGTCATTGCTCAAGATGGCCAACTTAAAGCCGATGGCATGGGAACAACCAAAGGTGGCAAGATGACAGTTGCTCCCACTTCGGCACTTATTCTTGCTCGTGTGAAATAAGCAACACGAAATAACTTAAATGTAAACGACATGGCAATACAATTTGTCATGTCGTTTTATTTTAAGAGAACTTCTATGAAAAAAATGGAGTTCTCATGCGACTTTATCCTCTTATCATATCACTGATAATCAATATACTATTCGCCACACTAAAAAGAACGGGCAAATTGTTTGAAATATTTTAAAAAGATTTGCTAATTTTGTGAAAAATACAATTACTATACTCTAAAATTTTATATCATGATTCCTTAAATTAAAAATTCGATAAAAATCTTTTATTCATCACATCTACACTAATTTTCATCATAAAAACAATGCATTTCATCATTTTTCGCACTCTTCATGCATCGTGATTATAAAATATAAATCTATCTTTGTTTTGGATTTAAAAATAAACTTAACTAAAATTATAAACAAAATGAAAAAAATCAGTATCATTATCGCTTTAATTGCGTGTATTCTTGTTCCTGCACAAGTTGAGGCCAAGTACAAACTCGACATTACCCAGAAACCAATTGTTGAGCAACTCAACATAGGCAGAAACGGAAAAAAATGGCTTAAAGTAACCGTTTATGACAAGAATGTGAATAAAGCAATCGAACGTGCTCAAATGGATGCAATAGCAGCCTGCTTATTTTATGGAGTTGAAGAAAACCGACCAATGGGCTGCGCCGAAATTCTCCCTATCTGCAACGATGAGGCTCGAGCATTTTCTAAACACAAAAAGTTTTTTGAAAATTTCTTTAAAGTTGATAAAAAAGGGGAGCAAGTTTGTTATATGTCGTTTGTTGAACGTGTTCATGATGGCTATCCAACAGGAGAAGATAACATAGCCATAGAAGGAGGCAAACGAAAGGTTCGCATTGAAGTATTGGTTGACTATAACAAATTATTAAAACACATTAATGAAAGCAACATTGCTATTAATCTTTCTATTAATGACTAATTAATATTATAGCATCTAATAACAATGAAACTTTTATATTCATATATAATTCTATCATTATTATCAATCAGCGCATTGGCTCAAGATATAATAAAACCTACAATTATGATTATCCCCGATGCTGATTGGTGTATTGCCAAAGGTGATACAACAAGCGATGGTTTGGTCGATTATGAGGCAGCTGTAATTGATGATTATTTTTCTTCGGTTAATGTTGGGTTAGAAGGGCTCATGGTTCGCGATTACGGATATGAATGTGAGAATCTTTCAGCAAAATTAGAAGACATCAAAAACACAGAAGCCTTATCGATGTTAACTTCAGAGCAACTTGAAACATTATCATTGGCGGCAACCGATACCGATATTTGTGTGAGTATTGCTATTTTTAAGAAAAAACATGGTCCAAAAGTGTGGTTTGAATTAAATTTCAAAGCATTAGACTCGTCAACACTCCGGGTAATGCACACCGAATCGGTTGTCAGTCCTTCTCGCACAGGAGCCACAGGTTTGATTGATTATTTGGTTCATAGTGGTGTTCTCGAACATTTTTGCAATAGTCTTCAAAGATTGTTTGATGATCAAATTAAAAACGGACGTGAATGTCGCTTTGATTTTTCAATTGACAACAGTTGTGATTTTGATTTTAATACAACAATAACTGATAATGGAGATTCTTATACAATCGAAGAAATCATAGGGCTATGGTTTTCCGAAAATACCGTTTCTACCGGATTCGTTAAAGGGATCTCCAATAGCACACTATCTTTCAAAAGAACAAGAATCCCTTTATTACAAAACGGAAAGAAAATTGATGCCCAACGATTTGTAAGAGGAATGCGGTCAACGCTCAATAAATATGGAATTAATATGAATATTTACCCACTTGGAATAGGTAAAGCTCACATCGTATTAACAAAACTTTAATTTTTACTTTATGAAAAAGATATTTTTAATTATACTAATTATTTCGTGCGCAATATCAACTTTCGCGCAAGGACAAGAACGAGATCAAGATGTCAAAAACGCATCGATAATGCTTATTCCCGAAAAAGCATTTTGCCTCAATAATGGATATAAGATCGACGAAATGACTCCCGATTATTCCAAAGCATTACTAAATAATGATGTTTTAAATTTCATTACCGCTGTAGAAGGTTATTTAGCGGAACATGGCTCGCAATATGAGGCTGAAAACTTACAAGCGACTCTTGATGACATCAGCAATTCTGAAGCTACTACTGCGTTATTGGATTTAAAAAGCAATGACATTGATGAAATCATCAACAATTGGACTCGTGCAACATTTCACATTTATTTCAGCATAACTAAAAGTTCATCAGGAATATATAGCATCAGACTATCGGCAATTGATGTCGCCAATAAAAAGACTCTCTTTGGTGGAAATATACAAACTTACAATGTATCTGACATAAAATCTGATGCACGCAATAAAGAATTCTTAGATTCATTTATCGCAGCACTCGACCGCCGATATAATGACATTGTGAAAAATGGTCGCAACTGTCGTATTAAATTCAAACTCGGCAACGATTGTGACCTTGATTTCTTTTCAATGGTGGAATGTGACGGCGAATCAGGTCAATTAAATGAATTAATTGATTCTTATATTGATGACAATGTTTTAAGTACAGGATATTCTGCAGAAGAATCAACGGCAACTTCATTGACATTAAAAAATGTACGTATTCCGATTAAAGCATTTGTAAAAAAAGCGTTTAGTAAAAAGAAAAACAGACCCGTGGGAATTGAAACATTAGACTTCTTAAAAAATTTAAAAACAATACTTAATCAAGTTGGTTTAAATGCGGAAATATACCCAATTGGAATCGCCGGTGCGTTGGTTATATTAAGCAACCAATATTAAATATCTTAATTATTAATTATAAAAAAAGAATACAATGAAACATTTTATATATTCTCTACTTATTATTGGCTTCTGTTGCGTTACCGCAACAGCTCAACGCAATAACGCCACAAATGATAAAAATCCCGCATCAGACATCGTAATCTCGGCATATACCGAAGGTTATGATAATGCCTCCACAAAATTATTGCACGATAAATTATTGCGTATCTCAACTATGTATGGCATAGGAGGTTCAAGTTTTGACCACCGATTTATAATCACTCCTCACATAGTAGAGTTGGAAAGCACAACTACAGGAACAATTCCAGCCCGCACAGTTACCAACTACTCAATTTCATTATATATAGGCGATATTTATGAAAATACAGTGCTATCGTCATATAACACCGAAATTAAGGCTTTAGGGAAAAGCAAAAATGACGCATTAAAAAATGCTGTCAAAAAATTAAATGTTCATGATCCGGATATTGAATTTGCTATAGAAACCGCAAAGCAACGTATTATCGATTACTATAATTCAAAAGCCGAAAGCATTATCACAAACGCAAAATCAATGGCTAATGCCGGTGATTATTTGTCGGCGGCAGGACTTCTATCATCTATACCATCTTTCTGCACCGAATTTGAGGAAGCTCAATCTCTTTGCGCAAAATATGCAAAAAAACATATTGATGAGACAAACAATTATTACATGCGCAACGCAGAAACAGCATGGAGCACTTCACCCGATATTAACGGCGCAAACAATGTTTTCGCTATATTATCAAACATTACATTGCCAAATGATGATATAGAAAAACGAATCAAAAGCCTAAACTCAAAAATGAATGACCGCATTAAAGCTCTTGATCAACGCGAATGGCAACAACAACAAGATATGATAACAGCAATGCTCGATGAGGCCAAACAGATTCGCAAAGATGAACATGCCGAAAACATGGCATTTATTGAAGCTGTAAAGAGTTGCGATAATGATCAAAAATCTGACAGCAAAAACAATCGCAAAAAACGTTCTTCCAAAGGGAACAAAGTAGAAGACGCATATAATAACAAAACACTTGTTCAAGAACAAATTATTACATGGTTCTAACTAATTCGCAGATTAAATACAAACACTAATATACTAAACAATCAACTTAATTATGAATTTAAAACAACTTATTAAACCAATCGTTGCCACCCTGCTGATTTTAAGCGCAAATACATCTTGGGCTGACAGCAAAACATCAAACTACATTGGAAAATCCAATAAAGTAGGGATTACCGGAAACATCGGATTATTAAAGAAATTAGGTTATACAACAAAGATTTTTTCCAACAATTCTTTTAACAAAAAAAATATCAAATTTGAGACGAGAATTGGCACCCCGGAGAAAAAAAGCAAATGGGATGAAGTAAAAATTGCCGAAAGTTTAAATGACGAACAAATAGGTAAGAAAATTTTAAACGGATTATTCCTTAATGACTCATCTCAATTTGACTTAACATTATTAAGCGAACGTGTGGGCAAGAACATCTCAAAACGTGATATTGAAGCCGCAAAATCGGAGCTAAGCCTTACCGAAGGTGTCAATGACAAAGAGTTAATGGAAATATTGGAAAACAATTATCTATTCCTCACTAAAATACTCAAAGAGGAACACATTAGCGATGTTACAGTCAAAGACAAAGATGGAAATGCATTAAAGGACGCATCGGGAAAAGAAATCACAAAACCTGATACTACATACGAAGAAACGCTTTTCTGGATTGCATACCATGTGAATATCAACAATGCAACATTGGAAGATGTATATAATGCATGGGAATTTTCTGAATCGGCAGCTAATAACCCGACATACGATTCAATTAAGGTTGATGTAAATTATATCGCTCAAGGAAGCATTAAATATGATGAAGATCACCTTGATGATTTACAACGAGAGCTAAATATTAAGATTCCTGCACTCGCAATACGCGGACAGCTAAAAAGCCGTAATCCATGTATAGCTGAGTTAGGCACTAACGATGGCGCAAGCGACAAAGACCGAGTTGACATTTTCCGTCAATTCTATAAAAATGGCAAAGCCTATTCAAAGAAAGTTTCTTCGGCTCGTATATGTGAAATAACCGACGCAACATCACGACTATACTTTATATCCGGCACAAAAGGCAGTCCTGAATATGGTGACCAAGTAGTACTTAATAAAGATAATAAAATGGGACTTTCTGTAACCGCCAACTGGATGAAAAAAACCGGAGGTATCAACCTTAATTATGATTTATTAATGGGGAATAACAAATCGGGGTGGGAATCTGTTTTCTTGGCACAACTCGGATTTAGCTTGACTAAAGAACGTGATGAATTTGAAATGGGCGACAAAAAATGGGACGCACCTTTAATTGGAAATATAGGATTAGGTCTCGGTGCTCGATATAACATTCTCGGTCGCATGAGCATAATGCCATACGCAATGGCACAATACGAACTTGCTTATATCTCTGAAGACTTGCCCGAAAACGCACCGGAAGATTATGAAAAAAAGACAGAAAATATTAGCTCAATAAGAGTTCCCATCGGCTTGAAATTTGACATAAATATTTGTTATCCTATACAATTTACTTTTGGAGCGGAATATGTGCTCAATTTCGGCATTTCGCCCGACGACATAGAAAAAATCATTAGCGATGACAATAACTCTGAAAAAGGATATAATAGTTGGAAAATGCTAAACAAATCGTTCTATGAACCAAATGGCATAAAACGTGATGGTCTTAACATATATGCCGGAGTTAGATTTGCTTTCTAATATTAAAAAACGATGAAAAAAAGTCTAATTTTAATTCTATCAGTATTTATCACTTTATCTATCAATGCCCAATTTAATCTTGGGTCATTGATAGATAAAGTTAGCAATAAAGATGGTGAATCTAAATCGTCATCAATTGGCGATGTATTAAACAATTTAGTGTCAAATACCGATGTTGACCTTTCTCAACTTGTTGGAACTTGGAATTACTCCGGTCCGGCAGTGGTTTTTCAAAGTGATAATGCTCTAAAAAGTTTGGGCGGCTCAGTAGCGTCGTCTTCAATTGAATCAAAATTAAAGAGTCTCTACAATAAAACCGGATTTGACAATTTAGTGCTTACCATTAACGAAGACGGAACTTTTAAAATGGACACTAAATATGCTCCATTGTCGGGTACAATAGAGAAAAGCGATGACGGTGTTTTTGTATTTAGATTTAACGCATTAAAGTCTAAGACAATCGGAAAACTAAAAGCTTATACAAAATTATCGGGCAAAACACTGAGCCTTACTTTTGATATTTCAAAACTTGTTGACCTCGCAAAAAAAGTATCAGCATCATCAAACAATTCAACCATAAAGAATGCGGTTGACATTCTTAATAGTTATGATGGTGTTACTGCCGGGTTCAAGCTGAACAAGCAATAAAATAAATTTTACAATACTTCAACGAGATGTGCCAATTATTTAATTTGACACATCTCGTTTCTTATTAAGGGAACTTCTATAAATTGCTTTGTGAAGATTTATGAATTTTATTTGAACGGATTTTTGTTGAATGAACATAGCGAGCTATGCGATTGAAACAAAGACAAAAAGATGCCAAAGAAAAAGTTGCGGTTCAGCGAATAGAGAATAAAGCTTGCATTTGTTCTTTTGAGCGAAAGCAACTTGGACGAAGTCAACCATAAAGCACACAAAAGAACGTTCCCAATAACTACTGTTTAATTAATTCACGGAATCTATAAAAATTCCCTTAAATATATTTCTGTTCAGTTTACGCAAACAGCAATCGAAAAGCCTCCTCTACTTTTGAAACCTCTTCGATTTTGATTTTAAGACGAGATGTATCAATGCCTTTAAGGTTGTTGCGAGGAATGATTATGGTTTTCATGCCAAGTTTTTCGGCTTCCATTATGCGTTGTTCAATGCGTGTTATAGGACGAATCTCGCCCGACAACCCCACTTCGCCCGACATACATATCCCTTTAGGAATAGCCATATCTACATTTGAAGAAAGAATTGCACAAATAACAGCTAAATCAAGTGCCGGATCGTTGACTTTCAATCCCCCTGCTATATTCAGGAACACATCTTTTTGCACAAGTTTGAATCCCACTCGTTTTTCAAGCACAGCAAGCAACATATTCATACGCTTTGAGTCGAAACCGGTTACCGAGCGTTGAGGCGTGCCATACGCAGCTGTGCTCACCAATGCTTGCGCTTCTATGAGGAATGGGCGAATGCCTTCGAGTGTTACACCTATCGCCACCCCCGACAGCTCCTCATCGCTATGCGACAACAACATTTCAGATGGGTTTGTAACCTCTCGCAAACCACGTTGACACATTTCATATATTCCCAATTCCGAAGTACTTCCAAATCGATTTTTAATAGAGCGAAGAATGCGATACATATATTGTCGGTCACCCTCAAATTGCAACACGGCATCAACGATATGTTCAAGTACTTTTGGACCGGCAATACTACCCTCTTTATTTATATGCCCTATGAGTAACACCGGCACCCCACTCTCTTTGGCATATTTGAGCAATTGAGCCGAGCATTCACGCACTTGGCTCACACTACCCGCCGATGATTCAATGGCATCGGTAGCAATCGTTTGAATAGAATCGACAATAAGTATTTGGGGTTGTACCTCTTCAATATGGTCAAAAATATTTTCGAGCGATGTTTCACACACAATATAACAATTGTCACTTTGACGACCAATGCGCTCGGCACGCAATTTAAGTTGTGTGGCACTCTCCTCGCCCGACACATATAATATCGTCTTTGATTTTATTGATAATATATTTTGCAATACCAATGTCGATTTACCAATGCCGGGCTCTCCACCAATCAACACAAGCGAACCGGCAACCAATCCACCACCAAGCACACGATTAAGCTCTTCACTTGGCAAGTGAATACGAGGCTCGGTCATCGCTTTAATCTCCGACACTTTTTGAGGCATACTTTTCGCTACTCGAGTTGATTTAGAACCACGACTTTGCTTGGCACTCACCTTTTCTTCTACCATCGTGCCCCATTCTCCACACGACGGGCATCGTCCTTCCCATTTAGGGGAATCGGCTCCACACGAGGTACAATACCACATTGACTTTACTTTTGCCATATAATTGTGCGTAATTTCTATATACTATATTCTCCTTCGAAATTCGGCTATCGTTATAGCGGTTGCCATTCCCACATTCAACGACTCTGATGTGGGGCGCTCCTGTGGATATGATGGAATAAGCAACCTGCGCTTAATAAGGTGTCCTATCTCATCAGAAATTCCTTGCCCCTCATTCCCCATAACCACTATGCCATGTGGCGTTAATGAGGTTTCATATATATTTCGTCCGTCAAGGAATGTGCCATAAACAAGAACATCGGGGTTACGTTTTATCAATTCCGCCAAATCGAGATAATGCACTTTTACCCGCGAGATAGCCCCCATTGTGGCTTGAACCACCTTTGGATTATACACATCTACCGTTTCAGGAGAGCACACAATATCAGTGATGCCAAACCAATCGGCGATGCGAATAATTGTGCCTAAATTTCCGGGGTCTTGCACTCGATCAAGGGCAATTACAAGATTTGAAGATAAATTTCTTTCATCAAAAATCATTTGAGGCATTTCATACACAGCCAACACTTGCGCAGGTGTTGACAATTGGCTCATTCGCTCCATATCGACTCGTTTCACCACAATTGGTTCAACTCCCGGCAACACTCTCCCATATTGTTCAATCCACGATGCAGTTGCAAACAGGTAACGACATTTAAACGCATGCCATGTATCACACACACACTTTGTCCCCTCAGCGACAAAACAGCCCTCCTCTCGGCGATTACGAGCATTACCAAGAGATGCCACCATCTTGCGAAGATTATTTGTGAGTTCTGCCATAATTAAATATTATTGAGGGGTTATTCTTCTGAGGGTGGATAAGTCTCATCATAAATTTCAGACAGATTTTTATCTCCGAATCTCCAATATCGGGTAGGCTGAACCGAATATGGTTTATCTAACAATATACGAGTTATAGCAGTTAACGATGTTTCTTCCGAGTCGTAAAGAACTTTTTTTGCTCCCGAAATCACAACTGTTTTTGTTTCATCATGCACATATACAAGCACATCGCCATCATGAAGTCCCATTTCATGGAAATTGATAGGTGGTCTCTTTTGACGCACATTTTTAATTGCGATAATATCATCTTGCACCATATCATTTGCAATCTCGGCCGACACCTCTGACGTTGCGTCTTGAATATTATCCACAAACTGCATAATTGCCATTGCTTGCTCAGGTTTAATGCGAAAAAACTCCCGATTTTTATTCACTCGATTAGGCTCAAACGCATTGTGAAGTGCCGATTCCAATTTACCCATGTGCGACAACTTTATGCGACATGCATAGGCACATTCAAATGGGATTGGAACACCTGTTGTATATAATTCTTTCATGCGATTTTGCAAATCGGTGCGAGATGTCTTGCCTATTTTCACAATCCCCGGCATGCAAGCATTTGTCAAGAGATATACGATTCCGTAATCTTTAGTTTCTGCCATAACAAAAAAAATCTTATTATTAGCAAAGTTAATAAATCTCACGCAGAAAAACATACTGCACACCACAGTTTTTTACGCTCAAATTTTCCCAACAGATGATTAATGCATAATGAGGTGTGTGAAATATAGAGTTTGCGTAGCGTAAATCGACACTCACTCCCCCACCTTATTGTTTTTTTTGACATAATGCCAGAACGGACCATTTTAGTCCATCAAAGAATTAAGAAAAAGTTATTTAGACCAAGATAAAAACGAACCACCCAGCCCGCTCCTTATAAAAGCCATGCCAAGTGGTTAATTCCAATCGTTTAGATTATCAATGTATTCTTCGTATGATGTAGTTACTTGTGGGTGTTCGTTATCGCAATCGCAACATTGGCATTTGCCGTCATTACCTACTCTTCGTTATTAATTATATAACTATCATATTCCTCTTTAGTGATTGAAGTTTCCGGGTCAATTATCAGTATTTCATTATATGAAAGTCCGTATAAATGATAAACGATATTGTCAATTTGATTTTCCATTGAAGAAGTATCGTAATCATTATGATGATTTTTCTTGTCTATAATAACATCAACTATTTCTGCTAAAAGATTTTGCTGAGAAGACGTTGCGTTAGGTATAGGAAATGTACGTAATTTATCTACACCTACATCAACCCCGGCACCTCTATGCTTCGCATTGCTATAGAACCATTTTTGTGCATACCTAGAGTTTATAATTGCAAGTATAAATTTTAAATTAACATCTGCCTTAGGTGTTATTATATTATATGACATTCCCACAAATAAATCCCTTGTCTTCCAATAATAGCACAATCTCCAACAAAGTTCGTTGTATCCGTAAATCCTCTTAAACCATTACCTCCATAAACAGGGTAATCTCCACTTTCGTCTATTTTATCGGATTTTATACTTTTCCCACTTTTGAAGTGAGAAAGCAAATCGCCTAATCTATATTCTTTCCACTGTTCCATAAATGAGAATTAATTATCTTGTTCATAATAATATGAATAATCAATGCCTTTCATAAACATTTCACGGTCATTGATTTTGTCGGTTAAAGCGTTCGCTATTAACTCGCGTATTCTTGTGGGATTAATCACACTTAAACGCATTGCTTCCATATAGGCAGTTTTATCTATTTTACTCCAATCGACACAACTTTTTAATGCTCGTTTAAGCATTAAATCTAACCAAATTCTTGTACTTCTGCCGTTACCCTCCATAAATGGGTGAGCAATATTCATTTCGATATATTTATCTACAATTTCATCGATAGTTGTTTCGGGCATTCTCTCAATCTGAGATAATGTTTGCCCAAGAAACTGAGATACTGCAAATTGGAATCCTCCTTTAGAAATATTCTTTTGGCGTATTTGTCCAGCAAAAGAATATAGCCCACCAAAAAGATAGGCGTGAATTTGTTGCAACCCCCGTGCAGTACCCACCTCAATAGTTTGCAACAAGGAGCTATCCCAAAGTTGATATGCTTTATCTCGGCTCTTGCTGTCTATTTGGTCATCACCGATAATTAGCCATTTTGCAAAAGCAATCGCATGTTGGCTTGGCACTGCTTCCACAAGGCTAAGCATCTCATTTTGTGGCAGACAATCTGTTAAATATCGCTTGCCGTCACTCGCAACAAGTTTCAGTTGGTTACAGCGTGTAACCAACTCATTTCCACTTTTAGCCAAGCGATGTTTCATTACTTTCCAATAGTTACGAGGATTTTTACTATCAGTAAGTACTGCTATAACATCAACTACCGAGAACAACCAACGGTTGCCATCATAGTCCCATGCAGCACGCACTTCCTTATCATTAAAGAAGCGAATGGATATTTTTTGTTGTTGGTTATTATCTTCCATAAATGAGAATTTAGCAGTTTATTTCGTTAATTTTTAATTCTCCCGACATCAAGCGTGGTAGCAATGTATCACGAAGTTGAGAAAGATTAGCTGATTCAATGCTATTCAAAAGGATTTTATCAGTTAATTTTTTTATTGAGCTGAGCACCTTATTGAGCACCCTCTTTTGCTCGTTGATATTCTTCTTCGACCGATGAAGTATATTTATATTGAGTATCAATTTCGGCAATAGTTGCTTGAAGCTCAACCGTCAATGCTTCTTTTTGTTTGCAAAGGGCAGTATATTCTTTGAGTTCCTGTTCGGCTTCAATACGTTGTTGAGCCCATTCTTGTTGCAATTTTTCAGCTGCACTCTTCAGTTGCAGATATTTTTTGAAACCGAGTACATTTTCAAAATTATCGCGTATGGTTTGAGCGAAAACATTCTTTTTAAGAAGTTCGCTTGATTGCATAGCGTCAAACAAGAAGTATTGGCTTAACTCCTGAGGAAGATTTGCCTTGATAATCTTATTTACCTGTTGTTCGGCTTTAATACGGTCTTTGGGTGGTGTCATCGTTCCATAAACGAACATATTTCCATTCATGTTAAGCGACACACTTTCGAGAGGGCGACCTTGTGGATTGAGTTGATATGTTCGTTTTAGGATATACTTTTGTTCTTGTCCGAGGACTTTTCCAATGAAAGTTATTTGAAGTTCAATTCGTTCAGCGACTTTACCGATAGCACCTTGATTAAGGAGTTCATTAAAGTGTTCGGCACTTTCGATTTTCAAGCCATAAAGTGCTCCACTAATTGCTTCAAAGAGTGTGGTTTTACCGCCACCATTTGAGCCACCGATAAGAATTATCGGACGCTCGGCGTCAACCGAAAGGTCTAGGTCGAGGTCAAGATATGTCTTATAGTTTGATATTTTAATTCTTTGTATCAGCATAGCACTTATGATTTAATTTTGTTAATAGCTGTGCGGATTATTTCCTCAGTGTCAGCGTCATCAATTTCTATCGCATCAACTTTTCTAGCGTGATATGCTTTGAGAATTTCTTCGCTTAGCCACTCAAAGTCTATGCTTTCAGCATCGCAAATTGCTTCTATCATTGCGAGGTCGTCTTTACGAATACCGTAATGAACGAATTTTTGGTCTATTCCTTTTGCCATAACTTATGAGTTTTCGTTTCTGAAATCAAGATGTGCCCAACCTGTAAGGTCGGTTGTATTCTCAATGTTGTGTTTTGACCACAGCCAATTTAAGCCCTCTTCAACAAGAACACCTCCCATTAGGTTCGCACCATTAGAATTCTCTTCAAGCATATATGCATTGAGAGCATTGTGCTTGACGTGAGCCATAGGGTCACTACCGGCACTTTTGGTATCAAACAACATTATTTTACCATTCTTCAATCTAATCACAAAGTCAACATAAAACAAGTGCTTGATGTCGTTTGAGTCAGTATAAGGCACAGCATAATGTTGGCGACCTTTATCCCCGTTTTTATACCACCAATCAATATACTCTGAGTTTTGTTCAAGGAACGCAACAAATCTACGTTCCGGACTTGAAGCAGAATTGAGTTCGACAAATGGAAGCAAAGCGTGGTTTTGCACATCCTCTATATGATGTGTTTCTTCATCATATAGGCGTTCTTGTGGTACTTCCCATAAATATTCTTGGATAGATGAAGCCGAAGCTTTGCGTTTTTTAAGGTCGCGAAGTCTCTTATATTTATCAAGTGCCAATCTTAATAGACGGTCAAATTTTGGTTTATTCTCATTGTATAATACCACTTTC
Organism: Bacteroidales bacterium; assembly: GCA_015060975.1. Classification (GTDB taxonomy): domain Bacteria; phylum Bacteroidota; class Bacteroidia; order Bacteroidales; family Muribaculaceae; genus RGIG4079. The sequence goes on from SUXI01000009.1 coordinate 89,512, forward strand.
TTTGCGTCTGTATCAAAAATGCCAAACAGGTCGGCGAGCGTTTCAAGTAAATAGCCGGCAAGTTTATCGGCAGGATTGTTTTTATTCTCGAAGTCGTGTAAATAACCGGCAAGGAATGAAATAAAAACACGGTCAATTTCACTTGCTGTACGAGCAAATTTCACATCTTCGTGAACATTGATAGTTTGTACCTCATTCTGAAAATGAATATTCTTGGGAATAGGAACATTAATATTTTTCACATCAAGGCGTAACGAATCTTTCACTCGACGACGGTTTTCTTCAATTTGGTCATCACCCGAATCATGGAGTGGAGCAGGTTCATAATCTTCGCCACGCATAGCGGCAAGGTCAGCAAGGCTAAACAATGAGCCTGTTGCATGCTCTATCTTCCAAAATTCAAGACTGACATCATAAAGCACTTTGCGGAAGTCGGGGCCGAAATAGTTACGCGTATCATTAGGGCGTACACTGTAAGCCGATTTCAAGGCTACATTTTCAAGATTTTCACGGCGAAAAGCCACAAGTGCATTTTTCTTGATGTAGTCGGCATCTGCCGTTACAATTTCTATTTTATCTTTTGCAATATCTGTATATACATATCCGATATTCAATCTACCGTCACTATAATGATGTTGCTCCGGCATACGCAATATACGACCCACGGTCTGTATTGTAAATTGGTCGCTTGATAGTTTACGGAAGATAAGCAACACAGCTGCACGAGGACAGTCCCAACCTAGGGCTATTGCTTCTTTGAACAGCAACACTTGGGCAAGATTGTCAGGCTTTTCAAGGTTTGCGAGGTTCTCTTTTTCTCCCGCGAGCCAAATAGCGAGTTTCCCGTTAGAGGTGGTAATGCCATGCATCATTTCAAGGTATTGCTTAACAAAATCCGATATGGCATTATCTTCAGCTGTCATAGTTTCTTTTGTGTCATTAGGCAACTGAATAAGCAACAACGGATTGATGTTTACTCCAAGATTACGGTATGCTTCGGCAAGTTGTTCACGCTTTTCGAGTGCCACTTTCATTAAGTGGTTATTGAGAGTAGTATCATCGGATATGCCACTATCAATATCGAGGTTTAGCACAACCTCTTTCTTTATCATTTCGGCTTCGATAACATCGCGACGACTCACACGCACTTTTTCATCGAAACGCACTGTCTTGGGAGTTGCCGAAATGCGAATCTCAACAGCCGGATTTATTCTATCAAGCACAGCACCACTCTTGTCGGCAGTCTTTGACCAAAACATGTGTTCTTCGTCAATGATAGCAACAATAGGCAATCCTTGTTCTTGAGTGCGTTGTGTTATTTCGTAAAGTGATTTTGACGACTCACTTTCACGCACTATTACATTGTTATCCTTATTTACGCTTTCCCAGTTCACAAAAAGAATTTCGCCGGGTTTGATACCCTCACTTTGTTCAAGGTCGTCAAACATTACCGGGCGAAGTTCGCGTCCGAGATTGAAAGCGTCTTTAAGTTTTAGATAACTTTGAATATGGAGTTTGCGAGGAGCAAACCATATATAAGCCACTTCTTGAAAACGATTTGTGCCGTCCGACTGCAATGTGTCAATGATATTGGAAAGCGTCTGACATGCCATAACTGTTTTGCCAGAACCTGTCGGTGCTTCAAACACAATCTTACGGCGACTACCGCCGTCATTGAGTAGCTTCACGGTCTTTTCGGTAAGCTCTTCTACCGCCTTTGATTGATATATAAAATCTTTCATTATTCGTTTCCTCCTTCCTCGTCATCAAAAAGTGATTGTGCCGTTTCTGTTGTAACTTCATCGGTTTCGGCATCGGCAGTTAAACTTATATCCTTAGCCTTTGGTAACACTCGCTTATAAGAGTTGTATATAGCCGACGGCAATGCTGTCAGTCTTACTTTATCGCTCACAGTTACAAATTCCGAATTCCACGCATCATTGCCCGGAGAGAACACATACACAATTATAGGCTCCGCAACTGTCATTTGTTCGAGTTGGTCTATAATATTGTAAATTGCTTCTTCATTGTAGATAACAAGCATTTGTTTGTATCCATGAGCAAAGTAACGGAAACCATTTTCAAGCGTTTGCAGTTCACCAAAAGTGTCAAGTTCGGTATATAAGTTTTCTTTTATACATAGCATATCGCTTGCAAGAAGCATCAATCGACGCATATTTTGCGGAGTACGACGACGACCTACAAATGCAGTGCGATAATAACGCAGATTATTATCGAGCAAGCCCTCTACGGCTTCGCCGTTAGGCTTTGTGTAACCGTTAATTACTCGTTTATTTCGTTCGTATGTAACATTTTCACATATACCGTTTTCATTATTAGTGCAGAGAATACATTGACGTTTGCCTCCGTCCTCTGCATTCAGTGCCATAGTTGCGTGAAGTGTTGTTCCACTTCCTGCGAAGAAATCGAGAATGGTAGAATCTTTATAAGAAGAAAAATCTATAATTCGGCTGATCACAGTTTGCGGTTTGGGGTTATCAAATCGTTTTTCCCCTCCAAATAAATCAGCTAATGCTTTTGTTGTTCCTCTATTGTCTTCATAAATAAGTGTGCGTAAGTACTCCATAGAGGTTTCAATCCTTTTTTTTACGTGTGGTTGGGTTGTATGGTCGGCACCCCATTCAATTTCTCCCGATTCATCATATGATAAAAATGTATTCTCAGGCCATCTCCAACCATTTGCTGGCTTTGGACAAGGCAAATGAGTTAAAGGGTGAATAATATCATAAGTATAACCACCCGGGTGAGGGTTTGAAGAATTGCTTGAACTGCTATATACTCCTTTATTGTCAATGTTGTTGTAATGTGCAACCTGAGGCAATAAATCTTTATTAGATTTTATCCACTTTCGCAATATTTTTTGCATTTCTGAAATAGACAGCCTTGAGTTAATTAATTCTTTGCCTTTAGCAATGAGAAGTTTCGCCGCTTGACTGGTTCTTTGCCAATTACCCTGATATAATTTATTCTTACAATAGCATAGCATATATTCATGCTCTGTATTAATTTGTGAGGGATTATTATCTGTTGCAGTCTTAAGAATTAGTTGCCCCAAAAAATTATTTTCACCAAATAATTCTTTGTCATCACACAGCAACTTTATGTTTGCTTGTTCATTATCGTCAATTGAAATGAAGATTACACCACGGTCGGAAAGGAGTTTCTTGGCGATACGAAGTCGACGAGACATAAAGGATAACCATTTAGAATGGCGATAACTATCTTCGCTATCTACATAGCAATCGTTATAGACGAAATCTTTTTTCCCAGTATTGTAAGGGGGATCTATATAGATGACATCGATTTTACCCTCGTGAGTATATGCGAGCGTTGTGAGGGATTCGAGGTTGTCGCCCTCAATAATGATATGATTAGGAGCATCAGCATTATCCGAAATGATAGCCTTGCTTTTGACCTCTTTAAGCACAGGCAGTTCTGTGCGTAAGCGTTCCTCAATCGCTTCAGGTTTATCTTCCCACACCAAGCCGTATGTTTTAGACTCATTAAGGAGTCCGAGCAAAGCCGAACGCTCTTCATCGTTCAGTCCCTCGATAGAACGAATACGTTCAGCAAGTTTTACTTTATCTGATGTCTTCATACCTCTTAATAAAAAACAAAGAACCCCTTGATAGTTACCGCAAGCCGACCAATGCTCATAAATCTATCAAGGTGTTCTAATTTCGTTATTTGCCTTTGTGGGGCGTTTTGTTTTCTATGGCCTTTGCGGTTAGTGATAGATTAAGTAACAAAGGTAATAAAAAATGGTTATAATTTTCCCCCTCGCAAAGATAATATTTAGCATGGGAGAGATTTTGAAGCATCATGTGTTAGAAATTAGGAATTCTATGAGAAAAATATCATTGGGATTGTTTGGATTTATGCAGGTTTGACCACCTCGGCTCGTTGAGCCACTCCTCCTATTTTTCTGAGAAAACAAGAGGAGAGTTGCATACTTTCTAAATGTGGTGTTATAGGCTTTTTGATGTGTATTTTATTATAAGACAATTTATTATATATCGTTATAGAGATTGTCTATTGGGTTATAAAAACTATCACTCGAAAAAATTGTTATGATGTGGGAGGGGGTGTATATCTTTGCATCAGAAACGAGGAACAATCCTCAATAGAATACAATTTTGAAATTAAAAACATTAAAACGAATACAAATTTATTAACTATTTAAACAATAAAAATTATGACTCCAATTATCAATTCTCAATTACCCGAATTTAAAGTACAAGCGTATCACAATGGCGAGTTCAAAACTGTGTCACACGAAGATGTTTTAGGCAAATGGGCTATCTTCTTTTTCTATCCTGCCGATTTCACTTTTGTATGTCCTACCGAGCTCGTTGACCTCGCTGAAAAATATGACCATCTTAAGTCGCTCGGCGTGGAGGTGTACTCTGTAAGCACCGATTCACATTTCGTTCACAAGGCTTGGCACGATGCATCGGAATCAATCCGCAAAATCGGTTACCCAATGCTTGCCGACCCAACAGGAGTGCTCTCTCGCGGTTTTGGTGTGATGATTGAAGAGGACGGAATGGCTTATCGCGGCACTTTTGTGGTGAACCCTGAAGGCAAAATCAAGATTGCCGAAATTCAAGACAACAGCATCGGTCGCAATGCCGACGAACTTGTCCGCAAGGTTGAAGCGGCTCAATTTGTAGCTACTCACGACGGCGAAGTTTGCCCTGCTAAGTGGAAACAAGGTGCTGAAACGCTCAAACCGAGCATCGACCTCGTAGGAAAAATTTAAGGGAATGCGGAATGAGGGGTGCGGAATGATGAATTAACCAACTAAAATAGAGATTTCGCACCCTCATCCTCAAATTTTCATCTCGGACACGGCTCGCCGAGTCCTTACAAGATTCTCAATTTTCAACTCTCAATTCTCAATTTAGCTCATGTTGGACCAAGGTATAAAAGATCAAGTAAAAGGTGTGTTTCAACTTCTTGACGGAAGTTACACTTTCGATGTAAGATATAATCCCAATCGCAGTGATGCACAGGAGTTAATCGGCTTCATCAACGATGTGGCAGATTGTTCTCCCCTACTCTCGGCGACGTTCACAGAGGTTGCCGACCGCGACGCTCTTGAATTCTCTTTATTGAAAGAGGGAGTTGACACCGGTGTGAAGTTCCGTGGCATCCCGGGCGGACATGAGTTTACATCGCTATTGCTCGCGGTGCTCAATGCCGACGGCAAAGGGAAGAATTTGCCCGACAGCACGATAGTGCGACGCATCAAGGGTATTCAAGGGAAGGTGACTCTGCAATCGTTTGTGTCGTTGAGTTGCACCAATTGCCCCGATGTGGTGCAAACGCTTAATATCTTTGCGTTGCTCAACCCCAACATCACTCACGAAATGGTTGACGGTGCAAGATTTGAAGATGAGGTAAACTCGCTCCATATTCAAGCCGTGCCAACGGTTTATGCCAACGGCAAAGTGTTTCACACCGGACGTGGCGACTTGGCGACATTGCTTCGCAAAATGGAGGACACATTCGACTGCCTATATGACGACAGTTGCGAGCCTACGGTGAGAGAATTTGATGTTGTGGTAGTGGGCGGTGGCCCTGCCGGCAGTTCGGCAGCCATCTATTCGGCTCGCAAGGGATTAAAAGTGGCGATTGTGGCCGAGCGTATGGGTGGACAAGTGAAAGAAACCGTTGGGATTGAAAACCTCATATCGGTGCCTTACACTACCGGCGAGAAACTTGCCGCTGACCTTCAGAAGCATATCGGCGAGTATGCAATCGAAGTGTTTGACCAACGCACCATAGATAGAGTAGATTTGCAGGGCAACGTCAAGAAAGTTTATGCCATAGGTGGCGAAGTATTTGAAAGTCCGGCACTCATCATTGCCACAGGTGCAAGTTGGCGCAAGCTAAATATTCCCGGAGAAACGGAATACATGGGACGAGGAGTGGCATTCTGCCCCCACTGCGACGGGCCGTTCTATAAGGGTAAAGATGTGGCAGTGATAGGCGGAGGAAACTCAGGTATAGAAGCGGCAATCGACCTTGCAGGAATATGCCGAAAAGTTACAGTGGTGGAGTTTGCCGACACGCTTAAGGCCGACGAGGTGTTACAAAAGAAAGTCGCGAGCCTTGCAAACGTAGAGGTATTCACATCGTCACAAACTACCGAAGTGATAGGTAATGGTTCAAAGATGACCGCATTGCAAGTGAAAGACCGCACAACGGGCGAAGAACGAGAAATAGCCCTCGACGGAGTATTTGTACAGATTGGGTTGGCAGCCAATAGTGCTTCGTTTGCCGAGCATCTCGACACCAACGCGATGGGCGAAATAAAGATTGACGAGCGTTGCCGCACATCAGTTGCCGGAGTGTATGCAGCCGGCGATGTAACGACAGTTCCCTACAAACAAATCGTCGTGGCAATGGGCGAAGGTGCCAAAGCCGCCCTCACAGCCTTCGACGACCGAATAAGAAATAACGCGTAATCTATAGGAACATAAAAATAGGTATTAGTTAGATTTCATTCTATTAATAACACAATAATCCAGAAACAAAAACAGATTTTGAGTAGCCACAAACATCTGCAATGGGGATTTGCAAAAAATACAAATCCCCATATTTTTTTAATCTATTACAATAATATTTATTTAATTTACCATTATATTTGCAATAATAACCTAAATGATATATTATGAGAATTTTTTATTTTTTAATCATCACTATTATAAGTTCATTATTCATTGCTTGTGAAGATGATTCAATTGATATAATGCCGCCACTACCAAATGATGATTTTGTGGGAAATTTCAGAACTCTTGAATTAGGAGCGGAGGCTGAAAATTTTCACATCAATGACACGGTAACATGTTATATGATTGCGCCCGACAACAGCCAAATTTCGCGCAAAAGTTACATTTCCAAAAAAAATGGCAAAACAATAGTAAACTTTGAGCAAGGCCTTGCCGATGGCATTTATCGTTTGCTTTATTTTGAATACAAAATTGAATCAAATGATAGCACAATCACAATGCAATATGGTCTTGGTTGTCGTATTGAAATCTTCAAACAACAAGTCAGTCTATTAGATTCTTTTGACAAAACACTGCAAATGACAGGTAGTGGCACTGAGGACGACCCATATATAGTAACCTGCGGTCCACACCTATATAATCTGACATTGGGAGTAAAAGACTTTTATGAATACGACAAATTCAATGGAGCCTATTTCAAACAAGTAGCCGACATCTCACTTCATGATGCATCATATTATTGCAAACACGAAAATGGCTGGACTCCTATTGGCGATGTTGCATACCCATTTATAGGGACATACGATGGTGGTGGTCATAAAATTACAAATATGTATAGCCACCACGAAGAACTTTGTGGGGTTGGTCTATTTGGGCATATAACTAATTCATCTATTCAAAATCTCACAATCGTGAATGCCGACATCTCGGGACCGGTTGGAGTTGGGGGAATCGCCGGTTGTCTTATGACATTGAGTGGGGAACGCACTACATCTTCAATTATTAATTGCAAAGTAAAAAACAGCAAAATCAAAGCAAGCGGAGATGGTGTTGCCACCGGTGGATTAGTGGGAATGATCGACATGCATACAGTGGGAATGATTGAGCAATGCCAATCGGAAGGAAATACAATCACGGCCGACTATAACGCCGGAGGCATTGTTGGCAGTAGCAGTGCTTATTCATTGACCACAATCGACTTGTGCAAAAACTCAAGTACCGTTACAACCAACTATGCCGGAGCCGGTGGCATTATAGGTGTTGCTGATACGCTGTCGATAACAACAAGTAGCAACTCTGGAGCTATAACCGGAGCGATAAAATATACGAGTGACAACGAAAACTCAATGAGTAGAGGCACCGGTGGTATTTGTGGCGGTTCGGGAGTGTCTTGGATCTCTGGATGTGAAAATAACGGGACAATTACGGGATATGACGGAGTCGGTGGAATTATAGGCACTACACGTCTTGCCTACACCGAAAGCAACGGTGCTTTATATAACAGCACTTATTTGCGTTATTGCAAAAATACAGGAAACATATCAGCTCGCAATTCACATGCAGGGGGACTTTGTGGCGAGGCTCAATTGGGTTGCGTAGCATCAATAAACAATGGCACGGTTTCCGCTATGGACCATGTTGGCGGAATTGCCGGACACACTTCATTGTCGGTTATTCACAACTCGATAAGCACCGGAACGGTAAATGGGCATAATTATGTCGCAGGCATATCGGCCCTTTCCAATTCGGGAGTATATACCAATTGCCAAAACTATGGAACGATAAATGCAACCGGATCTCATGCCGCCGGGATTGTCTCACTTTCGGGAAATAACACAATGATTCATTATTGTGGCAATCACAACAAAGTATCGGGTGCAAATTCTCCGGTTGGAGGTATAGCAGGTGAATTTGGCGACCCACGAGAATGGTCTCCGATAAACATTGCCGAGGTGGTATTTGGCAGTGCCGAAATTGCTCTTGCATTTCTTGGACCCACATTTGCAGTAATAGAACATGCAAAAAATGTAACTGGAACAGCAAAATATATAATGAAAGGGGTTGAATTGGGTATAGAAATGGTAATGAAAGTGCCATCAACCACATTATGGGGCTATGGTGTAGATCATTTGGCCAACCCTCATCATATTGAAACGATAGAGACTGATATTAAGGCTGATTTAAACAATCGAGTAAATAATATCCTCTCTGAAATAAATGATGTTAGAGGTGAGAAGCATTTTCAACTTGCCGACACTTTTTCTTCTGATGCATTTATAAATTATTCAAACAACACAGTGTCGTTGTCAAATTATTTGATGCCGTTGTCGGGCAATGACGAGACTAATAATGACAATTTCTTTGAAAAAATAAATGACACGATGAGTGAGCGAGCCGAGGAAATACACGAAAACAATACGAATAAGGAAATTGTATATACTGTTTTTGGTGCAGCAAGCATTATTGCGACAACCGTATGTGCTATTGGTGCAACTGTCGCATCAGGAGGTTTAGCAGCCGGATTTATAGTGACCGGCACTGTAGCAGGAATTGTGGGCGGCATCAACTCAATTTCAAAAGGAGCAGCCGACTACACTGACAACGTAGTAATTATTTCCCAATGTGTTAATGCTCATGAAATTTCTTGCAATAATATATCGTCTCATGAGGTAGGTGGTATAGTTGGACATATCTATGATCGTGGTGTGATTAGTGATTGCTTAAATACAGGAAATTTCCCTAATGATGGTGGACATTTGGCGGGAAAAGCCGACAATGAGGTTCAGATCTTAAACTCATTATCCTTGGTTGATAATTCCGACGCAAGTCTTATTGGGAAATCAGGCACTAATTGCAAAGTAGATTATTTATATTTTTATGACGCAAAAACCAACACATTAGATCCTTGTGGAACAGCATTGTCGGCTGATGAGATTTCTGACCCTAATAGCTATGACGGCTGGGACATAGGCACTTCAAATAATCTATGGACTATACCCACTATCAGTTCGGGCAATTCATTCCCTGTTCCGTTCACATCTGAAATGACAAAATAATTAACTAAAACCATACTTAAATATGACTAAGACTTTAAAACTATTCCTGCTGACGATATTTATATTTAGTATTCATTCGTGCGACGATGAATTTGAAAATATCTTCAAACACTCTCGAGTGGAAAAATTTGATTCTCACCATTTGAGTGTATTTCGCATACCGCATATATGCTCAACATCTGTAGTTGACAGCGATGTTGACATTATAAAAATAAATGGCACATACGTTGGCAGGCTCCATGCCAATATTACACCGGTTAACGACGCAGAGTCGGAAATAGGATTGACAATTCCTATTGAATCAACTATCCCCGATGGCACTTATGTAATCAAGGTTGATTCAATCTCCAATCGTTTCATTGCCCAAATTGAGGACCAATTAATTGTTATAAAAGAGATTAACAACGGTGTTTATTCTGAATATATAGGTTCTCGTTTTACTGATGGCTCCAAGGATAAACCATTCATGATTAATAGCAACGACAAATTCAATAAATTTATTTTTGCCCTCAGTAAAGACGAATATCATGGTGCCGGTTTTTATTTCAAACAAACAGCTTATTTTCAATGGTCAAACGATGAACAAAATGATGGAGAAGGATTGGCGTCACAATCTTTTGCCGGCAATTACAATGGCGATGATTTTCACTTTAGTGGTGTTGTAGTTAATGGTAAAAATGAAGCAGGGATATTTAGGCAACTGTTAAACGGAGCAACAATATCAAACTGGCAAATTGAGAATGTAAGCATCAGCAATGGTGAAAGATTAGGGGCTATTGCCGGTTATGCACAAGGCACGGTAGAAATAAGTAACATTTCTGTAAATGGAATCATCTCAGGGACTAATAATATTGGTGGACTTATCGGTAGTTGTGCATATGGCTATATTTATATGGATAATATAACTATGGGTGCATCTATTTCCGGAACCAAAAACATTGGAGGAGCCATAGGTTATCTAAATTGCTATTGTTCTGTAGATAAATTTACGACAACAAGCAGTTTTAGGGTTGGAAGTGTAAATGTTTCAGTTTCAAATAACGCCGAAAATGTAGGTGGAGTTATTGGGTTAATTGACAACCATGAATTTAACATTACAAATACCGAAGTTATACACACTTCATCAATCGATGACAATGCTCAGGTCATTACCGGGAATTGTAACGTGGGTGGATTAATCGGCAATATATTGTATTTATGGGAACCTCAAAGCTCTATTGATAATTGTCGAGTAATATCTCCTCTAAATGCCAATAATTATGGTGGTGGATTTATAGGTTATGCCGATATTGCACATAAACTTTCAATCACTAACAGCCAGTCATGTATAATTACTAAACAAGGAAACTATATAGGAGGATTTATTGGCTACCTCAAATATTATAACGATAACGATGACTTGCTTACATTCAACAACAACAAAGTTGTTGCAAGCGATAACAGTGAAATTCAAATTAAAGGAGGAGATTATGTAGGTGGGCTTTTTGGCTATATAAAAGCGAAATCGATATCATTAAAAGGCGAAAATTATATTATGACACCAATATCAGGGAACTCCAACGTTGGTGGCTTAGCCGGAAAAATCGAAAAAACGACATTTAATATCGGCACTCCATTATATGGCAAATCAAGCACTCAAATATCAGGATTACCAATCGAAGCCAACTCCATTGTAGGTGGGATTGTGGGATATATGGAGTCATCAACCCTAAAAGGGACTCAATCATTATATCCAACTTCGGGAATAAATCATTTTGATGACAGCAAAGCATCTGTTATTTGCACAGTTAAAGGCAAAGGTGACAAAGTAGGTGGAGCAGTTGGCTACGCCTATAAATCGGAAATTGAAGGCATCGCAGTGAAAGCTACTGTTTCTAACTCAGGAGGAATATACACAGGAGGAATTGTAGGATATTTCGAAGATGGAGATCTCGCCGTAAAGTCATGCTCTTTTTCAGGCATCATAACCGGCAACGATTATACCGGAGGTATTGTCGGCGAAATCAACAAACTCGGACAAATCACCCAATGTGTTAACTATGGTGAAATTACCGGTGGACAAAAGACCGGTGGCATCTGTGGAAAAATCAACAATTCAGAAGATGAGCCATGGATTAACGAATGTGCCAATGTAGGGCCAGTTTCAGGCAAGCATTTTGTAGGGGGTATTGTTGGATACATCTCTGCCGATGGTGAAGGCAACGACTGGACTAAAATTGCCCGAAGCGGAAATTACGGCAACATCACAGCTTCAAGCAGCGATTGGGGTTGTGTTGGGGGTATTGTTGGTAAATGCGATTCCGATAAAATCAGAGTTAATGATTGTGCAAACCATGGGACCATTACCGGAAATGGGGATTTCAAAGGGATTGGAGGCATTGCAGGATCTCTTGGGCAAGATGCCGATGGATTAGAAGAATATGACAATGTCCATGTATATAATTGTGCTAATACAGGGGCTATTGTTTCGGACCGTTCTTCGAGTGCTCACATGGGGGGGATTGTTGGATATATGGAAGAAGGGAAATGTTTAGCCGAGGATTCTCACGTTGAACGATGCTATAATTGTGGCAGTGTCGGGCCGGCAAAAGATGCTACCCATGGTGGCATAATCGGTCACTGTGACTATTATGTCGCATTAGAATATTGCATAAATTATGGTAACACACATAATGAAGGGGAGTCAATGATAGGGACTGTTGTGACAGGAGGTGTTGTTTATAACAACAACCTATATCATCTTAGCGGAACCGGAGATCATGCTGGTCATAGTTGGAGTTCTACATCTTTTTCCGAGAGCCAAATGAGTTCTCTTTCCACATTTTCGGGTTACAGTAGTAGCGATTGGAAAGTTGACAAACAACTAAATATGCAAGGCAGTGGCGAAAGTTCTAAATCAAGAGTAATCCTCACAAGTTGTCCTTTCCAAAATATCGTGTATAAATAACCCCTCCAAATAATATTATTACAAGTGGCAGCGAATTATTCGTTGTCGCTTTTTTGTTTTATTGGTAATAATAACTACTTTTGTGATAGAAAAGGCTAACAAATACACTCTATACTGTAAAAATTCAGTAGTGTTTACATAACACACTTAAATGTTGAGATTATGGAAAAAGATTACACATCTTATATAGAGCAAAATGTCTCAGAAATGTTAGATGCGATAAAACGTCGCATTGAGCCTGAAGATATTGAACGTATCAAAGATGCATTTGAACTCGCTCGAGAAGCTCACAAAAAACAATTTCGCAAATCGGGCGAACCATATATCCTCCACCCTATTGCTGTTGCTCGTATTATTGCCGAGGAACTTGAATTAGGCGCCGATCCCATTATGGCTGCATTTCTTCACGATGTAGTCGAAGACACCGATTACACTATTGAAGATATTCGCAAACGCTTTGGCGATGATGTTGCCTTTCTCGTAGGCGTTGTAACCAAAAAGAAAAAAGACCACTACGAACGCTCTAAACAAGTTGATAACTACCAACAAATACTTGAATCGGTGCAATTTGATGTGAGAGCATTGCTCATTAAGCTTGCCGACCGCTTACACAATATGCGCACACTCGATAGTATGCGCCCCGACAAACAGATGAAAATTGCTGGGGAAACCGACTATTTTTATGCTCCGTTGGCCAATCGATTAGGATTATACCACATTAAAAGTGAATTGGAAAATCTCTCATTCCGTTATAGATGTCCTCAAGAATACGCCGAAATTGAAGCACTCCTTACTCAAGAAAAAGAGAACATCAAAGATATGACAGAAACATTCCTTTCTCGCATAAAAGAATTATTCTCCCGAGAAGGAATCAAGGCCCGCACCGAAATGCGATTTCGCCCACCATTCAGCATTTGGCGCAAGATGAAAAACAAAGGATGTGACTTTTCTCATGTAACAGGAAAACATTATATTCGTATCATATACCCCAACATGACTCAACTGTCGGAAAAAGATATGAGTCTTCGCATTTATTCAGTACTCACCGATGTATTTAAAGAACGACCTGGGAGTGTTGCCAATTATATTAATGCACCTAAAGAAAACGGTTATCAAAGTTTCCATGTAAAACTTCTTTCACCTCGTGGTAAATGGGAAGAGATACATATTTCATCGGAACGCATGTTGCGTAATTCTCGTCTTGGTTGCGCCGCCGAACGGTCAGAGAAAAACATAAAGGCTTGGCTTGATAAATTCCGTGAAATACTAAAAGATGTTGCACACCAAAGCAACGATATGGATTTTATGGAGGGGATTACTTCTTCGTTCTACAACGATGATATCATGGTATTTACCCCTAAAGGAAAAGCAATAATTCTCCCTAAAAACGCCACAGCCCTCGACTTTGCCTACGAAATTCATAGCCAAGTGGGTCAACATGCCAAATATGCTCGCATAAACGGACGATTATCGTCGGTAAAGACAGTGCTACAACGAGGTGACTGCATAGAAATAGGCACTGACGAAAATGTAAATCCAAAACCCGATTGGCTTGAACATGTACTCACATATAAAGCTAAAAAACAGATTCGCACATTCCTCTCACATCAAAAACGCGTAAAATATATTCTTTGCCCCAATTGTCATCCCATTCCTGGCGAAGAGGTTATCGGATTCAAGAGCTCACGAGGGGAAGTCACTCTCCACAAGCGCAACTGTAAAAGTGCCATCAGCATGGCATCACAACAAGGCGATTCAATCGTTGCTATAAAGTTTGAAGAAGATCCCGAATTTTTATATCCTGTGAGATTGCTAATACGAGGCATCGACCGTTTTCATCTTTTGAGCGACCTAATTGAATGCATAACCGAACAACAGCACCTTTCAATGACCGAGCTATCAACAAATACTGTTGACAATATCGCCGAATGCACGATTGACTTTGCCGTTCACTCCATAAGAGAGCTAAACGAAGCAATTGAAAGCATAAGTACTATTGATGGCATCGATGAAGTGTATCGTGTAAATATCTAATTATTTTGCATCGACAATGCGTTCAAATCCTACTTTAAGGCTATTCAGAGATGATTTTGGAAAAATTTCCATACCTTTGCAGGAAATTTAGACGAACTTATATGAAACAATATATATTAATTTTAATTGGAATATTGTGCTTACAGTCGTGTGTACTCACAAAAGGAATCAAATATGGAAATGCATCAGTTGATGATTATACGATATTTGATCAGGACACGGTTCACAAAGGTACTAATTCATACAATTTCCACGAGAAACAACAGAACATCAATTTGGTAGATACTCTTAAGTTTGAAATTTATCGTTCTAAAGCCGACACTCTTCTCAACTTAACACTCCGAGATGCGATGGACTATTATGATATACCATCGGCAGCAATAGTAATTCAAAACGACACTATTCTTTTTGAACATTATAGCGGTGGCTGGAACAAAGATAGTCAATCATGTATCTTCTCGGTAACCAAAACAGTTACAAGTTTACTATGTGGCAACGCACTTAAAGATGGTTACATCAAAAATTTAAGCGATCCTGTAACTGATTATATCCCCGAGCTAAAAGATGCAGATGCGACATTTGCCGAACTCAAAATAGAACACCTCTTGGATATGACAGCGGGGCTCAAATTTAACGAGAATTACAATTGGAATCCATTCTCCAAAATGGCAAAACTCTATTTTGGGAACAACACCCTTAAAGTCCTAAAAAGTCTGAAATTCATTGACACTCCCGGCGAGAACTTCTCATACGACTCGGCTACTACTGCCATACTCGGATTGGTAATTGAACGAGCTACAGGGCAATCATACGCACAATATCTATCTAAAAAGGTATGGCAGCCACTCGGTATGGAGCGAGATGCCCTAATTGGATTGGATAGCAAAAAACACCACACCGCCAAGAGTTTCGCAGGCCTCACAACAAATGTTAGGGATTTGGCAAAGATTGGTAAACTATTTTTAAATAATGGTGCTTGCAATGGGGTGCAGATTGTTGATTCAACTTTTGTAAAACGCTGTTTGAGTACGCATACAGCAGGCATATCAGGCAAAACACAACGAGAATATTCCTACTCTTGGTATTGGGGAGTTGCAGATGAAGAAAACGGCAAACGCAAATTTTTCAACACTCTCGATGAATTAGAACTTTATTATAAGAACCACCCAGAGAAGAATGTTCACCAAATAAAGAAAAACCTAAAAAATGGTTATTTTGCGGTATTGCATAATGGTGGTTTCTGGGGCTTTGGCCTATATGGCCAGGTACTATATGTGAACCCAAGCAAGAATATGATTGCAGTATATCTTGGAGCCGACAGACTTAAAGATTTTAACATACTTTTTGAGCAGTTGAGCACTTATTTGAACTAATGCTATTGCTTATTCAAACGATTAAATCAAAATTATAAAATAAGAATACGAGACTCATTCCGATTCTCGTATTCTCCGTTTACACAAAATTATGTATAGTACCTAAAGATTGAACAACTGTTCTTCTATTATAAAATCACATCCATCTAAATAAGTAGGAACAGGCAATGAAATAGGATGTGGGTTGTACTCCACATACCCAACATTTATAAATATTCTTAGACGTCGAGAATGTGATGCTTGGATTGTGGTCGTCATGCTTAAAGCAAAGAGCTTTATGCCTTCTAACTTCTATACCAAGTCTGTCTGCGACTTCTTCTATGGGAAGTTCATTTAAACGACTAATAATATTTTGAGGAATATTCATGTTACTATTTTGCTACTTATCCTTTAATATTAATTCTGACATTTAATATTAGTTCTTAAACTCATCAAGTCAAATTGTATTGTCATTTCCTCTCCGACACAAACCTCTTCAACAAGAAAGTCAAGAAGTATGGGAAGGTATAGAACTTGCCATTGAATCCGATATTCTTATAACTCAACTTGATACCGTATTTTACATCAGGATATTTATCTTCTTTCAGCAAATTATTCAATGATGCAGTTGCACCATCATTGGCTTTAACTTCTACAGGAATAAGGGATTCTGCATCACGTACAAAGAAATCCATTTCAAGAGAAGGTCTGTCACTGCTATAGTAATAGAGATTGTAACCTTGCTTGACAAGCATATCTCCTACTATATTCTCATAAATTGCTCCTTTGTATGTGCCCAAATTCTTATTAGCTCTCAAATCCTCCTGAGCTTCTTCGTCAAGCGATGCAATCAAAAGTCCAGTATCTTTGTAATAAATCTTATATAGTTTAGGATCATAGTTGCCCTTTAGGGGAAGTTCCGGCTGATTCAGGCAGTAGCAGACGTTTATAACGCCTGCATCAGCAAGCCATTCTACACAACCAACATAATCTCTATTACGAGCATTCTTGCCAATCTTGGTTATCTGGAAGCGCTTATTTTCTTTGGCCAAGAATGTAGAAATGTGATTATAAACGGCTTTTACCTTCGCTTTATCCAAACCTTCCACATATTTGGTGATATCTTCCTCATAGTCTTTGAGCAATTGTTTCTGTATGCCCAAAGTTCCACTGAAGTTCTTGTTCTTAATATATGTATTCACCACCTCGGGCATACCACCGATAGTTGCATAATCACGGAACAATTCAAAAAGAACATCCATTTGTAATTTGGCAAGTGGCTTGACTTCCAACATGTGCTGGTACAGTTCATCTATAAAATCCTCGGTGTAACCCTTAGCCCAAAGGAACTCCTCGAAATCCATGGAATGCATTTCATAATCTTCCTTATAGCCTACACTATTGGATTCGATTTCCCGATAATTGATTCCCATCAATGAACCGGAACAGATAACATCGAAGCGTCCATCGAGCTTAAAAAACTTCAATGAAGTAGCACAATTGGGGCAAGCTTGTAGCTCATCAAAAAAGAAAAGAGTCTCACCAGGAACAAACTTAAACTCAGGATTTAGCAACGATATGTTTTTGAGGATGGTATCAACCTCAAAACCATCCTCAAAGATATTCTTATATTTAGGTTGCTCTACAAAATTAATCTGTATAATAGTTTTATAGTTTTGACTGGAAAACCACTCGATAGAGCGTGTTTTTCCAATCTGACGGGCACCTTTAATAATTAGCGGTTTTCTATCTGGATTGTTTTTCCAAGCCATCAAATAACTATCAACTTTTCTTCTAAGCAGTTTATCCATATCTAAAATCTTTGATTACAACTGCAAAGATAACACTTTTCACATAATCCGAGTCATAAATATGTAGATATTTCACATTATCCCACTCATTTTTATCCTGTATTTTCACATAATACCAACTAAAATAAGATAATTATTTCACATTTTTCCATTTTTATCAAATAAAATGGTTACAAACCTCCAAAAACAGATTCTGTTATCGGAGATAATAGATAATACGAACCCAAAAACTTAGATGGAGAACAGAAAATTCAGAATGCCACCCAAAATAATAGTAATATTTTGAATAATAAAAGGACCAATTATTCCTTTTCGGTTCAATTATTATCTATTTTCACTTTTCAATTAAAAACATTACCTTTGTAGTGTTTTTCTTAAATATATAAATTTATGCCTGTTAGAGTTCCGGTATCACTTCCGGCTGTTGAAGCGTTAAGATCAGAAAATATTTTTGTCATCGATGAGCAACGAGCATCGTCGCAAGACATTCGTCCCTTGCGCATTGCGATACTCAATCTTATGCCGTTGAAAATCATGACAGAAACCGATCTTCTGCGTCTCATCTCTAACACTCCTCTACAAATCGAGCTTGACTTTATCGACACCGATAGCCACGTGTCGAAAAACACTCCTCGCGAGCATATCGAAACATTTTACAAAAAGTTCGACGACATTAAGCACAACAATTACGATGGTTTGATTATTACCGGAGCACCTGTTGAAAAAGTGGCGTTTGAAGATGTGGATTATTGGCAAGAATTAACCGAGATTTTTGATTGGGCAAAAAAGCATGTTACTTCTACCCTATACATTTGTTGGGCTGCACTAGCCGGGCTATATCATCATTATGGCGTGCCCAAATATGTGCTCGACCACAAAATATCGGGAGTATTCAAACATCGCATTGACGATGATTTAAATCCTATATTCCGTGGATTTGACGATGAGTTTTATGTCCCACATAGCCGATATAGCGAAGTTCGACGCGAAGACATTGAAAAGGTTGAAGGTTTAAAAATTATAGCCGAAAGCGATGAGAGTGGCATATATATGGTAATGGCTCGTGGTGGTCGTGAATTTTTTATCACCGGACACTCTGAATATTCACCGGGCACTCTCGACTTTGAATATCATCGCGATCTCGAAAAAGGTATAAAACCAGCAATTCCAGTCAACTACTACCTCAATGACGACCCCACACAGCAACCCATTGTGCGATGGCGTTCACATGCCAATCTACTATTCTCAAATTGGCTCAACTATTTCGTATACCAAGAAACCCCTTACGACATTCGCGACATCAAATAGAATTTTCACTATTATAATGTAATTATAATTTAGTTTCACTACCTTTGCAGTGGATTATGAGCAAAGGTAAAAACATACCTCGCAAAATAGAGCTATTGGCACCGGCTCGCGATGCCAATACTGCGATTGAAGCCATCAAACATGGTGCTGATGCAGTGTATATGGGTGCGACAAGCCACGGAGCTCGTTCGGTTGCAGGAAATTCGCTCGAAGATATTGCTAAAGTTGTTGATTTTGCACATCAATTCAACGTAAAGGTTTATATCACAATCAACACTATTATTTATAATAATGAAATAAAAACCGTCGAGCAATTAATCCACAATCTTTATCGCATAGGCGTTGATGCCCTCATTGTGCAAGATATGGGGATATTACGAATGAACATACCCCCTATCGCTCTACATGCCAGTACTCAATGTGATACTCGCTCAGTTGAAAAAGCCAAATTCCTTGAGAAAGTGGGTTTTTCTCAAATCGTACTTGCCCGAGAATTATCATTTGAAGAAATTGCAAAAATTCACAACAAAGTTAACGTTCCACTTGAAGCCTTTGTTCATGGAGCGTTGTGTGTGAGTTATAGTGGCGACTGCCAAGCAAGTTGCGTAGCAAAAGGTCGCAGCGCCAACCGTGGCGAATGCGCTCAGATGTGTCGTCTGCCATACTCACTTATTGATAACAAAAACCACATTCTTGTCAAAGACAAATACCTGCTATCATTGCGGGATCTCAATCGTAGCGCAGACATTGAAGCGATGCTCGAGGCAGGTGTGTCGTCATTCAAAATAGAAGGACGATTGAAAGATGTGGGATATGTAAAAAACACCGTTGCTGCATATCGTAAGATTATAGACAGGATTATAGAACAAAATCCCAACAAATATCAACGCTCATCATTAGGCACAACAACACTAAAATTCACCCCGGCACTCAACAAGAGTTTCAATCGTGGTTATACTCGTTATTTTGCCGATAAGAACTCAATCGCCCACCCCATGGCTTCTCTCCATTCTCCTAAATCGATAGGCGAACCGGTGACCCAAGTGAAACGCAATTTACCCGGTGGAGCCATAATGATAAAAGAACTGTCTGTAGAATTGCATAATGGCGACGGATTGGGATATTTTGATAAAAACAATAAATTTTATGGATTTCGATTAAACCGCATTGAAAACAATACTCTATATCCGGCATCACAAGTAAACATACCTATTGGCACTACAATTTATCGCAATAAAGACAAGCAATGGGACGATGAATTGGCTCAAGATACCGCTTTGCGAACCATTGATATTGAAATGATATTACGCATTGCCAATAATCGCATTTTAGCTCTCGATATCTGTGATTGCCGTGGTAATGCAATTACCTCAACATTATCAATCGAACCTCAACAAGCAAAAACACCTCAACTCGACGCTCGCCGACGCACTCTTGAAAAATTGGGTGGAACGATATATCGTCTCATTTCATTGACCGATAACGTTGGCGACATATTCATTCCGGCATCACAACTTGCCGATTTACGCCGCAATGCTCTTGCCCTACTCGACAAAGCACAAAAGACACGTTATTCACATGATATACGTTTGCCCGAAGACGCATCCTCACCACTACCTATGGGCAACGAACTATCTTATCATGACAATGTGGCAAACCATCTTGCTCAACAATTTTACAAAGACCATGGTGCAACCGTCATAACTCCCGCTATAGAGATACAACAACCTGACTCAAATGAAACAATAGTTATGACAACACGCTATTGCTTGCGCCGGGAAATGGGATGTTGCCTCAAAACACCTCAGGGAAAAACGCTGCCCTCTCCTTTATTTTTAACAACCGGAAACACTCGCTTCCAACTGCATTTCGACTGCCAAAACTGCCAAATGCAACTCATCAACAAAAAATAAATAGCCAAAACTTTTCAGTCTTTTTCAATGGTGACTTCAGTACTCACTTTTACGAGTTTTACAAGTTTAAGCATTTCGTCATTGTGAATGCGCACACAGCCATGACTTGTACGCGTGCCTATCAATTCGGGGAAGCATGTGCCATGTATTCCTATCTGCGTTGACACAGGCGTTTTCAAACGCAAAAAATATGGACCGTATGCACCTTTGCGTTTGCCTTTTCCATCTTTGAAATCGTAGGTCCAAGATGATGATGGTTGTATCATACTTATTTTAAAAGTGCCCTCGGGAGTTTTGTTGTCACCACGGCGTGTTTTATTGCCAAAATAACGTCCACAGCTTATTCCAGTTTGCAACAAAACGCTGTCGCTGTCGTTATACACGGTGAGTGTCATCTCTTTTTTTGACACCACAATACGGTTTTCACCAAACAGAGTTAAAGCCAACATTGCACCGATGATTAACGCTATAATTTTTCGCATGACCATTCATTGTTTTTATCTTTTGCAAAATTAGCAATTATATCGAAAAATCAGATTTAAGAGACCAAAAAAATCTGTTACAAGAAACTCCTACAAATTACATTGTGATGACTTGTGAATTTATATATGAGTACATATTGTAGTCAATAATCTTTTGTGATGATCGCTACGACATCTACTTATTAGATTTTGTATATATTAAATTTTTAACTAATTTTGTGTATGTTAGTCACTCTTATCAAAAACTATCATTGTGATTTTATTTATTGATTTAATTTAAGATATTTTTATTCCTTCAATTATGAAATTTATATACTTTTTTACTAAAACTTTTATCACTTTTGCATTGGCTATATCAGTTGGATTGCAAGCTTTCGCTCACGACTTTGAAGTCGACGGCATCTATTACAATTACCTTTCGGACAAAAACGTTGAGGTGACTTATAAAGGGAATTCTTATAGTAGCTATCCTAACGAATACACAGGTATAGTTACAATTCCATCATCAGTAACTTATAATTGGGCCACTTATTCCGTAACGGAGATTGACGACATGGCGTTCTATTACTGCACAGGTCTAACCGGGGTGAACATTCCAAATTCAATAACAACCATTGGCGAGGGTGCGTTCTATTATTGCACTAGTTTTACTTCAATAGCCATCCCTAATTCAGTTACCTATATTAAAAACAAGGCGTTCTTTTATACAAAGTGGTATAATAATCAAGCAGATGGAATCTTATATTTAGATAATTGTTGTTTAGGATATAAAGGTACTAAGCCAACAGGAGCTTTAACATTAAAAGAAGGTACACGTTTTATTGGCAACTCCGTGTTCTATAATTGCGACGGCTTGACCGAGATAACCATCCCTAATTCGGTGACATCAATTGGCGACTATGCGTTCAATGGTTGCACAGGTTTGACTAAGATAACCATCCCTAATTCGGTGACATCAATTGGTGCGAATGCATTCATTAATTGCACAAATCTAACAGAAGTTAACATTAGCGATTTATCGGCATGGTGCAAGATTGAGTTTACCGACCATCTTGCAAATCCTCTATATTATGCGAATCATCTACATCTAAACGGTTCAAAGATTAAAGATTTAGTTATTCCTAATGATATTACTCAAATTAAAAATTATGCGTTCAGTAATTGCACCGAGTTGACCAAAGTTACTATTCCAAATTCCACAACCTCAATTGGCGACTATGCATTCTGTAACTGCGCAGGATTAACTGAGATAAATATCCCTAATTCTGTGACATCAATCGGAAACGAGGTATTCTCTTTTTGTATCAACTTAACTGAAGTCACGATTGGCTATTCAGTCTCCAAGATTGGCGACTATGCGTTTAGGAATTGCTCCGATTTGAAGTCCATTGTAACACTAAATCCAACTCCTCCAACTTGTTCAAGTCGCAGTTCGTTTTATGATTATTCAAACGCTACTATATATGTGCCAAAAGATAGTTATTCTAGGTATTTTATTGACGATGTGTGGGGAAAATTTACAAATATAAAAAAATTGGAGCATGAGTGGGGAAAATTTTCCAACATGAAAGATTTGGGACAATAGTTACATAAATAGAATAATATATTAACAACGGCTACCGTACTTGATGTTTGGTAGTCGTTATTTTATATTCTCAATACCAACGAGAATATAACAATACGACCGAAATATAAATAAAAATACGTAACTTTGCAGTGATGACCGGGACCGAAATTCGACAACGAATAAAACCTTGGATCTTGCCGTTTTCAATGGTGGGAGGGGTGTTATTTCACGATGCAATAGCATCGGTGGAATTTATAACGCCCTATCTTATTTTTGTGATGTTGCTAATCACGTTTTGCAAGGTGAAGCCAAATGAGTTTCGCATCACACGATTGTCATGGTTATTACTATCGGTGCAAGTGGTAGGAGCATTAATTGCTTATTTTATACTATTGCCGTTTAATAGCATTGTAGCTCAGGCTATATTTATGTGTATCTTCTGCCCTACCGCGACAGCCGCACCGGTAGTCACCGGTATGCTCAGAGGCAGCATACCACGAGTAACCACATATTCTATTATGAGTAATATCACGGTAGCTATACTCTCTCCCATTATTTTTTCAATGATTGGAGAACCTGCGTCTCACAATATTCATACAACAACCTCATTCGACATCCAACTCATGATTTTGTCACGTATAGGTCCATTATTACTTATTCCGTTATTACTTGCGATTTTATTAATGAAATATGCCCCTAAAACGCATCAAATAATAGCTCGACATCAACCATTGTCGTTTTATATATGGGCTGTAGCACTTTTCATTGTTATGGGACGTGCCATAAATTTTGTCATCAATGAGCCTGCCAACGAAATCCCTACAATGGTTGCAATAGCACTCGGCTCAGGAGTTGTTTGTTGCCTGCAATTTTGGATTGGACGAAAGATTGGTTATCTTTGTGGATACAAGATTGCCGGAGCGCAAGGATTGGGACAAAAAAACACGATATTAGCAATATGGATGGCATTGACATGGTTACACCCATTGGCATCGGTAGGTCCGGCCGCATATATTGTGTGGCAAAATATCATCAATTCGGCACAAATATATAACGTAACAAAACGGCAATAATCTCCTCATAATTAAACATTAATCACAGCTAAAGCGTTAACCATAAAAACGATGAATTATGGATAGTATGTATGAAATATTAAAAGGGCTACCACTCTTTCATGGAGCAAGCACCAACCATATATCGGAAATAGTGGGAAAGGCAAAGTTTCATTTCCTTAAATATTTATCGGGAGAAACAATTGTGACCGCCGGAGAGCAATGCACTCATATCAAATTCATTATTTCGGGGAAAGCCCGCTCTACCATTGAAAATTCAAACGGACGATTTCGCGTGTCGCAAACATTAAACGCCCCGGCAGTAATCGCTCCTGAATTTCTTTTTGGGAGAGCCACAAACTATCCTTGCTCTGTCGAGGCCATTGACTCTACAAGCATTCTCCAAATCTCAAAAAATGATTATATAGGCATACTAAACCGCGATCATGTGTTTCTTTATAACTTCTTAAATACCCTATCAATGAACGCACAAAAATCGGTAGATGGGATTTTGGCTCTATCGTCGGGAGATTTGGAGGAACGCATAGCATTTTGGATTATCGCTCTCACCCAATCGGGCGGAACCGACATAAAAGTAACATGCCGACAACGAGATTTATACTCTTTATTCGGGGTACAACGTACCTCATTCATTGCAACTCTCGAGTCGATGAAACAACGTGGAATCATTGATTACAATCATAATGAAATCACGGTTATATCACGACCTGAATTAGTAAAACTCATTCAAGATCACTAAGAGTTTAAAGAGATTTTCAACAATGTGAAACAAAAAACACCCCAAATCGCAATTGACTTGGGGTGTTATATTTATATAGGCAATTTGTTTAGGCAAATTTAGACCAGTCGGTATTGCGCATATCACCCGATGCGGCAAACTCGGTGTGGAATGCGAGTGCAGCATTAAGAGTGTGAGGAGTTTGTCCGCCTTTACCCATCTTAACATAATCCCAAAGGAGTTGTTTATAATCGGGGTGAGCGCAATTCTCGATAACAGCTTCGGCTCGTTGTACAGGGTCTTTGCCACGAAGATCGGCAATACCTTGGTCGGTGATAAGCACGTCAACAGAGTGCTCGCTGTGGTCGAGGTGAGAAACCATAGGCACCACATTACTAATCAATCCGCCTTTAGTTACAGAAGGGCAGCTGAACACAGAAAGATAAGCATTGCGTGTAAAGTCACCCGAGCCACCAATACCATTCATCATCTTAGTGCCAAGCACATGAGTTGAGTTAATGTTACCAAAAATGTCGGCTTCGAGAGCAGTGTTCATTGTTATAAGACCGAGACGACGCACAATTTCGGGATTGTTTGATATTTCACCCGGGCGAAGGATAATCTTATCTTGGAAAAATTGCATATTATTGAACACACGATCCATTGCATCGTCAGAGAATGTTAATGAACAAGTACTTGCAAATTTACATTTACCCATTTCCATCAAGTCAACTACTGAATCTTGGATTACCTCGGTGTACATCTCGAATTGAGGTATTTCTTTGCTTTCACCAAGTCCATGAAGCACAGCATTAGCCACATTTCCTACACCCGATTGCATTGGGAGGAATTCTTTTGGAATACGTCCGGCACGCAATTCGGCAAGAAGAAAATTACACACATTCGCACCAATTTGCATTGTGACAGCATCAAGCTCGGCAAATCCTTTCACGCCGTCTTTAGCCGAAGACTTAACCACACCTATAATTTTAGACGGATCTACCTTTAAAATCGGAGTGCCAATGCGGTCGCTCGCTTTATATATAGGAATTTCGCGACGATAAGGAGGGTCTAATGGAAGATACAAGTCGTGCAATCCACGCAAAGTTTTTGGAAGAGCGTCATTAAGTTCCACGATAATTTTATCGGCCATCGCGGCAATTGTTGGCGAAATACCCACACCTGTTCCCAATACTATTTCACCTTCTTCGTTAATATCGGTAGCCTCTATAATAGCCACATTTAGTTTACCAAACACACCATAACGCATTTTTTGCGCCAATTCAGAAAGATGCAAATCAAAATAGTGCGCATCGTGAACATTCAACCGTTTACGAAGGTCGGCATTACTTTGATAAGGTGTACGCATATTTATTGCATTGGCACGAGCAAGAGCGCCATCAACATGGTCGTTGGTTGATGCTCCGGTAAACATATTAACCTTAAACTCACGTCCTGCTTCATGTTCTTTTATCGCTTTTTCAGCAAGTGCCTCAGTGACAACCTTAGGAGTACCTGATGCCGTGAATCCTGAAAAGCCTATACTGTCACCATTTTTAATTTGCTCGGCTGCCTCTTGTGCCGAAATAAAATTCAATGCCATTTTTGAAAAATGATTTAATGAATGTTTATATTAAAATTTTCTTTTTAAAATTTCGCTATCAATTAATGCTCTGCGCCAACGTTCCACATCTTGTGCTTGAGATTCGCCCATTGTTGTACGTTCAGATGCCGTTTCCAACGAATGTTCAAGAGTTGTATTAATATTCCCTTCATCTTTACTAAAGTCATATTGTTTTTGAGCATCATGAACAAAACCTTCATAGATTGGAGGTTCAGGAATTGGAGCTGTTGAAGGTGCTTGTGGAATTACTCGCTTGGTATCTGTGCTATTAAATGCGACCTTAATAATCGCTTTAATAACATAAAAGACCACAATAATAACAATTATTATTACTTTAAATTCCATGCTTTTTACTAATTTTGCACAAAATTAGGCAATTATCCTATTAAATACAAAGAAAAATCTCGTTTTCTTTTTATTAAATAGTTGACATTGTTTGCTTTTATTTTTAATGACTAAAATCGAAAACAAGAATAAACAACATAAAATGAACGTTGATAAAAAACTATATATCGAGACATACGGTTGTCAAATGAATGTTGCCGATAGTGAAGTTGTTGCTTCAATTATGGGTATGGCAGGTTATGAAATGACCCAAAACATCGAAGATGCCGATGCTATATTACTTAACACTTGT
The DNA here is from genome assembly GCA_015060975.1 of Bacteroidales bacterium. Lineage (GTDB taxonomy): Bacteria > Bacteroidota > Bacteroidia > Bacteroidales > Muribaculaceae > RGIG4079. The sequence goes on from SUXI01000009.1 coordinate 116,573, forward strand.
TCGATTAGAGACAACGCCGAGCAAAAAATCATATCTCGCCTTTCTTTTCTTGCGTCATTACGTCGAAAACATAAAACCAAAAAATTTATTATTGGAGTTATAGGTTGCATGGCTGAAAGAGTTAAAGATAATTTGATTAACAACCATGGAGTGGATTTAGTTGCCGGACCTGATTCATATCTTGACCTACCAAATCTATTTGCCTCGGTTGAAGCCGGTGAAAAAGCCATAAACATAAAATTGAGCACTACTGAAACCTATCGCGACATAATCCCTAAACGCATTGGAGGCAACAATATAAGCGGATATATAAGTATAATGCGAGGATGTAATAATTTTTGTTCATATTGCATTGTTCCCTACACTCGAGGTCGTGAACGTAGTCGTGAAGCTCAAAGTATTCTCAATGAGCTTGCCGACCTTCGCTCTAAAGGGTTCAAGGAAGTGACTCTGCTTGGACAAAACGTAAACAGTTATAGTTACGAAGACGCAAATGGTAACATTACAAATTTCGCATCGCTTTTGGCAATGGTTGCTGAAGCCGCTCCCGATATGAGAGTACGCTTCACAACTTCTCACCCCAAAGATATGAGCAACGAGATTATAGCCACAATAGCTAAATATCCAAATGTGTGCAATCACATTCACCTACCGGTACAATCGGGGAGCAACTCTGTACTTAAAGACATGAATCGTAGATATACCCGAGAGTGGTATCTCGATCGCATTGCAGCTATTCGCCATGCGATACCCGATTGTGGAATATCAACCGATATGTTCACCGGATTTCACAATGAAAGCGAAGAAGATTTTGAATTGACTCTTAGCCTTATGCGTGAAGTTGGGTTTGATGCAGCGTTTATGTTTAAATACTCTGAACGCCCCGGCACAATGGCATCAAAACACATGCCCGACAATGTACCCGAAGACGTTAAAATCGACCGGTTGAACCGCATGATTGCCCTTCAAAACGAACTATCCCTTGAGTCAAACCGCAAAGACATAGGCAAAACATTTGACGTACTTGTTGAAGGGGTTTCAAAACGTAGCAAGGAGCAATTTGTTGGGCGTACTCAACAAAACAAAACATGCGTGTTCCCTCGTGGCAACTATCGTGTGGGCGATATTGTCAATGTGCGTGTGCTTGATGTATCGTCAGCCACACTCATCTGCAAATTAATTGAGAATTGAAAGTTGAGAATTTTCCAAGATAATTATGCATTATAAATTATGAAAGATGTGCTATGGAATAGAAATTACATAGCAGTGTGTGCAGCCAACTTTCTACTCTTTTTTGCATTCTACTTGTTGTTACCGATGCTACCGCTATATCTGCGCGACACTTTTTGTGCCGATAAGCAATTGATAGGCATAATACTATCGGGCTACACAATCACCGCCTTATTGATTCGACCATTTGGAGGTTTTATCGTTGATAGTTTCCCTCGAAAACGCGTGCTTCTAATTTGCTATTTCCTATTTTTTATTTTCTTCGCCGGATATATCGTTGCCGGCACAATTTTATTGTTTGCCATTATTCGTAGTATGCATGGTTTTGCATTTGGTGCCGTTACGGTCGCCAATAGCACCATGGCTATCGATGTACTACCATCCTCTCGTCGCAATGAAGGAATTGGATATTATGGAGTGAGCAACAACCTTGCAATGGCAATAGGTCCGTCAATTTCAATGTACCTATATGACCACCATGTAAATGCCGATGTGATATTTACTATATCGCTTGTGGCAGCAGCCATTGGATTACTTTGCAACGCTTCGGTTAAAGCGCCTGCCAAGGAACAATATAAAGGGAAACAGACGATATCACTTGATAGATTTATACTCACCAATGCCACTCCCGAGGCTCTGATGGTTATATTTTTCTCATTCTCATACGGAATCCTCTCAACATATCTTGCCATATATGGCAAAGACGAAGTTGGTATTGAGGGTGGTAGTGGATTATTCTTCACACTACTTGCAATAGGACTTATCTCGGCTCGTATATTCTCGGCTCAATGGGTAAAACGCGGACAGTTAACACTTAATATAGGTGTAGGGATGGTTATAACAATAATTGGATTCTCATTATTCACATTTTGGTGCAACACCTTAGGATTCTACCTTTCCGCCCTTGTGCTTGGCGCAGGATATGGAGCTATGTGCCCCTCTTTCCAAGCTGTATTCATTAATCTTGCTCACAATAACCGCCGTGGCACAGCCAACTCTACCTATCTCACTTCATGGGATTTAGGTTTAGGAATAGGAGTGCTAATTGGTGGAGCCATTGCCGAGCAATGGTCCTACCACACCGCCTATATCGTTGCCGTAGCCGTATGCTTCATCGGAGCTATTACATTCTTTCACTACACCGCTTCACATTTTAACAAGAATAAATTAAGATAAAAAACGGCAAGAATGAATAAAATCACTCTTGCCTTAAATAATCATCCAATATTATATTTTATATACTAAAATGCCGATGGTTTGAGTCGTAGCCCTACACGTTCATGAAGACCGAAGAGGAGGTTCATGTTGTGTACTGCTTGACCCGATGCTCCTTTCACAAGGTTATCGATTACCGAAGTGATAAGCAATTTGCCATCTACTTTTTCAAGGTGAAGAATACATTTGTTGGTGTTTACCACATCTTTCAAGTCGGGAGCCTTGTCGGTCACGAATGTAAAGTTGTGGTCTTCGTAATATTCTTCATATAGTTTCTTTATTTCATCAAGTTCAATAGGACAATCCATATACACGATAGCCATGATGCCACGAGAGAAGCAACCACGCACCGGAATGAAATTGATATCGGCGTTAAAACTATTTTGCAATGATTTGAGCGATTGTTTTATCTCGGCAAGGTGTTGATGCTTAAATGGCTTGTAAATCGACACGTTGTCATTGCGCCATGAGAAATGTGATGTAGCCGAAGGTTTCACACCGGCACCGGTAGAACCGGTAATGGCTGTAACATGAATATCACTATTGAGCATTAAATTTTTAGCCAATGGGAGGAGTGCCAATTGAATAGCAGTAGCAAAACAACCGGGATTTGCCACACGAGTAGCACCACGCACGATGCGTTTGCGATTTAATTCGGGCAACCCATACACAAATTCGTGGCTACCATCTTCAATACGATAATCGGTTGAAAGGTCAATGATGCGAAGTTCTTGAGGCACTTCGTGACTTTCCATAAACTTGCGAGTTTCGCCATGAGGAGTGCAGCAGAAAAGCACATCGATTTCTTCCCAAGGAGTTTGGTCGGTAAACACCAAATCGGTTTCACCAATCAACCCTTGATGCACATTTGCCACTTTATTTCCGGCATTACTGCTGCTGTTAACCCATTTAATTTCAACATCGGGGTGATTCAACAACAAGCGAAGCAATTCACCCGCTGTGTAACCTGCACCACCTATTATTCCGGCTTTTATCATTTTGCTTTATTAATCTTATTTTTGTGGCATTATAATTAATAATATGATATAAGCCAATACTCCGGCAAAAGCTGTAAATAGGCTTAACAACACATATACAACACGCACTAATGTCACATCAAGACCAAAATATTCAGCAAGACCACCACACACACCGGCAATCATTTTTTTGTCATTTGAACGATATAATTTCTTTTCACTCATAATATATTGTTTTAAATTTGTTCATCATTATGGTTGGCATAATATGCTCTAAGTGCGGTAGCCGATACTTTTATAAAGCCTTTAGCATCATCGGCTGTCCAACCCTTTTGAGTTTCACCATATTCGCCAAATTTATTTTTCACCAAGTCGTCTTTACTTTCCACACCTACGGTAGAGAATCCGAGAGGACGGAGTTCAAGAATAGCAGTACCATTCACATTGCGTTGAGAGTTTTCGAGCATGGCTTCGATGTCGCGCATCACCGGTTCGAGATATTGGCTTTCGTGGAGGAACATTCCATACCATGTTGCCACTTGATCTTTCCAGTATTGCTGCCATTTACTCAATGTATATTTTTCGAGGAAACGGTGAGCTCCGATGATAAGCATAGGAGCGGCAGCCTCAAAGCCCACACGACCCTTGATGCCGATGATAGTGTCGCCCACATGCATGTCGCGACCCACGCCATATGCCGCACCGATTTCTTCAACCTTTTGAATTGCTTCGATTGGGTCATCGTAACGCACATCGTTTACGGCTTTCAATTCGCCTTTTTCAAATGTGAGACGAAGTTGTTCGGATCCTTCTTTTTCGCAATGTTTGAGATATGCACTTTCGGGAAGACCTTGTGCCGAATCGAGAATTTCACCACCACATATAGAAGTACCCCAAAGACCTACATTGTAGCTGTATTTGAGTTTTGTAAAATCGGCAGCAAAACCGTTTTTATTGAGGTAGTCGATTTCTTCTTGACGAGAAAGATTGTTATCGCGAGTGAGTGTGATGATTTCCACACCGGGAGCCATCACAAGGAATGTCATGTCAAAACGTATTTGGTCGTTGCCGGCACCGGTTGAGCCGTGAGCGATAGCGTCGGCACCAATCTCGTTTGCATAACGAGCAATCGCAATGGCTTGGAAAATGCGTTCAGAACTTACCGAGATGGGATAAGTACCATTACGCAACACATTACCATAAACCATATATTTAAGACTCTTTTCGTAATACTCGCGAGTTACATCAAGAGTTACATATTTTGTAGCACCTAGTTTATAAGCATTTGCTTCATTAGTGGCAAGTTGTTCAGGGCTGAAACCACCGGTATTTGCACATGCGGCATATACTTCATAACCCATTTCTTTTGCAAGATACATCACAGTGTAAGAGGTGTCGAGACCTCCACTAAATGCAACTACTACTTTTTTCTTTCCCATTTTTATTTTTGTTTTCTATATTATTCAATTAATCTTCGCAATCAATATCAGAGTTAAGACTATATCGATGATATTGTGTTTCTTTTGGGTCATACAACAATCCTACACATAGACATTTGTGTCCTCCATTACGTTGAAGGATATCGAAATTTACACAACTTTCACAACCTTTCCAAAATGCGGGGTCGGTAGTGAGTTGATCAAATGTCACAGGACGATAACCCAATTCAAAATTCATTTTCATCACTGCCGCACCGGTAGTCAATGAGAATATTTTTGCATCGGGATACATTTCGCGTGAAAGTTTGAAGATGCGACGTTTGATGCGTGTAGCAAGCCCTAACCCACGAAATTTGTCGGCAACAATAAGCCCCGAATTGGCGACAAACTCTTTATTACTCCAACTTTCGATATAACTAAATCCGGCAAACTCTCCATTACATAAAGCAACAACGGCTTTGCGTTCAAGCATTTTTTGTTTCACATATTCAGGAGAACGTTTTGCTATACCGGTGCCACGCACTTTGGCTGCACGATTAATAGTGTCGAGAATTTCATCGACATATTTCACATGTTCTTCCGAAGCGACTACAACATCAATTTTATTTGAGCCTTCCATTTATTCAAATATATACTATATAATTTTATATTTTAAAAAATCACTCCTCGGCAACTTCTTTCCCGAGAAACTGAATCTTTGCAGCTTCTAACACCGATTGAGGTAAAAATGATTGAAAAAGATCATATAAATCTCTGCGACTTGATGTTTCGTTTACTACTGCAAACACAGTATCAGCACCAGGAATCGTACCTAAAATATGGTGAGATTCAAGCATATCCAAATCATAAGCCAATCCACTTGCATAGCCATTGCGGGTTTTTATAACAACCAAATTGCCCGATAGACTCAATGATAATGCGGCAGGATGCAACGATGATTGCACTGTGTTTTGAGATTTGGCAAATGGTTCATTACTCATGCGTTGCGCATCAGCAATAATATATCGATAGCCACCCATATCAGTAGCTATCTTAGTGGTACGCAACATTTTTAAATCGCGCGATAATGTAGCTTGAGTCACAATATATCCACGTATAGCCAATTGTTTTGACAATTCCTCTTGGCTACCTATACAATTGTGTGATAAAATGTCAACTATTACCGGCAAACGAGATTTTCTCTTTTTCATAATAACAACTGTTCATTTCTATGCAAAGATACGACTAAAAGCTGAATAAACATAAAAATCGCATAAATATTTAATCTGATATGCAATAATTCCAATATTTATACTCATTCAATACTTTTTATAAAAATATCACTATATATGCGTTGGGTAGCGCCAAGATTTTCTTTAATGTAATTTCCTGCGATCTTTGAGGCTTTCTCAAGAGCTGCTTTGTTGGTTATAAGTTTTGTCAATATTGTTTCACATTCTTCTTGACTTTTAATCACAAATCCACCCCCCATTGCAATTAAATCAATAGCTTCTTTAAATTTATGATATTTGGGACCAAATACAACAGGTATATCATATACAGCCGCTTCATTGATGTTGTGAATACCTGCACCAAATCCGCCACCAATATATGCAATATCGCCATAGCGATAAATGCTCGACAACAAGCCGAAACAATCTATTATCAAACATTTCACCGACTTTATTTCGGCAGCATCATCGGCATATTTCTCATATTCCGACAGCAACATCGAGTTGTCAAATCGTTGCAACATGCTTTGTAATCGTGCTTGGTCAAATTGATGTGGCGCTATAATCACTTTCACATCATGGGTATTTACCCATTGCGCATATATATCTTCATCGGCAGCCCAACTGCTTCCCACAATAATTGTGTGACGAGCCTCACTTTTAAATCGCTCGATTAATGGCAAATTGGTTGTTGTGCGCATTATATCGGTTACACGGTCAAAGCGTGTATCGCCTGCGATGGTAACATTTTCCACACCTATGCCGACAAGTAGCTGTTGCGACGCTTCATCTTGCACATAAATATGCTTAAAGCATCTAAGCATGCCACGGAACATTCCCCCCCACCACTTGAAAAATGGTTGTTTTGCTCTGAAAATTGACGAAATGAGATACGTTGGAATATTCTTTCGTCTCAACTCTTGCAAATAGTTGCCCCAAAATTCATATTTGACAAATATCGCCATATCCACCTTCACGGCATCGAGAAAGCTTCGCGCATTGCCCGGCGTGTCAAATGGAAGATAGCACACTGCATCAACCCCTTCGTAATTTTTTCTCACCTCATAACCCGATGGGGAGAAGAATGTGAGTAATATTTTGCGTGAAGGGTTTTCGCGTTTTATCATCTCTATCAATGGACGTCCCTGCTCAAACTCGCCAAGCGACGACACATGAATCCAGATATAAGTCGATTTTTTATCTATAACACGATTAAGATAGTCGATAGTCGCATTTTGTCCATCAATCATCTTTCGCACTTTATCACTACGCATTGCCACCATTCGTGCCACTGCGCCATAGAGCGCAATCCCCATGTTATAGAAAATATTCATTTTAATACTCGCAAATTGAGAAACTATTATTTTTTGATATTTTCAACACCGGCAAGGACTCGTTTCATTGTTTCCTCTTTGCCAATCAATTCGGTAATATCAAACATGTGTGGACCTTTACATTCGCCCACAACAGTGAGACGGAAAGCATTCATCACATTACCCATGTGATAGCCTTTTTCGGTAATCCAATCAAGCACTGCAGGTTCAGCAGTCGCACATGAGAAATCATCAAGACCTCGAAGCACCTCTACGAGGGCTGTCATCACCGCAGGAGATTCTTCTTTCCAACGTTTCTTCACCGCCTTTTCTTCATATTCTGTAGGAGCGACAAAGAAGAAACGAGTTACGTCCCAAAGGTCGCGAATAAAGTTCACGCGGTCTTTCACCATCGCCACTGCACGAGTGATATATTCATCACTGAAATCTTCCACATTCACCCCATTCTCTTTCAAAATAGGCTTGAACATTTCGGCAAGAGTAGCATCGGGCACTTCTTGTATATATTTGTGGTTAAACCACTTTCCTTTTTCAAAATCAAATTTTGCACCCGATTTTGAACAATGATTGAGTGAGAACTTAGCGATAAGTTCGTCCATCGACATAATTTCAGTGTCATCACCGGGATTCCAACCAAGCAACGCAAGGAAGTTAACCACAGCTTCGGGAAGATAACCCGATTCACGATAACCCGATGAGACTTCACCGCTCTTTGGGTCGTGCCACTCAAGTGGGAACACAGGAAAGCCAAGGCGGTCTCCATCACGCTTGCTTAATTTACCTTTCCCATCGGGTTTGAGCAACAATGGCAAGTGCACAAAATCGGGCATAGTATCAGCCCAACCAAATGCTTCATAAAGCAATACATGGAGAGGTGCCGATGGCAACCATTCTTCACCACGAATCACATGCGACACGAGCATCAAATGGTCATCGACAATATTTGCCAAGTGATATGTAGGAAGATCATCGGCGCTCTTATAAAGCACTTTATCATCAAGCACGCTTGAATTGATTGTCACTTTGCCACGGATAAGATCATTTACAACCACATCGCGACCGGGTTCAATCTTGAAACGTACCACATATTTTTCGCCATCGGCAATCAACTTATCCACATCTTCTTTAGCGAGAGAAAGAGAGTTACGCATTGAAAGACGTGTTGACGCATCATATTGGAAATTTGCCACTTCTTGGCGTTTTGCATCAAGTTCTTCGGGGGTGTCAAAAGCGATATAAGCCTTGCCTTTATCGAGCAACATTTTCACATGTTCGCGATAAATGTCGCGGCGTTCGCTTTGCTTATATGGACCATAAGCACCACCTTCGCTCACACCCTCATCAATCTTTATTCCGAGCCAGGCAAGAGACTCATTGATATATTGCTCTGCCCCGGGCACAAAACGCTGTGAATCGGTGTCTTCAATGCGAAGAATCATATCACCACCATGCTGACGAGCAAACAAATAATTATATAACGCAGTGCGCACACCACCGATGTGCAAAGGCCCCGTTGGCGACGGAGCAAATCTTACTCTTACCTTTTGGTTCATTCCTTTAAATGTTTTTTAACTTTGCAAAGTTACTAAAAAATTGTGGTAATTTTATTCAAACACTTGAAATATATCTTATTTCAGCAAAATATATTGTAATTGTGTATATCGTTAATATATTCCGAAATAATTAACCATAAACACATTTCTCCTAAACTTTATTCATTAAACTAACAATTATACTATGCAAAACCTATAAACAACAAAGCCCCGACTCAGAATCCTGAATCGGGGCTCTCTAGATAGGGGGCGGTGACCTACT
>SUXI01000019.1 GCA_015060975.1 Bacteroidales bacterium
TGAATATGTACGAAACCGGGAATTAATTTTTAAATTAAAATTTTGAATTATGGATTTTTATAACTTACTTTGCGAAGTTAAATCCTTAAACATTATAATTATGAAAAAATTTTTACTTTCAGCTTTTACATTGTTATTTGGTGCCTCAACTCCTATGATTGCCCAATCTCAACCAACGATTATGTACCTCTTGTGGTAGAAGGCGCGAAGTGGGAATGTGATTACGCCATAATATACCATGACATACGTCCTCAATGGAATATACCATATACGATAGAAATAAAGGGGGACACAATTATCGAGGATGTCGCTTATAAATGCTGTGTTTATACTTTTGAGGAAAGCACTTGGAATTGGGAAGAATATACCGATTATTCTCCCGCCGACACCTTGACGCTTGCGTTTATTCGTGAAGATGTGGAAAACAAAAAAGTTTATGCCCGATTTAACGATTCGGTGTGGCACGGTGTATATTGCGGGTATAGCATTTATTCCAAAGATATGGGCTCCTATAAAGACTTTCTCCTTTATGACTTTGCCAATATAAATAATCCCGATCAAGCATGGCGTCGATTTAAATTCGAGTCATTGATTGTTAATGCCGAGAAAATAATCATTGATGGCGTGGAACGAAATTGTTATACAATAGGAAATGGAGAAGGCGGATATATTATCGAGGGAATAGGTTATGACGGTTATGGATTTATCCAAAATGCAGGAGACCTGATGTGCCAATTCCCCGCCCTTGTCACCGGCACCGATGTTCATCCGGTTTTCAAGGCATATAAAAACGCCGAGGGAAAAACCGTTTACAACACCGGTGATGCCGCCAATAACAAAACCACCGATTATGTGCCTCTTGTGGTGGAGGGCGCGAAGTGGGAATGTGATTACGCTACATTTCACCATGATATGCGTCCCGATTGGTTCATACCATATACGATAGAAATAAAAGGAGACACAATTATCGAGGATGTCGCTTATAAATGCTGTGTTTATACTTTTGAGGAAAGCACTTGGAATTGGGAAGAATATACCGATTATTCCCCCGCCGACACCTTGACGCTTGCGTTTATTCGTGAAGATGTGGAAAACAAAAAAGTTTATGCCCGATTTAACAATACGCTGTGGCACGGTGTATATTGCCAGAATTACGTTTATTATGAAGATATGGGCGACTTTCTCCTATATGACTTTGACGATATAAATAATCCCGACCAAGCATGGCAAAAAACCGTCCATTCATATAGTTCACCTACTGTTAATGCCGGAAAAATAACAATTGATGGCGTGGAAAGAAATTGTTATTCCATTGGTAATGGAAATGCCGGATATATTATCGAGGGAATAGGTTATGACGGCTATGGATTTAACCAAAATGCGGGTGACTTGATGTGCCAATTCCCCGCCTTTGTCACCGGCATCGATGACCTTCCGGTTTTCAAGGCATATAAAAACGCAGGGGGAAAAACCGTTTACAACACCGGTGATGCCGCCAAAGGATTCAGTGGAATTTACGGCATTGCCACCGATAACGAAGAATCGATATTTCATATAGCGAATGGAACAATCGCAGTCAACGGCGAGGCTTTGATTGAGATTATTGACCTCAACGGTCGCAAAGTTGCTTCGGCATATTGTGATTCGTTCTCTACCGAAACCTTGCCAAAAGGCATGTATATTATTCGAGCCACAACACAATCAACAACCCAAACACACAAAGTCATTGTTAAATAAACTCATTTTATAACCGTGTGTATGCAGCCGGAGGAGTGTCAATGCATTGAATTGACACTCCTCCTTGTTTATGAGCCAAATTTCAAGAGGTTGTTTGGCTTTATTGAAGATGTGTGACCCCAAGTGATAAAACGCTAAGGCGCGTGTGGGGCGACAATTTGTGGATTGCCTCGCAACATGCCAATATTGTTGCTCCGGTTGTTATTACATCATCGACAATTAAAATGTGTTTCCCATTTAATGATTCAATGTTTTTAACGTTATATCTATCTTTAACATTAAGCCATCGGTCAAAACGTTGTTTTCGTGTTTGGGAACTTCTTCTATGAACACATGTCAAACAATCACATTTTTCAATGCCTGTTGCCGCGCTTATGGCAATAGCTATTTCCTCACTTTGATTATAGCCGCGATGCATTTTTTTTAACCAATGCATAGGGACGGGTTGAATCAAATCTATTCCATCAAAAAATCCATCGCATTTAATTTCCGAAACATATTGTTGTGCTAACCAATGTAAAATTCGTGGTTGATTATTATACTTCGCACGATGAATCATCTTGGCATAATCGCTTTCACGATAATAGTAAAAATATCCGGCGGCTTTTTCTATTGGGACGCTACCGGCAAGACGTTGATGAATTGAGTTGAATTGGTCGTTGTGCAATAAAGTTTTTGGCAAATCCATCATGCAGTGCAAACATATAATATTTTCGCCCTCGGTTAAGGCTCTGCCACACACTTCACACACTTCGGGGAATATAACCCTAAGCAGTGCATTGCCCCAGCTTTTTAAATCTCTGAAATCCATAATCGCCTATCCTTTATTACCTCTGCCACTATCGACGGTTCGTAACCTCTTGACACAGCAAATCTAAATAGCTTTGTGCGGCCATCATAACTATCGACATTTTTTATCATTCGGGCTTTTGTTTTGATTATGTCGATTAATATCGATTTATATTCATCATTATCAATCTCGTCAAGAGCATTTGAAATAGTTGCTGATGATATGTTTTTCGTTTTAAGAGTATATGCTATTTTTATTCGTCCCCATCGGCTAAACCTATATTTATCTCTGCAAAACGCAATGGCAAATCTTTGATCATCAACAAATCGGTTCTTCTTCAAGGACGTTAAGATTTTGTTGTGTTCGGTCGATGGTATTTCCCATCCGATTAATTTCATGCGCAAGTCAAATGTGCATTGTTCGGCACGAGCGCACAATGCCTCCAATCTTGCCAACGCATCATTTGCAGTTATCTTTTTCTTAAGTTTTTTTGACCGTAACATTTTATTCGGCATTTATTGCAACCGCAAATCGGTTTTTTGAGTGCATATCTTTAATTATTGACACATCGCAATAACCCATTTCGGTCATCATATCCTTCACCTCTTTGGCATATAAGGGATTTATCTCAAAATATATATATCCGCCCACACGCAAAGCCTTCTTTCCCCATTTCGATATTTCACGATAAAACAGCAATGGGTCTTCATTGGGGACAAATAAAGCCGTTGAGGGCTCATAATCGAGAACTGTGGGTGACATGTCTTTGCGTTCTTGGTTGGCGATATATGGCGGATTGCTGACTATTATATTATAAATGCTATGGGCTTGTGGCATTTTCAATGCATCTTGTTCCCTGAATTTTACGTTTGCTTTTAATGATTTGGCATTTTCTTTGGCTATATTAAGAGCCAAAGTCGAAATGTCAATCGCTTCGACATTTGCAAATTTCAATCCCCGGGCAAGAGTAATGGCTATGCATCCGCTCCCGGTTCCAATATCTATTATATTCAAATCGGTTTCATTGGCATGTTTGTCAATAATTAAATCGGTGAGTTCCTGAGTTTCGGGGCGGGGTATTAACGTGTCGCCTGTCACTTTGAATCGGTTGCCGGCAAAACGAGCCCATCCCAATATTAACTGTATCGGCTCTCCGGTTAGAATTCGGGCAACAATGTTATTTATTTGTGTGCAAATAAAATCACTTAATTCCTCATCTTTTTTCATTAAGAGGTCAATTTCGGAATATCCCATTACATGTTCTGCCACATCTCGTGCAATCCAATAAGCCTCTCTGTCGCCTGTGATTTGGGCGATAGCATGCTTAATCTCTCGCATTTTTTCTCCAAGTAACATATAAATTATCCTATCAATAGAAGTTTAAAGCCTAATTAACTTTATGAAATTATTAAAGTTAAAATATTATGATATTGCAAAATTAAGACTTTAGATTATTTTATTTTGTTAGTATTTGTTAATCACACATAAATTATTTATCTTTGTTTTGATAAATATCTACAATTTTGATTATATGGCAACAATAAATGAAATTATAATTGGACGTGCTGTCCCCAAGAAACCCGATACATTTCGCACTCCCGAGGAATATAAAGTTGTAAGTGCGACTCATGCGAAAATTTTCAGAAATGAAGAAGGTAAAATTTGTATTCAAGATTTAGACTCAAGCAATGGCACATTTGTCAATGGAAAAAGAGTAGAAGTTTCACCTGTTACAAGTTCAGATGAGATAATTCTTGGCAGAGGAGAAGGTTATAAACTCAATTTATCAGAAATCTTGGCAATGTTGCCATTGTCAGATTCTGAATTTGACCGTTTGATGAACAAGCTAAAAGATATTTATGAAAATCATTTAAAAGAATCGGACAGGCTTAACGGTATCAAAGAAAAATTAATGACACTTCGCATTTTGCCGGCATCTATATCGGCAGCGGCAACAGGGATTGTCACTTTCCTTTCAAATGACCCCGAAGTTCAGAAGTTGGCAGGGAAGATAGGTGGGGTTGTAACAGCTATTTTAATGGGTATTGCCATTTTTGTGGCATCGAAAATATCAAAACGCATTCGTGCCGCGCAACAACATCTCACCGAGCAATATCAAATTGACTATGTGTGTCCAAACTGTCACAACTCATTGCAAGGAAAGACATGGGCATATATCAAAAATTTAAAATCTTGTCCCATTTGCCATCGTAAATTCACGGCAAAATAGCATTTCGTCATAAAAAACATATATTTCGTCATAAGTCAGTATTATCTATTTGGTATAAGGGAAATAATCATAGTACATTTACATCGTAAAATTAAACAAAACGAAAAATTAATAACCTCTAAAAATAAAAAACATGGAAAAGGATCTTAACTACGATGCAACTATCATCGAAAAAACAACTGACAACACCGTTGAATCAATCAGTAGTGATAATACTGTATGCGAAAGTAACAATGAAAATAAACCAAAAGCATCTGCTGCAAATACTCAAGGTAAAAAAAATTCAAATAAAGCCGGTTTGGTTGCGGCGACAGCCGGTTTGGCAATCGCAAGCGGAACAGCGGCGGTAGCATACGGAACCTTAAAATCTGAAGCGTCTGAAATTACCGGATTTAACGAAGTGGAAGATAATAACAGTGCTGAAATAATTGAACAACCTGTTGAAGATATTCAAGCTCAAATTGAAGCGGTTTCACCTCAAGAAGAAACTGCCGATGAGATTCAAGCCGAAGTAAATAACGATAGTGAAAACAAAATAGAAGCGGCTACAACATCGGCTGCCACTAAAATTAAAGCGCCGGTTGTTGAAGTTGACCCAAGTGTAGGTCCTGCATCAAATATGCTATCAACAAGTTCAACAATATCAGCACCTGAATCAATAGAAGAAGTAGGAATAACTACAAATGTATCTGACGAAATGGATTTCGCTTCGGCGTTTGCAACAGCTCGTCGCACATTAGGAACTCACGGTGTTTTTGAATGGAGAGGAAACATCTATGGTACATATTATGACAGCGAATGGGAAAAATTGCCACAAGAATTCAAAGACGAATTTAACGAACATGATTGGGGTAAAGATATCGAAGAACGCGGCTTGGCTGAAGGTGACACATATAACCCTAAAGAATATGAAGGCGAATCAATAGAAGATGAAGGATTTGGTCTTACCGAAGAAGAAATGATGACCTCAAATTCGGTTAAAGATGATATGGACTTTGATACTGCATTTCTAGTAGCTCGTTCAGATGTAGGTCCCGGTGGCGTGTTTGATTGGCAAGGAAAAACCTATACTACTTTCTATGAAGATGAGTGGAAAGATCTACCCGATGATTCTAAACAATTCTATATCGACAAAAACGCCATTACAGTAACCGATGATGACGACTTGGTATATGATGAAAACGAATTGCTCGAAGCTCCTCAAACCGAAGCTCCTATCGCTGAGGAAGTGGAATCAGATGCAATGACCGATGAAACTTCAGAAGTAGAGGAAGATACTGAAATAATCGAAGAAGTAATTGCTGAAGAAGATTCACTTGGTGATAGCGAAATGATAGAGGAAGTAGTCACCGAAGAAGACTCACTTGATGATGGTGAATTTATTGAAGATGCCGAGTTAAGCGATGAACCTGAGATTATTCAAGAAATCATGTTGCCCGACAATGACTCTGAAATGATAGAGGACGATATAATTGATGCCGAAAGCGACGATTTCAATCAAGTTGAAGATACAATGATTGACCCCGACTTATCATTTGGCGCTAATGACATTGATGACACTTCGGCAAGTTTTGATGACATTGTTTATTAATTTGAATATAAAATTTAATGAGACAACCGTTTAAATGTCCTGAGTGTAATACAAAATTTTTATCAGGAGATTCTACAAAACAAATCACGTGTCCCGGGTGTTCCTACTCGGGGGCACGTGATAGTTTTATACTATTGACAAAGAAACAACGTGTGTGTGCAAGTTGTAACTACAAATGGGATGAGTATTTTCCTGCCGATTCTGAAATTCCATCAGATTTTACATGTCCCAAATGTAAAACAAGCACCGAATCAACTGTTTTGAACGTTGAAGTCGCAACAAAAACGGGATACTTGGAGTTGACCAATGATGGCGAGGGAAAGTGGGTTGGTGCAAAGAATGTGTTTGAATTATCAACCGGAGTCCAAACGTTAGGGCGAGAAGCAAATCCACCTAAAGCCGATATTCTGTTGCCTACAACTGATGGTTATATAGGTAGATGCCATATTAAAATAGAAGTCAAGGAGACCTCCAATGGCAGAATAAAACATCTGTTAGCCGATTGTAATAGTGTTAATGGAACTTATATTAATGGCATCAAGCTAAACAAAGGTGAAGTTATTGTTCTAACAAACAATGATGAAATAAAAATCGGTCACACAACATTTACATTTCATTGTTAATAATAAAACAGCACAACAAAATGAAGATATATAAGCCACTGGCAATGTCCGAAATTGGGCGACGTTCCAATCAAGAAGATGCAATTTTTCCGGCTGTAGGTAAAGCCACTGTCAATGACCGTTTGTTTATTGTGTGTGATGGTATGGGGGGGCATGAATCGGGCGAAGTGGCAAGTAATTGTGTGGTGCAAAGCATAAGTTCATGTCTAAAAGATGTTAAACCGGGCGATTTTTCATTGACTAATTTTAGTGATGCGCTTTCTTATGCCTATGAGCAACTTGATGCTCTTGATAATATTCCGAATAATAAAAAGCGAATGGGAACAACGCTCACCTTTTTGTATTTAGGTGACAAAAATATCCTCATTGCTCATATTGGCGACAGCCGTGTGTATCAACTGCGACAGTCAAGTGACGGAAATGTCGAAATCGTTCATAAAACCGAGGACCACTCACTTGTCAATGATTATGTAAAAGCAAAACTCATTACACCTCAAGAGGCTAAAATACATCCTCAAAAAAACATAATCACTCGTGCCATGCAACCACATCTTGAACAAAGATGTAAAGCCACCACTTTTGAATCAGATAATGTAAAAGCCGGTGATTATTTCTTTTTGTGCAGTGATGGTGTTATAGAATCTGTTGATGACGATATGCTTATTAATATTCTTGGTGAGCCATTATCGAATGAGGAAAAACTCAATAAAATAAAAGAGATATGCAGTTTATATAGCAACGACAATCACACCGCATATCTCATTCAAATTGCCGAAGGATTAAAATCACAAAACGTCAACTCTTCACAAAAGCAAAGCAGCGAAAACTCTGCAATAAACAAATTCGATAAAACCGCGAAAAAAGAAGAAACAGAACATCTTGCAAAAAAAAGAAAAGAATTTAATTTTAAATGGCTAATAATCGCCATAACTATTCTTACAATAATAATTTGTGTGATATTAACTTGCTCAATTAAGTCTAGTTGATTTATTTATGGAACTGTTTATAAATTACTTTGTAGTGATATGATAAATATTTGGGAACAACATACATGTTGTTCCCAAATATTTTATAGACAATAAGTATAAAGTGTTTCGTTAGAATAATTTCAAGCCGAGGAGGAAGATTAGGAGGATTGCTATTGGTGCTACGAATTTGAGGCAGAATACCAATAGTGGGAATGTTTTTACTCCGATTTTGCCTTCGTTGGTGAGCGCATTTTTGAGGGCAGAACGCTCTAATCGCCAACCGGCAAAAATTGAGATTAACATACCTCCGAGTGGTAAAAGTAAATTTGATGAGGTGAAATCAAAGAATGAAAAGAAATTGATATCAAATAGTCCGAAGAAATTCAAATCGCTTAGGTAACCAAATGATAATGCGCTCAACACACCTCCACAAAGGGCAATAATGAGGTTGATAGTTGAGGCTTTTATACGCGACATTTTTTTCTCTTCGGAGAGAAATGCTATCGATACTTCGCTCATTGATATGGTTGATGTGAGTGATGCCAAGAATAGCAGGAAGAAGAATAAAACTGACCATATTTGAGCTCCGGGCATTTGTGCAAAAATTGAGGGAAGTATCTCAAATACGAGGGCAGGACCTTGTACGGGCGACATCCCAAAGGAGAATACGGCAGGGAAGATGATAATTCCGGCAAGCACGGCAATAAGGGTGTCGAGCGATGCGGTGATTGTTGCGCTGCGCACTATGCGAGTGTCTTTTGAGAAATATGAACCATAGGTCATCATTGTGCCGAGCCCGAGACTGAGCGAGAAAAATGCTTGCCCTAATGCGCTAACTACCACTTCGGGGGTAATCTTAGAAAAATCGGGAGAGAATAAGAATTCCAAGCCCTCTTTGGCTTTGGGCATCATGAGCGAATTGACGCAGAATATTATGAGCAAAACAAATAGAGCAGGCATCATGAGGTTCGACATCTTTTCAATCCCTTTCTTTACACCTCGCACCACAATGATGTAGTTGCAAAGAAGGAATATCACTGTCCATAAAATAGGTCGCCAATTACCGGTGCTAAATGAGGTGAATTGATTATGGAATGCTTCTGCACCTGAGAGATTTAATCCGCCTGTGAAAGACTGGTATAGATATTCCATTGTCCACCCTGCCACAACTGAGTAGAAACTTAAAATCATAACAGAAGATAAGATGCCGATATATCCTATCCAGTGCCATTTGCTTGAAGATTTGAGGTTTTCAAACGCTCCAAAGATATTGCTTCGGGTTGATCTACCGATTGCAAATTCGGCACATAACACCGGAATGCCTAATGCTACAATACAAAGAAGATAGCAAATGAGAAATGCACCGCCTCCATTATTTCCTGCTTCATAGGGAAAACGCCATATATTACCTAATCCCACTGCAGATCCAACGGTGGTGGCTATAACACCTAATTTAGTTGCAAATTGCGCTCTGTTATTGTTTTGTTGTGCCATATGATGCTTATCTATTTATTGGTTTGTGGGGAGTGTCTCGTTTAGTGGGTCGCGCTCCACAAAATTATTGTTTGATTTTTTATTTTGGTTTTTCTTTGAAGATTGTTTTTTCTCTTTCTTCGCCTTTGTTTTCCATTCTTTGGATTGAGTGGATTTTTGAGCTTCAACCTTAGAACGTAGTATGGTGACTATGCTGTCATTATTAATTACATTTGCTTCGGTTTTGTTCCCGTTACATTGTCGAGTTAAGAATGTCGCGGCAATGATAATCGATAAAATTGTGATTACCACAATTAAACCTCTGCGTTCACCGGTGTTGAAATGTTGCTTCACTTCACAAAATAAGCAATGAGGATAGACGCGATGAGTACGGGAGCAATAAATCTAACTATAAACAACACGATGTGGAACACGCGTGAGCGCACGGTACCGTTGTTTGATAATTGATTTTTAAAGAATGTTTTTGGTGCAATCCAACCCATGTAGATACACACAAGTATCGATGCAATTGGTAGCATGATGTTTGTCGCTACTTGGTCGAAGAGGTCAAAAAGAGTGAATCCAAATATTTTCATAGATCCAAGGCTACCTTGTGACAAAGAGCATAGTGAACTCAAAATGAAAAGAGGAGCAAGCACAGTGACGCATGCTTTTACTCTCGACATTTTAAAGTGATCTTGCATAAATGCTATCGACACTTCGGCGATGGAGATAGTGGAGGTCAATGCTGCAACCATTAAAAAGAAAAAGAATAGTATTGACCATATCTGTCCTCCTGCCATTTGGGCAAACACTTCGGGAAGTGTGATAAATACCAATGATGCGCCTTCGAGCGATTCGCCTGTGAGCCCAAATGATGTTACTGCCGGGAAAATGATTATTCCCATCATAATGGCAACGGTCATATCAAGCATTGATACAGTAACCGCAGTGCGCGATAAAATGGTGTTTTTGGGATAATAAGATGAGTAGGTGATGAGTATTCCCATACCTAAACTGAGTGAGAAGAATGCTTGACCCATTGCATTTACTACAACTGTTGCGTCAACTTTGCTGAAGTCGGGATTGAGGAAGAAACTAAGTCCGTCTTCGGCTTTAGGTAGCGATAATGATACTCCGGCAAAGATTATCAGCAACACAAAAAGCATAGGCATAAGAATATTTGATAACCGTTCAATTCCCCTTTTTACTCCACCAAGAAGAATCGCAAAATTGGCAATAATCATCAAAAAGGTGAATATAAGAGGGTTGTAGTCGTTGACGATATATTCGTTCATTTTGGATGTAAATTGTGCGTTGTTCATTGCACCACCTTCTGTGATAGGGGTATAGAGGTCGCCTGTGATAGATTGCCAAGTGTATTCGAGGGTCCAACCTGCCACCACCATATAGTAGCTCAATATGATATATGAAGCAAGAATGCCAATGGCGCCTGCCATCCACCATTTTTTACCGGGAGTGATGTTTTGGAATGACCCAACAGCATCGGAACCGCCTCCACGACCGAGCGAAAATTCAGCCATCATTACCGGTATGCCTAAAATGAATACACACGCTACATATACTAAAAGAAATGCAGCTCCACCATTGCTTTGTGCCAAGATGGGAAATCTCCACACGTTGCCAAGCCCCACGGCTGAGCCGACAGTCGCTGCAATCAGTCCTATTTTTGTTCCAAATTGATTTTTGTTTGACATGAAATTTAGTGTATATGGTTATATTGTTGCAAAATTACAGCAAATACTCGCAATATTAAATAAAATGAGGTTTTATTTTGTATTTTTGCAGACAATTTGATTAAACAAATAAACAATGTTCATGCAATGAAAGAATTTTTATATAGAATACCATCTTATTTGCCAACGACTATAGTTTTGATATTATTGTTCTATCTCACTCTTGTGCCACAGCCATTGCCTCCGATTGAAGTTCCGATGCTGAACTTTGATAAGATTGTGCACATGATTATGATGGGAGGTGTTAGTTTTACGATAATGTTTGACTATAAACGACGAGAGCGACAACGTATATTGCCACTCTCGGTTAGATTATATGTTTTGGCGGGAACTATCGTCCTTGGGACTCTTATAGAATTAGCACAAGGAACTGAATTGATTCATCGTGGTTGTGACTTGTGGGATGGCGTTGCAAATGCTTTCGGGTGCTTATTGTCGTTCTTTCTTACTCCAACAATACTTCGTCGCTTACTTTAATTCGCCTGCTAACGCTTTGCGAACATCTTCTTTGAGTTCGTCACCTTGTTTGTCGCGAGATAATATTGTGCCATCGGCTCCAATAATTATAATGCAAGGAATCCCTGAAATGCCGTAAAGGTCGGTTGGGATGGTTTGAGCATTAAGGATATTGTGCCAAGGTAATTCTTTTGTTTTGATAGCTTCAAGTGTGTTGTGAGGCTCGTCCCATACGGCTACACCTACGATTTCAAGCCCTTTGTTTTTGTGCTCGGCATATATTTCTTTTAATACTGCTGCTTGACGCATACATGGTCCACACCAACTGGCCCAAAAGTCAACAACTGTGATTTTTCCGGGTTTTACATAGTCGCTTAATTTAGAACTTTTGTTGTTGTATGTTATCTCAAAATCAAGGTATTTATTTCCGGGTGAAGTTCGCTCTTTTTGTTTTAATGCCGCAATATAGTTATTTACCCGAGTTGATGATTTGAATTGTGGATATTGCTCAAGAGCTACATTTAGTTTAGCCATATCCATTTCATATATTTCTTGGATAAACAAATATAAACCTATCGGATTGTTTATATTTTGAGTCTTTACTTCGTTGTTAAATTTCAAGTATTCGTTATAAATGGCAGCTTGCTTTGCGCTATCAGAGGTTTCGCTAAATTGTTTTCTTATCTCCATATATTTAGCGTTATAGTTATTTAAAACATCGTTTAATGGCGTTCCGGTGGGTTTGCGGTTATTTATGTCGATATCCCCATTTTCAATAATAAGAGACCCATAACGTTCTCCGTCTAAAACCAATTGAGCCATAAATGGATTTTCAACAGTATTATTGAAAATCGCTTTACCATTTTCAACTATAGCACTGTCAACTTTTTGTTTGGTATCATAGTTGATAATATAGGCAGTTAGCCCATTATCATCTTCGGTAAATTGAGCTGTGACATTATAGTTGCCGGCAAATGCCGAAATAGAGGAAATTGCAATTGAAGTTGCAAGAAGTAGTGATTTTGATTTCATAATTAGCAGTATTATAATTTTCGCAAAAATAACAAAATTATTCGCATTTTGGATAATTTATTGAATTAAACTTTCTATAAATAGATTAAATTATTAATTTTGTAAACGATAAACTTTAAATTCTAATATCATAATTATTATGAATGAAAATAATAAGAGTTTGAATATACTCATTGAGAGGTCAATAAAGAAAAATTGGGAAAATTTGGCATTGACCGATTTTAATGGTTCCTCATTTCAATATCGTGATCTTGGTCGTAAAATTGCAAAGCAACATTTGATGTATGAGCATATAGGATTGAAACCGGGTGACAAAATTGCACTTTGCGGTAGAAATTCTGCTCAATGGTCGATAGCTTTCTTGTCGGCAATTACATACGGAGCAGTTGCGGTGCCTATTCTTCATGAGTTTAAAGCCGATAACATACATCATTTGGTAAATCATAGCGAGGCGCGGTTATTGTTTGTTGATGCTGCGATATGGGAGAATTTAGACCCCTCGTTGATGCCGAAGCTTGATGGGGTGATTTTGATTAGTGACTATTCATTATTGTTATCGCGAAATGAAAAACTCACCGATGCCCGTAAACGATTAAATGAGTTGTTTGGCGCTCGTTATCCAGAACGTTTCCTTCCGGATGATATTCATTATTATGAAGATCAACCCGAAGAATTAGCGTTGATTAATTACACCTCGGGCTCAACCGGATTCTCTAAAGGGGTAATGCTTACATATAAAAATTTATGGTCAAATGCGCAATTTACCATTGATAATCTTGAGTTCCTTAAAGCTGGTGACCCATTGGTGTGTATGTTGCCATTGGCTCACATGTATGGAATGCTTGTGGAATTGATTCATCCGTTGATAAAAGGTTGCCATATTTATTTCCTTACTCGTGTGCCATCGCCCAAGGTGATAATGGATGCGTTTGCGACAGTAAGACCTAAACTGATAGTAACCGTACCTCTTATTATAGAGAAAATTATAAAAACAAAGGTGTTCCCTCTGCTTGAAAAGCCTTTGATGAAGATTTTGTTATATGTGCCATTTGTTGATGACCAATTATTAGCAAAAGTAAAAGCTAAAATTGAAGAAACATTTGGTGGAAATCTTCATGAACTTATCATTGGGGGGGCGGCACTTAATAAGGAAGTTGAGGCATTCCTTCGCCGCATTAAGTTCCCATATACAGTTGGTTATGGAATGACAGAATGTGCTCCCCTTATTGCATACGCTCCATGGGAAGAATCAAGAGAGGCATCTTGTGGTCGTGTAGTGGATCGTATGGAAGCTCGTATTGATTCTCCC
Source organism: Bacteroidales bacterium (assembly GCA_015060975.1). Classification (GTDB taxonomy): domain Bacteria; phylum Bacteroidota; class Bacteroidia; order Bacteroidales; family Muribaculaceae; genus RGIG4079. The sequence continues at coordinate 13,967 of SUXI01000019.1, forward strand.
GACCCGGAAAATATTCCCGGAGTGTTGTGGGTGCGTGGAGATAATGTGATGCAAGGTTATTACAAGAATCCCGAAGCAACTGAATCGGTATTTGATGAAGATGGTTGGATGAACACAGGTGATATCTGTACGCTTGATGAAGATAACTATGTGTATATCCGTGGTCGCGATAAGAATATGATTCTCGGTCCTTCAGGGCAAAATATTTATCCTGAAGAAATTGAACAAAAACTCAATAATATGCCTTATGTGTGTGAATCAATTGTGATTGATGTAGAAAATCAATTGGTAGCACTAGTGTATCCTGATATTGAAAATGGTACTAAACAAGGAATGTCGCTCCAAGACCTCGACCGCTTGATGGAAGAAAATGTAAAGCAACTCAATCCCGAATTGCCGGCATATTCACGCATCAGTCGTGTAAAGGTTTATCATGAGGAATTTGAAAAAACTCCAAAACGCTCGATTAAACGTTATCTATATCAAAACGGATAATTATTACAATTTATATAAATTAAGTGAGATGTGCCAATTTGAGTACATCTCACTTTTTTCTATACTTAAGCTTGCTTAAGTATGTAAACGATGTGTTCTTTGATTCTTTGTTTGTCTTGCTGAATATCGATAAGGATGGAAAATAAACAACTCCGCCGACGATTGTCAACGGAGTTGCATTATAATTGTGAAATGTTTGTTCTATTTATTTAGCCAAAACATCTTTTACAGCGTCATTGGGAACCATTTCTTCTTTGAACATATAAGCGCCGGTTTTTGGAGATTTAACCATTTTGATAACCTTGCTATATGTGCGTCCTTCACCTTTTTGTAGTGATGCTACGGTTTTCTTTGCCATATCTTGTTATTATTTAATTTCTTTGTGAACTGTTACTTTCTTAAGGATTGGGTTGTATTTCTTCAACTCCAAACGTTCGGTAGTATTTTTGCGGTTTTTGGTAGTGATGTAACGAGAAGTACCGGGCATACCACTTGCCTTGTGTTCAGTGCATTCAAGAATAACTTGCACGCGATTACCTTTAGCTTTCTTTGCCATCTTCTTAGAATTCTAAATATTTGATTTCTGTTAAATAACCCTTTTCGGCAGCTTGCTTGATAGCAGCATTCAAGCCGAGTTTGTTGATAGTGCGGAGACCTGCAGCCGAAATTGTGAGGCTGATCCAGATTTCTTGTTCAACCCAATAGAATTTCTTGTTAAAGAGATTCACATTGAATTTACGTTTGGTACGTCTCTTTGAGTGCGATACGTTGTTACCAACCATCGCTTTCTTGCCTGTAATTTGACAAATTTTTGACATGGCTGTTGTTATTTATCTTGTAATTATTAATTAACACATTATATTGTTTAATGGCGACATCAGGTCTCATATCATCGCTAAGTGCATCATTCTTAGTGATTTTCAAGATGAGCCACAAAACAGAGTGCAAAGTAACTAATTTTTCTTGACTTACGCAAATTTTTCAACTCTAAATGTGAAATTATTTAGAAAATCCTGTCATGGAATGAATGTAATAACTTCAAATCAAAAATCAACTTGAGTTTTATGCGTAATTTCAACTTTAGAATTGTATAAAAATCAGTATTAATAAAATACTCCCATTCTTTTTAACTAAAAAGAAATCTGTAGTTTGCAATAATTGCAAATTTTGAAAAATTGGAACGTATGAGATATAACGATTCGTAATATTTTCGTTATCTTTGCAATACCTAATTAAGTAATTAAATCTATAAGCCAAAAGAATAATATTATCATGACTTACAATCTCAAAAAACTATTTGCCACTATGGCAATATCTCTTGCAACAACATCGATTGCAATGGCCGATGTGAAGGTTGCATCTCCCAATGGAAATATAGTGGTAACTTTCGATGTTGATGGTGGTCGTCCCGTGTATTCGGTTGACTACAAAGGTGCTCAAGTTGTCAAACCGAGTTACCTCGGTCTTGAGCTCGATAGCGAAAATGGCCGCAACGACTTCAGCAGTTTCTCAATGGATAAAGCCGGAGCCGACAAACTCTCACTTTGCACCGGGTTTGAATTGACCGATACCCAAACTTCTACTTTCGACGAGACATGGACTCCGGTGTGGGGAGAAGAATTGGCGATTCGCAATAACTACAACGAAATGACAGCCACATTGACTCAAAAGGCTTTTGACCGCCACATTGTGGTACGTTTCCGTGTGTATAATGATGGTATGGGATTGCGTTATGAGTTCCCTCAACAAAAAAATCTCAACTATTTAGTACTAAAAGAAGAGAAAACTCAATTTGCCATGACAGGCGACCACTATGCTTATTGGATTCCCGGCGATTACGACACTCAAGAATATGACTATGAAAAATGCCGTTTGAGTGAAATTCGTAGCAAGATGGCCGGTGCGATGCGCGACAATGCTTCAACAACCACATTCTCTGAAACAGGCGTGCAAACATCGCTCCTCATCAAAACCGACAATAACATTTGGTTGAACATTCACGAAGCAGCTTGCGTTGATTACGCAACTATGCACCTCAACCTTGACGACAAAAACCTCGTGTTTGAATCATGGCTCACTCCCGACAACCAAGGAAAGAAAGGTTATCTCCAAACACCTTGCACCTCTCCATGGCGTACAATCCAAATCACCGACGATGCTCGCAACATTCTTGCATCACGCCTAATACTAAACCTCAACGAACCTTGCAAAATCGAAGATACCTCTTGGATTAAACCCGTGAAATATATTGGTGTGTGGTGGGAAATGATTACAGGCAAAGGTTCATGGAATTACACCGACGATGTGTATTCGGTTCAACTCGGTAAAACAGACTACGCCAAAACAAAACCTAACGGCAAGCACTCAGCTAACAACGAGAAAGTGCGTCGCTACATTGATTTCGCTGCTGAGCATGGTTTTGATCAAGTGCTTGTGGAAGGTTGGAACGAAGGTTGGGAAGACTGGTTTGGTCAATCAAAAGACTATGTGTTTGACTTCGTGACACCATACCCCGACTTTGACCTTAAAGCCCTTAACGCATACGCAAAAGAAAAAGGGGTGAAACTCATGATGCACCACGAAACATCGTCATCGGTGCGCAACTATGAACGTCACCTCGACAAAGCATATCAATTTATGGTTGACAATGGTTATAACTCTGTTAAGAGTGGATATGTGGGCAACATCATTCCTCGTGGAGAATACCACTACAGCCAATGGATAAACAACCATTATCTACACTGTGTGACCAAAGCGGCTGAATATAAAATTATGGTGAATGCCCACGAAGCAACTCGCCCAACAGGTCTTTGTCGAACTTACCCCAATTTGCTCGCCAACGAGTCGGCTCGTGGCACTGAATACCAAGCTATGGGAGGCAGTCGCATGAGCCACACTTCAATACTCCCATTCACTCGCTTGCAGGGTGGACCAATGGATTACACTCCCGGTATCTTCGAAATGGATATTACCAAACTCAATCCCAACAACAAGTCTAACATCAAATCAACCATCTGCGGTCAGTTGGCTCTATATGTAACAATGTATAGCCCATTGCAAATGGCGTGCGACCTCCCCGAAAACTATGAACGTTTCATGGACGCATTCCAATTCATCAAAGATGTGCCCGTTGAATGGAGTGAAGCGGTATATCTCGAAGCCGAACCAATGGAATATGTCACCATTGCTCGCAAAGACAAAAACTCGGAAAATTGGTTTGTTGGTAGCACTGCTGGCGAAGCCGACCACAACTCTGTAATCAAGCTTGACTTCCTCGACAAAGGTGCAAAATATGAGGCGACAATCTATGCCGACGCAAAAGAAGCCAACAGCACCAACAACCAACAAGCCTACACCATCACAAAGAAAAAAGTTGACGCAAAAACAACCCTCAAACTACGTTCAGTAGCCGGTGGAGGCTTCGCAATCTCATTCAAGAAATTGTAAGAACAAGGTGTTGATAGGTTCTCAATAAAACAATCTTAAAGAGGCTGACATCGCCCTTACGGACTTTTTAGTCAGCCTCTAATCCTTTTTAATCTGTTGAAAGTCAGCTCTATTTTGTCCTGAAACGTGGAAATTAGCAAGAATTTCGTAATTTCTTGCTGAAATGTCGAAAGTTACTATAATTGATTATCAATCTTTTATGAGTACTTGCAAATGTCGTTTTTTTTTGACTATATTTGTAAAAAGTAAAACATTGGATTATGGAACTTATTTTTTTGATTATCATTCTCATTTGTTTTTTTGTCGCATTAGTACTTGGCACGATTGCGACTATTGCGCTGGCTTTTAAATATCTGGTTTTATCTTTGATTGCATTTGTATTAATTATTGGGGTGTGGACTTGGATTAAACTGGGTTATGATAAAACGAAAAGATGGATATATAAAAAAGTACATTATCGTAATGGAACCTATAAGATTTAAAATCCTATATAAAACTGAAACTCCGATGCAAATCGCATCGGAGCTTTTATTATTGCTACCTTCAAATATACTTATTAGCCTTGAATTCGCTGAATTTTGTACATTAGCAAAAAATGCGATGGAACGGAATGTATTTATAATTGGAAACGGATTAGACCTTGACCTTAACCTTAATTGGATGACAAGCTTGGTGTATTCAATATTACAACGATATTAATTTGAAAATCACACTCCAAAAGATAGGAATATATTTTTCACTTAAGATGTTAGAGATGAGCCGATAATAGAAAACCCCCGATAAAGGACGAGGGCTACCTAAATGTTTTCACAACGGAATAATCCTTATTGTGATTTGCATCAAATTAGTATGACAAAGTTACTAATATTTTTTAGATAATCAAGTTATTTCAAATAAATTTGTTATATTTGTAATTATAAAAATAATACATAACACATAACACATAACTTTAATATTTTAATCCATGAAAAAGATACTAGGTTTAGATCTTGGGGTTGGCTCAATAGGCTGGAGTCTTATAAATGTAGATGATAATAACAATCCAAAAGAAATTATGGCAATGGGAAGTCGCATAGTCCCATTAAGTTCAGATGATACCACACAATTTACAAAAGGTCAAGCAATCACGAAAAATCAGGATCGTACGACCAAGCGTACAACCCGCAAAGGGTATGACCGATATCAACAACGACGCGAGAATCTTACGATAGAATTTCGCAAATTGGGAATGTTGCCCGATGAGCGATTAATAAAACTGCCAGTGATGGAGTTATGGCAACTACGTGCCGATGCTGCAACTTTAGGGAAAAAACTTACATTGCCAGAGATTGGTAGAGTGTTATATCATATAAATCAACGCCGTGGTTATAAGCATGCTAAAGCCGATGAAAGTGGAGATAGTAAACAGCGAGATTATGTGGCTGGTATAAATCAACGCTATTCAATGATAATTGAGAGAAATCAAACCATTGGTCAATATTTTGCCGAGCAATTAAAAGAATCAGAGATAACAAATGTAAAGGGTACTTACTATACTTTTAGAATAAAAGAGCAGGTATTTCCTCGCAGGGCATACGAGGCAGAATTTGATCAAATCATGAAGGCTCAACAAGGATATTATCCTGAAATATTGACCACACAAGTGATAAATAGACTTCGCAACGAAATAATTTTCTATCAACGAGACTTAAAGTCATGTAAGCATCTTGTTTCAATATGTGAGTTTGAGAAAAAGGAATATAAAAATGCAGAGGGTAAAGTTGTGTTTGATGGTCCAAAAGTATCTCCACGAACATCCCCTTTATTTCAAGTGTGCAAAATTTGGGAATCTATAAACAATATAACACTTACAAATCGCTACAATGAACACTATTCTATTACTCAAGAACAACGACAGAAAATGTTTGAGTTTCTTGATAATAATGAAAAAATGGGTATAAAGGATATGTATAAGATTCTAGGCATATCGCCCAAAGAAGGATGGTGGGGAGGAAAAGCAATAGGAAAAGGATTGCAAGGTAATACCACAAAAATGCAATTAAAAAAAGCATTAGCACTTCTTTCGCAGTCAGAAATTAATCAATTATTACAATTTAATCTTGTTCAAGATGAATCGGGATTGGTCGATGAAGAAACCGGTGAGGTAATACCTATTATAGATACTCAATTTCTAAATGAGCCGTTATATAAACTTTGGCACACGATATATTCAATACAAGATAAAGCAGAATTAAAAAATGCATTATCTAAAAACTTTGGGATAACAGATGAAGAAGTTGTGAACAGCCTATATAAATTAGATTTTATCAAGCCGGGCTATGGGAATAAATCTACAAAAGCGATGCGACGAATATTGCCATTTTTACAACAAGGCAATATGTATAGTGAAGCGTGTGCTCAAGCCGGTTTTAGACATTCAGAAAGCCTAACATTAGAGGAAAATCTAAATCGTAAGTTATTAGAAAAGTTGCCTCAAATTCAAAAAAATGCGTTGCGTCAGCCTATCGTTGAGAAGATTCTCAATCAAATGGTAAATATAGTTAATGCTATTATAGACGAGTATGGCAAACCAGATGCGATTAGAGTCGAACTCGCTCGAGAATTAAAAATGAGCAAAGATGAGCGAGAATCAATGGATAAAAATATAAGAGCGCGAGAAAAAGAGAATGAAATATATAGAAATAAAATTCTAGAATATGATGGCGTTAGAGTATCGCGTAATCGCATTCAGAAATATCGTTTATGGGAAGAATCACAAGAACGATGTTTTTATTGTGGTGCAAAAGTGTCAAGTGTTGAGTTTTTACAAGGATTTGATGTAGAGGTTGAACATATTATTCCTCGCTCATTGTTTTTTGACAATAGTTTTTCCAATAAGGTGTGTGCATGTCGTAAGTGTAATGCGTCGAAAGGCAATATGACAGGTTATGACTTTATGAAGTCAAAGAGTGAGGCTGCTTTTCAAGAATATCTTACTCGAGTGGAAGAAGCATATAAAGAAAAACGCATTTCAAAGACAAAACGAGATAGATTATTAACAACGGCGAAGGATATACCAAGTGATTTTATTGATAGAGATTTGCGATTAAGTCAATATATATCACGCAAATCAATCGAAATACTTAAACAAGTGTGTCGCAATGTGCACTCCACAACAGGCTGTGTTACCGATTTTGTGCGCCGAGTGTGGGGTTACGATATGGTGCTACATAATCTTAATATAGATCGATATCGCAAAGGTGATATGACGGAAATAGTAGAATTTGACCATAAAGGACAAATACACAAAGAGGAACGAATTATAGGATGGAGCAAACGTTTCGATCATCGACACCATGCTATAGATGCACTTGTCATAGCAATGACACAACAAAGTTTCATACAACGATTGAATCGCCTAAATACAGAGCGTGATCAAATGTTTGCAGAAATAGAAAAACAAAGAGAAGAATGGCGTAATGATTTTTCACTGCTTGAACAATGGTTGAGAGAGCGACCTCATTTTAGCGTTGAAGATGTAGAAAAAGTAGTTTCAGGAATAGCAATATCCTATAAATCAGGAAAACGAGTTGCAACATTGAGTAAGCGCGTAAAATATGCAAAGGGGAAAAAGGTTGTTTTACAGAATGGTATAATTGTACCTCGAGGAGCATTAAGCCAAGAATCGGTATATGGAAAAATTAAAATTCTAGAAAAGAACAAGCCTATCAAATATGCATTTGAGAATCCACATTTGATATTCAAGGGATATATAAAGCGTCTTGTTGAAGAGCGATTGGTCCAACAGGATGGCAATGTGAAAAAAGCGATTGCATCGTTGAAAAAATCACCTATTATGATAGGACATAATAGAGAAGTAGAATTGACATATGCGACATGTTATAAAGATGAATATGTAATTAAATACTCTATTTCATCGCTTGAAAAAATGTCGGATATAGACTCAATAGTAGATGAAAATATAAAGGGACGAGTAAAAGCAAGAGTGGCACAATTTAACGGCAAAATTAAAGAGGCATTTAAGAATTTGGATAATAATCCGATATATGCCGATGATAACAATACAATACCCATTAAAACGGTGCGTTGTTTTACCGGATTGAATGCTGTTACACCATTGCGATATAATGAGAATGGAGAAGCAATAAGTTTTGTTAAACCCGGGAATAATCATCATATCGCTATTTATCGAGACAAGGATGGTAATCTCCAAGAACATGTGGTTACATTTTGGACTGCAGTTGAACGTAAAAAGTATAGAGTTCCGATAGTAATAAAAAATCCGGATGAAGTATGGGACACTATTGCTGATAAAGATTTGCCCGATGCTTTTCTTGAAACATTACCCGGAGTAAATTGGACCTTTGTAGAGAGTCTGCAAGTCAATGAAATGTTTATTCTCGGACTTTCTGACGATGAATATAATGATGCGATTAGAAATAATGATAAAACTACATTATGTAATCATTTATATAGAGTGCAGAAATTATCATCCTCTTACTATTGTTTTAGATTACATATAGAAACTACAGTTGATGATAAATATAATGGGACTAAAGATATGATGCGGTCTAAAAAAATGGGGAAGTTGATTGTTATCCAAAGCCTTGGACGATATGAATCGTTGCATCCATATAAAGTTAAAATCAATACACTAGGAGAAATTGTTGAATAATGATAAAGAAAACATTATATTTTGGCAACCCAGCCTATTTATCATTAAAAAACAATCAGTTGCAGATAAGATTACCTAACGATACTAAAAATGACACTTCTGCAACTGGACAAGAATGTTTAATAACCAAGCCCATAGAGGATATAGGGGTGATGGTGCTTGATAATCAACAAATCACCCTCACTCATGGACTAATGTCAGCATTGCTTGATAATAATGTAGCAGTAATAACGTGTAATAGTCAAGGTATGCCGTCGGGATTGTTGTTGCCGTTAAGTGGAAATGAAACGCAAAGTGAACGCTTCAGTATTCAAATAAAAGCATCTATCCCACTTAAAAAGCAATTATGGCAGCAGACTATTCAGACAAAAATTGGAAATCAAGCAAAAGTATTGGAACGATGTGTTAAATGTGAAATAAAATTAATGTGGGCATGGCAATCAAAGGTGCGTAGTGGAGATGTAGAAAATGTAGAGGCAAGGGCTGCATCGTATTATTGGAAACGGCTCTTCCCTGAAATTGAATATTTTTCACGAGATAGGTATGGAATGCCTCCAAATAATCTTCTAAACTATGGATATGCAATATTGCGTGGGGTAGTGGCTCGAGCATTGGTAGCAAGTGGATTATTGCCTACGATGGGGATTCATCACCACAATCGCTATAACGCATATTGTCTTGCCGATGACATAATGGAACCATATCGTCCATATATAGACGAACTTGTTTATCGCACTATTGAAATAAAAGGGCTCCCTCCAATAGAATTAAATAGAGATTGGAAATCAACAATGCTTGTGATTCCAACTCTTGATGTGACAATAGGGGGATTACGACGGCCATTAATGGTGGCAGTGAGTCAGACTACTGCATCGCTTTATAAATGTTTTACAGGTGAGTTGCGACGCATAGCCTATCCCGAGATGTAAACTATTTATGCACACTCGATTTAGTGAATATCGCATTATGTGGGTTTTAGTGTTTTTTGACTTGCCTACTGAATCCAAAAAGGATAGAAAGGCATATGCCCGATTTAGAAAAAATTTGCAAAACGACGGCTTCACGATGTTTCAATTTTCGATTTATGTGAGAAATTGTCCCAGCCAACAAAATGCTGATGTTCATATAAAGAGGGTAAAAGCAATATTGCCCGAATATGGGAAAGTAGGGGTGCTGTGTATCACTGATAAGCAATTTAGTGCCATGGAACTTTTTTATGGTAGAAAAACTGCAAATCTTCCATCCCCGGGACAACAATTAGAATTATTTTAGAAATAAGAAAATCCACCTATCAAAGGTGGATTTTTCTCATTATACACCATTTTTTTAATTCTAAATTATTTGTAATTACCTAGTACTCATAATGTTATTGTGAGTCTGGTGTATTCTATATTACAAAGATACTAATTTGAAAGCAAATCACAACACATAGGGTTGTAGCGGGAGACGGACTCGAGGTGTATTCTATATTACAAAGATACTAATTTGAAAGCAAATCACAACTATGCGTAATGAACCACGTTTCCCAGTTGTGGTGTATTCTATATTACAAAGATACTAATTTGAAAGCAAATCACAACAGATTTAAGAGACAAATATCAAAAGCGATGGTGTATTCTATATTACAAAGATACTAATTTGAAAGCAAATCACAACTGGATAAGCGAGAGTTATTGCATCTTGCTTGGTGTATTCTATATTACAAAGATACTAATTTGAAAGCAAATCACAACTGCTTCAATGAAGGACTATAAGCCTCTCATGGTGTATTCTATATTACAAAGATACTAATTTGAAAGCAAATCACAACACAGAGGGCTGATTGCTTCCACACGCTGGAGGTGTATTCTATATTACAAAGATACTAATTTGAAAGCAAATCACAACCGGAGGATGAGAAACTATGTGCGGATATTGGGTGTATTCTATATTACAAAGATACTAATTTGAAAGCAAATCACAACCTTGATGAAATCATGATATAAATTAGTGTGGTGTATTCTATATTACAAAGATACTAATTTGAAAGCAAATCACAACCCTTTGAAGTACAAACAAAAAGACGAAAAGGTGTATTCTATATTACAAAGATACTAATTTGAAAGCAAATCACAACAGGTTGTTGGTGATATAGACAAGCTCAATGGTGTATTCTATATTACAAAGATACTAATTTGAAAGCAAATCACAACCGCTTTATATAGGCGGGCATACTCTGTGGGGGTGTATTCTATATTACAAAGATACTAATTTGAAAGCAAATCACAACCGCTTTATATAGGCGGGCATACTCTGTGGGGGTGTATTCTATATTACAAAGATACTAATTTGAAAGCAAATCACAACCCCCTTGCGCTTACCCTCACTCATCTCCGCGGTGTATTCTATATTACAAAGATACTAATTTGAAAGCAAATCACAACACCTTGAAAGCGATTATTAAAATCACTCTCGGTGTATTCTATATTACAAAGATACTAATTTGAAAGCAAATCACAACTAGTATAATGGCAGATTATTTACAATTTTAGGTGTATTCTATATTACAAAGATACTAATTTGAAAGCAAATCACAACCGAAGAGTGTTGGTAAAAACGCCTGTTGTGGTGTATTCTATATTACAAAGATACTAATTTGAAAGCAAATCACAACGCAACTGCTGAGGTTCTGAAAGGAAAAGAAGGTGTATTCTATATTACAAAGATACTAATTTGAAAGCAAATCACAACTCGGAATGTCCGTAAGGCACAATGAGCCATGGTGTATTCTATATTACAAAGATACTAATTTGAAAGCAAATCACAACGCAACTGCTGAGGTTCTGAAAGGAAAAGAAGGTGTATTCTATATTACAAAGATACTAATTTGAAAGCAAATCACAACTCGGAATGTCCGTAAGGCACAATGAGCCATGGTGTATTCTATATTACAAAGATACTAATTTGAAAGCAAATCACAACGATGTTATGAGTTCGGCATGGTGGAAATAGGGTGTATTCTATATTACAAAGATACTAATTTGAAAGCAAATCACAACGATTCTATGGACGACAAACAAGCGGGAAGGGGTGTATTCTATATTACAAAGATACTAATTTGAAAGCAAATCACAACCTTTCTAATTCGTTGCAAGGTGCGATGGCGGGTGTATTCTATATTACAAAGATACTAATTTGAAAGCAAATCACAACGCACTACTACTATCCATCTTGATAGTGCTAGGTGTATTCTATATTACAAAGATACTAATTTGAAAGCAAATCACAACTACGAGCATGGGATATAGAGGGTAATGATGGTGTATTCTATATTACAAAGATACTAATTTGAAAGCAAATCACAACAAAGGCATAATGCAATGGTTGAACGAAATCGGGTGTATTCTATATTACAAAGATACTAATTTGAAAGCAAATCACAACCATAACGGAATGTATCGGATAAGTGACCAGGGTGTATTCTATATTACAAAGATACTAATTTGAAAGCAAATCACAACCAAAAAGATAGGAATATATTTTGAGGAAGGGTATATTGTTATATGTTTTTGTTTGGTATAATAAATATACGAAAACTTTTCGATACAACAAGGGGTATTCCGGTGTTTTTTAGTGGGATAGTCTATTTTGCATTGACATGCGATGTAGGCAAATACAACAGAGGCTGACATCGTCCTTACGGACTTTTTAGTCAGTTTCACTGTCAAAGGAGATTTCTGCGGAGCTATTCGATAAGGCAGTTGAACTCATCAAGAAGTTTGGAGGGTGGAACGACTATACCAATCACCCGTATATCGGTTATGAGCATAAACTTCAGCCATACGAAAACCTGACAGCCGACATTCCCGAGGTGTAGGCGGATTTGTTACTCAAAGTCGACCTATTGGGGCGATACAAGTATTTCTGATAGTATGGGAAAGATGTTCTGCTACTAACGGTCTTGGCTTACAATGTGGGACATTCACGCTTGCTTGGCTATGGCAAACGCTCGAAGAGTAATCTTGTCAAGAAAATCAAGTCCGGCGACAGGGATATTTACGAAGAGTATATCCCGTAGCCGTTATTAAAGAGCCTTCCCTTAGGCAATTGAGTGAAGGCTTTTATTGTATCATCTTAAATCATTTATCACGCTTATGGCAACAATTAAAGTAAAACTACGCCCGTCAAAAGTTGTAGGCAAAGCGGGTGTTATCTACTATCAGATTACTTACAATCGTAAAACACAACAGATTACAACAAGGCTTCGTGTATGCCCATCGGACTGGGATGCTGACGAGGGAAAGTTAGCCCCATCAGCTCCGAATCACTCAATGATTCAGAACCGCATTGATAGCGATGTGGCGTTGCTGCGAAGGGTTATTTTGGACCTTGATAGTAGCGGAATAGACTATTCTGTGAACGACATTATCAACCGCTATAAATCGCCCCGGAGCCATATTCTTGTGCTCGATTATATGCGTTCGCAAGTTGAGCAACTACGGGCTACAAATCGACTTGGAACGGCTAAGAATTATGAGAAGACGATGAGCAGTTTTAGTGAGTTTTTGGGTGATGTTCGCCTGCCACTATCAGCCTTGACCGAGCAAGTGATTACAGATTATAACGCATTCCTCGTTCAGCGTGGTTTAGTGCGTAATTCCGTATCGTTTTATATGCGAGTACTTCGAGCTATCTACAACAAGGCAGTAAGGCAAAAACTTATTGAGCAACAGCACCCATTCACAGAGGTCTATACAGGTATTGATCGTACACGCAAGCGTGCTGTGTCTGAATCTATTATAGCACAATTGCACCGTTTGGAGTTGGAAGCAGGAACTCCGCTTGCCTTGTGCCGTGATTTGTTTATTTTTAGCTATTGCACTCGCGGAATGGCATTCGTGGATATTGCTTACCTCAAAAAGTCAAACTTACAAAATGGAATGATTTGTTACGCTCGTCGTAAAACGGGGCAACTATTGAGCGTTCGCATTGAGCCGAGTATCCAGCGAATAATCGAATGCTATGCAGATACTGATTCACCTTTTGTATTTCCGATTTTGAACTCGCTTGACGCAAATGAAGCATACGAGCAATATCAGGTTGCCTTAAACACTCACAACCGCCTACTCGGCAGATTATCAGAGATATTGGGGTGCGGCTGTAAACTGACATCTTACACCTCACGCCACAGCTGGGCAACTGCTGCAAGAAATCACAATGTTCCCATCTCTGTAATCAGCCAAGGTATGGGCCACACCTCTGAACAGACAACACAGATTTATCTAACAATGTTGGAAAATTCGGTGATTGACGAGGCTAATAGGGGAATAATTGGAGAACTATTGTGATGTGTTCTATCAAAGAACACAAATACCAATATGCAAATATATAGTAAATAGTTTAAATAATTGCAAGTTTAGATCAATTATTTTTCATCCTTGCTCTATCAAAGAAC
>SUXI01000020.1 GCA_015060975.1 Bacteroidales bacterium
TCATTATCCTAATCGCAATCGGTCTTAAATTCGTCAATCTCAACGATAAAGTTGTCACCCATGAAACAATATTAGTTTCCGAAATAAAGAACAACATAATTGACAACAAAATAGACAATACTATCAAAATTGAGCAACAAGAGCCGGATTTAGCCGAAGAGGCAACTAAAAAAACTCAAGAGACTAAAACAAAAAAAAGGATTAAACGTCAACGCATAAACAAAACGAACCAACTCAAATCGGTTAGCGAAGAACAAATAGCATACGAAAATACAGAAAAAGCCTTGCTTCTTCTTTCAGAGAAATTAAACAAAGCCCAAGAAGGCATCAACAAGACCAAATCAACAATTAATGACATTAATAACACCATAATAGATATAATATGATGAAAACAATAAAATATTTTCTCACGGCAATTACACTAATTTCTATAACATTTTCAGTCAAAGGACAAGACACTATTTACATCGATTGGAAAGACTGGGAAAAATATGGGTTGAACTCATTAAAGCAACTCAACCTCGACACTTTTCAAATTGCGAACTTGAATCAATATAATGAATTGGCTTCAAGGCTTCAAGAGTATCATATTGCATCAAAGTTTCCACCCTCTTTTGAACCTATATCTAACTATAAAGGAGTAACAAGCGTTTATATCTCAAGCGCAATGCTCAAAACGTTTGGAACAAGTATGATAGGAGACCCCCATATCAGCGCCATTGCCGGCAATCTCAATTCCGTAGAAATAATTAATTGTGAAAACAAAAAATTCTTATACACAATAAGAAATTACGTCAAAAAAATCGCTGAGACATATCAACTTGAAACCCTTGCACGAATTAACGACGATGGCGAAAAGGTTTCAATATATGGTTATTCTCATGGAGAAAAAATCACATACATCCTAATGATGGTTGATGACAACGATGAAATGACCGTCATATCAATGAGTGGAGACATCCCGCTGGATAAAGTAGGCGAATTGGTCAACTCAAAAAAGCAATAATAAACAAAAGCGCCCAATTAGCAAAACTTCTCAACAATTGGGTGCTTTTTCTGTCAAAAAGTTAGATTATACCACATAAAATTATTAATTTTGCCACCATAAACTAATAACAACAAAAAAATTGAAATGAAGAAGCACAATTTTTATGCAGGCCCCTCTATTCTTAGTGAATACACTATTAAGAATACCGCTGAGGCAATTATGAACTTTGCTGATACCGGTTTGTCAATCCTTGAGGTATCACACCGTAGCAAAGAATTCACTGCTGTAATAGAAGAAGCAGCACAAATGGTTAAAGAATTACTCGAAGTGCCCGAAGGTTATCATGTTCTTTTCCTCGGTGGTGGTGCAAGTATGCAATTCTGCATGGTGCCTTTCAACATCTTGAAAAAGAAAGCAGCATATCTTGAAACAGGTACTTGGGCTGTTAATGCAATCAAAGAAGCAAAACTATTTGGCGAAGTTGATGTTGTAGCATCTTCTAAAGAAGCTAACTTCTCATACATTCCTAAAGATTTCGTCATTCCTGCCGATGCTGATTATTTCCATTTCACTACCAACAATACAATCTTCGGTACTGAAGTGCGCAAAGATATCGATTCACCCGTTCCCTTGGTAGCCGACATGTCAAGCGACATCTTCTCTCGACCTGTCGATGTATCAAAATATGATGTAATCTATGCAGGTGCACAAAAGAACCTCGCTCCATCGGGTGTTACAATCGTGATTGTTAAGGAAGACGCTCTTGGCAAAGTAGAACGTGCTATCCCAACAATGCTCGACTATCGCACTCACATCAAAAAAGGTTCAATGTTCAACACTCCTCCTGTGTTGCCTATCTACTCTGCATTACAAACTCTCAAATATTACAAGAGCCTCGGCGGCTTGAAAGAAATTGAAAAGATTGACATCGCAAAAGCAACAAAACTTTATGATGCAATCGACTCAAGCAATCTATTCCAAGGTACTGCAGCCGTTGAAGACCGTTCAATCATGAACGTATGTTTCGTAATGAAACCCGAATATGCTGAATTAGAAAAAGAATTCGTTGAATTCGCTACTTCTAAAGGCATGGTTGGTATCAAGGGGCACCGTTCAGTGGGTGGTTTCCGTGCATCAATCTACAACGCACTCCCAATGGAAAGCGTAGATGCTCTTATTGCAGCAATGAAAGAATTTGAAGCAAAACACTAATAACATATTATCGCAATGAAAGTATTAGTTGCAACCGAAAAACCTTTTGCAGCAGTTGCTGTTGATGGTATTCGCAAAGTTCTCGACGAAGCAGGTTACGAACTTGCCCTCCTCGAAAAATATAGTTCAAAACAAGAATTACTTGACGCAGTAGCCGATGCTGACGGTTTGATTATCCGTTCCGACATTGTCGATAAAGAAGTGCTCGATGCTGCTAAACAATTAAAAATCGTTGTTCGTGCAGGTGCTGGCTACGACAACATCGATCTCGAAGCATCAAAAGCTAAAGGCGTTGTTGCACAAAACACTCCCGGACAAAACTCTAACGCTGTTGCCGAATTGGTATTTGGTATGACTGTGATGGCTGTTCGCAATATGTATAACGGCACATCAGGCACCGAGCTCAAAGAAAAATCAATCGGTATTCACGCATTTGGCCAAGTGGGTCGCAACGTGGCTCGCATCGCTAAAGGTTTTGGCATGGAAGTGTCGGCACTCGACCCTTATTGCCCCGATGAAGTTATCACCGAAGCAGGTGTTAAACCTATCCACTCGGTTGAAGAACTTTATAGCACCAACCAATTCGTATCACTTCACATTCCTGCCACTGCCGAAACTAAAAAATCGGTTGGCTACGACCTCGTGAAATTGATGCCTAAAAATGGTGTACTCATCAACACTGCCCGCAAAGAAGTAATTGACGAAGAAGGTCTTGCTAAAGCGCTCGAAGAACGTCCCGACATTAAATATGTTGCCGACATCAAACCCGATAGTGCTGAAGAATTGAAAGCTAAATTTGGCGATCGCGTATTCTTCACTCCTAAGAAAATGGGTGCTCAAACTGCTGAAGCAAACATCAACGCAGGTATCGCCGCCGCTCAACAAACTGTAGCATTCCTCCGCGACGGAATCAACCGCTTCCAAGTAAATAAATAATAGATTCCCTATTATACACAACTACCCTCGGCACTATTAAGCGTCGGGGGTATTTATTTTACAAAATCATATATTCCACCAAGCATTGCCACTCCGCCGAAGTTTAGTGATTTTAGATAGGGTATCTTATCAAATGTTACACCTCCCAAGGCAATGACTTTTTTGTCAATTATACCTTCGAGCGATGCTTTTTGTAGTACTTCGTGGGTAAAAGGTGATTTATAGTCTGGTTTGGATATACTATCGAAAATGGGACTGAGGAATAGGTAGTCATATTCATTCTTATATTTCCGAATTTCCTCAAAAGAATGACATGAACGCGTCTTAAATCCGCTATAATCCTCGGGCAACCTCGTTACGTTTTTATTTATGTGAATACCTTTCAACGAGTAATCATAATATAACTGAGGATAATCATGAATGACCATTCTGCTATGCTCTTCAAATGTTAATGCCGATAAAATTTCATGCAAATAAACAATAACATCTACCTTGTCAAATTCGGATTGATGTTTGCGTAGATGCACTATATCGACACCTTTTTCAAACAACCGTCGAATAACCACCACCTCATTTTCAATTACATGAGGTGGTGTTATTGCAATTATTTTCATATTGAGTGTAATACTCACTATCAACTCTTAAGTTTTTCGATAATAAGATCGGCAACCTTCTTTCCTGAAAGGAGCATACCTCCAAAGATTGGGCCCATGCGAGGTGTGCCACTTACAGCAGATGCCGCCATGCCACACACATAAAGTCCGGGGTAAATTTCTTTTGTTCCATTTACAACCTCTTCTTCTCCGGCTATAACATCTAATGAACGTTCTCCAATCACATCTCCTGTATCGGTTGCAAGACGAATGCCGTTTTTGCGAGCCACAGTGCGACACATTTCGCTATCATGTCCAGTGCCGTCAACCACACATTTTGCCAAAATATTAAGTGGGTCAACATGCATACCCTCTCTTAATACAGGAGTCCAATTCACAACTACACCACTCACAACATCATTCTTGAAAATCACATCCTCAACCGAATAGCAATTAAAAATAGTGGCACCGGCATGAACAGCCTTGTATAATAAAGCCGAAGTACTTTCTACCGAATCCATCACATATAAATTATCATCATATTTCTCATAATTAATATCAAAATCCTTTATTATATGCATAGCTTCTTCTTGTACTACGATTTGATTAAACATCATAGCACCGCCCCACATTCCTCCACCGGGTGAAAGTTTTCTATCAAACTGAGATACTTTCAAACCTGCTTTTGCAAGATAATAAGCCGCGACAATACCCGATGGACCTCCACCAACTATAGCCACATCTAAATCCAAATTCCTTTCCAACTTGTTAAAATAGGTACTGATAATACCTTTTGAAACGTTTCTTTCAATCATAATTTTACTATTTTAATTATTATTAATTCTCCTCATCACAGAGTGTATGACTAATTTTCATTGCACAAAAGTTTGGGCCACACATTGTACAGTATTTACCACCAACATGATTTGACGATTTATAATACTCCAATGCTTTTTCAGGGTCTAAACTAAGGTTAAATTGGTCTTTCCATCTAAATTCATAACGAGCCTTACTCAACGCATTATCTCGCACCATTGCCCCAGGATGTCGCTTTGCTATATCTGCAGCATGTGCAGCCAACTTAAAGGCAACTACACCCTCTCGAACATCTTCTTTATTAGGAAGGGCAAGGTGCTCTTTTGGGGTAACATAACATAGCATAGCAGTTCCATACCATCCTATTTGCGCGGCACCAATTGCGGAAGTTATGTGGTCATATCCCGGAGCGATGTCAGTAACCAACGGACCTAAAGTATAGAATGGTGCATTATGGCATTTTTCTATTTGACGCTCCATATTCTCTTTGATTTTATGCATCGGAACATGTCCGGGACCCTCAATAAACACTTGAACATTCTTTACCCAAGCCCTTTCGACAAGGGCTCCCATTGTATCTAATTCGGCAAACTGAGCTTTATCATTTGCATCATATATACTCCCCGGTCTTAATCCGTCTCCAAGCGAAAGTGCAACATCATATCGTGCAACAATATCACAAATATCATCAAAGTGTTCATATAGAAAACTCTCTTTCTGATGAGTCTGACACCATTTAGATATAATACTTCCGCCACGGCTTACAATACCCGTAAGACGATTAGCCGCAAGCATAACATTCTTTAAGCGTATTCCACAATGTATCGTAAAATAATCCACACCTTGTTCACATTGTTCGATTAGCACATCACGATAAATCTCCCAAGTTAGATTTTCGGCTTTGCCATTTACCTTCTCCATCGCTTGATAAATTGGGACAGTACCTATTGGGACGGGACTATTCCGCAAAATCCATTCTCTTGTTTCATGAATGTTTGGGCCGGTAGATAAATCCATAATTGTATCGGCTCCCCATTTGCAACTCCATATTGCTTTCTCTACCTCTTCTTCTATGCTTGAAGTTGTTGCTGAATTTCCTATATTGGCATTAATTTTTGTCAAGAAATTTCTACCTATAATCATTGGTTCTGCCTCCGGGTGTTTAATATTTGCAGGAATTACAGCTCTGCCTTCAGCCACTTCTTTGCACACAAATTCGGGAGTGATATATGATTCGATACCGAGTTCCTTACAATTTAGATTTTCACGAATTGCCACATATTCCATCTCTGGCGTAATAATACCCTTTTTAGCATAATACATCTGACATACATTACTTGCATCTTTTGCACTTCGTTCTTTAATCCATGCTTCACGCAAATGCGGCAATCCTTTTTCTAAACTTATCTCCGCATTACTATCACTATAAGCCCCTGATGTGTCGTATATATATATCGACTGATTTGGTGTCTCTAATCTTTCTCCGTCATTAATCGTTACTGTAGGCGTCTGTGTTACCATACGCATACCAACTCTCACGCTTGGGTGTATAACTCCATTTACATATACTTTTTTCGAACCGGGATAAGAAATTTTCAAATTTGATTTCATATTCTTTATTCCATTAATTTTTTACTTGAATTATTAATTATCATTTTACATGGGTTAAAACCATGATTTACAGGTCCAAATCCATATCCTATTTTAACATCAGCACCGGCTCTTATTGCTTCCGACACATATCGTTTAGCCTCAAGTACAGCATCATTCAACAAATATCCTCTTGCCATAAATGCAGCTATAGCCGAAGATAGTGTGCACCCGGTACCATGAAAATTTTTTGTTGGAATTGTTTCGGCTGCGAATCGGTTTATTTGAAGTTCTCCATTTTCTAATCTTGAATACAAGATATCGGTTTTGACATCGCCTTCTTCATGCCCACCTTTTATAAGAACAGCATTTGCACCGCAATTCAACAAAAAGCGAGAAGCTCGTTCTTTATTTTTATGAGTTGAAAGTGGCATTCCTGTAAGTGCTTCCATTTCTGGAATATTAGGAGTTATAAGAGTTGACATTGGTAGTAATTTCTCTTTTACAACTTCTTGTCCCGCTATAGACAAAAGACGATGACCACTACTCGACACCATAACAGGGTCAAGTATCATTGTCGCCGAATATTTACTAAGAGCTTCAGCTACAGCTCTAACAATCTCAGCATTTGACAACATTCCAATCTTAACAACAGATGGTTGCAAATCGTCGATTACTGCAATTATCTGCTCATAAACCATTTGAGGATTTAGAGCATATTGCGAATTTACACCTTGCGTATTTTGTGCAGTGATAGCAGTTATGGCTGTAGCACCATAAACGCCAAGAGCCGAAAACGTTTTAAGATCGGCTTGTATTCCGGCTCCACCCGAACTATCTGAACCGGCAATTGATAAAACAATTGGATAAGTTTTTTGGGAAATCATACCACTATTTTTTTTATACATTTCTCAAAATAGTGGTACGGCAATGTGTACCTAAAGAGAGGACTCCAAACTTCCAGCGTCAGCATTATCTGTACTGGTGCAATGTGTATAATCTCAGCCACGGATGTCAATAGCCATTACCGGGCACCACCATTCGAGTTCGACAACAAAGGTATAAAATATTTTGAATTTCAGAAAATATAATCAATAAAAATGTTAAAAACGCATTGTTTAAGCCAATACACTTGCACAATCGAAACAAAATGCCTACCTTTGCACCATTGAAACATCGCGGGATGGAGCAGTGGTAGCTCGTTGGGCTCATAACCCAAAGGTCGCAGGTTCGAGTCCTGCTCCCGCCACTAAAATCAAGGTTGTCATCACGGCAACCTTTTTTATTGAAATAAACCAAATATGGTTACATTCAATCGCTAATTTCTTCTATCTTTGCAAATATGATAAAATCACTGGCAAATAAGACACTAACAATAAAACCATCGCAATGGCTCTCTATGGGGATTATTGCAATGATAACCATTTCTCATGTGTTGATATACTTATTAATGCCATACTCATGTGATGACTATTGGTATATGACTCCACTTCGTGATTATTGTATGGGCATTGATACCTCATTCCCCATAAACGGATTATGGGATTGCTGGAAATATCATTTTCAAAACGACAATATCAGATTGGCAAACATTGTATTCACATTATTCTTGCTCATTCCCAAGATAATCCCCTCTATTATTTCAGGATTACTCGTTGGAGCTATATTGTGGTTAGCATCAAAGTTGAGTGGCATCAACAGTCACAACCCATTACTAATGTCAATAATGGCTTTTATGCTATCTTTTATGCTACCATGGTATGAGCAAATGTTTACACTATGTTTTGCGTTCAATTATATATGGGCTTCGGCATTAACATTATGGTTAGCATATCTCTTTTTTTATAAAGAAAAAATACCCAATGTTTTTATTTCACTCTTATTAGGTTTTATAATGGGTGCATGGCACGAAGGATTTTCACTCCCTTTATTAGTTGGCTTTATTATATATGCCATTTTTCACCAACAAGTTATAACTAAAAGCCACTCAGCGATAATACTTGGACTTATACTTGGGTTAGTATGGCTTGCTCAGGCTCCGGGCTTGCAATCCAATTTAGGATACAGAGCCAACTTATTAGATTTTTCAACTATATTGCAGAAATTGGTTTTATATCATATCCCACTATTTTTGTTACTTCTTTCAACAATAATAACGATAATCCATAAAAATACACGAAGATTTATTTTTGAGCCATTGTTTGTGTCTCTCATTTCAATATGCTTGACCGGGGTTACACTAAATTTAATTATGAATATAGGTGTCCGAACCGGTTGGATGGGGTATCTTTTTGGGATAATATCTACATTATATTTATGTGCAAAAACATTCAATTACAATCAACCTAAATCAATATTAAAATACATTTTGACCATTATTATATCATTGACACTTATTGTGCATTTTACAATAGTAATATTCTATACAATTAAAGTAAAACACGAGTTTGAATATGTATTAGAAGAATACCACAAATCTCCTGATGGTGTAGTATTTGCCGATATTACTTACGATTATCAAGCAGCCCCATTCGCATGGAAAAAACCTTATTTCGAGAATTTCACCTATATATGGAACACTTTTTGGATTGATAATTATTATAACTACAATAAAAAATTAAGAGTCATACCGACCTGTTTATCTGACGCCGAAAACCTTGATGCCACGAAAGTAAATGGTGATAATCCATTTATGATATATCATGGATTTTTATATGCACCGATTATTGAAAATAAACAAATTGCAAAAAATGATTTCTATGAAATTGACTTTGGTTACACGAAAGCAAAATTGGCATGTACCAATTTTTCATTTTCAACCAAAAATGGGAATAGATATTATTTTTCATTCCCCCAACGTTCCACAATACATCGCTGGATTGGAGAAATAAAAGAAATAAACAAAATCAATTAGAGTAATATTTCTTTAAACACCCAGGCGTTAGGATATACCAACCGCACAGCCGTATCGGCATATTTATCCGCCTCTTTTTTCTCATTTGCACTATATACCGAAATGCGATATACCAACGAATCTGCAACCATATACGCACCCGGCATCTTACAATTCAACAATATTTTCTCTGCTCTAACAGAATCTTTAGCGGCTCCTATTATCACATGATATATCGTATCTACCTCTTCCTTTATGTCAAAATCTTTAATCTCATTAACGCACAAACTATCATTCGACCGGCACTCTAATTCTATCGAATCAACAAACGTTTCAGCGACGGAATGGGATTTCAGTTCATCTATTCCCGTAGATATTTTTGCAATCAGGTCTAATGCCCCGCTTCTTTCAATAATTTCCGGATTATTGATTAATTTTAAAATCACTACCGCAACAATTCCAATTACCAACAATGTTGTATAAAATACCCATTGAGGCATCCACAACACTTTACGCATATCTTCTCTCTCAAACTCGGCTTTCTCAAACTCGTTGCAGTCCATATTCAAATCAAAGTCCTTGTTATTGTCTTTAATATTGTTTTCCATTATAAATCTATCTCATTGTTTTCAATTATAACTCACATATCGATGTCTTTAATTTTCCTTAACTTATCTTTATTATAATTCTCAATAATTAAAAAAAGAGGATTTCACTCATTTCAGAATGGAATCCTCTCTTGATAGGATATAAAAACACCGATATTATTCAGCGTACTTTTTTACTATTACTGTAGCATTATGACCACCAAATCCGAATGAGTTAGACAATGCCGCATTTACAACACGTTTTTGAGCTTTGTCAAATGTAAAGTTTAGGTTATAGTCGATATTTTCATCTTTATCCTCCGGATCATGATTGATTGTTGGAGGGACAATATCTTCTTGAACCGATTTTACACTAAACAATGCTTCAAGAGCACCTGTTGCACCAAGCAAGTGTCCGGTCATTGATTTTGTTGAACTGATGTTCAATTTATATGCGTGATCACCAAACAATTCTTTGATTGCTTTTACCTCTGACACATCACCTACAGGAGTAGATGTACCATGAACATTGATATAATCAATATCTTCGGGCTTCATTTCTGCATCTTCAAGAGCGCTACTCATTGCAAGAATAGCTCCAAGACCTTCGGGATGAGTCGCAGTCAAATGATAAGCATCGGCCGACATACCGCCACCGGCTACTTCGGCATAAATTTTAGCGCCGCGAGCTTTAGCATGTTCAAGTTCTTCAAGAATCAAAACAGCCGAACCCTCACCCATCACGAATCCATCGCGCGACGCACTAAACGGACGTGATGCTGTTTCAGGGCTATCATTGCGAGTTGAAAGGGCGTGCATTGAATTAAAGCCACCCACACCTGCTGGATAAATTGCAGCTTCGGCGCCTCCTGTTACCATCACATTGGCTTTGCCAAGGCGAATGAGGTTAAATGCGTCAATAATTGCGTTATTTGAAGAAGCGCAAGCCGATACTATTCCATAATTAGGACCATGGAAACCATATTGCATTGAGATATGTCCCGATGCAATATCAGCAATCATTTTGGGAATAAAGAAAGGATTGTATTTAGGACCTTGTTCTTCGCCATGAACCGCATAATAGCCGGCTTCTTCCTCAAAAGTGTGAAGACCGCCGATACCAGCCGCAACAATCACGCCTACACGATCCTTATTAATGCTTTCATCTTCAAGATTTGCATCTTCAACCGCCTGCTTCGCCGCAACCAACGCATATTGCGCATATAAGTCAAGTTGACGAAGTTTTTTGCGATCAAAATGCTCATTTGCATCAAAGTTTTTCACTTCACAGGCAAATTGAGTCTTAAATTTTGAGGCATCAAAATGAGTAATGGGACCGGCACCACTCACACCTTTAAGGGCGTTGTTCCATGTGGTTTCAACGTCATTACCGATGGGAGATAATACCCCAAGACCGGTTACTACAACTCTTTTTAATTCCATTATATAAAAAAGATGTGATAGATATTACTTATTTGCTTCGATATAAGCGATAGCATCACCTACTGAGCTGATACCTTCGGCTTTTTCATCGGGAATAGTGATACCGAATTCTTTTTCGAATTCCATAATAAGTTCTACTGTATCAAGGCTATCTGCGCCAAGATCAGTTGTGAATACTGCTGATTCTGTTACTTGATTTTCATCTACACCGAGTTTATCTACGATAATAGCTTTAACACGAGATGCAATTTCTGACATAATAATACGATTTTATAATTAGTAATTCAAATTTGCGGTGCAAAGATAATCATTTTTAATTCAATAACTACTATTTTAAGGCAACAAAGTTAGTGAAAGTGTGTAAAAAGGGCTCTTTTTTGTTCATTTTCGCTCTATTTATAAGGATTTTAGGACTGCGTCCTCCCTTTCATTGTATTACATTCGTGTTACATTTTACATATCATCATTTGGTCCCATACTCCGTTTTTTTGTCATATTTCACCTTTTATTAATGTTTTTCAATATATTTTTATACCTTAGCATCATGAAATTTCTTTCCTTCAAAATAGCATTAGGATATATTGCGATTATCGCTCTACTATTTGGAGTAATATATTACATCAACAAACAAGCTTCAAAAGTAATGAAAAGTAGCGAAATTGAAGAATATATATCATCTCGTCGCTCTGCTTGCGACAATCTGATATCCGCTACACTAACAGCTGAAGTTTACGGACAAACAGCTGAACTTGGAGATAAAACATCATACAAAATATACCTATCATCAATTAACCATATTGACACAGCAATCACAACGTTAAATTCCTTCATCAACGGTTCTGAGAGCAAAAAGCTCCTCGACTCGCTGGCTGAGGTCATATCAATCAAGTCAACCATAATAAAAGACCTTTACTCTATTTCAACCAATAATGCGCCTAACATCTATCAACAACAAATAGCTCAATTGATAAATAAATATAGCGATATGGGTACCCACACCCATATTATAACAACAACAATAAAAGAAGAAAAAGCCACGACAATCAATACCACCGGAAGAAATATATTCAACCGAATTGCCGCGATATTCAAATCAGGAAACAATGACAGCACAACCACTACTTCAATCTCAAGCTCCAGCGACACAACTTCAACTTATATAAATCATGGCACATCATTAAATGATGATTTCAATCAATTAAATGCCGCAACCCTAAAAAAAGAGACTAAACGAGCGCATGAACTACAAAAAAAAATCAACGCCTTGCGAATAGCAAACGGCAACTTAAGTATCAAAATTTCTTCGTTAATCTCTGAAATCGAACAATCTGAAAATTCTATTCGGGCCAAATCTCTCGACAATGAATACCGCTCAAAACGGCATAGTCTCATAATCACATTCCTTATCGCAATTATCGCAACCGTGATTGCAATTATTTTCTTTATAATTATATGGCGCGACATAACACGAAGCAATCGTTATCGCAAAGAAATGGAAATAGCTCGACTCCGAGCCGAAAAATTGCTTGACGCAAGAGAGAAATTAATGCTTACCATCACTCACGACATCAAAGCCCCTACCGGAGCCATCATCGGATACTCTGAGCTAATTGAACAATCAAGCACATCTCCAAAAATATTGGAATACACCAAAAGCATCAACAACTCTGCCACACATCTTCTTAATCTTGTCTCAGCATTACTCGATTTCCACCGTTTAGATGCCGGCGAAATTAATATAGTTCCCACAAATTTTCATGTGGCCTCAGCCATCCTTGAAATATCTCAAAATTTCTCATCTATAACCGCAAAAAAAGGATTAAAATTAAACATAAATAATTCCCCATCAACCAATCAACATATCAATTGCGATCTATTCAGATTACGCCAGATTTTAGAAAACCTCATAAGCAATGCTATTAAATTTACCAATAATGGCGAAATCACAATATCTTCTTCAATCATCAACAACAACCTTAACGTATCTGTCGCTGATACCGGCAAAGGAATCTCGGCGACTGACCAATCTAAAATATTTGAGGAATTTACCCGTCTCAAAAATGCACAAGGAATTGAGGGCTCAGGTTTAGGGTTATCTATCACATCAAAGCTTGTAAATCTTCTTGGAGGAACAATAACCCTTAATAGCATTATGGGTAAAGGCAGCACGTTTGCAATATCAATTCCTATAACCATTGTGGAACAAGAAGAGCAAATATCTCACACCCCCTCAAATGACAATATACAACACCTCGTTCCCATTGACAAATTAGATATCGTCGTAATCGATGATGATCCTATACAACTCAAATATACCTATACAATGTTGCAAAACATAAACATAAATTGTGACATTCATTGCTACGCAATAGCTCAAGAAGGCATAAAATATGCTATCACTTCAACTCCCGACATTATTTTCACCGACATACAAATGCCATATATCAATGGATTTGAATTATTGAATCAAGTCAGAAAAGTTCATTCCGATACGCCAATAATAGCGATGACAGCCAATAGTAAAATAAATATTGATGAGTATTTAAAAAAAGGGTTTAATCAAGTATTATCCAAACCATACAAACAACAACAACTCATAAATATAATTCAGCAATTTTTTAGCACCGAGAATATTGATTTTTCATCAATAACACAATTTGCCGATAACGATAAAGAAACCATAAATCTACTATTAACAACCACTCTCGAAGAAACACTCAAAAACGAAGAAGCCATTACTAATGCGATTGTGGCAAAAGACAAGTCTTCAGTTTGCGCCATCGCACACAAAATGCTACCACTCATGACAATGGTAAAAATCCAAAGAATAGATGCGTTTGAATATTTCAATAGTCAACGAGATGACAACAATTGGAATAATAACGATGACATTCAAGCGCAATCAATACTAAAAACGATCTCATTTCTCATTACCAATCTTAAAAGAGACATCAAAGATAAAAAAGATTAATTCTAATAAATTCATCGATAAAAATGCATTATCTTTGCAACTGATTTTATCTCCATTATGAGTACGATATTAATAATAGAAGACGATTTGACTTTTTCAACGATGATTAAAGCATGGTTGAGTCGAAAAGGATTTGAGGTTGAAACAGCGTCAACTATTACTCGTGGGATAACATCAATCAAACAATCTCAATTTGATTTAATATTATCGGATATGCGCCTCCCCGATGGCGAAGGATTAAATATCCTTGATTACTTAACAAGTAATCACATCTCTACTCCTTTAATAATAATGACAAGCTATGCCGATGTTCAGAATGCTGTCAACGCAATGAAACACGGTGCATTTGATTACATCGCCAAGCCGGTACAACCCGACGTGTTACTTGAAAAAATAAATAGTGCCCTATCCTCTCCCCTCTCTATTAAAGCTCCAACCAGTGCCCCAAACAGCAAACAACCGCAAACCGGCTCCGACCGCATGGAAGGCGATAGCGAAGCTGCTCGTCGTCTGTATGAACTTGTATCTCTTGTTGCCCCCACCACAATGTCGGTGCTTATTACCGGAGCCAACGGAACCGGTAAAGAATATGTTGCAAAGCGCATTCATCAGTTAAGTCGCCGATGCGACAATCCCTTTATTGCTATAGACTGCGGAGCCTTAACAAAAGAACTTGCCGCTTCAGAACTGTTTGGACATGTAAAAGGCGCATTCACCGGAGCTGCGACAAACAAAACCGGAGCATTTAGCGAAGCAAACGGTGGCACGATATTCCTTGATGAAGTGGGAAATTTGAGCTATGATGTTCAGGTACAATTACTACGAGCAATTCAAGAACGGAAAATACGTCCGGTGGGTTCTATCAAAGAGATTGATGTTGATGTGAGAATTATATGTGCGACAAATAAAGACATGCAAAAAGCAATCTCCGATGGAGATTTTCGTGAAGACTTATATCATCGCATCAACGAATTCAACTTAACAATGCCTCTACTTCGCGAACGAGGAAATGACATCATTGAATTTGCCAACTTTTTTCTTAAACAAGCCAATGAAGAATTGGAACGTAACATTAAGGGGTTTGACAATGATGCAATTTACGCCATGGTCAAATATGATTGGCCGGGCAATCTTCGTCAGATGAAAAACGTCATTAAACGAGCTACCCTTATTGCACAAAACGCCCTCATCTCTATCAACGATTTGGGAATTGATTTCAACAATAGTCAATCGTCATTTAGTCTTCGCAACAAATCCAATGAACGAGAACTCATAATAAAAGCCCTCAATTCATGCAACAACAATAAGGCTCTCGCAGCTCGCATGCTTGGTATCGACCGTAAAACACTCTACAATAAACTAAAACTCTACAACCTATAATCTGCAATTCCACACTATTTATGTGGAAAAATTCCACACTCCACACATTCATTTCTACACATTCCACACACCGCACAAAGCCACATATCGTTGTTTTTCAACGAATTAAAACTTCTATCTATTTTTGGCACACGCATTGCAACATATTTATAACAGAAAATATTTATGTAATCATTAATAGCTAAAAATAAAAACAGATTATGAAAAAACTCGTATTAACAGTAGCAATGGCAATCAGCCTCAGTGCAGCATTCGCACTATCTAACAACTACAATTCAACAGCTAACACATCAAACAACGACTCAACTGCAGCACCCGACACCACAATCGCAAAAACTGAAATTCTTGCAGTTCTTGACAGTACAACCCCAGACACAACAGTTGCAAAAACTGAATTATTTGCAGTTCTTGACAGTACAACCCCCGACACAACAGTTGCAAAAACTGAATTATTTGCAGCTCTTGACAGTACAACCCCAGACACAACACAAACTCCCTCAAAACAAGATTTTTTAATAGCCTCTTTTGATAGCATCAAACCAGACTCAACCTCAAATCCAACTAAAAAAACGGTTGAAAATTTCGCATAAAAATTAATATCAATGATTGTAATTTTTTAACATAATAATATCATATTCGCACACAAGAATGGAGCTATGTCAGAATTTTGACATAGCTCCATTCTTGATATAAAATTAATTATTTTTTTCGGTGATAGATTGTTTCACCGGTGTTGTCTTTAGGCGTTTTTTTAGAGATGATTTTGTCGTCTTTCACCGCTACGTTTTTAATGCCATATTGCTCTCCGTTCTTGTGTGCTTTATCTAAATTGTCATTGGAAGCAATCGCATTTCCGGTAATATTTTCGATAAACAAATCTTTTGTGTCTTCATCTTCACATATTATGGTTACGCTCGCCGTGTCGTATTTCATTTCGAGGTAATCGTTTGAAATATCCCATGTGCCGCCTATTGTTACAATGGCAAGAGTATCTATTTCTCCCTCATCAAGATATGCGAAACTTTGCGAGAATGTGTCGTCATTGTTAAGGGTAAGAATCTCTTCCTGTTCCAAAATGTTGTATCCAGGCACTTCTTCAATACTTTCGATCACCCAAGTACCCACAAATTCATCTTTCACCGATGAGCCACATGAACTTAGCATCCAGCAAGCCAAGGTGGCAATTCCAATAGTTTTTAGTATTTTCATAATATATAATGTTTAGTCTCTCAGTAAAACAATTTATCAGCAAAAAGGTTTGATAAAATTGCTATACATTGAAACGGAAGTGCATAATGTCTCCATCTTGCACCACATATTCTTTGCCTTCCACACTCATCTTTCCGGCTTCTTTCACGGCGGTTTCACTTCCAAGCGTAACAAAGTCATCATATTTAATAACTTCGGCACGAATGAATCCTTTCTCAAAATCGGTGTGAATGATGCCGGCGCATTGCGGAGCTTTACTACCTCGAAGGAATGTCCATGCTCGCACTTCATCGGCTCCGGCTGTGAAATAGGTTTGCAGGTTGAGCAAAGCGTATGCCGAACGAATCAATCGAGCAACTCCCGATTCTTCAAGACCGATTTCAGCAAGAAACTCTTGACGTTCTTCCCATGTGTCGAGTTCGGCTATATCGGCTTCGGTTTGGGCTGCAACAATAAGTATCTGAGCGTTTTCATTTTTTACAGCTTCACGCACTGCTTCTACATACTTATTACCTGTTACAGCCGATGCATCATCGACATTACATACATACATCACCGGTTTGTTTGTGAGCAAAAATAGTTCACGGGCAAACTTTTGTTCATCTACTGTCTCAAATTGCACCGAACGAGCCGGAAGTCCTTGATCGAGAGCCTCTTTATATTGTTTCAATACCTCATATTGCATTTTTGCGACCTTGTCACCACCCGTTTGTGCTTGCTTTTGAGTTTTTGCAATGCGAGCCTCAACGGTTTCTAGGTCTTTGAGTTGCAACTCATAATCAATTATTTCTTTATCACGCACAGGGTCAACCGTGCCGTCAACGTGAGTAATATTGTCATTATCAAAGCAACGCAACACATGAAGAATTGCATCGGTCTCGCGTATATTGGCAAGGAATTTATTACCTAAGCCTTCTCCTTTTGATGCTCCTTTCACCAATCCTGCAATATCTACAATCTCAACTGTTGCGGGAACAACACTACGAGGTTCACACATCTCAACCAACTTGGTGAGACGTTCATCGGGAACAGTGATTACTCCTACATTTGGTTCGATTGTACAGAAAGGGAAGTTGGCTGATTGTGCCTTGGCGTTTGATAGACAATTGAAAAGTGTTGACTTTCCTACGTTGGGAAGTCCTACGATACCACATTGAAGTGCCATTTATAAAGTATTTGAGTTGTTAATCAATATTTTTTACAAAGGTACAAATAAATCTCGGTTGTTCTCCATTTCTTCACTTTTTTATTGTATAGTTCCTGAAATGATATTTAAAACAAAAAGACTATGCCACAATTTTTCAATTTTGGCATAGCCCCTTTGAAATATTGAATTAAATTGTTTTTATTACAAATGAATTTTAGTCGCTTTATTGCCTTGAACTTTTATAAAGATTCCATTTGAAGGATTCGAGATTTTGATGCCTTGAAGATTATAATACTCTATTGGAGTATTTTCGTTAAGTTCGATTGCTTCAATACCGGTACCGGTCCACTGCTCGTTGAGCCATTTTGTGCGTGCATCAAGTAAAGTCTTCCATGCCGACGCGTCGGTAACGGCATCGCTCGTTCCATATGACGGCCAACGCTGCGCATCACATGATGCAGCGCTTTTTATTGAAGCAATGAAGTTGTCAATGTAAGTGCTTATAGTGGGATATTGGTTATTGTAGAAATTTGTCCACAATTCTTTGACTTTGGCTTGGAATGCCGGGAATTTCGCTATTTCGCCAATCCATATTTGTGGGGCAAATGGAGAATCTTGGTAAAAGAATTTCTGTTCGCTACGACGAAGTGCATTTCCAAAATCCCACACTGGTCCAAAATTCCAATTAGATGTAGTTCCTCTATCTTTATATAAGTATGTGCTACCATAAAATGCCTCGGTGTTATCCAAAACCTCTTGCACTATGTAATATCTGGCGAGTGTGTCGATGTCTATATAGTCTTGCCATGTTGTTGAGTTTTTATCGGAAGAATAAATGGCATTATCCATTCCTTTTAATTGCCCCATAAGATAATTGGTTTGTGAGGCAGAAAGGGCTTCTGGGTCTTTATATGTAAAACGTGCAAGACTTCCGTTACCTTCGGTGATAGTCACTTGTTCGGTCGCTTCGGCATTGTCTATCTCAAGGAGCCATCCTCCAGAGATTATTGATGCGTCAGTTGCATTATCGTCTTGTTTCACAATAGGCACACGGTCTTTGTCTATGCGCACAGTCTCAGTCAAGAAATACAACCCTTTATAGTCTCCATTAAGGACCAACTCTACCGGACGACGGTCGGGGGTATAAGCAAGGTTCATCAATTGACTCACTTTATATCCGGTTGTAGCGCGTAAAAATGCGTGTGTGTCATCGGCGTATGCCATTAATGCAAAGTTTTTACTTTTACTCATTCCCAAAAGCTGAGTGCCAATAGTGAGTTTGAAACGATATGGTTTTTTATCATAATTATTCCATGATGATTGACCGCGACCACGTATTTTCATCGCTGTTTGACTCGTCGCTGACCCCAATGACGCATAACCCGATGATTTTGCATCAATATAAAATGTCGCATTAATGTAATTCTCTGTCGATGTTATTTCGGCTTTGTTTTGGGTCGTGATATAAACCACTGGCAATGTTCCTGATGGTTCCACTGCATTAGCTACCAATGTTGCAACTATAGCACAGAATAGGAGTAAAGTTTTTCTCATTATATTTAATTGTTTTTGTGATTAATTATTTATCAATAGCATAACAATGTGATTGATACCACATTAACACCAAAGATACAAAAAAAACGAATGAGAAATAAAATGGCATTGCGAATATATCGACAAAACGCCATTTTGTTTTGACAAAATAGATAGATTTATATTTTTATTGGAATTATTTCACCACGATCTTCTTGTTGATAGTAGAAATGGCGGTAGAGACTGTTACAACATAAACGCCGGCATGGCAATTGATTTGCAATTCATTTCCTATATTAAACTCATTAACAATGTTTTTGCCCAAAATATCACACACTGTTACCCTTTGCATAGGTGTACAGCTCGCTATCGTTATCAAGCCGAAATCAGGTGCAGTAATTGTGACATCGCTATTATATTCAATACTTTCCACTCCCACGCCTTCGCCCCATTGCTTTACAAGCCATGCAATGCGATTGTCAAAGTTCTTCACAAACTCATCCCTTGCCCATTCAATATCACCATTGCCGTATTGCTCCCAACGAATATAATTACTTTGAGACGCACTATATATTTTAGCGACAAAAGTGTCAATAAAGTCGTGCATACCTTCATAGTCATTGCCTTTAAATTGTTTCCACACCTCTTTCACCTTTTGTTGGAATCGAGGATATTTCGCGATTTCACCTATCCATGTTTGCCCGTATGGCGGGTATTGATAGATGAAAAATTCGTTGCTACGGCGATAAGAGTTGCCAAAGTCCCACACCGGACCAAATATCCATTTCGTTTGCCCTTGCTCTTTATGTAGATAGCAACTGCCATGAAACGACTCGGCATTATCCATCACCTCTTGTACTATATAGAAACGAGCCAATGAATCTATGTCGATGTAATGCTCCCAAGTTTCCGACGATTTATCGGCAGAATATATCGCACTATTTGCAGCAATCATTTGAGTGCGTAAATATCTCTCTTGCTGCGATGAAAGTTCTTCAGGAGTTTTATAAGTGAACCTAATCAATTCACCATTTCCCTCTGTGATTTTTATTTGATTTGGGTCGTCATAATTATCGATTTCCACAAGCCAACCTCCTGTAATGAGTGACGCATCTGTAACCATATCGGGTTGCTCGACAATATTCACCCTATCTTTATCCACTCGCACCGTCTCGGTTAAAAAATACAACCCAATATATTCTCCATTTAATACCACCTCAATAGGGCGTTGGGCGGGAGTGTATTTCAGCCCTAATCGACGACTTAATTCAAACCCTACTGTATTGCGCAAAAAAGCCATTTGATCATCAGCATGAGCCAATAACGCAAAATGCTTACTCTTATTCATTCCCAATGGAGACGCTTTTTTATCAAATTTCAATCGATAGGGCTTCTTGTCAAAATCGTTCCATGTGTAGTTACCTCGTCCGCGTATTTGCAATGCAAAAGCGCTATCGGGCGAAGCGATTGATTCAACTCCTTCGACTCCCATATTATCAATATAATAAGTAGCATTAATATATTCATCTTTAGATGTTATGTCTATCCCGTTTTCGGTGTCGATAAACATCACCGGCAACGTTCCCGAATAACCTATTTCATTGGCATTTGGAGATTTCCAATACCCTTGAGCCCAATTATCCCCCGAAAGTGGAGTATAAGTACCGCCAACAATAATTTCCCGGTCGGTTGTCGCTGTACGATATTCATAATATGTATTGCTTATTTCATCTTTTACCGCAGAAAACGATTTATCTATTTTGCCATCGGCAAGACCAGTGTTGGCAAATGTGTATCGATACATATCGCTTACTTTTTCCGGAAACGTGATGCTCCACAAATCATTTCCCTCATCGGTCATTGTTACAATATATGTCTCGGCTCGAGAATCGCTGCCATACACAAACTTCACTTGAGCATAACCTGTCAACGAATTGTCAAAATAAAAAGTACCCTTGGGAATATCAAGAGCCATCACACTCAACGCTACAGAACACAACACTATATATACGATAAACTTATGCATCTCAATTACAAATATATTATACAACGCAAAAATAATCAAAACCAATGAATATTCCACATTTTTATTTTAAACAAATTTCCCAAATAAATGTTTGCAAAACCAATAAACACGCGATGTGTGCATTTTTCGCATCAATGGAATTTTTTGTAACTTTGCGGAAAATAACTTAAGGGAAGCTTTATAAATTAACACATTGTTAATCAGCAAATTATTTTGTATATTTATGCAAAATAAGAGAGATTATGAAGAAGAACCCAAGTTATCGCCGCAATCAAGCGAGTATCAGCTTGTTTGAGACTGCTCAAACCCTTGAATCCCTCTCCAAGCAAGGTAACCCCTTGGAGTTTGTTTCAAGAATAGTTGATTTTGAAATGTTTCGGTCTATTATAGAGAGTAAGTCACAAACCGCAGATATCCCTGAATTAAAGACGAAGGATAAGATGTTTCAGCAACTTACGATTGAACATTTACTTGATATGAGTGCAGGATTAAAATTTGAGGAATCATATAGTTTTAATCCATTTTCAAAGATAGCTCAACTGTATTACGGAGATAATTCATTAGATGTTATATCAGTAATGAAATTTATTAATGCTCCGGGAGAACGATATCACTACGACTCTATGACTACTGCAATATTGGGCATTGTTATTGAGAGAGCTACTGGAGTTCCTTATGCCAAATATTTTTCAAAGAAATTGTGGCAACCATTAGGCATGGAGCAGTCAGCGACTATAAGTCTTGATAGCAAAAAGCACCATAACACAAAAAGTTATGCCGGGCTTACAACAAATGTCAGGGATTTAGCTAAAATCGGCAAGCTCTACATTGATAAAGGTAATTGGAACGACATACAAATTGTTGATAGCACTTATGTTGAGCGTTCACATAGTAAAAATTTTGTCGGTGCGAACCACGGTACATATTCATATAGTTGGTACTGGGGGACCTATGACCACAAGAAGTTTGATAATGTAGATAGCATGTACAACTACTATAAATCTGTTCCGAAAGTGGAAGTTTGTGCTGCGAATAGAAGTAGAAACACTGGAAAATATAAGGCTGTTATTCATAGAGGTAGTTTTTGGGCGTATGGTCTATACGGACAAGTGCTTTATGTAAACCCCGAGAAAAATATTATTGCAGTATATTTGGGCGCAGACCGTATAGAAGATTTTTACAATATTTTTGACAGACTATTAGAGCAATTGTAATTTTGTCTGTAAATAAACCCTTTATGCCAAGAATTTGTTATACTTTTGTACTGAAATAACAATTAAATATTATTACTGTCCGATAAAAATTGAAAAGAGTGTCAAAGGCAGTCTCAAACGCGGAATTTAAGCGGTTGACATTTTTCTTATTTCATTTTTTATTTTTATCGGACATCAATAACAAACGAACGTTCTCAATAACTATTGTTTGATTAATTCGTGAAATTTATAGAAATCCCCTAAACTTTTACCGCAATGAACGAGGCTCGCTAGAATCGAGACTTGGAAACTTTTGATGTAAACAATCTTGATTCTGTAATTACATCATTGTAAGAGTATGCTTACGCTTAAAATGACAGGACAGTTTAAGGCAGGCGCTATAAATTTAACGCCTCGAAGTTTTATTTTATAATATAGTCGTTTGAATGACAGGTCTTTGGCCGCTTTTGGTTTTTAATTAACGTGAGTTAGATATAAGTATTGATTACCTTATATCTAACTCACGTTAATTTGTCTTTTTCTTCGATTTTGCCAGTTGTTTAGCGAGCTAAAGACCTTCTTTATCTTGAAAAATAATCAATTTATAGAACCACTTTAGAAACTTTGTTACCTTGCTTTTTGATGAAGATGCCTTTTGAAGGATTGTAAACTTTCACTCCTTGAAGGTTGTAGTATTCAACAGGTTCTTCGTTAACAATTACGTCATCAATGCCGGTGGTGAGGATTTCCAATACTTGGCTTGAAGGAGCAGTGGTCAACGTTTTGCGAGCAGGGTTCTTCATTGTGTATGCCATAAGCCCATATTGACGAGAGTATAATATCAAGTTGTCGGCAGGGTCAAACATCATTTGCTCGATTGCAGCCGAACTTGCAACTGCATGTCCTACATTGATTTCGTAGTTGAATTTGAGTGAAGGGGTGTTGCCGTTCCAAGTTACGTCATAGATATTCACATTTCCGTTGTTGTCGTTGGCAACAGCGAGTTTAGTCATATCTTTATTGATGGCGATACCGGCTTCGGGAGCTTCAGTCATGTAATTGGCATTAGCCAAAGAATAAGAATTGAATTTGATGTTACCACTGTGGTCCATGAAGAGGAATGCAGGCTTGATTTCGTCGGTGTTGTCGTAAGTGATATAGTTTTGGCACACCCACACACCTTTATCGCAAACAGCAACTTCAACGTTGTTGTTTGCAAGGTAGTCGGAAATTCCGTCAAACACATCGGTAGGAGTAGAGCTCCAAGAGTCGGCAGAACCTAATTTGTAACGTATCAATTTCTTTCCTGTGCTATAGTCTTCGCAGAAAGTATACATGTAGCGTTGGCTACCAGTACCCCAGAAATCGACGCAAGTGCTACTTCCACCCACTACAGCACTGCCATTGGTCCATTGTCCGCTTGAAGCGCGAGTGCCTTGGAATACTTGGGCGAAAGAGCTGTTGGCGGGGTTGTAAACATATATACCGGCATTTTCATCGCTCCAGTCGCTGAGGTAGAGTTTGCCTGAGTTTGCTTTGATGCGATAGGGCGAAGAACTTGTGCTTGCACTGAATTTGTCGGCTAAGATTATGCCACCGCTCTTAGTGAGATCGGGGAGGTATGTTTGAACACCTTCGGCATATCCAACAGAAGAGTAAACGTAACCGAAGTATGGGCTTTCGGGGTCAAGGTCGATAGTGGCACCACCACGGCGGTTGTTGCTTGTAACACCACCTTGGTTGTAGAACACCTCGGCTCCGAAACTTTCTTTGTTGTGAACAGCCACACCCCATGTGAAGTTTCTGGCAGGAAGGTCTCCTTCTTCTAATATCACACTATGCTCACCTTTTGTGAGAACTGAAGTGATGCTAGATATGTCGATTGCTATAGTTTCACCGGTTTCAATATCGGTAAACACAATGTCGAGGCCTTCCACATCATCGGTCAATGAGTAGATGAGAGTGTATAATTCGCCATTAGGTTCAGTCTTAAATCCGTAGGCAAATGCACCGCGATTAGCCGAAG
>SUXI01000027.1 GCA_015060975.1 Bacteroidales bacterium
TATATTGAGTAACGCCCCTTTCTTTCATTGTTTGCCACAATTTGTCATAGGAAATCATAAATCTCAATCCCCCCTATTGACATATTAACCGATTTTAGTATATAATTAGATTAACCAATAACGGTTAATATAATGGAGGAAAAAGGAAATGAAGAAATTATTGTCGTTGATACTAGTGATAATTATAGTGTTGTCATTGGCTGCTTGCGGTGGAGGAAAGGTCTCAAGTGTTAGTGGCAACAATCCGGACGAATCTGCAATTAAACATACCGGCAAAAAAATTGACGGTGAGATTTTTGCTGCATCCAATTTTTCTGAAGGATTGGCGTTTGTTGAAACTGCGCGAGAAAAGGGCAAAACATATTGTATAGACAAGAAGGGCAACATTGTTTTTGAATTAAATATAGATTTATCTGTAAACGGTGATATATATGCAACCTTTATAAACGGACTTGCATATGTTAATGGGGGCTTTTGCGATACAACAGGCAAAGTTATAGAACCTGCAGATGTTGGTGCAACAAGGTTCAATTATATTTCAACATTAAGAGCAGGATATATTCTTGCAGAAGTCGTAACATCGGATTATTCTAATACAAATAAAAAGCTCGGTGTTTTAAATACAAAATTTGAGTGGATGATAGAGCCAAGTGAATATTTGTATAATGAATTTGCTGATGAATATGGATATAGTCAAATTAGCGATGCTATAAATACATCAGATTATACTGTTGGAGATTTATATTATAATACCGATTTAGAAAAAGCACTAAATTTAAAAACGGGCGAAGTTATAACGGAAAAAGCAAGAATTGGTACACCAAATTCTTCTCTATGGCTTTTAGGTTGCAATAGCACACAATATACAGGATACTATCTTCCTGGAGAGAGTTCATATTTGAGTGAAGAAAATCTAGTATTAGATTTAACTGAAAATGGCGTTGTATGCAGCGCCAGTTCCTTTATTAATGGTAAGGCTGCTATAGTATATCGTAATGTAAGTGCAAATAAATATTACGTAACTATGATTGATGAAGCAGGCAAACATCTTTTTGAGCCGGTAGAGACAAAATACAATTCCGTCCAAACCGATGGAAAATATATATTAGTTTCTGATTCAGCGTGGGGATGTGATTATGCGGAGATTTTTAATGATAAAGGTGAAAAAACAGGGGAGATAGATGTATCTGCAGATACGAGCAAGAGTTACCATTTATACATTGGTGATGGTGCGATTTTGGTTCGTGGGGGAATTATAAATATGATGTCAGGATATAGTGGCAAAGCATATTATTTAGATACTAATTCTAATGACTTGTTTTGAATTGAACAATAACAATTATATTTTAAAACAACGGTTGTATATGCTTTTTGATTTTCGGGGGAGTAAAAATGAGGAAAATCATATCCTTACTATTTCTTTTACTTATAGTTTTTGCTTTATCAGCGTGTAGTAACAGTGAAAATGATGATAACCTTTTGGATGGAGCAAATATCTCTGATGTTGAAAATGTCGAAAAAGA
This sequence comes from Bacteroidales bacterium, assembly GCA_015060975.1. Taxonomy (GTDB): domain Bacteria; phylum Bacteroidota; class Bacteroidia; order Bacteroidales; family Muribaculaceae; genus RGIG4079. The sequence goes on from SUXI01000027.1 coordinate 1,524, forward strand.
AGACTTCGACAAAGAAAGAATTAATACTTCAAACATGATTACAGTAGAGGGCTTTTTGGATGAATTACCTAAAATTATTGATTTGGATTATTATACCTATCCCTATATAAACGAAAACGAAACCTTCTGTATGCTATATGATTTTTACGCTTATACAAAAGTAGATTTCGATTACAAAATCGCTCTAGAAAATGCAGAAGTTATTCAATTACCTCAAAATTATAGTGTACTTGTTAATGAAGGATGGGTAATTACTGATGAATTGGTGGATTGTGAATTATATCGGTATGCGGAGCCGTCTACCGGAAAGGGCGCAGTTCTGGATAAATATGGCAAACAAATGACTGTTATGGTAATGAATAATTCTGATCAAATAATGCAATTGAAAGATTGTGATATTGAAACAGTAAGAATAATAACAACGACTGGTTATAAGTATGAAACAGGAGAAGATATCAGAGAAGGATTTGGTTTTACCATTTGTGATAATATAACGCATGATTCCACCATTGAAAATGTTTTCGAAAAATTTGGTGCCCCGCAAAAAATATCTATAAGTGAAAACTTAGTTGATGGTAAACATTCCTTTTCTATAATGGAAGTAGAATTTAGAACTGAGGATCAAGAAGGTGTATTAACATTTAAATTTGTGGTTGATGAAAACAAGATAATCTCCATTGAATATCAAAAATGACAGATGGCATTTTAATTTAATAAAGAAAAATTTGAATACTGGTGTTAAAACATCACCAGTATTCAGGCATATTTCTACGCGTCATTAGGTTTAAACTGCCCATGAAAAAGCACTTGCGAAAGCAAGTGCTTTTTCAATGATGTTTGCCTTTGGCAAATGATGTCGGCTTCGCCTAATGATTTTGGAAAACATCGCATCATTGCTGCAACGCCGCAACATCATATTTGCAAAGCAAATGCATCATATCGCTGTAGGCGATACATCATTTTATCAGATTTTGATCGGTTAGCATTTTTGTAGTGTAAACCCAATAAAAGCACCACCCATTCGGGCGGTGTTTTTATTGGCGATTTGATCCCAACTCTGCTGTTGGCCTTGAAAGGCGCTCATGGCAACAGTCCGGTGGACTGTTGCAACCAACCTTGCTTTTCCGCAGAAAAGCAAGGTCAACAATGAAGAAACAGACACCCTTAGGCGGGCTCACATAGGGATTTACACGGTTTTGAAGAAATCTTTTTTCCCACAAAGAATCCATCGTCCTAGAAATACATCCAGTATTTCTTCGTCCTCTGAGATTGTTTGTGAGAAAAAATCTTAACTTCAAAACTGCGAAGCACTCCAAAGAGATTGATTTTTCCGCAAGACAAGATAAAAAGCCACGGCAAGGCTGACGCCTGCCGTGGCTTTTTGGTGCAGTATTGCGGGAAAAGAACCGCTTTGGAGCGTATAAATCCCTATGTGAGACCGCCTTTTGGGTGTCTGTTATTTTTCTGAAGGATCTTCTGTGAAAACTAGAATATCTTCAACTTTGCAATGCAAAATACTGCACAAATCATTTAGTGTAACGGTGCTGATCGGTCGGTTGTG
>SUXI01000002.1 GCA_015060975.1 Bacteroidales bacterium
AATTATCTTTGCCCTTACATTGTATACCATAATATTCAAGTCCATTATTGGGCGCACCGTAAACATCTACTCCACATTGATTTTGCCCAGAACGCCCATTTTTCTTAATAGTATCTGTACAACACCAGATCTCACCCCATAACTTTTTACAGAGAGTTTCAAAGTCTTGCCAATTTGCAGGTGGCTGTATCTGAGTTGGTGATTTCATTATTTTTTACTATCAATTAGTTCTTTCGGATCTACATTCAAAATTTTAGCTATCTCAAAGAGGACTTCGAGACTGGGTTGGCGGCGGTTGCAAACATAAGAGTTTACTATGCAGAAACTCTTGCCAAGTCGCTCAGCAAGCCAGGTTTGTTTGATGCCGCGCTCTTCGAGCACCTCTTTTATGCGGTTCATGGGTTTATCCATTTTGTTATTATTTACTATTTTACCACAAAGTTATAAAATAATGTGCAATATAAAGAGAAAAAGAGGGAGAAAAATACCTTTCCATTGTGGAATAATGTGCATTTTGCCTTATAGATTGTAAGTAAGATTGGGTTTAGCTATACATAAGGCGTGAACAAGAGGTGGTTAAGTTGGTAAAGCATCATTTGTCCGACGGTTACAAAATTTATTTGTAAGCCTCGGAAAAATGCTCAGAATAGATTGGTATTTCAGAATAGATACCATTTGTCCGAAGCAATTAGAAAAATTCTAATACCCTCGGACAAATGCTCTGTAGATGTCTCTGATTCGGGAGTACACTTGTCAGACCGAATAAAAAAGAACCCCATTTGTCCGATACTATCCGAAAAATTTGGATACCTTCGGACAAATGAGTCTCTCACATTCTAAGGTTGCTTCAACCGTTAAACATTAACATCCTTCAGCGGTGCTCCATAATTGCAGTGGAGTCCCATAAAGCCGCGTTTGATGCAGGGGAGGTTGAGCGTCTGGTAATACTTGTAGTCGTCATCCTCGGTGCAGAGGTGTTTATACCCGTAGCGGGGCATGTACTCCTTGAAGAATCGTACAAGGTCTTTGAGGAGTTCGAAACGACTCTCTCGCAGTTCATCGCGGAACTCGCAACGGGCGATGATGATACTCCAGTCGGGGTAGTTGCCTACGCCCTTGCTGTACTCCCAAAAGCGGATATAAATATCCAAACTCCCTTTGTGAATACTGATGCAGATGCCGTTCTCGTTCCACATAACACTGCACGCATTTCTGTAACCATATCTCTCGCAAAGGTAGAGATTGAAGTCACTAATCAAATCATTGTAATTAGCTTTGTACTCGTACATAGTCTAAAAGTTTTAATAGTTTAACAATAAATTATTACAATCTGAATCCACGCTTGCGCTGTGGCTTCTTTTTCTTCTTTACATATTGCTTTGCCAGCATCTCCTCTTCGGGATCGGTGGCAGGGGCTGTTGCGAGGTCGAGCAAGCCGGCACTTAGGCTACTCTCTTCGCTTGGCTCTTGACGAACAATCTCCTGGCGAGGCTCCTCGCGTTGCTGGGTAGGAGTGATGTTGCGTCTTGGATAGATACCTGCATCAAAGGCGTTCTCTTCAAGTCGGCAAGCGATATTGACAAAACTGAATTGGCGGTCAATCTTGGAGCCGCTGAATTTATACCCGTTGCAGATGAACTTTACACCCTCAGCTTCACCTGTTCTGCGATTCAACTTAAACTCGGTGTCAATCTTGTAGCGTCTCAATGCCCGCCTCAGTTCGCTCCAACTTACCGCTTTCGGAACCTCGTGTCTGAGTACGTGGTAAATGTAATGCTTCACCTGGTCGTGCTTACGCAGTCTGTCAAACTTCACATTTTTCTTACCCTCGGAAAAGTGCAGACGGTAGCGAGCAGTCAGCATCTTGCACACCCTCTCGTTTCGGAAACGGTCGTTCTTGTCGCTTATCGTTCGCCCGTCATTATCCACTCGGTTATATACGATGTGGCAATGCGGATGGTCGCGGTCAATGTGTCTGGCAATGATAAATTGGGTGTTCTCGATACCCATCAACTTCATATAGTCGTGGGCGATTTTGAGCATCAGTTTATCATCTGTTGCGAGCCTTGCCGCATTCTCCGCAGAGAAGTTCAGCGAGATGTGGCCGACTGTGTTTTTGACCTTCTCGTTGAGCAGCGTTTGCAACTCAAATTGCTCTGCCATTTCCGAGGGCGTGCCCTCTACTCCAACAGCTTCCAACAGGCGCGATTTTTCTTCTTTCAACACATAGTTCACGCACCCGCTGAACGATGTGCCTTTTACAATTTTACCTATCATCTTTTATCCGTTTTATCAGTTGTGAAATCTTCAATGCTGTGGCTTGACACTCGTCCCGTACTCGGAAAAATCCTTGTCGGTTTGCCTGCCTTGCCAGCTGGTTCAGGTTGGTGCTTTCACCTATGAGTTTTCGTATGATGTCAAGGTTCTCACGAGTGATTCGTTCACGCACTGTACCTTGTTCAATGAGTGAGCGTACTACCTCGCTTTGACTCCGTTTACTTCGTCTGCTCAGTGCCCGCAGCCAACCGTATTGTTCATCCGAAAGTCGGATTGTAATCGTATTTTTCTTTTCCATTTTTAGTTGTGTTTTTAATGTTAATTTCGTGACCATCGGGAGCCGCCTCACCTGCCTTTCAGGTGAGCAAGTTGTCGGGAAATGTAATACACCGACATAAACTTGCTCTGGCTGAAAATAGACAGATTTCAGCCTTTTAAGTCAAAGTCTGAAATTCTCTCTTTCCCGTTGAATTTCAAGAGTGTTTATCTATGCTTACAACCTCCAAATCGAGCGTAGATATGAGCGTTTCGAGGTGCGGATTTCGGGCAATCATTCTGCTTAAAACAGACTCTTTTGTTTCGGCTTTTAGGAGAAAATCTGCAATGTCATAACCCGCTTTTCGTTCCTCATCGGTGGCGTTATTCTCCATAAAATCGAAGAGTGAAACCTCTATTCCGAGCCGCTGCATCATCTCCATTTTACCCCTCCAATAGTCGGTTGCTCCGAGGTCGGGGAAGAGTAAAACCTTCCGATTTTTTAGCACGCTCATCGCCTCACGATTGAACGCTCCGTTCTTTCCGCCCGTTGCAATCCATAGGTATTGCGGCAGAAAATGGGAGGCTATCAAAGCACTCTTTTCGCTCTCCACAAGTGCCACCGTCTGGTGGCTGTTGGAGTGTAAAAGGTGCTCCCCGAATAGGCATTGCCGCAAGTGAAATTTCTCCTTTTTCAGGAGCGAGTGTACCCACGTTATATGGTTATGCGGCTCCTTAATTCTTCGCCCGTTTTCGGGGTTGTAGAGCATTACTTTTCCTGTGCGAATACGCCCCGAAAAATCGACTTGCCAAAAGACCGTTGCACCCGTCCAATGTTTCGATGATCCGACATTGTAGCGTTGCATCAGCTCGCTTGCTGCCGACCTGCCGAGCACCGTTTTCAGGAACTGATAAAGATGATTCTTCTCATAGTGTTGCATCGAAAGTTGCATCATCTTCGGCTCAATGAACGATGGTGGCGGTGGCTCTACTTTTACTGGCTTTACCGCAGGTCGGTAGTCATCACTGAGTCGCTCCCTTGCATCGGGATTCTCTGCGAAGTACATCTTCGGCGTATAGTTGTAGCCGCACTTCTGTTCGTGGTTGCAGCGTCCTACATAGTCGGGAAAGCGTATCTGCTCATCGGTGTCTATGTAGCGTGCGAAACAACTTTTGCGGTGGCAGTTGGGGCAGATGTGCCGCGAGCTGACACCCTTGTATGGTTCTAATATGAATCGGTATCTCATTTTCTTTTTGGTTTTGTTGTTACTATCCACATTTTCGCAACTTCACAAAACCAACGGTTGCAAAATGTGGATAGTAACAAGTTATTTACTGTACTCTCCGTGATTGATTTTCTTGAATAGTGTCCCCAGATGGCGTTTCAACATCATCTTGAATGCGTGCTCCTTCATCCCGTAACTCTCCGCCAAGGCAATACCCTCTGCTGTGGTAAACCTTTGTGGTAGATGGTAGTAGATAGTGCGGTGCAGTTCATTGAGTTGCTCGTTGCCTATCGAGGTCTGTACCCTTACGGCTGTGGTGCGGAAATACTCCGCCAGTTCAATGGCTCTGCGTACACTCTCGATGTCGATAGCCTCTTTGTCGCACTCTCCGCAAGTCCAGCGGACAAGTTGGATTATCAATGCAAAGCGAATGATGTATATCTCCAACTTGCAGTAGATGCCGAGCAGTGCTTCATTACTCTCTAAATCACACTTTCGGGCGTTCTCGTGCTGCCACGCATATAGTTCTCGCTTTGCTGCCTCACGAAAGGGGAGACGGTGCGACTGCAATTCACCCTGTTCATTAAACTCGCATTCCTGCTCAATGAGCCTACCGATAATGCGTTGCCACTCCTGTTCCAACTCTTCGGGTGTCTCTCTGTCGCTCCATCGGCTCTTCTGCACCGATTGCGGCATTACGAAAAGTATGCGGTCAATGAATCCGTTGTTCGCCCTCTCGCCACGCCCCAACTCGCCGAGTATCTTCTGCTGAATCGTGCCGACAACCGAGATATAAGGTCTCTTGATAAAGATTGAACTTTGCGAACTTTTACGATCCGAGATTGTCGGTTTGGCATTGAATACCGACAGCCAGAACTGCTCCTCCGAACCGTTGTTGTAGCGGTTGAAGTTCTTAAACCATGCCGATAACTCGTCCGACCATAAGCACAGCCCACGAGGATTCTGAGCGTGGATAAGGCTTAACCCTTCGGGCGTGATGTCTGACACAAGAAAACGACTGCGCTTGGGCGGAATGGGGAATTCATCTTTACCAGCCTCCAATCGCTCCTTCTTGGTCATCGACATCGTGCGCTCATACTCGGCGTATTGCTCCTGATACTCCTTGTTGTGGCGGTAGTCGTGTTCTATAAATGGTTGAAACGCAAAACTCAACGGGTGGCTTTTGTTTGCTCACGGTCGTCCGATGAGTGCCATATATAGAATGGGACTCTCCACCCAGCCACGCTTCACCTGTGCAAGATGCGAGTTGCCGATGCTCACCGCCAATGCCGAGAGCATAGCCGCAGCGATGTAGTCGATGGGATAACCCTGCGATGCGTGCAACTCGGTGATGATGCGCTGAATCTTGTGAGGAAAAACACTGATAGGGAACTCTCCACCTGATAGTTCAGCGCTCATACGCATTGCCGCACCCATTATGCCCTCTGCTGTCAATTTACTGTTCATAACCGAGTGCATTAGAGGTTAAAACCGCCTTTTGGTTTGCGTTTCACGCCGAGGACAATCTCCGCCGCTTGCTCTTGGAGATTGAGTGCCTGTAACGGCTTTCGCCCCGACTCAATCCATTGCAGCAACTCATCTTCGTAGAAGTAGAGTTTTTTGCCACGCTTGTATGCTGGGATAAGCCCTTTGCGTGCGAGTGTGTAGATAGTAGGTTTCGCCTTGCGTGTGATTTTGCACGCCTCATCAATCTCGACAATGCGATGCTTGTCGATAGCCACCTGCGGTTGCAATGCCGCCACAATTTTGTGGATTCGCTCCACCTGTTCTGTCAGATAACCCACCGCCTGCGGCAGCTTATCAAAAGTAATTTCATTTGCCATACTCGAACTATTTTTAATGTTTCGTTGGCAAAGGAAATCGGTGTTATAATGGTGAAATCACCCACCAAAATATAACTGAGAAATAACTTTTGGATGGTAGTTGGTGGTAGGATAAAGTGATGATTTTCGTAAAATGTGGAAGGTATGATGATAAAATATGAGTTGTTAAATGCTAAGTCTGACAAGTTTTAGGTAATTTTGTGATATAAATGACTTTACTACCTAGTAATACTTTTAATTGCAATAAAATAAATGTGTAACAAGGAAAATGATTTTGATTGGGATGCATATGAAAAAGCAGTAAAAGAGCATCCACTATATCCAGCAGAACAATGCTATAGACATATAGAAGAAGTAATGGAAAGTGATATTATTCGTTTATATGACAGTATCGATCACTTTTTATTTCAAGACATAGATTATACACGAATAATCTCTAATATGCCAATGTGGGTGGCTAATGCAGGTATCGGACCTGAATTAAATTGCACGAAAGATTGGTATGAAAAATTAAGAAATAAGGAAACACATCCAATATTTGGCAGATTTGTATATCATTATGATTTATGGGGAAAGGTTGCAGCTATGCAGGATAGATTAAGTGCTGTAATAATGTTTATGAAACAATTTTATAGTATTGTACCATGTAGAGCTAAATATAATGTGGATGAATACACATCCATTTCCAGATGTGGAGGGATGAGAGAGACGGAGGCACATATGTTATTAAATAGTATATTTGTTGCATATGCATCTGTTTTTGATATTTTGAGTAAAATTGCTGTAGAACAATTTGAGTTTGCTGAATATGATTTTAGTCGCTATAGAAAAATGAAGAGTGCTGATGTAATCTACAAAAAGAGTTTGAGGAACATTGATTCATCATTAAAAGCAACTGGAATGCTATTCTCGGACCCTCCTGTTATTAGAAAGATAGAGACTTTTCGAAATGAGTTCGTGCATAATGGTCCATGGGATTTGAGGTGTAGTATCTATACAACAACTGTAAATGAAGAGCCTGCGGATATTATTATATATAGTCCAGATATGGATGAGTTAGGAAACTTCATTTCATCTGGTTCACGTAATAAGTTTTATTCGCAAGGCAACCGAATCAATCTTCAACTACCAGACTTGATAAATGAGGCTACTGCTGTGCTGAGAAATACAATTAATCAAATTAGTAATTTGTATCAAATAGGAATAACCCAAAGCGTAAATAATGAATATACTGAAGAATGCATGATGGCTATAGAACAATATTCTGCATCATTAAAGAAAATAATTATTGCATAATTCCATTTAGTTTAATCCTGCACTCCGATTCGGTGTGCGACATCTTGCGTTCGATGGTTGAGACTTCTATGTCGCGGAGAGCGTGAGCAAAGACTTTCTTAATGAATGTGGCGGTGTGGATGCGCCTTTTGCCGAATGCCTTGCCGATGTTCCAGCCGAAGTGCATCAAGTCGATGCTTTTGAGTGCTGAATCAACCGATACGGGCGATATCTCGCGTGGGGTGTTGCCAAAACTATACTCTGTGATGTAGCCACACAAGCGGTCTAACTCTGCTTCGCTCATATAAGCAACCAACGTCTGCTTGGTGTAGTCGAGTACACGCTCCAACTTTGCCTGTGATTCACGCTCTTGCTCGGCAATGGCGTTGGCACGCAAAACCTCATATTCCGTTGGCTGTGGGGTAGTCTCGGTAATAGCAACCTCCTCGGTTGGCTCGGCCACGATAGCGGGTGTTTCGGCAACAACTGCCACCTCCTCCAACTTTTGAAATGCTGGAAAGCGCATCAAGAATTTCTCCATTCGGGGTAGTAGCAACTCATTGAGCGTCATTTGAAGACTAATATATAGTGCCGACAACACAACCACCGTTGCGAAGAATCCAACAGCTGCGCTGAACTCATCATACCCCTTGACAAGCACAAACTTTCGTGCCAATACACCAAAGAGCAATATCGCTCCAAACACGAACAAATAGAGTGCAATATATTCCGTTTGTCTCTTATTCATAGTCATCTTTGTTAATCGTTCAAGAGCAAAGATATATGAATAATCAACACAAAAAACGGCTCTTTTGCCTTTTGACCGCACGTGTCGTAGGTTGTCCTATCGTGTCATAGCTGCTCTATTTTTACACCATATTCTACATTTGAGGAAATTTTACTTATCTTTGGGGTAAATAATATATTACATGTAAATACAATTATAATTTGTGTATGAAATTATATCATTATACAAAATACAACACGTTAGTCAAATATATATTACCAACAATGAAATTGAAATTATCTTCATTGTTCAACACTAATGATCCGACTGAGGGACGACCTATATTTGTATATGGCGAAGCGGACCCAAATCACCATAATATTGAACAAGATAGTTTGGCTCCAAAGACTATGTATTTCAATGAATACAAGAAATATAAATTCGTGAGTTTCTGCGGTAATAAAAATAATATAGAGGGTTGGAGAATATCAAGTATGTGGGCGCATTATGCACAAAATCATAAGGGAGTATGCATTGAAATAGATACAGACAAATTAATAGTTCCAGATACAATCAAAGGATGTTGGATTGATTATAATGGTAAGTTTCCTCCTCCTTTTACACGAGAACAAAACATTGAACAGTATTTTCAAGACAACGATAAATTTATATTATATACTAAGTCACCAGAGTGGGAATATGAGCAAGAATATAGATTTATTTCTTCGAGTGAGGAATATTTAGATATTACAGGTGCAATAACTCATATATATTGTGGCTGTCGAATGTGTAGTCTAACTCAAAAACGTATAAATTCTATTGGATATAAAACATCAAAGATTATACCATCTTTAATATCTAGGAAATTATCACTCAACGGAATACTATAAATATTTAAACAATATATTATGGGATATAGAAGAGGATGGGGGCCAGATTTAAATCGCAGCTTTAGAGCTGGCAGTAAACTCGCTGATGATATTACAAAGGGAGTGCTTCTGGGTGGATTGCTAGGAGCCGACTACATATATAGAAAAACAAAACAGCCGAGGGGTATTTATACGCCGCTTTCCGCATATGAACAACAAGAATTAGACAAATGGAAATTGCGATTTGTAAAACCATTTAATTTTACTAAAACAATAATACTACATTCAATATTTAGTGTATTGGTTTTTGTAGCCCCATTACTTGGAATTCTTCTATACAGTTATGATTGGTGGATGTTTTTTTGTGTGCTAACTTCTGGGTTCTTAGAATTTGTACTTGATTGGCCGGCAATGTCTTTGCCAGATAGTATAAGAAGTGATTGGAAGTTTAATAAAAATAATGAGCAAAAACAAAAAAAGCAAATTAAAACACTTTTGTGGTTAGCGATATCTATTAACATAATTCTTATTATACTTAATAGCTATCCATTCATTTTAATGAGTTCAAAGATCACTCCTAATCCATATGAGGGAGGAGTATTAGTGTCTCTAATGACAATGTTTCTATATTTTATGAATGGTAGTTTGATATATGAAAATGCTAAGATTCTGCGAAATTTAGATAAATACTTTGAGCAAAACGTTAACAAATTCAGTAGATTACATAATACTAAAGATGTTCACAATGAGACAGAACATCCTATAGTACAATCTAACGATAGTTTAGCGATACCAAACAATGGCATAGAGCAAATACAAACATACATTGATAGATGTAATAGTGAACAGATTTCACTGGAAGTTATTAAGGCTAACATACGAATATTGAATGCTATGACTGATAGCTATAAAAAAGGCTACTCGGAGCTAACAAATAGTATTTTAGAACGACGATTAGAAGAGAAAATAAATTCTGCAAAGCGTGATTTTGTTAAAAGAGAATGTAGATTAGCGTTAGAAATAATTAACATTCTGAAAACACAAAGTGTTGATGATGTAATTACATCATTGAAACAGGAATATCCATATTAAGTATTGTAATTTATTGATACAATTTTACGAAAGGTAGAAAGAAATACTTATTCATTCTCCCTACCTTTTCGGAGTTTTCACCCTACTTTAGTGAAATCTTATTGGCAGTTTCGCGTTTCTTGGAGTTCACAAGGTCGGCATAAATCTGTGTGGTGGTAACATTCTTATGCGTCAACATCTTCGATACGGTGTAAATATCTGTGCCTAAAGAGATTTGGATGACCGCGTACGAGTGACGAAAGCAGTGGAAGGTTATTTTCTTCTTTATCCCAGCCTCGGCAATCCATTGTTTGAGTGGGTGGTGAGTCATTGCGCGGGTGAGTCCTTTGAATACTAATCCTTTGCCCCATTCGCCACATAGTTCCAACGCCTCGTGGCTTATGGGGAGTGTTGCCTCGGTCTCTGTTTTCTCGGTGCAGATGCGAATGTAGTAGCCCTGATCGGGGCCCATTTCAAAGTCGCTCCACTGCAATTTGAGTATGTCGCTGATGCGAAGTCCTGTCATACAAGCAAACAGCGAGGCTTGTTTCAGCACAGGAATGCGGCAAGGTGTGGCGGCAAGTTGTTTTACCTCGTCAAGTGTCAGGTACTCCTTTTTGACCTCTTTCCACTCGATTTTTTCAAGGAAGTCATTGAGGTTTTCGCGCAACATCTTCTCCTTGTAGGCAATCTTCAGCAGAGCTCGGAAAGTGGAGTAATATCCCGCTGCCGAATTTCGACTGATATATGAGTTAGGGTGATGTATCTGCCTGCATTTCAATAGATAATCTCGGAACTTTTCGCATAGTTCAACGGTAATATCTCCAAAAGTACATTTACCACCGCAGAACTTCTCGAAGTGGTTGCAAACGCTATCCCACTTTTCGTATCGCTCGCGTGCCTTTTGTCGGAAGTAGGCAAGGAAATCGACCTTCTGCTTGTTCTTGTCGAGGAATCCGAACTCCTCATTGATGAGCGACTGTACACGAATACAGCGTATCGCCTCCGCCTTATTGAGCATCTCTTGGTTGAACATCCGTTGCTGCTCGTTGCGTGGCTTGGCGTAGAGGTAGATGCCGAGGAACTCTCGGCGACTCATCTTCATTGTGTAGGGGTTACGGATTGCTGGGTAGTAATCCAAATAGAGTGAAATACGGTCGTTGCGCAGTGCCTTTTGGCGTAGGGTTACATTTGTGCAAGTTAGTGTCATAGCTGTTATGTTTTAATTATTTATATTTTTTGTTGCAAATTAAATTGGTGCTTCGATGGTGGTATCAATCACCATCAAGTAACTTTTACTCAATCTTCGGTGGCTCAAAGAACTTGTCGAGTTCGGAGCGCAGAATCTTGGTGTATTTGCCAACCTTGATACGAGTGATTTTGTGATACTTCACATAGTGGTACAGCTGGTCGCGAGTGAGGTTGTATTTCTCCATCGCTTCAGGTATGGTGTAGTATTGTGGCTCTTCGGGTGTGGCAATACCTTTGGCAATATCGAAATGCTTTTTCGAGTAATAGACCATCTTGCCCTCCTTGCGCTTGGGGATTACATTCTTATATACAAAGGTGTAGATTGCCGATAGCGTCATACCGAACCTCTCCTGCAACTCTGCCACGCTGTACCATTCTGTAATACTCGCATCAGGAGCTTTCTTGGCAAAGTAAGAGTCGATATGTTTCTTGCTCCAATAGGTTCTGCCACGATTAAATGTGCGAGGGATATTATGCTCCTTCGCAATCTCATAAATCCACGACTCCTTAACACCAAATTTCTCTTTAATCTCTGCAGTGGTGTAGAAGTCGGTAATACTCTGCTTGCTTCTTGGCAGATGTTTTTTGTAAGGAGAAGCATTATCAAACAGAGCCTCTATGTCTCTTTTCCTGATAATAGTCTTTCTCTTTAGCTGAACCGATTTTATTAGATTCGTTTCAAGATACCTATAAAAGGTAGCCCTGCTTATACCGATATACTTTGCGGCTTCGCTTGGGGTAAAGAAATCCTTGTCAATACAATCCTCTTTCTCGATTTGCTGATTGACCATTGTTTGAAATTCGCTAACACGCTTTTGCCTTGTTCTCTCTTTGTAGGCAAGGTTAGCACAACGATGCGAACAGCATCGTGTCGAGGTTTTGTGGGCAATAAATAATTTGCCACACCACTCGCATTTTTTCTGAATGTCGATGTTACTAGCCATTTCATTTATCTTTTAATTTCGCCAAAAATGTATCTCTGCGTCTCACTGTGTCTCACAGCGTCTCATTTTTCCATCACCTCGCCAACGCAAAATCGCATTTCGAGCGGCGAGGTACACAGGAGGTACAAAAACAGGCGTAAAAAGGCTTAGCAACGATTAACAACGATGCTTGCACAAACAAATATAGCACTCGTAAAGAGTGCTATATTAATCATTTATGATTAATATATCTATTTGATAATCAAGTATTTACTTCCCGATGCAGAAGCGGGAGAAGATTGAGGTGAGGATATCTTGGGTGGTGATGGTGCCGGTGATTTCGCCGAGGTGGTGGAGGGTTTCGCGTACGTCTTGGGCTATGAAGTCGCCCGAAATGCCCATGTTTATTCCGTCGATGGCGCGTGCTATCGATTCGCCGGCGCGTGTGAGTGCTTGGTAGTGGCGTGCGTTGGTCACCATCACTTCGCCGGGGGCTATGTCGGCACTGCCCGATGCGTTGATGAGGTGTTGTTGCAGTGCGTCAATCTCGTCGCCTCGTTGTGCCGAAATTGGTGCCACGATGGCTCCTTTGGGGAGTATTCCCATAAGTGCCGACTGCAATGCTTCGACGTTCTCGGCGTTGATGTCGATTTTGTTGAGAGCCACGATGATTGTTTGGTCGGGTGAGGTGTGAGGCAATACGCGTTGAGCCACCGATGAGAGTTGGCCGGGTGTGGTTGCACTATCGATCACCCACAACACTATGCGAGCGTCGGTGAGTTTGCTAATGGTGCGTTCGATGCCGAGCGATTCAATCACGTCGGTAGTTTCGCGTAGTCCGGCAGTGTCGATGAAGCGGAAAAGTGTGTCGCCAATCTCGATAGTGTCTTCAATCACGTCGCGAGTGGTGCCGTGAATGTCGCTAACGATTGCACGTTCTTCGTGAAGCAGTCGGTTGAGCAAGGTTGATTTGCCGGCATTTGTTTCGCCCACGATAGCCACAGGCACGCCGTCTTTGATGGCTGCTCCGGTGGCAAAGGTTGAAGCCAATCGGGTAACGACCGAGTGAATTTCTTGTGCTATCTCAAGGAGTTTCTGACGAGAGGCAAACTCCACATCCTCTTCCGAAAAATCGAGTTCGAGTTCGAGCAAAGAGGCGAGGTTGAGCAGTTGGTCGTGAAGGTCGGTCAATCGGCGAGAGAAGTCGCCACGCATCTGACTCATGGCAATGCGATGAGCGGCACGCGATGATGATGCGATTACATCGGCCACGGCTTCGGCTTCGGCAAGGTCCATGCGACCATTGGCAAAGGCACGACGTGTAAACTCGCCGGCATCGGCAATGCGACAACCGGTGCGTACGAGCAGGTTGATAAGTTCACGTTGCACCCAGCGAGAGCCATGCACGGCAATTTCTACCACATCTTCGCCGGTAAAAGAGCGAGGGTTGCGAAACACTGTTGCCACGGCTTGGTCGATGGCTTCGCCTTGCTCGTCAACGATGGTGCCGAGGTGTGCAGTGTGGGAATCGGCGTTGGATAGAGATTTCCCTTTCCATATTTTATCAACAAGCGTTATGGCGTCTTTTCCACTCACACGAGCCACGGCAATGCCTCCCACACCAGCAGGAGTGGAGATGGCGCATATAGTATCATCGGTCATTATCATCGTTGTAGAGCGTTTTTTTGTTGGCTAAAATGAGCCAACAAATGTATAATAGTGCAAAGATACACAATTATAATTCATAATGCATAATTCACAATCATATTTAATGCGGAACCTATTTAATGTGGAATGCGGAGTTGTGGAATTGTTGAAAGAGGCTATTTGATTGCCACAATATTCATGTCTTGCCAATAGGGGGCATTACTATATGCTTCAATTGACTCGGCCGGCACATGGAGTGTGATTTGCGAGGGGTTGCGATGCAATGCCAATGCTTGTGGTGGCTTCGTTGCATGAATATAAATATCTTTCAGACTTTCACAGCCAAAAAACAAGTATTCATCTGTCCGTTCAAGACATGCCGGCAGTTCTATTTTTTCCAGACTAAGGCAGTTGTAAAACACTCCTCGTTCCAAATGCTTTACGGTTGATGGCATTTTTACTTCCTTAATATCAGGGCAAAGTGCAAACGCGTCAAGTTTGATAACCTCAACCCCCTCTGGAATATTCAATCGAGATATTTTGGTCGCTACAAAACCCGCAGTAGGGATTTCTTTAAGATTTTGCGACAAAATAAGTTCTGTAACCCCCTTGCAACTATAAAATGCGAGATCTCCTATCGTTGTAACACTATTGGGGATATTTATGATCAAGATACTATCACAACCGAAAAACGCATCGTTTCCTATGTTTTTAATGCCATCAGGGATGTGAACTGTTTTAAGATGCTTATGGTCTTTAAACGCAGAGTGGGCAATAGAGGTTACCTTATATTCTTCCCCCTGATAAACGATGTGATCTCTTATGTAAATAGTGTGGCGTTTCAGAGTGTCATCTCCGATTGCTTCGCAGGTCTTGTCCTCTTTGTTAAAATTGGAGTAATTGATATAATTTACCGACACTATGTCTTTTGATATCAGAGCGATTTCGCTCGATTTTTGCCAAGTTATATATCCCACCAATGAAATGACTACCACCATAAATCCCATCAACCACTTCACCCATGTTTTTGATTTTTTATTAAGTTCGGTCAATATCTCATCAACGCATTGCCATCTATCGGCTTGTTGCTCTTTAAGGCATTTTGCCATGATTGACCGATATTTCTTGGGTAGATTTATTGCAGAGTTATTTTTTATGTATTCAATTATCTTACCCACACCAAATACATCGGTCGTAACATTAAGACTGCCTCTATTGATGTGCTCCGGAGCCGAAAAACCTTTGGTTGTGCCTGCCGAATCAGGATAAGAATCGGTATAACAAAATCCCATGTCAATGATTTTGACATCATTATTTACCTGGGTTAGCATAATGTTTTGCGGCTTTAGGTCGCTATACACCACATGATTGTTGTGCAGGCATTTGAGAGCACTCAATAGTTGGTTGAAAAATTTGTCAATATTGGTTTGTGAAGCAAAATATTGGGGGTGTGATTTGATAAATTCATCGAGTGTTTCGCCCACGATGTTCTCCATTAGTATATAACAATCATCGTCAGAGTCATGCAATTTTTCATATTTCACCACATTAGGGTGTGATATTGAAATCCCTTTTTCATATTCTTTACGGAATAAACCTCTATAAGATATATCGTTGGAAAATTCATGTCGCAATCTTTTCATGAACGATCGTTTTCCACCAATCTGCACGATGTAGCATTCACAAGTGTTGCCACTTGATGTTGCGGACTTGATCCAATCAAAGCCCAAATAGTCAATTTTATCGTTGCTGACGAATCCCGACATAATACATAATCATCTGTATTGCAACAACTTACCCCCCCCCATTTTCAATGAAAAACTTGATGCCTCCATCTTGCCCACACACATAAGCGCCCAAAGCTTGGTCATTTCTCACAAGACGAGTCAGGTATAATGGTTCGCCATCAATAAAACAGCCGCAACAAAATCGGTCACCTTCACTTAGTTTGCTGTTGACCGACTCCACAACTTCAAACATATCATCTCCCAAATACTTTACTCTCACACAGCGATTGGGATCCCACATCAATTTTACGATATTGCCTTTTGCTAAAGACGTAACATATAAGGTTGGAGACTTTATATAGTCACTATTTATGCTATTATTACCACTTGATGATAAACAATAAGAGTCAAAATCTTTATATCCCACATATATAGAAAGCAAGTCGAGTGTTGATTTTCGAGGTTGATAACTCTTGCCATTATTGAGATACCCCCAAAAACGCTTAAGCGTAGTTGGCGACATATAGGTGCGAGTTGTGTCAAAAATGCGCATCGCTAAGAAATCAAAATCCCGAGGAGTGCACATCTTTCGTCCGGCGGCTTTTTCAACAACCGCTTTCAATTGATTGTATTGTTGTGTTAATGTCTCCATCGTAACGCAAAATTAGTGCTTTGATTGCTAAATTCAAAATATGCACAACAAAAGAACCAAAAAGGACCAAAACAAACCAAGTTTTAATAAATAAATTTGCAAAAAAAGCAAAATGAAGGTTGACTCATTTCGTTTTAAAATAATAATTTCCGTAATTCTTGTCTTGATGATAGTAGGCATAAATCTATTGTTGTCTATAATGTTATATCATATTGAGACAAGTAATACAGGAATGCAATTTAAAAGCTATATAGATGTATTTATATGGTCTATGATGCTATATTTAGATGTCCCATGGAAGTATAATGACTTCATTCCTGTCACCGATTATGGCAAAATAATATATTTTGTTATTGCCGTTCTAAAAATAATTATATATGCAATTCCAACAGGTATTCTTGCCGGATTATTAATAAAATATCTCGAAAATCGACAGAAATTTGAAGAGTTAAAGTCTAATCAAAAGAAATTGAATAAAGCATTCCGCCGTATGCAATGTAGATACACATATTGGAGAACGGTGCCACGTTATCTTTCTATGACAGATTTGCAAATCAAATTGGGTATTGGAGCCGATAAAATTATTGAGACAGTTGATTTCTCACAAAAATCTAACAAAGAAATAAGATATCGGTTAAGAAATTTAGCCGACACCCTTAATATTCAACATCGTCCACAAGATAGATTAGTCGTAGAGCAGTTTCCTATTAATAAAGTTTATGGCTGTTTTATTAATCGAAATTCTAATGTTACAATTGTTTCAACTTCAAGTGTTGAGGAGGCTGCAACCGGAACATTCGCATTTTACTTGGCAATGGTCGGGGGATTTAATTATGTCAGTAAGGAGGTTAAAGCAAATCCTGAAGAGAATTTCTCATATTATAATATTGATACCAACTACATTAAATCCGATAAAAACATTTATCATTTTCTTAATGACATAAAAAGCCTGAAATCAAAATGGGTTATTTTTATTTTATCTTCTGACGGAAAAGATGGGAGAATATATCCTACCCAGTTCCATTTTTTACATGGTGCAAAGCGAGGTGATTCATCATACACCGATCCAAACATTACGATTAAGCAGAAATGCATTAACGATTACGACAAATTTTACAAAGAAATATCACAAAAATTAGACCAGAAATACAACCTTAAAAGTGACCAACAAATGTATCATTCGGCAAGCAGTTGTAAATATATAGGTCGCCATGTGGGTGATAAAGTAAATGCGTTTACAATGCGCATTGCATGGAGTGTCACTTGCTGGGATGATAGATATATGGATATTATTAAAACAATTGCAATTGATATAAATCAATATCTTGCAAAAAATAATAGATATAAGATTCCCGAAGACGAATTGAAAGAAAAAGGATATGGATATAAATATCAATACTTATTAAGTAACTAAATAAATTAAATTATGAAAAAACTTTTATTATCATTTTTGATGCTAATAGCGGCAGTGCCGTTGTGGGCAGAATACTTTGAATTTGAGAGCATCAGATATCACATTACCGATGCCGAAGCTAAAACCGTTGCAGTAACAACGGCTACATCAACCAATCCATATTCGGGAGAAGCTGTAATACCCGCAGCAATAACATATAATGGAACAACGTATAGTGTTACTGAAATAGAAAAAAAAGCATTCTCTGAATCGGAGATTGTAGGCATTTCAGTGCCAAGCACTATTTCCTCTATTGGGGATTATGCGTTTAGGTATTGTGCATCGTTAAAGCATGTTGCGATAGAAGATGGAACAACTACATTGACTTTGGGTTCAGACTTATTTACTTCCTCTCCTTTTGAAACATTATACATTGGACGTGATTTATATTTTACAAATCCCCCTTTTTCATATAATGCAAATGGAAATAACCATATAGTTTCTGTTGAAATTGGAAGCAAGGTTACGGCAATTCCCAATAATTTACTATATAATTGCACAAATATAAAATCATTGATTGTTGGATCAGGGGTTTTAAGTGTAGGGACAGCTCAATCACAACCGATTAAAACTATATTTTTAGGAAATACCCAGCCAACCAATTGGACTCGCATAAAAGGAACAAAAATGAATTATGCATCGAAGCAATATGCACCAGACGTAAAAGTGTATAGCTCTTTGAACTCTATGTTTGAAGTTGATGGGGTTAAATATGTTCCAGTAAGTTTGTCGGCAAGGACTTGCGAAACTATCGATTGTTCATATAATAGTAGCTCTGAAAATGTAAATATTGGAGAAACAGTCTCTTATCGTGGAATTACGTTAACAGTAGAATATATCAATCCTTATACTTGCTATGATAATGAATATATTAAAACATGTAATATTACACACAAAAAAGATATTGGCGAGTATGCTTTTTACGGCTGTTCCAATATCGTAGAAATTGATACTAAAGCTAAAATAATTGAACCATCTGCTTTTAGAGCAACATCCGCTGTTACAAATGCGTCTATTAACGCCGACTCCATCTCAACAGAAGCCTTCAGCTATAGTATGCGAAAAAATCCGGCAACATTATCATTAAACGCTCGAAATATAGGCATAAATAGTTTTTATGCAACAAGCGCAATCCAAACAGCAAATATTGTTGTCACTGATTCTATTCCTAAAGGAGCCTTTTATCAAAGTATGTCAAATAGCGACATATCTGCCACAATGGATATAAAGACACCAATTATTAGTGATTTTGCATTTAAGGGAACTTCTAAATTAAATGTAGCGAATATAGAATGTGAAACATTAAAACGCTCAGCGTTTAATGGTTCAGGAATTGTTGACTTGAACATACAAGATTGTGTAAAATCGATTGGTAATGCATGTTTTGCCAATAATTCATCATTGACAACAGTGGCTATTGGTAGTGGCTTAAAAGATATTCCTGATTCAGTATTCTGTAATTGTCAAAAATTACAGGGGATTACTATTCCCCAAAATATTTCATCAATTGGAAATTGTGTTTTTCTTTCTTGCTACAACCTTGCAAATGTGATAATATCTGATAGTGAAACAGAATTGGCATTAGGTTGCAATCCGAGAGGTTCTGCTATAAAATATAGACCAATGTTTTATGGTTGCGGATTGGATTATGTATATATTGGCAGAAACATAACGTATGATACAACATCTTCAGGTGGGTACTCTCCATTCTTTAATAACACGAGTTTGAGGAAAATCGTAAACACAGCAAGAGAAAAAAATATAACAGCAAACGAATTTGAAGGATGTACAAATTTGCAAGAAATTACGCTTGAAGAAGGCGTGCAAACATTGAGCGAATATTCATTTAATAATTGCAGCAGTTTGCCAAGTATAACCCTCCCCAACTCAATAACCTCTACAATAGGAGAATATTGTTTCTCTAATTGCACATTATTGTCTGATATAAAAATCGGGACGGGAATTCCCTCAATTAGTGATAGAGCTTTAATGAATTGCTCATCATTGACACGAATCAATATTCCAAATAATGTTGATTCGATAAAAAATTATGTTTTTAAAGGTTGTACAGCACTTAATGTTGTAATATTTGAAGAAGAAGATTCAGAATTGACACTTGGTTATAATAATACCACAACTTCTTCATCTGTAGATGCTATAGATAATTGCCCTATGTTTGCTGATTGTCCTCTTGATTCGGTATTTATTGGTCGAAATCTCACATACAGCGAAAAAAAGTCAACCGGATATTCTCCTTTCTATCACAATACTACATTAAGAACAGTTCTAATAACCGATTATGAAACGGCAATTCTTGAAAATGAATTTTACCTTTGCACCGGTTTGAAAACAGTGCAAATTGGGAACGGTGTTAAAACTATAGGGAATTGGGCATTTTCAGGTTGTCAGAGTTTGGAATATTGGTCATTTGGCAGCGGATTGACAACCATAGGGCAAGAAGCTTTTTCTGATTGCGAAAATGTAACAAAAATATATAGCAACACTGCTACCCCACCGGTATGTGGTTCACAAGCTCTTGATGATATTAACAAGTGGTATTGTACATTATATATCCCCAAAGGAACCTCTGACGCATATCGTAGTGCCGAACAATGGATGGAATTCCCTTTCATGGAAGAATCAAATGCAACCCCTATTACGTCAATCAAAATTAATAGTTCGATTAGCTCACTTTATGTAGGTGAGGATATGATGCTTGCTGTTGAGATAACTCCCGAAGAATGTTCAAATGAGAAACTATTATGGTCCTCAAATAATGAAGATGTTCTGTCGGTAGATGAAAACGGGGTCATCACAGCAAAAAAACATGGAACTGCAACAATAACCGCCACTACAACCGATGGCACAAACTTGACTGCGAGCAAGGATTTTGAGGTTTTAGTTCTTAATTTGGGTACTACAGGATTACATTTTAATGTTCTATCAAGCAAGGACAAAACTTTAGAAGTCACATCTATAGCTCCTAATGCCGTTACCGGCATGGAATATTATTATACAGGAAATCAAGCTATTCCATCAACCGTTAACGTTAGAGGTGAAGATTACAGAGTTGTTTCAATTGGAGAAAATGCATTTGAACATTCACAAGGATTAACATCTGTTTCAATCCCAAATTCTGTGACAAAAATTTCACAATATGCATTTTATGCATGTAGTGGTTTGACGTCTATAATCCTCCCTGATAGTGTCGCTACTATTGAAACGGCAGCATTTCATAGTTGCAGTAATTTAGAAACAATTGAGTTTGGCAAACAATTGACCACATTAGGTTCTAACATACTAAATAGTTGCTCAAATTTAACATCGGTTAAAGTAAATAGTTCAACACCTGCTACGGCTGCAGAAAACACGTTTAATGGGATTCCATCATCAGTAATACTTTATGTGCCTCAGGTTTCAGATGTTGATAAATATGCAAAAGCAACCGGCTGGAGCGCATTTACAAGCATTCAACCATCAACAAAATTAGTTGAATCAATAAAATTTGATATAACAACAAAAGAGCTTGCTATTGGTGATTATTTGCAATTAAATATATCATTTACCCCAACGGATGCAACCGATAAAACTATTTCATGGAAATCAAGCAACACCTCGGTAGCAACCGTAAACGCTTCGGGTTTAGTTACTGCGGTAGGTGCTGGAACTGCAACAATTACAGCAACTACAACCGATGGGACAAATCTAATGGCAGAATGTGTGATAACAGTCGAGGGGTATGTGCCGGGAGACGCTAATGGCGACGGTTCATTAAGCGTATCGGATATTGTAATGGTAGCTAATCACATCATGGGAGTTGCATCCGAATCATTTAGCGTTAAGTCCGCCGACATGAATGAAGACGGAAGCATAACAGTTTCCGATATCGTGGCTCTCTCAAACGACATTATGAATGGCACATCGGCATCATCGTCAGTAGCCTCTATCGAGCCATTCTCAAACATGGAAGCTGAATTATCGGTAGAAGATATTATCCTTAGTGCCGGAGAAACAAAGAGAATAAATCTGCATCTTGAAAATGCCATGTCACTTACTGCATTCCAAATGGATGTTAGATTGCCCGAAGGTGTAAAGATTGTAAACGGTCAATTGAGTCAAAGAGCGATGGCATCACATAATCTATTATGGGAAGAACAATCCAATGGCACATACAGATTGATGTCATACTCGTTGTTGAGTGATACCTATCGAGGACATGAAGGAGCTTTGCTTTCGCTTGATGTAGTTGCCGACAACGAATTTGTGGGAGGAGATATGACAATCCTCAATATCTTGGTTTGCGAAAGCAATGGCGCCGAATATCGTTTGTCTTCGGTAAATAACCCGCTTAACCATATATCATCGGTCGATGACATAAATCTAAATTCAGCACAGATTACGGTTGAAGACAATAATATTGTAATCAATACACCTAACGAGGGTATCGCCTATATTTATAGTATGGATGGAATAACTCGAGAAGTTCAAGTAATGACCGGAAGCAACAAAGTGAGTGTAGAGACTGATGGTATCTACATCGTAAAATTCGTAAATATTATCAAAAAAATTATGATTAACTAATAAAAAACAATTTAACATGTTAAGGTATTTTATTAATTTATTAATGTTTATAACGGTAGTACCGCTATGGGCTCACGACTTTGAAGTAAATGGTTATTTCTATAAAATTACTTCATCTGTTACCACAAACAGAACCGTGGCAATAACTTATAAAGGAAGCAATGTTAGTGAATATACAAATGAATATTCCGGTGCAATCAGCATTCCATCTTCAGTGACCTATAATGGAATATCTTATAAGGTTACTTCCATAGATCAAAATGCATTTAAATATTGCACAGATGTAACGTCAGTATCAATACCCAATTCTGTTACTTCTATAGGACAAGGTTCATTTTGTAGTACCAGCATTACCACTATAACCGTCCCTAACTCGGTAACCGAAATTGGAAATGATGCATTTAATTCGTGTTCCAAGCTGAAGACTGCATATATTGATGCTAGTATAATCAAGGCTAATGCATTCTATTATGCAACAAATCTAACCGAGGTTACTTTAGGTAGCAATGTCACTCAATTGATGAGTTCTGTTTTTGCTGATTGCAACCTTAAAAAGGTGACTATTGAAGGAAATACCAATCCAACCATTGAAGATTCTGCGTTTAAATATGGGCTCTCAACAAGTGGGGCAATATTGATTGTCCCCGATGGAAGATCAACAATATTCACAAGTAAAACTGCATGCTCGGTGTTTAAACATATAATCGAGGCATCAAAAGTAATTACTTCAATTAAGTTTTATGGAGAAATTGTAAATTGCGAAGTAGGAGATACCTATGAATATGATATTATATGCACTCCAACTAACGCCGCAGTACAAGAATACAACTGGGTGTCAAGCAATCCATCTGTAGCCACCGTGGATTCTAATGGGAAAGTAGTAGCTTTATCTCGTGGAGAAACAACAATATCAGCAACCACAACTGATGGAAGCAATCTTACAATTAAAGATTCATTTATTGTTATGCAACCAGATGTAATTGCGACATCAATAAATTTGAATCAAACCACAGCAAACCTCAATATTGGAGAGTTGCTCACACTATCGGCGAGCATATTGCCCGAAACCACAACCGATAAGAGTGTGACATGGAGTAGTTCAGACAAATCAATCGCCTCTGTTGAAAATGGCGTTGTAACAGCTATCGCTCCAGGTAAAGCAACTATTACCGCAACTACTGCCGACGGCTCTAACCTTTCGGCTACTTGCGAGATAGAAGTATTGCCAACAAAAGTGACTTCAATCACATTGAATCAAACCACAGCAAGCCTAAATATTGGAGAGTTGCTCACACTATCGGCGAGCATATTGCCCGAAACCACAACCGATAAGAGTGTGACGTGGAGTAGTTCAGACAAATCAATCGCCTCTGTTGAAAATGGCGTTGTAACAGCTATCGCTCCAGGTAAAGCAACTATAACCGCAACTACTGCCGACGGCTCGAACCTTTCGGCTTCATGTGAAATAACAGTTGTTGCTCCGGCTGCTACTGCTGAGGTATCAATGTATATCGATGACTTCTCTATTAAAGGAGGCGAAACTAAAACCATCGCAATAAACTTGACAAACAATGTTGATATCACAGCATTCCAGTGTGACGTTTATCTACCCGAAGGTTTGTCGTTTGTATATAATGAAGATGAAGAAAGTTATAACTGGTTAAACTATGACCGTGCAGCAAAAAAACATGTGTATGAAGGGGCAATACAAGCCGATGGGGCATTAAGATCGTTGGTATATCACCTCTCAAGCACAGCTTTCAAGGAAAATTCAGGCGAAATTCTCTATTTCTACGTTAAAGCCGATGATAGCTTTAGCGGAGAGCACTCTATTGAGCTGAAAAATGTTGAATGTACCCAACCCGATGCAACAAAAATCCTTCCCGGCTCTACTACTTGTACCGTAACCGGAGAAGTTTCAATAGTGTTGGCCACTTCAATCGTTTTAGATCAAACAGACGCATCAATCCTCATAGGAGAAACATTAACATTGACAGCGACCGTTCTGCCCGAAACCACAACCGATAAGAGTGTGACGTGGAGTAGTTCTGACAAATCAATCGCCTCTGTTGAAAATGGCGTTGTAACAGCTATCGCTCCAGGTAAAGCAACTATTACCGCAACTACTGCCGACGGCTCTAACCTTTCGGCTACTTGCGAGATAGAAGTATTGCCAACAAAAGTGACTTCAATCACATTGAATCAAACCACAGCAAGCCTAAATATTGGCGAAACATTAACTTTGACAACTACTTTATTGCCCGAAGATGCTACCAATAAGAATGTGACATGGAGCTGTTCGGATGAGGCTATCGCCACTGTTGAAAATGGCGTTGTAACAGCTATCGCTTCCGGTAAAGCAACTATTACCGCAACTACTGCCGACGGCTCTAATCTTTCGGCTTCATGTGAAATAACAGTTGTTGCTCCGGCTACTACTGCTGAGGTATCAATGTATATTGATGACTTCTCTATAAAAGGAGGCGAAACTAAAACCATCGCAATAAATTTGACAAACAATGTTGATATCACAGCATTTCAATGTGACGTTTATCTACCCGAAGGTTTGTCGTTTATATATAATGAAGATGAAGAAAGCTACAATTGGTTAAACTATGACCGTGCAGCCAAGAAACATGTGTATGAAGGAGCAATCCAAGCCGATGGAGCATTAAGATCATTGGTATATCACCTCTCAAGCACTGCTTTCAAGGAAAATTCAGGCGAAATTCTCTATTTCGACGTTAAAGCCAATGATAATTTTGCAGGGGAACATACTATCGAATTAAAGAACGTAGAATGTACCCAACCAGATGCAACAAAAATCCTTCCCGCCTCTACTACTTGTACCGTAACCGGTGGAACAACAGGTGTAATGTTAATCGACGGTTCTTCACAAATGCGCATTTATGTAAACGGAAACACATTGAATATAGCAGGAGCTGAAGATGCACAAATCGCAGTTTACTCTATTAATAGCGGTCTCATCTATCAAGGCATAAATCGTCCGGTGGCAGTTGCCAACAAGGGTGTTTATGTAGTAATTGTTAATGGTGTCGCTGTGAAAGTGATGTTGTAATAATTGCACACTAAGTAGAAATTTTTCATAGCAAGAGGCGTAACTTCGCAAGAGGTTACGCCTCTTTTTGTGTTTCACATGCTTCGCACGCATTTATCTTAGACAACTAAATCATCCCAGTCATATAGAAAGGTAGATACATTAACTCATTTTCTCCAACCTTAAGGTCCTTTTTATAGAGTAAATAACTATTCTTAATTCTTCCCGAGTATTTTGCTCTGAAAGCATCAAGTGATGCATGAGCTTTGTATCCAGATGATTTAACCTCAATCGGGCAAATCTTATTACCTCGTGATAACAAGAAATCAATTTCATAGGAATGTTTCTCGTCCTTTTCAAATGTGTAATAAAACAACTTATTACCTGAAGCGGTAAGCATTTGGGCCACAAGATTCTCATAGATATAACCGAGATTAGCCTCCAACTTATCTGCCAATAACTTTTGATAGATAACATTCTCAGCAAAATCTTTATCCCAAAACGCCATCGTCACGAATAACCCTGTATCTGCAACAAAGAGTTTATACTTTGATATATCCTGTGTAAATGACATGCCAACATTTGGATCATTCGAGTGATATGATACAAGGACTGCTTTACTATCCTCAAGGTTGATAAGCATTTCCTCTTCAGTACTATCCTCTAATTTCCCCACAACAGCATTGGTATAATAGCGAGATGAGTTCTTGCTGAGTTGGGCTGGAATTGCCATAAACAACTTGCTTAATTTGCCTGTTGCATTAATCTTCAAAAAGTCGTCCGAATACAACTTTATGATTCTTCGCTTCACAGCATCCACCTTGGCAAGATTGTTTGTATCGAGATATTCATTTACTGCTTGTGGCATTCCACCAACAAGCATATAAAGTCTTAAATCTCTTTGTTTTGTACGATGTGCTGCACCTAAAGGCATTCGTTTTTCGTAAAATGTCTTAATTAAAGGAATAGAAACGGTATCGCCTAATGCCCAACGGAACTCTTCAAAGTCCATCGGGTACATATCTATCTGTTCTTCCTCACTTGGAATTGTGATTCCCTTTGTGTTTTGTTTAATGCTGATGAGTGATCCGGTCTCTATGTAGTCGTACCTGCCATCTTGTACAAGATATTTAATAGCTTGTCTTGCATTCGGACACTTTTGTACCTCATCAAATATGATGACAGATTTACGCTTTTCTAAAACGACATTGTATATGGTTTGTAATTGAAGAAATATAAAATCCAAGTCCATTAAATCATTAAATAATGACTTAACAGTAGCAGATGCCTTATTGAAATCTATAATCAAATACGACGAGTATTCTCTTTTTGCAAACTCTTCAACTATTGTCGATTTGCCGATACGTCTAGCACCTTGTATCATCAAAGCACTTTTTCCATTAGACTCTTGCTTCCATTGAAGAATCATATCGTATATTTTCCTCTTAAAAACTCTCTTTTCCATATTTTCAAATACTATTTCAGATGCAAAATTAAAGCATTTTTCATTTCCCGCAAATTCAAAACATTAAAAACCGCCATTTCCCCGAAATTTATTTTATAAGATTCTGCCATTTCCCCGAAATTTGAGTTTTAAAATTGCAGAACTAGAACATCGGATTTGTAAATTTATCTCTTTTTACCCCGAAATCCACCTATTATATTTTTTAGGACGCTTTTTTGTATCATAATTGATTTTGTTCTATCGGGAGAACAGTAGATGTATTTTTCGTTCTGCATGCAAAATAAAAAGGCAAAAAATGAAAAGTAAGTATCAAAAGATGTTAAAAAGAAAATTAAGGAAAGCTCTTAACAATACTATGGATTTTCATGTTATTAGAATTTTAGAAAATACATCAAACCTGCATGCAATTATAATGTTGGTTAATTTTGGGGCAAAATTTATCTGTTCTTGAATTTTTCAATAAAAGAACAGGTTGTGCCGATTGTCGGTGGATTTTTATGTGCGACGAGATTTATTTTTTCTTTTTGAGAGTGCTCCAGTAGTGGAAGCGACATTGAGATTCCACTTCGTTTTCGATTTCGTCGGGGAGCGAAGAGAAGAAATCGAGACCGGTGATGCGTTCTACTTCGTCGATGCTCGCGGCCGATGCTTGCATGCCTCCGGTCACTTTGCCGTTGGGCATAATGAATCCAATGCCACGAGGCGATTCAACATAAGGGGAAAGTATCACTTTGAAAAACCGTTGAGGTACGGCTACGCGTGAGTCGCCTATATATTCTTCAATGGGGTCGGTGAGAACCGGTCCACAAACGATGATAATCGCACTATCAATTTCAGCCCATTGACGGCATTTTTCTTCGAGGCGTTTCCACGCTCCGGTGTTGAGCGTTTTGGCTTGTGGGCACATATTTGTCATGTAGAATGATTCGTCCATTGCTTTCTTGCTCCATTTCATGTCGCCTGCAGGTGCCATGTGTCCCCGGTCATAGCCCGAATAGGAGTAGTCCCATTTTTCGGCCGAACCTGCGACATTATCATCACTACGAAAGTTGTCTTTGCGAGGGAGCGCGCCTGCCACTTCGGTTGCCGTGAGTTCCCATGACACCCAATTGGGGATATGCAAGTCTTTGTTAAACGAGAGTGTCATTCCTTCGTAATTGACAATTTCTTCAGACTGAGAATTTTCTTTTGCAACCATTAGCAATTCATGTGACGATGAGGTTAATCTTATCTTCTTTGCGACCTCATCTATAGCTACACAATCACTAAAATACCATCCTCCTAAAGCCACAACGACAAGTGTCAAGAACCACATAATACAACGTATCATCTTATTCCCCTTTTGCGACTTGCGCCGGCTTCTTGTATTTTTTTTAACCTTAGACATCTCAAAAACATTAAAAACAAGTATTCAAATCTATTACAAAAGTAGTAAAAAACTCGATATTGCCACAACCTCATGAATCATTAAATCTCCCAAATTATCAATAAGTATATATTTACATATCGCTTACAAAAGCGACATTCTGAATACTTTTTCACTATCATTATTCATTTTTCCACTATTGGACAATAGATTTTATAGAAAAAAGGCGTAATTTTGTACCCATATTTACCAATTTTTAAAGTTTGATAGTGTCACTAATCTTACGTCTTTGCATTTTATATCTTCTTTTTGTATTTGTCTTTGCAATACAAAAACCATTATTCATGCTATTCCATAGCGACATTTATGCTAATGCGACTTTTACCGATTTCATAGAAGTCATTTACAACGGGCTCCCTCTCGACAATTCAATGGCCGGATATTTAACTATTATTCCGGGGTTTCTATTAATCGCGTCTCAGTGGGTTAAGAAAATTTGTGTTATACAAAATATTTCAAAGATATATTTTACCATAATTGCTATAATTATATCTTTTGCGTTATGCCTTGATTTGGTATTATACGAATATTGGGGATTCAGGCTTGACATGACTCCATTTTTCTACTTTACAACTTCACCCGAAGCAGCAATGGCAAGCGCCACCTATCTTCAAATAATCATAGGGCTAATATCGGTAACGGTAATTGCGATTAGCATATCCTGGCTGTTAAACAAATCGTTTACAAGCAAACTAAAATACGACTTCAATTATAATACTAAAACAAGGATAAAAAACACCGGCATATTAGTGTTACTTATAGGGGCATTATTTATCCCAATACGCGGGGGATTCACTGTTGCCACTATGAATCTAAGCGCAGTCTATTATAGTCAAAATCAAGAATTAAATCATGCCGCCATAAATCCGTTATTCAGTTTTATGTATTCGGCGACACATCAAAATAATTTTTCTTCTCAATTCCGCTACTTTGACAATGACAAAGCAACTGATATTTTCAAAGAAATAACAAGCTCATCCTACTCCTCTCTCCCCGACAGCATTACATGCATATTAAAGAACAAACGCCCCGATATATATCTCATAATTTTAGAAAGTTTTTCGTCTCACTTATTAAAATCGCTAAATGGAAGAGAACCAATAGCGACTCATATTGATTCTTTAGCAACAACAGGCATATTGTTTTCTAATTTTTATGCCAACGGCATACGCACCGACCGTGGCATTCCCGCTATCTTAAGTGGCTACCCCGCCCTACCCAATACCAGCATCATGAAATATGTCGATAAAACAGACAATTTACCCTCAATAGCCCGCTCGTTAAAACAAAATGGATGGGAAACAACATATTACTATGGAGGAGATGCAAATTTCACAAACATGCACGCCTATTTGGTATCATCGGGATTCAGACACATCATAAGCGACAAAGACTTCCCTATAGGTGAAAGGTTAAGCAAATGGGGGGTACACGACCACTTAGTATTCAATCGTTGCCTCAACGACATATCTTCGTGCGAATCATCGGCTCCACAATTCCGTGTAATACAAACATCGAGCAGTCATGAACCATTTGAAGTCCCATTCAAAAAACTTGATAACAACCGTGCCAACGCATTTGCATACACAGATAGTTGCGTGGGGGATTTCACAAATCATCTTAAAGATATTGGGAAATGGGAAAATTCGCTAATAATACTTGTTCCCGACCATTATGGAGCCTATCCTCAAAAATTGCATTCTAAGATTGATCGACACCGCATACCACTTATTTTCACAGGTGGAGCAATAACCAATGCTATGAGAATAGCAACAACTGGGTCACAAATCGACATTGCCGCAACTATATTATCTCAACTCGACATCAGCCACAAAGAGTTTATATTCAGCAAGAACCTTTTTAAAGAACATATTCCACACTATGCGTTCATCACATCTCCATCAATGTTTGGAATGGTGGAAAATGACAATTATATAATATATGATTTTGACTCAGATAACATAATTGAGACAAATGGTAATAATAGCCAACATCTTTTAAAAAATAGCAAGGCTTTTGTCCAGAAATTATATGATGATATTGACAATCGATAATATTAACAAAAATCAAATAAACCGTGATTGACTTTTTAATCGACATAGACTCTCAAATATTTCTATTTTTCAATAGTCTTCATTTACCATATTTCGACCATTTCATGATGGCATTTACCGGCAAAATCATTTGGGTACCGATGTATGCTTCAATTTTATATATTTTGTTTCGCCGATTTGGTTGGAAAGCAGCATTATGCTATACCATAGCAATTCCTCTTGTTATTTTTTGTACCGACCAATTATGCGCTTCTGTTATTAGACCTTGGATTGAGCGTCTTCGACCGTCAAACCCCAACAATCCCATTAGTACCCTTGTTCATATTGTAGATGGATATCGTGGTGGCAGATATGGATTTCCCTCATGCCACGCCGCCAATTCATTTGCATTGGCTATGTTCCTTGTATTTTTATTTGCAAAACGCCGATTCACAATATTTATCCTTTCTTGGGCTTTTATCAACTCATATTCTCGTCTTTATTTGGGCGTACATTATCCAGGAGATTTAATTATTGGAGCCATGGTAGGTAGTTGTATCGGATATTTTGGTTATCGATTAGCCAAGAGCGTATCGAAATTATTCGCTTGCTCCCGCGATTATGAGCATCGACATTTCTACGACAAGCTATCAATCGGCAACACAGCCATCTCCTACCAACTATCAGATATTATGATTGCAAATGGAGCATTCATCACATTTGCAATATCAATCTACTCTTTTTTCGCTTGGCTTTAACACCTCACTAAACATTCTCAATCAATGACATAGCTTGTTCAAAAGCTAATTGAGGCGAAAGTAATTTCAAATTTTCATCACGTTTATACCA
Organism: Bacteroidales bacterium; assembly: GCA_015060975.1. GTDB lineage: Bacteria > Bacteroidota > Bacteroidia > Bacteroidales > Muribaculaceae > RGIG4079. The sequence goes on from SUXI01000002.1 coordinate 30,610, forward strand.
TGTGAGTTGTTTCTTTGCATATACACGCGTATTTTTCCCTATTCGAGCCACGGCTGTGTCATAATCCATCACTCCGTCGAAATAAGCAAACATCTCTTTGTAGCCCACCGTATTAAGCGAATTAAGATGACGTAGGTGGAACACCGAGCGAGCCTCTTGTTCAAGACCGGCAGTTATCATTGCATCTACACGACGATTAATGCGACCAAACAACGTTTCACGGTCGTAGTCAAGAGCCATTTTCACTATGCGGAATGGCCGTTCCTTAACTTTACCGGTGCGTAACGATGAATATGGCTCTCCGGCTTGCATAGTTATTTCAATAGCATGCACCAACCTTTTATGATTGTTCAAATCTACTTGATTATAATAATCGGGGTCAATACGCAGCAATGTATCACGCAATAATTTTACACCTCCTTCTTGATATATCATCATTGCTTTTGCACGAATTTCGGGAGTGATTGTAGGCAGTTCATCAATGCCTTTTGTAACAGCATCAACATACATCATAGAACCTCCACATATCACTACATAATCATTATCTTGCCACAATTGGGGCAACAGCCGCATCACGTCTGCTTCATATTGCGCCGCACTATAATAATCCTCAAGCGAAAGCGTCCCAACAAAATGATGCGGCACCAAAGCTAATTGCTCGGCAGTGGGAGCGGCTGTTCCTATTGGTATTTCACGATAGAGTTGACGAGAGTCGGCCGATAAAATATGGCACCCATAATGGAGTGCCAATTTTATAGCCAAATCGGTTTTACCCGACCCCGTTGGACCGGTAACAACAATTAATGTTTTATTATGATTTACGTTCTGCAACGAGTTTTACTATTTCTACAATTACCTGAGTTGCTTTTTCCATTGAAGGAATAGGCACAAATTCATAACGACCATGGAAATTCAATCCCCCTGCAAAGATATTGGGACAAGGAAGACCCTTGAATGAAAGTTGAGCACCGTCAGTTCCCCCGCGAATAGGCACAACCTTAGGTGTAACGTCAGCATTGCGCATCGCCTGTTCAGCAATTTCAATCACATGCATCACAGGTTCAATCTTTTCACGCATATTATAATATTGGTCTTTCAATTCAAGCGAAGCACAATCAGGAAACTCCTTATTGATTTTTCGAGTGAGATGTTCAAATTCTTTCTTGCGACGTTCAAATCGGTCTCTATCATGATCACGAATTATATAAGTCAACACAGCTTTCTCTACATCACCTTCAATTCCAATTAAATGATAAAATCCTTCATAACCTTCGGTATGTTCAGGTGTTTCCCAACGTGGCAACATGATAGCAAATTGTGTAGCCACACGCAATGAGTTAATCATCTTATGTTTGGCATATCCGGGGTGTACGTTACGGCCTTTGAATGTCACCTTAGCTACAGCTGCGTTGAAGTTTTCATATTCAAGTTCACCAATTTCACCACCATCCATTGTGTAAGCCCAATCGGCACCAAATTTTTCCACGTCAAATTTATGTGCGCCAAGACCGATTTCTTCATCGGGATTAAATGCAATGCGAATATCTCCATGCTTAATTTCGGGGTGAACCATAAGATATTCCATCGCAGTGATAATTTCGGCAATACCGGCTTTGTCATCAGCGCCAAGGAGCGTATTACCATCGGTAACAATCAAATCTTGACCGGTATAATGAAGCAATTCGGGAAATTGATTTGGAGACAACACTATATTCTTTTCTACATTGAGAACAATGTCGCTACCATCATAACCTTTGACAATGCGTGGATTTACATGACGCCCCGACATATCGGGCGATGTGTCCAGGTGAGCGATAAATCCTATTGTAGGCACTTCATCTGAACAGTTGCCCGGGAGTGTGGCCATGAGATAACCATTTTCGTCAAGCGACACATCTTTCAAACCAAGTTCTTTGAGTTTCCTCTCAAGATATTGAGCAAACACCATCTGCCCCGGTGTTGAAGGAGTGAGATTGGTCAATTCATCACTTTGAGTGTCAAACTTTACATATTCGAGAAAGCGTTCTAATACATTCATTTTTTTCAAGAAAGTATATTCAAGGTTAATTTTATGCAAAGGTAGTGAAAATGAATACAATAAAAAAATTACTCTTATTTTTTATCTTATTTTGACTTCTTTTCAATATAACGGAACTATTTTGTCATGAATTTACCATGTTTTTTACCTCTTAAATAGTAATCAAAAAGTATGTTGCGTTGACAATCTAATCTTTTCTTCAACAAATCCACCAATGGATGTGATGTATATAACTTGCGCATTGTTTTGAAATCTTTATGAGCTAACAAAATTGCATTAGCATTTTTGAAATCAAATGCCATCATAAACTTCAACCACGCAACAGCATCAAGCAATCGTCGTATAAACAAGCGCCTCCCACGAGATGAATCGGGAAGATTCTTATGCAACATCAACAAATTATTTCGGAAATTGAGATATGTTTTACGAGGATTTGAAGCTGGCAAACTCCCTCCTCCCAAATGAAATACAACCGACTGCGGAATAGCCACGATTTCATATCCGGCAAGCAATATGCGCCAACATAAATCAATTTCTTCCATGTGAGCGAAAAAATTCTTATCAAGACCTCCCACATTTAAAAATACGTCAGTCCTCACCATCAACGCAGCTCCTGTTGCCCAAAAAACAGATATAACATCCTCATATTGACCATTATCTTTCTCTACTGTATCAAATATGCGTCCTCTACAATAGGGATAACCATTCTTATCAATAAATCCACCGGCAGCTCCCGCATATTCAAAATATTCTTTATCGGTATATGATTTTATTTTAGGTTGGCAAGCTCCGATATTTGGATTAGAATTCATATACTCATACAATCGATTTACCCATTTAGGAGATGTAGCCACATCTGAGTTAAGTAGAACAGCATAGGGATAATTTATCATTTTAATCGCTCGATTATATCCCTCGGCAAATCCATAATTTTCTGAAAATTTTATTAATTTAACCTGAGGAAACTCAGATTGCAACACCTCAACAGAGGCGTCACTACTCCCATTATCAACAACAAATATATCGGCGATAGTGACATCGGTATTTTCTATTACACTTGGAAGGAATTCCTTTAATAGTTTCTCTCCATTCCAATTAAGTATTATTACTGCAACTTTATTCATTAGGCATTACAACTTTGTTTTTCCATCGGTTATGTGTCCACAACCATATTGCCGGATTCCGCTTTATCGTATTTTCAAGAAGTTTAACGTATGTATCGGTTATAGACATTTCACTCATCAGAGAAGTATCTTCAGTGATTAGTTTTATATCTACTTCATAATACCCCCTTTTCACTTTTTTCATATCAAGATAAACGACTGCCATATCAAGTTTTCGAGCAACTTGTTCTGTTCCTGTAATTACCGCCGACGGGTGATTTAAAAAATTTACGATATGAGAGGTATCTCCTTTACTTGGTTTTTGATCACTCATAAATCCTGTTATACATGGAATTTGTTGGCGACGCAATGTCAACAAGTCTCTCAATACCGATTTTTTCTTTAATGAGCGAGAATTAAATCTACTCCTCAAATTAAGCATATACGCATCATACCATTTATTGCGCAATGGTCTATACACTTGACAAAACTCAACATCTTTCCCGGCTCTATGTTTACTCCATAATGTAATTGATGTAACCCATTCCCAATTACCACAATGCGAAAAATAAGCCACTATCGAGCGTTTTTCACTAAACAAGCGATCAATAATATCCATATTATTAAACACCATACGTTCTTTGATTTGCGAATCGCTTATATGTCCTATTTTTATTGTCTCAACTATATAATCAGAAAAATTATGATAAAATTGTCGTTCTATTTTTTTTCGTTCAGAAGTATTGTATTCAGGACATGATTCTTTAAGGTTTTTCGTTACAATTTTTCGTCGATAGCGCACAACATAATATAATATCACATATATCACATCTGAAATGCCATATAATATCCAAAATGGCATTATCGATATTAAATAAAGCAACACTTTTACAGGAACATATTTACCATCTTTCATCCTAATATCTCTCCTTTCACTTCCTCTCCGTTATTCAGCGATTCTATAAGTTTGACTTCAACTACCTTATTATCAATCGCACTATCGGCTTTTACTTGCACTTTTATATAATTATCGGTAAAACCGCTCATTGGCCTGCCAGGCTTAGCATGCTCCAACAGCACTTTTCGAGTTGAACCTAAATATTGTGTTGTAAACTGAGATAATTTTTGTTCCGATATATTTAACATTATTCGGGTGCGATGATGTTTCTCAGTGGGGTCAACAGCGTGATTAATTTTCAATGCTTGAGTACCCGGACGCTCAGAATACGTAAACACATGCAATCTCGAGATATTCAAAGACTCCACAAATTGCCGTGATTCTTCAAATAACGCATCAGTCTCTCCCCTAGCCCCAACGATAAGATCTACACCAATAAAGGCATCGGGAATTGTTGTTTTAATTTTTTCAATTTTACGTCTAAACAAATCTGTATCATAATGTCGATGCATTAATCTCAACACTTCATCACTTCCACTTTGTAATGGCACATGAAAATGAGGCATAAATCGCTTTGAAGTGGCAACCCATTCAATTATTTCATCTGTTAGAAGATTGGGTTCTATTGACGAAATACGATAACGTTCTACCCCCTCTACTTCATCTAATGCCTGTATTAAATCAAAAAAATTATCATTGCGACCTTTCCCAAAATCGCCTATATTAACTCCGGTAATAACAATCTCTTTTCCGCCTTCTTCTGCCACTTGTCTCGCTTGATTTACCAACTCTTCAATATTTCCCGAGCGGCTTCTGCCACGAGCCATAGGAATTGTACAGTAAGTACAATAATAATCGCAACCATCTTGAACTTTAAGAAAATATCGTGTGCGGTCGCCTCGAGAACAAGACGGGCAAAAATGTCGCATCTGGTTTATCGGAGTCACAATAGTGCGCGGTTGGTGCGTTGACACAAATTCTTCAAGAAATTCGGCGAGCATCAACTTTTGATCACTTCCTGCGACAATTTTCACCCCCGGAATACCGGCAACTTCTTCACTTTTTAGTTGTGCATAACATCCTGTCACAACAACTGTCGCCTGTGGATATTTCTTTACATAAGCCCGAATTGCCTGCCTACATTTCTTATCGGCCAACTCTGTCACACTACAAGTATTCACAACTACTACATCAGGTGTTTCTCCCGATTGGACTCTCCGTATGCCTTTTTCGGCAAATATTCGTGCTACAGTAGATGTTTCTGCAAAATTAAGTTTACAACCCAAAGTGTGAAACAATGCTGTTCGAGTGCCAAATGTAGTATTATCAATCATTTTGAATTAATCTTACAGTTAAAATAAGTCAGAAAATATCAACAAGCGTAATTTCAAAAATAAGTGTTGAGTTTTTGGGGATTCCATCAACACTTCTTGCTCCATAACCTAAATGAGGAGGAATAGTTATCTTCCATGTATCCCCCACTTTCATTCGAGGCAAAACTATTTGCCAACCTTTTATCACCTCATTTAAACGAAATGGCTCAGGATATTGAGAAGACAGATTTGAATCAAAAACCTTGCCATTAATAAGCATCCCCTTATAGAAAACTGAGATTACATTTTCATGAGTGGGAGACTTGCCATCACCCGACTTGAGAATCTCACAAACAACCCCATCAGGAAGCACAATTACATCTGTTTTTTTGGCTTCCTCCTCAACATATATTAAATTCGCCTTTTTATATTCTTCTTTTTTACTCATTACGGCAATGTATTTACAGAACCTAGCTCTTGGATAGCTCCGGTTATAGGGTCAAAAATCAAATATGCCGGATTTTTCTTATCAGAAAACATTTTAGGGTCAAGACCAAAGACCACTCCATGTTGAGACGATGATATAACATTATCAAAATAGCAATCCCCATCATAGTTGATTTTTATCGCCAATTTTCCCGGGATACAATAAGCCACCCCTCCATTGGGAAATGTTTTTGCTTCGCCCTTTTCATTTAGCGGTAAGGCTCCCTTTTCCACCACCTCGGTTGTTATATAAATGGGTATTCCAGCCAAATTATCAGCATCGACAATTCCATCCGACATCGAAATACGAGCGATAACATCATTTGTCACTTCCAGTTCCGGGACATAAGACATTGTTGATACTGATGTCGATACTTGTGTCGTTCCAACAAACATTGCCAACAGCGCCTCTTCTTGTGCCTTTATATTATTCAGCAACAGCTCAATAGCTTTTCCATCCGAGGGCATATTATCAGCTTCTCCGGTGAGGATGTCTTGTCGAGTTTGTCTAAGCGCGAAAAGTTGCATTGCCGCCAATTCGGCACGTTTGGCAACTGATTTGCTTTGTGCGATCTCACCACTAATCACATGTTTAGCCGCGTCCGACTCAAGTGGTGTAGGCTGAGCCGACATCGCCACAGGCAACTCCACGTCTGGCATTACCGGCATTTTATCGGTATTTATAGCCAATGGCAAATAATCCTCATTCAACGTTAAATAAGGGGTGTTCCCGGGTTTGAATTGCATCAGATAACGTTCCGATGGATTAGCTTTTCCCCGAGGAGTTACTGTTATCGATTTCAATTCAATTGATTCACTATTATTTGTAATTACCTCATCGGTGTTCAAATATTTTTTTGCATACTGATAAAATTCACCCGTTTTTTTTACTATTTTTTCTACCTCAATAGAAATATCGATAACCGTTGTTGGCAATGAATATATTATTCCATATTCACTCGCCTTAGTCGCTGAAAGTTTTTGAGTAACTTGTGCATTCAACACTAAAGCCATTAACATCATCAACATCGGTAAAATAATCACAACTCGTTTTTTCATATATTTTCAATATAATTAGATCGTCATTATTTGCTTTAATGCCTTTCCTATATTATCGGCAATGTCTCCGGCTTTTACACCCAATATTCCATGCTTATCACTGGCAATTTCTCCGGCAACCCCATGAGTATATACCGCAATGAGCGATGCAATCTCAGGTCCATACCCTTGAGCCATCAACCCGGCCATCAACCCGGTGAGAACATCTCCGCTACCCGCTGTTGCCAATGATGCATTCCCCGAAGAATTAAAATATATCTTTCCATCATGTCTCACTATCGCTGTATGGCGTCCCTTAAGCACTATTATAATCCCATATCGCTTAGACCTCTCCATCGCCTTTTTTAATCGGGCTTCATCACTACTATGACTACCAAATATGCGGTCAAACTCTCCTGCATGAGGTGTCAAAATGGAATTTGCAGGCAAATAATTTAACAACGAAGGACGCAAAGCAATACAATTAAGAGCATCGGCATCAACAATTACCGGTTTATTCGTTTTCTTCAAAAAATCCTCAAATGCCCTTATCGTTAATTCGTTAACTCCAATACCGGGACCCACCGCTACTGCATCGTAATTATGCTGAAGATTCATATCGGTAGATATAATATCATGCTTATCTGCCACGAACATCGCTTCAGGAACTGCCGACTGAATAACATTATAGCCACAACGAGGAGAATGAACCGTTATTTTTCCAACGCCCGAACGGACTGCTCCCTGTGCACATAACACAGCGGCTCCCATCATTCCGTAGCTCCCGGTTATAAGTAACGTTGAGCCACAATCTGATTTACTCGCAAATGAATCTCTTCGTTTTATTGCTCGTCTAATCTCAGCCTTTTCAACGAGAAACACATTAGTCTGAGTTTCTTTTATAGCAGTCGCATTCAACTCTATATCAAGCACTTTCCATTCCCCAATCAACTCTGAATTATCTTTTAGAAAAAAAGCTAATCGAGGAAATTGAATCGCCAAAGTGAGATTCGCATGAATTATATTGCGATTAATGGGATTAGGGTTCCAATCGCCAAGCAAACCTGATGGCACATCAATTGACACTACAGTCGCTTGCGATTCGTTAATATATCTGACAATCGTAACAAATCCCCCTTCAATAGGACGATTCAACCCGGTTCCAAACAATCCATCAATAACAAGGTGATTAGAGCTTAAAGCAGGCAAGCTAAAATTATCTATAACCTCGGTAAAATCCACATCGCCGAGTTTCAATAATTTATCTCTACAAGCCCTACATTCCTCACTCAATCTATTGCCTCCGATATTAAATAAAAAAATCTCAGGATTATATCCTTGTTCTATCAGCAACCGCGCAACAGCAAGAGCATCAGCGCCATTATTCCCGGAACCGGCAAATATTGAAACTTTTTTATTTGGTCTCCAACGTGAAATTATTTCGCATGATATAGCTTCAGCAGCACGCTCGACCAACTCCAACGATGTGACACCATCTTTTTCCATTGTAGCTTTATCGATGGCTTTTATTATATCATTATTGAAAATTTTCATGTGACAAAAATACTACTTATACCTCCAAATTAGTTTAATTTACAAAATTACAAATTTTATTCAGCATTACACTAATAAGGAGAAGTAATTCACAAAAAATATATCATAATTACCCACTAAGTTTGGTTAAGAATTATTATTTTTATAATTTTGCATCTCATATTAAATTTCATGGAAAATCTTTCTTATAAAGGTCTTGATTTTGTGCCATACATCAGTCGTGAAGAAATTGCTATCAAGGTAAAAGAATTAGCGAAAATGATAACATGCGACTGTCAAGGTAAGAATCCGCTATTCGTATGCGTACTAAACGGTGCGTTTGCATTTGCAAGTGACTTATTCAGAGAAGTTGAAATGGATGCACAAATAACATTCATTAGATTGAAAAGTTATATCGGGACCGGCTCTTGCGGCAAAGTAAAAGTCCTATCAGATTTTACCGAAGATATTACCGGTCGTACAATAATTATAGTAGAGGATATTGTAGATACAGGCAAAACCATGAAGCGCCTAATATCTGACATGGAAAAACTTAATCCGGCAGAAATAAAAGTGGCATCATTGTTTTTCAAGCCAGAATCGCTACAGTGCGACATAACGATTGACTATGTAGGATTCAATATCCCCAACAAGTTTATAATCGGTTATGGTCTCGATATCGATGAGATGGCTCGAAACCTTCCTAGTATTTATATATTAAAATCATCTGATTAAAAAACAGAACTATGAATTTCACACATTTAGCATTTAGATAATTACACATTGCACTTAAAATATTTGAAAAAATGGTCAATTTAGTAATATTTGGAGCTCCGGGAAGTGGCAAAGGGACACAAAGCGAGCTGTTAATTGATAAGTATGGATTATACCACATCTCAACAGGAGAAGTGTTACGAAAACATATTGCCGAAGGTTCCGAATTAGGCATTATTGCCGATAGCTTTATCTCAAAAGGACATCTAATCCCTGACGATTTAATGATTTCGATCCTCGCCGACTTATTAGACTCAAATCCAGACACCGCCAATGGCGTAATTTTTGACGGTTTTCCTCGCACAATAAATCAGGCTAAGGAACTAAAAGAAATGTTGAAAAAACGAGGATCTGAACTTCATGCGGTAATAGGGTTGGAAGTTGATGATGATGAACTCATAAACCGCCTAATTATGAGGGGCAAAGCCTCGGGACGTTCTGATGACAACCTGGAAACAATAAAGCAACGACTTAATGTATATCATTCCCAAACATCTCCATTGCGCGATTTCTACATCACTGAAAACAAATACTTATCAATCAATGGCAGCGGCGATGTTAATGACATTTTCAACAACATCTGTCTTGCAGTAAACCATAAATTAAATCGCTAATTAAAATAATTTGTTATTACCACACAATACATAATCTTAAAATATTTAGAATTATGCCAAAAGTAACAAAAGAAATGGCTCTCGACTACCATCGCGAAGGCAAATGTGGCAAAATTGAGGTAGTGCCAACTAAACCATACTCATCACAAAGTGATTTAGCTCTCGCCTATTCTCCAGGCGTGGCATATCCATGTCTTGAAATTGAAGAACGTCCTGAGGACGCTTATGAATATACCAGCAAGGGGAACCTTGTGGCGGTTATCTCTAATGGTACTGCCGTGCTTGGCTTGGGCGATATAGGTGCTCTTGCAGGCAAACCGGTGATGGAAGGAAAAGCATTGCTCTTTAAGATTTTTGCCGGCATCGACTGCTTCGACATCGAAGTTGATGAAAAAGACCCCGATAAATTCATTGAAATAGTTAAAGGTATATCTCCTACATTCGGAGGTATTAACCTCGAAGATATTAAAGCTCCCGAATGTTTTGAAATCGAACGCCGCTTGAAAGAGGAATGTAATATCCCTGTGATGCACGACGACCAACATGGCACTGCCATCATCTCGGCAGCCGGATTGCTCAATGCGCTCGAACTTCAAGGCAAAAAAATCGAAGAAGCAAAGCTTGTGGTAAATGGGGCAGGGGCTGCTGCCGTATCTTGTACTCGCCTTTATGTCGCACTTGGCATCAAACCCGAAAATGTGGTGATGTGCGATAGTAAAGGGGTGTTGAATAAAAAACGCAAAAACCTAAATGCTCAAAAACTTGAGTTTGCTACCGACCGCGACATCGACACTCTCGAAGAAGCGATGAAAGATGCCGATGTATTCCTCGGATTGTCGGTTAAAGATGTGGTAACCACTGAGATGGTGCAATCAATGGCAAAAAATCCTATCGTGTTTGCGCTTGCCAATCCCGACCCCGAAATCGCTTATGACAAAGCGATTGCTTCACGTCCCGACTTGATTTTTGCCACCGGACGTTCCGATTATCCCAACCAAATCAACAATGTGCTTGGGTTCCCATATATCTTCCGTGGCGCGCTCGACTCAGGTGCGACCGCTATTAACGAAGATATGAAACTCGCTGCTGTGCGTGCTATCGCCAAATTGGCAAAACAACCTGTGCCATCGGTAGTGAACGCTGCTTACAATATGACCGCACTCAAGTTTGGTGCCGACTATATCCTTCCAAAACCTCTCGACCCTCGATTGCTCACCACAGTGGCACCTGCCGTGGCTAAGGCTGCTATGGAGTCGGGGGTGGCTCGTCGTCCTATCGCCGATTGGGACGCATACTGCGCTAAACTTCGTCAGTTGATGGGCTACGACAACAAGTTGATGCGTCGATTCACCGAAGAGGCAAAACGCAACCCAAAACGCGTGGTATTTGCCGAAGCAAACACCGACAATATGCTCCGTGCGGCAGCTTCGGCAGCACGTCAAGGCATTTGTATTCCTATATTGCTTGGTAATGAAGAAATGATTGAAAAACGTGCCGCTCGTTTGGGCGTGAATATCGAAGGTCTTGAAATTGTCAACCTCCGTCACGACCGTGAAGCCGACCGCCGTAATCGTTTCGCCACCATTCTTGCCGAAAAACGCCAACGTGCAGGTTTGACCTATCTCGAAGCTCTCGAAAAAATGTTCGACCGCAACTACTTTGGTATGATGATGGTCGAGACAGGCGAAGCCGATGCGTTTATCGCCGGCACATATTCAGGAAGCCACCAAACAGGCGAAATCGCCAAAGAGGTTGTTGGTATTCGTCCAAGCTACAACCACTTCGCCACAATGCACATCATGAACACTAAGCGTGGCACTTACTTCCTTGCCGACACAATGATTAATCAAAACAACGATGAAGACACATTGTTTGATATCGCACGCTTGGCTCGTCACTCGGTTGAATACTTCGCCCACGACCCTGTAATGGCAATGGTTTCATATAGCAACTTCGGCTCAAATTGCGAGCATGAATGTCAACGAGTTCACTCGGTTGTTGATAAAATGCAACAAGCATATCCCGAATTGCCTATCGACGGAGAAATGCAAGTTCACTATGCCCTCAATAAAAAATTACGCGATGAAAATTTCCCATTCTCTCGCTTGAAAGGCAAAGATGTGAACACGCTAATATTCCCTAATCTTAGCGCCGCCAACACTGCCTATCACATGATGCTTGAATTAGGTGTAGCCGAAGCTATTGGTCCAATCCAAATAGGATTGAACAAGCCTATTCACTTCATCGCAGTTGATTCAGACGTGCGTGATATTATCAACCTCACAACTATTGCAGTACTTGATGCGGCAGTCCTTGAAAAAGCAGGAGACAAAGTTCAAGACAAATAATTATACACAACAATCACCCCAAACACAAGGCGATGTGGCGATTTCATCTATGCCACATCGCCTTGTGTTTAAAATGTCATATAATTTTTAACCACCCCTACTACACTTAATAATACTATTAACTCTCCAGGAATACACATATTAACATTATTTAACTCAATATATCTGTGATTTTTCATAACTTTATAAAAATAATACAAGGAGACATCTTTTATCTAATTGCCGACAAAAACTAAAGCACGCAAATGAGCTGTTTCCCATAATGAACAAATTTATTAACGCCGGAATTTATTGTAATTCCATAAACTCAAAAATATGAGAATTAAAATACTCGTAATTGATGACGAGGAATCGATATGCGAAATCCTAAAATACAACCTTGAAAAAGAGGGATATGAAGTTGATTGCGCCTATAGTGCCGAGGACGCATTATCACACGACCTCGCCGGATACTCACTTTTTCTGGTGGATATCATGATGGAACGCCTCAGTGGATTTGATTTTGCCAAACGATTGAAAAACAATGCATCGACCGAAAACACACCTATTATATTCTGCTCGGCTCTTGACGGAGAAGATGATACTGTAATGGGACTTAACATTGGCGGAGATGATTATATAACAAAACCTTTTGTTATTGGCGAAGTTTTAGCCCGAATAAGAGCCGTGTTACGACGCAGCCACATAGCACATCAACATGCATACAATATATCAAAAAGCATATACGAACCAGACATAACATTTAAAACATTGCGCATAGACCGCAACGAAAAAACGTGTTATATAAATGGAAATGAAACCATATTAACCAAAACCGAATATGATATTTTATTATTCTTCCTCACCCATCGCAACCGCATATACTCACGCGAAGAAATCATTCGCCAAGTATGGGGATGTGATGTTGTGGTAACAAATCGAACTATCGACACCAACATCACCCGTCTTCGCAAAAAACTAGGGGAATACGGCAACAATATCATAACACGACTTGGATTTGGCTATGGCTTTAAAGAGGCAAATTAGTTATCAATGGCGATTATTTGTTCCATTAGTCGCATTATTATGGTTTACAATCGCAGCAATGGTTGTATTCCAATATAAACGAGAAAAAACATATCGAAGTGACGCCGTAAAACAACAACTTGAGTTTGTAAATAAACGTGTTGTTTTCGCATACGAGCATGATGCCGACTTAATACCATTCATGCGCTTTATCAACGAATACTTCAACTATTCGGTATTTAACGATGTGCGCGTCTCTGTTTACAATGCCACGACTAATGAACTAATTTACTCAATGGGAGAACCCATAAAACACAACAAAACAGAAGCCGACAAACGTCCCAACTTTTACTACTCCGAGCAGTTGAGCAATGACGGAAATGTAATAGTTTATACCGCAATGCCATATACGATGAGCTTAGCCGAAGCTTTGGCTCCAGACAGCAAAATGTGGGTTACCATAATAATTCTCGCCCTGCTTGTTACAATTATTGCATTTGTTTCTACCCATTACATAAGCAAAACGGTTAAATTATTGCGCAAATTTGCCCAACAAGCCGCCACCGAAAAGCGCCTCGACCTAACGTTTGAATTCCCGAAAGATGAGCTTGGTGACGTGTCACAACAAATAGTAAATCTATTTAATAGTAAAACAAAAGCTATTGAGGATAGTGAGAAAGAACATAAAGTAGCGCTTGCCGCAATCGAAGAAAAGAGTAGAATGAAACGCGAACTCACTAATAACATCAGTCACGAAATCAAAACCCCAGTAGGCATTATCAAAGGTTATGTCGATACTATCGCCGATGACCCCGAAATGCCTAAAAACACTCGTCAGCATTTCATAACAAAAACACAAGAACAGATAACTCGTTTGTGCAACTTGCTCAACGACATTTCCACCATTACCCGCTTGAATGAAACAACGGCGGCAATTCCTACTGAAAAGCTAAATTTCCACGATTTGGTTTATACCATTATAAATGATGTTATCGACTCGGGCTCAAACAATGGTATGGAACTCACATTTGATATTCCTATTAATTGCCATATCAATGGCAATTCTTCACTACTCAATAGCACCATTTCAAACCTGATTAAAAACTCAGTAGCTTACTCACGAGGCTCAGTAATGCGCCTTGAATTAGTCGCCGAAGATGATGATTTCTACACCTTCAAATACTACGACAATGGCACTGGCGTAGAAGAAGAACATATCCCATATTTGTTTGAACGCTTCTATCGCATCGATGCCGGGCGTTCACGCAAAGCCGGAGGCACCGGATTAGGACTCCCTATCGTAAAAAACACGATACTCACCCATGGCGGCAAAATCACTGTCCGCAACCGTCCCAATGGTGGCCTCGAGTTCACATTCACCCTTCCTCGTTGCAAATAAGAGCAACCCTATTACAAAATATATCCACAATGCTTCGACCTCATTGTGGATAGAATTAGTTTATATATCAAACTCATACTTTCTTATATAGAGATTGAGTCTTATCTGCAATCGAATTCCAATCAAATTCTGACAAATCATACACTTGCTTTGGCAAGTGCCAAATTGTTTTGATTTGATTTATAAAACTTTCCACGTTACCTTTCTTCGCATAAAATTCATCGGGAAATTCAATGAGATGTGTTGCCGGAATATCCGACAATACCATTGGCAAACCATACCCCATAGCCTCAAGCATCACCAATGGAAATCCTTCATTCAAAGATGACAGAACAAACATTCGCGCATGACTATATAACTGACGCAAATCTTCTCCCGATGTAAATCCGGTAAATACAACTTTATTGTTGATGTCAAGTTGCTTTAATTTTTCAAGATATGATTTATCATGATCGCTAGCTCCGGCAATTACCAACTGAGGAATTTCATCGGTTTTATTTATTGCTGAAATAAGATACTCAAATCCTTTTTCAGGAGTGAGACGCCCTACACCCAAAACATAATTATTCTCAATTATACCATATTTCTCTATAAAATGTTTTTGGTCACTGCAAGTTGTATTCTCTACGCCATTGGGAATATATATCGACTTTTGTAATATGTCAGATGAATACTTCTTCATTTGGAACTTATTCACAAATATTATTTTATTTGCAAAGTTTAACGACAAGTATTCACTGAATTTCAATATCATTTTTGATACTTTCCCCCATTTGTCATGCTCATAATTGGCACTATGATAGGTTAAAACCACCTTAATCCCAAACATTCGCAATAACGGAGTAAATAACCCCGGTCCAATATTGTGAATATGTACAATATCTACACGATGAAAGATTAAATGCAAACAGCATAAAAAGGTATGAAAAAGAGCCTCAAATCCTTTTATTCGCGTTGACGGCAAATCTATATATGAGATATTAGAATATGAAACTTGTGATTGTGAAGTCAAATAATCCTTTCGACGATAAACAATTATTTTATCGTCATTCTTCATTCGAGGATAAATCTTTTCACAATGTTGTTCTACCCCACCTTGAATATCCGGAAATCCCCTTGTACCAATAACAGCTATTTTCATTTATATAATTCTTTTAGTTGTTTATAATGGGTGTCAAACGAGAATCGTTCTTGCGACTGACAAGCAATATTCTTATAATTATATTTATCGGTCCCCATTACACGAGTGATTGCTTGTTGCATATCTTCAATATTACCCGATTCAAATGTTTCGCCCCATTCTGCATCAATCAATTCGGGGATGCCACCAATATTCGCTCCTACTATGGGGATCCCGGCACACAATGCCTCGATTACACTCAATGGATTGTTTTCATAACATTCAGAAGGCAACACAAGGCATTTGGCCGACAACAATATCTCAGCAACTTTCTCAGCCGGTTGATGCCCCAAGAACTCTATGTTTTCACAACTACCATACTCTGCGATAAATCCATCATAAAGATGCCCACCTCCTACTAATTTGAGTTTATATGGCAATTTTTTTGCAGCCTTAAGCAATGTTGCAACACCTTTTTCTTCTGATAAACGTCCTACATAGACATAAAAATCATCTCGCTTATCAGAAATTTCCACATTTTTTAATTGCTCTAACTTTACCGGATCAACAAAATTACACACTACCTTAAGTTTTTCTTCTTTTAATCCGGCTTTGAGCATTTGACGTTTAATAAAAGAGCTAGGACAAATAAAGTAATCTACATATCGCTGAAG
Organism: Bacteroidales bacterium; assembly: GCA_015060975.1. Classification (GTDB taxonomy): domain Bacteria; phylum Bacteroidota; class Bacteroidia; order Bacteroidales; family Muribaculaceae; genus RGIG4079. Next base: position 46,953 of record SUXI01000002.1, read on the forward strand.
CTTTGCCACATTCCATTTTTTTGCTTCAAAATACGCCAATACACTCGCAGGCAAATTTTCTTTGAAGCATCGTTCCTTTATTACATTAATTTTTGATGTGAAACACTTTTCACATATTTTCCCCCTATTTAAACAGCTATATGCCGGACATGCCAATTTATAATCATGCAATGTCCACACCACCTTACATCCAAATTGTTTCGCAATTTTTACTACAACAGGAGACAAATAAGAATGTACATTGTGCAAATGCACTATATCGGGTTTAAAATCTTGCAACGCTTTCTTAAATGATGTTTCAATTCCATAATAACCCATCGTGCGCATTGCAAATTTAATTTTATCTTTCAATCCTCCCGCAAAATCGACTTGTGATGCAGTATAGAAATTCTTAGGTGATAGATTTTGGGGATAATCCATAGTAAACACACCTATTTCATATCCTCGTTTCACAAGGTCATTAGCCATATTTATGGCCACAACCTCCGCACCACCTCTGGTATAATAAAATTTACTAACAAGTAATATTTTTTTCATAACTATCCCCTTTTGAAACTTTATGAATCGTTATTTACATACATTTTCAAATGTAGGAATCAGCTGCCCCGACACCACATTCGACCACATATATTTCTTCATCGAATTTCTAATCTCATCTGAGTTTAATTTACTCCTATCTGAATCATGATATTCAATCAACGCTTTAGCAAATGAATCGGCATTATCATCGCAAAGTATTCCGTTTCGAGAATCCACTGCCAATTTATTTTCATAAGTGTTAGTTGCTATACAATATAACCCCGATAAAACATATTCATATATCTTTGTCGATGGCTGACAATCATAGTAAGGAGTCATCGGAACAAATGCGACTCCAACATTCGCTCGCTTAAAATAAGGTTTTAGGAATTCATAATTAATTCTACCATGAAACTCCACAATCCCTCCCAAATTATGTTTTTTAATTAAATCTCCAATATAAGATTCTTCCTCAGGTGTCCCAAAACCAATTATATCATAATGACATTTTGCTTGCGGTCGTTCTTTCATAAACTTTACAAGCCCTTGAATTGTTTTGTGAATATCTCTTTGTTTTAAAGTCCCTACATATAGCAGATTTATGTCATCATATTGTTTTGGAGCATCTTCAAATATATCCGCTCCCAATGTCACAATATCATAAGACCCATCTTTAAATTTAAGTTTTTTAGCCAATGATTCTGATAAAGTTATAGTATGAGAGAAGAAAAAGGACTCAAATTTTATCAACCAGTTAAAAAACAATCTTTTTAATTTATTTTTGGCTACATCCCCAGTCCTCACATCCAATATTGTCGATTTTTTCCCAAATAGATGTGCATTTAAGAAACAGCATTTATAATACTCATAAAGTACCACATCTATCTTATTTTCTTTCAAAATCGGCTTAATCAACTTTGAGAATCTAAGCCTCCATTTTATGCTATTTGGTTCATCAACATATATAACTTTTACATTTGGGACCTCAACTTTCTCTAAATGATAATCATTACATAAATAAATTATCTTATGCCCCAAAGATGTAAGATGTTTTGTATAATGATAACATCCTGCATTATATCCATATTGACCTTGAGCAATTATAAATATATTCATAATTCATCCTACTATTTTAGCAACTCCGCAACATTAATTGAATATAGACGACGTTTACCATTATGCCCCGATTCAAAGTAAACTTTTGTTCCTTGCATGTTCCACTTGGGATGCAAATCAATTCGTCCGGGACCTTTATATTTCAATGGCTGATAGAATCGACCAAGACAAATAAGATCATCTGTTTTTATATTATAAAGATACAATCGTGACATTGCATCATGACCGGGATAACTATCGGTTACCATCCATTCACCCTGATTGATTGTTGATGGGTGACCATCTGTTGTTGGAAGTTTTTTTGACACTAACTTTCTATTCCCAGTTTTATCCTCAAACATCACATAGGCATCACCGGTTTCGGGTGTATAACAGAATGAAACGATTCGACTATTATCAACCCAATATGAGTGCGATGTCATTTTATCGCCATTAAGAATATACATTTCAGAGCCATCGGCATTGGCGGTAATCAAACGCATAAAACGTCCTTTTGGTCCAACCCAACGGTGAAGGAACATAAATCGCTTGCCATCGGGAGATATATCAATATGGTTCACCTTGTGACGTGCTCCATCCATAGTATCGGCAGGTTTCAAATCAATTAACTGTTGCAAAGTTATTATTAATTTAACTTCTTTTGTTGCAATATCAACATGCCATATACCATCTTCATCATTTGAAGGCAATACTATATTTCTATGACAGAAATAGCCATAATCGGGGCGCATTACAGCTAATCGGTCAAAATTAAGAGAAAGAGCATAATCCTCTTGCTTTGAAAGGGCATATATCGGCATAGGCAATATATCAATTTCTTTCTGTGCATCAGCATTATACACTACCCCCTCATACATATCAGTCGCTTTATTATAGCGATTGTAATATGCCTTATTAGGATTTGTATAACCCCATTGCGACATACACCCCTGTTGCAAATTATGCGCAGCGGTTTCACCTATCTGATGTTCACCCTCATCATCTCGATAATATAATGTCACATTACCATCAGATGACGGCACACAATATAGCACCTGTCCTTTATCATTCTCAGGTGACACATTATAATACCCAAAATATGACATAGGGAATTCTGAAACCGCACTCAAAGCCATTTCATGCGACATCACTTCTGCCGACGCATAAAATCCGTGTTTGATATATCTCAAATATACATATCGAGTATAAGCAAATGGGGGACGCAAAATCGCTTTTATAATTCTTTTCATTTTTTCAATTTTGATTTTAACTCAGCAACAAGGTAATTAAACGATTCAACCTTAGCTATTTTCATTACTCCGAGATATACCATAACAAAAGTTATCGCTTGCATCACAAGTAACAATAAATAATGCATATTGATAAATGAGAGCGAATAGGCTGCTGCCGATGCTACTAACGCAACTATCAAATTTGGAATCAAATCTCGCATTTGACTAAGAATGCCATAACCTGCATACTTCCCGGTAAAATATCCATTCAAGAAAAATTCCACAAAAGAACTTATTGCGAAAGCCCACATAATGCTAATAGCATCAAAACCAAGATAAATAAACAAGAACATCAAACCTAAACCAAATGCTCTTTTGATTATTTCAAGAAGCAATACAATTTTACTCTTACCCACTGCTTTAAGGGCATTTATATTTGTGTTATGTATCACCAACAAGAGTCCAAATCCACCACAAAGCCATTGGAAATATGGAACCGAAGGAATCCATTGCTCTCCAAAAACCAAACGAAAGATTGGTTCTGCCATTATTACCAAAGCCATCATCAGTGGAAAATTCAAGAAAGTCAAAACTTTCACACTACGACTTAGACCTCGTTTTAGTTGCTCTTTGTCATCTTGCAATTTAGAAAATATCGGGAACGTAACTTGATTCACAATGGTCATGATCGAAGTAACTGGTACATCCTGTAAGTGCTTTGCCTGAGAATAATATCCAACATCGGCTTTAGTATAACACTTCCCAAAAATTAGCACCACCAAATTACGATACGCCTCGCTCAATAATCCTGCCAACATTATCGGTCCACCAAAACTAAAAAGGGAAACAAACGAGATTTTGCTAAAAGCAAAAATCGGTCGCCATGAAGACATTAGCCACAATAATAAACTGCGAATAACACTATTTACAACATATTGTACAACCAAACTCCATACCCCCAAGCCACACACAGCTGCGATAATTGCAATAGTCGAAGACACCAATGCCGAAGTAACCTTAACAATCGTGATGCGCTTGAAATCAACATTTTTCATCAATAGATTATTTTGAACGGCACCAAATGCGTCAATAACAACCACTATTCCAAGGATTTTTATAAGTTCAGCCAATAATGGAGTATTGTAATAACCAGCAATTGCATCGGCTCCGAAAAACAATGTCATATAACACCCCACCGCTACAGCTATATTTGTATAAAATACTGTAGAACAGTCGAGTGTCGATATTTTTTTCTGTTGAATCAAAGCATTTCCAAGCCCTCCATCAATCAATATTTGCGAAATCATCACAAATGCCATCAAAATACCCACAAGCCCAAAATCTTCGGGTGTAAGTATTCGAGCTAATACAACATTGGCAGTAAAAAGGATTAATAGAGACCCGAATCGCTCACAAAAACTCCAAAAAACGCCTTTAACAGCTTTTTGTTTTATATCTTCTTGCGACATTTTGTTTCCTAATTCAATTATAGTTTGCCATCGGCACAACCATCAAACAGCCACTTCACATCATAAACAACACTATTCTCTTTCAACAATGTTTTTATATCAAGTGATTTAAATTCATTATGAGCCACTGCGACTACAGTCGCATCAAATTTATCATTTTGTGGCAATTCATTACATATTGAAACGCCATATTCTCGTTCAGCAATAGCTGAAACTGCCCATGGGTCATATACGGTTATATCAATATTATACTCTTTTAATGCTTTATAGATATCAACAACTTTGGTATTGCGCACATCGGGGCAATTTTCCTTAAATGTGAACCCTAACATCAATATGCGACTTCCATTTACTTGAATACCTTTCTTAATCATCAATTTTACCACTTGTGTAGCCACATACTCGCCCATTCCATCGTTCATGCGACGACCGGCAAGAATAATCTCAGGATTGTATCCATAACGTTGAGCACACATAGCCAAATAATATGGATCTACACCAATACAATGTCCTCCTACCAAACCGGGACGAAATGGTAAAAAGTTCCATTTTGTACCCGCAGCTTCAAGCACTGCTTGCGTGTCAATCCCCATAAGATTGAATATCTTTGCCAATTCGTTTACGAATGCGATATTTATATCTCGTTGCGAATTTTCGATAACTTTTGCAGCTTCAGCAACTTTGATTGTAGGAGCAAGATGAGTCCCGGCTGTAATTACCGATGAATACACTTCATCAACAATTTTACCTATTTCAGGAGTAGAACCCGATGTAACCTTCTTAATTTTTTCTACAGTATGAAGCTTATCTCCCGGATTAATACGTTCGGGCGAATATCCGGCATAAAAATCCACATTAAATTTCAATCCCGACACTCGCTCCACTACAGGCAAACACTCATCCTCAGTAACTCCGGGATATACGGTTGATTCATAAACCACGATATCATTTTTAGCGATAACCTTGCCCACTGTTTCACTTGCGCCATATAGAGGAGTCAAATCAGGGTTATTATCACGGTCAACAGGTGTAGGCACAGCCACTACATAAAAATTACAATCACGAATTTCTTCAATATCGGCTGTACATTTAAAACCATTCGCAATAGCACTTTGCAATAGTTCATCACTCACCTCAAGTGTTGCGTCATGACCTTGCATCAAAGCTTCTACACGGGCTTTATTCATATCAAAACCCACTGTTTTATATTTTGTTGAGAATAGTCGAGCCAAAGGAAGACCAACATAACCCAATCCAATAACTGCAATTTTAATTTCCTTATTCATAATATTCAATTTTATTTAAGATTTTTCCAATACCAACCACAAGCTTCTTTTAAACCTTCTTTCATACTAAATTTAGGATTGTAACCAAGAAGACTTTTTGCCTTATCTACACTCGCAAGAGAATGTGGAATATCCCCTACTCGATTTGGTCCATGTGTAGGCTCTACACTTGCAATTTCAGCGTCAAACTCTGAAAGGTATAATTTCAAATATTCAACTAATTGGTTCAACGTAGTACGTTCCCCATAAGCTGTATTATAAATTTGATTTACAGCATCACTTCCAGCTTCAGCTTGAAGAGCAAGGTCATTCATTTGAATAACATTATCAATATATGTAAAATCACGGCTATATTCTCCATCGCCATTAATGTTTGGAGCCTCATGATTCATAAATTTCTTCACAAATAACGGAATCACTGCGGCATACGCACCATTGGGGTCTTGACGACGACCAAACACATTAAAATAGCGCAAACCAATAAATTCAAGTCCGTATGTGCGGGCAAACACATCGGCATATAATTCATTTACGTATTTAGTTATTGCATAAGGTGAAAGCGGACGACCAATAACATCTTCAACCTTTGGCAACGACTCACTATCGCCATAGGTTGATGAGCTGGCGGCAAATACAAATCGTTTCACTCCGGCGTCACGCGATGCAACAAGCATATTTAGAAATCCGCCCACATTTACATCATTCGATGTAATAGGATCTTTTACCGAACGAGGTACTGAGCCTAAGGCAGCTTCGTGTAAGACGTACTCCATACCTTCAACAGCCTTGCGACAATCATCAAGATTACGAATATCGCCCACAACCAATTTGAAAGTTTTGGGATATTTTTCAATCAAAGGCAATAAATTTTCAATGTGCCCTGTCGCAAAGTTATCAAGGCACACTACATAATCACCTTTTGCCAAAAAGTATTCACATAAATTTGAGCCAATAAATCCGGCTCCTCCTGTAATTAATATTTTTCTCATATTTATATTATTTTTCTATCTCATAAGGTTTCATGTAATCTCCGCGCAATGCTTGCGACATGATATATATTGTTGGCAAAATAATAAATGAATATCTAAAAAAATCGTTATAAAAAAGCACCAAAACTACTAACAGCCATATATACACTTGAATACTTATATCTGATGGATTCTCTTTTTTTCTAAAACTATATACTCGCATCCAAAACCACACAAAAAATAAGATTGCAAATAACCCAATCTGTATATATGCATGATACCCATACGGCATTGAGCCTCGAAGCATCCATTCATTATCCTTATAAAACTTTGAATACTCTATTGAGGTTCCCCCTTTAAATTGCCCTATACCATATCCGGTTATATCATGCCCCGGATATTCCTCATTTATTTCAGGGATTAATAAATACTTGGTAAAACGAGGGACATCGGCCGACCCATCTGCCTCTATTTCACCATGATCATATAGATATTCAGCCCACAACAAAATATCATTATCTTCCGATGCAATCAAATACTCATCTATATAATAATCTATATTTGTAATATCGTCTTTATTTCCTGTTGCCGAAAGATATACACTAAATACACCACTAATCAATATCAACAGCAATGGAATCATAATTAAATATTTCACAAGTGACTTCTTATCTATAGGCATCAACAAGATAAAATAAAGTGCAAAGAAAATAAAACTGATTTTTGTTTCATTTAAAAACGTTGGCATTAATAATATCAACAACCATTTATTAGCAATTAATGAACCCACATAGTTATTCGGGTCTATACGTTTTCTCATTAAATAAAATGAGATTAAATATATCATCATAGATACAATCCCCGAATAACCATTACCCATTGAGCCTCCTCCATGGTCATTTGCGCCATATTTAACAAATTGAAATGTTATACAAATAGCCTGGACTACAAGAAATATCAACAAATGCTTATCAAATTTTTGAACAAATTCTTCTTTTAAGCGACTATTATATAAATACCGGATAATCGGAATGATAGCTATTATATATATAAAATCACGCAACCCGTTGATAAAATACAACAACGAATTGTGATTATGAACACATGTAATATAATAACCTACAACCAGAAAAGAAAATACAAATATTATATCTCTTTTATCTTTTAGAACAATAATACCAATAAATAATAATGCCATATCAACAAGAGTTAACGCCATTGACTCTATCGATAATAGAGCAGGCACTATTTCTTCGCTAATAAAGCCATAAGAACACCACACCCAAAATAGGGTAAAAACTGTGTTCATCAATAATCGGTCCTTGTCTAAAAACATTAAATTAAGATTTTAAAGAGGGGTATAACCCCCTCTTTTATTATTGTTTTTTTTCACCATAACCATAACCATAGCCATAGCCATGAGAAAATTTAGGATTTGTATCATTCATCACTATCGACACATTCTTCAACTGCCCTCTATCCACTACATGGTTCAAATATTTAATAAATCTTCGTTGAGTATAATTTGCTCTTGCAACATATACAACAGCGTCGGTAAAGCGAGATAATGACAACGTATCACTTACTAAAGCAATAGGGGCCGAGTCTATTACAACATAGTCATATCTTGATTTCAATTCAGCAATAAGAACTTCCACTCTCTCGGTTAATAACAACTCAGAGGGATTAGGCGGAACCGGACCTGCAACTACAACATCACAATTATTGCGGTGTTTTATAATTTGATCTATACTAATATTTTCAGACAAGAAATTAGTGACACCTGGAGATGTTGGTAATCCCAAGTTCTGAGCCAACATTGGCAAACGAATATCCATACCCACTAACACCACTTTCTTATTTAGAAGAGCTAATGATTCTGCAATATTCATTGATATAAATGTCTTGCCTTCACCACTATTGCCAGATGTAACCATTACAACTTGACCGCGATCCTTTGCAGGCAACATAAATTGCAAATTGGTGCGTAATAATCTGAATAACTCAGCAATTGGTCTGGTTGTAGATTCACTTACTACTATTGGATCATCTTTAGCATTTTTAGAATGACAAATCTCTCCCAATTGCGGTATTTTTGTTAACGATGACAAATCATCAACCGATTCAATTTTATTACTCAATAATGGTTTTATATATAACCAAATCGCAGGGATAACCAATCCAAAGAAAAATGCCACCAATAGAACCACCTTTTTCTTAGGAGCGATAGGTTCAGTAAATGCAAATGCAGCATCTACAATTTTCCCTTTTGGGGTTGTCGCGGCAAGAACCAATTGATTTTCTTCACGTTTTTGCAACAAAAATGTATATAATCCACTTTTAATTTTTTGGTCACGCAGCAATTCCAAATAAGCTCGTTCTTGAGCGGGTATAGCATTCAACCGCCCTTTTGATTCTTTATCTTGTTTCTTCAACTCAGCAATACGCACATCAGCTGTTGCAATTTCTCGGCTAAGAGATTTTTTTATGTTTTCACGCAAAGCATCAATTCTATCATTCAACATTTGCAATGACGCATTATCTCCTTGTGCGTTTTGCTCCAATTCGGTGCGACGCATAATTAAATCATTATAAGCCCCTATCATCGACACAGAAGCGCCTTTAAGATCTGATGAAAACGGCATTAATGAATAATTATTTACAGGGTCATTAAAGAAATCGTTTGTCATCTTTAACACTTCGTATGATGTTTGAGCTTCCAATAATGCACTTTCTACCGATCCCTTACGCGACATTAAGTATTGAGCCTCGGAACCTACATCCACAATATCGTTAGATTGCTTATAATCTTGGATTTTATTTTCCGACACAGACAATGCATTATATAACGTATCCAATCGGTCTTCTATAAAATTAGCGGTATTAATCGCCACCTCATTTTTTTCAGCTTGACCACGACGATTATACAACTCTATCATTTTATTTAGGATATCCTTTCCTCTTTTTATGTTGATATCCTCACCAAACAATGATATTCCATTTGCCTTTTTCTCTGTTTTTTCAACGGTAATATCTTGAGCGTATGCTTCTGCTAATGCCATATTCCCGGCTACATTTGCATTCACCTCCAAATCTTTGCCCGGCACATAAAAGTGCGTTGTATCTATTGAAAAAATACCGTAAGGAGTATTTATGACCATTGGCAAACTTGTTGCTTCAGCTTCTGCAACAGTTTTAAATCTACCTTTTTTAACCGTTACTTCAACATGAGATAAATCATCATTAACTTCAATATTAAATTTCAACCCGGCAGAAAGAGTATCAAATAATTCCTCAGGTGCGTCTATTTCAATTGGGCTATTGTTATAATAGTATTTCTTTTTCAATAAGCCATCGGGACTTGAATATGTACGATTTAATTTTAGTTCTTTAATCATTCCAGCCTTAATTGAATGAGAACCCAAAACAATTACCTCGTCTTCGACATTACCGCCGCCAAGTCCACCTAACGAAAGACTCGACATTAATTCAGAACTAATACCTCCCGAGCCCCCTTCTTCTTCTGCCACTAAAACTTTTGCATGAATACTATATACATCATGCTTGACGTATAAATACACTCCTGCCAAGAAAAGACAAGCAAACAATGACAAAGCAAACATCCACCAATTACGACGGATTATTGCAACTATTTGAGAGACATCAATTACCCCTTCGGGCTGAGCATTTTTATTAGCGTTATTTTCCATATTCTTAGTACTATATAGTCTAAATTATTTTACAGTAAGTGCAATTATCAACGAAGCGATAACCGAGCATGCGCTCACGATGGTTGACACTACTGAAATTTTATACGAATTATATTGGTTATACTTTGAGTTATCTTGACGCACTTTATTTGGCTCGATATAAACCACATCATTCTGACGCAAATAGAAATATGGCGATTTCAAAATGTCAGCATCATTAAGATTAAATCGATGACAAACCATTTTTCCATTTTCCTCTCGTATTAACAATACGTTTTCACGTTCACCATATACGGTCAAATCTCCCGCGTCGGCAATAGCATCCAATATTGAATATCGCTCCTTTCTCACCGATACCGCATGAGGATTACGCACTTCGCCTAACACATTAATGCGAAAATTCACCAATTGAACTCTTACTATTGGATCTTTAACATCTTTACTAATGCGTTTAACCAATTCTTCACGAAGTTCCTGAGTTGACAATCCTTCTACTTTTATCTCTCCTAATACAGGGAATTGAATATTTCCGTTTTTATCGACAACGTATGTTTGTTGTTGAGGCTGTGTCACTGCCAATATCGCATTTCTTGTTGATGGATTAGACAATGGAAGATTATACATAGCAGTAGCATTTGGCATCATTGATGTCACAGTTATAAGCAACTCGTCATCGGGTATAATCTTCAGCGAATAATCCGACTGAAGAACCTCTTGCGATGCCACACTATCTATATCCTCAAAATAAGTTAACGACCTGTTTGTCGTAGAACATGAAGCCATTACCACTACCGCAACAGCCATTAACAATAATTTTTTTATACTCATTTTATATGTATTAACATTTGTTTATTAGTAAAACGACATATTTGCCAATTTATTATGACAATTTATACTTTTTACACTTTCAGTTGGCAAAATTACAAAATATAAAAGAAGCAACCAAAAATATTCACTATTTAGTGTTTTTTTGTAACTTTGCAGTCACAAATCTACAGCTATGCCATTCTATTTAAATTTTGACATACCCGGTCTCTGTATCTCAATCATGTTATCGGCGATATCAGCATGTGTAATATATTTACTTATATTATATCGTGGAAGAATAAACCGCATAGCAAAACATCAATCCAAATGCGAATCAAGTAACAATCTTGACAATTGCAAGGGCACAACAACACAACCAAATGAGTCGGGTTCGCTACCGCCGGCATCAATCATAATTTACGCAAATGATGAAGCGAGCAGCCTTGCTCACCTACTGCCGCAAATAATCGAGCAAGATTACCCCGCCCCTTTTGAAGTGATTGTAGTAAACGATGGAGCGTCAGAGGCAACAAAAGATGTCGTAACCGAATTTGAATCTATATATCCAAATCTTTATCTCACATTTACACCCGACAACTCCCGTAGCCTTAGTCGCAAGAAATTGGCACTCACACTTGGCATAAAAGCCGCTCGTTATGATATCGCAGTATTCACCAATGCCAACTCACGAATACACTCTAACAAATGGCTATCATTGATAACCCGCAACTTCAATGAAGATACTGACATTGTAATAGGACATGCCACACCCGACATTTCGTCTGACACCAATATTGGCAAACGATTTAGAGCTTTTGACAGAGTAGCCGACTCCATCCCATACTTATCTGCAGCAATTGGCAATGCCCCATATAGAGGATTCAGCTACAACTTAGCTTATCGACGCAGTTGCTTCTTCGAGAACAAAGGATTTTCTCGTTCACTTAATCTCCATTACGGCGACGACGATATTTTTATTAATGAGATTTGCACAAAAAACAACACCGCAGTGGAATTGTCTAAACAATCATTTGTTGAATGTAAATTTCATCACCCTGCCAAAACACATAGCGAACTTAAACGCCGATACTCTTACACTGCCCGATATTTGAGAAAAAAGTCTCAACTTTTTTGGGGAAGTTGCTCTCTCGCCTTTTGGATTTGGCTCATTTTATCCATAACCGTTATAGCGACAACATTACCCAACCTATTCCCATCAGCAATAATTGCATTTCTCGCATTATCTCTATGGATTCCCATTATTATTTCATGGAGAAAAGCGCTTTCTGCATTAAAATCGCGGAAGTTACTATTCACAATCCCCATATTCATTTTGATGCGTCCATTTTATAACGCCATATTCAAGATTAAAAACAAGCGCAACATGCGCCGCAATCACACTTGGATAAAATAGCGCCAACACAATCTATAATAAAGAACTGCTATAAATGCTCAATGAAAATTTAAGAATTATAATTTGAGCGTTGACGTATTTCTAATTCAAGGAGTCATAGCAAGTCTAAATCCAAGATTCTCCCCTTTTGGCTTAGGCGAACGTCCTCGATCCGACACAACACAATGGACTGCGTCAAACCACGAATTTCCGCCCCTATGAACCCGATACTCCCCGGTAGGCTCCCCTTGTGGATTCATCTGAGGCTCTGCCGGATATCCATCATGCCACCAATCGAGACACCACTCCGACACATTTCCACTCATATCATACAAGCCCAATTCATTAGCTTTTTTCAATGCCACTGCATGCACCTTGTTTTCTGAGTTACCTATATTCCATGCCACATCTCCCAGGTCATTACTTCCACTATATCGATATCCATTACTTTTATTTCCCCCTCTAGCCGCATATTCCCATTGAGCCTCAGTGGGAAGATGATATTTTTTTCCGGTCATTTCACTCAATCGAGCGCAAAATTCACATGCTTCATCCCATGACACATTTCTCACAGGCATTAAATCATCGCTTTTTTCATCCAATCCATTCCCCATTACCGCATTCCATAACGCTTGAGTGACCTCGGTTTTCCCTATATAATAATTATCAAGCGTCACATCGTGTACCGGTCTTGATCTTTCATACGACACATCTTCTCCTTGTTCAGGCGTTGCGCCCATCTTAAATGTTCCTCCCTCAACAGCTACCATATCAAATGTTTCATTCCCTATCGTCTCCACAAAATCAGCAAACTTAACAGTCTCGACCGTCTCAGAAGATCCCATCAACATAAACGACATCACTACACCCACAACAACAGCTACGACTCCGGCAGCGGCACCCCACACATATCTGCTCTTTTTGGTTATCTTTCTTATCGTGTCTCTCTGCCTATCTTCAACAACTTGAGTTGCCGCATTTTCTCCACAAATAGTTTCATCATTATTAATGTTACCCGGTTGCGCACATGGCGTTTCGTTGTTAAGCAACGCTCTTATTTCAGCAACCGACCCCAATCTGTCATTTCTTGAAAATGCCATGGATTTTGTAATCACATTTGCCAATACAGGCGTAATATTATCCATTTTAGGCATACCCTGTTCTTGAATCTCCATTGCCGTGGGAGGCTTTTTTGCGACAAGCAACCTATATAATGTAGCACCCAATGCATATATATCACTATACGGGCCCAATGCGTCTATCCTACCCATTTGTTGTTCAAAAGGAGCATATCCGGGCGTATATGCCAACCCTGCGGTTGTTGTGACTACATTTTGTTCATCTGAATCAATATCAAATTGCTTGCTTGCTCCGAAATCTATCAACATCGCATTGCCTGCTTTATCAACCATGATATTACCCGGCTTTATGTCAAGATGTAAAAAACCTTTTGCGTGAACATACTCCAACGCCGACAGCATTTGATTCAAATATCGCATAACCTCATCCTCAGGCATCGGTTTTCCTTTTAGCTTTTGCATTTTATCTTCTAAGGTTTCGCCATCGACATAGTCCATAACATAATATGCGGTACCATTAGCTTCAAAAAGATCGGAAACCCATACTATATTGGGATGCTCCATCGAATGACAACGTTCGGCTTCTCTCAAGAACTTGCGTTTTTGCGTGTCAAAAATCTCTTTATTTTTAGGGACACTTATTGTGACTTCCTTCCTCTCAGCATCTCTCTCACAAAAACTTGACAAAAAGAATTCTTTGACAACTTTTTTATGTCCTCCCAATTTCGTTGTAACCAAATATGTTTTACCGAAACCTCCCGATGCCAAATGTCGTTTAATTTCATAACGACGATCAAGAATTGAACCAATAGCCAAATAAGTATTATCTTCCATGAATTCCATTTTATAATTTTCGCACAAAAATAGTTAAAATTTCATTTTGAAAACAATACATTTTATACATTTTTGCAGAACAAAACAAGAAAAATCAGAAATTAATGTATCTTTGCAAAACATTAATTCATACACGTTTTACTTAGATTCATAAAAAGGCAAGTTTTACCAATAGATTAATTTAACATTACAAAGCAAACTTTAATCAAACTAATTACCCTTTTACATAAAAACATTAACACAATTTTAATAATGAAAAAAATATGTTTCAATACCCGTGACGAACTCATTATGATCGACCCCGAGCAAATTGCTTACATCGAGGCCGAGGGCAACTATTCACGAGTTTATTATATAACCAATTATAAAGAAAACGATTTTCGCATTCCTCATGGCATTTCAAAAGTAGAAGAAATATTAGGCAAAGTAGGCTCTACCGATTGCGAATTCATTCGTTTAGGTCGTGGCATAATCCTAAATCGTAAATATATTTTCCGCATCAATATGTATGACAAAGAAATCATATTATCCGACTTTGGAATCAACTTCAGAAAATTACGCGGGTTACCCAAACCATGGCTCAACAGTTTAAAGAAGCTGGAAATCGAACGCATTGAACAAAAACAATAAACATGAGCAACAAAGCACAATCGACATTAACCTGCGAGGACCTCGATTCCATTGGTGTATATTTTATCGAAGGGAATTCTTTCGAAAACAGATCGCTCACAATTACACATCTTGCAGAGGAAGACATTGATGCCATTGAAGAAGCCAATTTCAACTTGTCTATTATAGATTTAAGCAAAGTTGTGTATTTTGAAGCCAAAAATGGGAAAATCAACATCTGTTATACCAAACAAGAGGAGGAAACCGACAAATCTCCGACCGACCAATCTGAAACCTTTATAGATTGCGAATTAGACGACATTGAGGCTCTTATAAAAAACACACTTGAAGTAGGAGACAATAGATTTGTAAGACTTGGCAATTACTACATCATCAATTATAACCGCCTAACTCGTATTAACCTGGGAGACTATTCATTACAACTAACCGACCGTAATCACTATCCGGTATTTATTTCAGCGCCAAAATTACCCGAAAAGAAACTTCATAACGAGTTTGCCTCTTTAATGACCAGATACTCAAAACATCCATTTGAGGCGGTAAAAGAAACAATGCCCAAATTAGCTTCATACATCCTTTCGGTAAAACGACATGACAACTTCATTTCCTCGCTAAAAAATTTCAAAGAAATACTCAAGGAAAAGTTTGAACACTAAAAATTAAATTTAGATATATCGATTTTTGCTTCTGTAAAAATATGCATTTATATATTTTTCAAACAAAAAACATAGCATTTGAACATCCAAACCCTTTATTTCGTCAAAAATGACCACACTCGAAATCGCAGATTTATCAAACTTACTTAAATTTGTATCAAATTAAAATCATACATTATGAAAAATAATATTAATCATCTCCTCGACGAGAACATCAACTACAATGACGCAAGTCCCGAAGATGTATATTCAATATCAACGTCAGAATCAGCATCAAGCAATCTGCTCTACAACTCTGACGATGACAGTATGGCTTTTGATGGTTTTGACAACGATGATGTATATATAATCAAGAATGATGCAACAACCGACGATATACTCCTATTAAACGAAGATGATTACATCGATTATTTATTTGATGACAGTTCTGACGTATATATCATCGAAAGCACTCCAAATAACTCAGACAACGATGTCATAATGTTAGATTCCACCGATGACGAATCCTTAGTGAACGAGTATTACGGTTCTCACGAAGAAATCATCTTAGACAACGCCCCAATCATTATTGACTCTGAACAAGATGCCAACATAATAATAGACGACTCTCATTCATACGACAACGAGGAAAATATAATTGATGAAATCGCCTCGTTCAATGAACAAAACGAATATGATTTTGACTATCAAAATGATATTTTAGGCGATGACGACTTTGATATTATATAGAGCAATCACACTTTTATCCGATATCCAACAATAAAAACGCGGCGCCATCGACTGGCACGGATAGGAATCCGATAACCAATTATTTAAAAGCATTCTATACAATACAAAAACAGTTTCAACAAGATGTTGAAACTGTTTTGTTTGTCGGGGTGAGAAGATTCGAACTTCCGACCACACGCCCCCCAGACGCGTACTCTAACCTGGCTGAGCTACACCCCGGTTTGCCTAAAAGCGGTGCAAAGTTATACACTAATTTTCAATCATGCAATAGCATCAATCCACATTTTACATTTTTTCACTTATAAGTTATATTTTGCAACTACGCCACCTATAGTTTAAAAAATTTGGTCATAACCCAAAAAATCACTATCTTTGTTAGTCGAAAAAGTAGGCTTTAGAAAAACCTATTCTCATAAATTTTAGAAAGATAAACAATAAAATAAGCTCCAAGTTTATGGCAGAATTAGAAGAGGAATATAGCGCCAGTAATATCCAGGTCTTGGAAGGGCTGGAAGCAGTGCGCAAACGTCCTGCAATGTACATTGGCGACATCAGCGCAAAAGGGTTACATCATTTAGTATATGAAGTAGTTGACAACTCTATTGACGAGGCCCTTGCCGGATATGCCAACCACATTGATGTAACAATCAACGAAGACAATTCAATTACAGTAGTGGATAATGGTCGCGGCATCCCTGTGGATATACACGAAAAAGAGAATAAAAGCGCACTTGAGGTAGTATTAACCGTACTTCATGCCGGAGGTAAGTTTGACAAAGGCTCCTACAAAGTGTCAGGAGGACTTCACGGCGTGGGGGTATCTTGCGTAAACGCATTGTCATCATACCTACGAGCAGAGATTCACCGCAATGGAAAAATTCACACTCAGGAATACGCCTACGGGAAGCCCACAACCGAGCTTTGCATTGATGGCGATACAGATCACACAGGAACAAGTATCACTTTCAAACCCGACAACACCATATTCACCGTTACCATCTATGACTACAACACACTTGCCAATCGTCTTCGCGATCTTGCATTTTTAAATGCAGGAATAACATTGACTCTGACAGACAAACGCAATGTCAACGAAAATGGAGAGGCTAAAAACGAAACTTTTTATTCGCAGGACGGCTTAAGCGAGTTTGTTCAATATATCGATTCAAACAAAGAATCACTTATCAACGATGTGATTCACCTCAACACCGAGCGCCAAGGCATTCCTGTTGAAGTAGCGCTAACCTACAACAACACTTACAACGAAAACGTTTACTCATATGTAAACAACATCAACACAATCGAAGGAGGTACACACTTAACCGGATTCCGTCGCGGGCTGACTTCAACATTAAAAAAATATGCCGAAGACAACAAGATGCTCGAAAAAGTAAAAATCGACATCGCCAGCGATGACTTCCGTGAAGGATTAACAGCCGTTGTATCGGTAAAAGTAATGGAGCCTCAATTTGAGGGGCAAACAAAAACAAAACTTGGGAACAACGAAGTTATCGGCGCCGTACAACAAGCCGTTAGCGAAGCTCTTCGCAACTACCTCGAAGAACACCCAAAACAAGCTCGCACTATTGTGGAAAAAGTAATCGTGGCGGCACAAGCACGCCATGCGGCATACAATGCTCGTGTAAAAATCCAACGCAAATCACCTCTCAGCGGTGGAGGATTACCCGGCAAGCTTGCCGATTGTTCATCACGCACAGCCGAAGACTGCGAACTATTCATCGTCGAAGGGGACTCGGCAGGAGGTACAGCAAAACAAGGTCGCGACCGCACATTCCAGGCGATACTCCCATTGCGAGGTAAAATCCTCAACGTTGAAAAAGCAATGGACCATAAAATATTCGACAACGAAGAAATAACAAATCTATTCCGCGCAATGCGTGTAACAATAGGTACCGAAGACGATCCCAAAGAAGCCAATCTTTCACGCTTGGCCTACCACAAGATTATCATCATGACCGATGCCGATGTTGACGGCAGCCACATTGCAACATTATTAATGACATTCTTCTTCCGTCGCATGCGTCCAATCATCGAAAACGGATATTTATATCTTGCCACCCCTCCTTTATATAAATGTAGCCGTGGTAAAGTTGAAGAATATTGCTGGACCGATGCTCAAGTGCAACAATTTATAGCCCGCAATGGAGACAAAACCAAAGTACAACGCTATAAAGGGCTTGGAGAAATGAGCGCCGAAGAGCTTCGCGACACGACAATGGACCCCGAGCAACGGCTATTGAAACAAGTCAATATTAGCGATGCAGCCGAAGCCGATCGCATATTCTCGATGCTTATGGGCGAAGATGTGGCGCCACGACGCGATTTTATTGAATCCAACGCTAATTACGCCAATATTGACGCTTAATCCACCATATACAACGCGCCGCAACCATACGGCGCGTTTTTTTGTTAACCTACTAAACAACCATTTCTAACTATGGCACGTTCATCAAAGAAAAGCAGCACAGCTAAATTAGCTCAACTCGTAAAAGAGTTCATTAATCAACAAAAGAATAATACTTTTAATTATAAACAAGTTTCACACGCCATCGGCGCCTCAACTCCAAAGCAACAGCGCGCTGTAGCTCTCACTCTTGCTGAAATGGCTTTTGATGGAGACCTAATCGAAACCTCTCCGGGCAAATATAAAACACTAATGCGCACAAGTTTTGCCACCGGCACATTTGTGCGTCGCAGCAATGGCAAAAACAGCGTAATAATCGACAACGAAGACGAAGCAATCTTTGTTGCCGAACGCAACTCAATGCACGCACTCAATGGCGATAAAGTAAGAGTCAACATCGCGGCACATCGACGTGGAGCCGAACCCGAAGCCGAAGTGGTGGAAATTATAGAGAAAAAAGATCAAGTATTTATAGGTCAGTTAAAAGTCGAAAAACATTATGGCTATCTGCTCACCGACTCAAAATTTCTCGCAACTGACATTTTCATCCCCAAAGCAAAGCTCAAAAACGGCAAGACAGGCGACAAAGCGGTTGTTCGCATAACCCATTGGCCCGACGAAGATAAAAATCCCAAAGGCGAAGTTGTTGATATACTTGGACGGCATGGAGAAAACAACGCCGAGATTCATGCGATTCTTGCCGAATATGGATTACCTTACAAATACCCCGAAACTGTAGAACGTGCCGCCAATAAAATTGACGCAGGCATAACGCCCGAAGTCATCGCATCTCGTCTTGACATGAGAGAAGCGACAACATTCACTATCGACCCTCGCGATGCCAAAGACTTTGACGATGCGCTATCCCTCACTCAGCTACCAAATGGCAACTATGAAATAGGTGTACATATCGCCGATGTCACTTATTATGTAAAACCCGGTTCTATCATTGACCGCGAAGCCGAGAATCGAGCCACATCGGTATATCTTGTTGACCGAGTTGTCCCCATGCTTCCCGAACATCTATGCAACGGCATCTGCTCGCTTCGCCCAAACGAAGAAAAACTCGCATTCTCATGCATCTTCGAAATGGATGACAACGCACGCGTAATAAATCATAAGATAGCTCGCACCGTAATCGAAAGCAATCGCCGATTCACATACGAAGAAGCTCAAGAAATAATCGAGACCGGGACCGGCGAATACTCACACGAGATACTCATTCTCAATCGTCTTGCAAAAATTCTTCGCAAAGAACGTTACGAGAACGGCTCGGTTGAATTTGACCGTTGTGAGGTGAAATTTGATATCGATGAGACCGGACATCCAATAGGAGTATTTTTCAAAGAATCGAAAGATGCCAATAAACTAATCGAAGAGTTTATGTTACTTGCAAATAAAACCGTTGCACGCGAAATAGGACAACCTATTGGCAAAAAAAAGGCAAAAGCTTTTGTATTTCGTGTTCACGACGAACCCGACCCCGAGAAACTCACCGAACTTGCAAAACAATCGCGAGTATTTGGATATAAAATCAAAGATTCAGGCTCGGCTCGCGATGTAAATCTTTCCATCAATCGCATGCTAAAAGATTTGAAAGGGAAAGGCGAAGAAAACTTTCTATCTACACTCGCCATTCGCTCTATGGCTAAAGCAATTTACACTACGGTAAACGTTGGGCACTATGGACTAGGTTTTGAATACTATACTCACTTCACATCTCCAATTCGTCGTTACCCAGATATGATGGTACATCGCCTTCTCGACAAATATCTCAATGGAGGTCGTAGCGTTAACGTTGACAAACTCGAAGACCAATGCAAGCACTCTTCAAGCATGGAACAGCTTGCCGCCAATGCCGAGCGCGCATCAATCAAATACAAGCAAGTGGAATTTCTTGCCGACCATCTTGGCGAAGTATATGATGGCGTAATTTCGGGTGTTACCGAATGGGGTTTATATGTTGAACTCGACAGCAACAAATGCGAAGGTATGGTGCCAATTCGAGATCTCACCGACGACTACTATGAATTTGATGAAAAAAATTATTGCATAGTAGGACGCCATACCAATACTCGTTATCGACTTGGTGACAAAATCACCATTCAAGTGGCCCGTGCAAATCTCGACCGCAAACAAGTCGATTTTGCCATCGTTGACGAACGCCACCCTCGTCGAAACGAGGATATGTTAGGTGCAACCATATCGGTTTCACAAGCTTTAAACCAGCCAAAGCCCAAAGGAAAAAAACGCAAAAACAACCGACGCAAATAAAAACAGCCAAATTTATGTCAGAAGGGACAATAGAAATAAACAAACTACGCATATATGCTTATCACGGTGTAGATAAACAAGAACGGCTCATAGGCAACGACTATGAAGTGAGCATAAAACTAACATACCCCATAAGTAATGCAATGAAAAGTGATGATCTCATTCAAACGTTAAATTATGCCGAAGTAATCAAATTTACGAAAGATGTCATGTCAAAACCTTCATGTTTATTAGAAAACGTTGTTGAACGTATGAGAATTAGTTTAACATCGGCTTTCCCTCTCATAACACATGGAAAAATAACCGTTGCAAAATTATCCCCACCCATTACCGGCATACAGATAGAATCAGTTGCCATAAGCTTTGAATGGTAGATAAACATTAACACAAAGACGATGAAATTCAATAAAAACATTTTTCATCGTCTTTTTTATGCGACTTCGTCATAAAATCGGCTCATTTCATCATAAAACCCACCGTTCAAATTGCAACGCTACACATTTATCCTCACCTTTGCATCACAATAGAACAGAACAAAGCAATACACAAACCTTAATCTTTTCATATATTACTCTAATAATTAAATACAGACATAATATACCTCAAAATCTTATTTTAATACTTAAACACTAAATAACGAATCTTGGATTAAGGTTCGTTATTTACTTTTTTAAGACCAATGAAATATTAAAACTTTTCACTAAATTTGCGTTGTAATATAATTAAATCACAAAACAACTATTAATCATGTCAATAATTCAAGAAGGAAAGAAAATAGCGATGTGTAGCGACCATGCAGGCTATGAGCTAAAAAGCATTATACAAGGATACCTCGAATCACAAGGCATTCAATACACCGATTTTGGGACAAACAGCACCGATAGTTGTGACTATCCCGATTTTGCTCATCCGTGCGCTAATGCTATTGAAAACGAGGATTGTTATCCCGGCATAGCAATGTGCGGAAGCGGGAACGGCATACAAATGACACTAAACAAGCACCAAGGAATTCGTGCCGCATTATGCTGGACTGTAGAATTAGCAAAACTCGCTCGCCAACATAACAACGCAAATGTCCTTGTATTACCGGCACGTTTTATCGAACCAACATTAGCTCTTGATATTGTTGATGCATTTTTAAATACCGAATTTGAAGGAGGAAGACATATAAATCGCATAAATAAAATTCCCCTCAAATAATACATATAAAACAGCATCATAACAAAATAATATGTGGTGCTGTTTTATTTATCCCCAGTATTTCAACTCTTATTATTCAATATTATCAATGCGCCAATAACACCTGGAATCCAACCGGCACAAGTCAATAAAGAAACAATAACTATAGAGCCACAACCCCTATCAATCACAGCTAAAGGAGGGAACAAAACGGCTAACAATACTCTTATGCAAGACATAATACTATAATTAATAAATCATATACAAATATAGCATAAAGATTTTAATCCAAACCTATTTTATGAATACCAACTCAATCGACAAAGAACGATTAACCGTCTTTGAAAACCAATTAACCAACGATATGGTGCGCATTGCGACATCCCACATGCTTCTTGAGGGCACACTCCTTTCCTCTGAAGACATCGACTCAAAATGGCATAGTTTAGCCCCCGAATACATTGCCGATGCAATAAACCAAATAAGAGAATACCCAACAGTCTCAATCGCTTGGGCGGGATACTTGGGTATGGCAATTGCCAATGGCTGGGACAAAGACTGGAGACACACTTCAATTGCCGAATATCACTCATTTTATGGTAACAATGGATTTGATGACATGGATGAGCATATAATAAGCGATATTCTCGGGTTACCGCTTAATGATGATGTCGCAAAATGGATTGAAAAAACAATCAGGATATGCGCACAAACTGCAATTTCAAAAATTCGCCACGAACAAATCGAGCCACAAAGCATAATGGCATTTCATATATTCTCAAAAGCTACAAAAGTAATGTTTAAAATAGGCGCAGCCATCGAACTGCATCGCTTAGGATACAAATTACAGAAAATAAATCTGCACGAATGCTAACACGCAGTCTGTTCGGGTACAATACCCATGTTTTTTCATGTTTGCGATTTTTAATAATAAATATTACCTTTGTTTATCTAAACAACATTCGGCATGAGAATCTTCACAACTTTACTTTTTTCATTATTGACGATTTGTTCATGTTCCAACATAAATGAATATGGCACAATTGATGATGCAGAATATTTATTTAATCAGAAAGAATATAACAACTCGCAAAGGCTATGCGATTATATAATAGAAAACAACGACATCACCAATATACCTCACTCGGTATTATGCCGGTTATCAGTTATATATCTTAAACTTGCAGAACAAACAAAAGAATCTGAAGACAAAAATACAGCAATAGCAACAAGATGCTATCGCACTGCATTTAATTTAGATAAAGATTCCTCCAACATCTATTTTTCAGAAATACCAACTGAGGATATAAAATATGCAATATTACTAAGCTCATTATCCAACGCCATTGATTCTCCGTGCGAAATCCATGATTTTGAATTTACTGATAGTTGCAATTTTAATCATAACTAACCTATTAATTTAAATTGATGAAAAAAAATGATTGGCAAGCCGGGCTACAGGCTTTTCTTGATTCTAATCCAGACTTACCTCAAGGAGAAGAATTACACATTGAAAGCGATAAAAAATCATCGTCCAAACAACCTCGTCTTGACATAATTCTTGAAAAGAAAGGACGTGGCGGGAAAGTTGCCACTATTGTAAGCGGATTTACTATTGGAGACAATGAGGTTTCAGACTTAGCCAGTAAAATGAAAACATCGCTTGGAACCGGAGGCTCCGCCCGTGGAGGAGAAATACTTATTCAAGGCGACAAACGCAGTGCCGTTCTGAAATTCTTAATAAACAATGAATTTCAAGCCCGCATAATCTAATCTTCTCTTTATGCTCACTATCTACAAAGCATCCGCAGGCTCAGGGAAAACCTATACCCTTGCATTTGAATATATAAAACTGGTATTAGGATATAAAGATTCTATTACCGGGAAATATAAACTTAACCCCAATCCTCAATATTCACACAGAGCAATACTTGCAATAACTTTTACCAATAAAGCTACCGAAGAGATGAAACGTCGCATCATAAAAGAGTTAGCGATTTTGGCAAAAGTTCCATCAATAGGTGATGAAGAAAGTCCATACACCGAGAGCCTCACTTCACTTTTCGAATGCACCCCTCAACAACTGCGCAAATGCGCGCAAAAAGCGCTTGTTCAACTCCTTTTTGATTTTAACTTTTTCAACATAAGCACTATTGATGCATTTTTTCAAACCATATTAAGAACATTTGCTTTTGAAGTTGAACTCGATGGCAATTATGAAGTTGAACTTAATGACTCTTATGCAATATCCATAGGTGTAAACGAACTCCTAAACACCATCAGCCACAAAAACGATAAAGAATCGCACTTGTTAGCAGAATGGATAAAGCGATACATGATGCAAAAAATAAACGAAGGAGCAAGTTTTAATATCCTAAATCGCAAATCTAAGATATTTGGCAATTTATTATCATTCATTGGCAAATTATGTGACGAGCAATTCAAGCTCAAGTCAGATAAACTGGTGGAATACCTTCAAGATAATTCCCGCATCATTACTTTTGAAGAAAAATTAAAAGAGCAAATCGCGATAAAAGAAAATACCATTAAAAAAATCGCATCGGGAATTTTCGAAACGCTATCATTGGAAAATATAGATTATGAAGGAATAACATCACATGTAAAAAGCCTTCTAATAAAATGGTCCAATGGCGAGAAAAAAGAGCCAAACGACACAATATTAAAAGTAAGAAATCATGAAACTTCAGCTTTCACTAAAACTTTCTTGAAAAAGAATCCCATCTCCAATGACATCGAGCTTTTCATTGCCAATGCCATCGACCAAATTATTACGCAATTCGACCATTTAAGATCTTTGAAATTATTACGCAATAATATATATGGATTAGGACTTATTGGCGACACAATGAAATTCATAAAAGAGTTTAGAGACAATAATAACCTAATATTATTATCCGACACAAACGATTTATTACGCCGTGTTATAAATGAAGATGACGCCCCTTTCATTTATGAAAGATTAGGTGTTAGGCTACAACATTTCTTGATTGATGAGTTTCAAGACACATCCCGTTTACAATGGAGTAACATCAATCCATTAGTGTCTGAAAGCTTATCTCAAAATCATGACAACCTCATTATTGGAGACGAAAAACAATGCATTTATAGATTTCGCAATTCCGACCCTTCATTATTACATTCACAAATCGCACTCGATTTCAACCAGCAAGTGCAAGAACGGGGAAATAACATAAAAGACAACACCAATTGGCGAAGCTCGGCCGAAGTCGTACGATTTAACAACACCATATTTTCAGCATTAGCATTTAATTTTGGATTAAGCGATGTATATGCGAATGTGGCGCAACAGGTCGCAGTAAAACATCTTAATCACCATGGATATATAAAATTTTCTTGCATTGACGATTCTTCAACCAAAGAAGAAAAACTGAATATTTCATTTGAAATAATGGCAAATGATATCAAACGGCAATTAAATGCCGGGTATCAAGCTCGCAACATTGCAATTCTCGTGCGAAATCGAAAAGAAGGACAACTTGCAATAGACTATTTGTTACAATTAATGGCAAACGCATCATCTGGCTTCCCGCAAATAAACATTATATCAGATGACACTTTGCAAATTGATTCTTCCCCAATGGTAAGATTAATTATCAGCGTTTTAAGATTAATCAACACCAGTAGCGAAGTTTCAGATTCTAATCTCATCTCAAAACAACGATTTAATCAAATTTTAAATCGCTATGAACTTCATATAAACAATGGAAAAAAACCGGGAGACGCTCTAAATGAAGCCATAAACGTTGACAACATTGAAATTGACAACCTCGCAAAAGATGTCACAAATCTTAAATACACCAGTTTACCATCTATAATAGAACGCATTATATCACGCTACATTCCCAAAGATTTACTTATACGCGATAATATATTTATAACTGCGTTTCAAGATGAAGTCCTCGATTTTTGTTCTCATGGCAGTTGCGACATCAATTCATTTTTAAAATGGTGGGACAACCCAAATGTTAATCATAAAGTCACATCATCGACCGACATTGACGCAATACGAGTAATGACCATTCATAAATCAAAAGGTCTTGAGTTTAAATGTGTACACATTCCTGTTGCCGATTGGGATTTAACCAAAGACTCTGATTATAGTTGGTTTGAACAACCAACCATTGATGGCATTTCTCCCGAACTAATCCCTCCTGTATTTGCATTAAAAAACGACAAAAATCTCATTGGAACGCAATTTGAGGATCAATATAATATCAATCACAAATTAGAACTTATTGATACAATTAATGTTACATACGTCGCTTTTACCCGAGCCATAAATGAATTATGCGTTACATGCTTAATGTCAAAAAACAACCGAAATAATTCTATCGGAGGCGCCATTTACGATGCATTTAGTATCGCTAATAATGATTTTTGCGACAATCTTACAGCCAAACACAAAGAAGCTAATGGAGAGCTATTCATTCCTCTTAATGATATTGACGAAAAAAACACCCTCATTATAGGGAAGCCAACAAGCGTAACTCCTAAAAAGGGTTCAGAGAACCCACATAATGAAGATGTCGAAATAAGAACTGCTTCTCCATATTTCACTGCCGACCGTGATGACTTATGGAATCTCACTCGTCTTGATGACTTTATTCCTTCAAATGAAGCCCGCGAACGAGGAGTCTTTCTTCATAACGTTCTCAGTAATGTTATACACATAAATGACTTACCATTGTCATTAAAACGATGGAGCTATCGCTCTCGACTCTCCAATGAAGAAACTGAAGACGCGCTCAACATTCTCGCAAAAACGTTATCAACACCTTTTGCATCACAATGGTTTGATGGATTCAATAGGGTATTAACCGAACGGTCTATCTCTTTATATAACAGCAATGACACATATCGACCCGACCGCATTGTATGGACCGCAAACGGCACTATCGACATCATTGATTATAAATTTGGAGAAGAAAACAAATCAAAACACCAAAAACAAATCAAAAATTACATGAACCTATTAATTGAAATGGGTTACAAAAATGTAAGAGGTTTTTTGTGGTACTTTAATAAAAATCAAATAATCGAGATAAATTAAATATACGTTTTATGAATATCAAATCTATTATCATTACATTAGCACTATGTGCTATATTTCCGGTGAGCAAAACGTGGGCCTGCACAGGACTTATCGCCGGAAAAGCGGCTACCACCGATGGGAGCGCATTGGTAACATACGCTGCCGACAGCCACACCCTTTATGGAGAATTATACTCACAACCCTCGGCCGATTACCCAAAAGGTGCTATGCGCAAAGTCATTGAATGGGACACGGGCAAATATCTTGGAGAAATTCCCGAAGTTAGCCACACATACCAAACAACAGGAAACATGAATGAACATGGGCTTGTGATAGTAGAAAGCACATGGGGTGGCAGAGAAGAACTTATTGATACAACCGGAATAATTGACTATGGTTCATTAATATATATATCACTTCAACGAGCAAAAAACGCTCGCGAAGCAATTTCGGTAATGACTAATTTGGTTAAAGATTATGGTTACGCAAGTTCCGGCGAATCATTCACTATTGCCGACCCTAATGAAGTGTGGATTATGGAATTAATAGGCAAAGGCAATGCCGAAAAAGGCGCCGTGTGGGTTGCTATACGCATCCCCGATGATTGCATCTCAGGTCATGCCAACCATTCACGCATTCATCGTTTCCCCTTAAAAGACAAAGAAAATTGCATTTATTCTCCCGATGTAATCAAGTTTGCACGCAAACAAGGATATTTTAATGGCAAAGATGAAGATTTTAGCTTCTCTTTGGCATACGCTATTACCGATGCCAGCGCATTGCGAGGCTGTGATGCTCGTGTGTGGAGTTATTATAACCGTTTTACCAATGACATGGACGCTTATCTGCCTTGGATTCTTAAGGGAGAAGGCGAAGTGTTACCTCTTTGGGTCAAACCTACACGCAAAGTGAGTGTTAGAGACATGCAAAATATGATGCGCGACCATTTTGAAGGTACACCTCTCGACATGACCACCGATATTGGTGCCGGTCCATTCAAGCTTCCCTATCGCTGGCGACCTTTAACATATAAAATCGATGGAAAAGAATATACCCACGAGCGTGCTATCGCAACACAACAAACAGGATTTTCGCTTGTAGCACAATTACGTCATGATAAGCCCGATTATATGAAAACAATTTTATGGTTTGGCGTTGATGACGCAAACACATGCGTTTATATACCATTTTATAACTGCACCACCAATATTCCACATGAGTTTGCCGTAGGCAATGGTGATTTATACACTATCTCATGGGATGCCGCTTTCTGGGTTACTAATTATGTTTCAAACCAAACATACCAACGCTACTCATTGATGATTGATGATGTGCGCAAAGTGCAAACAGCATTGGAAGACTCCATTGCCATTGATATAAATATAGTTGAAAACACTATTGATGAATTTGACACCCCTACCGCTTGCGGTTTATTACAAGATATTTCGAGTATTTGGTCAAAAAAATATGTAACCCGTTATAAACAATTGGGAGATTACCTTCTTGTAAAATACCTTGACGGCAATATCAAAAAAGAAAAAGATGGAAAGTTTGAGCGCTCTCCCTACGGCATGCCTGTATATCCCGCATTTCCCGGATATGATGAAAAATATTATCGCTCAATAGTCAACGATGCCGGGGAAAATCTACAAGTTATTCAGCTTTCAATAGAGCAAAAATAAATCGCATATTGAAATATTTCATCGAAAAGTTGTCAATATTGAAGATATTAGCTAACTTTGCAAAGTTTTTTCAAACAGCATAAAGTGGGAAAGTTTTCAGAATTTAAGCTACCGCTAAAGAGTATGTCTATTGGCTCTCATGCATTTGAGTACCATTTAGGCAAAGAATTTTTCGTTAATATGGAAAGTTCTGATATTCGTGATGCTAACATATCGGTAAAATTATCGGTAATACACAATAGTGGCATATATGATTTGAACTTCAAGTTCTTAGGCGAGATTACTCTACTATGCGACCGATGCCTTGACGATATGAAACACCCCGTTGATACCGACTATCATATAGTCGTAAAATATGGGGATAAATATTGCGATGACTCTGATGAGGTACTTGAAATTCCCGAAAGCGACAACTACTTAAATGTTGCTTATATGATATTTGACACTGTGTCATTATCAATACCTATCAAACATGTGCATCCTGCCGGGCAATGCAATAAAGCCATGAGTGAGCTTCTTCGCAATCACCGCGCAAAAGATGCCGAACTTGATGAAACAAGCGACAACTACGACGAAGAAACAGAAATTGACCCTCGTTGGGCTAAACTAAAGGAACTAAGTGATAACAATTAAAAATAAAAATATTAAAAAAAATGGCACATCCTAAACGAAAACAATCAAAAACTAGAACTGCAAAACGTAGAACTCACGACAAAGCAGTAGCTCCTACACTTGCTATTTGCCCTAACTGTGGTGCATGGCATGTATATCATACTGTGTGTGGTGAATGCGGTCACTATCGTGGCAAAATTGCTATCGAAAAGAACGCTGCCGTTTAATCAAGCGACAGGGGAATTCCCTATAAATTTATATCTCCTGATTTGATTATATTTCAGGAGATGTTTTTCATTTATATCAGTCAAAGAATCAGCTATTATGTTTAACGCTAGAATTGCCGGCATTGCGTCTTATGTTCCCGAGGACATCCTTGATAATGAAATGTTATCAAAGATGGTTGACACAAACGATGAATGGATTACATCGCGTGTAGGGATAAAAGAACGTCGCATCCTGAAAAAGGAAGGAACCGGCTCATCGTTTTTAGGCATTAATGCAGTAAACAAACTGCTCGAGTCAACAAACACAAACCCCGAAGACATCGATCTATTGATTTGTGCGACATCAAACCCCGATTATCGCTTTCCTTCAACAGGGTCGATTATTGCCGGAAGTTGTGGTTTAAACAAATCTTATGCCTACGATATTCAAGCGGCATGCGCAGGTTTTATCGTTGCATTGCAAGATGCGACAGCCTATATTCGTTCCGGAATATACAAAAAAGTAATCGTCGTAGCTGCCGAGAAAATGTCTTCAATGGTAAACTATTCCGATCGCACCACTTGTCCATTATTTGGCGATGCGTCAGCGGCTGTATTAGTTGAGCCAACCACCGAAAATGTCGGTGTAATTGACGGTGTATTCCATGTTGAAAGCCACGTTGAACATTTATTAATGCGTGCGGGTGGTTCTGTTAATCCGGCAACACATGAAACCGTAGATGCCGGAGACCACTATATCTATCAAGATGGTCGCAACGTTTACAAACATGCTGTAACAAATATGCTTGAATCATCAATTGAAGTATTGGAACGCAATAGCATGTCAATGGCTGATGTCGATTGGTTTATACCTCATCAAGCCAACTTACGCATTATCGAAGCTGTGGCAGGAAGAGCTGGCGTGGACTCATCTAAAGTATTGGTAAACATTGAGCATTACGGCAACTCAAGTGCCGCATCTATCCCCTTATGCTTAGATGAATACAAACACAAAATCAAAAAAGGCGACAAATTAATTCTAACCGCCTTTGGCGCCGGGTTCACTTGGGGGGCTATGTATGTAATTTGGGATATTTAATAAACTTATTTTACCGATTATATTTTCCAACAAGCATATAACACGAAAATAGCTATCACTTCTATTGGAGAATTTGCTATTTTCGTGTTGTTTTATAATCAAGAAACATGACTGAAAATCACAAAGCAGGATTTGTTAACATTGTGGGAAACCCCAATGTAGGGAAATCAACATTAATGAATGACTTGGTTGGTGAACGTGTTAGCATCATAACCGCCAAAGCGCAAACAACACGCCATCGCATTATGGGCATTGTAAATACCGATGATTATCAAATCGTCTTCTCCGACACTCCCGGGGTATTGTCGCCCAAATACAAACTACAAAAAAGCATGCTTGATTTTTCGGAAGGAGCACTCACCGATGCCGATGTACTTTTATATGTAACCGATGTGGTTGAAGACCCCGAAAAGAACGCCGAGTTTCTTGCCAAAGTAGCAAAAGAGAAAATCCCCGTTTTATTAGTAATTAATAAAATCGATTTACTTAAAGGGCAAGATGATTTAATACAAATTGTAACACGTTGGAAAGAGCGATTACCTAATGCCGAGATATTCCCTACCTCGGCTAAAGAACACTTTAACGTGAATAATCTTATGACTCGTATTGTTGATTTGCTACCAGTGTGTCCTCCTTATTTTGGCAAAGACGCACTAACCGACAAACCCGCTCGTTTTTTTGTTACTGAAATCATTCGTGAGAAAATTCTGCTCAACTACGACAAAGAAGTCCCATATTCTGTAGAAGTAATTGTCGAGAAATTTGACGAAAGCGATGATGCAATTCACATCATGGCAGTAATATATGTAGAACGCGACAGCCAAAAAGGAATCATAATAGGACGTGGCGGCTCAATGCTGAAAAAAGTCGGAATCGAAGCCCGCAAAGATATCGCCACCTTCTTTGGCAAACGCATCTACCTTGAAATGTTTGTAAAAGTTGAGCCAAATTGGCGCAATCGTGAAAATAAATTGCGGTCATTTGGTTATATGGAATAATTAATCATCATTCTCAACTAAAAATCACTATCTTTGTATTAAATTTATTTATACCAACATTGATTTATGGGACAACTTGTAGCAATCGTAGGACGCCCCAACGTGGGCAAATCAACTTTGTTTAACCGACTAACCGAAACTCGTCAAGCAATTGTCGATGAGACTGCCGGCACAACACGCGACCGCCAATACGGCAAAGTGGATTGGAGCGGCAGAGAATTTTCCATAGTTGATACCGGAGGTTGGGTTGTTAACTCTGAAGATATATTTGAGGGAGAAATAAACAAGCAAGTTGCATTAGCCATTGAACAAGCCGACGTAATCCTTTTTGTGGTTGACGCAATAAATGGAGTTACCGACCTCGATGACCATGTAGCAGAAATTCTACGCAAATCAAAAAAATCAATCATATTGGTTGCAAACAAAGTTGATTCAAACGAATGGTTATATAATGTTCCCGAATTTTACAGCCTGGGCCTTGGCGATCCATATCCAGTTTCAGCTGTAAGCGGATATGGTTCAGGCGATTTACTTGATGAAGTAATAAAGAGGCTTCCAAACATCAACGACAACGAGGAAGAACAACTCGAAAACATACCAAAATTTGCAATCGTAGGGCGACCAAATGCGGGCAAATCATCTTTGATAAACGCATTTATAGGCGAAGACCGCAATATAGTCACCAACATTGCCGGAACCACACGCGACAGCATATATACACGATATAACAAATATGGCTTTGACTTCTACCTTGTTGATACTGCAGGTATTCGCAAGAAACAAAAAGTAAATGAAGATATTGAATATTATTCGGTAATAAGAAGCATCAGAGCCATTGAAGCATCAGATGTGTGCATATTAATGATCGATGCCACTCGTGGAATCGAAGCGCAAGACTCAAATATATTCTCACTAATACAGCGCAATAAAAAAGGGCTTGTTGTGTGTGTGAATAAATGGGATTTGGTAGAGAATAAATCACTCGAAGCTATAAAATTCTTTGATGCCGCAATTCGTGAGCGCTTTGCGCCGTTCACCGATTTCCCCATAATTTTCACTTCGGCATTAACAAAACAGCGCATTTATAAAGTGCTTGAAACCGCTGTTGAAGTATATCAAAACCGCTTGCGATTAGTTCCAACATCTCAGCTCAACAACATAATGCTTGAAGCTATTGCCACATATCCGCCACCTGCCAACAAAGGCAAGTATGTGAAAATAAAATATGTGACAATGCTAAAAGGCTCGCCTGTGCCCACATTTATTTTCTTCTGCAACTTGCCACAATGGGTTAAAGAGCCATACCGTCGTTACCTCGAAAACAAAATACGCGCCAATTGGGAATTCCACGGAACTCCTATCAACGTGTATATGCGAGAAAAATAGCTTTCCCGGCTAGAGTAATCGGCACTATCTGAGTGGGACTTCGATACGAAAGGTTGTGCCTGTGCCTACTTCAGAATTCAGCACATAGATACGCCCTGAATGATATTGCTCTATGATGCGTTTGGCGAGCGTAAGACCAAGCCCCCAACCTCGTTTCTTGGTGGTATATCCGGGATTGAAAATGGTTTTGAAGTTCTTGCGTGACAATCCCTTACCCGTGTCCGACACATCAATATACCCTTTCCCTTTTTCAATGCCGGTGGTGACGGTTATTGAACCCGACCCTTCCATTGCATCAACTGCGTTTTTTATAAGATTTTCCATCACCCACTCAAACAATGGCGCCGATGCCATCACTCGAATGGAATCGGCACAAACATTTATATCCAATTTAATGCGTGAAGATATACGCGATGACATATATGAAGATGCTCGCATAACCACATCATTAAGATTTTCTTCCTCCATTTGAGGCTTGGAACCGATTTTTGAAAAACGAGATGCAATGGTACTCAATCGTTGCACATCCTTATTCATCTCAGCCACTGTCTCTGCATCAACTCCAAGGCTTTCCATCAGCTCCATCCATGCCATAAGCGACGATATAGGAGTCCCCAACTGGTGAGCCGTTTCTTTCGACAACCCCACCCACACTTTGTTCTGCTCGGCTTTTTTGGTTGACAACACAGCAAAATAAACCACTACAATAAATGCAAGCATCACAAGCAACTGTATGTAAGGATAATAGCTCAATCGCTTCAACAACGTGGAGTCTTCATAATAAAGATGTTGACTATATCCCTCATCAATATCAATATTAATCACATTTGATGAGTTGCGCAAATTTTCAAGTTTTTCATTGAGATAAGCAGCATTTGTCTCCGACAAAAACATGGGATTAAGAGAATCTATCGGCTCCGGCAATGAAAAATTACTATGTGATAAGATATTACCGGCATCATCGGTCAGCAACACCGGTATAGTGTGGTTGCGATTGATAATACTAAAAAGAAAATCAACATCTGTACCCGATTGCTGGGTTATCATCTCCTTTGTGGCGTCTGCCCAAATCTCCATTCGCTCACGCTCTTGTTGCGAGAGGTCATTGACCAAATTATTGAAGAAATACAAAAATATAGCCACAACAACAACCGCAATCACAAGAAATGCGATTTTACCATATCGGCGTATGTCGTAGATATTAGCCATTAACAAATAAACGAATAGCGTTGATAATTATTACATGTGCAAATTTAGATAAAAGTAAGTAATTTGCTACCTTTGCCGTTGATTTTTTGCAACACTATGGAATTTTTAGAGATAATAGGTACAATTATAGGTCTGATATATCTATGGCTCGAGTATAACGCAAGCATACACTTGTGGATAGCAAGCATTGTAATGCCTGCTATCTATACATTTATCTTCTTTGATGCAGGCTTGTATGCCGATATGGGAATACAAATCTACTACGTTTTAGCTTCGATTTATGGTTTTATTTGCTGGAAATGGGCAATCGACAGAAAAAACAAGGAAAATGAGGCAAAGAGGCTAAAAATAAGCCATGCGCCTTACAGGCTATACACTCCACTTAGTATTATCTACACAGTCCTTACATTTGCTATCGCATATATTCTTATTAGGTTTACCGACAGCAATGTCCCTTGGTGGGATAGCATCACAACTTCATTAAGCATAGTGGCAATGTGGTTAATGACCCGTAAATATATCGAACAATGGTGGGTGTGGCTCGTTGTTGATATTATGAGTGCAGGAGTATATATTTACAAAGACTTATATTTCACAGCCGGGCTATATGCTCTATATGCCGTAATCGCTTACTTTGGATATAAAAAATGGAAAAAATTGATGATTACGCAATAATAAATTTTGATTTCTCTCCCGAAGCTATAATTGTGGGTGGAGGGGATTTTCCAACTCATGAAACTCCGTTGGCAATGCTCCATAGCACTCAAAAAGTAGTATGTTGCGATGGCGCCGCCGACGAATACCTTTCACATGGGCTCACTCCATGGCGCATCGTGGGCGATGGCGATTCATTGAGCGATACCACAAAAACAAAATACAACGACATAATACGTCTAAACCCCGACCAAGAAACCAACGACCAAACCAAAGCCGTTGAATATCTTGCCGACAAAGGAATTAAAAACATCGTAATTGTAGCGGGCACAGGGCGTCGCGAAGATCACACTCTCGGTAACATCAGTTTGCTTATCGAATATCTCCACATGGGATTAAATGTAAGAATCTACACCGACTATGGCATGATGGTGGCATGCAGTGGCAACCAATCATTCTATTGCCACAAAGGATGCGCCGTATCAATATTTGGCTTTGGCACCGAAGATATGAAAAGTGAGGGACTCGCCTACCCTATTCGTGACTTCACTTCGTGGTGGCAAGGCACACTCAACAAAACTACGGGCAACCAATTCTCTATCCACTGCAAAGGGGAATACATCGTATTTATAAACTACCCACAATAATCCCGCTCAATAAAACGGGCTACTGCATCGGCAGTATTGGAGCCTATTATGTGGTGGGCAATGGCTTTTACCTCGGGAAGGGCATTATTCACGGCAACAGCCACATCTGCCACTTTCATCATGGGAATATCGTTAAGGTTGTCGCCAAACACTACTACCCTATCGGCTCCCGCTTCACTCGCCAACTGTTTCACTGCCGCAGCCTTTGACACACCGGGAGCAAACAACTCCAATAACCCTATATTCTTGTCAAAAATATCAACATAACACGACACCGAACAATCAACCGTAGCACTCAAATCATCGGCAAGGGAAAAAATGCGGTCACGATTACCCATGGCAAATAAAAACACTACTCCGGGAAGATATGGCAACAACCCATGAGAAGTGTCAATATTGAAATTCTTCAACCCAAGATTCAACCGCCCGTCAACAAACGCTTGCTCCTCGGGCAACATCAGCCCATTATGATACACTTGCATCGACTTCCCATTAGGCAAAGCATAGCGAAATGGATTCACCCCATATTCATCACTCTTCGCCATTAACTGCTTATATGTATCTTGAGCAAGATATTTTACATTGATATAACTTTTCGTTTTGCGACACCACATTGCGGCACCGGTCATTACTATTGCCGGCAATAAAGTTTCCGTCTTGGCAAGAATCATCTCCACTGTTGCCGGAGTGCGAGCTGTAGCAACAGTTATATGCGCTCCCCGACGTGTCAAATCGGTAATAATTCGAGCCGACGTGTCACTTAATCGGCTATCGGCACCAAGCAACGTGCCGTCCATATCACTTATGTAAAGAGTTTTTGCCAATATGATTATAATTTCAACAATCGCATAAAATAGCGGCGCGGTTGGTCAATTATCACACACGCCACAAAAACTACTAAAACAATTGTGATTGCCACAATAGTAAACATTGGCAATGACAATTGCGACCAAAGAGATTCAACTACCGCCTTGAACTGTCCCCACACCAATGGATTCTTATGCACAAGATATACAGCAAATGCCGATGCCGCACAATAGTTTATAACTTTATTTGTAAATACGACCGACTTAAACATCATAAAGAAACTTATCGATGCCAACACCACAAATGGAGAGTTATAAGCAAACGCTACAATAGATTTATTATAGAGAGAATTAAGCAATATCACGCCGGTAAATACGACCCATGCAATAGTCGCATACAACCCAAGGTTTTTAATTTGAGGAATAAACCTATATATATATCGGCCAATGAGATACATCATCACAAGTTGCAAAATAGTGTAGCCCGTGGGATTGAAATTCCCTCCCCAAAACCATCCTGCATACAAATTAAACAACATAAAGGCACCAAGGCTTATACTATATTGTTTGAATGTCATAGATTCAATCGACTTATTCAAGAATGGAGCGAGAAGATATAAGCCTAAATATGCTGGCACAAACCACAAATCATTATGCGTATATATCATCACACTCTCAATCATCATGTCTATACTCCATTTGTCGGCAAATTTTCCGGTAAGAGCAACAAATACTCCTGCCAATGCACAAATTGCCACAGAATAGAATAAACAATAAGTTGTAAATCGCAAGAATCCTTTCCATGATGAGCGAATCCCAAAATAGCCCGAAATAAGCACAAAGCAATTAACGCCTATAATCGAAATACTTTCAACCACTAATCGCCACCAATCACGAGCCATCATTGATGCGATATCACCCATTGGCTGTGGCAATCCTAGAGATGCACCATCAATATGCACCACAAGTATCAATAACATGCTGACGATGCGAAGAAGTTCAATATTAGATTGCCGTTGCATAATCTATATTATTATATGTGCATAAAGTCGCGATAAATATCAAGTGCTGTTTTTATATCTTCTTCCGATGCAATACAATCAATGTGTATGTCTCCCACTTGTTTCAACATTGTAAAATTAATCTCACTTGCCGAATCGTTTTTCTTATCATGACGCATAAATTCAATTAATGTCGCATAATCATCGCAAGTGATATTGAATGCACCATAATTATCGTAAATATAAGTCGCCAAACGTGCCAATTCATCAGATGGGAACTGCAACCGCATGTGCGATAACACTAATTCCATCACCAAACCCCATGCCACAGCATAGCCATGAGGAATAGGCTTGTTGCGTTGCAATGCAAGCGACTCAAAAGCGTGTCCGGCAGTGTGTCCGAGATTCAATGCCCTGCGAATTCCCTTTTCGGTGGGGTCTTCCTCAACAACACGTTTTTTCACCATTACGCTTTCTTGAAGCAACTGCAACATTTGTTCAGCTTCAATATTTACCACATCATTAGCAAGGAGCCTATTGTATGTATCTGCATTTGAAATCAATCCATGCTTGAGCATCTCGGCATATCCCGACAGCAATTCCTCGCTACTCAATGTTGAAAAATATCGCGTTGAAATAATTACAGCTTCAGCCTCACAAAATGCCCCAATCTCATTTTTATATCCATTGAAATTTATCCCTGTTTTTCCTCCTACGGCAGCATCAACGGCACTCAACAATGTTGTGGGTATATTTACAAATCTTATTCCTCGTTTAAATGTAGCGCCGGCAAAGCCTCCTATATCGGTAACCACTCCTCCACCGAGATTAACCAATAACGATTTACGAGTGGCACCACCCTCTACAAGGCTACTCCAAATGTGCATCAACGAATTGATATTTTTATTTGTATCGCCCGCCTCAATAGTTATTACCGTTGCATTAGCGATTACTGATGATTGAGTAACGAGTTGAGGCAATACCATTTTCTCGGTATTCGCATCGACCAATACAAACACCTTTGACGGTTTGTATTTTTCAACCAAGACATCAAGTTGCGATGCTACATCGTTACTGAATATCAAATCTTGATGTTTCATATATCTTTTTATTCAATTATGAGATTAAACATTTTGAGAACTAATCGTGGCAACATTTCGGCACATTGTGGCATTGAATCGAATACTATCGCCGCACCGGCTCTCTCTAACTCTTCACGAGGAATGGGTCCGGTAGTAACAGCAATAGTAAACGCACCGGCATCATTTGCCGATTTCACCCCCAACGGAGCGTTTTCAATGGCAATAGCTTGCGATGGACGCACATTAGCCAACATCATTGCCTTTAAAAATGGTTCGGGATGAGGTTTCCCACATTTCACATCACGCGAAGTTACCATCATATTGGGAGTGAACGCCCCGGGAAAATCCCGTTCAAGACGGTCAATTAATGAACGTTGTCCCGACCCCGTAACAAGCACACGACGCATATTAACTTCCTTGAAAAATTCAAGCATCTGCATCGCTCCCGGCATAGGCTTCACCGATGGCATTTGTGTAAAATATAATGCCTTGCGAGCATACAACTCCTCGATTTCCTTGGCGGTGGCATCTCGCCCGTATGCTCTATTAAAGAGGATATTTAAAGTCGAAGCACCTGTGCGACCTTCATACAGGAAAAATTCCTCACGAGTGGCAGAAATTCCTAATTCGGTTGCCAATCGATGCCAAGCATCGGCATGATTTCCCATCGAATCATAGAGCGTGCCGTCCATGTCAATAAGCGCCGCTATAGGTTGCAACCGCTTATAACGACGACGTCGAAGAAACGACAATATTATATCATCACTAATTTCGGTCATATCTTCTTTTTCTTTTTTGAACCGGCATCATTTGAATCTTCAGGCAAAGCCACCGGTGCAGGAGGTGCAGGGAGAAGTCCTTCTTTAATAAATAACAATGAGTCGGCACGCGAAATAGTGTCATTTGATTCTTCGGCAATTCGTTCAACTTTTTGTCCCGTATTTAGCAACTTAAGTTTTGACGAACGATCAACACCGCGACGGAATACATTTTCAATTTGACGCAAAAGATTCACACGAGTGGTATCAACTATTGTAACACGCTCTGCCACCATTTTTTCTTTAAATTTAGCTCCGCCAAGTCGCACCTTCATATCATCGGGATTACCTTTTACGGTAATTCCAAATTTAAATGGAAGTGGAGATTTTAATACCGAAACATGGTAATTAAAATTCATTGCCAAATCATTATATCCAAGCACACCAAGCTTATATCGGTCAATATTAAACATAAATGGGAACAATTCCATTTGAGAATCTTTCACCAATAGTTCTACCGACATTTTATCAATCATATTTTTGCTCTTATTCTTAAACAACAACCATTTTGATATAGTCTTGAATGTTTCGGCATCCATCAAAACCAAGCTGTCTCCCTCTATTTTTATTGCGGCATTAAGCGACGGCAACACAAGATTCATTGCTGTATCAACATCAACAGTAGCAGCGACATCGGCATTAACAATACCACTAATATCTTTCATCAATGGCATAATTGTATCAATTGCAGGCATCAAATCAAGGAATCTGTCGATATAAAAATCTTTTATCTCCATGCCAAATCCAAAATTCATATCTTTCTTCGTTGGAGCGGAATATAATGCCGAAAGGTTAATACTTCCCATATCGGTAGATGCTTGCAATCGGTCAAACCGCAACGATCCTCGATAGATCTGAATGTTACCCGACATATTATGCATCAGCATATCACTATATATGATGTTTTTTGCCGTTACACGCATAATCGCATCAACGTTAATAGGCACAAGCAACGCTCCCGATTCTTGGGTTTCGGCTTGTTGATCTATAACCGCGTCAAGTTGAGATTCATCTTCTATATTTTCCAAAGCCGATGACATTGACATCGATGACGTCGCAACTTTCTCTGAATAAGCCGACCCGGCAAACACCGCCTCGGCCAATTGGTTTACATCGATAGTATCGCTTCGCAATATAAATGCCATCCTCAATGGCTGATTACCTCGGCCACTCAATGCTCGTTTGATATTACTTATTGAACCATTGACCGAGAAATTACTTCGTCCACCCTTATATCTCATGCTGTTAAACGCCACACTATCGGTAGTAAATTGAACATCTACATTCGAGATTCTGTTTCGTAGTGGGAAATATGGTGTAAATATTCGTGCACTTTTTGCCTTTATCCTACCTTTTACATCCCAACGGTTGAGTAATGCACGAGTGCTACGGTCAACTCCGAAATCTATAGTCGATATTTCACTCTCAACACTATCCATTCGTGCGTTTCTAATATTGCGATTAGCTCTAACTTCTCGACGAGCCATAGCATAGGCCGAATCGTTTGAGATCATAGGATTTTCTTTCACAATTCTATCAAATACCGTTTTCACCTGAGGAGACATTTTGCGTCGTGGTTTAAGATG
The DNA here is from genome assembly GCA_015060975.1 of Bacteroidales bacterium. Classification (GTDB taxonomy): domain Bacteria; phylum Bacteroidota; class Bacteroidia; order Bacteroidales; family Muribaculaceae; genus RGIG4079. The sequence goes on from SUXI01000002.1 coordinate 88,098, forward strand.
TGCGATAACCGACATTGCGCTCTCCCTTAAATTTACGCGCATCTCCTTGGTTGAAGCACCCATACTTCCGGCATTGATGCGCAAAATCAATTCAGGTACTTTTTCTAATTTTTTGAATCTTCGCAAAGCCGACAAACATTTAACATCACGCAACCGCACTCGCATGGTATCGGCTTCGGAACGATAATTCAATCGACCTATCATCACGGTACCACCAATGGGGTTAATTTGAGTTGAATCTATCGACGACGCCAAATTTGCACAACCCACACCCGACTTAAAGTCTGACATTCTAACATCATACCCATCATAATGAAACGCACAAGTATCAATTTTAATCGATGCTGTTAACATACTATCAACTCTATGATTATTGCGCACAAAACTTTCGCTTGTACCTAATTTCATTTCAACATTATGAGCATAAACATCTGTAATAGTATCGGTTGAACGGTATTTCAAATCGGTCAATGACAAGGCTCCCTTTAATAAGGCTTTATGAAACTTATTGCTATTCAGATAACTTTTACGCAACTTGAATTGAGTATCAGCATTCATTTCGCCACTCAACCGACCGGGAATCATTTCAACAATAAACGGTGGCAAATTTTTCAGATTTATCATACCGCTAAATTTACCATCGATAAATGGGTCTGAAATCAACGAAGAAAGTTTTGTTGACAATGAACAATCAACACCCATACCGTTAAGATGCATTTTCTTGACTTCCACAATAGCTTTATCGATGTTTTCACCTTTCAATACTGTCTTTATTTCAGTTGAGAATCGTTTCGCCTTAAGTTTACCATAATTTAGATAACAATCAGGAATTCGCACATTCACTTCAGCCCATGGCATTGTTTCTTTCATAAAGTAAAACGGCTTTGAAAGATGCATATCCATCTCAAATGAGGCATCGGTTGCAACACCTTTCAGTAATGAAGCATATTCTTCAGGCACTCGTTTCTTAATGTCAACATACTTTATGGGCTCAAGCGTCATTGACAATTTATTTATTTTCATCTCATCCCCAAAATCAAATTCTCCATCAAGATGAGAATTTATTATATCGGCCCCAAGCGTGAATTCCTTTAATGCAACAATGTTTGGGTCGGTCTGCTCCCATTCCAACTCACCATTAACCACAAATGGTACGTTTTGAAGATTTATCATTCCCAACAATGGTGATGCGACATTTCCTTGAAAATCCAATATATATTTAGGTTCCTCAACACCATTAAAATCCACAGTTTTAAGATTAAGTGTCACATCAATACTATCGGCAAGAGAGAAATATCGAATAGGTTTTGCATCGACAATCACAAAACGGTCGATACAAATACGTGGCAACAATATTTGTGTCGTATCTGTATCCGTTACCGTATCGGAATCTGACAACGGGACTATGTTATAATTTGCCATAACACTGTCTATCGCCACTAAATTTACCATTGGCTCATGAAGTTGAATGTCATATAAACTCAACCGCCCCAATGATAATTCTTGCAATTTAACACCGCCCTTGAAATAACTTAATGCTAATAAGCTATCAGCATTAGCCGGGATTCGACCTCTCACAGAATCTTCAACGCCATTCAATGCCCGGCTCACCATTGCCAATGTATCTATTTCGAGAGTTATTTCGGGAAATGTTTCCCACACAGTCAATTCTACCCGTTTCACACTCACATCGGCAGCAAGGCTTTTTGACAAATATTTTTCAGTTAAAGGAGTTAACCGTTCAGGAGTGAGTACACTTACCATTGCCTGCAACAATCCAAGCAAAAGCAACACCAAAGCAAATGTCAACCACATTATGCTTTTTATTAACTTCATCCACCACCGTTTTTTTATAGACTTTGATGATGTTTTATTAACCATATTTACGTCTGTACTCATACCTATTTTTTATTTTGCTGACGCACAGTTATGTGAAAACAGCTCTGTTTCCCTTCATATTTCACATAACAGCGTCCTTGTGTTTGAAATTCCAACAACACCTCTGAAAGCAATTGCGACAAATTTTGAAATGTGCGAGGATTCTCCTTTTGGTCTCTTATAAAACGAGAATAACTAATATCGAATGTCGTTCCATATTGGTGCGTTGAAACAGCCACCGCATTAGGATTATGATTCATCAATCTTTTTATGGTTTCGGGAGTTCGCAACACACTTGTCACTTTTATCCTATATTTACTTTGTCCACGTTCCCATAACAGTTCATTGAATCGCATGCCAATATCTCTTAACAATTTAGCGGCTTCGGGAACAAGAAACGGATATGAATGCGTCAATTTATCAAGGTAATATTCCTCGCACGAGGCTATCAGTTCCAGCGGTCGAGATGTATTCCACGCCGAAGCCATATCTGTAATAGGTTTTATTCCCAATGTTTCAGCAGCTACAAGCTGAACATGATTACTATCATTGAACGTCTTCGACCGGCTACCGCTAAAATGAGTTTCGACCGGCTGCGCCACCATTGAGTCCTCCTCGTTATACAATGGTGCCGAATATATATCTTCTGTTGAACCGCGCAATATCGTTGCCGCCTTTGTGTCATTGTTCTCTGTTGAGCTACAGCTACAACCACTCGACATGACCATTACAGCCATTACAACAATAACCAATGTCAAAAACGACCTCATCAGTACCCCACTGTTTGAACAAGAATAACTCGTTGTGATGGTTTTAAGTTAAGAGCCTTCGCCAAACCATCCTTGTCAAAGCTACCGCGTGTCACAGTCCCTATACCATTAGAAGCACACCACAAATATATATTTTGCATCACGGCTCCGGCATCGGTTCCCGCATAAATATCATTTGGCATCAACTCCTTATCACTTACTATTGCAATATTCAACGGAGCTTTTTTGGCAAAATCTTGAGCTGCCGAATATTCCCGAACATCCTCGGTGGTGACTTCTACCAACTTATTCTCTTTTGCAGCATATAACCACGCTCCCTCGGGAGCAATCACATAGATTGTTATCTCCTGTTTATTCAATGCAGTGGGAATAGTCAACTTATCTTCACGATTAAACCCGCAAGCCGCCCAAAGCAAATCGGAGAGTTGTTGCTCGCTCAATCGTTTTTCAGTTGAGAACTCTCGTGTTGATTTTCGATTTGATAAAGCCTCCATCAACGGCATTCCTCCTGTTTTTTGGGGCTGAGGGAGCACTATATCCGATGCCGCACAACTTGAAAACGACATCACTGCAAGCATAGATGCGATAATAAAATGTCTCATTACCTGTAATTTTTTGATTTAATTTGTAAAATTAAACCTTTCACACCTACTTTGCAAGAAAATATGCCACAGATTAACACAGATTAGCAAAACAACCCGATAAAGCAAATATCATTTTTTCAAAAAGGAGATGCGTCGTTTTGAATTCCGGCGCATCTCCTTGAGCACTTTTTTTGTGTTTTTATATCTAACTCATAGTTATTAAATAGATTCGATTGTTGCTTTTACGCTCTGCTACCATCTTTATTCTTTTGATTTTACCGGACGGATGCAATGACCAATCATACGATTATCAATTACCGTTTCAGTCTTTTTTTCTTTAGGACCATAAAGCAAAACATTGGCATTAGTATTACTATGGCTACCATCACTATATATAACCAATGATCCGGTCCAATAACAGCAATGAACCCCATCATCAATCAATTCATCTCCTACTATATGACCGTTTAATGGCAAAAATATAGAATTTCCATTAGGTCCTATTACTTTATAGCCTGGGATATTGTTAGCTACAGTATAGACCCATTTACATTTTTGCAAAAGCTCATCAGCCTCCGCTTTTGTAGGCATTCGCCATCCTTCGCCCAAATGATAACGTGCGGCATCATAGTCGGTTCCCGATATTTCTTCTCCTATAAAGTTCTGGACATAAGTATTTGGATTATAATGAAGATAACCATCATTATCAAAACCTCCTATTCGAGGTATTAACTCTCCCCAAGCAAAATGTACGCCATATTCCATAGCTGAAGTCGCTCCAAGATCCCAGCCCGACCAATTGACCGACAAGCCCAAATCCACTTCCGCACCAAGAGTGATACCATATTCATTGGTCAATTTAGGCGAAAACAATATATAGTCATCAACATCGATTTTATTAGAGAACACCCCGTATTTTGTCCAAACATTTTCATATAAGGTCTCATCTCCTATAACACAATTATTACCAAGTCTATAGCATGCCGCTCCTTGAAATGGAACATTTACCCACACATAGAGATAACCATCACCATTAACCTCTGCACAGATTGAACTGCGACGACTTGTGTTGCGAGTGCCTCCAAGGCCAACTTCCGGCAAATAGCACACAGACATGCCAAATGACATATCGACTACCGAAACCACACCATCGGCATAAGAATCGGCTAATGCATTTAGATAAGTTGTCACAACACCATATTTCCTACCATTATATGTAATAAATTTCAAATCGGTTCCGCTTTTGTCGGGAAGTACATTTGGAAATTCTCCAATCAAATCACCGTTTGCAGCAAAATGTGCCGGCAACTTATCTCCATAAGAATGAATCGACCCTACCCAAAATGAGCCATCGGCTTCAACCGTCACATTTGAATATGTCCCGTCATAATCACTTAATCCGATAACAGTGGGCTTCGTTGAAGTAATTTTGCCTTTGCTTACCGAGTAATAATACACTTTTTGTCCATACACAAACCAAATGCGACCATTCTCCATATCTCCACTCACCGACATGGCATCGCCAATACGGTAACATGGAGCAGTAGCTTTTAACATCACCTCGGGTTCGGATGTATCATCATCCCATTTATAAATAATAAAGTTGTTTCCTCCTGTCAGGTTGCAAGCGATGATTGAATTGCCAAGCGTTTCAATCGCGCTTATATAATGCGCACCGGTAGTACATGAACTTGTATTTAAAGAACCTATTTTAGTCCCTTTATATGCATCAACAATTTCAATTGTATTGTCATCATTGGAACCATTGCGACGCACCACATACAATTTGCCATCTTTAAGAGTCATGTCATTTACCACCTGTGAGCCTGTAGTCATCCAAGAAATTGTATCTTCCGAAGTTTCTGAATAATTCCAAACCGATTCGACAACATCAAAACCGGCAACATTGCTTTTACCACCATGACTGAAAGTAATACTATCAATATCCTCCGACAATAGTGTTTGAGAGAGTTCTCCGGTATGAAAATCAAACATTATACCTGAAGTTTGCGCAACCCCAACTATGGCAAACAAACAAAATGTTATATACTGTATTTTACGAATCATTTCTTTAATATTTTATAGGTTGTGTTATTTAATGTGATTATATATATCCCACGGCTTAGGTCGGCTACTGATATTTTATGTGATTCCCCGGCTTTTAAATTTCTCGATTCAACAAGAACGCCGGTTGTATCATATATGCTAATTTGCGCGTCTTTTTGCAACGGATTTATTTTAATCTCATCACCTTCCAATAAAATTACCGGTTGTTTATCTAAAACAGGTGCGACTCCGGTTGTGACATCAGAAGATGATTGATAAACCATTTTTTGCAGATTGGAATAGTCGAAGCTAACCTCAATTGAATTGAATGAGACCACCATTTGCCCCTCTTTAACCTCGATTTTAGGATTGTCTTCAAATTTAAACGTTGAGACTTCTCCATCATTAGTGTAAATTGAGAATTGCACAGGCTCGTCTTGAACATCCTGCGCCGATGCCACAAAGCACATCCCAATGAAGAATTGTAGAATTACATGTTTTAATTTCATATTACTTAAATTTTGTTTGAAAATATAGTTTTTCATAATTATTTATTGATGCATAAATTTGAGTCATCTCCATATTTTGTCGCTATAATTACTCCTTGAATATTGTTATATTTATACATACCACACTAACTAATTAATATTCAGCATTATAGCTAAATTATCTAATATACCCTCTTGATAAGAGAGAGTCGCATTTTTATAAATCGCTGATTATAGGCTAATTAGGCATAAAATATACTTAACGACTTGCAACGAAATAGTTTTTATTGTTGCATTTTTTAATAAAGGAGATTTGTAATTCATTGATTTTTAACTAACTTTGCAAAAACGACTCTCTCTTATCAAGATTATTTATTAAGATTTTTTTAATATCAGGGCATTCTCACTCATTTTTAAAAGATACCTTATGATATTTGCGAATTTTACAAGGGGATTGTTTTCAATCGAGGAAAAAACATTAATTTTGTGCTATGGAAACAATAATGCAATTTTTACAAGAAAATCATTTGCTTGGTCTTGTGATAGGAGTGAGCACTTTTTTGATTATAGGAATATTTCACCCTGTAGTAATAAAATGTGAATATTATTTTGGCACAAAATGTTGGTGGTGGTTTTTAATTCTTGGATTGATAGGCGTAGGTTTATCAATATGGATTGAAAATGTGCTGTGGTCAACATTACTCGGAGTATTCTCATTTTCTTCATTTTGGACTATTAAAGAGGTCTTCGACCAAAAGAAACGAGTGATAAAAGGGTGGTTTCCACGTAATCCTAAACGTAAATACGACTATTAAAATATGATCACAGTAGAGGGGTTGACCGTAGAGTTCGGCGGCACAACATTATTCAAAGATATATCATTTCAAATCAACGAAGGCGACCGCATAGCCCTTATGGGTAAAAATGGTGCGGGGAAAAGTACATTATTAAAAATTCTTGCCGGGGTGCGTAATGCGTCTCGTGGCTCGGTGTCGGTGCCTAAAGAGTGTGTGGTAGCATATCTTCCACAGCACTTAATGACCGAAGATGGTCGCACAGTGCGCGAAGAAGCATCACAAGCGTTTGCCCATTTGATGGAAACCGAAGCCGAGATTAATTGCATAAATGAAGAATTGGGAATCCGCACCGACTATGAGAGCGATGAATATATGGCACTCATTGAGCGAGTGAGCGAGCTAAGCGAGAAATTCTATGCCATCGACATGACTCACTTCGATGAAGATGTGGAGAAAACTCTATTAGGATTAGGGTTCAAGCGTGAAGAACTTGACTGCCCAACGTCACAATTCAGTGGAGGCTGGCGCATGCGCATTGAATTGGCGAAATTGTTGTTGAAAAATCCCGATGTATTACTCCTTGACGAACCTACCAACCACCTTGATATTGAAAGTATTCTTTGGCTTGAAGATTTCATTAAGACTTCATCAAAAGCGGTAGTAGTGATTAGTCACGACCGCCGATTTGTCGATGCCATAACCACTCGCACAATCGAGGTCACAATGGGACGAATCTACGACTACAAAGCCTCATACAGCCATTATCTTGAACTACGCAAAGAACGTCGCGAACAACAGATGAAGCAATATGAGGAGCAACAGAAGATGATTCAGGAAACCAAAGACTTCATCGAGCGATTTAAAGGCACCTACTCAAAAACATTGCAAGTGCAAAGCCGTGTGAAGATGCTCGAAAAACTCGAAATAATTGAGGTTGACGAAGAAGACACATCGGCATTGCGATTAAAATTTCCACCATCACCACGCAGCGGCTCATATCCGGTGCAAGCCGACGGAGTGGGGAAGGTGTTTGGTGACAAACGTGTATTTGCCAACGCATCGTTTATGATTGAGCGTGGCGACAAAGTGGCATTCGTGGGACGTAATGGCGAAGGTAAATCCACTCTTGTGAAATGTATCATGGGCGAACTTGAACATGAAGGCACATTGACACTCGGGCATAATGTGCAAGTGGCATATTTCGCTCAAAATCAAGCGTCGTTGCTCGATGAAAATCTCACCGTATTCCAAACAATCGATGATATTGCCAAAGGTGATGTGAGATTGAAAATACGCGACATGCTTGGAGCATTTATGTTTGGCGGTCCCGAAGAAAGCTCAAAAAAAGTAAAGGTATTGTCGGGTGGAGAACGCACCCGATTGGCGATTCTCAAACTATTACTCGAACCGGTCAATCTGCTTATCCTCGACGAACCTACCAACCACCTCGACCTCAAAACAAAAGATATACTCAAACAAGCATTGCAAGACTACGACGGCACACTAATCCTCGTGAGTCACGACCGCGACTTCCTCGATGGATTAGTTACAAAAGTTTATGAATTTGGCGACGGCAGAGTGCGTGAACACCTTTGCGACATCAACGAATTCCTCGAAAACAAACGCCTCGCAACCCTCCAAGATATCGAACGTAAATAACCGACAATCATCATAGAGCAAAAAATGGCGACACTTTAATGTATCGCCATTTTTATTGCTAAATTTTGTAGATGGTTATTGCTACTTGTTTTTGTATTTCTCGTAGGCTTTTGCCATGCGAGTGTGATAACCTCGCGATTCATAGCTCGGACCATTATAACGAGAGGCAAATCCAGCCCAATTTTTTGCTTTGAGATATTTTACCAATTTTGTTGATTCTATGAAATTGGCAAATAGTTCAAGTTGGTCTCGCTCTGAACGGCTCATAAGGTCCATAAACTCGTGAATATCCTTGGTTTTGCATAATTTCCAATTAAATCCACCAATTTGAAACATACCCCAAAAAGCACTTTCATATCCTAAGGCTTCATTAATTGAACATATAGCATCAACTCGAGCCTGCTCGTGTTGCTGTTTTGACCCTTTTATTTTTGACAACTTTGAGTCGCATTCCGAAAGTTTCACTTTTCTTTTCGGGGCAAATTTTTTCAGCACAGAATAATCAAAATTTACCAAAGGCTTCCCTTTTTCCCAAAAGCCTTTATGAGTCCTACCGGTTTCAATCTCCACAACCGCTTTTATTGCAGCTACTTCAACATCCAATCGTTTTGCAACTTCAACATAGTCTTTTTCTGTTAGTCTTTGTTCTGACTTATCTTTGGCAAAAGCAAAAACAGCCACGAACACTATAAAAAACGAGAATAAAAGCAATCTATTTTTCATTGATAATTGATGTGGTTAATATTAAAGGGAATTTCTATAAATTCCACGAATAGATTAAACAATAGTCATTGGGGACATTCATTTGTGTACTTTACGGTTGACTTTGTCCAAGTTGCTTTCGCTCAAAAGAACAAATGCAAGCTTTATTCTCTATTCGCTGAACCGCAACTTTTTCTTTGGCATCTTTTTGTCGCTGTTTCAATCGCATAGCTCGCCATGCTCATTCAACAAAAACAAAAATCCGCTCAAATAAAATTCATAAATCTTCACAAAGCAATTTATAGAAGTTCTCTTAAGGCTGTATATTTTGAACAATTTTTTAATTGCTTCCTATGTTGGCATTGTGAACATAGGAAACAATTAAAAAAGATGGATCTATTATAAATTTATTTATTTTTCATGGCGGCAACTTTCTTTAATACAAGAGTGAGTTGTCCCCAGAAACGTTCAACAGCAGGAATATGCATGCGTTCTTTTGGAGAGTGAACATCTCTCAATGTCGGGCCAAATGAAACCATGTCGAGATGTGGGTATTTTTGCAAGAAAAGACCACATTCAAGACCGGCATGGATAGCTTTAATGGCAGGAGTGATGCCGTAAAGTTCTTTATAAGCATCGCGAGCAATCTCCATGATAGGAGATTTCATGTTAGGAGCCCAACCGGGGTATCCGTCACCATGAGTTACTTTTGCACCGGCAAGAGCAAATACGGCTTCTACTTGGTGAGCGATGTCCCATTTGCGAGAGTCAACCGAACTGCGTTGGCTTGTAGTAACAAGAATTTCATTGTTTGGCAACATCTTAACCGATGCGAGATTGGTAGATGTCTCAACAAGACCTTCAAGATCACGACTCATTGAAATTACGCCATGAGGAGCGCAATAGAGGGCATTGATGAGTTTCACTGCAGTATCATTATCGATGCAGTTTTGTGGTGTGTCAACACTTTCGAGAGTGAGTTTGAGATCGGGTTCTACTCCGGCATATTCAAATTCCACATCGGCAATATAATTATTGAAAGCGATGCGCACATCTTCTTTAGTGGCTTTATCGACACCAATCACAGCCGATGCGGCACGAGGAATGGCATTGCGCAAGTTACCCCCTTCAATTTCCACCAAAGTCAATTCTTGTGATTGAGCTACTTGCCAAATAAAGCGGGCAAGTAGTTTATTGGCGTTTGCTCGACCTAAGTGTATGTCACAACCTGAGTGACCACCTTGACCATCAGCAACAGAGATTTTAAGATATTGTTTTTCTTGCGGAGCCGCTTGTGGCATATAGCTGAAAGTGCAGGTAGTATCAACTCCACCGGCACAACCTACGAAAATTTCCGCATCATCTTCCGAGTCGAGGTTTAGAAGGATAGACCCTGAAATCATACCTTCGCCAAGGTTATTGGCTCCTGTCAAACCTGTTTCTTCATCTACAGTAAACAATGCCTCAAGTGGTCCATGAACAAGTGTATCATCTACCAATGCGGCAAGAGCTCCGGCCATACCGATACCATTGTCAGCACCAAGAGTTGTGCCGTTAGCCCACACCCATTCGCCATCAACGCGAGTTGAGATAGGAGTGTTTTCAAAATCAAAAGGTTCATTTGATTCGCACACCATATCCATGTGAGCTTGAAGAATGATGCCGGGAGCATTTTCATAACCGGGGGTAGCAGGTTTGCTCATTACCACGTTACCAATTGCATCGGTTTTTACCGCAATATTGTTTTTAGCAGCGAAGTCAAGTAGCCATTGACGAATTTTATCCTCTTTTTTAGAAGGACGAGGCACTTTTGTGATTTCGTCAAATATTGACCAAATCAAAGATGGGTTTAAGTCTTTTAATGTCATATTAGTTTTACGTTTAATTAATGATTCATTTCTGCTTAAAATGTTTATAACGATGGAAAATTATGTTAAAATCATCGTTATTCGCTCACTAAGTTACAAAATAAAATTTATATATGGCAAATAATTAGGATTCCTTTCATATATTTGCATAATGAAAACGCATTTCATGCCATTAATGTTGTGCATATTTAGGTTGTGATGCGTTTTGACAAAACTTAATTACAAACAAAAATAAATAATATAAAAGCTAACATGAAAAAAATTGCTCTTATCGCAACTTCGGCTTTGTTACTCATAGCAAATGCCGCTTGCACAAATGAAGAAGTTAAAACAGCAACCCCGACAAAAATCGCCGAATCTTTTCCTACCGGAACAAATATCAGATACATCGATTCTGATTCTATTACCGAATATTATAATTTGGCAAAAGATTATAAAGAGTGGGTAATGAAGAAAAATGAAAGCCTTGAATCGCAAATAAAAAAATTATATGCTCCCGCACAACGATTTGAAGCCGAATGCCAAAAGAAAGCTCAATCTCATGGTTATCTAACTGAAGAAAGCTATAAAGCCGATTTGCAAAAATATCAAAACATGATGACAAATGCCGCTAAAAAAGAACAAACATTGCGTCGTCAAGCGGCTGAAGAAGAAGCTCAATGGGCTCAACAATTACAAGACTCCATAAACTCATTCATCATAGACTACAACAAAAAACATAAATATGATGCGATTCTATATAAAGCTGCCGGTGTGTATTTCAACCCATCACTCGACATCACTAAAGAAGTGATTGACGGATTGAACAATAGATACAACAACGTGGCATCAGAAGCCGACACTGCTACAACCGACACAGTGGAAACAAAAGCTAATACTACCACACCAATAAAGTAGATAAAGAATATAACATAAGTTTTTAATATTATAATAGAAGAGAGATTTATCGTTTTTTTGATATATCTCTCTTTTTATATTACACATCAAACAACTTAACATTAGCCCATCACCCTATTATAAGCAGCCATTATTTACTCAATCTATTACATGATAGATTTTATCTGTTGGAAGTCTTTGTCTTCATCTATTATCTTTGTATCGAAAACATTGATAATAATTTTAAATCAACATAACCTATGACAACTAAACATCTCACAACAGAAGAGTTCAAGAAACGAGTAATGAACTATGACAACAATAATGGTTGGAATTTCCTCGGTGAGCGACCCGCCATAATTGATTTTTATGCTCCTTGGTGCAGTCCATGTCGTAGATTAGCCCCAATTTTAGATGAATTAGCTGAAGAATACAATGGTCAAGTAGATATCTACAAAGTCAATGTTGACCAAGAAGCGGAACTTTCACAATATTTCAACATTCGCTCAATTCCATCGATATTGTTTATCCCCATTGGCGACTCGCCCAAGATGACACATGGAGCAATGTCAAAAGAAGGCATAAAAGAGCTAATCAATCAACAGCTTCTTTCTGTTCAACCATTGTCATTTCAATTCTACTAAACATCTTTGAATACGAGATAAATAATTATTTCATATAACCTAAAAAACAAATAAACATGGCTACTAAATTTTACAAATGCAATCATTGCGGCAATGTAATAATAAAAGTTGTTGATGCAAAAGTCCCCGTAATGTGCTGCGGAGAAAAAATGACAGAACTCATCCCAAACACGGTTGATGCAAGTGGAGAAAAACATTTGCCGGTAGTAACACGTCTTAATGACAATCAAATAAAAGTTGAAGTTGGGAGCATCGCACATCCCATGTTACCCGAACACCATATCTCCTTCATATACGTTGAAACCGCAAACGGTGGCATAAATGTTAACCTAAATGAAGCTCCCGAAGCTGTTATATCAGTAAACTCCGACGATGTTGTAGCGGTATATGAATATTGCAACCTTCACGGGCTTTGGAAAACCGAGCTATAATCAACTAAATGACAAATAATCAGAATAAAAAGAATGGAGAGCAACATTAAAATGAGCTCTCCATTCTCTATTTATATTTTATTTTATTATTTAATAAAAATATCGTGGAAATATTGCAAATGATAGCGTATTGAATTTTTCCAATAAACATGAGAATGGCGACCGGGACGTTCCCCATAATCGTGCGAAATACCATATTTCAACATCTCATCGTGCAACTCACGATTTACACCTATAAAAAAATCATCAACTCCACAATCAAACGTGATATTCAACTGCCCGGGTTTCAAATTTTTTACAAGAGAAATTACTGTATAATTTTCCCAACGCTCGGGATATTCTGCTTTATCTCCCAATCGTTTTGCTATCTTCCACGATTTTGCCCATTTATCTTTATTGATATTCACTCCTCCGCTCATACTGCCACATGAGCCCCAAATATCGCTATGACGCATTGCCAAATACAAACTACCATGACCACCCATGCTCAACCCCGTGATAGCACGATATTTCTTGTCGGCAATTGTTCGATAATTACTATCAATATAAGGCACAAGCTCATTCACAAAAAATGATTCCATTTTTAGGCTTGAATCGGCCGGAGCGTCCCAATACCAACTGTCACGCCCGTCGGGAAGCACGAAAATCATATCATAATGCGAAGCAAGACTATCAAGTTTTGGTTCGGTTAATGTGAGCCATGTATTATAATCACCATCATAACCATGAAGAATATAAACTACAGGATATTTTTTATCGACAGAAGTAGCGTATGATTCCGGAAGAATCACATTTACATCCATTGGCGAAGCTATATTGGTTGCTGGCACTTGAACGTGGTTAACCAACGAAACATTTGAGTAACCCGATAGAGAGGATGCCACACCCGCTACTAATATTCCAAGCAAAAATGTCAAAAATATCTTTTTCATTACTATTGATTTATTTGATTAATTATTGCAAAGATACAATTCAATAACAAATTCACAAAATTATTATCCCTTAGAGTCTCATTATATTGCAATTTCATCACAAAGTTGCTAACTTTGTAACATAAATTATATTTCAGCTGAATGATTGAACGCATTGTAATTATCGACAACGTTGACCCGGTGATTTTCTATGGAGTCAACAATAACAACATGCAACTTATTCGCAACCTTTTTCCTAAATTGCGAATGGCAGCACGCGGTTCGGTAATAAAGGTAATTGGCGATAATGATGAAACCGCCGATTTTGAAAAGAAAATAAAAGAACTCGAAAACTATTGTGCCAAATATAACAAACTCACCGAAGAAGTCATTCTTGAAGTGATTAAGGGGGGTACTCCAAAAGAAGTAAAACACGATGACGTGATTATCTTTGGCATCAATGGCAAACCCATTTCACCACGTTCTCCAAATCAACAACTTCTTGTTGATGCTGTTTTGAAAAACGACCTCACTTTTGCACTTGGTCCGGCCGGAACAGGTAAAACATACCTTGCCATAGCTCTTGCAGTGAGAGCATTGAAGAATCGTGAAGTGCGTAAAATAATACTCTCGCGTCCGGCTGTTGAAGCCGGTGAAAAGCTGGGATTCCTACCCGGAGACATGAAAGATAAAATCGACCCATATCTTCAACCGCTTTATGACGCTCTCGAAGATATGATTCCGGCAGTGAAGCTAAAAGAATATATGGAAACCAACGTAATTCAAATCGCCCCATTGGCTTTCATGCGTGGACGCACACTAAACGATGCTGTCATCGTTCTCGATGAGGCTCAAAATACCACCACTCACCAAATCAAAATGTTCTTAACTCGTTTAGGCATGAACGCCAAAATGATTATCACAGGCGACGCTACTCAAATCGACCTCCCCCGCTCAACCGTATCGGGATTGATGCATGCACTGCGTGTGCTAAAAGGAATACCGGGTATTGGTCTTGTGGAATTTGGGAAAAAAGACATCGTGCGTCATCAATTGGTGCAACGCATCGTTGAGGCATACGAAAAATGGGACAAAAACAAAAAAGAAGAAAATAATCCCGACAATATCGAAAATGAAACAAACTAAAAACAAACTATATTATGGCTACATTATCTAACACCAACTTCAATTTTCCCGGTCAAAAAAGCGTATATCACGGCAAAGTGCGTGAAGTTTATAACATTGACGATGATATTTTGGTAATGATTGCATCTGACCGAATCTCGGCTTTCGACGTAATTCTTCCAAAAGGAATTCCTTACAAAGGACAAGTCCTTAATCAAATCGCAGCAAAGTTCCTCGATGCTACTGCCGACATCGTTCCCAACTGGAAACTCGCCACTCCCGACCCAATGGTAACCGTTGGGTTGAAATGCGAAGGATTCCGTGTTGAAATGATTATCCGTGGCTATCTCACAGGTAGCGCATGGCGCGAATATCAAGCCGGATGCCGTGAACTATGTGGCGTTAAACTTCCCGACGGAATGCGTGAAAATGAACGTTTTCCCGAGCCAATCATTACACCTACCACTAAAGCCGATGAAGGTCACGATGAAAACATCTCTCGTGAAGAAATCCTTGCACAAGGCATCGTGAGCAAAGAAGACTATGAAGTAATGGAACAATATACTCGTGCTCTTTTTGCTCGTGGCTCTGAAATTGCTGCCGAAAAAGGGTTGATTCTTGTTGATACAAAATACGAATTTGGCAAGCGCGATGGTAAAGTGTATCTCATCGACGAGATACACACTCCCGACTCTTCTCGTTACTTCTATGCCGATGGTTACCAAGAACGTTTCGAGAAAGGCGAAACTCAAAAACAACTCTCTAAAGAATTTGTACGTCAATGGCTTATCGAAAACAATTTCATGGGAAAACCCGGACAAGTGGTTCCGGAAATGACCGATGAATATTGCGAAAGTGTATCTCAACGTTATATTGAGCTTTACGAACATATCACAGGCGAAAAATTCATCAAAGATGAAGATCCAAATTTGAGCCAACGCATTGAAAAGAATGTTGTTGAATGTCTCAAAAACCTCAAAAAATAAAATTTTCAATGGAAGTAAAAGCCGAAAAAATCAACCCCTACGACAACAATAGAGCAAAAACCGAACAGGTCAAAGAAATGTTTGACTCGATTGCTCCGGCCTACGACTTCATGAATCGTGCCATGACCTTTGGCATCGACAAATGTTGGCGGGCGAAAGCCGTAAAGATGATAAAGGCTTATTCTCCAAAAACAATACTCGATGTGGCTACAGGGACGGGCGACTTGGCTATAAAACTCGCCCGTAGCCTTAAGCCCCGTAAAATCACCGGAATTGACCTCTCAGAAGGTATGATTGAGATAGGTCGAAAAAAAGTTGAAGAAGCCAATCTTTCTCATATCATCGACTTCTTGGCAGGCGACTGTCTTAATCTACCATTCGATGAAAATCAATTTGACTGTATAACAGTGGCATACGGTGTTCGCAACTTCGAGCACCTTGATCAAGGTTACCGCGAAATGCACCGAGTACTCCAACCGAGTGGAGTATTGTGCGTTATTGAACTATCAACACCAACATCTCGCATTATTCGTCCATTATATAATTTATATACCCATTATATAATTCCATTCGTAGGTCGCTTGATTTCAAAAGATGTGCGAGCCTACAACTATCTACCCGAAAGCATCGCAGCCGTGCCACAAGGCAACGACATGCTACATCTTATGCGTGAAGCCGGCTTTAACAATTGCCAATTCAAAAGCTTGACTTTTGGCTCATGTACAATATATTTAGCAAAAAAATAATTCAACAGGATGAAAAATATAACTAAGGTCATATTATTTATAATATTAAGTTGCACCGCTTTTAATATAAATGCGCAAGGTCGAAAATTACGCACTCCCGGATTCCGTCCCCGCCCTATAGGAATAACAACCGATTCAGGCAAAACCATATTAAAATTTGATACAACAAGCACTAAGCCATCAATGGCATTAGACTCCGCTTCAATTGCCAATAGACCTCACCACATGCACGAAGATTTTACTCTTGACTCTGTGCTAATGCAACTTAGAGAAAAATTAGCGTCTCCCGATTTCTACAAAATTGAGATTGACTCAACTTTAAAAACCGACACGCTTCCGCCTTATTTTTTCCGTCCGGTTGTATTTTGCGACTATAATCCCGAATTCTCTCCCGACTCCATTCCCTCAAAGTCTCTAAAAGAAAATGAGAAAAACAAATACTATAATTGGCTTCGTAGAGAAGTTGAATTAAACAAGCGCATGGAGCGAATAAAACTATATTACATAATCCACAACCCCGACAAAGTAAAATACAACATAAAAACTTTACCTCGCGCGCCTAAACATTTTCAATCAAAAATAGATCCTCGCGAGTACAAAATCGAGCTTAATGACAACCACATTGACCCTAAAAACCAAAATGAAATAACCGGAGCCAAAATAAAAAAGAAAAATTGGTTACATAATTTTAATGGTTCGGTTCAATTCTCCCAAGCATATATATCTCCAAACTGGTATCAAGGGGGGAATGACAACCTAAACATGTTGCTAAATACAGGCTTTAGCGTAAAACTTAATGAAGCTTTTCATCCTAACCTCCTATTTGAAACAAGCATCAACTATAAATTAGGCATGAATAGCGCTCCCGACGATACACTTCGCAACTACAGCATAAGCGAAGACCTTTTACAAATAAACAGCAAATTCGGGATTAGAGCCGCCAAAAGATGGTTCTATTCAATACAAACTCAATTCAAAACTCAGATTTTTAATAGTTATAAAAGCAATACCAATGACCTAAAAGCATCGTTTTTATCTCCCGGAGAATTAAACGTCGGTGTCGGTATGACTTACAACTATGCCAACAAGAAAAAAACGTTCACTTTTGACGCATCGGCTTCTCCCCTTTCATACAACCTAAAAACTTGCACTAATGAACGAATGGATGTAACGGCATTTGACATTAAACCCGGACATAAAACCGCAAGTCAAATAGGTTCGAGCGGTGAAGGAAAATTAAAGTGGCAAATTGCCCATAACATATTATTAACATCTCGTTTATTCATATTCTCCGACTATGAATATATACAAGGTGATTTAGAAAACACTCTTTCTTTTGCCATAAACCGATTCCTTTCAACTCAAATCAATGTGCATTTAAGATATGATTCTTCTTCAATGAGCTATGCCGACACAAAATGGCATAAATTCCAAATGAAAGAAATTCTCAGTTTTGGATTTGCATATAACATTAAGAACCTATAGGGGTCTCTTTTTCCCGTATGAGACAATGGATTTTTAATATAGTGATATTACTTTGCTCACTACCCGTTATGGGACAGATTTTAGAATCTTTGCCTGCTCATTCCGACATTCTTGACGGCTATGATAAAACTGCCGTGATTAACCGATTAAAACAACTCCCACTTCATGCAATTGAAGGTGTGTGGCAATTTGTGGGAGATGGAGCTCTAATTTCAATTGAACGCTTCAACCCTAATTTCATAGCCGACAAACAAGACAATATTTATCGCATGGTCATAATAAAATCACCCATGCGAGCTATTCAACCCGGAACGATAATGGGATATATTACAACCACCACAAAGCGCAATAATTATGATGCTCACATATATACATCAGGTGGGTTATCGGGAATCCTATCAAAACCTAAAACATTTACACTGACAATCACTGACGACCAATTCATGTCATTCAACGAATACAAAAAAGAAATCAAAGTAAATTTATGGCGATGGCTTCCTTATATTTACCGAATTGGGCTATCAATTAAAGACACACGTCCTAAGGGGCTCGATGGATGCATTCGCATATATCCCCAATCAACAGCCCAACCTCTAAATCCTCGATATCTATGAAACTCATAATAACATCGCTATTTATAATAATTGCCATGTGTGTGTATTCTCAACGCACAACTCGCAAAGCTTTAGAACCGAAAAACAACAACACGACCGCAATCAATAAAATATATCACATTGATAGTCTTGCCATTGAAATTTGCGGTTACGACAAAACATTATATTCCAACTGGGAGTCGTTTTTCGTAAAAAACAACACTCAAGACACTATAACCATTTTAAATATCACTTTTGATTATTTCGACTCCCATAAGCGCCAACTTCACTCAGCTACCGTTTCTGTCGATTGCAATATCCCGCCAAAACAAACACGCCAACTATCAATTAAATCATGGGACAAACAGAATTCGTTTTTTTACTACCGCAGCATAAAACCAAATCGCACCGCGACCTCTTATCATGTGTCATATAAGATCAACTACATTTGCATCAGATAGCATTATCAACAAAAAATCCATCTCCTTATCAGATAGTAATAAAAGCCTATCATTCAAGCGATTTACATATTATATTCATAAAATCTATCGATTAATAGATTTTTTCGGTTGCGAATTTATGAGAGCAGTATTATCTTTGCAATGAAGAAAACAAATAACACATTTTATTTGTTAAATAAATATGAATAATAACACTTAAAAGAATAAGATTATGAAAAAGTATCGTTGCACTGTATGTGATTGGATTTATGACCCCGAAGTAGGTGACCCTGATGGCGGTATCGCTCCCGGAACTGCGTTTGAAGACATCCCCGATGATTGGAGCTGTCCTTTATGTGGAGTAACCAAGGAAGATTTTGAATTGGTAGAAGAATGAGAAATAAATTAATAGTACTATTTATTGTTAGTTATAATATAGATGTTTCTTTAACGAAAATGGAAGTGGCATTCACTTCCATTTTCATATACTAACAAATATATTTTTTTATCGGCGTACATGACAACAGATATATTAGTAACGCCGAACAAAGGAATGTAGCTATCGGAGCAATCAATATAGCACATTCACAATTTTGGATACAAGGCAATACCACATATTGAAATATAGCGGTGTGGCAAAGATATATCCCAAACGAAAGTTTTGCCAATCGGCTCACTCCTATCATAATCCATTCGGGTAATCGATTAATAGGTGTAATTAAAATGAAATATATTGACATATACGCCACAATATTTATGTGTAAATCGTTATAAAGCATATATGTCAAGCCATACTTCTCGGTAAAAAAATACAATCTTATTGGCAAAGCAACAGCTAAAAGCAACAGCACTATCCATGCAATCGTTTTATAACGAAGCGACTCCTCTCTCAATGGATATTTATAAAGATAATATCCAAGCAGCATATAACCTAAATATCCCACAAATGGACTCAACATTGTGTCATGAATATTTTGGGGGAAATCGACAAAATATGATGCGTATGGAATCATTGTAGATAAAGCCCATAACACAAGGGCATATTCAATCCATCTTCGAGATACATTTTTAATCCACACACTCATAATTGGAGCCGCAAGATAAAACCCGATAAGCACATACATAAACCATGCCGCTGTAAATGAGGGCTTTAATGGCAATGAATAAAACTCTTTCCACAACTCACCAAGAGTCCAACCTTCAAAATAATACGACAATAATAAATACACTATCGACCACATCAAAAATGGTGGAATTATGCGACGAAAACGCTTAAAAAGAAAAGTTTTGCCACTACCTTCAACCGGTAGCAAAACAGCACCCGATATCATAAAGAACAATACACTATCACCAACAATGAGTCGCATCAATGTAACATCATCGGCACCAAGTCCTATTGCAATCGTGTGATCAATAATTACAAAAATCATCGCCACGACCCGCAATAAATCTATGCCGAAGATGCGCCGTGTCATTTCTTATAATTAGCAAGAGTTTCCTCTAAACTTGTTACAATCATCGCCTTTAATTCTGGGGGCTCCATTACCACAATACTTGGACCAAAAGAAAGCAACTCTTGCATAAAGTCAGGAGTAATGCGAATTTTGTAATTAAATATAGAATAACTATCGTGAATAATCTCTTGTTGCGAATGATGCAAAGGTAATGCTCTAATATATTTTGCTTGGCGAGAATCGGTTTTTATCGCCACATTTTTTATTTCACCCTGTGAAAAGATAATTCCATAACTATATTTTATATATTGCTCAACATCAAAATCATCGGGCATCTCAAAACTTTCCTGCATCACAACAACATCTTTCATGCGGTCGAGAGCATACGTTTTCACCTTGCCTTCTTTAACATTGAGTCCTGTCACATACCACCGCTGACGAAAAATCTTCAAAAAATATGGTTCAACAACAATATCATGAGTTGCACTTAATCGAGAATAGGGTTGATAGGAAAACTTTATTTGGTGATACTCTTTCAGCGCATCTATAACAATTGATAAATAATCCCTCGCTGATGGCACATTTTCAAGAAAAATGCGATGTGCCACATCGCGCGAATCACTCAACACATTACTTGTCGCAACCGAGTTAAGCAACCAGTTTGTCACGCTTTCACTATGAGCATCACACTCATCTATATAATACTCAAATGTCGATGGATTACACTCTATGTTTATTTTAAATAATTCCTCAATCGCCATCCGATAATTATAAAATGTGCGTCGAGGAAGAGCCTCGCCATTTGAGAATGGCGATTTTTTCCACCTGGCATTTAATTCCTCACGGGTTATGCATCCATAACGTTTAATAGTATCAACCAGCCATATATAGCGATTGAATAAGTCTCTTGACATAGAAGTTTGGTTATATTAATTTTGGTTATTATAAGGAGAGATTTCTATTGCTTTCTATTTCTTTTCACTTTTCCCTACAGAAAGCAATACCAATCCTATTACTGTCAAAACTGCGTTTATTATCAATAGTTCAAAACTTGTGGTATAATCAAATTGTTCTTTAAGTTGCCATTGCACAACCCACGACAACGCCGGAGCCAACACACACACAACAGGAACCATCTTGTCACGAACTTGCAATTTGATAAACATGCCAAATACAAACAGACCAAGAATAGGACCGTATGTGTAAGAAGCAAGAGTATAAACAGCACTAATGGCATCTTGATTACTTGCATAGTAGAACACAATAATCACTAACCCCATCAATACCGACATCATCACATGAACCATTTTTCGCACGCGGGTGAGCTTGGCATCATTATATTTTTTTTGTCCATCAAGAATATCAACGGTAAAAGAGGTTGTAAGAGATGTGATTGCAGAGCCCGCTGCCGAATAAGCTGCCGATATCAATCCTAATACAAATAACACCAATACCACAACCGGCATCCCATCACTTTGCGCTACCATGCCAAATATTTCATCGGCTTTTTCGGGCATAGCCATATTCCTTTCCCCCATATACATAACCAGTAGCGTTCCCAAAACAAGAAACAGCGCAATTACAAAGAACTGAACTATACTACTAACTATCATATTTTTTTGCGATTCCTTAGAATCTTTACACGCCAAATTGCGTTGCATCATATCTTGATCAAGACCGGTAGTAGCTATCACCATAAACACACCGGCTAAAAACTGTTTCCAAAAATATGTCCCAGCTTTAGCATCTTCAAAAAAGAACACTTGTGATGTTTTATCATCAGAAACCGCACTTATCATCTCCCCAAACGAAAAGCCTAATCCTTTTGCGATAAAGTAGATGCATAGCACTACCGAAAACACCAAGCAACAACTTTTAAGCACATCGGTCCAAATCACAGACTTCACTCCCCCTTGAGCAGTGTAAAGCCATATCAACGCGATTGTAGCCACTACATTTAGCACAAAAGGTATTCCAAGCGGGTCAAACACAAGTATTTGCAATGTAGCGCATACTACCAAAAAACGCACCGAAGCGCCCAATATTTTTGACACAAAAAACAGCCATGCCCCACTACGATAAGTAGCTACACCAAAACGCTCTCCAAGATAGCCATAAATCGACACCAAATTACGCTTGTAAAACATTGGAATCAATACAAATGCAATAAGGAAATAACCAACAATAAATCCTAAACACATTTGCAAATATGAATAACCTTTAGCGACAACCATACCGGGCACAGAAATAAAAGTTACCCCCGAAATAGCAGCACCAATAGTGGCTATCGACACCAATATCCAAGGATTTTTACGATTTCCCGAAAAGAATGTGGCATTATCTGATTTGCGTGAAGCAAAGTAAGAAATCAACAATAATAATGCGAAATAAGCGATTATCGTTAGAATTACTATCCAATGGTTTTGCATGACAAATTATTTGTTTTTGTTGTTTATTTTAATGATTATAGTTATTCGGCATATAGCAAATAGGGTTTGCGTTGTGTCTTAAATGCCTCAACATCATCTTTCCATGATGCTTTTATTTCATCTGCGCTTTTACCATCTGCTATCATTTTTCTCACCCTTCCGTTGCCTATTAGCTTTTCAAAGAATTCTTTAGCACCGGCATATTTATATCCATTATCAAAAAATTCATCAACCGGCACATTCATCTTTTTGTAAGCATCAATCAAATATTCTAAATTCACTCCTTTTGCGATAATCTCCTCATTGTTTAGATTTCGCAAATCTCGTCCATTGCATTTTTTATTTAATAGCGGTGGATTTTTTGCTCCTTCTACACTCCGGGGAGTAAATGTGAAATCACACCCTTTCATGTCAGGATGACCATAAATTTCAAATGGAGCATCGGTTCCTCGACCAAGGCTCACTGCCGTTCCTTCAAAATAGCAGATTGATGGATAGAGATAAATCGATTTCATTGTACGAAGATTGGGCGATGGAGCGATTGGCAACACATAGCGAGTTTGATGCGAATAATTATCACATTTAATTACCGCTAAGGGCACTTTTTTCCCATCTTTAAGCCATCCTTCACCATTAGCCATCAATGCAATCTCTCCCATTGTCAAGCCATGCACTATGGGTATTGGCAATCGCCCTACCCCCGACTTATATTTCATATTCAAAACAGGACCGTCAACATACATTCCATTTGGGTTTGGACGGTCAAGAACCATAAATTCCTTGCCATTAGCAATCGCTGCATCCATCAAATCAATCATCGTGCAGTAATAAGTATAGAATCTCAACCCCACATCTTGAATATCGGTAACAATGATATCGATTTTATCAAATGTTTCTTTCGATAATGCTTTTTTCTTGTTGCTACCATAAAGAGATTCGATGCTAATTCCGGTTTTTGTATCAACCGAACTTTTTACCGACTCTCCGGCATCGGCAGTTCCGCGAAACCCATGTTCAGGAGAAAATATCACAGCCACATCAAGCCCGTTTTCAAGCATTATATCAAGTGTGTGTTTATCCCCAACCATTCCAGTGTGATTGGAATAAAGACCGATTTTTTTCCCTTTAAGCATTGGCACATATTGTTCAATTCGAGCAGCAGCAACTACCACATTTTGAGCTGAAATAGAAATATTAAACAACACCAACATTGTTAGTGCCAAAATCATTACCTTACGATTCATATATTAACTAAACTTAAATATTTTGTAAAGATACAAACAAAATAAATATGCATTTACGAGTTTCAAGCCTGCTATCCTTAAATTTTCTTAAATCTATCATTTTTTCTCGTCAAAAATTCATTTTATAAATGATTATCTATCTATTGTTTGCAACTTCTCAAAATAATCACTATTTTTGCACTCTCAATTAGGGGTATTAGCTCATCTGGCTAGAGCGCGACACTGGCAGTGTCGAGGTGAGCGGTTCGAGTCCGCTATACTCCACAAAAAAACCGACCATGGTCGGTTTTTTGTGTATTCCTTTGACATCAACAACGCTAAAATATATTTCCAGCAATCACTCTCCGTCTGACATATTACCAATGCCCTCATATGGAGTTGTGCTTTCAAATGCCTCAATTGGCATTTCCATTCCAAATGTATCTTCTTCCTCTGTATTGATTTGGTTTTCTGTTTGACCCTCACCTTTAGTTCCACACGATGCCATAAACAAAACCATTCCTAATAAATAAAATATTTTTTTCATATAATTCAATTAATATCGTTTTACATTTCCATTGCAAATGTAGCATTTTTAATTAATATATAAAATCAATATGCGCTTTAAAGCAATTTCAAGCATTCAACAACTATCTTTTTTCGTTCCGAGTTTTAATGAGCTTCAAGCCAATTTCGTCCTACTCCGGCCGACACAGTCAATGCAACTCTACCATGATAAGCATTCTCCATTTCTCTTTTAACTATTGCATCAACGACCTCCAATTCATCTTGAATAACATTAAACACCAATTCATCATGAACCTGCATAATCATTTTTGAGCGCAATCCTTTTTTAGCAAAATCGCGATTTATATTAATCATGGCAATTTTAATTATATCGGCTGCCGAGCCCTGGATAGGCGCATTCACCGCATTTCGTTCGGCATAGCCACGCACTACCGCATTACGGGAATTTATATCGGGAAGATAACGTCTTCGCCCTTTAATCGTTGATACATATCCTTCTTTACGCACTCGTTCAATACTATCGTCCATATATTGTCGCAATTGCGGGTAGGTTTCATAATATCCATTGATAAGTTTTTTTGCTTCGGAACGTGAAATCGCCAAACGTTCTGAAAGTCCAAATGCCGAAATACCATAAATGATTCCAAAATTAGCAGTCTTGGCATATCGTCGTTGTTCATCGGTTACCTCATCAATAGGCACATTATATATTTTCGCCGCTGTTGCCCGGTGAATATCTGCACCCATTTTAAATGCATCAATCATGCTTTCATCTCCACTCATATCGGCAATCAATCGCAATTCTATCTGAGAATAATCAGCCGAATAAAGCACACAATTTTCATCTGAGACAAAAGCCCGTCTTATTTCACGCCCATCATCGGTTCTAATTGGGATATTTTGCAAATTAGGATTTGCCGAGGAGATTCGTCCCGTAGCCGTAATAGTTTGATTATATGATGTATGAATCTTTCCTGTTGCCGGGTTTATCAATTCAGGCAATGCGTTTATATATGTACTTAACAACTTTCTCAAACCTCTTATCTTCAATATCAGGTCAACAATAGAATGTGATTGCCTATATTTCTCCAATATTTCTTCTGTGGTTGAGTAGGCTCCGCGCTTTGTGCGCTTGGCTTTAGGGTCAATTTTCAATCGTTCAAACAAAACCTCTCCCACTTGCATTGGTGAAGCAATATTAAATTCCCCTCCTGCCAGCTGATATACCTCTTGTTCCATTCTCAACATTCGCATAGTTAATTGTTGCGATAATTTTCCTAATTCGCCCACATCAATCCTCACACCTTCAATCTCCATTCCCGCCAATACCTTCACAAATGGCAATTCTATTTCAACCATCAAATTTGTTAAATTCTTTTCGGCAAGAATGTTTTTAAATTTCTCACTAATGCGTAATGTAACATCGGCAATCTCACACATCACATTTGCCACGCTCAATTCATCAATCGCAACTCCAGGCTTATATATCGGTGATTCCTCCTCATTATTACCCATCATATACCCTAAATACTTAAACGCTAATGAAGGCAATGAATGTTTCATTTCCGATTGAATAAGATAATGAGCCACAGAGGTATCATAATATTGTGACGTTAACACAATTCCTTCATTATGTAGCACAATAATATCGCGTTTTACATCGTGACTCACCAACTGTATTGTAGAAGATTCAAACAACCGCCTAAGTGCGATTTTCATTTGTTGACGCAAATGTTTATCGGCAGGAAGTGCTACATAAACAGCCTCACCCTCATTGGTAGCCAACGCCAATCCACGCCATTGCGCAGTCATTGCATCAGCGCCTATCGAATATATTGCGATACCCACTTGCTGTCGAGACAACACTTTTCCCTCTATATACTTTGTCACATCCTCTATTGCATTCAAAGTTGAATATCCGGTAAAAACTGCTGATGGCACAATCTCTCTTGGCGAATCAAACAAAGATGGAGCGTCGAATAACGACAACTGCCCCTGAGGTTCGGGCTGTTGCGAAATGGCTATTGGTGACACATGCAATTTTGACAAAAACGTTTTAAACTCCAGTTCGGTATATATCTCAGCCAAACGTTGAGTATTTGGTTCTTTACGTTTGAGATCGGCTATATTTATATCATTCGGGACATCGGTTTTTATCGTCACCAAGAATTTTGAGAATTTTATCTTCTCCACATTCTCCGCCACTTTCTTTTGAATCGCCCCTTTAAGCGAATCCACATTGGCAATAAGATTTTCAACCGAACCCCACTCATTAATGAGTTTTACCGCCGTTTTCTCTCCCACTCCGGGACACCCCGGCACATTATCACTGGCATCTCCTTCAAGAGCAAGCATATCTATAACCTGTGCAGGCGATGCTATCCCATATTTTTCACAAACCTCTTTAACTCCCCGCAACTCAAAGCCGGAACCCTTAGATGATGGTCTATACATAAAAACATTATCCGACACTAATTGACAATAGTCCTTGTCGGGAGTCATCATATATGTCACATAACCTTCGGCTTCAGCCTTCCGCGACAATGTACCTATCACATCATCGGCCTCAAAACCGGGAATTTCAATAATAGTTATATTGTTTGCATCAAGGATATCCTTTATATATGGTATTGATGCGGTAATATCCTCGGGCTGAGCTTCTCGTTGCGCTTTATATTCGGGGTAAACATCATGACGAAAGGTTCCACCCTTAGGGTCGAAACACACCGCCACATGCGATGGGGTTTCCCTTCGCAATACATCTTCAAGCGAATTACAAAATCCAAAAATAGCCGAAGTGTTTAATCCTTTCGACGTAAATCGCGGAGCACGTATCAAAGCATAATATGCCCTATATATAAGTGCGTATGCATCTATCAATAATAATTTTTTTTCATTCATAAGTATTTTTCAACCATTAGTCTCAAATATAAATAATAGGATAAATATAGGAATAAAACCGAAACAAAACCCCTATCTTACCGAAAAATTTCAAAAAAAGCATCAAATTTAGCCATTTGCACACCTTTTTATCTCAATTTAATGCTTTCTTATTATAAGTTTTACTAATTTTGCATGAAATATCATTTTCAATGAATACTTTTCAATCAATAAGACAATCAATCGCACCCGAATTAGAGATGCTAAACGCTCGTATTACCGAGACATTGGCGTCTCCCAATGCGCTAATGAATCAAGTGATTGAAGGGTACTTAAAAGCTAAAGGGAAACAAATACGTCCCATCATAGTTATTCTCAGCGCAAACCTGCTTGGAAAAGTTAATAACGATGTTATTTCGGCAGCTACGTCTGTGGAACTGCTTCATAATGCCACACTCATTCACGATGATGTGGTAGATGACACCAAGTTGCGTAGAGGAAACCCTACAATTAACAATATTTGGGATAACCACATTGCGGTGCTTGTGGGCGACTTCTTTCTCTCCACCGCATTACAGCAAGCCATAGCAACAGACAACATTAATATCATCTCATCGATAACCAATCTCGGGAAACTATTATCAATAGGAGAAATCGACCAAATATATAATGCTCGTTATCACAACCTAAATGAAGAAGCTTATTTTGAAACCATTTATCGCAAAACCGCATCTTTATTTGTGTCGTGCGTTGAAGTTGGAGCCTTTGCGGTAAACGCATCTCAAGATGACATCAAAAAACTTGCGCAATTTGCCCGCTTGCTTGGATTATGCTTCCAAATCAAAGATGACATCTTCGATTATTTCAACGATGAAAAAATAGGGAAGCCCACAGGGAACGACTTGCGTGAAGGGAAAATCACTCTTCCGCTTCTTCATGTGTTGCAAAACGAATCATTGCCCGGGCACAATGAAATGATAGAACTCTCACAAAAAGAGATTCTGACCACCGATGAAATAAACACTCTCATTGAGTATGCCAAACAACATGGAGGCATTGATTATGCCTACAATACCATGAACCGCCTACGAAATGAAGCTGTAGATATTATTTCTCAATTCCCACAATCAGAAACTCGTGATAATTTTATCGCAATTCTTGACTATATTATTGCCCGCGACATTTAATCTGCCATACATATTCCATTACGACCTCCACGGCCAGAAAATGAGATGATTTTTTCCGGCATGGGTAACTTTAAGTGTAACCTGCGCACTCTCTACTATAGGAACATTATGTTCCACATGTCCTATTGGCACATTAAATGCTACCGGATAATTATATGGAGCCACCATATCGCAAATCATTGTTTCCATATCATTGTAGTTACTATCGGCTTTATATTCGGTGAATTGACCCACAATCAAACCACGCAAACGAGGCAACACTCCACTCAATCTAAGTTGATACATGATACGTTCAATCTTATATATTGGTTCGGCAACATCTTCAATAAACAATATCGTGTCATCTTCTATTATATCGTAGGGAGTATTTATCAATTCGGCAATAACCGCAACATTTCCGCCTATAATCTTTCCCGAGCATTGCCCTAATCGGTCATATCGATGTCCGTCAAATGTATATGTCGGAGCTTCGCCTCGCAATATATCAAATAACACTTTATTATCAACATCATCGGCACCTTTACTTATGTGGCTCGTCATTGAAGCATGAATACTTGCAATCCCTTTCGTTGACATCAATGCATGCAATGCCGAGATATCGCTATAACCAATAACCCACTTAGGATCTTTTTCAATAGGGAACTTGTTTAGTTTATCCATAAGATGCACCACCCCATATCCACCGCGCGAACAAAGAATAGCCCTCACTTCGGGGTCGCAAAACGCTGCTTCCAAATCGGCAAGCCGTTCCTCTTTCGTGCCACTATAATTGCCCCAACTGCCCAACGCATGAGGCATCACAACCGGCACCCATCCTTGCTTTTCAAGCACAGGTATTGAATTATGCACATGAACGGGATTTATTATCCCGGCAGGTGAAAGAATAGCTATTTTATCCCCTTTTTTCAGCGGGCTTGGAAATATTATATCATTCATAATTTATTTAGTTCTTATTCTTATTTCTATTATCACTTAAGGGAACTTCTACAAATTGCTTTGTGAAGATTTATGAATTTTATTTGAGCCGATAATTCCCTTAACTCACCGTTACGGTTATCCCTGCATCTCTAATTTTGCCGGCTATTTTTTCAAGTTCTTCATGAGATACTTTTTCAAGCTGTTGTTCAGGCGTTTTACGATCAATTGAATATATCATCACTTGTCGGGGAGAAATAAGTTTATATGCTTTTATCAATGCATCAATCTCCTCTTTAACGGTATTATCAATTCGTTTTTCGCCATGAGTTCCACGCAAAAACATTGTTTGCACCACGCATTGCCCCCTAAATTGAGATATTTGTTCAATAACTTTTTCGCATGTGAAAGATAGCGACGCCGGTTGGTCGATCAATCGCATCGTCTCATCTATCGCCGAATCGAGTTTGAGAATATTATTATCTACCTTACAAAGAGCGGTAGCAACCGATTTTTCGCCCAATCGTGTTGAATTACTCAACACACTAATCTTCACATTGGGGAAATAACGGTTACGCAAAGCAATTGTATCATCTATGATTCCTGCAAATTCTGGGTGCAAAGTAGGCTCACCATTGCCCGAAAACGTGATAACATCGAGTTTTTCTTCGGCCCGTTTCATTTCCGACAATTTTTCTTCAAGTTCCTTAGCCACTTTCTCACGGCTTGGCAACCCCGTTGTGCCGGCACCTTGTGAATTATAACCCGCCTCACAATACACGCAGTCAAACGAACACACTTTTCCATCATTAGGCGAAAGATTCACACCCAACGACACCCCCAATCGACGACTGCGAATGGGTCCAAATATCGTAGAATGAAATAAAACTGTTACCATAATTACACTATTGCCACTAAAATATATACAATTCTTTACTCGGTCGCTTTCAGTTGCTCAAACATCCAATCCCATAGGGCGTTTGTATGCTCGGCATATAGCCAGTGCCCATTGTTTTCTCCTATAAGGAGCGTTTTGGGTGCAGTTATCACATTATAGGTTGAGCGAGTGGTTGTGGGTGCACAAGTCAAATCATTATAACCCAAGAAATATTTAATGGGCGCTGTGAGGTTACGGGCAAAATTGGTCACATCATAGTAACGAGCAGTATTGAGCTTTTCGGGAGTACAATTTTCTTTACTCTTGAACACATGAGGCCACCCTCCGGCTCGGCCATGAGTATAACCCTCAAGATCACAAAGAGCCGGGAAATATGCCACTGTGGCATTGATGCGGTTATCCAACGCCGACGTCACAATCGACAACGCTCCGCCTTGACTGCCTCCAAACGTGCCAAGTTTGCCGTTAAACTGAGGCAACGAAGCAAGGAAATCTATACCTCTAACACAGCCAAGATACACACGTTTATAATAATATGAGTAACGATTATCCATATTGTATGTAGGATATGAAGCCAACGCACCTCCGTTAAGGTCACTATATATTGTACTGCCCGACAGATTTACAGGTATGCCATGAATGCCAAATTCAAGAATGATTGCCCCTTTGGCGGCATGACCTATGTCGCCCGATTTCTCACCTACTCCGGCTCCCGGAAAACGGAGGATTGCAGGATATTTGCCATCGGCCTTAGGCATTGTCAATATGCCATACATGCGAGTGTTGTTGATGTTGCGATATGATATATGATATACATTCACCTTATCTGTACAACGCTCGGGAATTAGTGTCATCGTTGGTTGCAAATCTATTTTGCGCACAGACTCAAGTTGTGAACTCCAAAACGCCTTAAAATCTTCAGGTAGCGTAACAGTAGGTTGCAATTTCTCGGTATCGAAACCTACTGTTGATATCGACCAATACTTTTGACCATCTTTTTCTATAGTGGCTTTTACTCGCAAATAGCCCGGTTTTTTCATCGTGCCGAGGTCTATTTCCCCCTCATTACCTTTAAGTGTTATAGCGTTTGTGATGTGCGGAGACATCAAATCTTCACTCACTTCATAATTAACAACCACATCATTCAACGACATACCACAATCGGTAGCCATAACTTTTACCTTGGCTTTTTCTCCCGTTTTATATAGAGCATCAACATGATCGGGAAACAAATACAACTGCACCTTCGCAGCTCGAGGTTGAGCCATTGCGCTCACACCCACGATAATCATCATTACTAAAGAGACAAAAAACAGCTTCATAAAATATGACACATTAATTATGTTGTTTAGAAATAGTTGTGAATTTATCCCAAAAGTAGCGATTATCCTTGAATTAAAGAAATTCCAAATAAAAAAAATGCCATTTAATTTTGTGGAAGAAAAAAATAGCATTACCTTTGCACAATCAAAATTCAAACAACGACTCCGTAGCTCAGTTGGTAGAGCAAATGACTCTTAATCATTGGGTCGAGAGTTCGAGTCTCTCCGGGGTCACAAGGGAAGCCTAATGGTTTCCCTTTTTATTTATGGGTTATTGATGCTCCCCTTTCCATGTTACTGCAACAAAGGAATTAGAATTATCTTTGCAACCGTTTTTTTATCAATGATTTTGTTAAATTGCAACTAATATGTAAATTTACACCGGTAAAAATTGAATTATGGAAATAGCAAGTGAATCAATAAAAAATCTGTTGGTTGCAATAGGAGTGGGTGCCGAGTCATTGCATTGGGTGCTATTAGGCGTGTATTCGGCAATACTTATATTGGTTGCGGCGCTGTCATATTATATTGTTCATCACATTGTGGTGGTGGGCGTGGGACGCATCGTGGCAAAAACATCGGTGAAGTGGGACGATGATTTGTTTAACGACGCATTACTTTCGAGAGTGTGCCATATCATTCCGCCGGTGTTGCTCTATGTGTTACTGCCATGGTTCATGAGCGACTATCCCCAAGTGTTTGCTATAGGTGAACGCGCATTGTTGATATATATAGTTGTGGCAGCGGTGAGGATGGTAACCAAATTACTGTCGTCGGCATACGCGGCATCACAACACACCGAGACGTTTAAGGGGCATCCAATGAAAGGGTTGACGCAGATGCTTAAAATTATCGTGTGGTGTGTAGGTGCGATAGTGATAATAAGTTTGTTGATAAACAAAAATCCATTAATAATACTCTCGGGACTCGGCGCATCGGCAGCGATACTCATGTTGGTTTTCAAAGACTCTATAATGGGGCTTGTGGCAGGAGTGCAGCTCTCGGCTAATGACATGTTGAAACCAGGTGATTGGATTGCCTCGCCCGAAAACGGCGTCGATGGCGTGGTTGAAGATGTGTCACTGACCACTGTCAAGGTGCGCAACTGGGATATGACCATTGTTACCATTCCGCCCTACACTCTTGTGAGTGGCTCGTTTCAAAACTGGCGTGGTATGTTTGACACAGGAGCACGCCGAGTAAAACGCTCGGTAAATATCGATCTCAATACGGTGAGATTTCTCACTGCCGAGGACCTGTCACATTTTTCATCGCAAGAATGGTATGATGCATCAAATCAGCCGGTGCGACCGGTTAATTTGCGATTATTTCGTGATTACATAAAATGGTATCTCACAAATCATGCGAGGGTAAACCACAACATGCTCACCATGGTGCGCCAGTTGCAGCCGTCTAATCATGGGGTGCCCATTGAATTGTATTTTTTCACCGCCACATCGGCATGGGTTGAATATGAAACAATTCAAGCCGAAATATTTGACCATGTTTTCGCCGTTGCCCATGACTTCGGCTTGAGATTGTTCCAAAGCCCGTCGGGATTAGACTTCAAAGAGCATAATCCTGCAATAGAAAACCTTTGAATATCCCTTAAACTATTATTTGATTAATTCGTGTCAATGTGTCAAAATTCAAATAATGACACTATTCCCCTATAGATAATGCGGAGTGATGCGTTGGTTATTAAAACGTGAATAAGATAACAACCGGATGATTTCAGCCACTTCGGCGGTTGCCATTTCGTTATATTCATCAGATGTGCTGTCGTCATGTCCCATGAAACAAACGTGAAGCGAATAGGCAGCGATAGCATGCTCAAGGTGAGTTCTCATTATTGTGGCTATGTTGCTTGTCACATCTTCACTCACATGCAAATCAAGTTGCAAAATAATATCATCTTCGGGTAATAGTGCCGTAGTGTCGTCATTGAGATTACAAGAGTCAACATGAGCGACAAGGCGCATCACCACAAAAGCAAAGGAGTCTTTTATGAGTAATTTCAACGCTTCACGATGATCGGGGGTGAGTGTAGGGGGCAAAGATGAGCCATCAGCGTTGCTGAGACTTCTTAATGCCGATGCGGCATATATTACTTGCATAATTGCGTTTGCGGATAAATTGAATGAAATAATTCGTGTCATAACTTAATTTTTAGTAGATTCCCATAATAAAATAATTTTAAAATACAAGCTTTTGATTACGCATTTATTATGCATTTGTGTTTTGATTGTGTGCATAATGTGTGCATAATGTGTGCAAAAAGCGTGCAATGAGTACAAAATGAGTACAGACCAAACTCAAAATGAGTACAAAATGAGTACAAATGTGTACACGCTACCTATATAGCAGCCGCATTGCCGATGAAGGGGAAATAAAGAAACGTGAGGCTTTTCCCTCGGCAAGCACCATTGTCAATGCTTCACCTTCAGAGTGTTTACCAATATGTGAGGCGGTGAAATTGTCGATTTTGCGAGCGATTTCGGCAATCATATCGCGCCGCAACTTGTTGTAACCAACGGGTAGCTGTCCTCGTCGGTAACAGCTAAGCAGGCGTCGGGCATGATTATATGATATATAGTAACTTGGCGCTCCGCTCATAACTGTTTCTGCTATTAAAAATGCGGTTGTAGGCGGCATACAGTCATTGCAGTGTCGGCAATAGGTTTCTTTAAATTGTTTTTTGAAATCGGCGGTTCTTTTATGTGACTCGTTTAGCATGATAAAAAATTTATGGATAATTGGATTGAAAAATGTGTGTTTAAATTATAGAAAATTGAAGATAGTATTGGTTGATTGTTTACACAAAGATAGTGCGACACATGTGCAATATTGTGGCTCACGGATCTTAAAATACAGAAACCGCCACATTTGTTTTCATCGCAATCAACCGACTAATTTTTTGTCACGCTCGCTCCTGAAGTGGTTAAAAGTCTCAAAAATATCGGCAAGGGCTATTGTAGCGTTTTTAATTTGACTTTCATACAATGCCGAGCCGGTGCTTGCTGTCACGCCTCTACCCATCAAGGCGGTTCCAACGCCCGATACCTCCTCAAACAATTTCATCTCGAGCGATAAAAGTTCAAAAGCTCCTATATTGGTATTGTTTGCCGAAATTTGTTGTGGTCCGGGGTTGCTTCCAACCGGGTTATAGGGTATCACGCTGTCGCTTCTCGACCACTCACGAGCTATTTGCTCCCACGACATCGATTCGTGGCGTTGATTTGCGGGAAACAGCAATGCTCCTTTTGCCGAACTGCTCATTATGTGGTCGATCATCACAATCAGTCGATTAATATATCGCTGTTGATCAATCACATCTTCAACAAATGAGTGAACCTCTCCATCTATCAAAGGATAGAATTTCACTACAAAAGGGTGTGAGCGATGCCGATATGGAGAATCGAAACTATCGAGCACCGTGCCGTCGGGAGCAAGATAACGACAACGCCAATGTGTGTCGATACGCCAACGTGTATCGATAGTGGCAATCCCCTTTTTTGTGCGCCTGGTGTTTTCTTTGTCAATAGAGGGTTGAGCTTCAAGGGTAGATAGAAAGAGCTCTCCTGCGCTTTTATCATGACACAATAAAGATTCGTCGCTTTCCAACGTCCATACCTCAATCACACGGCATCGACCATTGCCGGCACGGAAAAACCTGCCTCCGGGGGTTATCTTGTCACAAGCGTATAGTTGTTGCAGAGCCGTTGCCCGGTTGCGGTCGTTGTGGGAAAATCGCATAATCACTTCGGTGAGACTCATGCTGTGAAGCATTCCTATCATTTCGATGTCCCACGCCCGAGGGTCGGCAAACTCGTTAACAAAAAACATATCGGGATTTACATTGTCAACCCATGTTCCATATCCCTGCCTACGTTTTTCATTCACTATGCGTTGAATGGCGCATCCCGAAATGAGAAATTCTTCAAGCATGCGGCAGTCGAGCTCGGTGATATCGTTAAGCCGGTGAAGCTTATTGAGAATCGAATCGGGCAAGGTTTGATCTTCGGCAAGATTGTTCCTGAAACGCCCCACTACGCATTTCACCAATTGGCGAATGAGATTGTTTGTCATGGGACGTTTGCCGTTTTTTATCGCAAGTTCCTTTTCAGTTATGGTTGCGCCGTTCTCGTCGGTCACAGGGTCGTTCCATTGTTGACCGTATGTATATTGTTTTTGTCGGGAACGTTTTGCCCTCAGTTCCTCGGCATTGCGCCAAGCTTTATGCGCTTCTTTTAAAATTGTTGTGGCTTTTTGTGATTTCATAATGTGATGAATTTATAGTAATTTATAGAAATTCCCTTAAATATTAGAGATTGTTTTCAGTGCCGCTTCGTCCATCAAGTATCCTCCGTCGGCAGGCTCCATTATGGCGGTGGCAAAGTCGATGACGTGTGAAGTCAACGGTGATAGCGAGTAAACATGCAGCCGGTTGCCATGCAGCACCACTATAGGATTTTCGCAACCTCCCCTGCAATAAGGATTTGACTGCATTCGCGCTTCGTGTGAATGGGGGTCGGTTATGATTTTTGCGGGACGTTTCCATTCTTTCAACTTAAAGCCTACTAATCGACGGCAGTTTTCGGGAAGAATTACAGTGGCTGAATTGTCGGCTTGTGGCATGAGAGCTATATCACCGGCAATATTCTCGGGTGCCAACAATTCAATAGGAGCAGTATCGAGCAGGTTGAGATACCAATCGCGCATTTCAAGGCGGAGGAGCGCGTCAAGATCAATACCGTCAGAGCGAGTTATCTCGCAGTCGGTCCTTAAAGGGGCGAAACCCCGGCGCAGTTTCCACTGCGCCAGCATTTCGTCGCTTGAAAGCATTATCTTCATGATTATTATTGAGCTATGACACGCATGTGAGCTTGAGGGTATCGCAACACCAAGCAACTTGCTTCGGTGACAACGATGGCATCGGTATTGCGCACTCCGCTCTTGCGCAAATCGAGTTTCTCGGCACGGAAAGGCACATGGCAATATTTGGTGATATATTCGGGATCGATGACAAATCCGTCATTATAGTGACCGCATTGGTCAAACACTTCGGAGTGCAGCACATACAACGCACCAAATTTTGAGCGCAACTCGGTGAAGTCGATACCCCATTTAGTCACTGTGTCGCCGGCGGTGATTACCTTGTTGTAATCGAGTTTGTTGAGTCGTTCGATTAACCCGGTTCCGCCTATAAGAATTTTGCGGTTTGAGCCGGCATTGGCTGTGAAGGCGTCACGGCACAAGTCGATAACGGTATCGGTAGTGAATGACGTTTTTGAATATTTGAACTCTTTGCCGGCTTGATCCCATATCCCACCGGTGAGCAAAATCTCCTCACGTTTAAACGCATCATATATCCTTGCTCTCGAGCCGAATAAGAAACTCTTTTCCATGCCTAATCTCATGTCAATTATCGCCACTTCTTCTTGGTCGGTGAAGTTCCAGCCCACCTCTTTGTTAGCAATCTTCTGGAATGTGCTTTGTTCCACTTGCGCCTTGAAAATCTGGCAGTTGTTTTGCATCTTCACTGGCAATGCCTCAAACTGTGCCGTTTGCACATCAAGTTCCGACGCCGCTCTGCCCATGCGAATCAATCGGCTTCCTTTCAACATCGATGGCACATAATTTGCGCCACCTGAGATAGCTTTACCGTTGGCGGCGATGACTTTCAATCCTCCCACCTCATCTTTCGACAATACATATAGCACAAGGTTGCCTTTATAGTTTGCGCCCGAAGCGTCATACCCTTCTACATCGGGCACAAGGATGGTCTCCGACGGTTCAAATATCGAATCGTTGTCGGTGTGGATTGTCGCAACCGGGAAGCCGCCGCTGGCACCTTCGGCGGTCTCTTCGTCATAGTCTTCGCTCAGCAACGCTTCGGTGGGTTTGGTATCGACCGAATAGTAATCCACAACCATGCTGCCACTGTGTCGGTTGCCGGCAAATCTCGACAATTGGTCGATGGGGGTTGACATAGGACGTATTTTCACTATTCGCTCGTCGATTTCGTTGCGCAACAGCTCGGGCGAAGCCTCTTTGGCGAGAGAGGTGGTGAGTGGTCCGCCCACAATGTGCTTTCCACCCGACGTGCCGGCAATAATACCGCTCATAGCCAAAGAGGTGTCACCGTCACCGGCAATTATCCACCATATAACAACAGCTATCATCGCCAAAAGCGTCCATATTCCATACTTGTTGATTAGCCACTCGATTGCTTTGTTGAAAAGATTGATTACTTGTGTTTTTAACTGTTTCATGATTATTTGAATTAAAAAATTAAAGAAATTGTGCATTTTTGAATTGTGAGTTATGAATTTTCTAATCCTCCCACACACTGCGACGAAGATGATTCAAAATTGTGGTCTCGGTTGAACCATTATCGGCAGGCTCGCCGGTGATGCCTTGCCACTCTCCGGGTTCACGCATTTTAACCTCTATTTGCTCGTTGCGACCACGCAAATACCCTCGTTGTTCGGCGTCTTTCAAGAGCGAATCGATGAATGACCCTATGCGGTCATCTTTAAGCAAGGCTTGCATCACATCGGTTATAGATGATGAATCATCATTGGCGTTTCCGGTGTTTTCGGTTGGGGGGGCGTCGCAAGTGCCAGGAGATTGTTGCGTCTCGGTCATATTCTCGGCTCTCTGATTGGTTTCGTCCGCAACGTTTTGTGTCACATCTTGCGCATCTTCGGTCGATTCCTTGATTGTTGGTCGTTCTTTTTCGTTCATTTTGTTTGTGGATTAATAGTTAATAATTAATGGTGTGTTTAGGCTTTATTTGTTTGTGGATTGCAATCACGATGCAAAGATACAACCGTTTTTGCCCCAAAAACTGCGATAGTGCAAAACTGTTGCAAAAAAAATATTAAAAAAAGAGGTGCGTCAAAAATTTGACGCACCTCCACAATATAATTCAATTATTGGTTATTCCAACTAAGATTACTTGATGTAAACTTTTGAAGATTTTTTGCCTTGAACCTTAACATAGATACCTTTGCTTAGATTGTCAGCATCCACTTCAATACCTTGGAGGTTATAGTACTTAACAGGAGCATTGCTTTCAACTACCACACCTTCAATACCGCTGGCGATGATTTCAAACGCATATTTGCTTGCGGCTTTAGTAGTGAATGCTTCAGAGCGTGGAAGTGCATAACCTTGAACAACTTCGTTAGAAGCGTTACCCAAGAAGAAGTTACCAGCAGCGTCCCAAGCAGCACTGTAAGCGCTACCACCCATGTTGTGAGTCAAGCGATATTGTTCGTTCAAAGTGATGTCACCGTTTTCAGCACGCATGATACCATAAACAGTAACTACACCACTTGCGCTTGAAGCGACAAGACGATTTCCGTCGGGAGATACTGAGATAGCACCTTGGTAACGAGCTTTACCACCGGCTCCTTCGAAATATTTGGTTTCACCGTTAGCATCTACGTAAACGAGAGCAGGTTGAGTAGCAGAAGGTGTGCCACGATATTGGATATACCACACACCACCGCGGTTGTCATATTGCACATTCACTTTGCGGTCGTAAGAGATAGTGTATTTTTTATCAAGTGCTTCAAATGCAGTAGGAACAGGTAGAGTAGTAGCTGTTCCAAGGTCATAAACCATAGTGCGATTTTCGGCGGTGGTTGCAGCAGCTACTCCCTTGTCAATACGAGAAATTGCGATAAGTTTGAGGTCTTCACCACCACCAAATACGTCGAATGATTGAGCAGGACCTGCATAATATTCTTCACCTTCATAGTAGATACCGTCGGTCATTGTTTTACCTGCGAGAAGTGAAGTGAATTCACCTGTAGTTACGAGAGTTTCAAGATCTTGAGCAACCAAGTAGTAATCACCATTGAAGTTGTAACGGTTCACGAAAATGCGACCATCTTCAGCTACTGAAACTTCATTAAAGTCGGCACCACAAGTTTTAGCAGTTGTAGAACCGAAAGCATTGTCTTGGTTAGTCAACCATGAAGGATAGAAGCGAGCGCCACCATCTTTATTAAGAACTTGGTTTCCTGCAGCGTCGAAGATGTAAAGACCGCCACCATAGCTACCATTGGCTTGAGCGCTTACATAACCTGATGTTTTACCACGGTTGTAACCCTCAGTCACAAAGAGAGTACCGAATGATGCGTTTTCAGGGTTGTTGTCGATATCAAGACCACTTGGGTGATAGAAGCTTTGAGTAGAGAAGCGTTCGATAGTAGTTTTTGTTTCACCTGCAACTTCCACTTCCCATGTGTAATTACCATTTTCATATCCGCTTATGCTAATTTCTGCAGTGTAACTGCCTTTAGCTTGAGCACCTTGTTCTATAGTTTCAACAATTTCGCCTTCAGCATCGAGAACGTTAATTTTAACGTCGGTAGCGTCAGCGTTCAATGAGTAGCTGATATTCAATGTAGTTTCAGCAACTTCGCTCTTAAGTGCGTATGCGTATGGGTTAGCTGTACCGGTGATAGAGTTTTTAGCGAGAGCAACTGTTTCATAGAAGTCGCCCACTACAAACTTAGTGACATCACCATCAACAGCAAGGAACATTTCGATAGTTGCACCTGTAGTGTTGCCTACCGCGTCAAGACTTAGCGCCAATTCACCATGAGCCGACGCGAATGCATATTCGGCAGGATCAATTTCAGCACCTTGAAGTTCTACTTCTTTAACATCGCCAAGACCATTTGTAATATCAATAAGCTTCACGCCGTCAACTTTTCCATCGGCTACACTTGTAGCAACCATCAAGTCTTTACCGGCATATTTGAAGTAAGATTCACCTATTGAAGCTTTGTCGAGCACTTCTTCGCCAAGTTGAGCGAGAATTGTGGGGACTCCGGTATCGCCTGTGGCAAGCTTGATTTCAAATGGTTGAACATTTGCAGAGTTAAAGATAATTTGGTCGTCGGCACGAGGAGAAAGTGTCATCTTATAATCGTTACCAAGATAAGATGTCGCCAAATAAGTGCCATCTTGGTTGTTGCGCATATAACCGAGGTAGCTGCCTTCAGAGATAGATGCGATAACAAGACGGGTATTACCACTTGAAGCAGTAGTTGTACCGGTATAAATCATTTTACCATCTTCAAGAGTACCATCATAAATCATAGATTCGCCACCGAAACCGTTTGTCCAGTTTCCGGCGAAGTTGTTTGTCCACCAGATAGCGAGTTCACCTGTGGGGACACCATTTTCATCGTTTTCCCACTTATAGGCTTTCATATTATTTGCACCACCATAAGCTTGATTGGCTTTATTGATACCCACAAGATATCCATCAGCAGTAAGGGCGATATCTGAAAGTTTCAAGATGTCACCGACAGCTGCGGTTGTACCAAGTGTATTCAATGTTCCATTAGCGAGATCGGCAATGTAAACGTATGGTTCATTTGAAGCATCTACTGCAAGTGAATAGAGCTTGTCATCGCGCAAAATTTGACGACGCACTGTTTTTCCTTCCAATTGCTCTGCAAGAAGACTATATGCTGTTGCTTTTGTTTCATAGAAAGGAAGCAACGAGTAGTTTTTACCGGCGGTAGAGTCGGGATAGTTTACATAAACAATCTCGTTAGGCACCCATGCAGTGTCAACCATGAACATTTCGGGGTATTCAGTAACTGCTGCTTTAACTGTTACATTGAAAGGAGCAGCTTCTGTTGAGAAGTTTTCATCAGCGTGAAGACCGGGGTAATATGCAGGATGAGAAATTTCAATAGTGTATTCACCCGGTTGTACACCTTGGAACACGAATGCACCATTGTAGTTAACGTCGGTAGTATCGGTAGCAATAACATTTTCACCTTGTTTAAGAGTTACAACAGCGCCATTGATTGGTTTGTAAATGTCAGAAGTACCTGCTTTTGGAGTGTAAACATCGTCAGAGAACTTGTTGTATTTATCGCGAACGATACCATAAATCGCGCCGTATGATTCTTTTTCCCAACCAAAATAGTCGGCTACACCGCGAGCATAGTCGATACCTTCAAGACGGCAAACGTCGAAGTTCATGGCACGATGACGAGCAGGTTGATAGGTGTGGAAGTAACCTTCTACCAAGTAACCAGGAACAGTGTGGTTCAATACACCAAGGTTTTGCCAACCGATTTTACCTTTACCTGCAGCGACATCGGCGGCTGTCATTGTATAATCATAGTGTGACCATTTGGTGTGACGGTCGAGGATACGGTGGTTCCAACCACAACGGCTCATTTCGACACTTGCAGCAACATGTGCAGCCGATGCGTCAGCATCTTCCGCAGAAGGAGCGTTACCACCAACATAATACTTGTTATCGTAAGCGAAATAGAGGTAGTTAGTTGTGTTACCATCGGTAGCAGCATTTGAGTGAATAGAGATAAACATGTCAAAGTTGTTTGCTTCAACTTCGGCTGCGATATCACTCAATGTGCGGTTAAAGTCGTTATAACGGTCGGGGTTAACACCATCAACCTCAACATAAGGATAAGGACCACACTTAACATGGCTCATCACGATATTTTGGCTCAAGTCGAGAGCGGCACCTATACGGTTAGGGTTCTCATTTGTTTGGTTTTTAGTGCGGTCGAAAGGTACACCATATTCTACGAGTTTACCAAGCAAAGCAAGACATTTGCGAAGATTGGTGTTTGACTCATAGAAGTCGGTGGTATCGGGATCCACTGAACTGATAGGGTTGTGACCAATCGTAGCCATGTGGCGGTTATTGGGTCCCCATGAACCGTGACCGGGGTTGATATAGATGCGAACATCTTTTGGATCGGCAGCCGATGCCCCAAGCGAAAGAACAGCAGCTACTGCCAAGAATAATAATTTCTTCATAGCGCTCCTTATTTGAGGTTAATAATATAAAGTTCGCCCTTTGGTGTTGA
This sequence comes from Bacteroidales bacterium, assembly GCA_015060975.1. Taxonomy (GTDB): domain Bacteria; phylum Bacteroidota; class Bacteroidia; order Bacteroidales; family Muribaculaceae; genus RGIG4079. The sequence goes on from SUXI01000002.1 coordinate 130,846, forward strand.
ATATGCGATTTTTCCACCGTTGGTAGAGGGGAACATTGCCATAGAGTTGTCGGCGGTGAGTTCTTGTTTTACTTTTCCGTCGATTGATGTGGCGATGAGTTTTGATGATGTTACATATTCACCATTGTCGAGGTCATACATACCTACAACTGTCAAGTCGTTGAGCCATTTTGCTGCTCGGAGTTGACCCACATATACCGGATTTGAACCGTCGATGTTTGCAACATAGCAACCTTTGGTCACAAGATAGTAGCACACTTTTGTTCCGTTGGGTGATACCGATGCCCAAAGGTAGCTTGCTCCTGCTTGGCCGTTAGGTGAAATAATTTTACCGTTGATGCAAAGTTGTCCTTTGTTGATTGATGCAACAGGGAATTTTACAGCGGCGGCGCCGTTAAGTCCTTTTGCCGATAGCTTGTTGTTGTCAACAGTCATCACACTGCTGCCTTGAACGGCAAAACCTTGAAGATCGCGGGTGGGATTCAACAATGTGGTTTCCACTCCACGGGGTGAGACTGACTTAAGTGATGTGTAACGAAGTTTGTTTTCCGCGGTTTTGCTTTCACGGAAAATAACTGTCCCGTCATTCGCGATTTTGAGATCGAAACTGTTACCGGTAGCTGAAATCATGTTGATCCCTTTTGTCGCAAGGTTCATCTTGTATAGTCCGCCCTTTGTGTTTTGTGAGAAGACTACAAAGGAGCCATCGGGGCTTAATGTCGCTTTGTCAACCGATACTCCTTCGGGTAGCGCAACTCGGTCAACCGATGCGATGTTAACCAATTGTGCGAAGCCGAGAACGCTTGAACACAACAACATTGCCGAAATGAAAAGCTTTTTCATAAATTTAGTAATTTTTTGGTTAGTATAAATAAAATAGTTAATTAAAAAGTCTGTTTATAAGCACATTAATGCCATTCATCAACCAAAACGAGCGAAAAAGGCATATTTAACGGCACTAAGATAAGTATTTTTTTTTAATAATTTATCAAAACTCAATATTTTTTTTATACATAGTGTGCATCGTAGTATGCATTTTGCATTTTGTGAACATTGCAATTTGGAATTTATAAAATTTCCATTAAAGCACTCAACATTCATTTCATCAACCCACCCTGCCACACCCGGTTACGTGGACTCACATTCATGCCAATAATAATTTCTTATGATTATTTTTCATTAAAATAACCCGATATTTTAAGAATTTCCTTAAACTTTATTATATTTGCAGAATATAACTCATTTAAGGGACCTTTCATAAACTCTTATGGAAAGTTCCCGATAAAAAAGAATTTATTAATCAGCGGAATTTATAGAAATTCCCTTTAATCAATATAAATTATGACTTTTGCTCAAAATTGCAACAAAATCTTTGACGAGACCACCGCTCAATATCATCTCACCGATGATGTTGATGCCCCCGAGGTAAACACATACGCCGCCGGCACTATCGAGCACACTCTCCATGCAAAAAACTGGATTGACGCAGTGCAATGGCACTTGGAAGACATTATCCGCGACCCGGAAATAGACCCTGTAGCGGCATTGGCGTTAAAACGTCGCATTGACCGTTCTAATCAAGACCGCACCGACATGGTAGAGGAACTTGACACCTATTTCCGTGAAAAATACAAAAGCGTGATACCTGCCACCAATGCGACTATCAACACCGAAAGCCCGGCTTGGGCTCTTGACCGTCTTTCAATCCTTGCATTAAAAATTTATCACATGCAAGTGGAGGTGAACCGCACCGACGCCGAGCCTGCTCACATTGCAAAATGCCAAGCGAAGCTTGATGTGTTGCTTGAACAGCGCATCGACCTCACCACCGCCATCGACCAACTTCTCGACGACATTGCGGCAGGGAAGAAATACATGAAAGTGTATCGTCAAATGAAGATGTATAACGATCCGGAAACAAATCCGGTGCTTTATGGCAACAAATAAAAACATCTCGGGTAATCTTCGAGGATTGAAAAATGTGCTTATAGCACGTTTCTCGGCAATTGGCGACGTGGCAATGACTATCCCTGTTATTTACAGCGTGTGCCATTGTTATCCCGATGTGAATTTTTATTTAGCCACGCGCCCCTCAATGACATCCATATTCATCAACGCGCCAAAGAACCTCACGCTACTTGGCATTGATGTAAAAAACGAATACAAAGGGCTGCCGGGCATGCGCAGGCTGCTTAAAGAGTTGCGCAAAAAATATAACATCGACGCGTTTGTGGATCTTCATGATGTGTTGCGCACTCAAATGTTGCGTTTAATGTGTTTCATTAATCGCATACCCTCAACTCACATCAACAAAGGCAGAGGTCACAAAAGGGCTTTAACCCGACGCCGCAACAAGGTGATGTTGCCCCTCACCTCATCAATAGCCCGTTATCGTGACGCCTTTTTTAGAATAGGACTACCTTCACAGGAAACATTCAACGGATTATATGGCGACAATAAAGGCGATACAGACTTATTTGCCAAAATAACCGCGCCAAAACAAGATGAGGAACGCTGGGTGGGTTTTGCTCCTTTTGCCAAACACAAAGGGAAGATTTACCCTCAACACCTGATGGAAAAGGTTATCAACGAGATTGCGCAAATACCTTCAACTAAAATATTTTTATTTGGAGGTGGTGATGAGGAACGTGACATATTACGCAAATGGGCCGGACAACATGAAAATGTGATTTCTCTTGCCGAGGAACGATATGGATTCAATATAGAGATGTCGTTAATGAGCCATCTCAATGTTATTGTGACAATGGATTCAGCCAATATGCACCTCGCTTCGCTTGTAAACACAACAGTCATAAGTATTTGGGGCGCTACTCACCCTTACTGCGGATTTAAGGGATGGAGACAAAACGAAAGCAACATGATACAATTGCCCATGACGTGTCGCCCATGTTCGGTATTTGGCAACAAGCCTTGTCTCAGTGGAGATTACCAATGCCTTAACGCCATTCCATCGCAAGTTATCATTGAAAAAATCAAGACTTTCATAATTAAAAATTAAAAATGGACGATTTCGATATAAGGGCGAAAGAGGGTGATCATGATTTTGAAAAAGCGTTGCGCCCCTCGCAATTTGACTCTTTCTGCGGGCAAGACAAAATCGTTGAGAATCTTAAGATATTTGTCACTGCCGCACGCATGCGAGGCGAAGCCCTTGACCATATACTTTTTCACGGTCCCCCGGGTCTTGGTAAGACCACACTATCAGGGATTATTGCCAATGAGCTTGGTGTGGGAATGAAAATAACATCGGGTCCCGTGCTCGACAAACCGGGCGACCTTGCCGGAATACTCACATCTCTTGAGGAAAACGATGTGTTGTTTATCGACGAAATACACCGCTTAAGCCCTATTGTGGAAGAATATCTCTACTCGGCAATGGAGGATTACCGCATCGACATAATGATCGACAAGGGTCCAGGAGCTCGTAGCGTGCAACTCACGTTATCTCCATTCACGTTGATAGGCGCAACGACCCGTAGCGGATTGCTTACAGCTCCATTGCGCGCACGTTTTGGCATAAACTGCCATCTTGAATATTACGACCACGAGATACTTGAGCGCATAATATTGCGTTCTTCGGCTTTGTTAAATGTAAAATGCACAGCCGAGGCCGCACATGAGATTGCGATGCGTTCACGTGGCACTCCACGCATTGCAAATGCTCTTTTGCGACGAGTGCGAGACTTCGCGCAAGTTAAAGGTACCGGCATTATCGAGCCCGAAATTGCTCGTTATGCGCTTGAAGCCCTTAATATTGACCGTTACGGATTAGATGAAATCGATAATAAGATATTAACAACCATAATAACAAAATTCAAAGGTGGACCGGTGGGATTATCGACAATAGCCACTGCTCTTGGCGAAGATTCCGGCACGATTGAGGAGGTATATGAGCCGTTCTTGATTAAAGAGGGGTTTATAAAACGCACTCCACGAGGTCGCGAGGTTACCGATTTGGCATATCGCCACTTGGGGCACTCACGCTTCGATGAGGGTTCTTTATTTTAAATCAAATGATTTATAAGCGATGGCGGGAATAAAAAGTTTGGTAAAAGATACTGCGATATATGGCGTGAGCAGCATCATTGGTCGTTTTTTGAACTGGTGCTTAGTGCCTCTATATACTGCGGTATTTGTTCCTGAAGAATATGGCGTGGTAACAAACATATATGCTTATGTGGCATTTGTGTTGGTATTCCTCACCTACGGAATGGAAACCGGATTTTTCCGTTTCGCTCGTCGCAACGAGCATGAATTGTCATCGATTTATACCACAACTTTAACGTCGATAGGATTCACATCGACGATGTTTATCGCATTGCTTTGGCTTTTCATTGAACCGGTAAGTGCGGCGATGAAATACTCATCTACCCCATCTTTTGTATTAATGATGGGTATCACTGTCGCTATCGATGCATTTACGGCAATTCCGTTTGCTTATTTGCGATTCAAGCAACGTCCCATTCGATTCGCTTTTTTGAAATTGGTAAACATAGGGCTAAACATCGGTCTTAACTTGTTTTTCATTCTACTTTGCCCTTGGCTGTGGGAAGTCGCTCCCGAATCGATTTCATGGTTCTATGACCCCACTTACGGAGTGGGATATATATTTGTCGCAAACATAATGAGTTCGGCAATCGTAATGCTACTGTTATTGCCCGAAATTGTCGCCGAGCGATTTTCGTTTAATGGCAATCTGCTACGCACAATGCTCAGATTCTCGTTCCCATTGCTCATTGCCGGCATTGCCGGTATAATGAACCAAAATATAGATAAGATTATTTATCCTTATTTATTTGAAGACCAAACCATAGCAAATTATCAACTTGGTATTTATGGCGCAAACTATAAGATCGCGATGGTGATGATAATGTTTATACAAGCCTTCCGTTTTGCCTACGAACCATTGATGTTCTCAAAAAAGAATGAGGATAAAACGAAGAAAAACAAGGAATATGCCGATGCCATGAAATATTTTGTGATATTCGGCTTGTTGATATTTCTTGGCGTGATGTTCTATCTTGACGTGTTCAAGTTTATAATATCGCCAAAATACTATGAAGGACTTGTGGTTGTGCCTATTTTATTGGTCGCCGAGTTGTGTTATGGCATCGTTTTCAACCTATCGTTGTGGTATAAAAACATAGATAAAACCTATTGGGCGATTGTGTTTACCATTATAGGCTTTGTTGTGATGATATCAATAATAATCACTTGCGTGCCGGTTTATGGCTATATAGCTTGCGCATGGGCGGCATTGGCTTGTAATGCAGTGATGATGACAGTGTCTTATTTCATAGGAAATAAGGTTAACCCCATTAAATATGAAGTGGGACGCATATTTTCATACGTTGCCATTGCCGGAGGGTTGTTTGCAATATCACATTTTGCCTCAACAGCATATTTTTGGTTAAATATATCTATTAATACCATACTTATTGCAAGCTATATTGTTATAGTATTGAAATGCGAAAAGATAAAGATTAAAAGATGAAAGTAACTTTGATTAATCATAGTGACACCCTCGGTGGGGCATCGGTGGTAACCTATCGATTAATGCAAGCATTGCAAAATGCCGGCGTTGACGCCCAAATGCTTGTATCCATTAAATCGGGGCAAAACGACCATGTGACTCAAATAAGCTCTCGGCATTTTCGCAACTACGCTTTTTTAATGGAGCGTATAAATATTTTTACCCGCAATGGTTTTTCTCGCGACAATCTATTTAAGATATCAACGGCAACGCATGGATTACCGGCATCAAAACATCCACTCGTAACCAATGCTGATGTTATTGTCTTAAACTGGATAAATCAAGGGACTCTATCGCTCGACGAGATTGACAAAATAGCCCGATTAGGAAAGCCTATTGTGTGGTGGATGCATGACATGTGGTGTCTTACCGGAGCTTGTCACCATGCTCTTGAATGCGACCATTATAAACATCAATGTGGCAAATGCCGGTTTATTGGCGATGGTAGCGACAAAAATGATTTATCTCATATAACTTGGCTGAAAAAAAATAAAATATTCACAAACCCTAATATTCATTACGTTGCAGTGAGCAACTGGCTTGCCAACAAAGCAAAAGAAAGCGAACTATTGAGAAACGCCGATATTTCGGTGATTCATCACGCTTTTCCGGTAGATTTCTTCAAAACCACACCATCAAACGATATTCCGGCTCAATTACTGGGATTGCCAAATAACAAAAAACTCATCTTAATGGGTGCGGCCCGATTGGATGACCCCATCAAAGGGGTTGGCTATGCAATTGATGCCATAAATCTGTTTGTAGCTCAATATCCTAATGAAGCTAAAGATTGCGAATTGGTTCTTTTTGGGGATATTCGCGATTCTTCATTACTCACCCGCATAAAGATGCCATATCATCATATAGGTCGAATAAACGACAATAAGACATTGCGCCATCTATATGCCATGTCGTCGGTGGTTCTCTCAACATCAACCTACGAAACTCTCGGCGCCACGCTTATAGAGGGACAAGCCGCAGGATGTGTACCTGTCGCATTTGCCCATGATGGTCGTGATGATATTATTGACCATAAGAAAAATGGTTATCGAGCCGAAAACAAATCGACGCAAGACATAGCCGATGGTATAGCATGGGCAATAAACAATGCACCAACGAGAGATTCATTGCACGATTCTGTGCGAAACCGTTTCTCAAACGACGTTATTGCCCAACAATTTATCAATCTATTTAATTGCTTGATAAATAAAGAATCAACCGGCAAATAATGTTGCTATAATTTGTGAATGAGAGTTAGCCCATCGCGGAGAGGGAGGATAACTTTTTCAACGCGCGTGTCTTTGACTAACATATCATTAAATTCAAGTATGCCAAGAGTTTGCGGGTCACGAGTTGATGTCTCGGTTACTTTCCCATACCACAATGTGTTGTCGGCAAGAATAAAGCCACCTTTACGCACTCGCGGCAATACCAAGTTGTAATAATCAACATAATTGCGCTTGTTGGCATCTATAAACACGAGGTCAAACTCACCTTCGAGAGTAGGCACAATCTCCATTGCATCGCCAATATATAAGTGCATTCTATCTGCGTAGGGCGACGCGTTGAAACGTTCAAGAATAAAATCTTCTATCTCGTCGTCAATCTCAATAGTATGCAGTTCGGCGTCCTGGGGCATGCCTTCGGCAAAACAAAGAGCTGAATATCCGGTAAAAGCGCCAAGTTCAAGAATGCGTTGAGGTCGAATCATGCGAGTAAACATTTTTAGCATACGCCCTTGCAGATGTCCTGAACACATGCGAGAGTAAAGATGATAGATGTGTGTATCACGATTAAGCTTACGCATCATCTCTGGCTCGGGGTCGATGTGATTAAGAATATATTCTTCTAATTCTTCTTGCATAATTTTTTGCGATTTAACGAACCATGAGGGATTCAATGGCAAGGCGATAGCTATCCATCCCGAATCCGGCAATCACGCCTCGACACACACTTGAAATCATAGAATGATGACGCACCTCTTCACGAGCATGAACATTTGAGATATGCACCTCAATAACAGGAACTTTAATTGCGGCAATAGCATCGGCAATAGCAAGAGATGTGTGAGTATAAGCACCGGCATTGAGCACTACACCTTCCAAACCGTCATCAAAACCTACCGAGTGCAACTTATCAATGATTTCACCTTCGTGGTTGCTTTGAAAATATTCAATAGAATAATCCGGATATCTTGAACGAAGAGTTTCAAGATATGTTTCCATTGAACTATTCCCATAAATTCCAGGCTCTCTCACGCCAAGAAGATTTAGATTTGGTCCATTTATAATCAAAATTCGAGTCATAACGCCATCAGTTTTATATTATCCAAGCGCAAAGATACAACAAAGAAACGAAAGTGAGTGCGAAATGGGGAAAAGATGTCATTAGATTCGCATTAGACTCAAAGGTTTAGTGTTTTTAGAACATGGTAAGATATGTTTTGAGTTACTCAAAACCTTTCGGATTACTCCCGAAAACCTTGCCGCATTCCGCGAAATTCTCCCTCCGAAGTCGAGAGAATTGAATATTTCACGATAAAATAGCAATGCTTTTCATGTTTGTTAGCACATCAGGCTCTCAATTTCGAATTAAATAAGTACTTTTGTCATATGGAATATAAAAATCAGACAAATGGCAAAAGCAAAACCTTTCATTAAATGGGTTGGAGGAAAAGGCCAACTCATTGAACAACTCGAAGCATTGCTTCCAGCTGACTTTGCAGAAAGGGAAAATGTCACTTACATAGAACCTTTTGTGGGTGGAGGAGCTATGCTCTTCTATATGTTGCAGACATATCCAAATATTAAGTCAGCCGTTATAAATGATATCAATCCAGATTTGACATTATGCTATCAAGTAGTGAGGGATAATCCAACAGAATTAATTAAGTCTCTCAATGTAATTCAATCTGATTATTATGCTCTTCGAACAGAGGAAGAACGTAAGATGTTTTTCCTTCAACAACGTGAGCAATTCAACTCAAAATCATTAAATGAAATAGATAATACGACATTGTTCTTCTTCCTAAATAGAACTTGTTTCAATGGACTTTATCGGGTAAATAAAGCCGGTAAATTTAATGTGCCATTCGGTAAGTATACTACACCAACTATATGCGATGCCGCTACAATTTATGCGGATAGCAAGCTATTGCAAAAGGTGGAAATCATGACTGGAGATTTTGAACAAACCTATGCAAAAATCAAGGATAATACCTTCTTCTATTTCGATCCGCCTTATCGTCCTCTTAGCAATACTTCTAGTTTTAATGATTACACAAAAGAGGATTTCAATGATAATGCCCAAATTCGCCTGAAACTATTTTGCGATCGTTTAAATGAGAATGGAATTAATTTTATGCTTAGCAATTCCGATTGTTTGGGCAAAGATGGTACGGATCGCTTCTTTGATGATTTATTCATTGACTATAGTATAGAAAGAGTATGGGCTTCAAGGAATGTAAATGCTATCGCTTCGAAAAGAGGAAAGTTGACAGAGATTGTAGTAAACAATTACCATAATAGATATTTATTTCAAAGATAAGTTTATGAGCACACATACCAAAGAACGATTTGACATGTTTATGTCGCAACTGAAAGAGACAAATACGACTCTTGGGTTTTATTGTGACTTTGAAAAGATAAACATTAACGTTGAATCTATTTCCATAAAGCTAAACCAATTAAATTATTTGATTGGTCAAGTAGATATGGATGCTGCTATTCGTAGGCTTTGGGATGAGAATAGAAATGTTTTCAGCATTTTGGAAATATTGATAGCGGTTCGTACATCAGACAAGAAGAAAGCTATAATGGCTGATGGGAATGTTAAACTAATAAACTCCCTTTTCGATAGTGTTGATGGAGTCATTGAATATATACATGGTACGGGGCTTGATGCAGTGTTTAGAAATAAGCAAATCAAGAATCTTGTTGACTATGTATTTGGTGTTGAGACAGGTTTAGATACCAATGCCCGTAAAAATAGAAGCGGCCATTTAATGGAAGGACAGGTTGCGTCAATGTTAGATAATGAAGGCGTTACTTATCGACAAGAAGTTTATTCAACAGAATATCCAGAATTGTCGGTCTTAGGCGAAGATAAAAAGCGTTTTGATTTTGTGATAGAAACAAGACACCGTAAATATTTGATGGAAGTAAACTTCTATAGTGGTGGAGGTTCTAAATTGAATGAAGTAGCTCGTGCATACTCAGAGCTTTCTCCGAAAATAAATGCCGTAGATGGTTTTGAATTTGTTTGGATTACTGATGGCATTGGATGGAAGTCTGCAAAGAACAAGTTGGAAGAAGCTTTTTATGCAATACCCAACATTTATAATCTTACAACTATTGATGAGTTTATTAAACAAGTAAAGGAGGATATTTAATGATACGTGGAGGTGTTGGAGGTGGAAATACTAAAACCGGACTTATATATGAAGCGAAAGTTGATTTAACTACTTTCCTAAATGGTCAGAAAGGATATGTTGTTAAGGATATGGATATTTTCTACAATGAAGAACTTGTTGGTAATATCTTCAAAAAACACGGATTGTATAAATTCTTAAAACAGAAAGGAATTGATTGGAGAAAACATTTGTCAAAACAACTTTTACCAGATAATTGTATTTATGTCATCATAAATAATACAATGAATATTATTGAAGTCAAACATCAAGAGGTTAGCGGAAGTGTTGACGAAAAATTACAAACTTGTGATTTTAAGAAAAAACAATATATAAAGCTGTTTTCAGAACTTAATTATAAAGTAGAATTTATGTACATTTTGTCTGATTGGTTTAGACAAGATTGTTATAAAGATGTCCGTGATTATATTATAAGTGTAGGATGCTCTTATTATTACAATTATATACCTCTACATGAATTAGGTTTGCCCATCCCTCTTATTGAAGAAAAATGATTAAACCGCATTATAAATCTTCTAACCGTGATTTTACTCTCATTCACGGTGATTGTTTCAAATTGCTACGCGAATTTGAATTCAAATTCAGTTGTATATTTGCAGATCCGCCTTATTTCCTGTCGAATGGTGGCATTAGTGTTCAGTCGGGAAAGATTGTAAGTGTGAACAAAGGAGAATGGGATAAGGGAAAGAGCCAACAAGAAATAATGGAGTTCAACATGGAATGGCTCGGTCTTTGTCGCGATAAGCTTAAAGATAACGGCACTATTTGGATTTCTGGCACATATCATAACATCTTTTCCGTTGCCAATTGCTTGACAGAATTGGGATATAAAATTCTAAATGTAGTAACATGGGCAAAGACCAATCCACCGCCCAATATCTCTTGCCGCTATTTCACATATAGTACCGAATTTATCATCTGGGCACGCAAAAGCGAAAAGAAGCCACACCACTTCAATTACGACTTGATGAAGCAGATAAATGGTGACAAGCAAATGACGGATGTTTGGCACTTGCCGGCTATTGCCCGATGGGAAAAATCGTGCGGAAAACATCCAACACAAAAGCCCCTTGGGCTATTGGCAAGAATCTTAATGGCATCTTCTAAACCTGGCGAGTGGGTGCTCGACCCTTTTTGCGGTAGCTCGACAACCGGCATTGCCGCTAATTTGCTTGACCGTCGCTATTTAGGTATCGACCAGGAACAAAAGTATTTAGAGATAAGCAAGAATAGGCGAGAAGAATTAGAGAACCAACAAACATATCAAATGTATCGTTCTAAAATTAAAGATATTCAATTTATGGATTCTTTGTATCCTTCAATAGCAAAAGAAGATTCAGATATAACTTACGGAGATTTACCATTCTAATTTTTCATGAAGCATTATTGTGATATTCGATAGAGGCTTGATAACATTAAATGATTTTAAAAGCCTCTAATCGAATATCCATATGCGTTATTTCACCTTTATTAAAATAATGTGAGTTGCGGGTCAAGGAGTCGGAATGATTGACGGTGTAGTGGTGATGCTCCGTGTGTGGCAATGGCTGCTCGATGAGTTTTTGTGGGATAACCTTTGTTGATATTCCAACCATATTGAGGATATTGCTCATGAAGCCTACACATACATTCATCACGATGTGTTTTAGCAAGAATTGACGCTGCTGCGATATTGCCAAATCGACCATCACCTTTCACAAACGTTTGCCAAGGAATATCTCCGTATGGCTTAAAGCGATTCCCATCAACTATAATCGCTCCCGGCACAATTGTCAATGCGTCAATGGCACGATGCATAGCAAGTATTGACGCATTAAGAATGTTTATTTTGTCGATTTCTTGTGCCGAAACCACTCCCACCGCCCAAGCTAATGCCTCGGCTTCTATGATAGGACGAAGCTTTTCGCGACGCGCTTCAGTGAGCTGTTTTGAATCGTTGAGTAAAGGATGATGAAAATCTTCAGGAAGAATAACCGCAGCGGCATAAACCGGTCCGGCAAGGCACCCACGACCGGCCTCATCACAACCGGCTTCATATCGCCCGGATATATAGCAATTAGGTAGCATTTAAGTTATAAATAACCTATTTTTTGATAGAATGCCGACGAAGAATAGATTGTATTCGAGCCGTTAACTCTCGCATAGAAAAAGGTTTTAATATATAGTCGTCGGCTCCGGATCTTAATCCGTTAATAGCCTCACCTTTCATATCTTTATCGGAACAAATAACAATAGGGATGTGCGATGTTTTGGAATTTTGCTTTACATTATTCGCAAACTCTATTCCACTTAGTTTACCTATTTTCACATCAGTAATAATAAGATCATATACTGATAAATCAACACGATTAGCTTTTTCAATGCTATCTGAAATATCAACAGAGTAACCTTCGTTTTCGAGATTATATTTAATTAAGTCAAGGACTATTGGCTCGTCATCGATGGCAAGTATTCTCCCTTGGCAATTTGTCATAGAATTATGTTAAATATTGATTGATTTTATATTTACAAGTACAAAAATATAACAAACGGCTACTATCGGAATGGATAGTAACCGTTTTGTGTTATCTTTGTGCTTGCAATTTAATCACTAAGCCTTGTGCTTGCGAAACCAGTCTTTAACCGTATCGACAACATTGATAATATAGTCGCCTGTGCGCTCAAGGTCTCCGATCAGATCCATGTAATAGATTCCCGCTTGATATTCGTAATGACGATTATTGATGTTTTCAATATTTGCCACACGCAAGTTATTACGCATATTGTTGATTTCACGTTCATGATTATATGACACTATAATATCTTCTTCTCTCACATCCTCAAGGTCATCAAGAAGCACCATCATATTTTTCATTGCATTCTTAACGTAGGCAAACATGTGGTCGATATTTTCATAAATCTCATTGTTGAATGCGACATGCCCTTCTTGTTTACGAGCAAGAATTTTTGCAACTCCAAAACAACTATCGGCAATACTTTCAATTTCTGAAATAATATTCAGCATGGCTGCGATACGTTGCTTCCCTTGATTTGACAATCGACCTTCGGCACAACGATTGAGATAGTTGGCAATCTCAATTTCCATGCGGTCGGAAATTTCTTCATATTTCTCAAGTCGAGAATATAATTTATTGAAATCCTCACTTCCTTCTTTAGTGTGAACAAGGTCTTGCGCCATGCCGAGCATTCGACTCACACGTTTGGCATAGACCCCGATTTCTTTTTCGGCTTGAGCCATATTCAATTCCGATGCAGCGACACGACCACTTGAAATGTAGGTGAGCTGGAACTCATCGTCCCCTTTGTGCTTGCTTGGCATAATTTTTTCCACGACAGTTACATACAATTTTGTCATCCAAATCATTATAGATAGGTTGATAAGATTGAATATGGTGTGGAATATAGAAAGACCAAAAGACGCCCAACCTGCCATTATTGCCATTTGAGTAGAATCATTTCCTGTGTAATTATATATTGCGGTTGGATCCCCTTGCCCAAGGTGGTCAGTCACCCAAACTGTTAGGTCGGTAAATGGGATAAACAAAGCCAATGCCCAAATTGTACCAAACACATTAAACAACAAATGGCATAACGCAGCACGTTTTGCGGCAAGATTAGCCCCGAGAGATGCAATGATTGGAGTGATTGTTGTTCCGATGTTACTACCAAGAATCATTGCGCATGCCAAGTCAAAAGTAATCCACCCTTTGGTACACATAATTAGCACTATTGCAATTGATGCCGAAGATGACTGAATAATCATTGTAACAATAATTCCAATCAACACAAACAACAGAACCGAACCATATCCCATATCGGCATATTGTGTCAAGAATCCGAAAATTTCAGGGCTTGACTTCAAATCGGGCACATTTGCCTCAATCCAATCAAGACCAATAAATAATAATGCAAAACCCAAAATAATTTCGCCTATTGATTTTCTACGGCTGTGGCTTGAGAATAAGAGAGGAATACAGAATGCTATTAAAGGCACTGCGAATGCTCCAATATCAACTTTAAATCCAAAAAGGGTGATAATCCAAGCCGTTGCAGTCGTACCCACATTGGCTCCCATAATCACAGCCACCGATTGTGCCAATGACATGAGACCTGCACTTACGAAACTCACAACCATCACGGTTGATGCCGATGAACTTTGAATTAATGCAGTGATTGAAAACCCGGTGAGAGCCCCGGTGAAACGATTGCGGGTCATGGCTCCCAAAATGTTGCGAAGCCCGTTTCCTGCAGCTTTTTGGAGACCTTCACTCATAAGTGTCATACCATAAAGGAATATGCCCACAGCTCCAAGCAACGTTAGAAAGTCTAATAAACTATAGTCCATCTGTTATTTATAAAAAGTGATAATGATTATCAATGTTGAGCGAAATATTCGCCACACAAAGTTATAATTATTATCCATAAATCACAACAAAACAAAATAAATTTTAATCAATATCACACTCTCATTCGCAACTTTTTATCGTTTTAATACTTTCTTCTTATTTTTTGTTCGGTTTTTCGGTTTTTATTTGTTCAAGATATTAAAAAGCATTAATTTTGCAAATAAATTAATTTGATATAACTCTTTAAACATAATTATATAAAACTTATGAATTTTACATCAGTAAACAAAACCTTTGAGGCATCTTTTCGTGCGAACTGGGATCGCCCCGCAATTTCTAACTACCAAGGTGCAACATTGCATTTTCGCGACATCGCACAAAGAATCGCACAACTTCACATAATGTTTGAAGAGTGTGGACTGGGGAAAGGCGACAAAGTGGCAATATGTTCAAGAAACCAAGCCAATTGGGCTGTTTCATTCTTATCGGTTTTAACATACGGAGCTGTGCCGGTGCCTTTGATGCATGAGTTTAAACCCTCAAACATTCACCACCTTGTTAATCACTCCGAATCAAAAGTATTATTTGTTGATGAAGTTATTTGGGAAAATGTTGTAGAATCTGAGATGCCCGAGTTGCAGGCAATTATACAAGTAAACACGTTTAAGCTTTTATATGCCGCCAACGATAGGATTACCGAAGCCCGAGCCCGTCTCAACGAGCTGTTTGGTAAAAAATATCCAATGGAATTTGCGCCCGAATCAATCAACTATTATGAAGATAAAGCCGACGAATTAGCTATCATCAACTACACATCGGGAACATCCGGCTTCTCAAAAGGAGTAATGATACCATTTAGGGCTATCGCCTCCAACCTTGAATTTGGACGCAAAGCACTCCCTCAAATCAATAACACTTCAAATGTGGTTTCGATGTTGCCATGCGCTCACATGTATGGGCTTATGTTTGAAGTATTATATGAATTATCAATGGGGTGTCATGTGCACTTCCTCTCGCGCGTTCCAAGTCCTAAAATCATTTTGCAAGCATTGTCCGAGGTAAAACCTACTGTAGTTATAGCGGTACCACTCATTATTGAAAAGATTTACAAAAACAAAGTAAAACCCGTGTTAGACAAAGTGGGAATCAAATATGCAATGAAAGTACCGGGGCTTGACCAAATGATTATCAATAAAATCAGAGGTGAACTTATAAACGCATTTGGTGGAGAGTTCTATGAAGTAATAATAGGTGGAGCCGCCTTCAACAAAGAAGTTGAAACATTCTTCAAGAAAATGAACTTCCCTTTCACCGTGGGTTATGGTATGACAGAATGCGCTCCTATTATCACATATTCCGACTGGAAAACCGAAAAACTTTACTCTTGCGGTGAAATCGTGCCAAATATGGAGATGAGAATTGACTCTCCCGACCCCCAAAATATCCCCGGAGAATTGCTCGTTAGAGGTGCAAACGTATTCCTTGGCTATTACAAGAACCCCGAAGCGACCAAAGAAGCTCTCGATGAAGATGGTTGGCTACACACAGGCGACATGGGCGTAATTGACGCCGACGGCAGCTTATTCCTCCGTGGACGCTCAAAATGCATGATTTTAGGTCCATCGGGACAAAACATATACCCCGAAGAAATTGAGGCAGCTCTCGATGTTCGTCCATATTTCGTTGAGTCATTGGTAATTGAAGAAGATGGCGGACTTACCGCATTGGTATTCCCCGACTTTGACCAAGGTGCCAAAGAAGGAATGAACCAAAAAGAATTTACTAAATATCTGAAATCCACATTGCCCGACATCAACAAAGACCTGCCTAACTATGCCCGTCTGAAGAAAATCGAAATTATGTCGGAAGCATTTGAAAGGACACCTAAAAAGAGTATTAAACGATACCTATATCAACGAAGAACCAAATAATTTTTAATAAGTTCAAGGAGATGTGTCATAAATAATCGATTCATCTCCTTTTTTCATAAGTTTCAACACCACATCTACAACAACATAGTGGTTAGTGACTTTTTACACACACATCTTTTTGATACTGAACCTAGGTTCTGTTAGGTATCCTATAATAAAAAAAGGGCAAGCTTACTACATCGCACCGCTACGACCCGGTACCGCTGCTTCGATCAAGACCTGACGGAGTTCCCGGGGAGCTGGTCGTGTAGGACTTACCCGAGTGCAAAGGTACAACTTTTTTTTCATTATACAATACTTTATTGAGGTTACACCTATTTTTTCACCTCAAAAGTTGCACTTCAGGTTGGAATCTTAAGTTATTTTATGCGTTTACTCGTTCGATTCTATAATTGATTTACTCTATGATTTTATTGGTCCAACCATCGCTTATGCAGGCTAATTGAGCATAATGGGCATAATTTAAAACCGCTTCTATCGCTTTGTTAATGATTGATTCCGCGCCCTTAATATTGTAGTTGCGATTTGGAGCAAATCGGCATTCCAAAGGAAAGCATCAAATGTTTGTATCATTGCTTCTTCCTCTATATAGTCATATATTACCAATATAGTGCAGATACAACAAATAATATCCATATATTACCACATACCGATGCAAAAACATTATAATTAATCCATAATAGCTATAGTTTTTCGGTAAATATTGTTATATGTATGAGGAGATGAAAATATTATGTATTTGTTTAAGATATTGCAATTAAATGAAAAGTGTTGTAAATTTGAGGTAAATAAAAGTTGAAGTCTATGGAATCAATAAGAGAGATATATAAAATAGGTATAGGTCCGTCGAGTAGTCACACTATGGGACCGAAGCGTGCGGCTGAGAGATTTTTGGCTCGCACCGGTGGGGCGACAAGTTATCGCGTAACTCTATATGGTTCGCTCGCGGCAACCGGGAAAGGTCACTTGACCGATAAGGCTATTCTTGATGTGCTCACTCCTGCGGCTCCCACTAAGATTGTGTGGAAGCCCGACGTTTTTCTACCATTCCACCCCAATGCAATGAAGTTTGAAGCGTTTGATAGCATGGGTAAAGTGATAGATGAATGGACGGTGTATTCCATAGGCGGTGGTGATATAGCCGAGGAAGGGCAGTCGCGAGTGCATAACCATGTGTATGAGATGACACGTATTGCCGATATACAAGCATGGTGCGAAAAAACCGGGCACAACTATTGGGAATATGTGGAGCAATGCGAGGGTCCGGAAATATGGGACTATCTTCGCAAAGTGTGGCATGTGATGAAAGCCGCGGTAGAACGAGGCATCGAGGCCGAAGGGGTATTGCCTGGCGGACTTGGTGTGCGCCGCAAAGCTGTGACTTATTATGTTCATGCACAAGGTTATACCGGTAGTCTTAAAAGCCGAGGATTGACCTATGCTTATGCTCTTGCCGTGAGTGAGGAGAATGCTGCCGGCGGACAAATCGTTACGGCACCCACTTGTGGGTCGTGTGGCATCGTTCCCTCTGTGTTATATCATCTTCACACGTCAAAAGGATTCTCTGAAGATCGCATTTTGCGTTCGCTTGCCACCGCCGGAATATTTGGCAACGTGGTGAAAACAAATGCGTCGGTATCGGGAGCCGAAGTGGGTTGTCAAGGAGAAGTGGGTGTGGCATGTGCTATGGCTGCAGCTGCATCATGCCAACTATTTGGTGGAACTCCCGCACAAATAGAATATAGTGCCGAAATGGGACTTGAACATCACCTTGGATTGACTTGCGACCCGGTGTGTGGATTGGTTCAGATTCCGTGTATCGAACGCAATGCCATGGCAGCAGCGCGTGCACTTGATGCCAATCTTTATTCGCAGATCTCCGACGGCAAACACACCGTCACATTCGACCGCATCGTTGAGGTGATGAAACAAACCGGTCACGACCTCCCTAGTCTTTACAAAGAAACGGCTCAAGGTGGTCTCGCCGCTATTCACGAGTAGGCTAAATGAAATAAGCCGTTAAAGACTTTAATTATTATAATATATTCTTTTCGATGATTTTTTTCAACACGAGGGGTGTTTCGGGTCCCATGTTGAAGATGAGGTCGAGCATTGTGAGGTTGGGAATAAATCCCTGTTGCGATGCTCTCACTTGGTAGTATTCAATGGGGTGTAAAAGGTCGAAATTGCTATTGCGATAGTCAGATATTAAGCAATCGTTTTTATCTACCAATTCTTTTTCGGTTTGAGTGAGTTCATAACGGATATTGCTCTCGATGCCGGCAATGCGACGAATGATTGCATCGAAGCTAATGTTGAGATCCATCAACGATTCGGGCTGAATGCCGTCGCGAGGTTGCAGATAGGGCGTCAATTCGTCAATATAATATTCAAAAAAAGGAGTGCGACCATACGCCGACCATAGCGCAACTTTGTGTATATTCCACCACCCTCCATGAGCCGACACCCCGGCATCGTTCCATGTTGCACCTATGCGAGGTTTTGCGATAGGCACGGTGAGGGTGAGGCGACCATTTACATCGGCAATGTCGTAGCGATGCATGAGTTTACGGCGTTTGTCATATCGGCAATAACGATCAATCACCACATTGCGGTGGCTTGCCATCAAAGCGTAATAACCAATGCTGCCACACAGGGCGGGTGGCAGCACTAGGGTTGTTGTTTTATGTTTGATAAGAGGGGAAAACACTATTCTTTGTCGGGATTAGCATCTTTAAATATACGATTCCAGCGAATACCCCCATTAAACAACGATTTATCCTTGTCAAATGATATAAGCACAAACATTGGTGTTCCCACAATATGATCTTCGGGAACGAATCCCCAAAAACGAGAGTCAAGCGAATTGTCGCGATTATCACCTACCATAAAGTAATAATCCATCTTAAATGTATATTTTTCGGCAGGACTTCCATTTATATACACTTTATCACCACGCAATTCGGCATCATAATTATGTTCATAGTTGCGAATGCAACGATTATAACGATACCAATTTTCAGGAGTAAGCTCTATCGTCGCTCCTTTTTTAGGTATCCATAAGCCTTTTTCGCCACCATAATTATAACTACTCCACCCGTCAGAAACCACATCTGGGAACAGATATTCAACTCGACCAAGCGCCGAATCTCCCAATTTCATCATCTTTATAACATTTGCATTTGCTCCCAATTTTTTAGCCATAGCATCTGTAAGTGGGGGCATATACACACTCATGGGGGCGCTTCTATCAATAACAAAACCCGATGCTTGCAATCCTCGCATAAAATCAAGTTCATTTATATTTATTTCAATGCGATCTTCCACCGCTACCCCCAAGTCATCCCATTCAGCGTCGGTAAGAGGGAATCGCGTTTGAACAATATAAGAGAATTGCACATTTTCAGGTTGAGCCTGAGCTTTGCCATTTATATATATTACACCATTTTTTATTTGGAATGTCTCACCCGGAAGCCCTACACAACGTTTAACGTAATTTTCTCTCCTATCTACGGGACGATACACTATGTCACCAAATATATCTTTGTTTCGTTTCACAAAATCTCGTCCTTGCATTTTTACCAACGTATAATAGTCAGGATTGGAAACTTTTAATGTCACAGTATCTCCGGCAGGAAAATTAAACACTACAATATCACCGCTTTCTACATCACGCAACCCTTTTAAACGTCGATATTCCAAATTAGGATTATCCAAATAACTTTTTGTGTTTATAATAGGCAATGTGTTATGCACAAGCGGAAAATGAACCGGAGTCATTGGAACACGAGGACCATACACCATCTTATTCACCCAAAGATAGTCTCCGGTGAGCAATGTTTTTTCCAATGATGATGAAGGTATTTGATAATTCTGTCCCACAAAACCAAATACAAAATATACCAATATCAGAGCATAAACTATAGCGTCAACCCAACTCATCACAGTTCGCACCACTTTATTTTTACTATTCTTCCACCAATCAAATGGTATATATCCTGTGATATAAATATCAAATAATAAAAATATGAAAATCGATAGCCACCAATCACCCATCCATGCAACCCACGCAAGAAATATTATGGCTACAATTATAAATCTAATCCAACGTGTTATGCGTGTATCTTTTATACGAGTCTTAAAATCTTTTTTATTTCCCATAATAGCTTATTTAATATCAAGTAAATGAGAGTCCTTTATTAAACCTTGCATGAGCTGTTCCATTGTCAAGAAGCCTTTACGACCTTTTACCCATTCGGCAGCGACCACTGCGCCAAGAGCAAATCCCTCTCGGCTTTTGGCTCGATGCTCAATAGTTATTGTATCCACATCACTATCCCAGGAGATGATATGAGTACCCGGCACTTCACCCTCTCGCTCATGACCGATGGAAAGCGATGATGAGGGAGCGTTTTCATCTTCAGTCCAAGCGTCAATGCGTGCCACTTTATCAATCAATCCTTCGGCAAGAGTGATAGCAGTGCCACTTGGGTGATCTAGTTTATGGATATGGTGAATTTCTTTCATTGACGGTGTGTAGTTGACAAAGTTATCCATCAATGCACTAAGATATTTATTAAGTGCAAAAAAAACATTTACTCCAAGGCTATAATTTGAGGTCCAAAAAAACGTCGCTTTTCCATCATCACACAATTGTTTAATCTCTGGCATGCGAGCAGTCCAACCGGTACTGCCACTCACCACGGGAACACCTTGCGCAAATGCTTTGTAGTAATTATCCACGGCAGTAGCAGGAGTGGTGAATTCGATTGCCACATCGGCACTGCCGAATGCCTCACTTTCAAAATCCTGAGGATTTTCTATATCTATTTTACACACAATCTCATGACCGCGAGATTGCGCTATTCGCTCAATGGTTCTACCCATCTTGCCATACCCAATAAGTGCTATTTTCATTTTTTCGGTTAAAACTTTCTGCAAAAATACAATAACTTATTCGATTATCACATATTAAAACATGCTAAAACACCTTTTTAATAATTTATGAATATAAGAATATGTTCGTTTTAACCTTCTTTATACCTATTTATTAGGGAAATATTTCCACTATCACATTTCTTCTCGTGGTTGTGACAACAAGCGTGATGCTATAAAATCATTAAACACTTGTTTATATGTGTCACTCACAGGTATGTACTTATTGCCTAACACTATTTGGTTACGTTCTATAACCTTTATCCTTTCGGTATTGACTATGAACGAGCGATGCACCCTCATAAACTTCGACGACGGCAATGCCTGTTCCAAGGTCTTCATATTCATCAAAGTCATTATGCTTTTTTGCTCACCGCTCACCGATATTTTCACATAATCCTTCAACCCTTCTACATAAAGGATGTCGTCTGTTGGAATTTGAATAAGTCTATACTCACTTTTCACTATTATGTATTCTTGCTTTGAATCCTTATTTTCACAACATCTTTGTGCTTTTATCAAACGCTGTGCTTTTTCTATAGATGCTAAAAAATCATCATAGCTCACCGGCTTAAGCAAATAATCCAAAGCATCAACTTTAAAACCCTGTATCGCATATTGCTCATAGGCTGTAGTAAAAATAACTCGACAATTATTGGTTAAAATCTTCGCAAATTCCAATCCGTTAATCTGGGGCATCTGTATATCAAGAAACACAATATCTACTTGTCCGTTAAGAATTGTTTTTATAGCATCCTGAGCCGATGAATAAGCCCCCACCAACTGCAATGACGGAGTCTTTTCCACATATGAGGCTATTAATTGGCTCGCCAATGGCTCATCATCAATCACACAACATCTTAAAATATCCATTTTCTAATTTAATCAATTAAAGTTAGCACCCTATATTAATTATTAATTCTGTCTGACAAGAATCATCTTGTATTATTATATTAAACTTTGACTTGTTTCCATACAACAGCTCCAACCGGCGACGAAGATTATTCAATCCTATCCCCGACGCATCGGTCGATTTACGACCCTTATCTAAATTATTGAAAGTATAGCATCTTAAAACCGCATTTTTTACCGAGACATCGACTTTAATCAAATGATCACTCTGTCCGGTGTTTCCATATTTAAATACATTCTCTATGATTGGAATGAGCAGTAACGGAGCGATATAGATCTCCCGACCGGCATCATCACAATATAAAGAAACTTCGATTTTTGTTTTACTTATGCGCATTTTCATAAAATCGCAATAAGTTTTTATAAAATCCAATTCTTTTTTGATAGGCACCACACTTGATGTTTCATACAATCCATACCTCAGCATATTACTTAACTTATGAATTGCGTCTTGTGCCTTGGGGGGCTCGGTTGAGACTAATGCATAGATTGTATTAAGCGTATTAAACAAAAAATGAGGATTTAGTTGATTTTTAAGACTAACCAACTCTACTTCACGTTGCATCGAGTCGAGCTTTACTCGTTTTAACTCAGAGTTAAGCCACCGTCTGCTGATTTTTATTGCAAAACTCAATCCCACCACAAGAATTGCAAATACAAGATCATGTGACATATTTGCAGCGATACGCAAAAGATTCCGTTCTGGAATTAAATTCCTGTTTCCTTTTAAAAATCTATCATAAACTCTTTGCGGAGGAGGTGGAGGAGGCGCATTTTTGGAAGGAGCAAACTGCGTCGCTTTTTCAGTTGAATGATTTACATGTTCTATATCGGGGACGTGTCTTGAATGAGGGGGATGCGGTCGTCTATAAGCATTTGAGCTAAAATAAATCAATACCGCCGCAACGCACAAAATTAAAAGATTACTGATAAAAAATTGCCATCGTCCACCCTTTTTATCAAGACATTTATCAATAATAAAAAAATAATTAATATAAAATATCGAAAGAAATATCAATATCTTCACATAAACTCCCCCCGGAGCCGGACGACCTTCATAAAGAAACGTAACCAATTCTGGAAGCAATACAATAATCGATACACACACAACATGTGTTAATGCCGATACGACATTCTTCTTGTTTATTTTCCCAATAATATTTTTTATTGACATAAATATTTATTAAAAGCCTAAGATAGATTCTACTCTATTTTTCTGCTAAAATAAACAACAAACTCTTTTTATCAAAATGCAGCAACCCGAAACAACCTATTTCATCAATATTTTGTCGATTAACTCCAACCATTCATCGATTCTTTAACATTATTTATGCAACAATAGATAACTCAACACCTGCGCTCCATTTTACACCAAGACACAAAACCTTTACAAATAAAATTTTCGATATTATTTGTGATTGACAATAATTTTCCTACCTTTGTATAAATTATTCATCAACCTAATATAATGTATCTTATGAAAAAGATTCTATTAATCATGAGTTTGGTTCTCGCTTTTGCAATCAATTGCGAAGCTCAAACAGTACAAGAAACCGATTACAACACTTTCTCCAAGAAGATTCTCCCGAAAGACAAAACGCCTATCGTTATTGACTTTTATGCCACATGGTGCGGACCTTGCAAAGCAATGGAACCGGTGATAGAAAAAGCGGCGAAAACCTATGCCGGCAAAATCAAATTCTATCGCGTTGACGTTGACAAAAATCAAGAATGGTCTAATTATCTTGGCATATCATCTATACCCACACTTGTCATTTACAAAAATGGTGGAATCCACAAAGTTGAAACCGGATATAAAGATTATGGTCAATTAAACGCAATTTTGAAAAAACTTATAAAATAACATATCACTTTATATATAACCACAAAGCGCGCCACTTTAGTGGTGCGCTTTGTGGTTATATGGAACAAAGTGCCAATAGTCGTTATTTTATATGACTAAATATAAATAAGAATCTACAATTAAGTTATTTTTATATAAATAGAACAATAATATTTGAAATATTCATTAAAACCAATTACCTTTACAGATTATTACCTCAACAAATATTTAATACTTATAAATTTTCCATATAAATAGATTATGCTTAAACGTGTTTTTGCCATAGTTATAACTTCATTTATTGCTATTGCATCTATTTCAGTATCGGGTCAAACCATTGATGAACTAATGCAAGGAGCCAACAACAATGATGAATATTCAATGTTTTTCCTTGGGTATTGTTATTCTGTGGGGGAAGGAATCACACAAAACAAAGAAGAGGCTCGTAAATGGTGGGAAAAGCTTGCCGAAAAAACACTCACCCATAAAAATAAAAAATATATCGCTAAAGCCCAATGGCAATTAGGAAACTATTACGAAGAAATACGCCAGATACAAAAAGCAATGGATTGGTGGGGAAAAGCCGCAAAAAACGGGGATGCCACTGCAAAGAAAAAATTAGATGATTACAAATCCAACCCGGCAATTCTAACCCACTCCGATGAAGAAATCACCGCAAACGGAGTCCCATTTAAAATGGTTTTCGTGAGCGGAGGATCATTTACCATGGGGGGGACAGCCGAGCAAGGCAGCGATGCCGAAAACAACGAGCAACCTGCCCATAATGTAACAATTGGAGATTATTATATCGCCGACACCGAAGTTACTCAACAATTATGGGAAGCCGTTATGGGAACTACAATATATATGCAACGCGATAAAGCCGACCCCAATTGGCCCACCTACGGAGTTGGAGACAATCACCCCATGTATTATGTGTCATGGGAAGAAGCAAATCAGTTCTGTGAAAAGCTAAGTGCCCTTACCGGCAAAATATTCCGTTTACCAACCGAAGCCGAATGGGAATATGCCGCAAGAGGTGGAGGCAAAAGCCAAGGATATAAATACGCTGGCGGGAATTCGGCAGATGCTGTCGCATGGTTCTCCACAACAACATCCGACAAAGGGACCGAAAAAACACGCTCAAAAGTTCCAAACGAACTAACGCTATATGATATGAGCGGAAATGTATGTGAATGGTGTAGCGATTGGTATGGAGATAGTTTTTATGCGACAAACACCAATTATAACCCTACAGGTCCGGCAACAGGGTCATGTCACATACGCCGAGGTGGCAGTTGGAGTGACGACTCCTCCGATTGTCGTGTGTCTTGTCGCCACAACTATGTCGCTGACGGTCGTTATGGACATTTTGGTTTCCGCATAGTTATGCAACCTTAGACGAAATCGCGACTAAAAACCACATAATCACAATAACCTTGTTCAATACGTTCAAGGTTATTTTTCTAATTTATCACACAATAAACCATAATTTCACACTGCCTTTTCTTAAAATTCGCATCAGCCTTACCCTTATTAAATATTAAATGGTTATCTTTGCACATTATTTAATTATATGACGACATTCAAACCCAAATCAATATTTAAAAGAGGCGCCGAAGATGGGGCTTGGTTTGGCTTATTCCTTAGCTTATTGTTCTTTTTCTCGGCAAACGCTTTAAGCATTCCTTTGTTGGGTCACATTGCCACATTAATGGCTTTGTGTGTTCCCGTTCTTACATTTTTCTTCCTAAGAAAAGGATATATACAAAATGGATTTTACTCAACATTCTCCGAAATATGGACACATGGCATTATTATTTTCACATGTGGCTCACTCATAATGGCACTAACCATCGTTATATACACTAATTGGATAAACCCTTATTTCATCATTGAACAATGTAATATCGCAATTAATGCCTACCGTTCAATGGGTAATACCGGAACCGAAATCGCAAAAACTCTCGAAGAAGTAATCAAACAAAAAATGCTTCCTTCTCCCATTTCAATTGCAACAAACATTATATCATTTAGCGTTTTCAGTGGCTCTATATTATCAATGATACTCGCTTCAATAATAAAAGCCATATACAAAAAACGCAAAAACGACAATCATCTCAACAAAACATCTGATTAACAATTTGTTATTATGGATATATCAGTAATAATACCACTCTACAATGAAGCTGAATCGCTTCCCGAACTCGAATCATGGATACGCCGTGTTATGAATGAGAATAATTTCAGTTATGAGATTATTTTTATCAACGATGGCAGCACCGATAATTCTTGGTCGGTAATTCGTTCTTTACAAAAAGAGAACCCGGCAGTAAAAGGAGTTTGTTTTAGACGAAACTACGGAAAATCTCCCGCACTTAACACCGGATTCATAAGAGCGCAAGGTGATGTCATAATTACTATGGACGCTGATTTACAAGATAGTCCCGACGAAATTCCGGAACTTTACCGCATGATTACCGAGGATGGATATGACTTAGTCTCAGGCTGGAAACAAAAACGTTACGACCCTCTATCCAAAACTATTCCCACTAAATTATTCAATGCGACAGCTCGCAAAGTGAGCGGAATAAAAAACCTCCATGACTTCAACTGCGGTCTAAAAGCTTACCGCAAAAAAGTAGTGAAACATATCGAGGTATATGGCGATATGCATCGTTATATCCCCTATCTTGCCAAACTTGCCGGATTTAATAAAATTGGAGAGAAAGTCGTACAACACCAAGCTCGTAAATATGGATCTACAAAATTCGGGCTCGACCGATTTGTCAATGGCTATCTCGACCTCGCCACTTTGTGGTTCACTGGAAAATTCGGTGTAAAACCCATGCACTTTTTCGGCTTATTAGGCAGCCTCATGTTTATCATAGGACTTTTCGCTGTAATAGTTGTAGGTTGCATGAAATTATATAATATGTATAGTGGAAATACCTACCATCTCGTAACCGAATCCCCCTATTTTTACTTGGCATTGGTTACAATGATATTAGGCACACAGCTATTCTTAACGGGATTTATCGGAGAACTTGTAGTTCGCAATTCCCATCGTCGCAACGACTATGAAATTGAAGAAGAATTAAACATCACAACTAAATAATAGGTTACATCATGACATTTTATGACCTTGCCGCAAATCGGTTCTCTTGTCGCGATTTCATTAAAAACAAAACTGTTGATCGCAACACATTAACCCACATCATCGATGCGGCAAGACTGGCTCCGTCGGCTTGCAATAAGCAGCCATGGATCTTCATTGTAATTGACGACGCATGTGAACCTTCTTGCCTAACAGCAATCTCAGAAAGCTACAACCGGCAATGGATCGAATCGGCTCCCGCATTTATTATTGCATGTGGTGACCATTCTCAAGCATGGAAACGACAAAACGACAACAAAGACCACACCGACATTGACTTGGCCATTGCAATTCAACATATATGCCTTGCGGCTTCCGATTCTGGCTTAGGCACCTGCTGGGTATGCAATTTCGATTCCGAAACCCTACGCAAAGGTCTAAACATCCCCCCAAACCTTGAACCTATAGCAATTATCCCTATAGGTTACCCATCAACACACGACATTCCCAAAAAAACAAGAAAAAATATTGACGACATTATACAATGGGGAAAATTCTAAATTATATAATATTGACATCAGCACTTATCATTTCTATTTGCTCATGTTCTTCCGATGGTTGCCTTGACAATCAAAGCAGCATTCCTTTAGCCGGTTTTTATTCTTCGGTTTCAAAACAATCTTTAGCGCTTGATTCCATTGAAATATATGGCATTGGTGCTGTTGGCGATTCTTTGCTCACAAACACCGGTTCAGATGTCTCAAATGTATATCTGCCATTTAGAGCGACATCCGATTCCACCGCATTTTGTTTACATTACACCTACAAATCCACACCTCATATACCTAACGACACTATATGGTTTAATTATGAAACAATACCATATTTTGCGTCAGAAGAGTGCGGTGCAATGTATAAATATAAAATAACTTCCACTCGACACACCTTGTTTCTAATCGACTCTATCTCAGTC
Source organism: Bacteroidales bacterium (assembly GCA_015060975.1). Taxonomy (GTDB): domain Bacteria; phylum Bacteroidota; class Bacteroidia; order Bacteroidales; family Muribaculaceae; genus RGIG4079. The sequence goes on from SUXI01000002.1 coordinate 158,866, forward strand.
ATAGACCCCGAAATAAACAATATAGACATTGAACGCATAAAAATTTATTTTAAATCCAACTAACGTTCTACTCTCATGCCGCGATCTATAATAATATTAATTATTGCTTTTACCGCTATCGGAATATCGGCTCAACGGCGCATAAGCCCGGTTGAAACTCCGGCTACACAAACTCAAGCCGTAAACCTCAATCCAAGAGACACAACCAATGCCAAAGACCCTCAAAAGATGCCAAATCTGATTCATTTCCACGATAAAAACGGGAAATTGATATACGTTGACACAATAACAGGGAAAGAATTTCACGACTCCACTGCTATAAAAAAAGAAACAACATTTAAATATCCCCTATGGGACGAAATATCAATTGGTTTTAACTTCCTTGAGCCAATGATGAGATGCTTGGGGCAAGACTATGGCATTGCCGATATGTGGGCCGAGCTAAGCATTCATAACCGTTTCAAACCGGTTATTGAATTTGGATTAGGAGAAGCCTCACACTCCACCGACGACAGCAATTACTCCTATAAAAGTTCAATATCACCATATTTCAAAATAGGCTTAAATTACAACTTCCTATACAACAAAACCAATGAGTATCAATTCTATGGAGGAATAAGATATGGTTTCTCATCTTTTTCTTTTGAAGTCAACGATGTAAAAATCGACAACTCCTATTGGAATGAATACTTTTACACCAATATCCCTTCGCAAAATAGTTCGGTTGGATATGCCGAGTTACTATTGGGGCTTAAAGTCAAAATATATAAACAATGGGCATTAGGTTGGGCTCTGAAATACCACACCATCATAAACGAAACCAAGTGCAAATATGGCAAGCCTTGGTATATTCCGGGATTCGGATCTCGTGATTCATCTTTATCGGCAGCGTTCTCTGTCATATATTCCATTCCATTACACAACAATAATAAAAAAACACATCAAGAAAATCAATAATATCGATTCACTACTATACGACAATGGAGGAAAAGCATATAATCATAATCGGGGCTTCATCAGGGATAGGATTAAATGCCACAATACAATTTGCGACAATGGGCTGGAAAATAGGAATAGCGGCACGACGCATTGACAAGCTCATAAGTCTCCAACAACAATTTCCTCACAACATTATCGCTATTGAACAAATTGACATAACTCACAACGATGCCAACACTAAGTTATTGTCACTAATCGATAAAATCGGTGGGCTCGACACATTATTGCTCGCATCGGGAATAGGGTCACAAAATCCCGACCTTGATTTATCTATCGAATGCGACACCGTTTCAACCAATGTTTTAGGATTTACACGAATTGTTGACACTACTTTCAATTATTTTCGCAAGCGCCCATCAAATATTCCCCCGGGACAAATCGCCGTTATTTCATCTATCGCCGGCACAATGGGACTCGGAATCGCACCTTCATATAGCGCGACAAAACGCTATCAACGACACTACATCGATGCACTTGAGCAACTCGCCCATTTCGAAAAAGTAAATGTGCGATTTACCGACATACGCCCCGGATTTGTTGACACCCCTCTACTCAACAACTGCCGAAAATTCCCTATGCTCATGAGCGTTGACTATGCCACCCCTCGCATCGTAAAAGCGATACTTCATCGCAAACGAGTATCTATTATTGATTGGAGATGGAAAATTGTTGTTATGTTTTGGCATTTAATCCCCAATTTTATTTGGCGTAAATTCCCGGCTCGATAATTTTCCCTATATATAAATCATTTTGCGGGTCATACCGCCATCAATAACAATGTTCTCTCCATTTATAAAATCATTATCGGGAGCGGCAAGAAACATACACATCCTTGCGACATCACCCGGCTTTCCTACCCTACGCGACGGGTGTTGCAAATGATCTTCCTCGGTCATTGCCGGATATTGAGCGTTTTCCACCCATCCGGGCGATATGCAATTAACCGTTATTCCAAGAGGCGTAAGCGACATCATTAATGCATGTGTCAATGACGCTACACCTCCTTTCGACGCCGCATATCCCTCTGTCCCGGGTTCACTTTGACAATAACGAGTGGAACAAATGTTTATAATGCGACCATAAGCCGGAGTCGCACCTTGCTTAGACCGATGAATAGCCAAACTGCGAGACGTAACAAATACAGAGCGTAGATTTGTATTTACCACCTTCTCAAAATCTGCTATTGTCGATTCCACCAACGGCACAAAGCCTCCTATTCCCACATTGTTAACTATTACATCAATATCTCCCCACACTTCAAATAAGTTATCCATACATCCCGACAAAGCATCTACATCGGTAACATCTACAGGATAAAATCTCGAACCGGTTGCCTGAGCTGTCGCTGTGCCGGCTTTCACATCATTATCACAAAATGCCACTCGACAACCAACTGCCCTGAATGATTCAACTATTGCCCTACCTATTCCCGATGCGCCTCCGGTTACAAACACCCTGCATGGAGGCAAATTAGCACCACCCATTCCCGGCTTCGACAAACGCATTGTTTTTGCCCTACCGCCCGTTATTTTACCTCGGCGATAGTCTTCCATTTTATGTTCTAAATAATTATCAGCCATAATGGTACAAAGATAATAAATTTCGTCTTTTTTATAACCTTTTTTTATAATGATTATGAATCACGAATCACAATAAATTTGTATTTTTGCACTTTCTAATAAATATTATCTATACAACGATGGAAACAAAATTTATATTTGTTACTGGTGGAGTGGTTTCATCTCTTGGAAAAGGGATTATCTCCGCATCTATTGCAAATCTTTTGAAAGCTCGCGGTTATCGAGTAACTATTCAAAAATTTGACCCATACATCAACATCAACCCCGGAACGCTTAATCCTTACGAGCATGGTGAGTGTTACGTTACCATCGATGGGCACGAGGCTGACCTTGACTTAGGTCACTATGAACGATTCACTAATGTAAACACCACTCGTGCCAATAATATCACTACCGGACGTATCTACAAACACGTTATTGAAAAAGAACGCCGCGGCGATTATCTCGGCAAAACCGTGCAAGTAGTGCCTCATATCACTGACGAAATCAAACGTCGCATGAAAGCCCTCGGTAACACGGGCAACTTCGACTTCGTAATCACTGAAATTGGTGGAACCGTTGGTGATATAGAATCTCTTCCATACATTGAAAGTGTGCGTCAACTTCGTTGGGAACTTGGTCGCAACTGTGTATGCGTTCATCTTGCATATGTTCCATACGTTGCTGCGGCAAAAGAACTCAAAACAAAGCCAACTCAACACTCGGTTAAGAAACTCCAAGAAATGGGTATCCAACCCGATGTTCTTGTACTCCGCACTGAAAAAGATATTCCTACCGATGTGCGCCGCAAAATCGCATTATTCTGCAACGTAATTCCCGAAGCCGTTGTTCAATCTATCGACGTACCTTCAATTTACGAAGTACCGGTAAAAATGCACGAGCAACATCTCGATGAAATTATCATGCGACTAACCGGGCTTGAAGTAAAAGGTGAGCCCGACATGGCTCCTTGGATGAAATTCCTCAACAAAATGGCTTCTGCCGAAAAAGAAGTGAAGATTGGCATCGTGGGAAAATATGTTGAATTGCCCGACGCTTATATCTCAATCAAAGAATCTCTCTTCCAAGCGGCAACCTATAACGACCACAAACTAAAAGTAAACTACTTCCAGTCCGAAAAAATAAATGACACCAATGTAGGCGATTTATTAAAAGGTATGGACGGCATTATTGTTGCTCCCGGTTCTGGTCAACGTGGAGTGGAAGGCAAAAATATTGCATTGAAATGGTGCCGTGAAAACGACATTCCCACATTAGGCATTTGCCTCGGCATGCAATGTATGGCAGTGGAATTTGCTCGCAACGTGCTTGGCATTGCCGATGCCAACAGCACCGAAATCGACCCGACTACAAATCACAAAGTAATCGATTTGATGGACGAGCAAAAGAGCGTTACCACAATGGGGGGCACTACTCGCCTTGGTTCTTTTGATTGCGTTTTGCGACCAAACTCTAAAGTATCAAAAATCTATGGTTCTCAAACAATCAAAGAACGCCATCGCCATCGCTTTGAATTCAACAACGAATATTTCGAGCAATTTGAACAAAACGGCATGCAATGCGTGGGTATCAACCCCGAATCAAAACTCGTGGAAATAATTGAAATACCCGAAAAGCGTTGGTATATAGGTGTTCAATTCCACCCCGAATACTCAAGCACCGTATTAAGCCCTAACCCTTTGATTGTTGATTTTGTAAAAGCCGCAATCGCATACGGCGAAGAAAAATAAAAATCATTTTAATTATTAATCACTTTATAACTCATAATGGATAAAAACAACCTTCTTGGGCTTCTGCTGATGGGTGCTATCATCTTCGGATTTATGTACATAAATCAACCCTCCGAAGAAGAAATAGCGGCAGCAAAAAAAGCTAAGATTGAAGCGACTCAAACCGAAAGTTCTAAAAAGGACGAGATTACTAACGTCGATACTCTCACCGTCAATCATGTGAACAAGCTCACTGCAATGGTTAAGGCCGCCGGAGCGACAGAATCCGACGGTTCATATTCTTTTTCTACCAAAAGCGTAAATCTTCGTTGTGACTCTGCCAAAATCACCGGCACTGTAAACGTAAACAATACAGCTGTTGATGTGACAAAAATTTTAAGCAACAAACTCGAAGAATTGCCAAAGTCAATCGCACAGGCTGCCGTTGACACGCTCATTGCCACTATCGACCGTTTTGATTCTTATGGAAACTTTGCAAAATACATGAACGGCGATAACGAAACACTTTCTCTTGAAAATGACGTAATAAAAGTGGATTTCTCAAGCGAAGGCGGTAAGATTTCAAAAGTTACGCTAAAAAAATATGACACATACGTTGGTGGCGACACTGCCAATGTAGTGCCTTATAATGGAGCTACCGACTACTATTCATTTACGCTTCCTGCCGGTGCCGGATATATCGAAACACGCAATCTCAATTTTGAAGCTGTCGCCGAAAACGACAGCACCATATTAATGAAACTCAACCTCGATGGTGATGCAATGTGGGGTATTCGTTACACTCTTGCAAAAGGCGAATGCTATATTGTGAAGATGGATATTGTGCAAAACAATATTGAAAATGTGTTTGCTTCAAACATGTCCGATATATCAATGTCTTGGCACCAAAAAATGGCTCGTAACGAAAAGGGCAAAACGTTCGAGGAACGCAATAGCACAATTTATTATAAATATGTTGGAGACACCCCCGATTACCTAACTGAAAATGGCGTTCAAAGTGAAGAACTCGAGCAAGAATTGAAATGGATATCATTCAAAAATCAATTCTTCTCAAGTGTGCTTGTTCCAAACACATCTATCAAGCGTGCTTCGGTTTCAACAAAAGACATCAAAGACCAACCGGGATACCTCAAAGTGCTCGATGTTAAAGACGCAATCATCTCTTACACTACAAAGAGTGACAATCCTGCATCATTCGACATGATTTTCACTCCCAACCTCTATCCATTACTTTCAAGTTACGATGACCAAGTTAAAACAGAAGAAGACCTTGAATTAACTCGATTAATTCCTCTTGGATGGGGCATATTCCGTTGGATCAACACCTACCTCATCATTCCAGTTTTCACATTCCTCGGCGGATTTATTTCTAACTACGGTATTATAATATTACTATTGACAATATTTGTCAAACTAATACTCTTCCCTTTCACATATAAGAGCTATATGTCGCAAGCAAAAATGAGAGTATTGAATCCTGAAATTCAAGCTATAAACGAAAAGTACCCCAATAAGGAAGATGCAATGGTAAAACAGCAAAAAGTCATGGAGCTTTACAGCAAAGCAGGCGCAAGCCCATTCTCAGGCTGTCTCCCTATGTTGTTGCAAATGCCTATCCTCATTGCAATGTTCACATTCTTCCCTTCATGCATTGAACTACGCGGGCAATCGTTCCTTTGGGCTACAGATCTTTCTGCCCCCGATGCAATATTCTCGTGGACAACTCACATTCCATTAATCTCAACCTACTTTGGCAACCATGTGAGTCTATTCTGCTTATTGATGACTATCACCAACATCATTTACACTCGCATCAATATGCAAAACCAACCCGGTGGCGCATCAATGCCCGGTATGAAATGGATGATGTACCTCATGCCTGTGATGTTCTTGTTCTTCTTCAACGACTACGCTTCAGGTTTGAGTTACTACTACTTCCTCTCTTTATTAATCACTATCATTCAAACCTACTCATTCCGTTTCATTATCGACGAACAAAAAGTGAGAGCCGAAATGCTTGCCAACACAAAAAAACCTCGCAAAAAATCAGGGTTTATGGCTCGTCTTGAAGAAGCTCAACGAAAACAACAAGCCATGCTTCGCGAACAACAAAAACAACAAGCAAAGCGTCGCCGATAAATATATGGGAACTTCTATAAATTGCTTTGTGAAGATTTATGGATTTTATTTGAGCGGATTTTTGTTTTTTGTTGAATGGGCATAGCGAGCTATGCGATTGAAACAAAGACAAAAAGATGCCAAAGAAAAGCATGAAGCACACAAAAGAATGTTCCCAATAACTATTGTTTAATTAATTCGCGGAATTTATAGAAATTCCCATGTAACATTAAAAAATTTAACCGATATGCTGAGGTGTGCCATTATTACTGACACACCTCTTTTCTCAATTTTTTAATCACAAAGTGGCATTTTCAATATATCTAAATAAAAATTAAACATTACAAATCATCTTTTTTTTCAATTAATTCACTACCTTTGTGATTTGTATAGACTTAATTTGCATAAGTAACTGCTATCTTTTAGCACATAAAAATAATCTGTTATGTTAGAGAAAACCAATGTTAAAGTTCTCGACAAAGTAGTCGTGAGATTCTCGGGCGACTCAGGCGACGGAATGCAACTTGCCGGTAATATCTTCACTAATATCTCGGCAGGAATTGGCAACCAAGTTTCGACTTTCCCCGACTACCCTGCCGAAATTCGCGCGCCACAAGGGTCATTGAGTGGTGTATCAGGATTCCAAGTTAGTGTAGGCACAGGTGTTTACACTCCAGGCGACCAAGCCGATGTGCTTATTGCAATGAATCCTGCGGCATTGAAACAAAATGTGAAATTCTTAAAGCCTAACGGCGTTATTATCGTTGATATTGATTCTTTCAAAGAGTCAGACCTCAAGAAGGCTCTTTTTGAAACAGATGAACCGTTCAAAGAACTCGGCATCACTGCTCAAGTGCTTGAAGTTCCAATTACTTCTATGACTAAGAACGCACTTGCAGATAGCGGTCTCGACAACAAATCAATGCTCAAATGCCGTAACATCTTCGCACTTGGGCTCGTTTGTTGGCTCTTCGACCGTCCTCTCGAAAGCGCGCTTCACCATTTAAAAACAAAATTTGCAAAGAAACCCGCCATTTTTGAAGCCAATGCTAAGGTTATCCAAGCAGGCTACGACTATGGTCACAATATTCATGCATCGGTATCAACCTATCGCATCGAATCAGATGAAATAAAACCGGGCATATATACCGACATCAATGGCAACACCGCCACTGCATGGGGATTGATTATGGCATCAGAAAAGTCAGGTCGTCCTCTTTTCCTCGGCAGTTACCCCATCACTCCTGCTACCGATATTCTTCACGAACTTGCAAAACGCAAAGACCTCGGAGTGAAAGCATGTCAAATGGAAGATGAAATTGCCGGTGTTTGTTCGGCTATCGGTGCATCTTTTGCCGGAAATCTTGCCGTTACATCAACATCAGGTCCCGGTCTTGCTCTTAAGAGCGAAGGTATCGGTCTTGCCGTAATGGCCGAGTTGCCTCTCGTGGTTATCGATGTGCAACGTGGTGGTCCTTCAACCGGTCTCCCCACAAAAACCGAGCAAACCGACTTGATGCAGGCACTATATGGTCGCAATGGCGAATGTCCGCTTGCTGTTGTTGCTCCTGCCACCCCTACCGACTGTTTCACCATGGCATTCGAGGCTTGTCGCATCGCAATTGAGCACATGACTCCCGTTGTATTGCTTACCGACGCATTCATTGGCAACGGCTCATCGGCTTGGCGCATTCCCGATGCAGATGAATATCCCGAAATCAAACCCAATTACGTTCCCGAAGAATTGAAGGGTAATTGGAAACCATATATTCGCGACGAAAAGACCAAAGTACGCTATTGGGCAATCCCCGGCACTGAAGGCCTTGCACATCGTCTTGGTGGTCTTGAAAAAGATGCTGTGACAAGTGCAATCTCTACCGACCCCATCAACCACGAAAAGATGGTTTATACTCGCAAAGAGAAAATCGAACGCATTGCCGACAATATTCCTGCTCTCGAAGTGAGCCACAATGTTGACGCCGACACCTTGCTCGTTGGTTGGGGCGGCACTTTCGGCCACCTCTACACTGCAGCCGAAGAGCTCAACAAAGAGGGCAAACCAGTTGCATTTGCTCACTTCCGCTACATCAACCCACTTCCTGCCAATACTGCCGAAGTGTTTGCTAAATACAAACGTGTGATTGTAGCCGAACTCAACACCGGTCAATTTGCCGACTATCTACAAAGCAAATTCCCCGAAGTGAAATTTGAGCGCATCAACAAAGTTCAAGGTCAACCATTCCTCGTAAAAGAAGTAATTGATGGTGTAACTAAAATTATGGAGGGCAAATAATCATGGAAGAAACAAAATATACAGCAGCCAATTATAAGAGCGACCAATCAGTGCGTTGGTGTCCCGGTTGTGGCGACCACGCGATTCTCAACTCGCTCCACAAAGCAATGGCAACCGTGGGAGTGGCTCCTCACATGACAGCCGTAATATCAGGTATCGGTTGTAGTTCACGCCTACCCTACTATATGAACACCTACGGCTTCCACACCATCCATGGTCGTGCAGCAGCAATCGCTACCGGCTTCAAAGTAGCCAACCCCGAAATGACTGTGTGGCAAATATCGGGCGACGGCGACGGATTGGCCATTGGTGGTAACCACTTCATTCATGCAGTGCGTCGCAACATCGACATCAACATGATGTTGCTCAACAATAAAATCTATGGTTTGACAAAGGGACAATATTCGCCCACAAGCGACCGTGGTTTCGTGTCAAAATCATCGCCCTACGGCACTACCGAAGACCCATTTATCCCTGCCGAATTAGTATTTGGTGCTCGTGGCAACTTCTTCGCTCGTAGCATCGACGTGGAACTCGCCACAACTCAAGAGGTGATGGTTGCAGCAGCTCGTCACAAAGGGGCTTCAGTGGTTGAAATATTGCAAAACTGTGTGATTTTCAATCATGGTATTCACAACCACATCACCGATAAAGAATTCCGTGCCGACCGCACTATCCACCTTCGCCATGGAGAAAAGATGATTTTCGGCAAAGAGCAAAATATGGGTATCGTGCAAGACGGATTCCTTTTGAAAGCCGTTGAGATAGGCAAAGATGGCTATACTATCGACGATGTACTCGTTCACGACGCCCATTGCCAAAGCAACTTCCTCCACCAACAATTAGCAATGATGGACGGCTATGACCTCCCATTGGCAGTAGGTGTGATTCGCGATGTTGAAGGCTTGACCTACAACGAAGAAATCGACAAACAAGTTGCCGAAGTACGTACCAAGAAAAACTTCACCTCCCTCCGCGACATGATCCTCGCCGGCGAAACCTGGGAAGTGAAATAAAGATTAGAAAGATATTATACTAATATAAAATAATTGCCTATGTAACATTACGTCATTAGTGACATATAAATAAAAAGCGTTAGCTTATATTTCGGTTATCCAAAATCGCCAATTTTGAAACTGCAACCTGAAGTAAAAGTTGATGCTCACGGTCTATCCGTGGGCTTTTACTTGTTTGGTTGCAACGTGTTTGGCGATACGTGGATAACAAATAAAGTTATTAGCCCGCGTTTTTTATTGTCAACTCCAAAGTTAAGGGCTAAGCACAAACACTTTTATCAAAACCATTAGGAACAACCCTAAAAATTAAAGTTGCACCCGACACAAAGAAGGGTTTTGTTTATGAAAAATTTATTACTTGCAATGGCACTTATAGCAATAGCTCTTGCATCTTATGCCAAAGGTTATGAGGGGATTTTGGTGACGATGGTTGACGGCACAACAGCCACCATCAATTTTGACGAAAACCCTATAATCAAGTTGAAACCTGAAAAATTGGTAGTACAAACCGACATTGCGACAACCGAGTTTGACCGCTCGAAAGTCGCCCGCTTCAACTATGTTGGTGACGTAACCACCCGTGTTGACGCTGTTGTGAAAAACGATGTGAAAGTTTTCAATAAAGGTGGCGTATTATTGTTTGCTAATCTACCTGTTAATAGTGAGATAAGATTATTTTCAGCCGATGGAAAACTGCTTAAACGTGATATCTCGACAGACAATTATGTATTAAATATCACTGACTTTTCCTCTGGCATATATATTGTGAAAGTTAACGGAGTGTCAACCAAAATAGTGAAATAAGATGAAAAGGATAATGATATTTTTAATAGCTGTCTCTTCCATCGCATTTATGAATGCTGCAAGCAATTCAACCTACTTTTATAATAGCAATGGACAATTGTTGTCATTCAATGATATTGATATTGATAGCATTATGTTTTCAAATATTGATTTAAATGGAGTTGAGTGTGATGGAATAGTAACACAATTAATTTACGCAGGAGACTCCATCTATCAAATTCCTATTGAAAAAATGGATAGCGTTGCTTTCACCCCAAGAATGCAACAAAAAGATGAATACGGAATCACTATTGGTCAAGAGGTAGATTTAGGTCTATCGGTTAATTGGGCTGGTTGGAACGTCGGCGCATCTTCTCCTGAACAATATGGTGGCTACTATGCTTGGGGAGAAACCGAAGAAAAAGACTATTACTCAGGTGAGACATATAAATATTGGGTTGATAGTGACGGAAGCAGATCTTTTAGTTTTGATGAAATCACAAATATCGGTGCTAACATCAAGGGCACGCAATATGATGTGGCACGCCAGAAATGGGGCGGCTCATGGCGAATGCCCACTATAGAGGAGTTTAACGAATTGATAATTAAATGTTCGTGGATTTGGATTCTACACAATGATTCTGTATATGGCTACAAAGTTACCGGCCCCAATGGTAACAGTATCTTTTTACCCGCCGCAGGCTATCGTAATGGCTATTTATTCGATGGGACTTGTGATGGTTTTTATTGGAGTGCCTCGTTTTATGATGACGGCTACAACGGACTTTCATGGGTTCATTGGTTCGGAAATGGCTATTACTATAGTGATAGAACCTACTTTCGCATATATGGGCTTTCGGTTCGCCCTGTTAAATAACAAAACTTGATAACGTCATTAATTACAAAAAACTGAGCCATGGTAAAGTCTTCTTTGGCTCAGTTTTATTTTATCATGTTGCAAATATCGTTTCTCTATACTTCCATTATCACATAAATAGCAACCACTTTTCACCATCTATCGCACAAAAGTGTGAGAAATATCACACAAACATGGGGATAGGTGGTGATTTTAGATGCATTTTATTTGTTTTTCTATTTCAAAAAACATACCTTTGCACCATCTATCACACAAAAGTGTGAAAAATATCACACAAACACGAGGATAGATGGTGATATTATGATTATACAAAGAGATATTTTAGACCAACTTGTTAAGTGGAAAAATCGCACTGACCGAAAACCACTTATACTACAAGGTGCTCGCCAAATAGGCAAGACCACCACTATTCGTGCATTTGGGAGTGACCACTACTCCCATATTGCTGAATTTAACTTCGACAAAAACAAAGAGTTGAAACGCATTTTTGAAACGACAAAGGACATAAAACGCATATTGCAAGAATTGTCATATTTCACTAATGCTCCTATTTTTGCAAATGAGACACTTATTTTCTTTGACGAAATACAAGAATGTCGCGAAGCCCTAAATGCTTTAAAATACTTCGACGAAGACGCTCCCGAAATTCATGTCATCGCAGCAGGCTCTTTGTTGGGTGTTGCTCTTAATCGAGAAGGTATGTCATTCCCCGTAGGGAAAGTCAACTTCATTCAGATGTATCCTGTTACATTCAAGGAATATCTTCGTGCAGCCGACGAGCAACTTTTTTCTTATGCTGAGAGTATTAACGAAATCGCCCCATTACCCGAAATTATCGCCATTAAAATGGAAGAACAATATCGGACCTATCAAATATGTGGTGGGCTCCCATATATTACAAGTGCAATGTTGGAGCATCTCGGCATGGAAGTAATAGAAGAACGATTGCAAGAAATGCTCAACTCCTATTCAAACGATTTTAGTAAACACGTAGAGCAAAAAGATATCACACGCATTCATGAAATTTGGGGTTCTTTGCCATCGCAACTATCTCGTGAAAATAAGAAATTCATATTCCGAGCCATAAGAGAAGGAGCCCGAGCAAGAGAGTATGAATCGGCCCTTCAATGGCTCATTCTTGCCGGAATGATATATAAGGTGGTTGTCACCGAAAAGCCTCAACTACCTCTCTCGTTTTACGAAGACACCACTTGTTTCAAAGTTTATATGCTCGACATTGGTTTGCTTCGCAAACTTTCACGACTTCCGGCTGAAATAATATCTTCGCCAAATGAAATGTTCACCGAGTTCAAAGGTGCCATTGCCGAGAATATCGTACTGACATCGCTTCTTGCTCAGAGATTTGACATGCCCCACTATTGGACCCTCAAAGGGAACAAGGCCGAAGTTGACTTTATCGTAAACGACCAACTCAACATCTTGCCTATTGAAGTAAAAGCGGCAACTCGCATCAGTGGCAAAAGTTTTGCCGAATATGACAAAAAATACTCCCCACCCTTACGCATCAGATATTCTCTTAAAAATTTAAAACTTGACGGGAATTTATTAAACATTCCTCTATATTTATCCGACTGGACCCGCCAAATAATAGGGCTACACCCATCCGCGACATGATCCTCGCCGGCGAAACCTGGGAAGTAAAATAAATAGGAAAAGCAAAACAACTTCTATATGCAACAACGGCATCACTTTTTCGTGATGCCGTTACTATTTTTATATTTACCTATTTAATAAAATTCTCTATAATTACCTTTGTGTTGGCGGGTGCATCCGTGCCATGTATTTCATATTTAGAGACGCCCATTTCTCCTAACCAATTTCCAATTATTGTTTTCAATTTATCATTATACGATGAGTTATTATCTATTTCTAAAAACAACACTTCTAAATCACCCAAATCTTTTGTTTTACAAATCAATTGAGGATTAGTTCCATTTAGCACACTTGGCAAAATAAATGACGTCTTATTCCCATCTGTAATTTTACTTTCTTCATGATAAATATATCCATCCGTTAAAATTATAAGAATATTTCGATAACCATCTTTTATACATAATGGTTTTACTTTATCTTTGAAAAATCCCCAAATATCACAACCAGGCCACTTATTTTCACTAATTGTACAAGAATAAATTTCAGACAAACTTTCATTCACCACCTTTTTCATCTGATTTAATTTCATTTTCTTCTCTCCTATCTGCACTTTTGCTAAGTCATATTCTAACTTAGATGCCAGCAAATTGATTTCACTATTATTCGGCTGTGGATAAAAAAATACTTTAAAACAATCATTTCTTTTTATAATCTTATTGTCTACAACATTTTTCACAAATAAATCAACGATATTATTCACAATAGCAGTGTCTTTATCGCATTGTTTCATCCCCGAATTTTCATCTTTTAATCGATCTGATAAATCTAAGAACACAGAAATATTTAAATGCTTTTTCGAGGCACTTTCAGTACTTTTTTTATTTTCACAACTACATACATTTGTTAGGATTAGGAGTATTATAATTCCAGTGAATACTCCCATAAAAATCTTCAACTTTTTCATACTACAAATTTAATTTGTTAATTCTTTACATAAAGATTCAAATGCTTCTTTTGATTTTGTAAATGCCACGACAAAATATTCTATCGTAGTAGGTGATTATTTATATTTTCTTTCACCTCCGACACCTCAAAGGTATAAAAAATGCTGACGAAAAGAGAAGTTGCAATTATTTCTTTTTTCGCCAGTATATTTATGCTGTCAATGCACAAATAAGTTTAGTCCATTTTGGGTATATCGCCAATGAAATAAACTAAACCTTATTGGGAAATAGCTAGCACATCTACTATTCTCAGAAGTTCTACAATAACTCTCCTGGATCATTTGAGAGTATCTTCTCGGCAAAAATACGAGCAGCATAACTCTCTGGTATCAGAATTTTCTTAATATCCATAGCTCTAAGAATAGATGAGTGTGTTGTATCAAGTGCGCGTGCTATGATATTTTTCACCTTTAGTTCTTTTAATGAAGCTACGGCTCTTAATGAACCGTCCATACTCTGTCCTATCGCAACGATAACACAATCAATCTCATCCAAAGGCAAGCTCCGTAATGACACTCTTTCGGTTGCATCCATAATATATGCTAAGTCTATTCTATCTTTAATCTCTTCGATGCAATGCTCATTGCAATCTACTCCGATGACAGAGTGTCCCATATCGGTGAGAGCGGTGGCAAGGGTACTTCCAAAATTTCCTAATCCTATTACAAGGTATTTCATACGAATTCGTTTTATTAGTTTATTATTATATCTTCTTTGGGCAAACGGTATTTAGGCTGTTCTTTTTGTGGCAGTATGCTCATAAGTACGGTAATGAAACCTATGCGCCCCAAGAACATAAGCACCACTAACAGAACTTTGCTGATATCGCCTAAAAGTGGTGTAATGCCCAAGCTGGAGCCTACAGTGGAGAATGCCGATACGCTTTCAAACAGCAGGTCAATTGATGGTATGCTCGGATCCAACAGCAATAGTGCGACATAGAAGAGCGCAATAATACATATTGAGCCAAATACGACGACCAAGGCTCTTCGTATCGAACTGTATGTGATTTCACGATTAAACAGTGTTGTAGAGTGTTCACCTTTAATCAGCGACTTTAACGAAGCGAGAGCCACTACAAATGTATTTACTTTGATACCTCCTGCCGTAGATTGCGAGCCACCACCTATCCACATCAGCACCAAATATAGTATGATAGTCACTCTCGTAAAATCACTTAGTGAAACGCTGTTAAAACCCGCTGTTCGTGGTGCCACGGCATTAAACAGAGACTGCACAATCTTTTCACCAGAAGAGAATGAGGCAAATGCCCCATTCCACTCAAAGAGGGCAATGCCAATAGTTCCAAGGAATATCAGAACCAGAGAGGAGTATAGTACAATTTTAGTGTTGATATCGACAATGTGCATATATCGTGACCGCAGCCCGTTCTTTCTGAATACTTTATGCAAGAGTTCTGAGCCATAATATGAAAGAATCCTTTTTAAACTCATAAGTATAGGAAATCCGATACTGCCCAAAACTATAAGAAGCGAGATTACCAGATAGAAAATGTTATGATTGTATAATATCAAATCATTCCCGAGATTCCCTTCCAGCGTGGAGAATCCTGCATTGCAGAATGCTGATACGGAGTGAAAGAGAGAAAAGAATATCTCATCTCGGAGGGTCATTTCCATTGTTGAATGAATACTAAGCCATATGACGAGAGAGCCAATTATCTCTATCACGAAAGTAAACCCTAAAACATTTATCAATACAGATTTCAGTGATTCGGAACTTGACGCTATCATATTCTTCAGTGAAAACTGAGAATACAATCCGATGCCACCCATGAAAAACAGAGCAAAGAAACTCGTTATTGTCATAATCCCCAACCCTCCGATCTGAATCAATAGGGCTATGATTATTTGCCCCTCGGTGGTAAACGTATGTGCAATCTCTACGGGGCTTAATCCTGTAACACATACTGCACTTGTTGAGATGAAAAGTGCATCTACCACAGGTAGTCGGATATGCTCCAATGTGGAGCGAGGAAGCAAAAGTAACAGAGTACCAAAGGCTATTACTGTCATAAAACAAACTACAATTAAAAGCGCAGGATTTGTCCTTTTGTTTACAAAGTTTACTATCCATTGCGATATTGTAATCAGCGACAATAGACCAATGATGCTTATGATAAAATATTTATGAATCAGCACAGACCATAAGGTAGTGAGAATTTGACTATCCCCGGGCGTAGTAAAAAACTTCGGTAATGCAGAAGCACAAAGCATAATGCCTAAAATAAGGGTAAATGACATCCCCTTACGCCAAACCTCACTCCAATGAACGATAATCTTATAAGCAAATGATATGAAATAGACCCACCAACCAGCGTCATATACCGACAAGATGAACGACATCTCGTGGGCGTCAAGCACGAAACCATAATCAACTATTATGGCTGCGACAACAAATATAGATGTCAGTATAGAGACTATCCTTACAATATAGTCTGCTCTTGAAACAATAGGTTTAAGGTCAATCATCGATTCAGAACTTTATGAACGATTATCGGTTATTTCATCTGTTTTAGCCATTTCTCGCGCGCATACGCCTGCAAATCTACTACCGTATCACTCTCATCGACTATCTCTCGTCCGATGATGGTTTCGATAATATCCTCCATCGTTACAACACCCAGAAAACAGCCAAACTCATTCTGTACTTGGGCGATGTGTTCCTTTCGTTTGAGCATCTCTTCCCATGCGACACTTACCAAAGTATCCTCATTAAATGATAGTATAGGCCGCTTTATTTCTGCCAACGATTTATCAAAGTCGTCTTCGGCCATCTTCTCAAGAACGGTCTGTTTAAGGACAAAGCCCGTAATAAAGTCGGGATTGTCGTTATAAACGGGTATTCTTGAAAAAATACCATGCATTTTGTTGGCATGAAATTCCTTCAATTTTGTATTCTCCGAGGCCGTAATTACCACGGTTCGTGGAGTCATAATCTCATACAGAGCGATACTCTTAAGCTTAAATATGTTTTGAATCATATCACTCTCAGTAGCTTCAAATACACCCTCCTTTGTACCGACGCTAACCATTGCCGACACCTCTTCTCGACTGACGGATAGAGGTTGCTTTTTTGCAGCTATCAAATTGGTTATAAGCTCAGAAAACCATACTAAGGGGTATGAAATAATTACTAACCAGTGAATTATCTTTGAGGCAGGCATGGCTAACTGTCGCCAATAATATGAGCCTATGGTTTTAGGGATAATCTCCGATAGGACAAGTATTAAAATGGTTAATACAACTGAAATGACACCAAAATAGGCTTCGCCAAAGACCTTTACAGCTTCTGCTCCGACACCTGCTGAGCCTATGGTATGAGCTATGGTGTTAAGCGACAGGATTGCAGAAATAGGGCGGTCTATATTCTGTTTCTGCTTCATCATAATAGAAGCATTCTTAGCCCCCTCTCTCTCTTTCATCGTAATAAACGACATTGGTGTAGAGAGCAATACAGCCTCCAACACTGAACATAAAAACGACACAGATAGTGCCAATAATAGATATAATATAACTAATTCCATTTACAAATATTTACCGATACATATGCATCGGAATAATAAAAATAATGTTTGATATAAATAATTAAGTTATTACTACCAATAAGAAGACCTACAAGAGTTTATGGCAAGCGTATAGTAATGAGTATGGTAAATCAAATAAGGAATGTGCAGAACAGCGTAGACAAATGCCTCGATATTTTAATGGAGCATGTAATAGGTGTAACGATATGCTCCGCCAGCCTCCTAACAGAGTGAGATAAAATCGCAAAATGCGAGTGAGAAGTTCTACTTGAATGTTTTTTTACTCTCCTTAGGCAACACTCATCATTGGATTCGTTTTCCGTATCTGCATATTCGGTCATACTATGATGCAAGACTTCTTCTAAGTTCATAATGGGAGTGGCTTGAGTACTTAAAATATATTCAAACATTCCACTTTGAACAGAAACAACTATTATTAGTACAGCTGATATTGTTCTTATTATGTTGCACCTAAAATACTCCATATATTAGTAATGGTAAATCATATGCAAAATTAGTAAAACAGGTGTTAACTGCAATACAATATACATAAATTAACCATTTATTGCACTGCGTAAAATGTAACGACAGATGCAAAATAACTGATATTCACACACTAACGATTCATTCAGAATCGAGCCCGTACTCTTTCACTCCGGACATATCCACTTTGTGGCTAAGCCCGGTATCATATTAAAAAGAGATAGATTCTGTAAGAATCTTTAATCAGTGCAAATAATGTATCCTTCAGATACAATTTCAACACTACTCCCGCCCGTGCATAGCCTCTTTGAGCCAATGCACGGCTACATACTAAGCATTACATTCGGCAATTCTCTCACGGAAAACTCACTTAGGGGGCTTGTAGTTTAAAAACAGGAATCTCATCCGCTTAAATTCAGTGATGGAGACTAATTTTAATATCCTTTTTAATTTTTATCGAACAACAATATTTAAAAATAAATTATTATCTTTGTTATTAGTTACAACTAATATCTAATGACTTTTACAGAGCAATACATAAGCGGAGTGTGGATTATAGAGCCAACTCGCCATGGAGACTCTCGTGGATATTTCATGGAGAGTTTCAAAAAAAACGAATTTCAAGCACATATAGGAAACGTGGAATTTGTGCAAGACAACGAATCGGTGTCATCGCATGGTGTGTTACGAGGCTTGCACTTCCAAAAAGGAGAATGGACTCAAGCCAAGTTGGTGAGAGTATCGCGTGGTCGCGTTATCGATGTCATCGTAGATATTCGTAAAAATTCACCCACATTTGGCAAGCATCTCGCAGTTGAATTGAGCGAGGATAATTGCCGACAACTCTTTGTGCCTCGGGGAATGGCTCACGGATTTATTGTTTTAAGCGATGTCGCACAATTCCAATATAAGGTTGACAACGTATATGCCCCACAAGCCGAAGCCACTTTGCGTTTTGACGACCCCGCTCTCAACATTAAATGGCCTTTGCCTCATGAAGTCCTCAACCTCTCAGAAAAAGACAAAAAAGGATTACTACTTAACGAAATTGAACCTTACAGCGAATAAAAAAATATGCAACCACAATTCTCTTTAGTTGCATATTCCATAAAATGTACTCCGGAGCAGAATCGAACTGCTATCAAAAGTTTAGGAAACTTCTATTCTATCCGTTGAACTACCGGAGCGTTTTCTATACATGAACGCCGGCATAATGCCTGCTTTATATTGCAAAGATAACTCTTATCGGCGAGATAAGCAAATGAAGCGATAACGCACACCGGTTCTGTCATCTGCAACCCATTCGCCCTCTACCTCATTTTCCCATTCTTCATTATTTATTTTAGGAAAGAATGTATCGGCATCGGTGATTTCCGCATCAATTTCAGTTAGATATATTTTTGATGCAAATTGTAGTCCCATTTTGTATATTTCACCTCCGCCAATGATAAACACCTCATCAGCATCCTTGCACTGCGACAAAGCCTCGTTTAACGACCCCACCGTTAAGATTCCGTCACGCTCATAATCTTTTTGACGTGTGACAACTATATTTTTACGTCCTGGCAGTGGCCCCTTGGGAAATGACTCAAACGTTTTGCGCCCCATTATAATGGGGTGCCCCATTGTTATTTCCTTGAATCGACGCAAATCGGCGCTTATATGAAACAACAAATCTCCTTTCCGCCCAATGGCATTTTCACGAGCTACAGCAACTATTATTGATATATCCATTTTACATATCTAAGCAATTCATTACACTCATTTTACATCATTCAAAATGACAAAAAAAGACATATTGTATTTATCCCTTAAACTTTCTGTCTTTTATGTCATTCTGTCTAAATCCTATCATTCTAAAAAACAGAATAGCACAAGAAAGCATTATGAATTAGACTGCTACAATGCCTTTGATGTGCGGATGTGGGTCATAATCCTCAAGTTTGAAATCCTCATATTTGAAATCGAAGATATTTTTCACATCGGGATTAATAACCATTCGAGGCAATTTGCGTGGTTCTCGGCTCAACTGTTCCTTTATTTGTTCAAAGTGATTATTATAAATATGAGCGTCACCAAGAGTGTGCACAAAATCCCCGGCTTTCAATCCGGTAACCTGCGCCACCATCATAAGCAACAATGCGTATGATGCGATATTAAAAGGAACACCCAAAAATGAATCGGCACTGCGTTGATATAATTGCAAACTCAACTTGCCATCAGCAACATAGAACTGAAAAAAAGCGTGACATGGAGGTAGATTCATATTAGGAAGATCCGCCACGTTCCAAGCGCTTACTATTATACGGCGAGAATCCGGATTATTTTTTATAGTTTCTATCACCTCGCTTATTTGGTCAATGTGCGACCCGTTATAATCGGGCCATGAACGCCATTGGTATCCATATATATGTCCTAAATCTCCATTCTCGTCAGCCCACTCATTCCAGATTCTCACACCATTCTCTTGCAAATACTTCACGTTAGTATCGCCTTTGAGAAACCACAACAGCTCATGAATTATCGATTTGAGATGCAATTTCTTGGTTGTAAGCAAGGGAAATCCCTCTGATAAATCAAAACGCATTTGATAGCCAAATACACTGCGAGTGCCGGTTCCGGTGCGATCACTCTTATCGACCCCGGCGTCCATTATATGACTGAGCAAATCTAAATATTGTTTCATTTAATATGGCTGTTTAATTAACATCGCAAATTTACGAAAAATCAAGAAACCAAATGGCAATATAAAAGAAAAACGCATTATTAAAATGCGTTTTCTTCTCCTCGGATAGCATTTAACACAGTCCGAACTATAATTTTCATATCTAAAAAGAACGACCAATTTTCGATGTACCACACATCATATTCCACTCGTTTTTCCATCTGCCACAATTCCTCGGTCAATCCTCGATAGCCATTCACTTGCGCCCATCCCGTTATACCCGGTTTTATAAGGTGGCGCACCATATATTTGTCTATCAATTTCCGATAATCATCGGTATGCTTCAACATGTGTGGTCGCGGACCTACTATCGACATATCGCCAAGCCACACATTTATAAACTGTGGCAACTCATCTATACTTGTGCGACGCAACAAATCTCCGATTTTAGTCTTTCGCGGATCATCTTTTTGCGCTTGTTGTTTATCACTATTGGCATTCACTCGCATTGTGCGGAACTTCCAACAGTAAAAATCCCGACCTCGGTAACCTGTGCGCACTTGTTTAAAAAACACAGGCCCCGGTGACGACAATTTTATAGCAATGGCAACCGGAATGAAAACTATAGGAGCAAACAACAGAACCACCGATGAAAAAGCAATATCAAATGCTCTTTTAAGGAACTGATTTATCCAATTTTTAAGTGGATTTTTGCGTGTTGTCAATATCGACACAGCTCCTATATTACGGAGGTCAAACACTCGTGACACATAGCGACTTATCTGAGGCACATAATAAAATTGCACAACATTGTCATCGGCAATCTTTGTTACAGCACCTATTACCGATTGGTCTTCGCCCGACAATGTGAAATATATTTCATCTACCTTATTTTCCTTAATGAACGATTCTAAATCCGAGATATTCCCTTTATATTCCCCTTTAAAGTTTTCCGGTCGTTCAACTCCAAAGAATCCTAAAAATTTATATCCGAATCCCGCATCCGAATGCAATTCATCATATAATCGCAATGCGGTCGTATTTGTTCCAACAATTACCACATTACTAAAATTACGACCTTTGCGACGAAGACGTTTTATTATCCTACGCATCAACAACCACCATAAAGGCAACACAACAAAGCACGACACATAAAATTTCACATACTCCATTGTCGGGAGAAATATATTCAAAAACGACAGTAGTGCTATAAAACACAATGCATGAACCACTACTACCTTTAATGCGCGGGAGAATACATGCTCCATGTATATGGCACGTTGCTTATGTGTGCGATAAATTAAATATATTACCGGAATAAACGACACATTCAACATAACCCACAATATCTTTGGATCAGATAGTTGGATATTGTCGCCTATGAAAAACAAAACCACTCCAAACACGACATTAATCAATATCAAATCGACTAATGTCAATATCTCATATAAATAACGTCCGTATTTACCTTTTTGATCAATTGTTGTCATAAGTAATAATATTAAGGTTTCTTTTATTGATCTACAAATGGCTGTCTATAACTTTTATCTTCTTTTCGAGCGTTTCAATATCTTCTTTTATGCGTTGAATCTTACGTTCAAAATCTCGAAGCATAGAATCTCCCGATTTTGATTTTGAGTTAAAGAATCCCAAATTATTCTCGTATGTTTTCAACTCATTGCGTTTTTGCTCGTAGTTACGCATCAATCGTTCGCGTTCTCGATATAATTTGTTTTCATCGCCACTCATTTCACTAACATTTTCTTCAAAATTAGCAAAATGAGCTTTAGCTCCGCGCATATCTAATCGCTCATACAATTCATTCACTTTTGCTCGATATGCATCATAAATCTTATCCTTTTCACGATAAGGCACATGTCCGATTTTTTGCCATTGAGTCATCAAATCTTTCACCATCTTTATCGCATCTTCACGCGACATTTCATCGGTTATCGCACCAAGTTGCGCTATTATTTCTTTTTTCTGTTTAAGATTCGCTTGCTCTACCTGACGCACATCGGTGGTTTTCTTTTTCTTTTCTTCAAAGAAATAATCACATGCTGCAAGGAAACGTTTCCACACCACATCACTATGTTTTTTAGCCACACCACCTATCGTCTTCCATTCTTTTTGCAAAGCGATAAATTCATCTGTGGCTTTTTTCCAGTCGGTGCGTTCTTTCAATGCTTCTGCCTTCTCACACAATGCTATCTTCTTTTCAAGATTCAAAGCAAGGTCGTCCTTTACGGTTTTGAAATATTCTGCTTTCTTTTCAAAGAACTTATCACACGTTTCTCTGAATCGGGCAAACAAAGCATTATTCATCTTCTTTGATGCAAACCCTAGTTTTTTCCAATCATCTTGAGCGCCAAGAATTATTTTGGTCATTTCATCCCATGCGGCAAAGCCCTTCAAAGAGTCAAAGTCAAGACCCTCTATTCGTTCACAAATAGAGATCTTTGCAGTCTCATTTTCCTGCTCGCGCAACTTGCGCTCTTCAAAAAACGCTTGATATTTTTTATTTATCACAGCCGATGCATCTTTAAATCGGCTCCAAATATCTTCGCGTATTTCTTTTGCGACCGGACCGGTTTCACGCCATTTATCATGAAGCTCTTGCAAGCGCTTAAATGCGACTATCACATCAGACTCTTCTGCCAATTTTTCAGCCTCGGCACATAGCAATTGCTTAGTCTCTAAATTTTTCTTGAAGTCATAATCGCGCAACTCTTTGTTTACCTTGAGTTGATCGTAAAACGATTCTATTGCATCTTGATATTGTTTCCATTGTTCTGTCGCAACGGTTGGCGACACCTCTCCCACTGTCTTAAATTCTTGTTGCAACTCTTTAAAACGGGGATATGTGCGATTTACATTATCGGTATCGGCTGCTATAACTTTTATTTCCTCTATAATTTGAGCTTTGCGCTCATAATTTTTTTGTTTTTCTGCCTCTTGTTCGGCAAGATATTCAGCCTTTTTATCTTTGATTACCGATAAGATTTCTTTAAATTTTTCCTCAACCTCATCTTCTTTGGCGGCAAAAGCCGATGCTTCATTACCTTTTTCAAGAAATTCTGCCTTCTCTTGTTCTAATTCTACCCTACGGATTGCGTAAAATTGCTGTTTCAATCGAGACACCTCGTCACGACCGATTTCCGATGCGGGTTTCTCGGCAAGCGACACTGCCTTTTGCAACACGGCCTCTTTCGTTTCTCCGGCTACACCCTCTTGTTCTTGAGATTGTGCCATTTCAAATTCTTCCACAACAACTTCAGCCTCAGACATTACATCTGTAGCATTTTGAACATCAACTTGTTCTTCATTCAAGATTAAGTCCTTTTCTTGATCTAAGGACTGTTCACGCATTTCCATAATCATATAAAATTAGTTATAGCCATAACCCATGCCAACACATCAGCTACAGCATTATTTTTTTGTTATCGGTTTCAAATTTATAGAAATTTTTCTAAATATCCCACTTTTATGTAATAAAAATAACACAATTGTTTTCTAATCTTTATTTTGCTGACGATAAATCAATGTTGAACATCTTTTTTCATCAAAAATATACGACGCAACTCGAGCCACATCATCTACCGTAATATTTCGATAACGCGACACCAATTTATTTACATCCTCGCCATGCATAACATAGCTCGCCAACGACTGGGCCTTTGCGATAAAACCCATACTGCTAAACATGAAATTCGACTCAAACCTATTAACTGCACGAGTCAATTCATACTGTCCCACATCCCCATTCGACAATTTCATAGCCTCCTCCATCATCACCCTGCACGCTGCATCTTCTGCTTCACGAGTTGCATCAACAAGGCGACTGTTAAATATCAGAAAACCCGGCTCGTCACTTCCGCTTATTGAAGAATCCACCTCCGTAAACAATCCTGTCTTCATTAGCAAATTCCTGTAAAACCGTGATGACCTGCCCGACGCCAGCAAATCTGTGATTATATCACACACTATATAATCATCATGATAATAATCAGGCATTTTAAACGCCTTGACAATAGCTGTTTGAGGCACTTGACCTTCTACCTCACAATACCGCGCGTCTTCCTGTTTTGCTTCGGGCAAATATTCTCTCGGGGCTATCTCGCGGTTTGGAATAGAGCCAAACCATTTTTCGGCTAAACGCTGAGTATCTTCAAGCGAAATTCTACCCGAAACCGACAGCACCGCATTATTCGGAGCATAGTGCTTATAAAAAAAATCTTTTACTTCTTCTTGTGTGACATTCTCAATATGGGAATATTCCTTTCCTATAACCGGATAGCGGTATGGATGTGTTTTATACATCATCGCCCTCAGGTGATGCCACATATCGCCGTATGGTCTATTCAAACATTCCTGTTTAAATTCCTCTATCACCACATGCTTTTGCACCTCAAGTGCCTTTTCACTAAAAGCGAGCGACAACATTCTGTCACTCTCAACCCAAAAGGCGGTTTCTGCATTTTGGGCAGGCAATATGTCATAAAAATTTGTATAATCATTACTTGTCCAAGCATTGTTCATGCCTCCGGCTCGTTCTATTGCTCCATCAAAATCGGGCACATTTATCGACCCGCCAAACATCAAATGCTCAAACAAGTGAGCCATTCCGGTTCGCTCGGGTGATTCATCCCGGGCGCCCACATCATACATAACATTTAGTGCCACCATAGCAGTGGCACCATCATAATTATGCACAACTTTCAACCCATTGGATAATGTGAAAGTGCTGTATTCTATCATTTCACAATTGCCATTGAAATAATCTTTATATCCTCCTTAGGTCTATCCATTGCCCCGGTTGGGGTTGTTTCGATTTTTGACACAACGTCCATTCCCGAAACAACTTCACCAAAAACTGTATAGGTACCATCAAGATGTGGTGTTCCGCCCACTGTTGAATATGCTTCGATTTGCTCAGGCGTGAATTTTGCAGGATTTTTAGCAGCCTCGGCTTCGGTCTTTTTCACCAACTCCTCTTGAAGCGCTTGCAACCCGGCTTGATCTCGATTGCGACGCATATTCATTATTGAATCACGATATTGAGTGGCCAAGCCATTAAATATCGATTGCATTTGTTGCATTTGCAACTGTTTCTCCATTTGACCAAGTTGCCCGGCATTATACACCTTGCCGGTTACAATATAAAATTGTGAGCCCGAAGAACGACGCATCGGGTTCACCTCGTCTCCGGTGCGTGCGGCAGCCAACGCTCCGCGCTTATGAAACAATCGAGGATAAACAATCTCTGCGTCAAGCTCATATCCGGGGTCGCCCGAACCTAACGCTTTCCCTGCCGGAGCACCCTTTGAATTAGGGTCGCCGGTTTGAATCATAAATTGATTAATTACTCGATGAAACAAAACGTCATTATAAAAACCTTCTTCTACAAGCTTTAAAAAATTATCACGATGTTTGGGTGTTTCCCCATAAAGACGAATGCGAATATCTCCAACCGATGTTTTGATATCAACCATTGCATCGCCTGTGGCTTGAACTGTTTGATTTTCCATTTTTTTATTTTCTTTTGCAACTAATGTTGATGACATCAACACTAATGCCATCACGATAAATATAACTTTTTTCATTTCTTAATATTATTATCTACATTCCTGTAGGATATAAGCGCTTATATATACGGCGGAAATTGTCATCTTTATTTAGCTCATCAACATGTTGAGCATAATCATCGCCCCAAATTCCTTGTATCAAACCCGGAAGATAGCGATGTTCTCTATCCTTCTCAATAACCGAAGCTATTAATTGCGAAATATATTTTTCATACTTTACGGCATCTATAGCATAAAGATAACGAGCGGCACTCGCAACAAACTGCCCCGACAAATCAACTGTTATCATATTTGCCACCAAATAACCCATATCCTCCATACATGAATCGATATTATTTGCAATATATTCGTATGTCAAAAGCCCATCTGAGTCTCGTTCCAATCTTTTCTTTACACTTTCTTCAATCATAGCTGTTATAATTCATGAGTTGAACTACAAAGATAATGCAAGCCGAGCGTAATTGCAATGAGATTCAAGAAATAATTTAAATTCTCATCATTTGTCACATTTTTTTGTAAATTTGTGGTCATGATTCTACAACAGATTATTATTAATAATTTCAAGAATATATCCGAAGTCAAACTCGACCTCTCGCCTAAAATAAATTGTTTTTTAGGGAACAACGGCATGGGGAAAAGCAATTTTCTCGACGCCATATATTATATGAGCTTTTGTAAAAGCTTCAATGGTGTAAATGATTCTATGCTCATTAAAAACAATGAAGACTTTTGCATTATTAACGCTTCATACCTGCGACGTGACTCCGCCGAAAATTTAGCGTTAGGAATAACCCGTGGCAAGCGAAAATCGCTAAAACGCAAAGGAAAAGAATATCAACGGCTAAGCCAGCACATTGGTGCATTTCCATCCGTATTGATTGCACCAAACGACATTGATATAATCCGTGGCAACAGCGATGAACGACGACGGTTCATCGACATGATTATATCTCAAAGCGACCACAAATATCTCGACTTGTTAATACGATATAACCAAGCATTGGAACAACGCAACAAATTGCTTAGAGAAAACTGCGTTGACCACAACCTGTTTTTGGCGTTTGAATTAACCATGTCTATGGCGGCACAATACATCTATGAACAACGCTGCAAATGGATCGACAGGCTTTCCGATATTTTCAACCGCTACTACAACACGATTTCAGGTGGAGAAGAAACTGTAGAGCTACGCTACAATAGCAAATTAAGCGATAACGAAACTTCATTGGAAACACTTCTTAACGAAGCTCGGCGACACGATGAGATAGTTAAGCACACTTCTGTGGGGATACATCGTGACGACATCGACATGCTCATCTCCGGCATGACAATAAAACGCACCGGCTCCCAAGGTCAATGCAAAACATTCACAATTGCGCTTCGACTCGCTCAATATGAGCTATTGAGAGAAGCCGTAAACATAAAACCGCTGTTACTTCTTGATGACATTTTCGACAAACTCGATGCGTCCCGTGTAGAGCGAATTATGGAGATTGTTATGAGCGACACTTTTGGGCAGATTTTTATTACCGACACAAATCGCACCCATCTCGACAGCATCATAGCCCGCACCGCCGGCGAATATAAAATTTGGGAAGTGACACACGGAACATTCTCATCAATAAATTCTGTTGAAAATGAAACGGAGTGAAGCTCATAGCATAAAAGACATTATTGATGCCGCGTTAAACGACAGTGGAATCTCATCTACTATTAACGAACAGCGACTTTGTTACCTATGGCCCGAGGTCGTGGGACAAAGCATAAACCGATACACTTCTCGACGATACATCGAAAATGGTGTATTGCATGTGTATATCACTTCAGCTCCGCTCAAAAACGAATTGCAATTTCATCGAGCAAAACTTGTGGAAGAATTAAACAAAGCCATTGGAAAAAATGTTATAACTAATATAATCCTACATTAAGAATTTTCTTTTATGAAACCTGTTATATATCCACAATCGCAAAACCCTAAAGTTCCTCAAGCCGGGTTCGCTTTCAGGCATTGCACTCCCATACAAATACGGTTTAACGACATCGATATGATTGGACACATCAACAATAATGCCTATTTGGAATACATGGACTTGGGTAAAACAAGCTATTTCAACACAATAAAACCCGATTTGGTTAATTGGAAACACATAAATGTCGTGATTGTAAACATAAACTGCAATTTCTATTCTCCCGGATATATAAAAGAACATATAGCTGTTCTAACCTCCATATCTTCAATATCCAACAGAAGTCTTAAAATGGAACAACGGGTTATAAATATCGACACCGGCGACGTGAAATGTATCGCAACTTCTATAATGGCAGGATTTGACCCATCAACGGCACAAGGCGCACCCATCGACCCCGAATGGATAAATGCCATTTCTCAATTTGAGGAACGCGACCTATTCATTCCGTCAAACAAATAAAAGGCTCACCCACACTAAAATGATACTTATATCAATAATCTATATAGCTCCTCCTCTGAAAATTTTTCAAATTTTTAGGGGAGGTGGCACGAAGTGACGCAGGGGTTAATTTTGACACACCACCATTATTTGAAACAATTAGTGTCCGATAAAACTTTTTCAAGAGCAAATGTAACCCCAAAGGGGTTGATTAGTATGTAGCCGGGCTTATCCCCTCTGGAGCTAAACCCGGCAACAACTAAATAATCCCTTTAGGATATTGCTATTGAAAAAACTTTTATATGATAGCAATAAATTTTTTAAATACCTCTAATCAAAAACATCAACAGCAAGTGCTACTATCTTCATATCATTGGCGCGTATAAAATCAACAACCTCTTGGCGCACTTCGCTTTCGGGCACATCGGCTTCTATACGACGCACTGCATTAAATACCGAAGTGCCACTTTGATAAATATGTCGATAACACTTGGCTATATCGTCAATTTGTTCATCGGTGTAACCATGTTTACGCATCACAACAGCATTGATACCAAAATAGCTCACCGGATTATGTGCAAAAATTGTAAATGGTGGCACATTACCACTAATGCGACAACCACCTTTTATCAAGGTCCATCGTCCCACTTTACTCTTTTCATGAAGGATAGAACCACTTGAAAGTATGGTGCATTCGCCCACCTCAACATCGCCGGCAATCATCACACTGTTTCCTACTACACATTTTCCCGAAATAACAGTATCATGACCTATATGTGACTCTGCCATAACAAAACAATCGTTTCCTATTCGAGTGCCGCCGGTCGAATATATACCTCTATTTATGATTACATGTTCTCTTATCACATTATTATCGCCAATATAGCAATAAGTTTCCTCTCCTTTCCATCGAAAATCTTGTGGATCGGCTCCTATTATTGTTCCTTGATACACTTTATTGTTGCGACCCATGCGAGTTCCGCGAATAACACTTGTATAAGGCATTATTTCACAGCCATCACCTATTTCTACATTTTGGTCGATATAAGCAAATGGGTGTATTATTACGTTTTCACCGATTTTAGCCGATGGGTCAACGTGCGCTAACGGGCTTATCATATACTTTCAAATTTAAGGTGTTATACATTTCTATTATCTACCCCCTCCGAGTGATTGGTAGAGGTTTATCACAGCTTGGGTTTTAGTATGTTCACAAGCTAATTGCGACATTTGCGCCGCCAAAAGTGTTTGTTGAGCGGTAAGCACTTCAAGATATGTCGCAGTTCCTAAAGTTAATAATTCTTGGGTATATTCCACCGATTTTTCAAGATTTTCTATCTGTTTACCCAACAAATTAACTTTTTCATCACTCTTTTGACACAATGTCATTGCGTCACTAACCTCTGCGCTCGCACTCAACAATGTATATTCAAAATTATTCATCGCTTGTTTCTGTGCCGCCTTCGACGCCTCCAAATTTGCGATATTACGTCCGCGGGAAAATATAGGTGCGGTCAACGAACCGGCAAGTTGCACAAACCAATCACCGGGATTCATTATCATCGACCCCGCACTATTGGTAAACCCTCCGGTTGCCGAAATTGTCAAGCCGGGATAAAATGCGGCGCGCGCAAGATTTGTCGCATAATAAGCTTTGGCCAAGTCCATTTCCGCGGCTCGAACATCCGGGCGCACTGCCAGTTCAACCATTGGCACACCGGCTCTGACCACATTAGGCATTGACAACCTTGCCTGGGGCGACACACTCCACTTTTGGGGTGACACATTCAAGAGCAACGACATTGTATTATAGGTTTCATCAAGTGCAACCTCTAAATCGGTGATTGATGCCAATAAACTATAATAGCTTGCTGTGCTTTGCACTATTGCCGCCTCATTTAAGCGTCCATCGAGTTTGAGGTTCTTCATTACCTCTATACTTTCGCTCCACAACTTAGCGGTTTCTTTATTCAGCTCTATTTGACGCTCGATTGTTGCGATAGCATAGTAACAATTAGCCACACCCCCTATTATTTGAGAGCGAACAGCTTGATTATATGCCTTTGTTTGTTCTACGGTAACGTCTGCGCTACGCTTGTTATTCAACAACTTACCAAAAACATCAACCTCCCAACTAACCGCCATCGGGATTTGATAGGTGCCAATAAAATCGCTGCCCGCAAATGATGCGAATGCGCCGTTGGGTGCTAATGCCACCGATGGCAAGTAGCTCAATTTCGCCCCTTTGAGTTGCGCTTGAGCCATGTCTATATTTAACTTGGCATTTTGCATATTCACATTATTGGCAAGCGCCCGATTTATTAAATCCACAAGCACTGGGTCGGTAAATACTTCTTGCCATCGGAGATTGCCAAATGTTGTTGTGTCTGGTTCTGCCTCAAGAGCTTTTGCATATTCAGCGAGAAGAGCGCTTTCATCTTGAGGGGTCTCATATTTTTTATACAACCCACAACTGCTCAGCATCGAAATGCCGAGAGTTATGGTCGCAAAATATTTTATTTTATTTGTCATAATTATATGTTTAATTTCGTGAATATTGTTCCAATTCAGCTCCAATTCCTTCATTATTGGTGTCTTTCCACTTGATTGGAGTGAATTTTTCTTGGATTGATTGGAATATCACAAACAATGCGGGTACTACAAAGATTTGAAGCACCATACCAATTAACATACCTCCAATCGATCCGGCGCCAAGTGCATTGTTACCATTCGCTCCTACACCCGAAGCAAACATCATAGGCAACAAGCCGATAATCAATGCCAATGAAGTCATCAAAATTGGGCGCAATCGAGCTCCGGCTCCGGCTACTGCCGCATTTACAATGCTCATACCGGTGCGACGACGCTCTACGGCAAACTCTACGATCAAAATAGCATTCTTCGCCAATAGACCGATAAGCATAATCAATGCGATTTGTAGATACACATTGTTTGTTATACCTCCTATTTTTGCGAATATGAATGTGCCCATCAATCCAAATGGAATTGAAAGAATTACTGCCATTGGCAAAATATAACTTTCATATTGCGCACTCAAAAGCAAATATACAAACAATAAACACAATCCAAAAATAATGGCTGTCGCATTGCCCGATGATGATTGTTCTTCGCGTGTCATTCCGGCAAATTCATAGCCATAACCTTGAGGCAAGTATTGGGCGGCAGTGCGCTCGATTGCGGCGATTGCCTCTCCCGATGAATATCCGGGGGCAGGGGTTCCCGATACTGCAATAGACGTAAACATGTTGAAACGATTTAACAAGTCTGGTCCATATACACGTTTGAGTGTTACAAAGTTAGAAATAGGAGCCATCTCCATGCCATTGCGCACCTTGATATTGTTAAGTGTTTCGGGCGACACGCGTGTTTCCGGAGTAGCTTGCATCATCACACGATATAGTTTACCAAATCGGTTGAAGTTCGACACATACATACCCCCATAATACCCTTGCAACGTAGTGAGAATCGTTTGTGGGCTTATGCCGGCTTGTTTTGCCTTTGCCACATCGATATCCACCATATATTGAGGGAAAGATGGGTTAAATGTTGTATATGCCATTTGTATTTCGGGACATTGATTCAATGCGCCAAGGAAATTCATAGCAATGCCATAGAATTTATCGATTTCTCCACCGGTTTTATCTTGTAATTGCAATTCAAAACCATTGGTTACCGAATAACCGGCAATCATAGGTGGAGCAAAGAACATCACACGACCATCTTTGATTTTTTGTCCCACCATACCATATAACTGTTGAATTATCTTGTCACTGCTCTCATCTGAACTACGCTCTGACCAATCTTTAAGTTTAATCAAGAATGTACCGTATGTGGCACCTTGACCGGCGACAAAACTATAACCGTTAATCATCACACGAGATTTTACCGCAGGGATAGAACCGATTATTGTGTCAACCTCTTCTAACAATTCGGCTGTGCGTTCTTGGGATGTAGCCGGTGGCATGTCGATAACGGCAAAAATTGTTCCGGTATCTTCGTTTGGTACCAAAGCCGTAGGCGTCGAACTCATCAACCACACGAGCACACCCACCGATGCCGCAACTAATATTAACGACAATGATTTGGCTTTGATAAAGAACCTGGTAGCATTTTTGTATTTTCCCAACATTCCGTCGTATGCGGCATTAAATGCCACATGGAAACGCTGCACGAAGTTGCGTTTATTGCCATCTCCATGTTCTTCGTGTGGTTTGAGGAACACGGCACAAAGTGCAGGGGATAGAGTCAACGCATTTACAGCCGAGAATGCAATCGCTATCGCCATGGTGATACCAAATTGTTGATAGAACACTCCGCTTGTTCCGGGCATAAATGACACCGGAATAAACACAAGCATCATTACAAGTGTGATTGAGATCAGGGCTCCGGCGATTTCACCCATCGCATCGATTGAGGCTCGTCGTGCCGACTTGTAACCGACATCAAGCTTGGCATGCACCGCCTCGACCACCACAATCGCGTCATCGACCACAATCGCAATAGCCAAAACGAGCGCTGAAAG
Organism: Bacteroidales bacterium; assembly: GCA_015060975.1. Classification (GTDB taxonomy): domain Bacteria; phylum Bacteroidota; class Bacteroidia; order Bacteroidales; family Muribaculaceae; genus RGIG4079. The sequence goes on from SUXI01000002.1 coordinate 192,111, forward strand.
TGTAATCAAGTTAACAGAGAATCCTATGAGGTTCATCACAAAGAATGTTCCGATAAGTGCCACCGGAATGGCTATTGCGGGAATGATTGTTGAACGAATATCCTGCAAGAAGAGATATACAACCACAAACACAAGCACAAACGCTTCGAGCAATGTCTTGATTACCTCTTCAATTGATGCTTCAAGGAAGTCGTTAGTGTTCATCGGAACGTCAATTGCTAATCCTTTGGGAAGATCTTTCTTAGCAACTTCAAGTGTTTTAAGGATATTCTTGATAATTTCGGTCGCATTTGAACCCGGTGTTTGGAATATTATTGCATTAACAGCGGTTTTTCCGTTCACCTTACATTGGAATCCGTATGTTACACGACCTAATTCCACCTCTGCTACATCTTTAAGATATAGAGTCTCGCCATCGGGAGTGGCTTTTACCACAATTTTTTCAAATTCTTCGGGTGTTACCAAACGACCCTTATATCTCATGATATATTGGAAACTTTGCTTGCCTTGTTCACCAAATTGACCGGGAGCCGCCTCAATGTTTTGTTCGGCAAGCACTGCCGCAATATCCGAAGGCATTAAGCCATATTGAGCCATGACGTCGGGCTTGAGCCATATACGCATTGAATAGTCGGCGCCAAGCACCATAGCGTCACCCACACCGGCAATACGTTGAATTTGTGGAATGATATTGATTTTCATATAGTTTTCCACAAACTCGGTTGAATAGCTATCATCTTCGGCATATAGAGCGACGGCCATCAACATTGATGTCTGGCGTTTTTGAGTAATCACACCTACTTTTGTTACTTCGGCAGGCAACAAACCTTGAGCCTTTGCCACACGGTTTTGAACATCGATAGCTGCCATATCGGGGTCATAACCTTGTTTGAAATAAACTGTAATGGTTGCGGAACCCGTGTTTGTTGCCGATGATGTCATATAGGTCATGTTTTGTGCACCATTAATTTGTTCTTCAAGTGGTGCAATCACCGAGTTAAGCACCGTTTGTGCATTTGCTCCGGTATAAGTTGTTGTCACCGATATTGTTGGTGGAGCAATATCGGGATATTGAGTTACCGGGAGAGCAAACAACCCGATAATCCCAAGCAACACGATAAATATAGATATAACCGTCGAAAGCACCGGACGATTAATGAAATTATCAAGTTTCATAATTGATTATTTATTGATAATTATTTAGTTTTTATAGTTGTATTTTATTTTGTCGAGGGAGCATTGTTAGGAGCTGCCTGACTTTTGTCGATAGGTTTGATTGCCATACCATCTTTTACTGTGGTACCTACTCCTTCCACTACAATCTTGTCTCCTGCTTTTAGCCCGCTTGTAACAATATATTCCTGACCATCGTTGATGTTAAACACTTCGATGGGGGTGGTAACAGTTTTGCTTGAGTCATTGACTGTATAGACATATTTTTTGTCTTGGATTTCAAATGTGGCTTTTTGAGGAATAATAATTACATTGTTTTCAACGTATGGGATTAGTATTGTGCCCGTGCTGCCACTGCGAAGCATTCCCGAAGGATTGCTAAATAATGCCCTTACCGAAGCTGAGCCGGTACCTTGGTCTATAACTCCTGATATAGTCGCTATTTTTCCTGTCAACCCATACATATTGCCATCGGCAAGACGAAGATTTACATTTGGCATTGTAGCAATAGCCTGGTCAAGCGATATTGAGCCGTTATTAGTCATCCCGAGAATATCTTTTTCGGTTAACGAGAAATATGCATATACTTGATCGTTATCACTCACTGTTGTCAATGGTTGAGCCATTGATGGCGATGCCAATGCTCCTACTCGATTGGGGATTGAGCCTACAACACCATTGCTGGGAGATGTTACAACAGTATATGTCAAATTTTTGCGGGCATTAACAAGGCTTGCATTCGCTTGTGCCATTTGCGCTTCGGCTTGTGCTAACGCATTTTCAGCAAGTTTGTATTCATATTCGCTTATAATATTCTTTTCAAAAAGCGATTTTTTATTATTTGCTGTCAACTGTGCTGTCGCTACTGCGGTTTCGGCTACTTTTACCGCTGCCAACGCTTGATCTACAGCCGCATTAAATTGCACTTGATCAAGAGTAAATAACAATTGTCCTTTTTTCACTTTTTGACCTTCGTCAACATGCACTTTTGTGATAAATCCGGTTACTTGCGGACGAATATCTATATCGGCTTTACCCTTAATTGTTGCCGGATAAGCCCGATTAAGTTCTGCATCACTTGTTCCCACTGTGATTGTAGCGATCTCGGGAGCCGGAGCTTGTTGCTGTTGTTGCCCGCCCCCACACGATGTCATTACCGATAAAACGATTATCGCAATTGACATAATGGCTAATCTAAACATCTTTACATTCATTTTTATTCTCTTATTTTATTGTTATTACTATATACTATGGCTCTCAATTAAATTGAGCCTGCTTTTCAACTTACAAAGTTATAACACAAGATTTTTTCAATCAAATTTTTTATACAATATAGCAATGAAGTAATACTTTTTAACCAAAAAATGCAGGTCAAAATAAGCCCCATAGAACTGTTGCTGACAGGGGATATGCCAAAATTAAAGATTTGACGCATATCCAACTTTCAAATATACTGCCAACCATATTCAGGTTAATACACAGGAGAATGCATTGTGAATAATTCTATCCCCCTCCGGCTCTGCGAGCCTCGTCCCCCTTTCAAAAAAGGGGACAGCTTTCACCGGGAGGGAGGGGTAAAAAAAGGAGATGCGTCAAAATTTTGACGCATCTCCACAATATTTTTAATTGTAGGTTATTAAAACCTTAATTATTTAACAACTTTAGATGCTACGTTACCTTGAACTTTGATGAATACACCATTTTCAGGATTAGCAACTTTCACACCTTGAAGGTTGTAGTAAGATACAGGTGCGTTGTTGTCGATTTCAATTCCTTCCACTGCACCGATGCTTGGGTTAGGATCTTCGAAGTCTGTTTGAGAAATACAATATACACCGATACCGTTGTAGCATTTGTAAGTCAACAAATATACACCTTCATTACCGTTTTCGTCAACATATTTCTTTGTTGCGATAGAGTGAACGCGGTTACCACCGTCTGACAATTGACCAAGACCGATTTCAGGAACGCTCCAATATTTTTTCATTCCTTCAAATGTCATACCTTCACCAAGTTCGCAAATGTTAACGCGACAACCTGGATCTTTGTCATATTGAGCTTCTGCGTATGCTACAAAGTTCTTTCCGGCAAGATTGAACTCAGTGATACCGTTACATCCTGAAGCAGGGCACAATTCGGGTGCCGATGCAAAGCTTTCAAGCATTGACAATGCTGTGTTATAAAGTGCGGGAGGTGCATTGAAACCGTCAACATAGAAGAGTGCGCCTGAGAAGTCGCTTTCATCTTCTTTCACGATTTTAACAACTGCTGAAGATGTTCCCCATGAAACAGTTCCTTCAGGATAAGTTTCAACCAAGTCGCGGGTTGATACATAACCTGCGAAATCTTCTTCGTTGGCTACCCATTCGGTTTCACCTTGTGGAAGTTCCCAACGGTAAAGACCGTTTACATTGTCGGCACCAAACACACCAACTGCAGCCATCATTACCGCATTAGCTTCTTGACCGGTGATGTCACCTACCACGTCACAATAGTCAACACGACCTGCTTCTGATTCTTCTTCAGCGGGAAGTGCCCATTGTCCTACTTGACGGCATTCACCTGTTTCAATATTGTCAACTACATAAATTTTGATAGGCTTTTCTTGTGTTGGACCAAAGTTCACACCTGAGAACCAAAGGTTACCAAAATCATCTACACCGATTTGTTGAACTGTAAGTGTACCGGTGATAGGTGTTCCGTTTTCTGTCAATTGAACATATCCTTCGTATGCACCTGTTGAAAGGTCGAAAGTACAGATACGACCAAATTCGGTTGTAGTTGTGTCGGTACCGTTAATTTCAGTGAATTGAGGGTTCCATGCTACATAAACTTTTTCTCTTGCGGGGTCAAGGGCTGCTGTACGTGCTCTTGTTCCGGCATTAGCGATAAATTCAAGACCTTCAAAGCCTGCTTTATTGTGGTTACGAGACCACAACCATTTGTTTACACACTTAATGTCGGCAGTGTCGCGATAAGACGCGCCATCTACAACTTGAGCCGATGAGATTGAAGACAATCCAATCAATGCAGCTCCGAGGAGTAAAATTTTCTTCATAAATGTAATTTTTAAGTTAGTGATTATTGATTATAATAATTTATTTCACGGTGCTAATTTACATAGTTTTTTTTTCTCTACAAACTTTTTCCAATAAAAAATTCTTTTTTAACACAGAAAAGAGACATATCAAGTGTTATATCGCTTGCGACTATGAGTATAACACACACTCACCACCGGGGACGGGCAAGCATTGCCGTGAAATCTTGCGGAGGAGCTACGCGCGTTGTCGATGCCACATACAAAGCAATGGCACGGGTCATAAGTATATCATCGTGACAACCGGCTTTGGCGGCATAACTGCCATTTGGCAACTGCTCGTAGGTGGCAAGTTCATTACAAACCTCGTTGCAACGCTCAATATACGCTCCGTCACGCACCATCGCAACAAGGTTGGTTATAATGAGCGACTTTGTGGCTCGATTGGTGTGAAACCCTATGCGTGACTCGGGCGCATCGGTAAATTGAGCCAATTTCGGACGGCGATAGAGGTTGTGATATACCCCGTTAAGACTCGATAATGTATAAAGCGAGCATTCTCCCGCTCCACCGGTTTCGAGGGTATTGCTTTCTATCACAAGCAATGCGTTGGAATACCATCGGGCTATTTGCGCGCTTTTCCATGTGAGAATATCATGATCGACATGTCCTCGCCATTGCGCCACAACCTCGGGGATTGCACCTCCTCTATCCAACACCGAGATGACCGAATAATCACTCATCGCCGAGCGTCCCCCTATATCGACTGCCACAATATAACGAGATGCCGACGCATCGACAACCGGCGATGCCCACACTTGCAATTTTCCTTGCGAATCACCCACAAACCTAATGTTTTGCAACGACTCCACTCCGGTAATAGCATCTCCTGCCAATTCTCCAACACACATTGGCAATCGGCAACCCGAGCGCAACCGCTCTATCGACTCCGACGAAAACACATTATGACCGGTGCATGTAAACGCCTCAACATCATCGGTAGGATATTCGGCTTTCATCATGGAATGGGAACTATATTCAGCCCGTTTGTGATGATACCAATTTATCATTTCAAGAGTCATGCCCCTATTCCACAACTCACGGTCATAGCCATCCATATTTCGCCACAAAATTTCAGGACTTGCCACAGGCATGCGATATATTTCAATCTCATTCCATGGCACAAAAACCGGCATTTTGTCACTGTTCCCATCTTTAGCTCGCAACCATTCGTTGTGAAAATAATTCCCAACCCCATTTGCCGTGCTCTCCATCACAATGAGCGAATAAGGCACCAAGGCTATCGCTCCACACACGGCACGGATAAACCGTTCGGGTGAACGAGTGGTGCTATCGCTCCAAAATGCGGTCTCAGACAGATGCGCCATAGCGAAATCACTGCCTCGCACCGCCTCTTGATTCTCAGCCGAACCCACAGTGACACGACAGCCACGTCCGGCAATCTCGCGAATATTGGTTGACCGTTCAAACGGTGAGAATTTGGGAAGCTCATCGCCTTCCCAATATTGCTCGGGATAACAAGTGAGCATTTTTGAGTACATGCCGCGAATCGACGCCGCGGTATCTTTCACATGAGCGCATATAAGCGAATGCCAATTGCGACAATGCACCGATTGAATCCATGCCATATACATCTGTGTCAATGTCGAGCCACCCCACTGCCGGGCTTTAAGCATAATTACACGAATGGGCAACCCTTGAATGCGTTGACGTTCAAACAATGCCGCCACCCTTCGTTGAGGCGCATTCAATCGAAATGGTATGTCACAACCACTCAATTTATCTTTAATCTTAACACAAGTAACGCACCAAAACTCAAAATCATGGCGACAACGCAACTTCACCCAGCTATCGGCATTGCTCATCGCCACCCTATATTGGGGGTCGGCAATCATCGTGTCGGGAATCCACACTTCCGAGCCTAATCCCAACAACGACACATCAACCCGTGTGCGTTTTCCTATACATCCTATTCCGCTCACCGGATTATATGGCATATCCAATAATTTATTACGACGAGCGTTTTCTTTGATAATATCTTTAATATTACAATCCATCTTAAATATTACTCAGTATGAAATTTGAATACGGTGCAGTTTCATGTCGGTTGACACATCGGCGTCTATCTCGATAGTGAGATATGGATGTGGGGGCAAAATAATCTTCGTTACAATCGGGGAGTTTATCGCACCGTTTATGTCAAGAGTCGTCACCGGATAAGAGTTCTCATCACCGGCTCCGCCATGAGCACGGAGTTTTATAGTGCCTGAGAAATGTGATGCCGCAATGAAAAACGACACCGCCACAGATTGTCGCATCACACCCGAATTATCAATTGTTTGTTTCCATTTTATCGGAACCGTCGAAGCTTTGCTCTGTGCCATTGACAACAAACGTTCTCCATTGGAAATAATCAAAGTACCATATAAGCCATAAAGCATAGAGCCATCGGGCGCATCTACAGTCACCATGCTTTTGTTTTTCACATCATACACCCTCATCATCGGTTCCCCCTGAGATAACCCACAAATGGCATGAAGATGATTATCCCATGCAATCTCCGAGACCGGCGCATCACATAGCACAGTAGAGGTTCTTGCCCCGGCAACGCTCACAAGGTCGCCTGCCAGCACAGCATAAACCGCATCATTGGCAAATGCAACCGCCCGGTGCCCTTTCACTCCCCTATTGTCAATCACATGAGCCGAGATTGTAGTGCGTGAAGCATTTACCGATGCGGCATAAACACCCGCCGAGGTAAACAAATAGGCATGAGTGCGCGCAAAATCCCACGAAGACATTGACTTCACCGCCGGAGTAATCGCAATAACATCTCCATCAACAACTTTATCAATAACTGCAATAGACATGGGAGAGATTGACGATGACACAGCTACAGAACCCGAAATATAGCGAGAACCGGAATACTGCGAAGGAATGATAAATGGCAATGCAGATTCGGCAAGGGCAAACGGAGCGAAAGTAGAGTTTATATACACCGAAAAGTCGCAACCCGGTATAGGAGATAATTTAAACGTTTGCCGTCTCACCACACCATCGCAAGAAATCGCAATTGTCATTTCAGTCGCATCGGCATCGGGATAACCAAATGCCGGAGCAAGTTTTTCGGGACAACAATTCTCCCCTTCACCGCTCCACACCACACATTCATCGCCCGAAGAGAATCTCACAGCGACAAAAGCCCTCCAATATCCACTCGATTTATTATATACGGCTGCAATATCCTCTATCGTTGGTGCGAAATAACGTAATAATGACACATTTCCCCACAAAATAGAATCGCCACAACTACAAGCCACCTGCGATGAAAAACGGGAATAATTTGGTTTAACGCCCAAATAATGATACATGCGAGGAGACAACGCCGATATTGAAACACCATTGAGATATGGGTTGGAGAGACGGCACAATTCATAAGAAATATCAGAGAACACAGAATATGTTGATTCTATTTTTTGGCGTAGATGCAAACCGGTGGCATTCATTGCCGTAGCAATACCGGGCATAAATGTTTCGATTTTTCCTCCTGTTGTCGTTGCGTTAACAAGGCGACACGACACCAATGCTTTATTTTCAATCGGGTCTATAACCGGACTAACCTCCACTATTACGTTTTTCACAATTTCAACCCACGGCGACTCATTAAAATCAGAGGCTTCCAAGCCAATTTTAAAACCATTGGCTTCAAGATTAAAGCTATCTATCGACTTGAAATCGGGAGTTGAAAGTGTCAACATATTCACACATTGAAACCCCGACGAAAGCGACACTATTACAGGCGAGGAGGAATACAATACATTTTCATTCTCATCAAGCAAGTGATACCGAGCCAACACCGGCTGAATAAAGCAACCTGCAACCGAAGCATCTTGCTTTATTTGTTTATATGCATCAAGTAATGCGGTTGAAAAATTACCCAAATCGGTTTTATTGAGCGCCCCTTGCCAATGGCTATAATCACCTTCCAACAATAATTTTCCTGTTGAAGATGTAAATGAAGTTTCATTCGTTGCCATAATGCTTAAACCCGGGAACTGCGGCATCAATCCTCTATCGACCCAATTGCGTTGATCAACATCGTAATCAATACGATATGCGCCATCATCGGTCATAATCAACACCGATTTGCCTGATGTTACAGCACTCATCGGTTTTGTTTTCAACGTTGCGATTTTTGTGGGCGAATCAATTACAGAACCGCTGTTACCCAAACACATACAATGCACCGTTAACCCCGAAAGGAGCAACGCCCAATTTTCTCCATCGGCAAAACACGCCGAATGAATAGGCGTAAAATTACCCTTTGCAATTGTCTCGGGGGGCAAAAGTGGCATAAACGATTTATTATCAATATTTACCCTGCGCAAATTACGACACACGGTCGCTCCATTTCCAATATCGCATAGAGGGATATGGGTTGTTTTAATTTTTAAATCAGATGGTTTTCTATTCATTAGTTTATGGATTTTTGATTTCGAGTACAAAGATACACCATAAAATGCCTCAAAAATGGTGATAGTGCAAAACTGCCGTTCAATTATCAATTATTGATTAAAAAATAATTTTTTCATAATATTAAAATTTTGATGGAGAGGAAATGTGCCAATTTTTTTTGCACACCTCCGTTTTTACCCCCTCCCGGCTTTGCCGTACTCCCCCTCAGCAAAACGCAAGGGGAGAGTGTATAGTCCTATAATTTTTAATAAAAACAGAGGCTGCGCCATAAAATCTCATGGCACAGCCTCCTACAAAATTTATTGTAAAAAGTTATTTGCTACTTCACATATTTTAGAGTGACATCACCATTGATGGTTGCAACTTTGATAATATATGCACCATTAGCAAGATGATTGAGATCCATTTCTGAGTTGGCAGGAGCTTGTTCCACAAGTTGTCCGTTTACATTGTAAACTTCAACCATTGAAGCATCTACACCTATCACAAGCTTGTCTTCATTGGTAACAAATACTCGTGATTCATTTGAAGTAACGCCATCGATTCCCGAATTTGCGCTATATACAAATGAGATTATATCAGATACGGCTTTACCACCTGCAGTGGTTGAGTTGCGATATTTACCTGTGACACGCACATAATATGTAGTACCGTCAACAAGAGCCTTGCCTGATATTTTGACATCGCCCATAATGTCATCATTACCTGTTTCAAAATCGGTTAGATTCTTTGTATAAGAACTGCGACTTGAGAATTTGGTATTGGCACAAATCTCAATTGTTACAGTGTGGAAACCTGTATAAGGAAGCACCTCAATATATTCATTGCTATAAATAGTCTCACCATTAGTTGCCGGATTGTTCAATACCGGAGCCGCATAGTCGTTCTTTTCAAAAGTTTTGAATGTGAAAATGTCGCTTACTGAAGAATAACCATCTTTTTCGGCAGTAGCTCTCACATAATAATCGGTATAAGAACAGAGCTTTCTTTCGGGCACTGTTATGCTCTTTTCATTGGTAGTCGCAGTATAAACAATATTACTGAAATCATTTCGAGTTGAAATCTCAACAGTAAATTTAGCGCCATCGATGTCAGACCATGTAATAGTAGGAGTCAATGACACGCCTGTGGCATTATTTGCGGGTGAGATAACAGTAAATGGAGCGCACACAAACGATTCCACAGCCGAAATTACATCAAGTGAATTTGGCTTCATAGAGATTACACGCCAATAATAAGTTTTACCGGCTTCAAGTTTTGTGTCGAGTTTAGTTACCGAAGCTTTGGCTTCATTGCAATCTATATCACCAATTATATTGGTAAACGCGGCATCCTCGGCAACTTGTAATATGAAACGAGACGCATCACTATTCCAAGTGAAAGAGAACAAGTCGGTAGCCGACTCACCCTTAACAGGATATGTGAGAGTTGCCGGGGTAGCCTCTGTAGCTGTTTGCCCTGCGAAAATAGGAGAATATTCATTGCCGTAACGGTCATATACACACACCGCCCAACGATAACCTTGGGTTTTAACATTGAATGTTGTGTCGTATGTAGTGCCTGTGCGGTCGGAGATAGCTGTAATTATAGTGTCGTTGGGGATACGATAATTATTGGTATAACGCACTTGTTCGAGGAACTCTTTTTGGCAAGAGAACTCGGCGTCGGTGATGTTTTCGGGAACAGCATAAACAGTGTAACGAGCACCTTCAACGGCATCCCAAGTGAGCATATTATCATCGGTCACTTTTAAATTTGACACCAATTGAGGGTTGCGCACATTATTCCATGAACGCAAAGGAGTCAACACATTGTTTTGATAAACAAGATTGTGGAGAATTTTGTGGAGAACCATGCGTTTGTCGCCATAAACTTCGGTTGTGTTGTTTAACAACTTATATTCAAAATATGCGTGTCCCGATTCATCGGCTTTTGATGACGCGCGAGTGTCTAACACTTCTTGAGCGAGAGCTTCAGCTCCAATATATTTATTATTGTTGCTGTAGTTTTCGGGAGAAGTGCTGGGGTAAAGGTGACGACCGAATTTTTGTGCCGCTTTAATCCACCAATCAGCCATTTTCGCATATTTATCCCAATAATAAAGTTGCGGAGACACAAAGTCAACACGGTGGTTTTTCAACCAATCGAGAGGCTCTGAATAGATAGTGTTATATTGCCAGTCGCTCAAGCCGCATTCGAGTTTTTCAAGACCATATTTTTCTTCGATATCGGGAGGACAAGAATAAGCCGCCGGAGAGATACCAAAACAAACATAAGGTTTGATAGATTTGATAGTTTCATTGATGCGACCCATCAATGTATTAACATTATTACGACGCCAGTCGCCTTGAGAGAGAGTTCCTCCTGCCGCTTTATAAGCATTATATTGTGCGGCATCGGTTGAATTTGCTGTACCACCTTGAGGATAGAAATAGTCGTCGAAAATCATACCGTCAAGGTCATAGTTGGTGACGATTTCGCTAACCACATCGAGAATGCGTTGTTGCACTTCGGGAAGAGCGGGATTCAGCACCGTATTGTTTGAATTACCGCTAATGAGCCATTCGGGATGAGTGACTTCATAGTCAAAGTCGTAACCGCCATGTGAGCCGTTACGATCGGTGTGATAGCGATATGGGTTAACCCATGCATATACTTCAATGCCACGTTCGTGGGCTTTTTCGATTATCGTTTGGAAAGGGTCGATGGCAGGAGCCTTGCCACGTTGCCCCGACACATATTTCGTCCATGGCTCGTAAGATGATTTATATGTGGCATCGCATTGTGAACGCACATGATAATATATCACATTTATGCCATGAAGTTTATACTCATCGAGAGTGTTGCAAAGAGTTTCCACAACCTTCTCGGCATTTCCTTCGGTTATCGCAGCAGAGGGCCAGTGTCCAAGATATGGAGTACACCACACCGCACGGTGTTCGCGTGTAACATCGGCATCGGCATTAACCGATGTATAAATCAAACCCACAGCGGCTATTGCTGAAACAGCTAATGTTTTTAAAATGTTGTTCATAAAAGTATTTTAATTAATATCTGTTTATAAAATCAAAGGTAACCGCCTGTCGCGGCAGTTACCTTTGGTATTATCTTTTTTGAAAAGATTCTTAGAATAGTTTGCTCAATGTAGGATTGATAACGATACCGAGAGCTTCATCTCTTGATTCGCTATATCTTTCACATTTGCCTGTTTCGGGGTCGTATGCAACAATACCAGTTCCGATTCCAGAAACATCATTTGCTATAGGACGGAAGCCAAAGTAAACTTTACCAGTAGCTTTGTCGATAGCCATTTGTTTTACATATACACCTTCATCGGCAGTAGTGTTAACCGGTTTTGTTTCCATTGCCACATAATCGGTAATAGCGTCGGTTGACAACTCAGCTTTATCACCAGGAAGGTCATATACGTTAAGACCGTTCTTAGGATTTGCAGTAGAAATTCCCCAAACGTAAAGTTTATTACGATCTTCATCGATTGCGAAAGTTGAGAACTTAGCACCTGAGATTACCAATGGGAACGGAGGAGTTGCAGCGGTAGCTTTGGTAGCATCGGTATAGATATCGCTATCTCTGAAACGCAAGATTACGTTACCAGAGTAGTTTTTACCCCACCACCAAACACCTTTGCTGTCTTTATAAAGACCTGCAGAGATAGCACCATAGGCAAGAGGACGGTTATAGTAAGGAATCAAGTCGTTTTTAGCAACATAGCTTGAACGCATGAGCGTGCTACCAACAAGACCGTTTTCTTGAACAAGACCGCGTTCGGTTTGCAATATTTTAGAGAAACCTTGGTTACGGTCGTTGTAATAGATGTAACCGTCAGAACCCATGTGACCTTGGAATGGGTCGGAGAATGCAGGACCACCAACGTTAGAGATCACATTGTTCACGTTTGTACCGTCAACACGCATTGCCACGATGCGACCATCACCAAGCACACCTGCTTCGTCGTTAACATAATAGTATTGTTTACCTGCGTCGAGGATGTAAATCCATTGGTCGGTTGATGTAGTTGTTTCACCTGTTTCTTCATCGGTTGTTGAAACAGTAGCTTGACTATAAAGCAAGTTAAATGGATTTTCACCTGCGTTTACACCCATGTCGTAGGGATAAATCTTAGTTCCTGAAGGAAGCAATGATTCATCGACAAGTTTGAGGGCTTTGATGTTACCACCCACTTGCGCATAATACAATGTAGGAGCTTCGATGGGTGAAGCAACTTGAACATTAAATGAAGCTTGGTCGAGAGAACGTTCTTCGGCACCACCTTTGTCAAATACCGCGTCAACATAAACTGTTTGCGAACCGATGTGGCTGAATGTCACACCCGCAGGAACATCAACATTTCCGGCAGCATCACTTGTTGCAGTAATTTTGTTACCCGGAATAGGATTTCCGTTTTGTTTAGCACCTTCGGGGAAAGTCCAAGTATATTCAACAATTTTATTTTCGGGGTTAGGGAGACGCAAACCGAAGTCAACCGATACATTGTTGATTTCAAGGATTGAGTCGCTTTGAGAAGCCACCGAAATAATAGGCACGATGTCGTAAATGAGGATAGGATAAGTGCGAGTACCCCATTCACCAACAGTCAATGAAACATTATACTTGCCGGCTTTTTTATATTTGTGAGTGGGGTTAGCCACTGTTGAAGTTTCACCGTCACCGAAATCCCATGAAATTTCACCTTCCTTGGCAGAAATGTTGTTGAACTGGATAGTTGATACAACATAATAGTCCAAAGGATAAAGAGTAGTATCACCTGTAGGCGCTACATTGTAGGTGAAATCGACATCCGGATTGGGGAATGTGTGGATTGTTGGGTCTTGGTCAACACATGCCGACATTGCAAACACTAAGAGTGCAAGAAGACCTAATTTATTTAAAAATTTCATAATCTTTAATCTTTAATATTAGTTAACTTCTATAGAATATGATGTGTGAGCCACACCCACATTTCCTTCTGTGTCAAATACGCGGAAGTTTGCGTCGAGTTTGTATTTGCGTTTGAAAATGATAGCATAACCATCGGCACCACCGTTAATCCAACGAGTGAAAGGAATGATAGTCAACATTTCGGCAAACGCAGGAATATATTCGGGACGAACAGTTGAAACAACCGCACCTTTATCATCTTCAAAACGGCTGAACACCCAAGGAGATGATTCATAAACAGGATATACACGAACTGTAGTATCGGCAGCCAACACATTTGTACCATCGGCAAGGGTTGTGGTCACATCCATTGCCACTTCGTTATAAACAGTCACACTATCAACGATTGTTGGATAGTAATAACCAACGATTTCGGCAGGAGTGTTTTGTTTTTTAGTGTTGTCATAGTCATACCAACGAGTTGACTTGTCGGTTACACCTGCTTGAGCATCGGCAGGGTCGTAAGCGATGTCGGTAGGAAGATTGACATTGAACACTTTGTTGATAGAATCGACATACTCGTTGCTGAACTCGTAGTTCATATACACGTTACGCAAGTTTGAGTAATAAGAGTCGGTAATCAACATTTCACCCACTTCTTCACAAAACTCTACGTCAAACCCAGCAGGGATGTAAGCGTTGTAATTCTTATCTTCACTTGCGCCCCAAGTTTTAGGAGTATTCCAGTTGATAGGAGTGAGAGTTTCAGAAACAGGCACCTCGCCATTAAGAATCCATTGATAACCCGACCATTTCAAATCGTACATAGTTGTATCATGCTCAAACTTAACGATTGATTGGTTGGTGCGAACGGTATCTGATGTTGTGTATGATTTAGTGTATGAAAAACCGCCGAGCTTAGCAGATGCTTCACCTTGGTCTTCGCGCACTACATTATACCACACTTCAGAGTGCGATGGAGTGTGTCCATCTTCGGTGTAGTATTGACCTTTGAAACTGAATGATTCACCGGCCTTGCACACAGTTGAACCAACTTCCCAATAACAAGTGGGAACACGTTGGCCAATTTGTGATATATCAGCGATAGGGTCGTTTTTTTCACAAGAAGTGAAGGCAACAAGCCCCATTGCTATAAGTCCTAATTTATATTGTAGTTTCATATTCTTTTTATAATTTGTTGTGTTTATAAACTCTAAGATTATTCGGCAGTCAATGAAGTGCGGTTAGATTCTGCCCAAATCATAGGCTTTTGCAACCACCTGAAGTCTTTGTATGCCCCCACACGACGCACTTCGGCTTCGTTGTAAATATCTTCGGTTTGAGGGTCATAGTTAAGACGTTGAATCCAAGTTGTTTCTTTTTGTTCGTCGGTCAAACCGTCAACCCAATAAGCTGAGTAGAGGTTGTAGGGACGACGCAAAGTAGGATAAACGATTTCACCACCTTTGAATGTAGTACCGTTACGACGGTTGCTATATTTGTAGCGACGCATATCGGTCCATTGTTCGGGTTGCATATACATCGCAATCCATTTTTGTTGCATCAAGTCAGAAAGGCTGAATGTTTCGGGGTTGAAGAAGAAACGTTCATTGTTGATTTCGCTAACTGCTTTTGAAGTATATGATTTTATTGATTCCTTACCGGTAGCACTTACATTTTTATATTCAACAGTAGTTTCTTCGTTGTTTAAGAACGCACCGACAAAAGCTTGGAAACGCGCGCGGTCGATTTCTTTAGCATTATCGTCTTCACCCGGTTCAATAGCCGAATTGTGGTATCCGGGATATCCACCGTTGCGATTGATGTAATCTTCGAGGTGACGTTGGATATTCATTTCGGTAGCTTCTTTTGCAAGAGCGCAAGCAACTGTTTTGTTACCTTTCCAGTATTCAGCTTCAGCTTTGATGAAGTAAAGTTCTTCCATAGTGAAGATACAGTTGTAGGCATCGGTTGCACCAGCGTAAGCACCTGCAAACAAATCGGGATAGTTGGCTTGTTTGAAAGAAGAACCAGCACCGATATTGTTTTCCAAGAAACGAATCATAACTTTGTTAGCAGTAGCACCTGCATAAGCCGGACCTGAAGTTGGTTTCATGAGAAGCATGATGCGAGGGTCATTACCAAAACCGTTATATTTACGTTCGCTATATGTACCTTGGAAGTTTTTGTCGCCAGGAGCAGAAACACCAAGCATATCTTGAACAAAATATTTAGAAGGAACAGCAGAAGTCAAAAGGTTGTCGCGAGATTCCCAAGAGTTGATTTTGGGCTGAGCCGAGCTCCAAGGACAGCTTAATGTACCTGCACCACCATCAAATTTATAACGGGGCTCGTTACCAAACCATGTTCCATATCTCAAGTTGCCACTGCGCCATGTGTTGATAGCAGCATCGGCGTTAGCGATGATTTCATCACATTTTGAGAGGTCAACGTTAGGAATGTTACGAAGAAGGATACGAGCTTTGATTGCATATACAAGACCTTTCCACATGTTAAGGTCACCGGCATATACACGGTCTTGAGTAACATCGATAACTTTGTCACCTTCACCTGTATAGCTTTCGTAAGCAGCGATCAAGGCATCAGCTTCTTTAAGCATCCAGTCATAGATAAATGATTGGTCTTCATAACGCGGAGTCTTAGCAACGTATGCAGTACCACCTGCTTCGGGGTGCATAGGCATAGGACCGAAAGTGTCGGTAGTCATTTGAGCCGACATCAAATAGATAGTACGACCAATCAAGTCATAGTTTGAAGTACCGGTCAAGTTCATAACCGAACGAACATTGGCACCGATATCATAGTAGTGACGACGCCATTGTGGGTGACGGTTGATGTTCAAGAATTCCCAACCTTGCTTGTAGGGATAAGAGCCTGTTTGGCTTTTACCCATTGTAGTCAAACATTGAGATAGGTAGATATTATATTCGGAATGGTCATATACGATTTGTTGCGCATAGAACACAATAACAGGTAGTGCTTGGTCGGGAGTATTGTCATGAGCACGGTCATAGTTGATATTATCTTCGAGAATATCTTCACAACCGGTCAATGCGAGTCCAAGCAATAATGACAATGATATTGTTTTTAATTTATTCATAGCTCTTTTTTATTAGAAAGTTAAGTTAACATTGAAGTTGAAGCTACGAGTTGAGGGAACGCTGTTGTTGTCGATACCCATTGAACCGGCACCACCGGTTGCAGCAGGCATAACCTGAGGATCAGCTCCGGTGTATTTGGTTAATAGAAGGAGGTTGCGACCAGTCAAAGAAGCGCGGAGACCCTTGATAGGGTTCTTAGAACCGAGTTTCTTCATGAGTTTACCAAAGTCATAACCTACAGTCACATAGCTCAAACGAATGTAAGAACCATCTTCGATGAAGTTAGATGGGATAGCCAAGTAGTTGGTGTATGTTTGAGAGTCGAGGATGATAGGAGTAGTATTTTTACTATAAGTTCCATCACCATTAGCAACAACACCATTGATAACGATTTCGCGGTTGCGATATTTAGCGAGATATTCGCTCATACCATTAGAGAATAGTCCATAACCGGTGTAGTTGTAAACATCACCACCAATGCGGCCATCAACCAAGAAAGAAAGAGAAAGGTCTTTCCAAGTGAAAGTAGAACCTACACCAATGAGGAAGTCGGGTTCACGGTCACCTAACCAGTTGTTTTTGTTAGCAGAGATAGTAGGATAACCATTTTCGTCACAAACGATATCACCAGATTCGGTGCGAACATAGTCTTTACCAACCATAGCAGTAGTAGAACCGCCTACGTTTGAAGAACAATAGAAGTCGTTACCAAGTTGAAGACCGAGGTATTCATTTTGTCCGTCGGGAAGGTCGCGAAGACGTCCGCGGTTGAATGAGAAGTTTGCATTAGCAGTCCAAGTGAAGTCACCACCTTTAAGGATGTCTTGCGCAAGAGTTGCTTCGATACCGTAGTTTTCGATAGAACCGCTATTGAATGTTTGAAGAATCACACCGGCAGAAGGAGACACACGCATAGTGATGATTTGGTTGTCAACAGTTGTAGAATAATAAGCTACGTCTAAACGAGTGCGATCGCGGAAGAAACGCAAGTCGGCACCAATTTCCCAAGAGCTTGTCATTTCGGGTTCGAGGTATGTAGCAGAAGAAACTTCGGCAGCGATACCGTAACCACCATCGGGGAATGTTGACCATTGTTTGAAGTTTTTAGCAAACAAATAGTTAGGAGCGTCTTTACCTACTTTAGCCCAGTTACCACGGATTTTACCATAAGAGAACCAATCGTTTTTGAGATTGAAAAGTTCAGAGAAGATAACACCGGCAGTTACTGAAGGATAGAAGTAAACAGGGTCACATTGTACCAATGAAGAAGAACCGTCAACACGACCTGTCACTGATAATTGCGCCAT
The DNA here is from genome assembly GCA_015060975.1 of Bacteroidales bacterium. Taxonomy (GTDB): domain Bacteria; phylum Bacteroidota; class Bacteroidia; order Bacteroidales; family Muribaculaceae; genus RGIG4079. Next base: position 210,146 of record SUXI01000002.1, read on the forward strand.
ACCTTTGTAGTCAAAACGAATTTCACCGAAGTAACCGAATTTATTCTTTTCGGTGTGGTATAGAGAGAAGTTTGAAAGTTCAAGACGATCGGGATTTAGGTTTTGGAATGAATAGAATTCGCCACCCAATACGAAATCATAGCCATACATGTTGGCAGAATAGCTCTTTGTTTCAGAGTATTCACCACCGAGGAAGAAGTTAAAGTTGAAGTTGTCGTTTAACTTCCACGCATAGTTGGCATTTAGTTGAGCAGTGAGACGTTCGCTGCGAGAAGGAGAGAAAGTGTAGTCGCCGTTGCGAGCAGCGAGGTCGAGTTGTTCACCATCGCTAAGCGGACCATTAAATTCGCTCAAGTCGGAAGAGAAGCGAGGAACAGAATATCCATCGAGAGAAGAGAAACCTTTGTCGTAACCCACTTTTGCAGTGAACACCAAATTTTTGATTGGCTCGTAAGAGATAGAGCCATTGATAATCACACGAGTGCCTTGTGTTTGAGATTTATCCATGTAACGACCATAGTAGGGAGAAGTTGTAGCGCCAAGGCGTTGAGCATTGGTGAGTTCGTCCCATGCATCGTAACGGTTTGACCAATTGGGAAGACCATCAGCTGTTTTGTAGTCAGCCATATTACGGTTGATAGACCATCCATAAACAGTTGACATTGAGTTACCGAAACCGCGTGATTTAGTGTCGATGAAGTTTGTTGACAAAGACATCTTTATTTGTTCAGATGGTTTGAACTCACCTTTTACATACACACCAAGACGATTTTTATAGTCTTCGGGAACAACACCTTCGTTGTTCATGTAGTTAGCAGAAGCGTATGCAGAGTATTTTTCATTACCACCAGAGATAGAGAGGTCATACTTTTGCATGAAACCTGTTCCAAGGAATTCACCCACGTTGTCATAAAGTTGTTCTTCGGGTTTAGCGATAGGACCCCAACCGCCGGCACCATTGGTAACATAAATACCGCTACCACCACCTACATATTTATTTTGTAGTTTTGGAGTGCGAGCAACTTCTGAGATTTCCCAGCCACCTGATGCGGTAACTGTAATAGCGCCTTCTTTACCGCTCTTAGTAGTAATCAAGATAACACCGTTGGCACCTTCTTGACCGTAAAGAGCAGATGCAGCAGCACCTTTCAACACCGACATTGTTTCGATATCGCTTGGGTTGATGTCGGCAGCAGAAGAAGCACCACCGCGCACAGGCATACCGTCGATAACGAACAAAGGCTCGTTGCTTTGACCAGAGTTGATAGAAGAAATTGCACGTACCACGATTTGAGAAGCCGAGTTAGGCGAACCACCGGCCATTGATACTTGCACACCCGAAACTTTACCTTGCAAGCCGTTAACGAAGTTGGCAGATTGACCTGCAGTAACTTCATCACTGTTCAAAGATTGAACGGCAAAGTTAAGTTTCTTCTTTTCTTGGGTTTGACCCATCGCAGTAACGACGATTTCACCCAACACTTCGGAGTCTTCTTGCATCGTTACATTGATGACACTTTGACTCCCCACGGTAATACGTTGAGGTTTCATACCCACGTAACTGAAGTTCAAAACGGCTTTGTCGTTAGGAACTTCGATCGAATAATTTCCGTCAAAGTCAGTATCTGTACCGGTTGTAGTTCCTTTCACCATAACCGATACGCCAATTAATGGCTCACCGGTAGCGTCAGTAACTGTACCAGTTACAGTGCGAGCAAAACCCACTACTGCAAAGAGGGAAAATAACAGAAGCAATAACTGTTTTTTCATAATTACTTTAATTTGTTTATATTCAAGGTTATTTATCACTTGCAAATTTTAACACATTCAACTGCAATTATCATCAACCAATATACAATAAGAGCAGTCAACTTTTCACATTTAATTAATATTCTAAGCATCAATTTATTAACCAAAATATCGTATTTTCAACAGACATCATGGTTTTTTAAGCCACGGGCTATAAATCAGTTAGTTATATAAATTTCAATGCAAAAAACACCACCAACCGACACTTCGGTTTATGCGGTATTTCACACAAAGCTACCACATTTTTTTAGATTAGAGATATATTGTTATATTTTATTTAGCATATTTTATATTTCTATATCTTTTTTCACATTTCGACAATTAAATGTGAAAATGATTAGTTAATATGCGATTTAAACATCATAACCAACATTACACATTATTATATATGAAGTCATAAATGAGAGAACGACAACGGCAAAAGGTCGCTTATTGAAGATATTATATGTATGTACTCTTTCCCTACAAGCAGAACCTTTATTTTGCTGTTGAAAAGATTTTCATATTCCAATAACGCTTGCCGGCAATTTCCGCATGGAGATATGGGCTGAGACAGTTCTTCACCATCGGAATGAAAAGCCGCAATAGCAATGGTTACGAATTTATCATCGGGGAAATGAGCATGAGCATAAAAAGCAGCCACCCTTTCGGCGCAGGTGCCCGATGGGTATGCCACATTTTCCTGATTGGCTCCGGTGACAATTTTACCACTACTCAACAATATCGCCGCACCTACCGAGAAATTGCTATATGGGGCGTATGCTTGCGCTGATATTCGACGCGCTTCATCGATTAATTGCCGTTCCACAGCCGGCACCTCCTCATATTTCGCAATTAAAACGGGGGTTGTGATATTGAGTTGCTTCATATTTTGCAATTGCGCTATTTTGAACGTCGCGATTTTATATATTTCACAATTGTGGGAACAATCATTATTAATGATGTTGATGCGAAAATCCACCCCCAATTTTCCCAAGAAAGGGGTGTTACGCTAAACATTTTGCCACCGATTGTTACAATCACATATTGTCCTATAATGATGCCTAAAACCACCAAGAAGAACACTTTGCTTCCTTTTAAATTGAAGAATGCAGTGTGACCGCTTTGAAATGCTTTGGCGTTAAACAAGTTCCAAATTTGGAAGAATACGAAGAATGAGAAGAACATCGATAATTCTACAGGAGTAAAGACCCCGTCACCGCCAAATTCAAACATTGAATGGAAGAAGATGCCGGGATATTTTACCAGGTAGGTAAGTGATTCAATGTCGTTGTTGCGGAAACATTGCATTAAACCAAACAATATCACCATGAATAACAATCCGGTAGAAAGAATGCGACAAATCATTGCTTTACTCAAGATAAAATCGGATGACCGACGAGGTTTGTTTTTCATCACTTCCATGCTTGGGGGCAATGAAGCAAACGCCAATGCCGCAAATGTGTCCATAATGAGGTTCACCCACAACATTTGCGTAACTGTCAATGGAGATTGTGTGCCGGTAAACGCACCTATCACGACAATTAAGCAAGCTACGACGTTAACCACTAATTGGAATAACACAAAGCGTTGTATGTTTTGGTATAATGAGCGACCCCACATCACAGCCTTGGTGATGCTGGCAAATGAGTTGTCCATAATAGTGATGTCGCTGGCTTCTTTTGCCACCGATGTGCCATCGCCCATTGACAATCCCACTTGTGCGGCATTCAATGCGGGAGCATCATTTGTGCCATCGCCGGTTACCGCAACCACTTCACCGGCTTCTTGAAGGAGACGAACGAGTCGTGATTTGTCGGTGGGACGAGCCCGCGACATTATTTTTAATTTTAATGCGCGTTTTGCGGCTTCTTCCTCACTCAATGCCGCAAAATCGGGACCAGAGATGTGGTTTTCCTCTCCATCAACCTCATCGTTCCACAATCCCACCTGACGGCCAATTTCTTTGGCGGTTCCGGGGGTATCTCCGGTTACGATTTTCACCGCTATTCCGGCACTGATGCTATTGCGAATCGCATCGGGCACTTCAGTACGAACAGGGTCGGCAATCGCTGTTATGCCGATGAAGATGAGATTGTTGATGTTGAGTTGATTGTCTTGTATAGGGTTTTGGCTGTCGTCGAGAATTGCGTATGCTATACCAAGTGTGCGCATTGCTTTCTGTTGATAGCCGAGGAGCTGTTCGTTGATGGTTTCGGGTTTAACATCACCTGCCACTTTCGCACAAAGGCCAAGGACAATTTCAGGAGCACCTTTCACATAAAGAACTTTTTTGCCAAGCAGCGGCGACTCAACCACTGTAGCCATAAACTTGCGTTGGGTGTGGAAAGGAAGTTGCTGCACAACTTTAGCATTTTCGCGCAATTTGAGGTAATCAACACCATTGTCATTAAGCCAAAGGAGTAATGCACCTTCTGTGGGGTTTCCAAGGGCATTCATCTTGCCCGCCTCTTTGTCATATTCCAAAAATGCGGTAGAGTTTACCGAGATACCCTCTTTTATTGCATTACTCACTTCATCATCTCCAAGTTTTTGAGATTCACCAAGCGGGTAATATTTTGTTTGATACACTCGCATTTGATTTTGCGTGAGTGTTCCGGTTTTATCGGTACAAATTACGGTAGTAGCTCCCATTGTTTCGCAAGCGTGCATTTTGCGCACAAGGTTATTGCTTGCGAGCATGCGACGCATACTCAAAGCCAAGCTCAATGTCACACTCATGGGTAAACCTTCGGGCACTGATACCACAATCACAGTGATAGCAAGCATCAAGGTGTCGAGAAGATACTTTGTCAAGCCGAGAGATTCAGCCCCCCAATCACACATTGCCAAGCGACCGATAATAATGAGCGCTCCCACAGTATAGCTACCCCATGAAATAACTTTGCCAAGCTTTTCGAGTTGCAGTGTCAATGGAGTTTTAACCCCGGTGTCGATTTGAGCCGCCTCATATACTTTTCCATATTCGGTAGCATCGCCCACCGCCACAACTTCCATTGTGCCATTTCCTTCAACCACAGTGGTGCCACGCATCACATGGTTAGTGGGGTAAGTTACATCATCTTTAAATTCCTCGGGGAGATGCGATTTCTTTATCAAAGGTTCCCCGGTAAGAGTACTCTCATTTATGCTAAGAGCTACAGAGTCGATTAATACGCCATCGGCAGGCACTTCGTCGCCGGTATTAAGAATAACCAAATCGCCCACTACGATGTCTTTGCGAGGGACTTGAGTGATTCCTCCATCACGAATAACTTTTACGGCTACATCGTCGTTGACTTGATTTAATACTTCAAACTTTTTATTGGCATTTACCTCAAGTATGAAACCGATGCCGGTGGCAAGTATTATTGCCACCAATATGCCCACCGGTTCAAAAAACACTTCCAAACCATGTCCCGGCTGGGTAAATTCATAAACTGCAATCCCCATTGATAAAGCCAATGCCACAAGCAAAATGCGTATCATGGGGTCTTTGAAGTTCTCAAAAAACTTTATCCATAATGATGGTTTGGGGGGCGGTGTGAGAATATTTACACCATGCTTTTTACGATTTTCGATGACTTGTTGAGAAGTCAATCCGTTTGAGGTGTTATTAGTTGTCATATATAGCAATAATTATAATCGGGAATTTATAGAAGTTCCCTATATTTTAAATTTCAGAGCCATGCCTCGACATGCTTCATTGATTATACCATTGTAAAAAACCCGTTGTCCGTTTATGTATGTTGATATGACTTTATTATTTAAAGTCTCTCCCGCAAGAGGAGTCCATCGGCAACGGCTTAATACTATATCATCGCTGATTTTATATGGTGTATTAGGTTTTACAATTACCAAGTCGGCATAATATCCTTTGCGAATGAATCCACGGTCGGCGATTTTAAATAAGCGAGCGGGACGATGCGCCATCACATCAACAACCTTTTCTATAGAAAACACACCCTTATCGGCAAGTTGCAACATCATGGGCAGAGAAAACTGAATGAGCGGACCTCCTGATGCAGCTTTAAGAGCCCCTCCCTCTTTTTCTTCCAATAGATGTGGCGCATGGTCGGTTGCAACGATATCAATTAAACCTTTGTTCAATCCACGTCGCAATGCATCTCGGTCATCAGCTGTTTTTATTGCGGGATTCCACTTTATGCGAGACCCTAAAGTTTTATAGTCTTCATCGGTCCACCATAAATGATGCGCACATACTTCAGCGGTAATTTGTTTTTGTTCAAGAATCTCTTTTGAAAGTAATTTCAATTCTTTTGCGGTTGAGATGTGAAGGATATGCAATCTCGCTCCATGTCGCCGCGCGAGTTCAATAGCATTGGCAGTTGATTTGTAGCAGGCTTCGGTCGAACGTATGTTTGGATGCTCCTCAACCGGCACATTTTCACCATATTTTTCAATCATCGCTTCACGATTGCGACGAATGACACCTTCATCTTCAGAATGAATCGCAATAAGAGCCGGCACTTCACTGAATATGCGATTTAACGCTTCTTTATTATCGACAAGCATATTGCCGGTCGATGCCCCTAAAAACAATTTTACACCGGGAACCTTCGAATAATCACATTTGAGAAGGGTGTCGAGGTTATCATTTGTAGCTCCAATATAGAAAGAATAGTTTGCGACAGACACTTCCGATGCTCGTTGGAACTTGCATTCCAATGCTTCGAGTGTTGTTGTTTGCGGAATGGTATTTGGCATATCCATAAACGATGTAATACCTCCGGCAACCGCAGCTCTGCTTTCTGTGGCAATATCGGCTTTATGCGTGAGTCCCGGGTCACGAAAATGCACTTGGTCATCAATGCAACCGGGCAACAAATATGCACCCTCAGCGTTGTGTATCTCTATATTACCATTCAGTAATCGGGCAGGCGCCTCCCCAAAGCCCACTTCATCGATGCGCTCGTTCTCAATAACAACATATCCAAGTGAGGATTTCCCTTCGTTGATAATGTTGGCATTGGTTATTATTGTTTTGCTCATTATTGTCTGTCGCTATTTTTTGCTATAATCGGGATATTTTTTAAACCAACTGCTCATTTTGAGTTTAATGACTCCGAATACAGCTTCGCCAAATATTCCCGAGCTCATTTTACTCTCACCCAAAACCCTATTCACGAAAACAATAGGCACTTCGGTTATTTTAAATCCATATTTATAGGCGGTAAACTTCATTTCGATTTGGAACGCATATCCCTTGAAACGTATATTATCGAGAGGTAATGCCTCTAACACACGACGGGTATAGCACACAAAACCTGCTGTTGTGTCGTGAATTTTCATTCCAGTAATGAATCTCACATACTTTGACGCATAATATGACATTAACACACGCCCCATTGGCCAGTTTACAACATTCACACCTGTTATATAACGGGAGCCAATCGACATATCAGCGCCATTATTAGCACAAGCATCATAAAGTTTCAATAAGTCTTTAGGATCGTGAGAGAAATCGGCGTCCATTTCAAAAATATAGTCATACTTATTCTCAACAGACCATTTAAATCCTGTTATATAAGCCGAACCAAGACCGAGTTTACCTTCACGTTGAATCAGATGCACTCTCCCGGGAAATTCTTTTTGTTTTGCTTTTACAATATTTGCTGTTCCGTCGGGCGAATTATCGTCAATAACAAGAATATCAAATTCATGCGGAAGCGCTATCACTGCATCGATTATGCCAGCTGCGTTTTCTTTTTCATTATACATTGGAATGATTACAATGCAGTCACTGTGGTTGTTGTCATGTGTTGATGTCATCGTTTGCATTTTGACAGGGTACTACTTCACCTTTTAATATTTTAAACACAAAGTTAATATTTATAGTTTGATAAATCATAATTGCAATTGCATAATTTGCAATTATTAATTAAAATATAATTAGAATTAGTTTCTAATGTGTAAAATATTTGTGCTATTTATTTATAATTATGAATAATAATATTTACCTTTGCAACAATAGTATATTAATCTTAAAGTCTTTATATATGAAAAAAATGTTACTCTCGGTTGTTGCGCTTGCTTCGTTAAGTTCAACAAACATAAATGCCGCATCTTTCAATGACACTCTTAACATTCGTGGTGTGAAATATGCTCTCGACACGGTTTTTCATGCCAAAGTGGGACCCGGCACCACTCAAACCCAATTGCAATTAAACGGCCCCACATCGAGTTTGCAGGTTTTTTATCTCACAATCGACAAAACCACACCCGGAGTTTCAATGCGGGCAGTATGCGCTACCGATAAAGTAGGCGGGACAGCCACTCCATCATCAATGGCCAAGGGCAAAAGCAAAGAGGGATTATGCTACTTTGCCGGCACAAACGGAGACTTCTACTCTACAAGCGGGAATGCCACTAACGGGTCTTCATTTGTAGGTCGCCCTACCACTTCTTGTACCGTTGACCGAGAAGTATATAAAACCTCCAACTCAAACTATCAATTCACAATCGACACCGAAGGCATTGCACATGTAGGTCGTTTGAATTACTACACCGGCACTGCTACTATCGGTGAAAAAGTAACTCTATTCAAAGGGGTTAACGTAATGTCGCCCAACAATGGCATAACCATCTATACCCCACGATATTTCGGCACCACCAATAACACCGACAGATCCGGAGCATGCGCCGAAGTTACCGCCAAGCTTGTTGAAGGCGATAATTTCTATGCAGGAGGCAAATATCGCATGGAAATCACTTCAACTGCGACATCTGACGGAGATAGAGCTATTCCATCTGACGGCTTCGTTATCCATGGCAACGGCACAAGCACAAGTGGCTGCAACACCGGCGCACTTGACTTTGTTAACTCATTACAAGTGGGAGACATAGTGGAATTTGACCAAATCATTCTACTTGGCGACAAACGCATCTATCCAGCCCAAATAGTTTCGGGTAACCCCAAAAACGTAGGTGGAGGTGAAACCCTCAACACAGAAGGTGAACGTGGTGACGCATCGGCTCTTCACCCTCGCACATCACTTGGCGTGAGCCAAACCGGTGATAGCATCATCATGATGGTTATCGATGGCCGCACAGGGGCATCGGCAGGAGTTCGCACCTCAATGCTTGCCGACGTGATGAGATATGCCGGAGCATGGGAAGCTTTAAATGTTGATGGCGGAGGTTCTTCAACACTCTACACTCAAGCCCTTGGCGTGCGCAATAATCCAAGTGACGGCAAAGAACGCGCTGTGGGTAATGCCATTTTTGCAGTGCTTGAAGCCCCCGAGGACAATGAAATTGCCGAGATTAAATTCAAAGATTGGGCAAAAGTAATGCCTAAACAAGGCATTTACACCCCTGTGATATATGGATATAATCAATATGGTAAACTAATTGACACCCATGTCACCGATTTTGCATTGAGTTGCGACGCCCAATTAGGCGAGATATTAAATGACACAACCGTTTATGTTAATGGAGAAGGGACACATGCATTAACCGTACATTATAATGGTGTAACCGATGTGATTCCGGTAACAGTTGAGCCATTGAAAGAATTGGGATTAAAATATGACTCGGTTTTACTTGACAATCGCCGCGAATGGGCTATTGATGTTCAAGCGATAGCCGATGGCGAATATATGCCATTGAATCCAAGTGCCATTTCATGGACTTCAGCCGATGAAAGCGTGGCAACTGTTGATGATTTAGGTATTGTGAGAGGAATGCAAGATGGCGTCACACAAATTATCGGAAGTTTTGGCGATTCGCTTTATACCATTAATTTGACAGTGCAATGCCCCGAAAAGAGAATCATGCCTATAGAGAAGGCATTTGAGGAATCAACATGGAAAATCACTAAAAGCGGCATTAAAAATTTCGCTTCAACACCATTGGAATCGGGATTTGGCATGGATTTCACAATTTCATCGGCACGCAGCGCAAAAATAACACTTTCTAAAGACATCAAAATGTGGAGTTTGCCCGATACTATTCAACTTCGCATCAACCCCGGAGATTTGGATATAACAAGTGTTTCAGTCCAAGTATTACCCAATAATGGTCGTGCCGAGAAAGTGACATTCGACACTTTTGACAAGAATGTTGAAAATGTAATTAAATTACCTATTTCAGACATTATTAATGTTAATGATATTGGAGTATATCCAATCTTATTTAAAAATATGATTATAACACCTAAGGGAACAGTAAATCAAGTTTGCCATATTGACGTAACCGGTTTTGAGGCAATATATGGTTCTGAATTATCGGGTGTGGAAAATATCGGTTGGAATGAATCGGTTACAAATGAGATAATCGTAACACCAAATCCGGTGTCACAAGGCGAAACAATTTCTATCAACGCATCAGAAAATGCGACATGGGAAATATATACAATCGCAGGTTCATTGGTAGCCAAAGGTATTGGAAATCAAATCCATACTGATTCACTCGTTAGTGGCACATACATAATAAAAGCAACTGACAATAACACAACTGCCACCGCTCAACTAATCATTAAATAAATATTTTCATAACATTGCCATAGGCGCTTCACTTGCCTATGGCAATTAATTTTAATTAACATGCGATTAATCATTTCTTTAGCAACAATATTGCTATTCACTCCATTCTATATTGACGCTAACCGCATAGAATCATTGCAAGGTGTAGAATACACTGTTGACACCCTGAAACACTACAAAGCGGGACCCGGCACTATTCACACAGCTTTGAATATGAAATCAGGGGCAAAAAACCTCAACATATTCATTTTGGAAATGGAGATGAAAGGGCATGACAATGTTGAATATCGCATGGAAATAGGTAATGACACAACTCTCACTACCGAACAAATCTCTAAGATAGCACAACGCAAGACAAATGATTCAACCCATTATTTCGCAGCAGTAAATGCCGATTTCTACATCACTACCTCGTATGTGCCTCAATATGCCGGACAACCTCACATGGACTGCATCATGAATGGTGAAATTGCCGGAACAGGCTACCTCGCAGCGGCCGACTATGGGCATTTTTTCATGGACTACAACAAAAACATGTGGTGTGACAATCCCACTCAATCATTCACCCTCAACCTCCCCGACGGTTCAATTGTGAATTTACCTCGCATCAACCAAGATATTTACGACAACGAAATAGTGTTGTTCAACTCTAAATATGGCAGTCAAACCCGTGTGAGCGGTTGCACCGACGTGAGAGTGCGCCTTGCCGATGGCGAAACGTGGGGAATAAACCGTACAACCAAACTCATCGTAACGGCAGGACCCTCTACCACCGGCGCAACCCCTATCACTCAAAACGAAGTGGTTATTAGCGCAAAAGGTGACGAACAAGCCACAAAATTGGCCACATTAAAAGTGGGCGACGAGCTAACACTCAACTGCAACATCACACTTCAAGACTATAACATCACTCCCGACATAAAAGAATGTAGCGGTGGTGACGTTGTAATATTAAAACGCGGAGAAGTTATTTATGAGGCAATTCGTTTTATCAATGGACGTGATAGCAACAACCCTCGAACAATGTTTGGATATAATAAAGACAGAAGTAAAATGGTGTGGTGCGTCGTTGATGGTCGCGGAGCCTCAACCGGTTGCACATATCCCGAAGGTGCCGACGTGATGAAAATGCTCGGGTGTTATGACGCTGTCAACGTTGATGGCGGAGGCTCTTCCGGTATGTATATCGAAGCATTTGGCATTGTAAACCACCCAAGCGACGGGAAAGAACGTGCCGTATCAAACGGACTTTTCGCCGTGTTAAATGCTCCCGAGGACAATACCATAGCAGAAATTCGCTTTGCCGACTGGAATGTAAAGATGCCTAAATATGGCAACTACACTCCTGTTATTTATGGTTATAACAAATATGGACTACTAATCGATAATAATGTCAAAGATTACACATTGACGTGTGAATCTGAATTAGGTGAAATTATCAATAACAATTCCACTCTATTTGCCAAAGGCGATGGTTCTCATTTACTTACAGCAACCTTTGGCAACATCTCCGCTTCGGTTCCCGTCTCTATTGAAGATGGGATTCCCTCCTTCCGTCTCGACAGCGTGGTTGTTAATTCATTCTATGATTATAAGATGGAAGTGGTCGCCTCTGTCGCCGACAAACAAATGCCTCTCGATAATATAGCCCTCACATGGAGCGTTGCCGACAATTCTATTGCCTCAATCGACGAAAACGGTGTGATTCATGGCATAAAAAACGGCATTACACATGTTTATGGCTCTATCAACGATATTGCCGACACAATTCTTGTAAAAGTGGAAATCCCCAACACTCGATATCATAACGCTGAGTCAAACATAGACATCTCCACTTGGAAACTATCAAAAAGCGGGGTAAAAAATCAATCAATTTCCGCATTAGGGACTAATGGATTAGCTATTGACTACACTATCAGTTCAACACGAAACGCATATGTGAAAATTGCTAAAGAATTAACCATTTGGAGTCGCCCTGACTCTATTGAAATTCAACTCAACCCCGGTGAAACGACCATCAAGCAAATAACCATTCAAGTTGCTCCAAGTCAAGGAGCTAAAGCGATAAACCACACAATCAATACATCTCTTATTGCCAACACGGTCAATCGCATTGCAATTCCGGTTAGCGACATTGCCGACATTAACGATGCCGGGATATACCCTCTCACCATAAATGCCATATCGTTTTACTTAGGTGATGCTGTTAATACCGCAGGGCACATCGAAATTCCTCACATCTATGGTGTTCACTCGGCTATCTCCTCCGATGCAGGAGTTGAAAATATTATTATAACAGATGGTTCAAATAAACTTATCGTCTATCCCAATCCTGTTTCTCAAGGTGAAACAATAACACTAAACATATCGGAAGATATACCCTATAATGTATTTAGCATTTCGGGAGCCATAATAACTTCAGGTATTGGAGCACATATAAATACCCACAATCTCGCTCCCGGCATATATTTCATATCATGTGAGAACTCAATAGCAAAAATAATTATTAAATAACATAACTTTTATGAAAAAATCTCTTTTAATCTCGCTTGCCTTAATAGCCCCACTCGCTTCGTGGGCTTCTACGCAATGGACTTTGCAAGGCAACACCTACACTGTTGACACGGTGTATCATGCTCAGGTCGGTCCCGGAACTACACAAACAACGCTTCGTGTTGTCGGGGCATATAACCTTAACGTATTTTACACTACTACCGACCTCTCACATCCCAATGTGGAAATGCGTGTGGCACCTGCCAACAAAAACTCTCTTGCAGGGGGTGCCGGTGTGTCAACCATGGCAAAAAACAACACCACCGATGAAGTACAATACTTCGCAGGCGTGAATGCCGACTTTTTTGGTAACAGCAAGCCTATCGGCTCCACTGTAATCAACAACGAAATATGGTATGCCAACAATAACGGTTGGACCGGTTGGGCTATCGACGCAAGCAAGAAAACCCTTGTAGGCGCATCTTCATTCAGCGGCACGGTCACCTCAAGCGCCGGCACATCACATGCACTTACCACTGTTAACAATGCCCGCTATGAAGGCAACCTCATCATTTATTCAAAAAAATACGGCTCTACTACCGGGACTAACGATTATGGATACGAAGTGGTAATCACTCCCGTTGATGGTGGAGTGTTGAGTATGGGCGAAGTGAAAATGACTGTTGCCGAAACTCCTCACACCAAAGGCTCAACCACTATACCTACCGGTAGCTACGTCCTTTCAGGTCATGGCACCGCAGCTTCATTCGTTGCAAGCCTCACTCAAGGCGAAACCATTACCATTAACACCCAAATGAAACTTGGCGACAACACAATTATCCCTACTCAAATGGCAGGCGGCCAACCTATGATTCTATCGGGTGGAGTGGTTTTGAACACCGAGGGCGCACTCGACCACTTGACGGCACTAAATCCTCGCACTGCTGTGGGTTATGATGCCACAGGCACAAAACTCGTGTTGCTTGTTGTCGATGGCCGTTCTTCAGCGTCACAAGGTTGTGTATCGAAAGTTCTCGCCGATATTATGCGCGAGGTAGGTTGTAGCGAAGCGATGAACTTCGATGGTGGTGGTTCTTCAGCCCTATATACCAAAGTGCTTGGTGTGCGCAACGATCCCAGCGACGGCAAGGAACGTGCCGTTACCAATGGCGTGTTTGCAGTGTCAAACGCACCAGTTGACAATGATGTGGTTTCAATTGCATTTGAAGACTTCAAGATGGATATGCCGCGATATGGACTCTACACCCCTCGCATATATGCTTTTAACAAATATGGCGTAATGGTATCGGACGATTATGACGGTGCAACGTTGTCATGTGGCAATGAATTGGGCGAAGTTGTTGAAAATGGGAAGACCTTGTTTGCCAATGGCACAGGAACACATTTGCTCACTGCCACATACGGCGATGCTAAAGCAGAAATCATCGTAACTATTGGAGATGGAGCACCATCATTCCGTCTTGATAGTGTTGTAGTTGACTCATATAATGATTACAAAATGGAAGTTACGGCATTGGTAGGAGATAAATATATGCCTCTCGATAATGCCGCATTGGCATGGACAGTAGATGATAATTCTATTGCTACAGTAAATGAAGCGGGAGTGATTCATGGAATAAAGAATGGAGTGACAAAAGTATATGGCACTGTAGCCAACATCAGTGACACTATTCTTGTAAAAGTGGAAATCCCCGAGACACGTTATAAAAACATCGAGGATTTGATTGATTTATCGACATGGAAACTATCAAAAACCGGGGTTAAAAACACATCGATGAGTTTATTGGGGGAAACCGGCATTGCAGTGGATTACACAATAAGCTCAACACGCAATGCATACGTTAAACTTGCCAAGGATGTCGCCTTATGGAGCTGCCCCGATTCTATCGTAATCGAAATGAACTCGGGAGATGCCACAATAAAGCAAATCACCATGCAAATGACTCCTTGCGGGCAAAAGGCTAAAAACGTGACTATCACCCCTACAATCGTTGCCGGCGAGGATAACAAGGTGAAACTGCCTATTAGCGACTTTGCCGAAATTGCCGATGCAAGTATATATCCGGTTACGTTTAACGCCGTATCTATATATTTAGGCGATGCGGTAAATACCGTTGGCCGCATAGAAGTAAAAAGCATTGAGGCGGTTTATGACGCTATCCCTTCAGGAATTGGCGGTATTGACAATGCCATTGCCGATAAAACAAAATACGCTCTCATCATCGCGCCAAATCCCGTTGAAGCGGGCATGATTGTAACAATCAACGCAACAGAACGCGCAACGTATGCAATTTATAATACAGCCGGAGCGTTAGCATCGAAAGGCAAAGGAAACCAAATAAACACAGCCAATCTTGCCACCGGCATATATATAGTCACAGTAAATGACAACGGTGTTCAACGTTCGGCACAACTTGTGATTAAGTAACCCTAAAACTACATTTTTATACACCAAGGAGATGTGCCGGGGAAATGGCACATCTCCTGTTTTTTCATTTCGTAGGGAGTCAAACGGAAAAACGTCGCCAAAATATCGTTAAAAATGGTGAATACGGAAAAATTTCTTTATTTAAGCATCCATATCCCAAAAAAAGTAATTACCTTTGCACTTGATTTTAAAGGTGAAATTTGATTTTACTGAAAAATATTATTAACTGTTTATATATTAAAGTCTTACACAAATGAGCAAAATCGATTTAACCAAGTATGGTATTTCAGGAACTACTGAAATCGTGTACAACCCTTCTTATGAGCAACTTTACAAAGATGAAACATGCTCATGCCTCGAAGGTTATGAAAAAGGTCAAGCAACTGAGCTTGATACAGTGAATGTGATGACCGGTATCTACACAGGTCGTTCTCCTAAAGACAAATATATCGTTAAAGACGCAACAAGCGAAAACACTGTATGGTGGACTTCAGACGAATATAAAAACGACAACAAGCCTGTAACAACAGAAACTTGGAACACTCTTAAAGAAATCGCTGTTAAAGAACTTTCTAACAAAAAACTTTATGTAGTTGACGGTTTCTGCGGTGCTAACATGGCTACATGCTTGAAAGTGCGCTTCATCGTTGAAGTAGCATGGCAAGCTCACTTCGTTAAAAACATGTTCATCCGTCCTACCGAAGAACAACTCAAAGATTTCGAACCCGACTTCGTTGTTTACAACGCTTCTAAAGCAAAAGTTGAAAACTACAAAGAACTCGGTCTTAACTCTGAAACTGCAGTTGTATTCAACTTGACAACTAAAGAACAAGTTATCATCAACACTTGGTATGGTGGTGAAATGAAGAAAGGTCTCTTCTCAATGATGAACTACTTCAAACCACTTGAAGGCATCGCTTCAATGCACTGTTCAGCAAACACCGACATGGAAGAAAAGAGCACTGCTATCTTCTTCGGCCTTTCAGGTACAGGTAAAACTACTCTTTCTACCGACCCAAAACGTAAACTCATCGGGGACGACGAACACGGTTGGGACGACGAAGGTGTATTCAACTACGAAGGTGGTTGCTACGCTAAGGTTATCAACCTCGACAAAGAAAGCGAACCCGATATCTACAACGCTATCCGTCGCAACGCTCTTCTCGAAAACGTTACTGTTGACGCTGAAGGCAAAATCGACTTCGCTGATAAGAGCGTAACTGAAAACACTCGCGTAAGCTATCCTATCGACCACATCGAAAACATCGTTAAACCGGTTTCAAAAGGTCCTCACGCTAAACAAGTGATCTTCCTTTCAGCTGACGCATTCGGTGTACTTCCTCCGGTTTCTATCTTGACTCCAGAACAAGCAAAATACTACTTCCTTTCAGGTTTCACAGCTAAATTGGCAGGTACTGAACGTGGTATCACTGAACCAACTCCTACTTTCTCAGCTTGTTTCGGTGCTGCATTCCTTTCACTCCACCCAACTAAATACGGTGAAGAACTCGTGAAGAAAATGGAAGCTAACGGTGCTAAAGCATACTTGGTTAACACCGGTTGGAACGGTACTGGCAAACGTATCTCAATCAAAGATACTCGCGGTATCATCGACGCTATCCTCGATGGTTCAATCAACAACGCTCCTACTAAGAAGATCCCAATGTTTGACTTTGAAGTTCCAACTGCTCTTCCCGGCGTAGATCCTAAGATCCTCGATCCTCGCGACACTTACACTAACGTGGAAGACTGGAACGTAAAAGCTAAAGACCTCGCTGAACGCTTCATCAAAAACTTCAAGAAATTTGAAGGTAACGAAGCCGGTAAAGCACTCGTTGCCGCAGGTCCTCAACTCTAATCGAGCATAACAACTCAATTATAGAAAGCCATAGCCCATTAGGGTTGTGGCTTTTGCATTTTTTCATTGGCAACTATCAGGTAAAAGTGTCTTAAAATGGGATTGGTGTCCGATAGAACTTTTTCAAGAGCAAATGCAACCCCGTTGGGGTTGCTATCCCCCTCCGGCTCTACGAGCCTCGTCCCCCATTCTTAAAAAGGGGACAGTTTCCCCAATATACAATAAACCATATTCAGGATAATACATTGTGAATTGTAAAGCAGCCCCCCTTGATTGCGAAGCAATCCCTTAATTAAAAAATGTCGTTATTGCTTCGGCGCAAATGAATAAACGCTTCGGCGTTTTTGCACCGGAATTCAAGCCCGCGGAACTCCTCCATGCGAGTGTGCCAATCGGTATATAGCGGTTCCATACCCTGACTTTCATGGCAATAACACGCCTTACGCTTTTGCTCGGCGACATCGGTAATATCGACGTAATCGGTTGGAGAGAACAATTGTGTTTGCGTACCGCTCATCACTTCATAATAATACAACTCGAAACTATAGTCAAGCCGGCGCCATGCATCGTAGGTTAATATTGAGCACACACGATGGTCGGGATGTGAATCGATGGGCCAATGAGTGAAAACAACATCAGGCTTCTCAGCATCTATAATCTCCCGCATTTCCACATATCGGTCTTTGTTTATTTCGGCATTTCCATCGATTTGCGTCATAAATATAGGTCGCGCGCCAAGTATTTCACAAGCTTTTTTGCCTTCACGCATTCTTATTTGCGCCGCCTCGTCGTGCGACTTTCCTTGTATGCCACCCTGCCCCTTTGTCATATACACGGCAACGACTTCATAACCGGCTTTTTTCAATAAAATCATCGTCCCACCACAACCGGTTTCGGGGTCATCGGGATGTGCGCCAATGATAAGTGCTTTTTTTGAATGATTGTTTGGCGCACCCTCCAATGGTTGAGACGCAGCCATCGAGGTTAAAGAGTTTGCACCTAATAGAGCGGTACCGGCTATTGCCGCACCCGTGAGTTTAAGCATTTTGCGTCGATCCATATCCAATATTATATATTAAGGTCAAAATTTACAATTTTTTTTAATGCCACTTCGGCATAAAATTTCGTTCAACGCAAAGGTAAGAAATTATTTACACCAATGCCACCAATTAATATATTTTTTGGGAGTCAGTAGAGATTTAATTTAAAGTGTTTTAAAATATATAAGCCCGATTGTTTGCATATTGAGCGGTATATATACAAAAAAAAGAATGAGTAAAGAAATCCAAAAGATTTGCGATTACTCATTCTCCTCTCTCCTCTGCGGTATGGACGGGACTCGAACCCGCGACCCCCTGCGTGACAGGCAGGTATTCTAACCAGCTGAACTACCACACCAGATTTGTTGAGTTGCTTGCGGTTATTTCCGTTTTGCGAGTACAAAGATAGTGCTTGTTTTTATTCTGTGCAAATTATTTTCAAAAAAAATGCGATTTTCTTTGTTTTTTTATTGGAAAATATGATTTTTCCCTGTTTTTTGCCACTTTTATGTGTTTTTATCGCATTTAAACAATACCTTTGCTTCAATTAAACTTTACATTATAATATCAGTCTATATAAATATAACATAAATCATACCGATATGAAAGCTATAACAAAAACGATATTATTAGGGATTACCGCTATATTCGCGTCGTGCGGCACCACGAGTAATGTATATTACGAAGATGAGTATTACACTCCCGGTCCGGCTCCAATGGCACCGCCGCCACCGCCGCCTCATCATCATGTGGCACCGCCGCCTCCACCCCACACCCCCGGGCATCCCGGTCACAAGCCTGATGGAGAACCGGGACATAAGCCTGGCGGACATCCCAATGACAAACCCGACTATAAACCCGATGGGAACCGTCCGGATAATCCAGGAAACACTCCCAATCGTCCAAATGATGCTCCCGACACAAATAATAAACCCGGACAAAGACCTGGTGTGAATCCCGGTAACACGGGAGGCAACAACCGCCCCTCAAGTGCAAAGAGACCGGGAGCCAACCGTCGCCGATAGTCAATAGCTTTGCCGAAGGTAATGCTTATTATGTAGCCTATACCCGGCTACATAATAGGGGCTGTGTCAAAATCCTATTACAAACCCCTCCGGCACTCCGTGCCACCTCCCCTAAGGGCAGGGGAGGAGTATTAATCTTAATGCAACTTTCTCATTCCCAGAAGATAATGACATTGCTCCCCTGCCCTTAGGGGAGCTGTCGCATAGCGACTGAGGGGTATAAAAACAATGGAGATGTGTCATTATTTGAATTTTGACACATATTCAGCTTCCAAATATACAGTCAACCATATTCAGGTTAACACATTGTGAATTATAACGCAGCTCTCCACTTGCGCCTGCGAAGTAAAAAGGTGACAGTTTGTTTACAGTGAAAGTGCCAGAGTATTCAAACGAGGGATAAACAGAAACAGCAACGTAATTCCGTTGCTGTTTCTGTTTGGTATGTTAAGGAAATTACTTTTTAATCATGATTTTTGACATGCCAAGGGTATTTACAATATATAAGCCCTCGGGCAAATCTTCAACATTGATGGTTACGGTAGTGTCGGCTTCGGGATTAACCTCTTTCACCAACTGTCCGTCAACCGAGAATATCTTCACATTTGATATTGTCATTGGAGCTTGCAACTTAAATTCACCATCCACCGGATTGGGGTAGATTTTCACACCTCCCAATGCATCGACCAATATACCTTCAATGCCTGTAGTAACAAAGTTATTTGCTTGATAACCAATGTATGGAGTCGCCACTGTAATAACATCCATTGTATTATATGAGTAAGCCTCATGAGACTCGTTAATATATAAGTTACCAACACGATATTTAGCCGAATCAGCAGATTTAGCCTCAGGGATTGCATCTTTGGACACTATCAACGGATATTCGGTTGTTAATTCTATATCCATTGTAGCCTGACTGAAGTTACTTTGTGTCAATGGCTCGGTTGAAGCATATACATAATGTACATTCATAGGCATTGTATTTTTACTTGACGCAAGCGTTGACCAGTCACCTTCATCTTCTCCATATAAGCCTCTAAGCAGTTCGCCTTTGTATCGAGTGTTCAGCGTCGATACTTGAGCATCGGTCAATACCGAACCGGGATAATAAGGCACCCAAGCCATATAGGAACCACTTTCGTCGGTTACCATTTCATCATGCCCCACGCAATTGAATTTACTTGTAGCATGATATCCAATATACTTATTAAGATCATCGGTATATCCCCATTGCCATTGAATAGCGGCATTATAATAATGTTTATAATATCCACTAAATGTGGCGTCATAGTGAGTCTCTCCTTGATAGAATAGAGCACTTGTGCTTTGTACATTATTTAATCCGGGGAACGGATTTGCCAAATTCACTACAAACTCTTCTATAGCACTTGTGTCGATAACTTCTAATTCACCACGACGATAAGCTACGGTGACGTATGCCTTATAATTTTTAGGTGTTTTTGCTGCATTATACACCTTTCTGTAACGACCATCTCCGGCAGAGACCAAGTCATATCCCACCGGCAAGCATCCATAATCTACATTTATTGTATTTTCATTGGAATAATATTGGAAACCTGTACCGATTTGACCATAAAGATCTTGCTTATAATAGAAACTAGAGTCGGGATTCTCCAAATGGAAACTATATGCGATTTCCCATTCCGTATTTTCATATTTGGTATTTTCAGCGTTGGGAGTACCCATTACCTCATCAGTAACAAACAATGGCGACATTTTTCCTCCCATGGTTCCCACATAATTGGCATTTTCCATTGATACCGGGTCGGTAGCTTCGGTAGAACCCTTTTTACGGAATGTCCCTATGGGGAAGTCTTCGTCGGTGGCAAATGAAGCACACTTTGTGCCAATTTTCTGAATTGTGGCATCGGGAAGCGACAACGTAGGTACCGGAACATACAATGTTGTTGAGAGGTTTCCTGTGCCGGAGTATTGAACGTCGGAGGTTGATTCGATGTGAGCAGCCAATTGGAATTCCAAAGTTGGGTTTACATTGTGCCATATAATAGATGGCAATTTGCCGTCGGCGCCTACTTTCCCTGCAATATCAATAGATAATGCATACGCTCCATGTGTAGTAGTACCACCACTAGATGTTGACTGGAATGTTATACCTTCTTGAGGAGTGAGAGGTGTACCATCGGCTAATGTTACCGACACTGCATCTTTTAATTTATTAGAACCTTCAAGTCCGCCTGCGCTGGTGATGATGAGGCGTTTCGCTTCAGTACTTCCCAATGCTCCGGGAAGGAAATACGGGTCAAGGCGAATGCTGAATCCATATAGGGTTTCTCCATTTGCATTCTTATCAGTAACTTGATATAGATTACCATATATTTTACTTGGCGCAGGTGCTGTAACTATTGAAGTAGTAGCTTCGGTACCACGGTGAGCCGAGCGGTCATATACAGGAATTACCATATATTCGTATGTTCTTTCATATTTTGTGCCATCACCATTGTTGCCACGAGGAGCAACAAATTCAAATTTACAACTTTCGGCAGTATATGAATTGTAGAAAGTTTTGTTAGGCTTCACTCCACTTTTATTACCGCTACTTGTTGTGGTAGAGTCGGTTGCACCATTATATTTCACATGTGCTTTGCCGGCAAGCATCCACACATTTCGACTCGCGCCATCAATAGTTTTTGTATCTTCGTATGTGCTGCCTTTTTTCTTACGATACCACACTTCGTAGGTGTGCATTGTCGCGCGGTCGTATGCTTGAGGGGTCCATGTCAATGTGTGAACCGGCTCGCCATCGGCGTTCCAACTTTGTGCCACTTTCAAGCTCGAAACAGCATTATTTGGCTTCACCGCAGTGATAAATGATTTAGAGAATCCTTGACCTGGAACGTGAGTGTAAAGAGCTAATACATTGTCATTTACACGCTCCAACTCACTCCAACAGTTCACCCCTGTATTGATAAATGTTTCGGGGTCATTAGGAGTTTTATTATAGCCATATCCATAACCATGAAAACCGTATGTATGAGTTGGATTTCCGGTAAATACAGGGTCTGAAGTTGTTGACATAGGGTTATTTCCATAGCTATCGGCATATTTTGCCGAGCGAATCATATATGAACCATTACGTTTACTTTCATTGCCGGTATCTTCGCCCGGAGTAAATTGAAGCCATAGGTTGTGAATCATCACGCGAGTACCTTTGATAGAGTCAACTTCGGGCGCCGACATAGCATCTGATGGACGTGACTGTGTCCAAGTGCAATAGCTATAAAAATCAACGGCATTGGTATAAAGTCCATATACATAACCATTCCACTTATAACCGCCACGGTCATTAATATCATATTCAGTCAAACCACCTTGAGGCACACTCCAAAAATATTCAAGCATATCTGTTTCACGGAACAAATATTCAGTAGGATAATTAGTAAATGCCGCGGCTACCGGAACATACTTATTAGCAAGTGCGTTACCCGCATCATCATATGCCTGTGCCCAATATCCATTTGGGGCGATAGTATTGACAGTGGGATTTGTTGCGGTCAAACGATAGTTAAGATACCAGTTGGTATATTGCCCATCGGCAAACATGTTACCAAAAGCGATATCATTGCGAGCATGAAACACCTGACCGGTTGACCATCCGCAAGTATATTCACTTTTACCGAAGTTTTCGCTTTGTGTGGCTCCTTGTAGCACCCCTTTTCCCCAAAGATTACCTGATACACCCATAAAATCGGTTGGTTGCTTGGGGATAGAAGTGTCAGCTTTGTGTCTGTGCCAATTGTTCCCCCATGTAATCTTATTCGCAGGATAGTTGGGGTTGGGAGTATTTGAAGTAGAGGGATAATAATTATAATAATTCAAATCATATACACCTTGTGTTCCGCCCAATGTTCCCACGCCCGAGGTAGAACCGGTAACCTGACGTTGATAAAAAGGGTAATTTGCACGACCCGTATCATTCATCTTCGACAACTTTGGGATAAAGTCCATTAATTGCCCATATTCAGTAGGTGACTTATACACAGCATAACCTTGCACGAAGTGTGTGCCTGCGGTAGTTCCCCAACCATTCAATCCATCATTCCACATGTGGACAAGGTTTCCATACCAGTCATGAGACATTGCCCCCGAACCTGTTTCGGCTCCAAGAAACTCAAAATCAAAATTGGGGTTGTTAATTCCATCGGCATACCCAACACCATACGATTTTGTAGGACGTGTTTTCCCATTTTCACCGGTAACAGTATTCCACCAATAGATATAGTTTTCGGCAGGGTTAATCCAATAAACCACACCCATTGACACGCCAAACTGGCGCACCATTTGATGACGGGCAATATTGTACGAACCATTACTTTGATAATAAGGAAGATAACCTTCAACCAAAGGCCAATAACGGTCGGTATAAGTGTTGTCATCTTCGGTATAAGTAACCCCATAAAGACCATCACGAGTCTGTTTACTATAAGTATAGTTTTTTACCTCAATACGATAGTCATTAGCGGCCTGCATTTGTGGGGTGCCCACTGCGGCGGCAATCGCGAGGGATAGCACGCCTTTTAACAGTTTTTTCATGATTATTTATAGTTGTTATTTTATGTTGTTATTATTTTATACTTATGCAAATATGCTAATCATCAAATGATTAATTGGCGAAATTATATTATTTTCACAATTCTGCCAACATTTCTTCAACGAAAAAATTGCTCACACCGAATATTTAACAAAATTTAAACTTGATATTTGGTAATCTATCCCTCCCTGTCACCAAGGATTTTTGACAGAAGGAGCGTATCGCATTGTGCATTATGAATTATGAATTGTGAATTGTGAATTATTCCATCCCCCTCCGGCTCTGCGAGCCTCGTCCCCCTTTCAAAAAAGGGGACAGCTTCCAAATATACAGTCAACCATATTCAGAATAACGCATTATGAATTATAACGCAGCTCTCCACTTGCGCTTTGCGCAGGGGGAGTACCCCAACGGGGGGAGGGGGTTATTTTACCCTCTACCATAATTAAACCAAACTTATGTCATTATGAAATCTTATGTCTTTCTGTCCTCTCTCCCACCAATTTTTTTTTGACAGAAGGAGCGTATCGCATTATGAATTGTGAATTATTCTATCCCCCTCCGGCTCTGCGAGCCTCGTCCCCCTTTCAAAAAAGGGGACAGCTTAGGCGGCGCCTCGGCAATGCAAGTATTAAATTTACTTTTTATTCTTGCTATTGCGCTCGGCTTGCACTATCGTTGGCTAACGCCTTAGATAGGCGGCGCCTCGGCAATACAAGTATTAAATTTTCTTTTTATTCTTGCTATTGCGCTCGGCTTGCACTATCTTTGTGCTTGTCGATAAAATGTAAATTATGAGCAAAAAGTTTCAAATAAGAAATAGCACAGCTGAGTTTTTGATTTTCACAAATCAAGCGAAAGAAGATGGCATTGAAGTTCGCATTCAAAACGACACAATTTGGTTAAGCCAAAAACTTATGGCAACATTATTTGATTGCTCAACCGACAACATCAGCTTACACCTCAAGAATATTTTTAAGGAGGAAGAATTGATTGAGGATTCAGTTACCGAGGTTTTCTCGGCAACTGCCTCGGATGGTAAAAACTACAACACCAAACATTATAATTTAGATGCTATAATAGCAGTTGGCTACCGAATTAATTCTTAATAGAGCAAATAGCAACAAAGAGCACATGGGGCTTACTACATGGGAGAACGCTCCAAATGGTAAAATCATAAAAAGCGATGTATCAATAGCAAAAAACTACCTTACCGAAAAAGAGATACGCCGTTTAGACCGAATCGTTTCGATGTATTTGGATTATGCCGAAGAACAAGCCGAACGACATATACCTATGTCGATGGAAGATTGGGCTAAAAAATTAGATGCATTCTTACAATTTAACGAGTTTGATATACTCAATAACATCGGAAAAGTTTCAGCACAAATAGCAAAAGCTTTCGCTGAAAGTGAGTTTGAAAAATATCGAGTTATACAAGATAAATTATTTCAATCAGACTTCGACCGATATACATCATCAAATCTTTTAGATTTCGATTGCTAAGTCAACTCCCCCCCTTTCGCATTTAGACAGGTGGTGTGAATTATTCTATCCCCCTCCGGCTCTACGAGCCTCGTCCCCCTTTCAAAAAAGGGGACAGCTAAGGCGGCGCCTCGGCAATGCAAGTATTAAATTTTCTTTTTATTCTTGCTATTGCGCTCGGCTTGCACTATCGTTGGCTAACGCCTTAGATAGGCGGCGCCTCGGCAATACAAGTATTAAATTTTCTTTTTATTCTTGCTATTGCGCTCGGCTTGCACTATCTTTGCAATTTATTAGATAAATTGACAATAATGGGAGCAAAAAATCATTCGGAAGAGACGCTAAGAGATACAATCAATGCGTTGTCTTGCAAAGAAAACATCAAAGATGTGTGTCATCTTCGCCAATATGGCGAGCCGTTGCCCTCACAGCAGTCAGTTGCTCGCATTGTGGATTTGTGCAGGGGGTTGATTTTTCCCGGTTTTTTTGGCGACAGTGATGTCAACAACAATAACGTGACACACTATGTGGGGATTCGTTGCGAACAGTTGCGAGAAACACTCGTGGAACAAATCACTGCCGGATTATGCTTCAACACTCCCAAAAATAAGGATTTCAACCTTAACGATATCTCACATTCGGCACAAGAGAAAGCCGACCGATTCATCGCAAATCTGCCCGAATTGCGTCGCTTGCTTTTCACCGATGTCAAAGCCACATATCTTGGTGACCCGGCGGCAATCTCGACCGATGAAGTGATATATTGCTATCCCGCCATTCGCGCCATTAGCAATTATCGCATAGCTCACGAGTTGGTAAAACTCGAAGTTCCCATTATTCCTCGCATGATTAGCGAACAAGCTCATAGCGAAACCGGTATAGATATCCATCCGGCAGCCACTATAGGCGAAGGGTTTACCATTGACCATGGTACAGGTATCGTGGTGGGAGCAACAGCAATAATAGGAAATAATGTAAAACTATATCAAGGTGTTACGCTCGGTGCAAAAAGTTTTGACACCGACGCCGATGGGAATCCCATCAAAGGCATTCCCCGCCACCCCATTATAGGCGACAACGTGGTTATATATTCCAACGCATCTATCCTAGGCCGCATAACCATTGGTGCAAATGCGGTGATAGGTGGTAATATATGGGTTACCGAAAATGTAGCCGAAGGAGAAAAACTCGTTCAAGCCAAAGCTAACAATTTTTTAAGATTCAAGCAGTGATGAAGGAAAATTTTGAAATGGTTGCAAAGACTTTCCAAGGATTGGAAGATGTGCTTGCAAAAGAATTAACCGACCTCGGAGCCGAAAACGTGAAGGCGGGACGCAGAATGGTGTCGTTTGAAGGAGACCTCGAAATGTTGTACCGTGCCAACCTGTGCTGCCGCACAGCGTTGCGCATTCTCAAGCCAATATATAAATTCATTGCTACCGATGCCGATAGTCTTTACGATATGGTAAAGGAATTTGATTGGACCCGGGTGTTATCGCTCGATAAAACATTTTCAATCGATTCGGTTGTAAATTCAAATGAGTTTACCCACTCCCGATTCGTGACATATCGTGTGAAAGACGCTATTGTGGATTTCTTCAAAGACCGTTTTGGTCCCGATTGCCGTCCGGGGGTACGCCTCCAAGATGCCGATGTTATTATCAACGTACACATTGCGGGCGACCGAGTGACACTATCGCTCGACTCATCGGGAGAATCGCTCCATAAACGCGGTTACCGTGTGGCTCAAACCGAGGCTCCCATCAATGAGGTTCTCGCCGCCGGCATCATCCTTAAAAGCGGCTGGAACGGTCAATGCCCATTGATTGACCCCATGTGTGGCTCGGGGACATTCCTAGTTGAAGCGGCACTTATTGCAGCCAACATCAATCCCGGTATTTATCGCAAAAAATTTGCGTTTGAGCAATGGCCCGACTTTGATGCCGAATTGTTTGACTCGCTCTATAACGACGAGAGCGAGGAACGAGAGTTTGAATACAAAATATATGGAGCCGACATCTCGCCCAAAGCCATAACCATCGCAATGGAAAATGTGAAAAGCGCAGGTGTGGCAAAATATATCGACTTGCAAGTAAAACCAATCTCACAATGGGACGAGGCTCCAGAAAACTGCATGGTTATCACTAATCCACCATACGGAGAGCGCATCAGCACTAACGATATGGAGGGGCTATATTCAACCATAGGCTCAAAACTCAAACATGTGTTTAAGGGTTCGGCTTGGATTATTGGCTATCGTGATGAATATTTCCACAAGATAGGGCTTACGCCATCATCAAAAACCCCAATTCTGAATGGGTCACTCGAATGTGAATTGCGTGAATACATGATTTTTGAAGGCGACAAAGCATCGTTCCGTAAAAGCGGCGGAAAAATCAAAGAAGGAAAATCATTGGAGAAAGCCAAAGATTTGCCACGCAGAATGAGTGACAAGGAGTGGAAAGCCCAAGCTCGCAAACAAGGTATTGGAGGCAAAGACGCCAGAGTGCAAAAAAACAAGCCTAAACGTTCGGCTCTGGAGGAAAAATATCGTCCCAAAACACGTCGTTTTGATAAGACGTCACCGCAAAAAGAGGTCGAAATATCAGAAAATCCGCTTGCCGCACGCCGCAATGAAGCCGCATTAAAGTCAATCACCGGTCGTCGCCCATCAATCTCCAACATGGTAAAGCGCGGCTGGAAACGCAACGACAACCCAACCAAAGAAGATTAACCCAATTTCACGATAATAAATAAATACAATTATAACGATATGGAAAAAATCAACATTCTACTCCTTGGCTCCGGAGGTCGCGAATCGGCTCTCGCATGGAAGATGAGTCAAAGCCCTCTTCTCAATAAGTTATATATCGCTCCGGGAAACGGCGGCACAGGTGCATACGGTGAAAACATCGCCCTTTCTCCCCTCGATTTCCCTGCCATCGAAAAATGGGTAGGAGAAAACGCCATCGACATGATTGTTGTGGGTAATGAAGACCCATTGGTAGCCGGAATATACGACTATTTTGAAGATAAGAACATTCTCGTTGTAGGACCATCAAAAGCCGGAGCAGCCCTCGAAGGTAGCAAGGACTTTGCCAAGCAATTTATGGTGAAAAACAATATTCCCACCGCCCGCTATCAAAGTTTCACTGCCGAAACCATCGAGGATGGCTACAAATTCCTCGAACAGCTTCAAGCTCCTTATGTGTTGAAAGCCGACGGTTTGGCTGCCGGTAAAGGCGTGTTGATTCTTCCTACTATCGAAGAAGCAAAGGCATCGTTGAAAGAGATGCTCTCGGGCATGTTTGGCGCATCATCGGCCACTGTGGTTATCGAAGAATTTCTATCGGGCATCGAATGCTCGGTATTCGTGTTGAGCGACGGCAATGGCGGTTATCGTGTGCTTCCTGTGGCTAAAGACTATAAACGCATTGGCGAAGGGGACACCGGATTGAATACCGGTGGCATGGGTGCAGTTAGCCCTGTTCCATTTGCCGACGAAGTGTTTATGGAAAAGGTGCGCACTCGCATCATCGAGCCTACAATCAACGGACTTATCAATGACAATATCACATATCGCGGTTTCATCTTCCTCGGTCTTATCAACGTGGGTGGCGAACCTATGGTAATCGAATATAACGTGCGCATGGGTGACCCCGAAACCGAAGCTGTAATGCTCCGCATCGACAGCGACCTTGTGGCATTAATGAAAGCAGCGGCACAAGGCAACCTCGGTGACACCGAATTGAAAGAGGACCCACGCACTGCCGTTACTGTGATGATTGTATCGGGCGGCTATCCCGGCAGCTACCCCAAAGGGAAAGTTATCACCGGTTACGAAAACGTTACCGACAGTATTCTTTTCCACGCAGGCACAAAAATCAATGAAGCCGGTGAATTGGTGACATCGGGCGGTCGTGTGATTTCGGTAAGTTCTTATGGTAAAGATATCGCCAATGCTCTCGCAAATAGCTATGCTTCAATTGAAAAAGTTGATTTCGAGGGGAAATATTTCCGTCGCGACATTGGCAAAGACCTCATGAAATAATTTCTCGGTCATATCTAAATTTTAACGATGATTAGCGAGAAGAATATATCTGATTTTCTATACTCGCGTTATGCAGTGGCGATTTTTGCCATCATAACCATTATAGCAACTCACTTCGCCATGATTTATGGCGAAGTGACTCCTATTTTGGACAATAAAGGCTTTGGATTGGCACCGGCAAACCAATGGATTCCATTCGGGACATGGTCAATGATAGTAAATATCATTCTAAACATTGCGATAGCTTTACTAATGATTTATATCAACAAGGTTTTCAATGTGTTGAGAAACCCCACTATAATTTTCGCCGGGTTGTTTTTTATTTTGCAAATGCCTATTACCGATATTACCGGTCAACTTTATGGTGGCACGTTGCTATGCGCAACAATGCTTATATGCGCTTTTTTCTTATTCACGACCTTCAACAATTACAATCCGTATGCAATATATACAATATTGTGCATTCTGTCGCTTGGGGCATTTTTTCAATACGCATTCCTGTTTTATGTACCAATTATATTATTGGGTTGCGCACAGATGCGAATTTTTAACTTGCGAACCTCGTTAGCGGCTTTATTCGGAATGCTTACCCCTCCATGGATTTTATATGGATTCGGAATTTTAAACTATGAAAACGCCTCTTTACCTGCGCTATCTAACATTTTTGAGCATATCTCAATCGAAGAAGCCTTGCAAATGTTACTTACTATAGGTTTGACAATATTTCTATGCATAGGCTCATGGTTTGTAAATATCGTTAAAATAATCAGTTACAATGCGCGCACAAGAGCTTTCAACGGCTTTATTGCATTGCTTGCATTCACCACTATTTTATTAATCATCATAGATTTCTCCAATTACATTGTATATATACCTCTTTTAAACAGCTGCGCAGCTTTGCAATTGGCTCATCTTTTTACAATTTATGAAGCACGACGCAGTTATTTAGGCATTCTCGGAGTATTTTTGGTTTATTCGGCTCTTTATATCTGGGGATTATGGATTTGAGAATCATTATTGAAAAGAACATACCGTTCATTAAAGGGGTTCTCGACAATCATGCTCGGGTTGAATATCTAAGCCCGGAGGAAATCACAGCCGAAACAATGCGCACCACCGATGCTTTGATTTGCCGCACTCGCACACGTTGCGATGCCTCATTGCTTGAAGGGTCACGTTGCTCATTCATTGCCACCGCCACAATAGGCACCGACCACATCGACCTCGACTATTGTCATCGACACGGCATTAGAGTTGCCAATGCTCCCGGCTGTAACGCCCCGGCTGTAGCTCAATATGTCTTTGCCTCATTGGCTCATGTTATTGATCGTCCTCTTAATGAATATACGATAGGCATAGTGGGAGTGGGACATGTGGGTGGCATTGTGGAACGATGGGCTGAGCAATTGGGCATGCGGGTACTCGTATGCGACCCACCTCGCGCCGAGATTGAACGCAACGACAACTTTGTGTCACTCAATGATATCGCACTCAACTGCGATATTATCACATTCCACACACCATTGACTGTCAACGGCAAATACCCCACACACCATATATGTTCTGATGGTTTCTTAAACAGTCTTTCACACAAGCCTATCATCATCAATTGCGCTCGCGGTGGTATTTTCGACACCCAAGCGGTAATCAACGCTCTTGAAACAGGGAAAATAGCAAACGTAATTGTTGATTGCTGGGAGGGAGAACCTCAACTTAACCCCGGTTTGCTTGAAAAAGCCATTATCGCCACTCCACACATCGCAGGATATTCACGAGAGGGAAAAATTCGTGCCACAGCCATGGCTCTCAATGCCCTTTCAAAGCATTTCGATCTCACAATACCCAATGTGGCACAAGGGATAGCTCCCGGAGCAGTCCAAAATGTCACTTTGCAAGCCATTGCCAAATCATACAACCCACTTATCGACACACACGCCCTCAAAGCATCTCCCCACGACTTTGAAGCACTCCGCAACAATTACAACTACCGCAACGAAGTTGCCGAGGTAAATAATTAATGCTGAATTCACAAATTTATCTAAAAGAGTAGTTATTACTCAAATATTTTTAATACCTTTGCAAGTAATACTATTGTATGTTTTATATGCCATATTGGCATTTTATCGATACTATTATATCTCTTATATGCTATATACATTCGATATAGAAACGCCCGATGAGTTATGCGCTATCCTTGCCGCTAATGCAAAACGTCGTCGCCTCGAACGCAATCTTTCTCGCAAAGCGTTATCATTGATGAGTGGAGTGCCTATTTCAACTATCACTAAATGGGAGCAACATCACACCATATCACTACAAGCATTTGTTGCCATAGCCAAAGCTCTAGACTACAGCGAAGACATAAAGAAGCTTCTTTCCACTCCACAATACTCTACAATGGAAGAACTCGAAACAATTAATCGTAACAAGACCCGAAAACGTGGAACCAATGAAATCTGTCAACGCTCTTAATGTGTTGTTTCATAACACCCTTGTAGGTCGTCTTACAATGACACCCGACGGCTTAAGATGTGCATTTCAGTATGATAAAGATTGGTTGATTAACGGATTTTCAATCTCACCCCTCGACCTCCCTTTAAAACCCAACTTATTCATTGCCAAAGAGACTCCTTTTTGGGGTAATTTTGGCATATTTGAGGACAGTTTGCCCGATGGTTATGGTCGATACCTCCTCAATCGAATGCTTAAGAAACAAAACATCGATGAAACAACATTAAACCCAATTCAACGATTAAGCATTGTAGGCACATCGGGTATGGGAGCATTATGTTATATTCCCGAAATAATGCCTAATGAAAATAAAACACTGCCGTTACTTCATCATTTGCAAGAAATAGCTCTCGACATTTTATCTGAGAAAAGTGATAAAGATATAGACGTGCTATATTTCAATAGCGGAAATTCGGGTGGGTGTCGCCCCAAATGCCTCTATCACGACCATGAAGGAGAATGGATAGTTAAATTCCGACACACTTACGACCCTATCAACATGGGAAACATGGAATTTGAGTATAACATTGCCGCTCGCAATTGCGGAATAACAATACCCGATTTCAAACTATTGGAAAATAAATATTTTGCAACAAAACGATTTGACATTGACAACTGCGGCAATAGACTTCATGTCGCCACTGCAGGAGCTCTTCTTAACGAATCGATACATCAGCCTATGCTTGATTATCGCACTTTGCTACAACTCACCGGTTATTTAACTCAAGATCCTCTGCAGGTAGAAGAAATGTACCGACGTATGATTTTCAATATATTAACCGAAAATAAAGATGACCACGCCAAAAATTTCAGTTTCATCTACCACAACAATAAATGGCAACTTGCTCCGGCCTATGACCTTACTCATTGTCCGGCAGGGTGCAATGGCGAACATGCCACATCGGTAAATATGACTGGAAATCCAACTCTTAACGATGTGATAATCGTAGGACAAAACATCAAAATAAAAAAAGCCCGTTGTTTAGAAATAATTTCACAAGTTACAACCGGCTGCGAAAAGGTCAGGAAGAAAGATCTTATATAACGTTCGAGATAAGAGACGAATCTATTTAACGATATACCGGCCAGCGATAGGCATGCAATTGATTGATTAGCTCTCGTTCTTTACCTTCGCAATATTTATTGCATAATTCATGAAAGCGCGGGCTATGGTTCATCTCTGACAAATGAGCCAACTCATGACACACTACATAATCACGCAAGTGTTGAGGAAGAAACACCAAGATGTAGGATAACGCAATAATACCGTTGGAATCACATCGACCTAACACCCGGTGACCATTTGAAATAGTCCATCCTACCGGAGTTTTTTTTAAGGCATGGGCTATTTCTCTTGCTCGTGGCAATAAAATATTTGGAGCCAAGCGCTGAGCAACGCGACACATCATGTTGCTTATAGCTCGTGATGTATCTATTTTATTGAAATCAAAATCGCTACCCACCTCAACAACCGATTGAGGCATTCGGGCTTGCGCTATAATTTGATTCGGCGTATGATTTTGTTTTTTGATTGTTATTACCACCCCCTTAAAATCAAATGATTGACCATCATAATACAGTATTTCGGGACGAGTGGCGTTTAGCTGTGGTGTAAATTGCTCAAGAGCCCTACTCACATCTTCTTCATCAACACCGTATGGAACATTCAAACACACTTTGCCATCCTTCCAACGAGCCGAGATGTGTCGGGAATTGTATCTCACCGTCAACCTCACAATCCCCAATGGAGGATAATCAAATTCTGTGCCTGAGATAATATTCATATATACTGACGTTTTTATCTGTTACTATTCACACCCCATAGTAATTTATCGCGCAAAGTGTCGGTAAAACTATGTTTCATTCGTTGCACCACTTTTACCTCAAATGGTGCTTTTCGTAACTTTATCGTAGTCCCTACCGGCAACGTAACCGACCTGCCATCAAGGCTCACACGATAATTTGTTGCACGCGAAGATGTGGTAACCGACAATTCACTCGAATCACGAACCACAAGTGGTCGCATATTCAAAGAATGCGCAGCAATGGGAGAGATGACCCAGTTTGGTGCGGTAGGCTCCAATATAGGCCCGCCCACCGACAAATTATAACCGGTGCTACCTGTCGGGGTCGATATTATCAACCCGTCACCCATATATGTAGCCAAATCGACATCATTAATGCGTGTGGCAACAGAAATCATCGACGACGTATCTTGCTTTAGGATTGCCACCTCATTAAGGGCATAACTCCAATCCATAATCGCCTCTTTGCGCACACTTGTTACCTCAATCAAAGAGCGATTCTCTATTTTATACAACCCTTTTGTTAAATCATCAACAGCTGTAATCATCTCATCAACAGTAACATCGGCAAGATAACCAAGGTGTCCGGTATTTATTCCCAAAATAGGAATTTGTTTCATGCCCACCCATCGCGCCGTGCGCAAAAATGTGCCATCACCACCAATACTTATAGCCATATCGGCCTTTACGTCATCCCCCGCAATTATACCATCGACATGAGGTGTTTTTTGCAATAATGTACTCAAATAATTATAAAACGTCGATTCCATCTCAACGGTTATGTCGGAATGAGACAATACATCAAGGAAATCGGAGAGCCGATTCAAATAATCCTCTTGGTACATATTTCCATATATAGCTATTTTCATCGCTTAAAAATTTATCAAATTTCTATATACCGCATCAACTCTCCAATGCGATGACGCATGGTTTCGCCATCGTTTGCATCCTCATGTTCAACCAATATCACATCATAATCATATCGATATAATGAACGTATGATGCGCTCGGCATTATTAACCGCCACCCGCAACTCAACAATCATATCTCCGTTGGGAGTAACATCACCGGTAACATTAAGATTTAACAAATGCGCATCACAATCCTCTACCGCCCGCGCCACTATCGAAGCGGCATAATTATCCTTGCGGCATGCTATAACAATGCGGCAAGCATCTTCCACACAAGGAAACAAGCGTGAGAAATCTTTATTAGAGACAACCTCAAATAACGTATTCGAGGTGTCAATTTGAGTTAATATTTTATCTTTTACGCTCAAATCTTTCGCTTTTTTATTATTTTGAGTTATTTTTGTGGTCTAAATCTTGACAAATTTACGAATAATTCTTTAATCACTATCAATTATTCAACAAGTTAACCCGTCAAAAAGATTTTTAAAAATAAAAAATGACTAATTTAAGTGTAAATATCAACAAAATCGCGACATTGCGTAATGCTCGTGGTGAAAACCAACCTAATGTGCAACAAGTTGCCATTGATTGTGAAATTTTTGGAGCAAATGGAATAACCGTTCACCCACGTCCCGATGAACGTCATATCAAATATGATGATGTGTTTAAATTGCGACCTCTTGTAAAAACAGAGTTTAACATTGAGGGATATCCTTCAAAAGAATTTATGGATCTTGTGCTGAAAATAAAACCAGAACAAGTCACTCTTGTTCCCGATGCACCCGACGCACTCACTTCTTCGGCAGGTTGGCAAGTAGAACCCAACTTGGAATTTCTTACCGGAATAGTTGACACGCTTCGCGATGCCGGGATAAGAACATCTATATTTGTAGATACCGATATTGACAACATAAAAATGGCGGCAAAAACAGGCGCCGACCGAGTGGAACTATTCACCAAACCATATGCCGACAACTATCCCACCAATCCGTCAAAAGCGGTGGAACCATATATTTTTGCAAGTCAAGCCGCCCATAAAGCCGGATTAGGAGTAAATGCCGGTCACGACTTGAATCTTGAAAATTTACGATATTTTTACGAACAAGTGCCATATCTCAATGAAGTTTCAATAGGACATTCATTGATTTCTGATGCAATTTATCTTGGATTGAAAGAAACAATAACCCGATATAAAGAATGCCTTAAATAAGGGCAACTATTAAATCATATTATTATGACACTTTTGAATACAGTCCCATCACTTTCTGACGTAGCCGAAGCGCCTGCCAACACGAGTTTATCGATTTGGGAGTTGTGCCTTGAAGGCGGATTTATCATGATACCTCTCGCTCTATTGTCGGTTATCGCATTATATATATTTATAGAACGAGCCTTTTCCATTCACAAGGCAAGCAAATATGATTCCTCATTTATGCGACGCATAAATGATTATGTTCAAGATGGAGAGATTGAAAGCGCACAAAACTTGTGTCGCGCCAACCCCTCGCCCACATCTCGCCTTATTGCAAAGGGATTATCTCGTATCGGTCGCCCGGCGAATGACATTCTCATTGCCATTGAAAACACCGGGAACATCGAAATCGCAAACCTTGGAAAAGGATTGCACTGGCTCTCCACCACTGCGGCAATCGCACCCATGCTTGGTTTTTTGGGAACAGTGATAGGTATGGTACAAGCATTCTTCAGCATTGCCAGTTCAGGTAATGCTGCTTCAATTGGTGACTTTGCCGGAGGAATATATACCGCATTAGTCACTACGGTAGCCGGTCTTATTGTGGGAATTATAGCACTTTTTGCCTACAACTATCTTGTGGCTCGCTTAAATAAAGTGATGAACAATTTGGAATCACGCACCATGGAATTTATGGATTTGCTCAATGAGCCTAAAGAAAACCCCACCTCGCAAAAACCATCGAATATCTCAAAACCAAACAACGAAGATTCAGATAACGAAATTTCAGACTATATATGGCGCTAAAACGACAATTTGAAACAAATGCCTCTTTTTCAATGGCGTCCATGACCGATGTTATTTTCTTGTTGCTTGTGTTTTTCATGGTGACATCTACTTTTGTATTCCCAACAGCTCTTGAAGTCAACCTCCCTCAAAGTTCTGAGCAAACAGCCATCAAACCCGGCACAAGAGTATATCTTGATGAACAATTGCAAATTTTTGTTTCAAGCAATGGCGAAGAACCTATCGCCATAGAAATAGAGAAACTCATTGCGTTCCTATCAACCGCACAACAACAGCATCCCGAAAGTTATATTGCACTCTATGCCGATGAAGTTGTTCCATACGGCAAAGTCGTTGAAATATTAAATTTAGCGGCACAAAACAATCTCAAAATGGTACTCGCCACAAAACCCGCGCCGACATCGGCTACTAACGTTGCAACAGAAATCGCCCCCTCTATCCAATTATAATCACCCCTCATAGATGGAATCAAAAAAATCACGCATAATAGGACTATTGGGTACGATTATTTTTCATGTGTTGATATTCGTAATAATGTTTTGTTTTGTCATCGAACACACTCCCGACAAAACAAAAGAATGGCCACCGCGTGATTCAAGCGAAATTTTGTTTTGCGGCGAATATGTAATGTTAGGCAACTTAGAGCAACAACTCCATGAAGAAGCTTCAGAGAATATTCACGACGACAACGCTATTGAAATTAATCCTGCAAACGACATTATAAACGCCGGGGAACAAGGGGAACCATCGGCACCTACTACATCAGAAGAGGAATCGCCTATGAAAGTGGAAGACAAGCCTAACGCCAAAAAGGGACCAACAAAAGAGGAATTGGAAGCACAAGAAAAAGCCCGTTTGGAAAAAGAGAAACAACAAGAAATAAAAAACCAAATAAAAAACCAATTTGCCGGCAAGAAAAAAAATAACGATAACAATAATGGGAAACAAGGGTCTCCTAATGGCAATAGCGAATCGGGAACAACAACCGGTGCCCCGGGAACTAATTTAGGAGGTCGCACATTAGCTTACTGGGAGAAGACATCGAGTACAAAATCGGGAACAATAGTAGTAAGTGTAACTGTGAATCCTCAAGGCTATGTAATATCAGCCAAAGTATCCTCCGGCTCAGGTGCGGCGTATGCCGATGACGGCACACGCTCACGATGCCAACAAGCATCGTTGCGTTGTCGGTTTTCTGTCGCAAAAAATGAGACAGAATCTCAACGAGGAACTATCACATGGCGGTTCAAATAACCAGATAATCACAGTTAACTTTACCTCTCTTTTATAATTCAGGATTAAAGTTTTTTGAAATAAAAATCAAGAACATCTCGAGCGGCAGTAAAAGAACTTTGCTGGTTTGCAAGCACACGTTTTTCCCTATCTTCAAGCAATGCCGCCACATCGGCATCATTATAAAAATGGTTGCGCAACTTCTCATTAATAGTTTCATACATCCAATAACGTGCTTGTTGCTGACGTTTTTGCTCGAAGTGCCCATTGGCTTTTACAAATTCAAAATATCTGTCAATCATTTCCCACACTTCGGCAATGCCAACCTCATAATATCCCGAATAACAAAGCACCTCGGGCATCCAACCCGACAATGTGGGAGGGAATAGATGCAAGGCGCTTCTAAATTGGGCTTGCGCCAATCGTGCACGGTCGATATTGTCGCCATCAGCCTTATTTATAACAATTCCATCGGCCATCTCCATTATACCTCGCTTTATTCCTTGCAATTCATCTCCTGTGCCGGCAAGTTGTATCAACAAGAAGAAATCCACCATAGAGTGTACTGCCGTTTCACTCTGCCCCACACCCACGGTTTCCACAAATATATTATTATATCCTGCAGCTTCGCATAAAACAATCGTTTCCCTCGTTTTTCGAGCGACTCCGCCAAGAGAACCTGCTGACGGGCTAGGACGAATGAAAGCTGCCGGATGTACAGACAATTTTTCCATACGGGTTTTATCCCCAAGAATACTCCCCTTTGTACGTTCACTTGATGGGTCAATTGCAAGAACAGCCAATTTCCCGCCATCTTTAAGCACATGTAATCCAAACGTATCTATCGACGTGCTTTTCCCCGCTCCGGGTACTCCTGTAATACCAATGCGACGAGAATTACCCGAATATGGCAAACATTTCTCAATAACCTCTTGCGCAAGCACTTGATGCTCGGGTGACAAACTTTCAACCAAAGTCACTGCACGGCTTAACATTGTCACATCCCCCCTGAGAATACCCTCAACCATCTCTGCCACAGTAGGCAAGGGTTTGCGGCGTCGGCGCATATAAGGATTTACTACCGGGGGTTGCTCTACCCCATTATTTACCATCAAACCGGTATATTTTTCGTCATTTTCAATATGTTCCATATCGCAAGATTTCTTTATCCACAAAAATAAAGAAAAAAAACGATATTCTAAATCCCCAACAAAAAAACTTAAATTCAAAAAGCCATTTAATAACCTAATATATTTCCTTTAGAATAATTTTTCTTAATTATTATCTAAACCATTTAAACATAATTTAGTCTAAAAAAATAAATCATTAAATTGTATCTATGTAAAATTTCACATCACGAAAACATTTTAAATAGATTTTTTGTTGTAACTTTGGCTCATAAAAAAATTACTACAATGAAAGGAATTATAACCATACTTGCGACATTGATTATTACAATGAGTTCATTTATGTCTGTTGCAGACGAAAATGGACCAATAATGACATTTGAGACAAAAACACATGATTTTGGAACCATTAAAGAAGCTAACGGTCCTGTAACTTGCGATTTTGAGTTTACCAACACCGGAAACGAGCCATTAGTTATCATCTCAGCGACAGCAAGTTGTGGATGCACGCGTCCAAATTACCCTAAAGAGCCTATTAAACCGGGTAAAAACGGAAAAATCACCGTAACCTACAACCCAAAGGGTCGTCCGGGTGAATTTGACAAAAGCATTAAAATCCGTACAAATGGGAACAAACGACCAATATTAAAAATCACCGGTGTTGTGATTCCCCAAGAGGATTAACCAATCAAGCCACATTTGCAATTATAGCTGATATTATGCATCTTCGCATTTGCAACCAATAGCGATAATTCCTGGCAAAAACACAATCACGTCACCATAATTCTATTGGCTTATTCAATATAATCTCAGCTATTTTTATTGCATTTAAAATAATCATGAAATATTAGGGAATTTACAAAAATTCCCTTTGTTTTTTATGTAATTGATACAATCTTAAAATAATTTTTGAGGTTCCACTTAAATAAGCCATCAAAAACTATTGTTTTTTCAATAAATTCATTATCTTTGCAAATTAATAGGTATCAATTAGTTTAACATCACTATGAATATAAAATTTACACTCATCTCGCTAATGACCACTGTAGGTTTAAGTGCGTCTGCGATTTCAGTCACATCTACGTCAGGAAATCTTTCAACCGTAGTTGGAGAGAACATCGATGCCACTTCTCTTGAAATTTCAGGAGAAATAAATGCGGCAGACTTGGATTTCATCGCAAAGAAAATGACCTCGTTGTCAACTCTTGACATGTCTAACGCAAAAATAGGTGCATACTCCGGTGCCCCTATCCTTCTTGGAAAAACAGAATATAATGCAAATTCATTACCTGCATATTCATTAGCTGGCACTTCTATTCAATCGATAATTCTACCAAAAACATTGCAAATTATTGAAGACGGGGCATTATCATCAACAAAAATAACATCTATATCTATTCCTGAATCAGTAACTTCAATAGGAATGGGTGCTTTCACAAACTGCGATGAGTTAGCCACTATAACTATCCCTTCAAACGTCACAAGTCTTGGCTCATACGCTTTTTCGGGTTGCGATAAACTTACATCTGCAACATTGTATGTTACATATCTTGGAGAATCAACATTTGAACATTGTGTTGCGCTTAAATCAATTACAGCACCATCTCTTTTGACAATAGGCGATGCCGCATTTAACAATTGTTCCGCTCTTGAAGAATTTAATTTCGCTAATACACTCAGAGCAATCGGTAACAACGCATTCCAAAATAGCGGCTTGAAATCAATCGATTTCACAAATACTTCTTTACTTGAATCAATCGGAGCATGGGCATTTGCGCAATGCAGCAATTTAACATCTGCCATAATGAACGACAAAATCACAACAATAGGTGAAGGAGCATTCTTTGACAACATCAATTTAAGCACATTCAATATGCCTCTTGCTTGTACTGTTGCATCAGAATATGTACTAAAAGGCAATACAAGCATTGACACGACAAACATGCTTAATGACAATGTGTCTCGCATCGAAAAATATGCGTTAATGGGCATGAACCACTTAACAACTTTCACACTTCCAGGGGCATTAAACTACATTGGTGACAATGCATTTGAAGGATGGACTTCCCTAACCAAACTTAATGCCGAAAACATTGTTAGCGAAGTGCCCGCATTAGGTAATACAGTATGGAATGGCATTGACCAATCAAAAGTTGAGTTAGTTGCAAGCCAAGAACTTTTAAATCAATATCCATTATATGACCAATGGTGTGAGTTCAAAATTTCAGGAGTATCTTCTGTTGAAGACATTGCTATCGAAACAAGTGCAGATGTTAGAGCATATTTTGTTGGATATGACTTAGTAGTAGAAGCCGGTCAAGAAATAGCAATGGTTTCTATTTATGACTCATCGGCTCGTCAATATGGAATTGAGACTAACGGTGGAAATCAAGTAACAATAAACACTTCTGATTGGAATTGTCGCTTATACATCGTAAAAGTAATTCTTGCCGATGGAAATGCTACAACAATAAAAATCGCACGAAACAATTAATTTAAAACTACTACATATTTGACTATTTTAGCCTATTATGGGTAAAAATAAGCTGAAAAAGTTTAGGGATATGGAAACCATCGACTTTGTGTTTCAATATCCCTTTGCTGTATTAAAAGAACAAGGATTTCCTCTCAAAGGAAATTGGCATAAAGAGTTTTTCAACAACGACAACCCTATTGTCTTAGAATTGGGTTGTGGGAAAGGAGAATATGCTGTGGGGCTTGCCCGCAAGTTTCCCAATAAGAATTTCATAGGCATTGATATAAAGGGTGCTCGAATGTGGACCGGTGCTTGTCAGGCGCGCAATGAAGGATTGAAAAATGTAGCGTTTCTTCGCACCAATATTGAATTATTGCCACATTTCTTTGCCGCAGGAGAAGTATCTGAAATATGGATTACTTTTCCTGATCCTCAAATGAAAAAAGTGCGAAAACGCCTCACTTCAACACGTTTCCTTGAGCTTTATCGTGAAGTGCTGAGACCTGAAGGACTTGTGCATCTTAAAACAGATAGCCCATTCCTTTACACATATACACACCTGCTCGTAGAACTCAATAAATTACCGGCAATCGTTGACACCAACGATCTATATCACTCCGATTATGTGAGCGATATCCTCGAGATAAAGACATTCTACGAACAACAATGGCTCGACCGAGGGTTAACAATCAAATATATCAGTTTCCCACTCGACCACACTACCATGTTGCAAGAACCTGAAGTAGAAATAGAATTTGATACTTATCGCAGTTTCTCTCGTGGCGAACTCCAATGCCCTGAACTCTGCAACCCCAAAGTAACACCCAAAGAATAATCTAAAAACATATATAATGGAACGTTTATATCCGGCATTGATTATTGATGCACTCAAAAATGTGCGCTATCCCGGTAATGGGAAAAATATCGTGGAACTCGACATGGTTGAGGACGATATTCGCATTGATGGTAACAAGGTGTCGTTCTCACTCATTTTTGAGAAACCTACCGACCCTTTTATGAAATCACTTGTAAAGGCTGCCGAAACGGCTATCCTCACACATATTTCTCCCGAAGTGGAGATTAAGGGTAATATCGCGGTAAAAACACGCAAACCATTGCCCGAAAAACCGGCAAACCCACTCCCCGGTGTTAAAAACATTATAGGTATATCATCGGGTAAAGGTGGTGTAGGCAAGTCAACAGTAGCTAGCAACCTTGCCGTGGCTCTTGCTCGTGAAGGATATAAGGTGGGATTGCTTGATGCCGATATCTTTGGTCCGTCGGTGCC
Organism: Bacteroidales bacterium; assembly: GCA_015060975.1. Classification (GTDB taxonomy): domain Bacteria; phylum Bacteroidota; class Bacteroidia; order Bacteroidales; family Muribaculaceae; genus RGIG4079. The sequence goes on from SUXI01000002.1 coordinate 252,765, forward strand.
TAAAATGTTTGGCGTGGAAGACGAGCAACTTTTTATGCACAATGTTGATGGTCGCGACCTCATTATCCCTATCGAAAAATATGGTATAAAACTACTTTCAATCGGCTTTGTAGTTGATAAGAACTCACCGGTTTTGTGGCGTGGCGGTATGGCGTCAAATGCACTCAAACAACTTATTACCGATGCCGATTGGGGCGAACTCGATTACTTCCTCATCGACATGCCTCCCGGCACAAGCGACATTCATCTCACTCTTGTGCAAACCCTCGGCATTACCGGGGTGGTAATAGTGAGTACTCCTCAACAAGTGGCTCTTGCTGATGCTCGCAAAGGTATTGCGATGTTTACCGGAGAGAAAGTAAATGTACCTATCTTGGGATTGGTAGAGAATATGGCATGGTTTACTCCGGCACCTCACCCCGAAGAACGTTACTACATCTTCGGTCGCGAAGGGGGAGTTGAACTTGCAAAAGAATTGGGGGTGAAATTGCTCGCCCAAATTCCGGTTGTGGGAACGATATGTGAAGGTGGAGATAATGGAGCTCCTATCGCTCTTGAGGATAGCATTGCCGGACAAGCATTTATGCACCTCGCCCACGAAACAATCGATACAATAAATACACGCAATAACGATCTTCCTCCAACGGTAAAGGTTGATGTATCAAAACGATAAAAAGCCTCATTTTGCATTATGAAAAAGTGGATTTTTACAACATTATTTCTTGTGATGCTTACTCTCTTTTTGGCTAAGAACAAAAATAGTGACATAATGCAATCGTCGAATTTGACGGTCACAAGTGGAGAACTAAAACATCTTGACCTTTATTCTCCAGAAATGAATGAAACTATCAAGGTTGATGTGTGGACTCCCGATGGATATAATAAGGGTGTAAAATATCCGGTGATTTACATGCACGATGGGCAAAACCTTTTTGATGCCAATTCCACATGGAATCATCAGGCATGGGAAATTGACTCGGTGATGGGCAAATTACTTGATGCTGATAGTATCAAGCCTGCAATCGTGGTAGGGGTATATAGCGTTGACACCACTCGATTGAGTGATCTCATGCCCGAAAAACCACTTAAATATCTCACAACTGATAGCGTCAAGACCTTCATTGACTCATATATGTGTAAGGGATTATACCGCGCCGATGAATATTTGGCATTTATAGTCAATACATTGCGCCCGATTATAAACGAAAACTATTCGACCGATACCACCATGCAAGCCACCTCGATAATGGGATCAAGCATGGGTGGATTAATTTCTATCTATGGCATGTGTGAATACCCTCAAATATTTGGCTCGGCAGGATGTTTATCGACCCATTGGAGTGGTGCAATAAATCGCAATGAAGATTTTCCCGGAGCGATGCGCCGATATTTGATTGAATCATTGCCACGCACCGGTGAGCATCGATTATATATGGACTGTGGAGATAAAACAATTGATTCGGTATATATCCCATATTTTCACGCAATGAATGCCCTTGCCGACTCGCTCGGATATAAAGGCGACCGCTTGATGACGCCTTTCTTCCCGGGTCACGCCCACGAAGAACGAGCATGGGCAAGCCGAGTTGCAGAACCATTGAAGTTCCTATTAAAGAAATAACACAACTGTTACCATGCTACAAACAAAGAGAAATTGGGTAATAGCTTCTTTGTTGCTATTCATATTTATATGCTATGTGATATTTGAAATGTTTATGCCCTATTCGGGTGATGACCTTGCTCACATGGTGTCAACATCAAAATATTTTGAGACGCACCCTATATGGCGTTATCCTTTTTTCTTTGTAGGACATTGGCTTGATACCAACGGGCGTCTTGCCGACAAAATAAATCCCATTTTATTCATCACACTCCCACATTGGATAAATGCACTGATTGCTGCTATTTCAGTCCCTTCGATGATGTGGATTGTATTGAAACATTGTAATTTCAAATCAAATCACATTACAGCATCGGTTGTTGCATTAGCTTTATTGGTATTCGTTCTCCCCTGGTGGGACTCTATGCAAGCATTTGTGTGTATATATAATTACATTATTGCCACTTTGCTTCCTCTATTGTTTTTATATTTATTGCAACGCCAAAGTAATAACGCTTCATCACATTGGATTGTGAGATGGGGTTGCTATCTGCTTTCGCTCATTGCCGGCATGATGCATGAGGCTATTGGAGTGCCTTTAGCTTGTGGATTGATTGCCTACCAAATAATGACAAATGTGTGGAAAGAGCTTAATGTAATACAGCGTCGCATGGTTATGATATTTATGTGTGGTGTGGCATGGGGATTTTTCGCGCCATCATTATGGAGCCGTTTGGGACTAGATACTACCCCCGATGATCCATTACTATTATTGATGCTCAAAAGCGATAGCTTAGCATTGTTATTATTGATTTTCATCGCTGCCGGTCTATGCTGTGCCAATACCCGCAAAGCGATATTGAAAGCTGCTCACACACCTTGGATAATATTTGCCATCGCCGCAATAGCATCGATGTGTTTCAGTGCAATGTCGGGCATTGTAGGTCGCAGTGGCTGGTTTGCTCAAGTATTTGCCATTATCGCCATATTCCGCTGGATAACCTCACATGACTATAATATCAATCGCATCACAGGGGGAATAATTTCAACGATTTTAATTCTTGCAATAATTTTCCATTATGCAGAAACTGCTCGTTGGCAAATGAAATTGGGCAAAGAGATAGAAACTGTGGCACAAATGTATGGCGAATCAAAAGATGGGCAAGTATATTTTGATGCCACCCGCGATAACGAATTGCCATGGTGGACGCTTAATAAAACCCGAGGCGTACCCGATGCCGATGACCTATATCTCCTCTTAACATTTTCAAATTATTATCGCACCGAAAAACAAGATTTATTGATTCTTCTCCCTACCGAAATCATCAACATTGATTTTGAGAACCTTAGAGAAGGTGTTAAATATCAAGGAACAGCAAAGTTGTCAAATGGAGATATAGTCACAACTGATTCTGTAACAAGAATACAAGTTTTAAAATCAGGTCGAGAAGATTTATCAGTTGATATTTGGATTGATGAGAACAATGTAGAATGGATTGTTAACTATTTTAATTTCAATGGCACGCCGTTGACTCATTTAACCCCACGCATCATTGACCCCGGAGATAGACTCACTCCATGTGTGGTAAACTGAATATTTGAAAACAGATACTATTTCGCCAGGTTCGATATGTGATTAATTGTGCATTGCATCGAAAAAGTGCCACATTGCGATGCCACCCGACACAGACACATTTAGGGAGTGTTTAGTGCCACATTGAGGGATTTCGATACACACATCGCATGCATTGACAACCTCTTGATCGACCCCATTTACTTCATTGCCAAACACAATAGCATATTTTTGCCCTTTTTCCACAATAAAGTGTTGCAACGCCACACTGCCTTTAACTTGTTCAAGGCAACAAAGAGTGTAACCTTCCTCTTTTAATTGTTTGACGCATTCAAGTGTCGATTCATAATATTCCCACTCAACCGAATCTTCGGCACCAAGAGCCGTTTTGTGTATCTCATTGCTTGGAGGAGTTGCCGTGATGCCACAAAGCATCAATCGGGAAACAAGAAACGCATCGGCTGTGCGAAACACCGAGCCTACGTTATTAAGACTTCGTATATTATCAAGGACCACCACTATAGGCAGTTTTTCCACTTGTGTTTTATACTCATCGACCGACACTCGGTCAAGATCCCATATAGTTTTTTTCTCCATATTAAAATTAGCTTTTAAGACGTTGACGGGTGAACACCGAGGTAATTTGTGATGTAATAAATCCCACCACAAGAACCAAAACAAACACCACCAACAAATCAGTGGCTACAACTCTCACCGGATAGGAGTCAATAACTAAAGCCGATGGGTCGCCATTGAGTTTGATAAAATTGCCATACTGCTGCGCCAAACACAACATCACTCCAACAATAATACCAATCACGCCACCAACAAACGAAATCAGCCAGCCTTCGAGTATAAAAATGCGGGTAATCATTCTGCGTGTTGCCCCAAGTGCGTTGAACGTCATTATGTTTTCATCTTTTTCGATAACAAGCATCGAGAGTGTTGAAATAATATTAAATGAGGCTATTACAAGAACAAACGCCAGCATGAGAAATGTAACCCACTTTTCAATCGAAATCATTTTAAATGACTGTTCGTGCTGCTCATAACGATCTTTTATTTCATATTCATCACCTATCACATTTGAAAGTTTGTCAATTATGACATCAACATCCGTTCCATTACAAACAGCAATCCCCACCGAACTCGCTTGTGTTGTATATTCAAGTAATTTGCGAGCATTTTCAAGAGGTAGAATTATATAGTCGGCATCATATTCGGGCTGGTTAACCTGAAACACAGCTGAGACAGCGAGAGAGTCCATGCGGAAAGCCGTCATTGGATTAGCCGGATTAATTCGACCGGTGCGAACAGGCACACATACACATAAATAATCATTTGCCCCGGCTCTCGCATCCAATCCTAAAGCCACCCCAACACTTAATGCCGCACAACTCAAGTCACCGGGTTCAAGAATCAGTTCTCCATCAATAATTATTGAATCAATATTTACGAGTTGACTGCATTCAGCATCAACACCTTTAATCATCACAGGCATCTGCTTTTCACTGAAAATAGCAAATGCCCGCTCCTCTATCTCGGGAAGTGCGATTTTCACGCCTTCTATCTTACTTATGACTTGAGCCAACGAGTCGGCATTCTCTATAGTTTTTCCTTTTGCAGGCAACACCCTTAGTTCGGGGTCGAGCCGGGACAAATAACGTGCCGATATATCCTCAAAGCCATTAAACACCGACAGCACACACACTATAGCCATTGTGGCAACTGCGACACCAATGACCGAAATCAATGAAATCACATTTACCACATGGTGGGTTTTCTTTGAAAACAAATACCTTAATGCAATTCTCAATGAGAACATTAATAAATATAAGTTATTTGTCTTTCAATAAATTATCTATATTTTCAATATAATCGAGCGAATCATCGATAAAGAATGACAACTCAGGAGTTTTGCGAAGTTGATAACGCACCACTTGAGCTAATTCATAGCGAATTTCTCGTGCGCTCTTATTGATACTTTCAATCAATTCCCCGGCTTTTCCCGATGGAAATATCGATAAATAAACTCGGGCAATACTTAAATCGGGAGAAACCCTTACCGCACTCACCGACACGATAACACCATGAACTTTAGCCGTTTGACGACGAAATATCTCACTAAGCTCCTTTTGGAGCAAACGTGCTATTTTTGCTTGACGTGTTGTTTCCATAAAAATTTATTTTGCGCCTATTTCAACCGCGCAATATGTTTATTAATAAAAAATATTCCATTAAAGACAAGTAAGAATCCCTCCCATTCTACCCATCCTCAAAAATCCTCACAAATATAACACATTTACGCAAATAATAGCAAACTCATAAATATGTAATTTCAATATTCATGGGTTTTTCTATAAATACCACAAATCAACAAACCTTGCAATCTCCATATACCTCACTTTTATTCAATAAATAATATTTGCAATTATTTTTGATTTACATTATCTTTGCAGTTATGGAACAAAACAACACAAATACAAGTTGGATAAAGCGATATATAAAGATTCCTTTCATCTTGATTATGGCATATATCGTGTATATGTCTATATTCAGCGAATACTCAGTGGCAACCCGTTTTGAACTTGACAAGAAAATCGACAGCCTTGAGCAGGAAATAAACACATATAACGACACAATAAGGCATTATTCCATTCTAAACGAACGCATAAGCAAAGACCCCGAAGCAATGGAACGAGTAGTGAGAGAGCAATATCACATGAATCGCCCCAATGAAGATGTATATGTATTTGTTGAAGAAGATGACAAATAATTTATTTTGACATGAAAAAAAACAAACAGAACAAAGATAATTCAAGCCCCTCAACCTCTCCCCAATTATTAATAACATCAAAAACCGTGTTCTTGTGGTTTATCACCATTGGAATGCTTCTCATCGCCACCGGCACAGTGATGCCATTATTAATGCAAAACGGCGACAACGATTTGTTTAAGTATGTTTATAGCGGTGGAGCGATAATGCTTCTCATTGGTCGATTATTCACCTCTTATAAAGGGAATAACATTAGATTGAAACGTCTTTATCGCATTGAAAGTTGGAGTGCGATTTTCTTTTGCGTTGCGGTGTTTTTCATGTTTTATGAAGGAGCCGGAGCGCGTGATTGGCTTGCATTCACCCTTGCCGGTGGAGCGATACAAATATATACCTCGATAATGATTCCACGCACTATCGCTAAAAACGATAAGCGTTAATAAAGAGTAATTTATAAGGCTATTTAACGAGTATTTCGTAACTTTGCCCTCGAAATGGGATATAATCTCACAATAGACCAAGGCAACAGCTCGGCAAAGGTGGCTGTTTGGGATAGAGCCGACATCATTTTTGATGCCAGCTTTAAGCAATTCAAGGGCGAGGATATTGCTAATTTAATTACCCGGTTCCCTAATATCGACAAAGCTGTTTATTGTTCGGTAGCCGATGAGGGAAACGAAACAATTAAATTTCTCAATGAGAAAAACATCAAAACATTAATACTCGACCACTCAACATTGCTTCCCATAACAAATGCCTATAAAACGCCACAATCGCTCGGTCGCGACCGAATAGCGGCAGCCGTGGGGGCTTGGAGCAATCACAAAAACAAAGATATTCTTGTGATTGACTTGGGGACAGCCATAACCTACGATGTGGTTACTGCCAATGGTTGTTATATTGGCGGGAATATCGCCCCCGGCATAACAATGCGGCTTGAGGCTTTGCACAACTACACAAGCCGATTGCCATTGGTTGAAGCAACCGGGCATTGCCCGTTGTGGGGAGAAGACACCACTACAGCCATACGCTCGGGGGTGCTCAACGGTGTTATTGGCGAGATTTACCATTATAAAAAACAGTTGTCGCAATCACCTGTTGTGATTCTCACCGGAGGCAATGCGACATTAATAGGACCGATGCTTGATTTTACTCCCGAAATCGACCATCATTTAGTAACAAGAGGATTAAACAGTATATTGATATATAATGAAAATAACTAAACAACTATTAGCATTGGCACTTATTTTGAGTGCGTCAATGGGTATAATCGCACAAAATGCCATGACCCCATATTCTCGCTATGGATATGGTATTCTTCAAGATAATGCCACATCGGCACAACGCGCCATGGGGGGAGTGGGCTACGCTATGAATTCGGGACGGCAAATAAATGTAATGAACCCCGCCTCGTATGCGTCAATCGACTCTCTTACATTCCTTTTCGACATGGGAATTAGCGCCTCGGCATTATGGAGCGAAGAAAACGGAAAAAAAGGAAAGGATTTTGGCGGAGGTCTCGATTACATCACTATGCAATTCCCCATTAGCAAATATTTAGGTGGTAGCATAGGTATTTTGCCTTTTTCATCGGTAGGATATTCATTTGGCAACGAAGTGCTTCATGGAACAAACAGCCGTCAAGGCAGTGGAGGATTAAATCAATTATATGCCGGAGTGAGCGGACGTGTTTTTAATAAACTCAACCTTGGAGTAAACGTTTCATATCTTTTTGGCACAACAATCAACGACATCTATGCCAACACATCAACCGGCGCCACAACTCTATTTGAACGAGTTATGCAAGTGAGAGACTGGCGACTACAATTTGGGGCACAATACACATTTGACATCAGCACAAAAAACAGCGTAACAATAGGTGCCGTATTCTCTCCGGGGAAATCACTACTTGGTAAAACATGGGGCATGAAATACGACATCAATCAAGATGAAGCCCCCGACACAATAGGCTACACATCCACAAAAGGGAAATATTCACTACCGGCAAGTTGGGGTTTCGGTGTGAATTACGAGTGGAATAAACGTCTCATCGCCGAAGTCGATTTCACATATCAAGCATGGAAAGACGCTAAATATTCGGCTCTTGAAAATTTTGAAAAATCTCGTTTCGACAACCGTTGGGAAATTGCCGCAGGGGTTCAATACACGCCTAAACCTCGTGGCAACTATATACAACGCATACAATATCGCATGGGTGGATTCTACAATCACGACTATTTAATGGTTAATGACAATAATATTAGGGAATTTGGCATTACCGCCGGACTTGGGCTGCCCGTAAACGGCTTTAAAACCATCTTGAATTTAGGCTTTGAATATCGCCACCGCCAAGCCAATCCCGAGCCCCTCATTAAAGAAGACTTCTTTAACATAACACTCGGCATTAACTTTAATGAAATGTGGTTCTGGAAAAACAAGATTCGCTAATTAAAACGTCATTCCTTTTGCGACAATTAAAAACATTAAGAGTTCTACCTGCATTAGTTTCAATCGCATTCTTGTCAATCGCCATAACCGCATGCCAAGAAGATAAAAAAAACTATGTGTATGAAAATGGAAACGCCAATGAGGTTCCCTCAATGGTCACTCGCAATGTGGAAACTTTCATATCCGACTCAGGAATAACCCGCTATCACATATCTACCAAAACATGGAATGTGTTTGACGAAGCCCGTGAACCACGTTGGACTTTCCCCGACGGCCTTTTCCTTGAGCAATATGACGACTCTTTTAATCAAAGCGCCAAAGTAGTATGCGACTCGGCGATTTATTTCAGCGAAAAACGCATTTGGCGTCTTGACGGAAATGTAGTTATGATAAACGTTGAAAAAGACACATTCATGACAAAACAGTTGTTTTGGGATCAACGCCGAAAAAGAATATACTCCGACACGGCTTTTATGCGCATCGTGAGCCGTGAACGCACCATCGAGGGATATGGGTTTTCTTCCAACGAGCAAATGAACGACTATTACATCAAAAGACCCACTGCAATATTCCCTGCCGAAAATATGCGAAAAAACAACGACACAACCAATATCGACTCTACAGTTAAAGCACAACCCCAACCCTCAATACAGGCCCAACAAAAACCCAATGGGTTAAAAAAAGCCAATATCAACCCTCAAGCAATAAATGATTAATCTCTTTTTATTATGGAAATAACCACTTGGCTCATAATTGCACTGATTTCTCTCTTATTTTCCGGTCTGTTTTCCGGAACAGAAATTGCATTTATAACATCCAACCGCATCAGAGTTGAATTAGACATGAAAAAAGGTGGACTACGAAGTAAAATCATAAACCGATTTTACTCCGACCCCGAATTTTTCATATCTACAATACTTGTGGGGAACAACATCGTCCTTGTTATATATGGTATGGGCGCAGCCGCATTGCTCGACCCATGGCTTGAAAGCATATATCAAAACGATGTGTTTGTGCTTATTATGCAAACAATCATCTCTACCGCAGTGATACTTCTCACCGGAGAATTTTTGCCTAAAACAATATTTCGCATAAACCCCAACAGTTCACTGAAATATCTGTCAATTCCCATTGCCATATTTTACATCATCCTATATCCTGTATCACTTTTCACTTCATGGCTGTCAAAATTATTAATGAAAATGTGTGGCATAAAAATAAAAGACACAACAACCAAGTTGCTCTCGGTTGGAGAATTAAACCAATATATCGAATCGACTATCGACGAACAACAAGAAGAGCAACAAGAAGTTGAACATGAAGTTAAAATTTTTCATAACGCACTCGACTTTTCCACAACACACCTTCGCGACTGCATGATTCCTCGCAACGAGATATTCGCAGTGGATATTGAGGAAACATCACGAGAGGAACTAAGCGAATTATTCACAACGTCGGGACGTTCAAAAATCATTGTTTATAAAAACGACATCGACAATGTGTTGGGATATATCCATGTCAGCGAATTGTTTGATCCCGCTTGCAATTGGAAAGAGCATCTAAAACCGGTTGTTTTTGCACCCGAAACGTTATTGGCAAACAAAATGATGCGTCGCCTGCTCTCTGAAAAAAGGTCGATAGCTATTGTCATTGACGAATTTGGAGGCACAGCCGGAATGGTCACACTCGAAGACCTTGTTGAAGAAATATTCGGCGACATTCAAGATGAGCATGACCAATCTGAAATTGTGGAAAAAATATTGGGAGATGGCATGTATGAATTTTCGGGACGCGCCGAAATCGCGCATCTTAACGATAAATACCTCCTCGACATCCCCGAAAATGACGAATACCAAACCCTTGCAGGCTACATACTCGTCAGCACCGGTAAAATCCCCAACCAAGGTGAAAAGATTACACTTGGCAACATCGACTTTGAAATAATCAACAAGTCGGCCAACCGATTGGAACTCATCAAAGTTACTATATCATTGAGCAAAGAATAACCAATAACCTTGCTTGTTGACTCTGCAACAGTGCAAAAACCCACCAACCTTTTGGGTATATTAAAATTTTAATATATCTTTGCATATTAATATAGACATTTTATAGCCTGATGAGAGTTAAAATTCACCACGAAGGAACCAACATTATCATAATATTGCTAATCATTCTATTGGCAATAAACACTCCTTTATGGCTGTATGTCAAGCCTATTGCCATCCCCATTACAACATCGGCAATATCTGCTATTCTATGGCTATTGGTTGTAAACTTTTTCCGTTCGCCACGCCGTAGATTCACGGGCAACCGCGAAAATGTGGTTGTGGCAAGTGCCGACGGCAAAGTAGTGGCCCTTGAGCGCACCTTTGAAGATGAGTATCTTCATCGCGAGGTGATTCAGCTATCGGTATTTATGAGCATTTTCAACGTTCACGCCAATTGGTTCCCTGTTGATGGCGAAGTTATATTCTCAAAGCATCATCCCGGGCGCTTCATGGCAGCATGGCTACCTAAGTCAAGCACCGAAAATGAACGTTCCACTGTGGTTATACGCACTAAAAACGGACAAGAAATCCTCATGCGTCAAGTTGCCGGAGCCATGGCACGTCGCATTGTCACATACGCCCAACCCGGTGTTGAGTCCTCAATCGAAGATCACATGGGATTTATCAAATTTGGTTCTCGTGTAGATTTATATCTACCTCTTAATACCGAAATAAACGTAAAAATAGGCGACTTTACAATAGGTGGCATAACCGAAGTGGCTCGCCTCAAGCCTCAAGAAGATGTTCAAAAAAATTAAAGCAAATATACCTAATACCATAACTTGCCTCAACCTCCTTGCCGGTTGTGTTGCTTGCATTTTCGCGTTTCATTCACAAGAAATGTATGGAACCCTCAAAGGTTATGAAATTGTATTCATGCTCATTGGCGTTGCGGCGATATTTGATTTCTGTGATGGCGCAGCCGCCCGATTGCTACACGCTTATTCAAATTTAGGTAAAGAACTTGACTCACTTGCCGACCTCATTAGTTTTGGAGTCGCTCCGGCAATGCTAATGTATAACACAATGACATACCACAACGGTGGCGAAATCACTGCGTTTGCAGCATTGGCAATAGCGATTTTTGGCGCCATTCGCCTTGCCCGCTTCAATGTCGATGACCGTCAAACCGAAACATTCATCGGGCTTCCTATCCCTGCAAATGCCATCTTTTGGATTGGGGCTTGCGCATTAATCAATGATTATGGCTATCCCGGTGATGGCGCTATGATTGCAGCATTGGCAGTGATGTCATTATTTATGGTCGCCCCCATTAAAATGTACTCTCTTAAGTTTCATGATTTCGCAATTCGTGAAAATTATAAACGCTACCTCATAATCATTTCTGCCATTTTGTTTGTTATATTCTGTGGCGTTTCGGGTTTATCTTGGACCATCTTCCTTTATATCTTGCTATCGATATTCTCTCGCAAAAATATCTAATGCAAGCAAGGGAACGACACGTCTATAAAAACTATATTTAATCTATATATTTTGAAAAATGGGTTTTTTAGATTTTCTGTTCATATTATTCCTCATTTTTATAGGAATCCCGCTTTTTAAGGTGGGATTTAAGATTTATCGCATGCAAAAAGAGGCGAAAAAAGCCTTTTCACAATTCAACAAACAACAGCAACAACGAGCCGAGGAATATGAATCGCAACAACGACGTCAACAACAACACCAACGTCGCAAATCAATGGGCGAATACATCGATTTTGAAGATATTTCAGACCTGCAACAAGCATCATCAACCAAATCACACCAATCCTCATCAAAAAAATCCCGCATCAAAGATGAGCCACTCATCACCGATGCCGAGTGGGAAGAAATTAAATAACCCATCACCCATAATCACATTTCGTTATGAACCCCGAAGAGGTATATGCAATGTGCATGGAATTTCCTTATGCCGAAGCTACATTTCCTTTCGACAGCTCTACACTTGTGTTTAAAGTTGGCGGTAAAATGTTTGCGCTCTACCCTCTCGAAAAACCCGAACTCATATTGGTGAAATGCGACCCGCTTCGAGCTATCGAACTGCGTGAAAAGCATCGTGAAATAAATGCCGCTTGGCACATGAACAAAAAGCATTGGAACCAAATCGACCTCACCGGCTCGCTATCGCACTCGCTCATTAAAGAACTCGTGGCTCACTCCTACAACTTGGTTGTGGCTAAACTGCCCCGCAAAACAAAAGATGAACTAAACATAAAATAACCCCTCACATGGCTCAATACTACACCCATCGACTCTTTGATTTCCTCCACCAAGTGGCAACCAACAATAACCGCGAATGGTTTCACGCCCACAAAGGCGAATATGACGAACTGCGTGCCTTGTGGATGGAAGAACTCGACCGTTTGATTGCTTTGATGACTGCATGGGAACCTCAATTGGCTTCACAATCGGCACGGTCGTGTGCCTACCGTTTCTATCGCGACACTCGTTTTTCGCAAGATAAATCACCCTACAAAACATTCTTCTCGGCAGCTATAAGCCCTTGGGGGCGCAAGTTGCCTCGTGCCGGATTCTACCTACACATGGGCATCGACGAAGAAAACCTTTGGGGTGGTTCGGGGCTATATGGAGGTATATGGTGTCCCGACACGGCGATGCTTAACAAACTACGCCATGCCATCGTCGATAACATCGACGAATTTGAGGAAATAATCAATAACCCTGAGTTTGTCAAACATTTTCCCTCGTGGATAGGCGACTCACTTAAGAACGTACCTAAAGGATGGGACAAAGACCACCCGCAAGCCGGGTTGTTGAAGCTCAAAGAATATGGACGGTTATGCTCATGCAAAGAAGCATTTTTTCGTGACCCTGCATGGGTCGAAATCGCCGCACACCGGTTCTCTCTTCTCAAACCACTCATCGACTTCCTCAACTACTCCCTCGACGAAGATGAACCTTTCATATTAGATATATTATGAAACACATCTTCGCCATCATATTATCCATTATGTTGCTCTCTGCCTGTGGCGAAAGCGAGCGTAACAGCCAATTACTCAAACGTGCCGAAACCGTGATGGAAGATAGCGCCGAGGTGGCTCTGGCGATTTTGCAAGATAGCATCGACTCGGCATCTCTATCCACCGAGCGCGGACGCGCCATTCATGCCCTTCTCCTTTCACAAGCACTCGACAAGAATTATATTGACATCGCTTCCGACTCAATCATCGCTCCCGCCGTAAAATATTTTGCCAATATAACAACCGATGATAATGCAACCGACGTGCGTTATGCCATGCTCACGAATTATTATCTTGGAAGAATATTATTAAATCAAAATAAACTTTCCGATGCGATTATTGCATGCTCCAAAGCTATTGATTATGCCAAAGAACTAAATGCCGATTTTTATTTAGGGCTTATTTATAGATCTATTCGCGATGCATATTACAAAACTCACAACCACAGCGAAAGCATTAAATATAGCAAATTAAGCCATTCCCACTTTAGCAAAATTAATAAACAACCACACAAAAAATATGCGCATTTTTCATTAGCAGTTGCATACAATAATAATGGGGATTTTAATGAAAGTCAAGCGATTTATCATACACTAATCGACTCCGCCACAATATATTGCGACACAATTTTCCTTATTGAAGTTTTAGAATCTTACTCTCATCTCTTATGGAATAATCTAAAATATTCACAATCAAAACAAATACTTAAATCGCTACAAAACAGCTACATGCATCAACTATCAGCAAAATCTCTTGCTCATTTAGCCGATATATATTCAAATGAAGGAAAACAAGATAGTGCATCTTATTATCTAACTTTAGCCAAACACAATGCTACAAATAATAAAGATAGCATTGCAATTATGATTGCTGATTATAATTATTCATTAATTAATACTGATTATAAAAAAGCCCTAAATCTTCAACAAGAACAAATAAATGCCCTAAACGCATCCACTAAAGAGATTTGGCAACAATCAGTAATGACTCTTCAACGTGATTATTTTGAAAGTCAAGCAAAAATCTCAAAATTAGAGGTAGAATCTCAAAAAAATCAAATAATATTAATTATCATCATATCAGTAGCAATATTACTTATATTTATTTTCGTAATATATGCACTGCGAATGAAAAATAAAGCTCAAACAGAGAAAATCAATCGCATCTTGAGCGAGCATTATCAATCCAAAAATCTAATTTCTAATGCTGAAAAACGAATCATTGAACTTGAACATCTTTTGGATAACGAAACTCATAAATCGCAAAGTTTGATTAATGAACTTGCAATACAAAAAGAATCACTGCAATTATTATCCCAACAAGCTATACTTCGAGAAAAGACCACCAATGCTATTGAATTATCTGACATAGTTACTCGATTCTACAAGATACTCTCAGAAAACTCTAACCCTACTACCGAAGATTGGGAAAATCTTGACAATTATATCAACCTACAATTCCCGGGATTCAAAAGCGTGCTATACAAACTAACAAAACTAAGTGAAATTGAATATCAAGTATGCCTGCTTTTGAAAAGCAAATTCACTCCTCATGAAATTGCTTCTATTATAAATCGAAGTCGCTTCACTATGACTTCAATCCGTACTCGTTTATATTTCAAAATGTTCAAAGAAAAAGGTTCAACCCATAATTTTGATGATTTTATACGTTCTTTATAAAAACCTATATACCAACCATTTGCCATCATCAATGCAAAATGCACACAAAATGCACACATGAAAATGCTTAAATATTTTTTCATTTAACATATTTTTGGAGAAATATTCAAAATTATTGTAATAATGAAAAAGGTATTTTTAATTTTATCATTACTTCTTTTATCTCTGCCAAATCTTGTTATGGCAGAAGATCCAAAAAAAGAACAAGGTCCTATTATAATAGGACAAGAAAACGATTTTCCCAAAGAACCACGCACACCCGATTTTGGTAGTGACATCACCGCTTATTATCAAGACGGGGTTGTGTATCTGCAATTCGGCTATGATATGGGCGAAGTGGAAATCTCTGTGACTAACGAAACCACCGGCGAGATGTGGCAGCAAACCGACGACTCTGCCTTTGGCTCTGCGTCAATCGCCACCTCTGCCTCTGCCGGTAGCTACACTA
>SUXI01000003.1 GCA_015060975.1 Bacteroidales bacterium
GTAGGAACGACTAAGTCTGATACTTTGGCTGAGTGCCTCTATGAGGCGGCTGAGGAAGAGCTGAGAGATTATACCAATCGAATGGTGCAGGGTAAGCTCTCAGGTCATTATACGACTCAGCAACGACCTATCCGAACCGATAAAGTAGATGGCGATGATGATATAGAGTCGAACTTCTATGTATTGAGGCATACCAAATGTGCTGCGGTTCTCACAGAGAACCTCTTTCAGGATAATAAGGCTGATGTTTCCTATCTGATGTCTGAAAGAGGTAAAGAAGCAATCGTAAATCTCCATATAAAGGGAATTGTTAAATACCTATCAAAATGAAAAAGTTACTTAATTTAATCGCTCTTATTGCGATTTTTCTCACGATGCAATCGTGCAGTAAGAAACTCTACCCTCCGTCTATTGTAGAAACAAGAGACTCGGTAAGGGTTGAGACCAAAGTTATTATCAAGACTGAGAAAGATACGGTCTATATCGAAGTTCCTGCTCAGAGTGCAGAACGTACAACACAGGATAGTACCTCTCATCTCGAAACAGACTTTGCGACCTCCGATGCTCGAATAGAGCAGGATGGTTCACTATTCCACGACTTGAAGAATAAGCCGCAGAAAAGACCTGCCGAGACCGAGAAGCAAATTATTGTACGAGACTCGATTATATACAGAGATAAAAAAGTCGAAGTACCTGTGCCTGTCGAAAGAGAATTAACTTGGTGGGAGCATACTTCGATTAAATGGTTTCCTTACTCACTCGTTGCATTACTCGCCGCTCTTGTAATCATATTCAGGAAACCTCTCTTTGCATTGATACGAAGATTTATCTAACTATTTGGCTGTCTGCTAAAAAATATATACCTTTGTCGCAGCTGATTTCAGTTGCCGATAAAGCGACTTTCATCAGTTGCGTTGAATACCCCTCTCAATGTCTGAAAAATCAGCATTGAGAGGGAATTTTTATATATTTTGTTACCAGCTTGTTACTCAATGATTATTATATGATACTTAAATAATTGTAATTCATATATTTATATGATATACCTTACATTTTGCATCGGAAAGTAAGCCGTTGATTATCAATACTTAAATCAATCATAAATGATTAATATAGCACTCTTTACGGGTGCTATTTTAACACCTCTGCACCGAGAATGACGACTACAAGTATTACCAGACGCTCAACCTCCCCTGCATCAAACGCGGCTTTATGGGCTACCATTGCAACTATGGAGCACTGCTGAGAGATGTTGAGGTATAATTTACCTACTTAATTCCTTATTATTTATGACTTAAAAATAGCCCAAACCTCCATATTTAACGAGAGTTCGATATAATAATTAGAAAAGCGTAAGTTGATTATCGTCCACAAATTCCACAGAAATAGACGGCTTCTTCGGGAAGAAACAATAAGCAGCAATAGCACTCAAGGCATTAGAGATAAAGTTCTCAAAAGAACGATGCCTTGAGAGTTCAATTTGAGCAATATTTTTCAGTTCATCGTTAACCGACTCAATCAAAGCTCTTTTTCGTATCATGATTTTATCAGTAACCGAAAGTAACATATTTTTCATGTTGTTTTTTATTTTGGTTACCAACTGAATGCCATTCATAAACAAGAACTCAAACAATTGAGCACCAAGATAGCCTTTATCCCCACATAATTTCCCTTTTACATTTTTGATGAAGTTTTCAGAATAAAGAGGTTGTCTGTCATCTACATTCCCTGGAGTAAACATAAAGTTCAATATCTCACCTTTGTCATTGATTATTAAATGTAACTTAAATCCATAAAACCACCCCATGGAACATTTGCCTCTTTGGGCAATACCCTTGAATGTTTTGTGAATTAGTATTCTTTGCGATTTGCATACCCTTAAAGGAGTTGAATCCACATATGCAATACCGGTACACTCGCTTAATAAAACATTCTTGATAAATAATGCTAAAATCAATGTGACAGATTTCTGTAATTCCACAAAACGATTGTATGAAACAGTTTTAGGGAATAAGTGTGTCAAATGTTTACATACATATTGGGTATAATAATGCTTCAAGCATTTAAAACCTCCTTTGTGGAATAATATCAAGATTGTTATAACCTCAGCTTCAGATAGCCTGGAAGGTTTGTTTCGATGTTTTTTACCATCATCAACTTGTGATTTTTTCAATTCTGATGAAAAATATTTGCAGAAATCATCTGCAAGATAGAAAATAGCTGTAATTTTGTCCGCGGTAAACATTGCGATAATCTTTTGTAAATCTTGTAATTAGACACTATAAATTTACTAAAATTATCCGTAATTGCCAAGAGAATCAGCCATTTAGTTAATGCTAAATGGCTGATTTGTTTTTATATAACTATTGATCCCCTTATATCGAACTCACGTTAAATAGTATTGTTTGCAGTAAATCCTTGTGCCTTATCTCCACTTGACGCATGCCCTGATTTGCTCGTAAATTTTAATCGCTCTCAGTGAACAGTTTTTAATCTCAAAATCTCAAAAGTTATGTCAAAGACAGTTGCAAATTCAGAAGTTAAAGTAGCTAACAAGAAAAGCTCACGCAAGGCTAAAGACGAGCCACAAGTTGGATTAAAAGTGGAAGAAGTGGCAGTGGTTAAATCGGAAAATCCCGAAGTGGTATTTTCAAAGAAGCTCATCTGCGTAAAGCCCTCATTCGGTCGCTGGTATGTTTACTTCCGTGGCGTTAAACCCGAAGACAATGTGGGCTGTGGTTGCAAAACAGCTAAATCGGCTATCCGATATATGATGTACCTCAAGAAAAATCACGATGCCGAAATCTATAACAAAGATTATCAAATTCTTAAAGCCGAAGTCGCAAAGGAGGCGTAAGCCTCTTTTGCCCTTTGTGGCTATTGTTTCACAATAAAATCACAAAACAATGAACGAATACAAAGTTTACACAAAATCGAATTGGTGGCGAATTGAAGCCGATGACGATGTAGATGCAATGAGAAAAGCACTATGGTTTTGCTATCGTGATGATGAAGAGTTCGTAAAGATAGTACGCGAAAATTATCACTCTCCCTATACACTACGCATTGCCGTGATAGACAATAAAACATTTGAATCATACACAATATAAAATCACAGATTATGGAATTAGACAAATTCACAAAAGAAGAGCTTGACGAACTTTTTGAAGCGTCGTTCAAAGTCAAAGAAATTATGGAGAGATACGACAATTGGCGTAATCTCATTCTCGACAATCAAATCTATCGCCACAATTTCCTGCTTGTGCAGCTGGTAATGGGTGAATGGAAGAAAGGAATCTTATCACCAATCAAAAAATCGGCTTATTGGTCAAAAATAGTACATAAAAATATTGTAATCGATTGAAATTCTTAAATTTGTGCTATTTGAATTAGAAATGGATAAAAAGTTTGTCCAAAATGTGGTCAAAAATGGCTCGTAAAACACGGATTTAATGCGGGTCGTCAACGTTATTTTTGTGCTAACTGCCATCGCCATTCTGTATTACCAATAGCTCGCAGATCCACTTCATCAAAGAGGCTATATGAAGAGTATGTAAAGGGCAAGCAAACCCTTTCTGAAATAGCGGAACGGCATGGCTTGTCGGTGAGTACCGTGCAGCGAAGGATGCGTCAGGTTCATTCGACGCGGATTGTGTCTAAATACAAGGAGGTGGTAATTCTTATGGACGCAACTTATTGGGGTAGGAACTTTGGGGGTACTACTTATTGTGGATGCTTATCGCAAGCGGCTACAGTGGCGTAAATTTCTCGATAAAAAGGAAACCATTGCCGACTATTTAGAGGGTATTGAGTGGTTAGTGAATCACAGCTTTAACATTCTTGCAATAGTATGCGATGGTCTATGGGGGCTGCCGCAAGCTCTTGCTAAGCATAAGGTGCAATATTGTCATTTTCATCAAGTTAAGACCGTAGATGAGTATCTTACGAAGAATCCCCAGACCGATGCTGGCAAAGAATTGCAGAAAATAGCACATCTATTATGCCATACTGACAAGGAGTCGTTTATTGGTCTGTTAGAGACGTGGCACAACAAATGGGGTGAATGGCTAAAACATAGAACTCTTGATCGAAAAACGGGGAAGAAATCATATACCCATCAGCGAGTGAGAAGCGCATATTTTTCAATGAAAAGACATCTCAAATGGCTGTGGACTTGGTATGATAATCCGGATATACCAATACCGAATACGAACAACATACTCGAAGCGATAAATACGGATTTGAAGACTAAATTAAGGGTACATAATGGTATGTCAAAGCGGTATCGAAAACTCTTTATAGACGAGTATTTTAGACTAAAATGGAAATAATAAATGCGGGTATTACCCGCATTTATGTACTATTTTTGACCAATAAACAAATATCGCTCCATTTTTATGTACTATTTTGACCAATAAGCCACAAACATATACATATTATAATTACAAGTTCCCAAGTGGGACCACACAACAAATCGCTAAGTAGTTGAAATCAACTCTTAGCGATTTTTCTTTTAGATTTTTGGGCTTATTATTTAATTTAACTAATAACATGTTTTTATCACCTTTTTATTGCAAATCTATTTTAGTTCTTCTTCGTACATGAGGTAGTGGGCTTCAGTCATGCCAAGGTGTTGATATGCTTGTTGGCCTGTAAAATTGGTCTTATCGACATAAAGGCGTATTTGCGAAACATTTTGTTCACGAGCCATTTGTTTTACCCACTCATACATTGCCCGATACACTCCTTTGCCTCGATGTAGAGACTCCACATATACACTTTGAATCCACCAATACCATTGGCAATTCCAGTCGCTCCATTCGCGGGTGAGCATTAGGCTACCCACAACTTTTCCCTCGCAACGCGCCACGATATATTGCCCTTTGGCTTCGTCGTCCATCGCCATTGTTACGCCACGAGTCACTCGTTCAAGGTCTAATGTTGTACCCTCCGATTCCATTGCCATCGCCACTTGAAACCCTGCGATGGCGTTGATGTCATTAGTTGTGCCTACTTTTATTTCGTATGTGTTGTCGCTCATTTGGGGAATGTTTAAAAGTGAAATGATAATTGAATTTAGTCCTTATTTGGTGATCTCCATTTGATATGGTGCGATAGAAGCTTATGATAATATTTTCTTAGCCATTTCTTTGCCGGCAGTGTGGGCTTTCAGCAGGTCGGTGTCCCAGTTTTGGTCACGCCATGCGTGTTTTGCTTCTTCCGAGAACCCGCCAAGTTCGTAGTGGTCGTAGTGCGCAACCTGACAAGTATTGTAGGCGACAATGCGTTGAGGTTCGCCAAGTGCCGATGTGATACAAAACGCCATGGTGCCTAACCCATTGCTATTGTTGCGCTCGGGCGTGCCGTTCATAGTCTCAACCAATACCACCGGCATTCCTTTTGGCGCAGTCAAGCCATAATCGTTGTATGAGAGCCATGGGAATGCTAAGCGTTCCAAGAAAGTGCGCATCTGTCCTGTGACTTCGCCGAAATATATGGGAGAACCAAGCACAAGCCCATCGGCAGTGGCAATCTCTTCCAAAACGGGTGTAAGAGCGTCTTTGAAACGGCATATATTCGATGCCTTGCCTTTCAACTTGCATGCCAAGCACGATACGCACCCCTTATAATCGAGGTCATAAAGGCGTATAATCTTCACGTTAATTTCTTCGCTCACACTCTTTGCTCCCTCGGCAAAGGCATTTAAGATAGCCGCTGTATTCATTTTTTTGCGAGGTCCGCCATCTATGATTATAATATTTTTCATTGTTGCAATGGTTGAATAAAAGTCGGGGAACGATGATATTCCCCGACAATAAAACGTTATGGTTGATTAATATTTATCTGAGTTTTTGAGCTCTTCGGTTGTGATTGATTTTTTATCCATCTTGCGCCAGAAGTAGGCGATATATGCCACAACAAAAGGAATGGCGAGCGACACGATTGCCATAGTGCTTAGCGTGAACTCGCTCGAACAACTATTGCTCAATGTGAGCGACGATTGCAAGTCGGCCGACGATGGATAGTAGGCTGTGCCGTTATATCCGGCAATCATAAAGAGAGCCATCACGGCAAGCACTGTGCCGGGAGCTGCAAACCATATTCCGCGTTTGAACGATGTTTTGTAGATTGTCATCACCACACCTGTAACAAGGAGGACTGCACCGATGAGGAACATGGCGAGGACGATAGGCATCTGCAAGAAGTTGTTGAGGTATTTACCACTTTCCATCACCACCACGCCATCGGCATTAACGGCAAAACCGTCCATGGTGAGAAGTTGATAAACGACCAATACCAACATCACAAGGAAGCCGCAGAAACTGATAATCAAGCTGCGACGGAGTTGCGAAGCAAGTTTGTCGTTGGCGATATTGTTAATCGCATATAAAGCGCCGAGGCATATGGCCAAGAACATCACCATCAACCCGAATTCCACATTGAAATGATTGGTCACGGCTTCAAGCCCATGCCAACCGCTTGCCCACCGGCTAATCACGGGGGCGCCAATGTCGCCAACGGCATTTTTGTTGACAATGAATTGTGAGCCGGTGAAGAATGTACCCACTGCAGTGCCTATGAGCAGCGGCGCGAGGCAGCCATTGAGGGTGAGAAACACGCGGAATGTTTTCTTGCCTATGAGGTTGCCGGCTTTACTTTGGTATTCATATGATACGGCTTGAAGCACAAAGGTGATGAGAATGAGAATCCACACCCAATATGCACCGCCGAAACTGGTGCTGTAGAACAAGGGGAATGATGCGAAAAACGCACCGCCAAAGGTCACCAATGTGGTGAAAGTGAGTTCCCATTTGCGACCGGTGGAGTTTACAATAAGTTCGCGTTCATCTTCGTTCTTCCCGGCAAGGAAAATAAGCGCGTTGCCACCTTGTACAAAGAGAAGAAACACGAGTAATCCACCTAAAAGGGCGATTAAAAACCACCAATATTGTTGTAAAAATTCGTATGTAATCATGGCTATAGCTTATTTGTTTGTTTCAATCTCAGGACCTTTTTTGATGGCCTTAATCATAATGCGCATTTCAATCACAAGGAATAGGGTGAACACTGCCACGAAGATGAAGAATGTGGTCATCACAGCTTCTACGCTCACACTCGACACGGCGGCTTTAACCGGGAGCAACCCTTCGATTGTCCATGGCTGACGACCCACTTCGGCAACAATCCAACCGGCTTGTCCTGCGAAATATACCAATGGGATAGAGAGTAAACCTACCCATAGCAGCCACTTCATGTCGGTGAGGCGTTTTCTGCGTTCGGCCCACAATACAACAAACATGAGCAATAGCAAGAAACTGCCAAGTCCCACCATCACACGGAATGCCCAATAAACGAGTCCTACGGGAGGTACAAGTTCATCGCGCGAATCGATATATCCATAGCCGAAATAAGCTATGTTTTCTTCAAGCACTTTGCGCGCTTCGAGGGCGGCGACTGAGTCGGTGTCTTTGAGTGCGCGATATTCGCGGAAGGCGTCGATGGCAACTTTGCCTCGTGCTATTTTCTCCTCGGCCGAGGGAATGGTATCACCTTCGGGAGTGGTGTAGCCGTCAAGAAGGTTGTTGATGCCTGGAACATATCCGTCAACATCGTGAGTGGCGAGGATAGAGAGCATATTGGGTATTTCCACACCCGGCACTATCGAGAATGGTGCGCCTTCGCCTCCATCTTCAAGTCCTTCGGCTGCAGCAAGTTTCATAGGTTGATATTTGGCAGCATGAATACCTGAACTATCACCACTATACATCACTGCAAATGTGCCGATGATTCCCACTATGGTTGCCACTCGAATGCTTGCAAGCGCAAAGCGTGTCTCGCGTTTTTTGAGAAGATACCAACAGCTGATGCCAATCACAAAGATGGCTCCGGTCATCCAACCGCTAAATACTGAGTGGAAGAATTTGGATATCGCAACGGGATTTAGCACCAACGCCCAGAAATCGACCATTTCGTGGCGAACGGTGTCGGGGTTGAATTCCATTCCCACAGGGTGTTGCATCCATGCATTGGCCACAAGAATCCACATGGCCGATATGGCGGCACCTATGCCGGTGAGCCATGTGGCGGTGAGGTGCACACGTTTGCTCACCTTGTTCCACCCAAAGAACATTACGGCAAAGAATGTGGCTTCCATAAAGAATGCAAAGATTCCCTCAATGGCAAGCGGAGCACCAAATATGTCGCCCACAAACCACGAGTAATTGCTCCAGTTGGTGCCAAACTCAAATTCCAAAATTATACCCGTAGCAATGCCAATGGCAAAATTTATGGCAAAGAGTTTCATCCAGAATTTGGCTGTCTTTTTCCAAAACTCATCGCCCTTTACTACATAGATCGTTTCCATCGAAGCCATAATAATGGCGAGCCCCAATGTGAGGGGGACAAAAATCCAATGGTAACAGGCCGTCAGTGCAAACTGCAACCTCGACCAATCTACTAACGCGGTATCGACCATAGTTTTACAATTTAAGGTTAGTTATATTCTTTGTTTTTATTTATTTGTCAGTTGATTGCCCACATGTTCAATTTTCTGTTCCTCACTCTTCCCCGATAGCACCGGCTCAAAGAAAAACCATCGCAAAACGACAAATAAGATGATGACTTTAAGCAAAATAAGCCACCACAACTGCCGTCCCCACGTCATATTCTTAAACCCGTCGGCATAGAAACGATATATCGAAACAAAAACATTCTTCATATCCATGGCATTATCACATCGTAAAAATACACAATTTCTCACCAAAATCAAAACCCACAATGCAAAAAAAATGCTTGTTGCAAGCAATAACAAATAATTAATTGTTATATTTACGCAGCAAAAATCGAAGATGAAAAAAATAAAAATTAAAACATTAAGATTATGGAAATAAAAGAAAAAGTATTGGCTACAATGAAAGCCGCCGGTGAACCCTTAAACGTAGGTAAAATCGCTGAACTTAGCGGACTCGACCGCAAAGAAGTTGACAAAGCCATGAAGCAACTCAAAGAAGAGGGCACAATCGTCTCTCCCGTACGTTGCAAATGGGCTCCAGCTGAATAACCCCTTCTCCCCACCTACGAGCGGCAACCTCCCCGGCTGCCGCTCGCTGTGTTTAATCTCGAGAATAATAAAATTACTCTTGCTCGTAGCAGCACGAATAGTCAATTCCCTTCAGTCTCAAATTTGAACTCGTGAGTGACTCACGAGTTCAACGCCATTAGCTACCAGTTAATTTCAGTTGTACACATTTTGAATACAACTGAGGTTTTCCAATACGTAATGAGGGTTAGTTTTTTAATAGCGTTGTCTAGGTATTCTTTATATTTATCAAACCTCCTTTTTCTTTTAGAGTCACGAAAATATGGGAAATAATCAATGTGTTTGCCTAATTTATTGTTGCGACATCAATTATATTGGCTGTAGAGTTTGCTGTATGGGAAATAATAATTAGCTTTGTTCATAATTTAATGGATATAATTTGAATTAAGATGTCGAATAATCAACAAATAGCGATGAATAGAATCAAGGTTACACTTGTTGAACAACAGAAGACAGGCAAATGGTTGGCAGAGCAATTGGGTAAGTCAACTTGCACTGTCAGCAAATGGTGTAGCAACTCTATTCAGCCCGATTTAGCTACATTAAACAAAATTGCAAAGTTGTTGAATGTGGATGTAAGGGATCTGATAACACCATCTAAATAGACTCAGCAGATGTTGATGCACAGACTTTAGTCTTCTTTTGAGATTAATAATGGCAAGAATCAAAACATATTCGACTTGGAACTATGTTTCTTTGGGATAGAATTAAAAAATCAATAAGCGATACGGTGGATAACTCAGCTAAGCCTGTATCTCGTGATGCTTCACGCTATGCCTTTATTGATGTGGAGGTTGGCATGAAAGATCATCGTATTCACGATATAGGTGCGCTTAGGTGGGATAGAGCCATTTTCCACTCTGCCAATAAGATAGAGTTGCTGGATTATTTGAAAGATGTGGACTTCGTGTGTGGGCATAATATTATCCACCATGATGCAAAATACCTTTTTGGGGATGTTGCCCACCAATGGATGTTGGTCGATACGCTTTATGTTTCGCCTTTGCTGTTCCCTGAAAAGCCATATCATCATCTATTGAAAGATGATAAATTGATTAGCGATCAGATAAATAATCCAGTCAATGATTGTGAAAAGGCTTATGACCTGTTAATGGATGAAGTCGCCCGATGGAGTACATTATCGAAAGATAAAAAGAGTATCTATGCTACGCTATTGGACGGTATATCTGAATTTGAGGGTTTTCTCCAATTTGTTAATGCGAATGTGTCAGAGGCTGATGATTTGGCGAATTTGATACGCTCTACATATCAAGGAAAGATCTGTGAGAATGCAGATATCGAAAATATAATTGCTCAACACCCTTGTGAATTAGCATATTCTTTAGCGTTGATTGACACAACAGATCATAGGTCTATTACACCAGCATGGGTGCTATCTAATTATCCCAATGTCGAAAATATTGTCAGACAATTACGACACACCAGATGTCTTCGTGGTTGTAATTATTGTAACAAAGACCTCGATATTCATTATAACTTAAAGCAGTATTTTGGGTACGACCAATTTCGTGCATACGAGGGTGAGCCACTGCAAGAGATGTCTGTGCAGGCAGCTGTTGATGGTAAATCGTTGCTTGCTATATTCCCTACCGGTGGTGGTAAGTCGCTTACATTTCAGTTGCCGGCATTGATGGAGGGGTGTTCCGTACATGGCCTGACAGTTGTAATCTCTCCGCTACAATCGCTTATGAAAGATCAAGTAGATAATCTCGCGGAGAGGGGTATTGCTGATGCTGTAACAATTAATGGACTTCTCGATCCGATTAGTCGTTCGCTTGCAATTCAGCGTGTTTTAGATGGCGATGCTTCGTTGCTATATATCGCTCCCGAAATGTTGCGTTCAAAGACGATCGAGAAGATTTTATTGGCACGACATGTGGTGCGCTTTGTAATAGATGAGGCTCATTGTTTTTCATCTTGGGGACAAGATTTCCGTGTTGATTATCTCTATATTGGTAAATTTATAAGTGAATATCAGAAAAAGAAAAAACTCGTCACACCAATACCGGTTTCATGTTTTACGGCTACTGCTAAACAAAAGGTGGTACAGGATATTTGCGACTATTTCAAACAGACGCTTAATATAGACCTTAAACTATTCGCATCTAATGCTTCACGAACTAATCTGCGCTACTCAGTTATTCACGCCGATACAGACGAAGATAAGTATGCAAAATTAAGATCACTAATAGCAGAATCATCGTGCCCGACTATAGTCTATGTGTCGAGAACGAAAAGAACAAAACTTCTGGCGGAGAAACTTTCGCGTGATGGATATAAGGCATTACCATTCAATGGTCGAATGGATGCCGACGAGAAGATTGCTAATCAGGACGCTTTTATGTCCGATCAGGTGCGTATTATTGTGGCCACATCTGCCTTTGGCATGGGTGTAGATAAGAAAGATGTTGGATTGGTTGTACATTATGATATTTCTGATTCGTTGGAAAACTATGTGCAGGAGGCTGGTCGAGCTGGTCGAGATCCAGAGTTGCAAGCAAGATGTTTTGTGTTGTATAGCGACACTGACTTAGACAAACACTTTATTCTGCTAAATCAGACAAAGTTGAGTATTAGTGAAATTCAGCAAGTCTGGAAAGCGGTTAAAGAGATGACAAAGCATCGTGTGCGCGCATGCTGTTCTGCATTGGAAATTGCACGTAAAGCGGGTTGGGACGACTCGGTATCTGATATTGAGACGCGTGTCCGTACTGCTCTGGCCGCTTTGGAGCAGGCTGGTTATTTGGAGCGTGGCAATAATGTGCCCCATGTATATGCTACAGGTATTACCGTGAAGAATGTGGATGAAGCGCGCAGGCGCATCACTGAATCTGTATTATTTGAAAGTGAGGAGGTTGAAAAGGCAGTTCGTGTTATTAAATCTCTAATATCTCAAAAGTACATTGCCAAGGCTAAGGATGATGTGGCGGAATCGCGTGTCGATTATTTGGCAGATATTCTTGGACTCAAGAAGACTGATGTTGTTTCAGTTGTTGAACGAATGCGCCAAGAGGGAATATTGGCTGACACGAAGGATATTTCGGCTTATTTGAATGATGTGGGAGAGTCAGAGCACAGGTCTAAGCGATTGCTGGAACAATTTACAAAATTGGAACGATATATACTCAATAATATCCCCGATGATGTTCTAAGGATATCGTGCAAACAATTGAATGATAACGCACAGAAAGAGGGTATAGCATCGGCTACAGAAAAAGATATTCGCACATTGTTATACTTCCTCACAATTAAGGGTTATACTCGTAAGAAAGAGGATGCGGCACACAATATAGAGGTCGTTCGTCAGGCAGATTTGGATTCCATTATAAAGCGATTTGAAAAACGTTTGGCTATTTGTCAATTTGCTGTGGAGTGGCTATTCCGGCAGACATTATCTTCGGCAGGGGAGGAAGAGAAAAAGCGAGGTGTGCAGTTTTCTATTATCGAACTACTCAATGATATAAAGAAGAGTTCTAATCTTTTTGGCTCATTACAAGATGTGCAACTTGAAGATGTTGAAGAAGCATTGTTGTATCTATCTAAAATTGGGGCATTGAAATTAGAGGGAGGTTTCCTTGTTCTCTATAATGCTATGGATATTCGCCGCATTAAAGATAATCGTTTACGCTACAAGCAGGAGGATTATCGTATGCTAAATGAGTTCTATAAGCAGAAGATACAGCAAGTTCATATAGTGGGTGAGTATGCTAATTTGATGGTTAAGGACTACAATGCGGCTCTACAATATGTGCAAGACTATTTCCAAATGGATTATAAGCGCTTTGTGGCAAAGTATTTCAAAGGCGAGCGTGTCCGAGAGATAGAGCGCAATGTTACACCTGGAAAATACGAACAACTCTTTGGCTCGCTTTCAGATAAGCAGATGGAGATAATTTCTGACAAGGAGTCACGATGTATTGTTGTCGCAGCTGGTCCAGGAAGTGGAAAGACGAGGGTATTGGTACATAAACTAGCATCACTGCTTTTGCTTGAAGATGTAAAACACGAGCAATTACTGATGCTCACATTTTCGCGTGCTGCTGCTACGGAGTTCAAACAACGACTTATGGGATTGATAGGTAATGCTGCACATTTTGTAGAGATAAAGACTTTTCATTCCTATTGCTTTGATTTGCTTGGCAGAATAGGTAATCTGGATGATGCAAAAGATGTAGTGTCACGCGCAGCACAAATGATAAATGACGGAGAGGTAGAACCAAATCGCATAGCAATGACTGTCCTCGTGATTGACGAGGCTCAGGATATGAGCGCTGATGAGTATGCGTTAGTACACGCTTTGATGACAGCAAACGAAGAGATGCGTGTAATTGCTGTTGGAGATGACGATCAAAATATTTTTGAGTTCCGTGGGTCTAATTCAAGGTATATGGCAAAGCTACTCAAAGAGTCCAATGGTCGTTTTGTCGAGATGACAGAGAATTACCGCAGCTCACAACATATAGTGAAGTGTGCCAACAATTTTGTCGGTGCTATAAAAGATAGAATGAAGAGCCGTCCAATCATATCGATGAGTTCAGAGGCTGGAAGTGTAAATATAACTCAACATGCATCGACCTATATGTATCAACCCCTCGTTGATGATTTAATGAATCATCGTGGGCGTGGCACTATGTGTGTCCTCACTCAGACTAACGAAGAGGCTGTAATTATGGTGGCACTTTTGAGAAAGTATAACCTAAAGAATAAGCTTATTCAAAGCATGGATGGTTTCCGCTTCTGGAATATGGCAGAGGTGAGATTCTTCCTAAAATGTATTGAGGCAGATACACATACTCCTCTCATTGCAGATGAAGTGTGGGAAAAGTCGAAGCAGCGGACATACTCCACCTATGCTGACTCGGCAAGTCTTTGTTATTTACAGCAATGTATCAAGTTATTTGAAGATACTAATAAAGCAAAGTATTTGACCGATTTCAAAGAGTATATATTTGAGTCATCGGCAGAGGATTTTTGTGATTTGCAAAATGCAGATGTGGTGGTTTCAACTATACATAAGTCAAAAGGAATGGAGTTTGATGATGTGTATATGCTTATCTCCGAACCACGACAATTGACCGATGAGGTGCTTCGCCGATATTATGTGGGTATAACTCGTGCTAAACAACGACTATTTATACATACTAATAGCTCTTTGTTTGATCAATCAAGCATTGTTCAAAAAAGGGTAGAACATACTATTTACGATATGCCTAATGAGATTGTTCTACAACTCTCACATAGAGATGTGAATTTAGGCTATTTCAAATACCGCAAGAAGGAGGTGCTTGCATTGCGTGCTGGGCAAAAACTCCGCTATGATAATGGATATCTATTTGATCTAAAAACAAATAAACCTATATGCCAATTATCACAGAAGATAATGGGTGAACTATCCACTTGGAACGAAAAAGATTATTTTGTATCAGATGTTTCTATTCGTTTTATTGTTGCATGGCGACCTAAAGATGCTACAAAGGAGGAAAAAGAACATGCGGTATTGCTCGTAGATCTGACTCTGAATAAACATATTGGCAAAGAAAACTAGAACGCCAACTATGGATAAAGCAACGCGAGACTGTGCCAAAATTTTGGATTTTGACACAGCCTCTTTTTGTAAAGACAATTTAATGTTAAACTATTGGTGTGGTATGCTATCTCGAAAGTTCCTTATATACAGCTAACCCCTTAACAGTTAATAAATACTTTTGGCGGGGGTGACGCGGAGAATCAGGATAAAGCATACGAACATATCCTTCCCGCATAGCAGGAGAAAGAGAATATTCGATAAAATTTGGTCTATCCTTTAATCCAACGATAGCCATTATCTCCTTTACCGATAGCTGTTTCTCCGCAATAGCACTAATTAAACGCTTAACATTTTCGCTCTCTGGGATGACACTTGTCGGGGTGCTTGTCGGGGTGCTTGTTGGGGTACTTGATGGGGTACTTGCTGGGGTGGCCCCATCAAGTAATTCTTTTGCCTTGATATGAAGATGTCTGTTCATTAGAACATTCTCTTCGCCCATCAAAAGATTGCGGAAAAAGCTTGTAAACATGGCATTGCTTCTATTGGGATTCAAGGCATCTACAATATCGGTAATGCAGAAACCGGACTTATCCAGGACTTGCAATACCTCGTACAGCAATGCACAATTAAAAATGTGGTTCTTCTTATGGATAGCGATTGGGATAATCTACATCGCAATTTGCAGATTGGAGACCATGTTGATCAGCGTCCTAATCAATTTGCAAAGGCTGTCATCAAGTTCAAGCAGTACATACAAACAATGCATAACCTTGGTGTTAGTGTTGATGTTTTTTTCGGGCATATCAACGCAAACGAAAAAGGCGATAAGGGAATTGATGATTTGTTCGTCAATACCCTAAAAGGTCGTGAAGATGTGCTTGCTAAAGAAATTGACACCGTTATTCACACTCATGATGGTAAAGGAACATTTTTGGATATCCACAAAATTTCTTCCAAAACAGAGTTCCAAATAAAAGACTTTTGGGGGTTGAATGATCGAGACGCATTTTTTGAACGCCACAAATCACAGCTCTTGGAGTTGCCTCAATTTCGTTTTGCTAAAATTAATTATCGTATTGAGGACGGCAAACTGATTCAAGCCTCAAAGTATTCTTCCGACAGGGATTTATGGATTATAGGGAGCAACGACAAAGGTCGTAAAACAGTTGAGTTTGACTACATTGAAGCTTTACAATTCATATCAGCCAACGGATTTTATCGTATTCATACCTCTGACTTGGAAGTCGATCAATATAAGTTTGTGAGAATCGATGATGGTGTAGTCTCTTTGTCAGGACCTACCGAAATACGTGATTTTGTTTATCACTATGCTTTACAGGCGTGTAAAGACCGTGATGTTCATTCAATGCTTGCCTCCCGGCTTGGTTCTTTGCTTGGTCCCGATAAATTGGAGCGATTGGCAAAAATTGACGATTCTTTTGATAAATTTGAACCACACATACAGAGAATGTTCTACCGAAACGGACAACTGCAAATCACATCGAGAGGTATTGAATTTGGCGACATACTCGGTCAAGTGTGGCAAGATAAGGTTATTCGTCGTAAATTCAAACGTATTCCAATAATCGACCATATCGAGCATAATCCGGATTTCGGTTTTCTTGTTCACCCAACCGAGAACGGCATGAACTGCGAGTTCTTCAAATTTCTGCTCAATGTTTCCAACTTTTGGAACATTCCCGGATATACACCATCGGCAACTGACGAAATGGAGTATCAACAACATATAGTCAATAAAATTACATCGATTGGCTTTTTGCTTTGTGATTATAAATACTAAACAGAACTGAAAGCTATTGTTGCGATGGACGGTCAAATGGGAGAAGTCTCACAATCAAATGGACGTACCGGTAAATCGCTTTTTGGGGTTGCTGTAAAAATGATGCTGGAGCAAACCACTATTGACGGCAAAACCTTAAAAAACGATGACGATTACATCTATTCAAATGTAACACTACGCACTCGCAATGTATTTATTGACGACGTGCGTGTTAATTTTGACTTTGAACGGTTCTTTGCTGCCGTCACCGGCGACCTTGCCGTGAACCCCAAAACAAAGGCTCGCTTCATTATCCCTAATGAAAAATCACCTAAATTCTACATTACCACAAATCATGCTATCAATGCAAATAACCGTTCAGCTCTTGAACGTATCACATTTATGGCTTTTAGCGATTGGTATAATGACAATCACCGCCCCATTGATGATTTTGGCCATCAGTTCTTCGCCGATTGGGACGATGAACAATGGTGCCTGTTTGACAATTTTATGGCTGAATGTGTAATGTTTTACCTCAAATCTCTGTCAGAGGGTTGGTATCGCAACGGTCAAGGTGCTGTACCGCCGCCAATGAGAGATATTACAATGCGAACACTCAAGCAGCAAATGGGTGAAGCTTTTGTACAATGGGCTGAAATGTTTTTTGATGAATCAGGGCATAATCTTAATGACCGAATGGGACGTAAAGCGATGTATGATGCTTGCCATAGCTCTTTCCCCGATTCTAAATTTGGCATTACTCCGTCAAACTTCCGTACAAAGCTTATTCTCTTTTGCCAATTCAAGGGTTATCATTTCAACCCGAATAAACCTAATAAAGAGGGCATTACTTTTGGCGACTGGCTCAAAGAACACCCAGGAGAAAGTTTTATCGGAGGTGCAGACAAGTCGGGTGGTAATGAATATTTCTCTGTATTTTCAACCGAAAAGGCTAAAAACGAACCGTTTTAATTATGCAAGAATTAGAATTTATACTCGATGTGGCTTGCTCTATTACTCGATGCAGTACAAGGCAAGCTAAAGGACGAGACAGACAGCAAAAATGTGTGTTTGCCCGGTTAATCTTCTTTGCTATTGCCACAGAAAACGGCACTCGTGATTACGTCGCCGTGTGGCATTTGAGACGCAATAGATCAACTGCTTATCACTACAAAAAGCGTGTAGAAGATTTGTCGCAGTTTGATAAAGAATTTAATGTTTTACTCTCTAAAGCTCGTGAAAAGTATGCAAGACTTTGTAAATCCGTTTGAATCTCTACGTTGTCCCGGAATCCCCGATAGTGACGTTATTAGAGATAAATTTGAAACTGTTACTGTCTATGATGACCGAAAGGAAATTGTTAAAATTCTCATAGCCGATGCTGGCAATGGTCGTTTTGCTTTTGGCTACGATATCTATTTTCTCAATGGCAGAAACGCTAACAAGCTACCGTCGCTTGAAAATGGATATAGCACAACAGCGAATAATGCCGTGTTGTATTTTCTTGGTTACATAAAGAAATACGCCTCACGTTTTTCCGACAATGTAATAACTGAAGTAAATCGCCTTATCGGCCAATACTCGCAATCAACACTTTTTTAATAATAACAATTTTTTTTACCAATGAATGAATTAACTATTGCACGTATCAACAATGTTGATATCGTTTCGACCGTCAATGATGGAGAAACATTGGTGCCTATCAAACCAATTTGTACCGCTATTGGCATTGATTTTAAGAGCCAACACAACAGACTATCTTGTGATGAAACGTTTAGTTCAGTTATGGTGCTACACACCACAACTGGAGCTGACGGCAAACAATATGAAATGGTGTGTTTGCCTTTGATGTACGTTTACTTATGGCTTGGTTCAATTAATCCGAAAAATGTGTCAGATGAAGCTCGACCATTCGTAAGTAAATATCGTATAGAATGTGCCAAGGCTCTTTATGCCCATTTTGCCGGGACCTCTAAACGTGAACATGAGCAGAATCAAATCGAAATCCGTTTGCTTGAAGAAATTAACGACCTTACTGAAGATATGCAACGAACTAAAAAACGAACTTCGACAGAAGAAAGAAAGCCTGGCAAAACTCCGAACCGACCGTCTAAACCCACAACCAAGACTTTTTTAATGAAAAATAATTCTTAAATCACTTTGATATTAAAATTAATATCATTATCTTTGTATCGGAAATCAAACAGAGAGCATATGAAATATAGTGAATTACATCGTCTCCTCCGTAAAAATGGGTGCTACCCTACAGGAGAAACGCAAGCAGGACATCCTCTGTGGTTTAGTCCTAAAACCGGGAAAGAGTTTACAACAAGCCACCACGAAAAACAAGAAGTTGCAACAGGAACTCTTAAAAGCATAAAAAGAATGGCAGGGATTAACTAATCCCTCCATTCAATTAAATTGTTAATACTAAAAATGATATTGATATGAAAAATGTTAGAATTTTTATTGAAAGAGCTTCTGACGGTACTTATAGCGCTTATATGCCTGATGATGACCGTTTGGATTACGGTGTTTGTGGTACAGGTTCTTCAGCAGAAGAAGCCATCGCTGATATAAAAGCTGCATATCAAGGAATGAAAGAACACTATGAGGCAAAAGGAAAGGATTTTGAGGAGATAAATATGTTATTCAGTTATGATGTATCTTCTTTTCTTGCTTATTATAGTAGTAAGCTTTCTCTCGCCGGGTTGGAAAAAATTACCGGTGTAGCTCAAGGACAGTTGTCGCATTATGTCACAGGTCGTAGAAATCCAAGCGCAAAAACACGTGCTAAAATTGAAGCAGCATTACATAATTTTGCTAAAGATTTAAGCCAAGTCCATCTCGTTTGATTTCCAATATAACGATGTATTCAAGGACTTGCTAGGCGTGCCGAATGGTACGCCTTTTTTTTGTGCATCGAGCTTTTGTTATAGCCTACTTCAAAATTACTTATTAGCCTTTAATTCACTGAAATTTACTATATTTGCACAAATGATTAATTATATATAATGCCATGGAAAAGAATGTTTTTATAATTGGGAATGGATTTGACCTTGACTTAGGTTGGAAAACAAGCTTTTCAAATTTTGCGTATAGTCGATATTGGAGTCAAATAGGTAAAGGACTTCTATTTTATTATTTAGAAGAAAATAAAAATGCAAAAGCGTGGTTTGATTTAGAAGCTTTGTTGGGGAGATTTGGCACTGATAGAATTAATGAGACGGTACCAGGATATAATATATCCTCTTCAATGGATGATAAAATAACATTTAAATCATTAAAAATACAGTTGAAAGAATATCTTGAGGACGAACAAAGCCGTCAGATTAATAAAAGCTCATCAGCAGTAAAGGTATTTAAGGCAATCATAAAAAATGGTTATTTTTCATCGATATACTCGTTCAATTATACAGACTTAAAAAGTATTGCAGAAAAAATAGAACCGGGGTTGTCATCATTATTTGGGTATGAACATGTTCATGGATCTATAGCAGATGATACAATAATACTCGGCACTAATGCAGAAATAGAGATTGATGAAAACTATCTATTTCTGCGAAAGGTAAATGATCCCAATTATTCATCACATAATATTAAATATGACTTATTTGAAGCGAATCATATTGTAATATTTGGTCATTCATTAAGTAAAAATGATTATCATTTCTTTGAGGATTTTTTTCGAAAACAGTGTGATGGTCAAATGCAAAGGATAAATGCAAAAAAAATAACAATATTTACATATGATGAATATTCTCGCACAGCAATAATTGAACATTTGCGTAAAATGAATTTAGGTAGGGTAGAAGCTTTATTTTCTCAGAATGATCTTAAGATTATTTGTACAAATGGAATAAATGATAAAGAGATTGATGAATTTGTTTCATATTTGAATGAGAATTCATTGGATAAAGAAAATGAAATGTATGATAGATTAGAACTTGAACTTTAGGAATGTATAATTTGACATGTAATAATAAAGATGATGTCTTAATTTGTATATATTTCCTATTAGCCTTTAATTCGCTGAAATTGATTATCTTTGCGAAAGTTTAATATTTTTAGCTATTAATATCCTTAGCTTTATAGCAATCGATTTTGGAGAATATGCAGTGTAGAACAAGAGAATCTAGAAGGTCTAAATTTAGTTAACATATAATGGAAAGTAATAATCACATTGGGTCTTATACGATTTTAGAAGAAAGAATATATGATATTCTTAAACAGAATGGAGCCTCTGATATTAAACGAAATGAAAAATTTACATTTTATGGTGGTTTTTATGTCGCTGATTATTATTTACCAAAAGGTTGTAAGAAACTCAATATAGAACCCAATACAGCAATAGAAATAAAATATAGGTTATTATTTGATTCTATTGATAGAATCTGTTATCGGGTAAAAAAAACTAAAATTAAGAATTTAATAATCATATACAACGAAAAACTTCGTGGAGTTTCAACAGAGATTGATTCTAAATTAAATAATTTAAATGTTATAATTAAGGAATTTTCTCAATTTAAAATTTTAGGACACGAAATAGATGAAGCGGCAAATAAGTATAAAGACTTACCACTTAGAGAACTTTCAGAACAGCGATTGAACATAACTAAAACAAATTCACAAATATCGACAATAGACCGTCTCAAATTCTCATTAAAAAACTTTCGTTCGACATTAATTCTTGGAGCTGGAGTTAGTATTAGTGCAGATTCAGCAGATTGGAATACGTTGTTAAAAAAATTAATTGAATCTCCTAAGCAAATTCCTTTAACCGACTATTGTTTTGATGAGATAAGAACATATTGCCACGATTCATCTCTTATATTGGGCAGGTTCTTAATGGAATCTTGGAGGCTTCCTGATGGGCATTTTGATAAAGATATATTGGAGATATTTCGTAATTGCATTTATCCGAATAATGAAAATAATAGTTCTGATTTAATAAAAGAGATCGCTAAATTGGTTGAACGATTCCACCCTAAAAAAAATGACTATGCATGTATTGAAAGTATTATTACATATAATTATGATGATAGAATAGAACATGCATTAACAAATTTGAAAATTGATTGTTATCCTGTTTATGGGAATAACACGCCAAAGCCTAAATCTATACCAGTTTATCATGTGCATGGCATTTTGCCATTTAATAAAAATAATAGTTATGTATTTCCTATTCTATCGGAAGAAAGCTATCACCAATTATACAAAAATACATATAATTGGTCGACAGTTCATACTTTACATGCTTTGATGCGAAATACATGCCTATTAATTGGACTCTCGATGTCAGATCCAAACTTAAGACGATTACTAGAATTTGCGGCATCTGAAAGTGAAGGAGAACCTAGACATTTTGTATTTCTAAAAAGAGAAAAATTTAACAATATAAGGACTCAAAATTATGTTGAAGATCGTCAAACAAAAATCATGGAGCAACTTGGTCTCAATGTCATTTGGATTAATGATTTTAAAGAAATACCTGAAATAATAAAAAGTATTTAATATCTTAAACTTATGTGTAAACTAAAATTAATGATTATCGGCATAATTGCCATTGCGTTGAATTCGTGTGTTTCTGTACCGAAATTCGAACAATACGTTGGATTTATTGATTATGCAAAAATTACAGACGAATACAATGTTTTTGTTACTGAAGCCAATTCCGTTAGCTTTGAATATTCACCTGTTGGGAGTATTGATGTTACCGAGATTTCAGGTATGAAAGAGGTTCCTGTCGTTTCTTCAGTTCCTTCCGATACTATTAAATCTTCGGTGAAAAGCGCCAAGGGGTATTCAAAAACAAAATCATTATACGTTCTTGCCACTCCTGAATCTGCTGTTTGTTTTGCTGCTAAAAAAGCTAAAGAGATGGGAGGAACCGGAATTATCAACTTAGATATTCTATTTACTGTTCAGAATAATAGACCTGCTTATGTTGTTTCCGGAATGGTTATTAAACGAAAATTTAAATAAATGAATTCTTTTCTATGAATATTCCTGATTTTGTCGCAATCGATTTTGAACTATTCACACCTGAATATACCAGTGCGTGTGCAATAGGTATTGTTAGAGTGATTAATCGCAATATCACTCAAAAATTTTATTCATTGATTAATCCTATCCCGGATAATCGAGAGTTTAACAACTCGGTCGTGCATGGCATTACTGCTGATATGCTTGTCGATGCTCCAACATTCAAAGAATTGTTCCCGGTTCTTCGTGATTTTATTGGCGACCTTCCTATTGTTTGCCACCAACGCAGTACTGATATAAATATCTTTGACCGTTGTATGGAGTATTACGGTTTGTCCGGAATTGATACAAATAACAACTTCTGTACCTATTCTCTTACGGAAAAATCTTTGTCGGATTGTTGTAAACAATTCAACATCGAGCAAGGGTGTCATCACGATGCATTAGATGATGCAACAGCTTGTGCTAAAGTGTTCATTGCGATTCAAGGAAGTGTCATTGCTGAAACCTTTAAAGGCGGATTAAAAGCGGTATTCGCAAGCAGGTCAGATCGTAAATATGAACGTGCAACCCTTGACCAACTTTCAGATGACAAAGTAGAGAACAAAGCAACTCCATTTTTTCATGCGTCTGTCGTTATTACAGGCACATTTAATGCATATCCAAATCGCAACGATTTAGGCAAGTTAATCCAATCTCTCGGAGCAGATATTAATACTGCTATTTCAGGCAAAACTACGATTGTTGTCGTTGGCCAGGGAGCAGGTCCGGCAAAGATTAAAAAGATCGAGGATCTGCGAGCCAAAGGCAATGACATCAGGATTATCTACGAGCCTGAATTGATTGAAATTTTAGGCAAATAATTTAATTATTAGCTCTTAAATTTGGCTGTTACAAAAGTTTATACTACTTTTGTGACAGCTAAATCCTATAAGTGTGTATCACTTCCGTTGAGCAATCGGTTATTTGCTCGGACTTTCGGGCTTTTTTTATGCCTACATACTTTGGTAAGGAAGTTATCTTCCCAACCAAAATAGCCAAATAATACGGCTGTGTATCCAACTACTTTTTTGCTCCTCGGAGTGATGCTTGTAGGGTTTAGCGACGGGATATGCAGCCGTTTTTCTGTATGTATTATTATTTTATTTTTTTAATGCTAAACTCTACAAGCAATGAAAGAAACAATTTCATTCCCGGCACAAGCCGAAACATTCCAATCGGTAATTGATTGGAACGCTCTTAAAAGTAATGTGGCAATTCTTGGCCACAAAGTGATTAACCTCGTAGCAAGCGAAACTTTTTGCATGTGTGTCGCTGGGGCATCTGCTCTCGGTTCTTGGATCTATATCCTCACCGACCACCCAGTGCGTTTTGCTGTAACCACTGCCATTGCGTGTATCGCTCTCGCTCGCACTATCGTTCCTATGGCGAAAGGAGGTGAACAATGAAAAGATTTATTGATCGTGTTACCGTTTACGCAGCCAACACAAAGACAAAGAAAGGTAAGGAATTTGCAGAGTATATAAAACGATTTTTTCGTTGCGCTTTAGTTGATGAACCCGCTTGTAACGAGCTCTACCGTTCCATCAGGAATACGGTAGATAATCTTAACAAGAAATATCCTCTTTCAATTCCGTATAAAATTGACTCTTTTTCTCGGTACTCTTTTAGAATTTACATTGACAATGGTAATGTAAATTCTAATACGATTGCTTTAATCGATACTGTGCCGGTGCTTGACGTACTTGATGACCATCACCCTTATTTTGAGGAAGGAGGACAAGATGAATAGGATTATAACAGAATCGCCCAACGGACTGAAAGTCGCTATAACAGCATATCGCGATGGTGAGGGCGAAATCGAGACAACCAACAACATTGGCAAGAAATGGTATTTGTGGCTTGACCACATCGAAGATATTGTTTTTATCGCTGATGTACTTAATGACTATATTGCAGAACATAACTTAAGAAAGGAGGCTGACAATGGCGAAAAATAAAGAAATAAAAGGCTTGGCTCT
Organism: Bacteroidales bacterium; assembly: GCA_015060975.1. Taxonomy (GTDB): domain Bacteria; phylum Bacteroidota; class Bacteroidia; order Bacteroidales; family Muribaculaceae; genus RGIG4079. The sequence continues at coordinate 24,435 of SUXI01000003.1, forward strand.
TATCGTTGCTCAATACTTGGCCAACTATGAGCCGGCTGAAAATCCTAACGATATGGGTATGGTGATTCGTTCTACCGAGGAAATTATCACCGACCTTGCCGACATGGCAGATCTCAACGCAAATGTAGTGGCAAATGTAATGCTCGATATGGGCTATACGGTGGTGTTCTTGCGTGATGGACTCCATGGTTGGGCTATGAAGCCCCGATAACCGGACTATTCAAACCAATAGTTTTTACATTTTTTTCTCCGGGTTCAATCGCTTGTGAAAGCCGTTGAACTCGGTTTTCTTATAAAAAATGTTTTTTGAGCAAAATAATTGCTTATTTATTTTGTTATTAGTAGTAAAATTACTACCTTTGAATTGTCAAACAAAAACATTAACGAGTAATGAAGAAATACAAAGTAAAGGAAGTAATTAAAATGCTTGAGGAAGATGGCTGGGTAAAAATCTCACAGAAAGGAAGCCATAGACAATTCAAGCATCCAACGAAAAAAGGTCGTGTTACAGTAAACGGCGCAAGTAAAGACAATTTAAGTCAGTTTTTATTAAACAGTATTTGGAAACAAGCAGGGTGGCGATAAGCCACCTTGCAAAAAAAATAAAATGGCTATGGTAAGAATTAAAGTCGAAATTCATTGGTGCGATAAGAATTTTTCTTGTGTATGGGGTACACAGGAATTTGGCACTATTATAGTAACAAACAAAACTCTTGAAGGTCTTAAAACGGAGTTTGAGGCTTCATTACAGGCACAAATTAATGATATGTTGGCCGACGGCGAGTCTGTTCCTGAATATTTGGCATCAGGCAAATATGAGATAGAATATGATATGCATATATCGGCTATTCTTCGCAATGCAGAGCAATTTACCACCATGGCAGCCATTAGTCGTGCAACCGGCATTAATCAAAAGCAATTGACGCACTATGCTTCATCTCTTAAAGAACCTCGCCCTGCACAACGTGAACGCATTATATCCGGATTACATCGTATAGGAGAAGCATTTTTAGCTATTCGTTAGTTTTTTGTTTGACAGCGTAACTTACGTTATAGCTTGACCTCGGGACATTGTTCCGGGGTTTTTATTTGGCTACATTCAAATAAGGTATTGTTGAGACCAATCTGGGATACATTAGGCGATGGTATTCTTTTGTAGCAAATTTGGGTTACGTCAGGCGATGGTATTTTTGTTACGACAGACTTTGTTTAATCTCACTTCATTCTTTTCTTAAAGAATGAAATCCCCCAATTTACTATGCAAATATAGTAACTCTTTTTCTTTTTATGCAATTATTTAATTTGTTTATTTTCAATGCGTTATATTACATCGTGCCACAAATTCCCCTGTTACCCCTTTCTCATAGATAACAGCAGTACAGTTGTACGCGAGTACCGATTTTAGCCACATTCGGGAGGGTGCCGGGAGGGCTGGCAAGCTGCTTGATGTTGCTTGTGGAATGAGAGTATTTTGAGTACTCAATTTTCTAAATTTTGGGGCAAAGCCACGTGTGTATTTTATTATTTTTTCTTTTTAATTAATTTGAGTCTTAATATTTAAGGAAAAAGAGTACTTTCGTACGGAATACCGATTTACATTTGTAAATCAATAAGTTAAGACCGTACTTTTTTTTAAAATTGAGAGTACGAAAAAGTACGTACAGTACAAAAGTACGGCTAAAAAAATGGTACGAAAAAAGTACGGTTGCACTACGCTGATTATTAGCGTGTTATGCCAATTCCGTACTTTTGTACTATTTTTTTGTGTTTTCAAGGTAATATATAAGTAGTTTTATTTGTGTCGAAAATTTACATTTCAATTAACTCGAATATACAAATCGATTAATCTTCAATTATTTTTTACTAACTTTGTGGCTAATAATTATATACCACCATGGATCCAGTATTGTTATATATAAAATTAGAACCATACGTCGCACAATGGTTCATTCATGAAATGGGGGGAGAATCAGTCCATCTACCAAAACGATCGTCGGAATCTGACATTATCGAATTTTTTTTAGAGCCGACACCAAACAATGCCGTACCTAATTTGAGAGAAGAAGGGAGCATAGCGATTGCTATTCCTACATTCAAACATAAGGATCCAACATATTTCAATTATCTTGCCCCAAAAGCAATGGCTGCACTTGCCCGATGCATAACAATTCGCTTTCGTGTTCAATTGTGGCAAGATCTCCACAAGTTGCACAATATTGAATGTTGTTGCTTGACCGATTTGATTTATGCGTGGATGGAAAAGCACGGCATTGAATGTACCGAGCAGAATTGGGAAGTCATACGCCAGTTTTATTTTCGGAAGCGAAAAATTTACGTTAAAAAAATCAAAAAAGACTCCGAAGAAACGGAATAAAAAGCACAAAAGGAAACAAAGTATATAAACGAAAATAAGGAAAATGAGTACAATTTCTTTGCCTGGCATTTTCAAAATCGGATTTTTGGAATGTTCAAAATTAACACCTCAACTTGCATTGAAATCTATCGCCGGAGTGCCTATTGCAATTCTAACAGATGTTACTGATGTAATTTTTTCAGGCGAACCAACCTGCGAAGCAGTAAATGACAATGATAACAACGGAAGAAGTGAAAAAACAACACTGAAATTTACTACTACACAAAAAATCCCTGATGACCGTCCACTCGCTTTTGTCGTTCAATGCGTGAATGGTCAAAATTTTCTTGTGGGAGCAAAAGAACGTCCATACCCGATTGTAAAAATAACAAACATCACCGGTACTGTCTCCGGTAATGTATCTGCTTACTCGGTAGATATTACCCATTCGGCCATTAAATCACTGCTCCCTGTGGCTGTTTAGTCTTTTATATACTTCACTTTTAGCCGTAGCTTTGTGTAAAATCTTACAACTCTATGGCTAAGAAAAAATTTAATCTTCATCTTAAAGGCTATGTAGGTGGCTGGGACTTTGACAGCGACTACGTGGATTATATTTTGGAAAAGAATGACGGTCAAGAGGTCAATGTGTTGATTGACTCTCTTGGTGGTTCTGTCGCTACTGCCTTGTCGATTTCGTCGGCTTTTCGCAACCATGGTAATGTGAATGTTCATTATGTGGGAATGAATGCCAGTGCTGCCACTATCGCATCTCTCGGAGCAAAGCACGTGAGCATTGATGCAAGTGCGATGTATCTTGTGCATAAATGCTCTAATTTCGTATTCAAATATGGTCAGCTTAACGCCGATCAGCTTCAAACTCTCATTGATGAATGCGAAAAACAAAAAAATGATCTTCAAAAAATTGATTTGAATATCGCGTCGGCTTATGCCGGAAAATGCAAGAAAGATAAAGAAGCTTTGCTTGAACTCATGAAAGTGGGTGGTTGGCTTTCAGCTCAAGAAGCTCTTGAATGGGGATTCGTTGATGAGATTACCGACGAACCCGATGACATTGCTCCAGCTATCGATGATGCTACTATCAATGCTATGGCTTCGGCTGGTATTCCTATCCCTAACATCGAAACAAAGGATAAAGAGGGATTTTTTGCAAAGTTCCTTGCTTCCTTATCGTCATTCTTTGCTACTAACTCTTCAAAAAAAATAATTACTACTGCTATGGACAAGACGTTCAAATTTGTGTGTGAGTTGCTTCAAGTCGAAGCCCTCACATCTAACGACGGTAATATTACACTTACCGATGACCAGTTGCAATCGGTTGAAGATCGTATTGCGGCTCTTGAACAGCAAGTTGCTGACTTGACTAATGATGTCAATGATAAGGATTCTCAAATTGAGAACCTTAAAAAGAAACCTGCTGATGCCTCTACCTCGGTTGTTGATGATGGCAAAAAAGATGAAAATTTTGCCAATGACTATGTTAGCAGCCTTAACAATGCTCGTGAAATGTTTAACTCTATTCCCTAAAAACTATGGCAAATCATACCATTTCATTCTCGGACGAGGAATATAAAAAAGCGGCAGAGAAGTGGAAGCGTGAACTTCTCCTTATGCCTTTGTTCTCTTGTCAAGACACGCTTAAGTATATGACAGGAATGCCGGGTGTGCGTAATGCTTTACATCTTGGCACTGCTGAAAGTAACGCACAATTTGCACCTTATCGTAGCGACCGTAAAAGTGCTAATACTACTGATGTAAAATTCCGTACTTTACGCACTTATTTTGGTAATGCGTGTGAGGACTTTGAACCTAACGCATATATCACTACTTTGCTTGGTGAGGGTGCCGCGTTCCTTGGCGATGGTCAGGCTAAAGCCCCATCTGCAAAGCTTGTGCTTGCTTGTGTTGCTAAGTCACTTGGTGCTCATCTAAATGATGCGATTTTTACAGCAAAACGAGATGGGAACGGCAATACAACACATGATTTATTTGACGGTTTCAGTACTATTGCCGACACAGAAATCATTTCAGAAAATATATCTGTTGCTAACGGCAATTTGCTTGAACTTGACGGGGTTATCGACAACTCTAATGCTGTTGATATTGCAAAGATGATTGAACGTAAAGCCGATCCACATCTTCGCAGACTCGATAAGTTCTTGTTCTGCGATCCTGCGTTTGCTGACGCCTACAATGACAATTATTTGCTCACTCATAGTGGAATTTCGTATAATACGAAATTCAATCAAGCGTTTGTTGAAGGCTCTAACAACAAGACTACAATCGTTCCTCTTGATTGTCTTGCAGGAACGGATAAGTATTTCCTTACTCCAAAAAGCAATATGCTTTATGGCTACGACTCAATGAGTGACGTTGAGAAAATCGTTGTGGATCGTTTCTCTCCATGGATGCTTACATTCGCAGCGGCTATGTTCTTTGGTACCGAGTTCTACACTGTGGATAAACGTTTATTGCAAGTTGTTAAACTTAAATCTGCTGAATAGTTATGGCTGAAAAAACTTGTCTTAATTTACAAAAATCGTTCGGATGGTGCGAAGGTACCCCTGTCCTTCCCGGTATTCGTCGCCGTTTGTACTATATCGCTAAATCGTTCATCGTAAAATGGCCTACATTGGAGAAAGATGCAAACGGCAGAACTACTACTGCTGTGTATGAGGGCAATTTTACGTTGGCTGCCGATGCTACGTGGAAGTACATCGATGTTCTTCCCTCTAAATCGCAAGTGCAAAGTGAAGCGCAAGGTGATAAACCAAGCCAAACCCAATTGAATACTCTTACAGCTGTTCACCCGGGTGTAGGCGCTGAAGCTACTGCGGCCGCTGCATATATGAACAACTGTGATAATGTGTTCTTGGTGCAAGATATGACCGGTAAATTCCGTGTTGTGGGCTGTGAAATGTATGATACCGATACTACTGTTGCTCAAGATTTGGGGCAAGGTGCTACCGGTACTGCTTCTACTACTATCACCTGTAAGGCTACCGATGTGGTGCCGGCTCCTTTCTATCCCGGTGAAATTGTTACCGAGGATGGAGTGGTGATGGGTGATGGCTCGGCCGCTCCTTCTGAAGGATAATGAGGTCAAAAGCTGATAATATCGCCAAGAGTGAGACGGTTGATATAGATGGATTCTTGAATGAACTTCCGTCTCCTGAAATTGACCTGAATACTCTTGGCGTTGCTTTTAACCCTACTCCTAAAGATATTTTCGCAGAGGAACAGAGAAAAGCTTGGGACAAATCCACTGAAGCAAGATGCGATTTTGAACGCAAAATAAGAATTACCCGACGTAGTGGTGTTTTCTTTATTTCGCTATGGCAGAAATCCCTATATGGCAGAACTCTTACTGATATTAAAGCTGATGATGCTATGGTTGATTATTTCGCTGAAAACATAGCTCCGGCTATCGCTGAAATATTGGGTGATTCCCTTTCTTTAGGCGATTGGGCGATTTGTACCACTCCGAAGCGTCGTCATTTGGTTAAGAACTTTGCTACTCGTATTAGTGAGCAAATAGCTGTTAAGCTTGCTATCCCATTTTACGAAGATGTGGCTTTTTGCAAATCTCGACAAAGAGTGAATGCTGTGTTTTCGCTAAATCGGTTGCCTAAAGAAAGAAATATTATCGTGTTTGATGATTTTGTTACTACAGGGCAAACTCTTTTGGCTATGAAAAATCTGCTTTCTCGGTACGATAAAAATATTTTATTTTTTACTGGAATAAATAACAAACTTTGAAAATGGATAATCGATTTACTAATCAACTTCAGGATTTTTTCAATACTCCGGAAGAAAAGCGCGACTATGACAAAGGTGCTTTGATGTTACTACAAATCACCGGTAACAAAATCATGTATCGCAATATTTCGTTCAACGCAAAGAAACACGCGAAGTTCATTAACTATGAATTGCGTAAACATTTTAATGTGAGATTGCAGAATATCACTCATGAGGAGGTGGAACAAATGCAAGCTCAAGTTAATGTTATTGTGGCCGAGCATCTATCGCTTACAGAGGATAATCCTGCAAGCGAATTTAAGAAAGGGAAGCGAACAGACCATGATACGTTGCCGGATGAGATTCAAGCTCTTTATGTGGAGAATTTGAGCATAACACAACGAATGAGAGATGTTCAAACTCAATTGCGTTTGCTCTCTGTCGAGGGTAAAACTTGCCCCGACAACGACCGATACCCATATTTGAAGGAGCTGATATCGCTTGATAAAAAACTTCATGAAAATTGGGAGAAGTATGATCATTTTATAGGAACAGCCGGGAGTGGAGCTATTGCTCTTTCAGTTGATATTCGTGAGGAGAGTAAAAAATATACTCGACTCGTGAACCTCAATAAAGGTAAATACAAGAAATCCCCAACTGAAGAATTGAAAATCCAAATTGCCGATTGGTTCGGTAAAATTGTTAATCCGACGGAAAAACTTACAGCCGAACTTAAAGAATTGGGTATCATTTCATGAAACGAAATACTGACATAGAAAGCATCTTGCGCCCTCTTGATTCTAACCCTTTTCAAGCTTATTTGTCAAATGTGGTGCAAGTTGCTGATGTGTTGGAATGGATCCTTGAACAAGTCGGCAAATCGGAGATTTGGCAAACGTCGTTTTCTATCTCCGAGGAATTTATTCGCCGATTGTACTTTATTGAAAAATCGGGAAATGTTAGCCGGTTTAACTTGGTATTGGACCATAAAGCCACAACCAAAACATTCAAATTGTGGTCGTTTATAACTCAAGTTATTCAACACACATACCTCGCTGACAATCACAGCAAAATTTTATTGGTAAAATCAGAAGCCGGTGATACGGTTTCGGTTGTTACCTCGCAAAACCTGACACGAGGAAATCGTGCTGAATCGGCGTTCGTTTCTACTGACTATGAAATATTTACCACTTTGCACAAGCAAGTAACAGATTTAATAACATATCATTCAGTCCCTCTACATGACTTATTCCACTCTACAACTTGAACAGATCGAAAAAATGGCAGCTCTGTATATGACAATTACAGATATTGCCACAATTCTCAATGTTTCTTCAGAACAACTGCGTTGGGATATCTCACAAAAAGATACCGATGTTTCCAAAGCTTACCACAAAGGGAAAGCATCGCTGAAGCTTGCTTTGAGAACGCAAGAAACGATGCTTGCTAAAGTTGGTTCACCTCTTGCTCTTGAAAATTGCCGTAAAAATTTACTAGATATGGAAGATGACGAATAGCTATGCCATTGCCTGCTACCATAAATGTTTGTCAAACGGATTTATTTACCTCCGAAAATGAATTGCGTGCGAAATACGATGAAATAACAGTTCAACGTGTTTTGCGTATTCGTGATTTATACAGCTATGTCATAGCTAATCCTGATACGAAAGACAGGCAATTTGTGGAAAGAGCTGTTTCAATGTTTAAGGTGTCTCAAAGCTGTGCTTATAATGACCTTGCTATTATTAAAGCTCTTTTGCCTATGCTGTCAAAGGCCAGTCGTGATTTTCACCGTTGGAGAGCAAACGAAATGTTGCTTGAGACGTATAGAATGGCAAAGGCTCGCAAGGATACAAAGACGATGGAACGTGCTGCATCAAGCTATGCGAAGTATAATCGCGTGGATTTGGAAGATGAACAACTTATACCATACGATGAAATTGTGGTACAACCATTTACAGCGACAGATGATCCTACACCATTGGGGATTAAGCCAATCCCTAATATTCAGGAACGCATTAAAAAAATGCTTGATAAGTATATTGCTGAATCTATTGACATTCAGGATGTGGAATTTGAAGAATGTGATTTGGAAGAAGATGACCTGTTTGGAGATTTAGACGATGGCGAAGAAAGGTAAAGAAGTGTATTTTAATACGCCTCAAAGATTAACACAGTTGATTGGGGCAAATACTACTGTTATCGTTGCCGGACGTCGTACAGGCAAAACAGATAGCATTGCAGCTCCTTTTGTGCTTCGCAATATGCAACGAATGGTCGGTTCTACAGGTGCAATCGTAGTGCCTACATTTAAGCATGGACTTACAAATACGCTTCCGGGCTTATTCGCTGCTTGGGAAAGGTGGGGCTTTCGTAAAGGCATTCACTATGTTGTAGGTCGTCGCCCACCTAAAAGCTTCGGTAAACCTATTACAGAGCCTGCCGATTGGGAGCATATCGTTTCGTTTTATAACGGCAGTATCGCTGTCATCGTGAGTCAAGATAGACCAGGTTCTTCTAACTCTCTAACATTGAGTTGGGTGCTGGTCGACGAAGCAAAGTTTATTGACTATCAGAAACTGAAAGATGAAACTTTGCCCGCGAATGGTGGTATCAAGTCTTATTTCGGTCGCCACTCTTACAACCATGCCATTATGATTTTGAGCGATATGCCTCAAACACAAAAAGGCTCTTGGTTCTTACACTATAAGGAGAAAATGGATGAAGAGCTCATCGAGACAATTAAAGGAACTGTTTATGAAATATGGAAAACAAAAGAAAGAATACGTCGGCTCCGAGCCGAGAATAAGCCTGTTCCCGGTTATCTCCGCTCTTATCTTCGCCGGCTCGATACTAACCTTAATAAAATGCGGAGTGTGGCTGTATATTATAAGGAATATAGCTCAATCGAAAATTTGCAACTGCTTGGTGAAAATTACATCAAGCAGATGAAGCGCGACCTTACTCCTAAAACATTCCAAACCTCTATCCTTTGTCAGAGGATCGGAATTACCAAAGATGGTTTTTACTCGTCAATGCGTGAAAAACATAAATATAATGACAGTGATTTTGATTATCTTGATAGTTTAGGCTATGACTTTGACAAATCACTTCTTGACAGCCGGGCAGATAAGGATGTTAATCCTCTTGCCCCAATCTGTATAGGCATGGATTACAATGCTAATATCAACTGGATAGTAGCCGGTCAAGCTAACGGACGAAGGTTGAACGTCGTTAAGAGCTTCTACACGAAATTTGAACGCAAAATCCCTGCATTGATAGATGATTTCTGCTCTTATTATACTAATCATCAAAATAAAACTATTGTCTTTTATTATGACGCAACGGCTCTTGGAAGCAACTATGCGGTGAATGATCAAGATTATCACTGGGTGGTTATGCACGAATTTCAACGCCATGGCTGGGAGGTGATAGATGTGTATCTCGGCAATCCTATGCGGCATGATGAAAAATACCTTTTGATAAATCAAGGTTTTGCCGGAAAGCAACGGCTTATGCCTTTTTTCAATCGTCAGAATAACGATGACCTTATTCTCGCTGTGCAGAGTGCCGGTGTTACTCGTGGACGCAACGGCTTCAGAAAGGATAAAGGGGGCGAAAAGCTTGAGGAATCGGAAGAAAACCTACTTGAGCATCGTACTGATGGTACTGATGCGTTTGATACACTCTATATCGGTTGTGAAAAATTTCCACAGTCGGCATTAAGCCGAATCTCTGTGGGCGGAATAATGTAAACTTTTCATTGGTAAAATAGATTTGGGTTTGTCCCGGCTTGTGAAAGTCGGGGCTTTTTTCAATATTTATTAAAAAAAATAATATGATAATATTAATTTTACTATCTTTGTCACAGAATTTACCAATCTGCCAAAATATTTTTTGTGATTAAAACGTTATTATTATACGAAAAAATCTATGTGGTATGAAAATTTTTAGGACAACTCTTAATTGGATTGAAGCAAAACCTCATGCGTTGTGTATGATGGGGGCTTGTCGTATATCGAGCTGTATCGGACAACTCGAATTTGAAGGTATCGCAGAGGGCAGAAAGAATATGCGTGAGGACGTTGAGCGCTTAGCAAAAGATTTTCGTAAATCAACAGAAGAAGTAAAAAACGAACTAAAAAACAAAAACAATGGCAAAAAAAATTGAGCAAAATAAAATTGATAAAAATCAAACTGGTTTGTCATTGGAACATAACGTAGCATATGATGATAGCTTATTGCCTCCAGCTGAAGAACTGCGACAGTTGAAAGCTATAGAAGAGACTGCTGTGTCTTGGATTATGAAGCGCACAGAGATTGAGCAAGATGCTAGAATTAAATTCAACTTCAAAAGGTTGGGTATGGCAAAAAAAGAGATAAATCTTTCAACTATTGTTACATTGGTAGGACTTTTATTGATATTTCTTGTCATTGCTGGTATTTTTTATTTTTCATATGATTTAATCGTGCGAGGACATTCACTTGAAGGTTCGATTTTTGGAAGTATAGATGTGGGAGCTTTGTTATTTTTGATTAACAAAATTCGACCCACTAAAAATAATCATTAAGATATATTTTTTGACATAGGCAATATTGTCTATGACTATTAATATTTTAGCCACAAATATGTGGCTATTTTTTTTAGGCAAAGGTATTGCACATTCAAAAAAGTCTTCCTACCTTTGTATCGCTTACCATTCAATACAGGCGAACGTATCGCCAACTACAGCCGTTGGCATTTTTTATGCCGTGGCTGAAAATAATAATAGTTCCGTCCCGTGTGGAGCGTTAATGCGCCCACAGCCTGTATTAGGTGGTAAGCAACGGGGAGCGGAACTTTTTTCGTCTCCGGTGATAAATAAATATATTGTTTCATTTTAATTGCTTACCAAAATGAAAGAAGCAACTTTGACATCGGCACACATTGCCGAAACAATCCAACCAATAATTAGTTGGAAACGAGTAATCAGAACAGCGACACGCATAGCCGGTCGCACAGTGCTAACCATTATCCAACATGAGGCTACCCCATGGGTGCTTACAGCCATTACTGCCTTACTTATGTGGTGGGGCTGGGCAGTCGATGACTTCTCGCTCCACAAATGGAGTGCTGCCGCCACTCTCCCCTTTTTCTCATGGGGTTTATTCCGCGAATCTAAAAACATTAACCCCGACGAACTATGAATAAAATAATAACAGAATCACCTAACGGCCTAAAGGTCGCTATAACATCTTATTCGTCCGGACATGGGGCTATCGAGATAGAAACTATCGACGAAAGAAATATAAGTTGGGCAATGTGGTTTGACCATGTTGAAGATATGATATTTCTTGCCGATGTACTTAATGACTATATTGCAGAACATAACTTAAGAAAGGAGGCTGATAATGGCGAAAAATAAAGAAATAAAAGGCTTGGCTCTTATCGTTGCTCAATACTTGGCCAACTATGAGCCAGCTGAAAATCCTAACGATATGGGTACGGTGATTCGTTCTACCGAGGAGGTTATCACCGACCTTGCCGACATGGCAGATCTCAACGCAAATGTAGTAGCAAATGTAATGCTCGATATGGGCTATACGGTAGTATTCTTGCGTGATGGTCGCCATGGCTGGGCTATGAAGCCCCGATAACCGGACTATTCAAACCAATAGGTTTTTACATTTTTTCTCCGGGTTCAATCGCTTGTGAAAGCCGTTGAACTCGGTTTTTTTGTCTTTTATTACCTTGCTTATTTTTATCAATTTCGTTAAAAATAAGCGAATTTATGAGTGATTATACTACTAAAGCAACCGTTGAACTTGATGTAAACGGTCAAAAAGCGAAACAGGAACTTGAACAACAAAGAAAACTCGTCAAAGACCTTGAAATTGCTTATGCAAAAGCCGAGGCTTCAGGTGATAAATCGGCTAAAACCATACACAAAGAACTTTCAAGAGCTCGTAGAGAATTAAAATCGATGCAATCGGCAACAGTAAATGCTGCCGATGTGTTGCGACGTTTAGATAAAGCGACGCCAAAAGAATTGAAAGCAACTCTAAAACAACTTAATAAAGAACTTAATAACATGCAACGAGGGACCGATGCGTGGAATGCCCATGTTGAAAAAATTCACGCTGTAAAAAAGGAACTCGAATCGGTTAATTCAACCCTTGCTACTCAAAGAACTCGTTGGCAAAAACTTGGTGATTTTATAAATAAGTGGCAAACTATGGCTGTAGCTGCGTTTGCTATTGTAATGAAAGTCGTTTCAGCTGGTCGTAATGCTGTAAATGCCTATGCTTCCATTGACCAGGAAATGGCCAACACGCAGAAGTTCACTGGTATGACTCGCGAAGAGGTTGAGTCCTTAAATGAGGAGTTTAAGAAAATGGATACTCGTACTGGTCGGGAAGAGTTAAATAAACTTGCTCAATCGGCCGGTCGTCTCGGTAAAGATTCGGTTGAAAATGTATTGGGTTTTGTTCGTGCTGGAGATAAAATTAGTGTCGCTATGGACGAGTTGGGAACCGATGCGCCGGAGATTATATCCAAACTTTCCGGAATATTTAATCTTGAAACAGAGATGGGGACTGAAAAGGCGATGCTTTCGACAGGGTCGGCCGTTAATACCTTGTCGCAAGTGTGTGCCGCTTCGGCTCCAAATCTTGTAGATTTTGCGTCTCGTTTTGGAGCAATAGCCAGTTCCTCAAATATGGCCATGTCAGAAATGTTAGCTTTTGGTGCGGTGCTTGATTCCAATGGTGTTACAATGGAAAAAGGAGCAACTGCAATGCAAGGGGTGGTAACAAGAATGTATGCGGATCCGTCTAAATTCGCTAAAATCGCAAACCTTGATGCTAAAGAGTTTACAGAGACACTTAAACGTTCATCAACTGAAGGATTAATGATGTTTATTGACCGTCTCTCTCAAATGGACCAAATGCAGATGTCGGCGACACTTAAAGAACTTGGCACTGCTGGAGCCGGTGTGACTCAAACGTTCCAAACTTTGGCTAACAAGTCTGAAGAACTTAAAACCCGAATGCAACAGTCCAATAAAGCCTTTATTGAGGCGACTTCTGTAGATGAAGAATTTGCAATCCAAAACAATACAGTGCAAGCAGGTCTTGATAAAGCTAAAGAGAAATTCAGAGAACTGCAACGAGAATTAGGGGAAAAACTTGCTCCTGTGATGAATCATGTTATTTCTTCCACTGGAGCGATAGTTAGAGTTCTAATTGACGTTATTTTTTTTGTGGATAAATACAAAGGCGTGATTGCGGTTCTCACGGCATCAATATTGGCATACAATATTGCTGTTCACGCTTCGGCTATCAAGACAAAGGCTCTTGCCGCAGTTCAAGCTATTGCAAAAACGGCTACTGTGGCATGGACTGCCGTAACGTATATTTCGACAGCTGCCGTTGCGTTACTCTCTGGAAATGTTACTCGCGCGACAGCTGCATTTAAACTTTTTTCTAATACACTCAAACTTTCTCCTATCGGTTTGATTGCAACGGCTATTACGGCAGTCGTGGGTGGTTTGGCTCTGTGGATAACAAGAACAACGCAGTTAACGCTTGCTCAAAAGCAACTCAATGACATTGAGAAAAAGGCTCACGAAAATTCTTTGGATGAATTGACGACGCTTAAACTGCTTTATGAGGCATCGCAAGACCAAAAACGCAGTCTGGAGGAAAGAATTTCTGCAATCAAGCAACTGCAAGAGAAATATCCCGACTACTTCGGAAATCTATCTGCCGAAGCTATTCTTGCCGGTAATGCAGCCGATGAGTATGATCGTCTGACGACAAGCATTCTCAATTCGGCTCGTGCAAAGGCTCGGCAAGAACAACTTGTATCTAACGAACGAGAAATTCTGCGATTAGAGGGAGAACGCAATCAAAAACTTGATGAGATTTACGAAGATATAGATTTGAATGACCAGGATATCCGATTTTATGGAAATTCTCGTCAAGCTAAAGAAATGGTTATAGAATCCATAGACACTGGTGAACCCATGTATCAGATTTGGAAACGGCGCATTGATGCGGTACGTGATTATTATGATCAGAAAATTTCAGATATTCGCTCCGCTAATGAAAACCTCTCGAAACAGGTGTTTGACGATATGGTTGGTGATGATAGTGATTCTGGTGATAACACAATCAAGAAATGTCCCAAATGTGGCAAACTTCCTTGTGAGTGTTACAAGGTGGATGATGCTACGGTCAAAGATAAATTCAAGGCTGAAAAGGAGTGGAAAGAACGTGAAGAAGCTCTAAACAGGATCTCTTATGCCACAGGGCAAAAATCGTATGAGGATTATAGGAAAAGAATTGATGAAATTGCTGTTGAATACTATAAGAATCTGATGAACCATACAGAAGCATCAGCTGATGAGCAACTGCAATTTAAAGCTCAATATTATGACACATTGCAGAAACAACAAGAGACAAATAATGCAATTTCTCTTGACGCTGAAAATGCTCGCCATCTTGAACTTGTTGCTACCGAAAAACAACGATATATTAATGGCCAAACTTCATTAGAGGCTTATAATAATGCAATTGCTTTATGTGATCTTGAGCATAAACGCCGTGTTGTTCAAATATATCAAGAGGGAACTCAAGAACGATTAGATGCAGAACGAGATTATCAAAATGCCTTGTTCCAAGATATGCAACGCCGAAATGCAGAAACAGAAGCAGCCGAGAAGAAGCATCAAGACCAATTGGCGAAAATGAAATCAGACTATTTCGGTGACAACCCTTCTGATCGTCAGGCAAAATATGATAATGACCTTAAAATTTTAACAGAAGTATATAATGCCGAATTGCAAGCGGCCGGAGACAATGCGGCAGAAAAGCTACGAATTGAGGAAGCTTTTGAAAAAGCGAAACTTGCTCTAAAACAGAAATATGGACTATTATCTGTTGATGAGAATCGGAATGCACTCGAAAAGGCGAATGCTGAACTTATAAAATGGCTCGAATCCGATGCCGGTAAAGCTGTTACACAGTCCTTTGATGCTGTTATGTCTGGTATGGGAGCTATCTTTTCTCAAATGTCTTCACTTGTGCAGGCTGAATTAGAGATTGAAACGGCTGCTCTTGAAAAACGGTATGAAAAAGAAATATCTTTAGCTGAAGGTAATGCTTATAAAGTTAACCAAATAGAAAAGAAAAAAGAAAAAGAAATTGCAAAAGCAAAAAATGAGGCAAATAAAAAGATGTTTGCAATGCAAGTTATTCAGGCTGTCGCTCAAACTGCACAAAATGCAATTAGTGCCTATGGCTCTGCTGCGGCAATCCCTCTTGTTGGATTTACACTTGCTCCGATAGCGGCAGCAATGGCTGTCGCAGCCGGAATGTTACAAATTACAGCAATCAAGAAACAGCAACAGGCGTCAGAGGCTCAAGGTTATGCTTCGGGTGGTTTCACCCCGAAAGGTGGTAAGTATGAGCCTGCCGGTATCGTTCACAAAGGCGAATGGGTGGCGAGCCAAGAACTGCTTGCATCTCCGGTGGCTCGACCTATGATTGAGGCTTTGGATTATGCCCAAAGGACAAACACTATAGGCTCACTGAAAGCTGATGATGTTTCCCGAACTATCTCTGCTCCGGCCATTATAGCTTCATCTAATGACGGAAATGCTATTTCGGAATCTTTGACTACACAAGCTGTTGCCCTTGCTGGGTATGTAAGTGTAATTCGTCGCCTTAATGAACGTCTTGACGACCCTTTCGTTACGGTAAATACTGTTACAGGTGACACCGGAATTAAAAAAGCTCAAGATGATTACGATAAATTAATTAGAAATAAAACCCCAAAATCAAAACGAAAATGAGAATCATTATCAACGGCAAAGATGCTGTTCTAAAGAAAGGTACTTCTTTTGAGTTCGTGGCTGAAAACCGCTTGTTTTCGGATGCTGACGGATATTCTCTTTCTATATCTTTTCCGCTAAAAAATTGCATCGAAAATATAGATATTTTTGGATTTGCTCATCGTTTTGATTTTGATATATCAAATACTTTATTTGATTGTGAAATTATAGCTAAATCGTTTTACAGAGCAGGAGTTCTATCAGTTACCGAAATCTCAGAAACAGAGATTAAGACTCAATTTCTTGACGGAAGAAGCGCTCAGAATTTCAAAAACTCATTTGATGAGATTTATATCAATAGTCTAGATCTTGGCGCGCCATCAAGCACAGATCCTGCTGTCTTTACTCCTGAAGAATCATGGAAGTCTATTGATGATGGATGTAACTATGTCGCGCTTCCTTGGGTTAACTACCATTCAGGCAATGTTCAAAACGATGTCGTATATAACAATGGTATATATACCTGGTCCGAAAAAACGAAAGGCTTGTCTTGGCAACCATACCTAATTTTTATTACTAAAAAGATTTTTGATGCCGTAGGATATACTTCTGACCTAAAAGATTGGGAGACCCATAACTCTTATATGTATTTATTAATTTGTAACTCAATCCCATTTGCTTGGGAGATGAGTGATTTCGCTGCTATTTTGCCTAAATGGTCTTTAACTGAATTTATTAAAGAGTTAGAACTCTTTATGGGTGCTGAATTTGATATTGACCACAAACAAAAGCATATTGTTTTTTCGTTCTCCAATGCCATACAAAATGTCCTACCTACAGAGAAAATTGACATGGTAATAGATTCTTTTTGTGCAGAAGTTGATAGTGAAATGGTTCTTGATTATGTTCCTACTTCTAACTTTAAATATAAAGATGGAGGACATAACATGAGTAAATATTATTCTGCCGATTGGTTTCTTGATTATTATAAGGATAAACTCATTAAATACAAAACAATTGATGAACTCCTTGAAGCGACGTCTTTTTTTAAGTTTTATTTGGCAGAATACCAAATGGTTAATGATACATGGGGACCTACTCAAGAAGCTATTAGCAAATTCCATTTATTTAATAGCCTTTTATACGCTGAAGATATTGATACTTATTTTATTATCTATGCTTATAAAAGTGGCTCTGCTGATGCAAGACCTTGGGTCGGTTGTTATTTAATTCCTATTAATGTGTATTCTCCTCTTATCAATAACCAAGAAGAAAATGCCAATGAAATTGAACTTAATATGATTCCTGTATGTATTGATGAAACAGATATGGATGCTTTCGGATTGTGTATGGTGCTTGATGCAGGAACCCTCGATATGAGTTACGATCTTTCTGCGTACTTGCAATCTAATTCATACCCGGCGCAAATTATTAAAACCGGAGAAAAATCGAACCCTGAATCGTTCTACGATTCTCTATTCGTTGGATTTTGGAATGGAGTAAATATTCAACCGGGAAGATACCCTATCCCTTTTATTGATGATGTATTCATTAGTTCTGATTGGACAAAATCTTACAGAAGCGGATTTTCGCTTCGATTGAAGAATATTGGGGCTGCTACTCTTAATAATAACTATAAAATTAATCACACACAGAAATTTCAATTTTCTTTCATTTCTGACAGTATCCCAAACGTACGTTCTGTGTTTTTTATCAATGGCAAAAAATATTTATGCGAAAAGATAACGGCTACATTTACCGAAAATGGAATGTCGGAACTCAAAAAAGGAGTGTTTTATCGCATTATTGATTAAAAATCGCAATCAAGATTCAGTATTTCTTGATTAGCATCTTTATCTGCAGCCCTTGCATATATGTTGGTTATGGAAAGTGAGCTGTGTCGTGCCTGGTCTCTAACGGCGAGATTGCTCACTTTTTTGTTTAGCATATCTGTTATACCTGTATCTTTGAGTGAATAGTATTGATATTCTTCAGATAGTTTTAGCCTCTTTCGCATATTATCCCAATGCTTTGATAGCATTCGGCGAGAAACTTGTTTTGAGCCGGGCATTATATTGCTTGAAAATAAATAATACTCTTGTGGGTTGGTAAATATTTTTAGATCCAACATTAAGTGCAATACCTTTTTAGGCATTGTTATCGTCTGTGTGTTATGGTTTTTGCTGACTTCAGCCCTTATTGTTATTGTACTCTCTTTTAGATTGAAATCTGATAATTGCAATTTTACTTGCTCACCCGGGCGAATACAACAATAGTATAGTAAGTAACAAGACAAAAGAAATGGCTTGTCATAATTAGTAAGATAATCGCTTATACGCATTAGAAGCTCTTTAGGTATTGCCTGACGTTTCTTTTTGCATAGTTTCTGCCCGAATGGGGCAATTTCTGCCGCCGGATTCGCTTTTATAAGACCTTTGGAAACACACCACCCACAAAATGCTTTGATGAACGTCAAACAATTATTACGATATTGAGCCGACAATTCCAACTTTATATATATGTATTCCAAAAAGTCATTGCAAAACTTTAGATCAAGCTGATATAAGTAATATATTGGTTGAAATCGTTGATTATTATACTCGATTAGTTTCTGCAAATGTGTTTTGTAATTCTCGAATGTCGTTTTTCTGTATAAACCATCTTCATACATTCTCCTTATACTATTAGTATATCGTTCTAAAACTTCAGAGAATAACGATAAATTTTCACAATCTTGCTCAATCCATGGATTCCACCCTTGTACTAATTGTTGCAATATGCGATTAATTAAATCTCGTGCATATTGTCGCCTTGCTCGAATATTTTTAATGCGATTTACCTTAATTCTCTTTCTTCTCATTTTTGAAAAAAGAGGATCGTAAGCATAGAACTCAATGTACCACGCATTTTTATTTTCTCGCAGTACTGGAATTGTGTATTGAATTATTGTTGAAATTGATGCGGAATTGGAATTGTTAAAATTCAATCCGCGTGGGAGACTGTTTTTTGACATTTTTTTTGTTTGGCAAGCCATGGCGACCTGTCAAACATTGGTACAAACTCGCAAAAATCGTGTCCCGAATTTGTCCCGGCTTGTTTAAAAACAAAACCCAACTCATTGATAGACAATTCATTGGGGTGTGTGGTCCCACTTGGGCTTGAACCAAGGACTCCCTGATTATGAGTCAGGTGCTCTAACCAACTGAGCTATGGGACCTGCTTGTTATAATAATGATAAGCAAAGCGATTGCAAAGGTAGATGTATTTATTTTATTATGCAAGTAAAATCGCATTTTTTTATTTTTTTTTGAGCTAATGGTGCATTTAAGGATGTTTTTAGATGGTTTAACAGCATTTTAGTGAAAAAATAACGAAGTATTTTGTGCATATTTGAAAATATTATTTACCTTTGCCGTATATTCCTTAATTATATCAAATAGTAAACACTAATTTTTTAATTTAATATTTTTACTTATGAACATTATTACTAATCTTAAGAAAGTCGCATTATTGAGCGTGGTTGCTCTATGTGGCTTTGCAGTCAATGCTCAAACCATTGACCACGAAGGTGTCACTTACAAGTTGACAGCCTCGTCAAAAACAGCAGCGGTGCAAAAACCGTCAACAGCAATCGGCACATACGTTGATGTCGTTGTAGTGGATAAAGTGCCTTATAACGGTGCAGAATACACTGTAACCTCAGTGGCGGCTACCGCATTCAAAGGTAAAGCGGCTGAGCCTAACACCACATTGAAAAGTGTTGTTCTTCCTAACACTATCACTAAACTTGTGAAAGGTATGTTCTCATGGTGTACCGCATTGGAATCGGTAAATATTCCTACAGGAGTAACCGGAACAATGCTTGGTAACGTGTTTGAATACTGTTCATCACTTAAAGAGATCTCAATCCCCGCAGGTATCACCGCCATCAAGTCAAACCAATTCAACGGATGTACAGGTTTGAAGAAAATCATTATCGAAGAGGGTGACACCGAATTGGAAATCACCGCAGCCAGCGGTTTCCAATATAAATACACTGTTGATACAACCAACTACATCAGCACACTTGAAGAATTGGTAATCAACCGTCCATTGATGTCACAACAACCAGCCAACAACCCATGGCGCGGAAACGCCTCACTTAAGAAAGTGACATTCGGACCAAAAGTGACTTCGGTTTATTCAAACATGTTTGAAAACTGTACCGCACTTGTTGATGCTGTGATTCCCGCAACAATCACTACGCTAAGCGCAAACGCATTTGCCAACACCGGTCTTGCATCACTCGATCTTCACGGCGGCATCGCAACAGTTTCAAGTTCATGTTTCCAAAACTGTAAATCACTCACTACAGTAAAATTGAACGAAGGTACAACATTTATCGACGCTCTTGCGTTTACAGGCTCACCGGTGTCTTCACTCACACTTCCCGCATCATTGACCACAATCGGCAAGCAAGCGTTTGATGGTTGTGCATTGAACGGAGCAATCGCACTCCCTGCTGCAGTATCAAGAATCAATGACATGGCATTCGCCAACAATGCCGCCTTGGAGTCAATCGCACTCTCAGCGTCTCTTTCAAATTTAGGAGAAGGGGTGTTCCGCAACTGTACATCATTGAAAGCGATCACACTTGACGCATCAAATGCATCTTACAAAGTAAAAGAAAACGGAACCGTTACATCAATCGACGGTACAGTAGCATACGCTTATCCTGTGGCATCGGCTAACGCCACTATCGCTGACGCAGAAATCAAAGAGGTGAAAGCATATACTTACGAAAACGCTACCAACCTTACCGCTATCACCCTTGCCAATTGTGAAAACTTCGGCGACTACTCACTTTCAAACACTTCAGCCGAAACATTGAGCATAAAAGGTACTATCGGACGTTATGTAGCATCTAAGAACGCTAAATTGAAATCACTCACAGTTGACAATTCAGAAGCACCTGTAGGTATTGCCAAAGATTGTGCCGCACTTGAATCATTCACCGCAGTTAAAGACATTCTCACCGTTAAGCAAGAAGCGTTTGCCGGTGCTGCGTCATTGAAAGAAATCAACCTTGGCGGTCTTCTTTGTATTCTTGAAGCCGGAGCGTTTGAAGGATGTGGTGTTGAAACGATTATCGTAGGTGCCGCTACTCCTGCATCAATGGCAGAAGGCGTGTTTACTGAAGCAAGCGCAGGCATTACCGCAAAAGTTCCTACAACTGTAGTTGACGCATATAAAAACGCTGACGGATGGAAATATCTCCAAATCCAAGGAGATGACAATATCGCTCTTAAAGGTAAAACAATCACGATGCCCGGTGGTCTTTACTATGCAGGCAAAGATGGTATTCTTTATGGTATCGCAAATGATGGAACAACTTCTTCATACGACGTAGGCGGTGTTCCTCACACATTCCAACTTATCGAGTTCAGCAACCGTATCTATGGAGCGAGCGCAGGTAAATCATTTACATATACAGCTACTGCCGCTAACGAAGGTGACGGTAAATTATTCTATATTTCACAAATCGATGGCAACACATTCCAAGCAGTCGTTCTTGACAACGCAGGCAACAACGCATACAAAGACCCGATGGGACTTTATATCAACAACGGAATCCTTTATGTAAACGACCGTAACGTTTGTGTTCGCAAGATTGCAGCAAGCGCATTAGCTCTTCCGCAAGACTATCCATCATGGATGGAAAACAACTGGATGGCTTTCTATAATAACCAATGGTCATACGGATGTATCAAGTCAGGTTTCGCTATCACAAATGACACTGACGGGAAACCACTTTACTGGTTGGGTATGCGTTACAACGGATTCGGTATCTACCGTTTCAAAGATGAGCATGTAGGAACCGCAGCCGATAAGGTGGGTTCAATGCCTCCATACGGAGTAATTGGTGGTGCTGTGTCAATGCAACCAAGCGCATTCTATATCGATGAAGAAAATGACCATATGTATATCTACATCGTAACAGCAACCGATGAAACAAAAGCCGGTCTATACCGCTTCAAATACAGCGATATCTTGGCTAACCCCGATCCCGCGGCTCTATCAGAACTCAATCCTGTTCTTGTCGATGGCTCTCCAATCAATCTTGAAGGTGCAGCAGGCTCACAAGAAACAGCCATAACTCAACTTTCACCAAGTAAAGACGGTTACCTCTACTGGTGTTATATCGCACCAGCTAATGCCGAAGCATCTGTAGTGGGAAAACCCGCAACAGCATTTGACGCAACTAATCCATTGCATCAATCAGGTATCAAACGCATCAAACTTGGCGAAGAAACACCTGTAGTTGAAATGCAAGTTGCCGGTGTTGAAGGTTATGGTATTGTTCCAGTGGAATATTCAGCACAAACAGGTATTGAATCAGTAGCATCACAAGTGGTTGACCGCATCCAAGTTATTGGTAATGCTGTTACTGTAATGGAAGATGCAGTGGTTAGCATCTACAATGCAGGTGGTGTTCTTGTAGCACAAGAAACTGTAAATGGTGTTGAATCAGTATCATTGGCAGACCAAGCTAACGGCGTTTACGTTGTTGAAGCAATCTTTGCCGACGGCGCAAAACAAGTAGTAAAAGTTGTTCGCTAATACATACTTATTATTCTAATATATTTAAGAGTCTCGGGTTTACCCGGGACTTTTTTTATTGTTGTGAATTTATTAACTTTGTGGGGTTAAGTTGAAAATCAAATATAAAATATTAAATAAAGATGAAAAAAGTATTATTTACAATGCTCGGATTGGGAATGGCAGTAGGAGCCGTTGCCGATACAAAATCTGAGAAAAATGACAGCACGGGGTTTAAGTTTGAAGATGTGAAAGTGGTAAAGACCACTTCGGTAAAAGACCAAAATAAGTCGGGTACATGTTGGTGCTTTGCCGGAACATCGTTTTTTGAAGACGAAATACTCCGCAAAACGGGTATGGAATTAGATTTGTCGGAGATGTTTACCGTGCGTTATTGTTATGAAGAAAAAGCTGACCGCTATTTGCGTATGTATGGCGCAACTGCATTCTCTCCCGGAGGTAGCATTCTTGATGTTCCCTTGGTGTGGGAAAAGATGGGTGCAGTGCCCGAGGAGGTATATTCGGGATTGGGATATGGCGAAGAAAAACATAACCACGGCGAGCTACATGAAGTGCTTCAAGCCTATATGAGAGGAGTAGAGTCAAATCGTAATCGTCGCATCTCAACTGCATGGCGCAAGGGATTGAATGGAATTCTTGATGCTTATCTTGGTGCCGTGCCCGAATCATTCACATATCAAGGAAAAACATATACTCCACAATCATTTGCACAATCATTGGGGTTGAATATGGAAGACTATGTAGCAGTGACTTCATTTACACACCACCCATTCTATAAACCATTTGTACTTGAAGTGGCAGATAATTGGTTCTGGGGATTGTATGATAATGTGAAACTTGAAGAATTGAAGGCTATCGTGGATAATGCCATTGAAAATGGTTATTCGGTAGTGTGGGCAGCCGATGTGAGCGAAAAAGGGTTTAAATATCGTGAAGGTTATGCTGTGATGCCAAAGGGGAAAGATGTGTCGGCTCTTGAAGGGACTGAACTCTCTCGTTGGGTGACATTGAGTGATCAAGACCAGGAGAAGGAACGTTACAAAATCGATGGTCCTTGTGAAGAGATTGAAGTGACACAAGAGGTGCGTCAAGAAATGTTTGACCGTCAAGAAACGACCGATGACCATGGCATGGTAATCGTAGGAGTGGCAAAAGACCAAAAGGGTAATCGCTATTATAAGGTTAAAAACTCATGGGATACTAACCAAGTATATGGCGGATTCTTCTATGTGTCGGAACCATACTTCCTTGCAAAAACAGTGAGCATTCTTGTTAACAAAGAAGCACTCCCTAAAGATATTGCAAAGAAAATAGGCAAATAATAGGACTTGACCCCTCCGGGGCTATGCCCCACCTCCCCTAAGGGCAGGGGAGGACTGCAGGGTTGATGCGCAAAGATGGGGATTGCCCCCTTCAATACTAAAAAGGTCGAATGGTAGTGGGTGATAGCATATGTATTGCTCCCCGGTCTTAGGGGAGCTGTCGCTTGCGACTGAGGGGTTCGATGAGGAAGATTGATGAATTTTTAGAATATAACGTATGGCTGATTATCAAGTGTCAAATAGAAAGGGACTGCGAGAAGAACGAAAAGCATTGCGGACTTTTGGCACAGCGGCAGAGGCTGTCTTATGGACGGCTCTAAAGGCGAGAAAACTTGATGGTTGGCGTTGGAGACGGCAATTCTCGATAGGAAGTTATATACTCGATTTTTATTGTCCGAAAGCTAAACTGTGTGTTGAACTTGATGGCGCATCGCATTTTACTCCCTACGGGTTGGAAGCCGATAGCGATCGTAGTCAGTTCTTGGCGAAATTGGGGATTAGGGTGCTGAGGTTTGAAAATCGAGTATTGAAGGAAACTCCGGAGTCTGTAATAGAGGCAATTAGGAGTGCATTGAATGAGACGACTTGTGAGAATGGGCATTTTGATGGGACTTAACCCCTTCGGGGCTATGCCCCACCTCCCCTAAGGGCAGGGGAGGACTGCAGAGTTGATGCGCAAAGATGGGAATTAATCTATCCGGTTCATTGTTCTAACTCATTTAATGCTGGGGTTGATTGGTATGAGATTATAAATAAAAAATAAAAGTTATGAAACGTAGAAATATATTGTTATTGTCGGCGGTGGTGTCGTTGAGTGCAATGGCGGTGAAGCCACAAGTTGATATTGTAAATCCTCCTTATTGGTGGACTGGTATGGCGCAAGATACATTGCAAGTGATGGTGCATGGCGAAGGTATTCGTGATGCAGAAGTGTCGTTGGCTGATTATCCCGGTGTGCAGTTGGTCGATGTGTCGCGATTGGATAGCCCCAACTATCAATTCCTTTATTTTGTGGTAGGCGATGACGCTCAGCCTGGAGAGATGAATCTCACATTCTCGCACGGGAAAAAGAAAACAAAGGTAAAATATGAACTAAAGGCTCGTGATCGTAAGCCTGAGGAATATGTGGGCTTTGATGCAAGTGATGTGTTATATCTCATCATGCCCGACCGTTTTGCAAATGGAAATCCCGAAAATGACAATGTGGCAACATTGAAAAATAAAACCGTTGCAGATAGAAGTAATCACAACGGACGTCATGGGGGAGATATTAAGGGTATTCAAGATCATCTTGATTATATAGATTCGCTTGGCGTTACTGCAATATGGGTAAATCCGGTGCTAACTAATGATATGCCCGGAGGCGCATATCATGGATATGCTACTACCGATTATTATAATATCGACCCACGATTTGGTACAAATGAGGAGTGGAACACCCTTGTTGAAGAGGCTCACAAACGCGATATAAAAGTGGTGATGGATATGATATTTAACCATTGTGGGAGCGACCACTATTGGTTTACCGATCGTCCCTCAAAGGATTGGTTTAACTTCCCCGACGGGTATGTGCAAACAAACTATCGATTAACTACTATTCATGACCCTTATGTGAGTGAATATGATAAGAAACGCACTACCGATGGTTGGTTTGTTGAGTCGATGCCCGATTTAAATCAAAACAATCCTCATCTGATGAAATATTTGGTGCAAAACTCTATATGGTGGATTGAGTCGTCGAAAATTGATGGTATAAGAATGGATACCCATCCATATGCGTTTCTACAACCAATGGCACAATGGATTGATGCTGTGGAAAAGGAATATCCTCATTATAATATAGTAGGGGAGTGTTGGTATGGCAATGAAGGTGGTGAAGCGTTTTGGCAACGTGGCAGCAAAGTTTGTACCGAGGGCGATTCAAATCTTCCTACGGTGATGGACTTTGTGTTGTCGCAAACCGCTCGCAAGGCATTTAGTGAACAAACAAATCCATGGACCGGCTTGAATGCAATTTATGACCATCTTTCGCTCGACTATCTATTCCCTGAACCACAAAAGATACTTACATTCTTGGATAATCACGATACCGACCGCTTTTTGCTTGAGCAGCCTACGGATTTGGGCTGGTGGAAACAAGCGCAGGCATTTTTGCTCACCTCGCGTGGTATTCCTCAAATATATTATGGTACAGAATTGTTGATGAGTGGCTCGAAAGAGGGTAGTGATGGTTATGTGCGCTGCGATTTTCCCGGCGGATTTCCCGGTGATGCTACAAATGCGTTTACTGCCGAAGGTCGCACGGCTATGCAAAATGATGCATATGCGTTCCTTGCAAAAGTGCTAAATTGGCGTAAGGGTGAGGCAAATGAGGTGATTGCAAAGGGCTCGTTGAAACACTTTATGCCTCAAAATGGCATATATGCATATACTCGCAAACTTGGTGATAAGGAAATTCATGTGTTGATGAATGGAAACGACGAAGAGTTGACCACAACTATGGAGCGCACTCTCGAAGTGATGCCTATAGGTGCAAAATATAAAGATGTGTTAAGCGGAGAGATTGTCGAGATAAAAGAGGAAATGACATTCGCACCTCGCGCAATCTATATATTGCAAAATTTCTGATAACTCCATCTTATGAAGAAGATTGGGATTTTATCTGACACTCACTCATGTTGGGACGATCGCTACACCAAGCATTTTGCCGGTTGTGACGAGATATGGCATGCCGGGGATGTAGGGGATATTAGTGTGATACGTCGATTGGAAGAGGTTGTGCCTGTGGTGAGGGCTGTGTCGGGAAATATCGACCATGGCGAAGTGTGTCGCCATTGCAATGAACTAGAAATGTTTGAAGTAGAGGGCGTAAAGGTGCTGATGACGCATATCGGAGGCTATCCGGGGAGGTATTCACCGGGAATGAAGCGGCTTTTGTTTGAAAATCAAATAAATCTTATGGTTGCCGGACATTCGCATATCCTCAAAGTGATGTGGGACAAGGAAATTCAAGTACTTCATATAAATCCCGGCGCAGCAGGTTATCATGGTTGGCAAAAAGAGCGAACACTCGTGAGGTTTGTTATTGATGACGGCAATATGCGCGATTTGGAAGTGATTGAGTTGGGGAAGGTGAAATGCTGAAAAATATAGTAGAAATGGGTTATATAAAATATATTGGTATAGTAATAATGTTTATATTTGCAACTTCATGTAAAACAACCGAAAGGAACTATCGTGAGGCATACGAGCTTGCAAAGGGTGCCGGTTTGCAACATGATTCATTGGTGGCTAATCTTATCGCAAATGAGCAGGCTCCAATAGCCATTAATGTAGGCAATGAAACGATGAAATTGAAAAAAGAATATGTTTCTTTGATTGCCGATGATGTTACAACAAAAGATGTGCTGAAGCAATATAATATTGTTGTAGGTAGTTTCCGTCAAATATTTAATGCCCGCTCTATGGCTGCAAGGATGTTGACATTGGGATATAAATCTTATGTATTATCCAACCGCACTCCGATATATTTTGTGGCAGTGGCATCGACCGATTCATTAGATGAGGCGCTATTGTTGTATAAAAAGGCGAAGTCAGATGTTCGGGTAGTGTATAAAGCTCCATTTCCATGGGTTCTTGAATCGGTGCAAAAAGTACGTGAGAAAGTTCATAAATAGCAAAAAGATGCTGAATAACATTATTTTGTGACATTATAAGATGCGGCGTTAAGAAAAATGCATAAATTTTAAAATATTTGTGGAAAAATGTTTGGTCGGTTAAAATATTTTATATATTTTTGAAGTAGAGAATAAAACAACTACTTTTTTTGCTTCAAAAAAGAACCGTTTTTTCAAAATATATATGTTTTTATAGATTGTAGATTAAAAAGGGTGTTATCGCGAGATACTGCCCTTTTTGCATTAATTAACAAAGGACCTAGTTGACGTAAAAAATCTTTACTACATTTGGAAAACTCAAAACTTCATATTATCTTTGCAAAACTTTTGAAGATCAAAAGTCCTTCTAAAAGTTGCTCGAATGGTGGAATGGTAGACACGAAGGACTTAAAATCCTTTGGCCATTGCGGCTGTGCGGGTTCAAGTCCCGCTTCGAGTACAAAAAAGTCCTCTGTGAACAGGGGGCTTTTTTGTATTAAGAAATTAAGATTTATCCTATCAAATATAATTATAGAAAATGACATATCGTTATAAAACAAATGGAACTTGTAGCCAAATGATAGAAATGGATATTGATGAACTTGGGGTGGTGTCAAATGTGAAGTTTCATGGTGGTTGCAGTGGAAATCTACAAGGAATAGCGCAGCTAGTTGAGGGAATGAAATGGACCGATGTTGTGAGCAAATTAGGTGGAATAAGATGTGGAATGAAATCGACCTCTTGTCCCGATCAATTGGCCATGGCGTTGCAACTTATAATGTCGCAAAGGGCGGGGTAGATAAAAGTTTGTATCTGTCTGAAAATCATAAAAAACATAAAAGAAGATAATTGATATATCGCTATTGCTTATATAGTAAAAATAAATCAGTATCTTTGCACTTTCAAATTGGGTAAAACTCAATGAAATAGAATATAAGAAAATAAGGAATTGCATAATAATGGCGAAATTTAAAAATTTGAAAGTTGTTGTTTCCGGTCAGTTTGGCAATGGCGCGGAATATAAATATGGTTATCCGATTGCTCCAACAGCCGATGACCCTCAAAACAATTGGCTAAAAATGGATATGGTGGAAAAAGACCCTCTTGATGTGGGTAATTATTTTAAAGACATCGCATATCCTATTTATAAAATGAGAGTATCAATTTATGGTACATATTATGCGTTGGTGGCTCCTTGCAAATATGACACCTCAGGGAGAAATGGATATTATAGCATAACTCTTTTTATCGCAAAAGGAACAAAATATACCGGGGCGCAAGTGCGGATGACATTAAACAATTTAAATGAAATTTTATATGAAGCCAATAATTTCTCACAAGAGGCATCGTCGCAGGTAGAACAGTGTTTTGAGGAGAATGGTTGGGTGTCATCATTGCAAGAGCCATTAATGATGCCGGTAAAATCGGTTCCTGCCGATAAAGACGCATACAGAGAATATTCATCAGAATCGGAGTTTGATACAATAATACAACATTCAATGCAGCCCGAATACACAGGATGTCGATGGATATATCTTGTGAAGTCGGATATTACTCCTGATGCTCAATTATCAAAGCTTACTACCCGCATTAGAATAAAATATGATGTGGTAGTGCCTGAAGATGATATAAAAGCAAATAAAACAGTTACTGTTGATGGCGATATTATGAATATCGTATATAGCCGTCAATATTTTGATGAGTATTCGGTATCGGTAAAAATCGGTTCGCCCGAATCAATGAAATATCTTGCGTATAAAGATTCGACAATCACGGTGAAATCGGCAACAGAAGCCGGTGTTGTCTTTGTAAAGTCTATAAAGGTAATCTTGTTTGACGCTGATGGTAAGGCAGTGAGAGTTGTGCCTGACATCACAGTTGACAATGTTTTGTCGCATGGCTCGGTTGTGAAAATAAAAAGCACCGATTTGGGTAAGAAATTACATATAAAAATTTCAGCCGGATTATATGAGGATGCAGAAGATGATATTGAAGCCGACCGATTGGTTAAGGCTCCACAGATGCGAGTGACATTAAAACCTCGCATAGGGGGAGTAAAACTTAATATTAATATAGGAGGAAAGGAGTTTTCATGTGTTGAAACATTATCGCCTTCCGATCCTATTAGCCAAAGTTTGCAACGAGGTTCTTTCAATGGGTATAAAGCAACTCGACGTCAAAATAGCGATGAGTATGATATTGATGTGACATCGGGTCGTTCAGCTACGGTTGGAAGCAAGCGTCATAAGCCGTCAACCGAATCAGAATCACAATACAATCCATTGCTTGCTCGCATTGTTATGATTGTAGTTGCATTAGCGATAGGTGTTGCAGTGGGTGTCCTTATTGAACGAGGGATAACTTCAAGTGATTTCTTATTTGACAATGCCTCACAAGAAACAGCGTTGATTGAAGATGATGTTTTTGCCGAGGTTGCCGACAGCGAAGATGTTTCGGCTACTCAAAAGAATGAAGATAGTGCGGTGAACGTTCAATCGTTGCCGGTGCAAGTGGAGCCCGAAGCTCAACAACCTGATGCCGCTAATGAGCAACCTGTATCGTCAACGGTAGTAGGAGGAGTTGCCGCCATAACATCTTATGATGCGCTTAGTGATGAAGAGAAGGCCGATTTGGCATATTTAAAGAAAGAAAATAAATGGGAGCCAGCCAAAGTGAAGTCAAAACGTTTTAAAGAGATGTTTGTGCAACTTGAAAATGGCAATATCGATTGCTTAATACCATTGTTTGGAAGTTTAGATATTGCGCATGTAAATGGATATGTGAAAATAATTATAACAAACATACCAAAGCTAACTGCCGAAGGTAGAGAGAAGTCAAAGAAATATTTGCGTGTAAATGATGCCGGTAGCATAGCCACATCGTGGGCGGCAAAGAAAATTGGTGAAATCGCCAATGAGAAATAGATGTTTTGTTGGTGTAAGTTAGGTTGTTAAATGTAATTTTTGAGATTTGATTTATGCGTTTTTTTTTGAGATTGCCGTTGTTTTATTTTGCTAATCCAAAAATAATAGCTAAATTTGCAAGCCATTACGAATGACCGCCTTACCAGTGGTGATTTTATTAGAATTAGAAAATTAAAAATATAAATAGCAATGAAAAAAGACATTCATCCTTCAAATTATCGTGAAGTAGTATTCAAAGATATGTCAAACGAGGAAACATTCATCACTCGTTCAACTGTAGCAGCAAAAGATACAATTGAAATTGATGGTGTTACATATCCTCTTGTAAAACTTGAAATCACTAGTTCTTCTCACCCATTCTTCACAGGTAAGCAAAAATTGGTTGACACTGCCGGTCGTGTAGATAAGTTCATGAGCCGTTACGGAAATCGTCGCAAAAAATAATTGTGATAAAAGTATAATACTTCAAATTATCGTGAAGTAGTATTGTGAAAAAGCCAAGGTAATGCCTTGGCTTTTTTGTTCCCACATCACCTATCGCAACTCACAAGATAAAATAGAGCATTAAGTCATGCAGTCCTCATAAGTTTCGACCTTTATAAACACATATCCTTTACACCTCCTTTTTGACCAATAAGCCCCTTTTTGTCAAAAAGTAAAACAAATGGAAGGTATGATATTTTTTTGCCACATTTATTTGTCAATTAAAAACTAATTATTACTTTTGCATCGTAATCGTAACAAAATACAACATGACTCGATTTTATGCATATTATTATTTCTTTTATTTTTATTTTGCAAAGAATAAAAACGGGGTTTTATGTGCATAACCTATATGATTAAAGATTAACAATAATATAAAATCCCGTAAATTAAGTTTACGGGATTTTTTTATGAGAATATATAATACTTAAAACGATGGAAAAAAGAGTAACTATTCAAGGTGTAGCCGGATGCTACCACGATGCTGCCGCAAGGGCATATTTCAAAGATGAAGAAATCAAAACAATCCCTTGTGACTCTTTTCCCGAACTTTTCCAACGGCTATCGTGCGACGCTTCGCTGATGGGTATAGTTGCTATCGAAAATACTATTGCCGGTAGCATTCTTCCAAATCACGAACTTTTGCGTCAAAGCAATATGCAAATCATAGGTGAATACAAGATGCACATATCTCATGTGCTTGCTGCTCTTCCCGGGCAATCCATCAAGGAGCTAACCGAAGTAAACTCTCACCCTATGGCATTGATGCAATGCGAGCAATATCTTCGCCGTCACCCTAATCTCAAAATGATTGAAAAATTCGACACGGCTGGTAGCGCTCAAGAAATTGCCGAACAAAAACTATTAGGTCACGCTGCAGTGTGTGGCGAATATGCAGCCCAACTTTATGGTCTAAACATTCTTGAGCGTGGCATTGAAACAAACAAGCGCAATTTCACTCGTTTTCTTATTATCGCCGACCCTTTATTGGCAAGCGAAATGCGTCCTCGTGATGAGAAAATTAACAAATCGTCAATCATGTTCACTCTGCCCCACACTCATGGCGCATTATCTAAGGTGTTGACAATTTTCTCTTTCTACGACATCAACTTATCTAAGATACAATCTCTCCCAATTATCGGTCGCGAGTGGGAATATCGCTTCTACATCGACTTGACTTTCGATAGCTATGTGCGCTATCATCAATCAATCGATGCGGTGCGTCCACTACTTAATGACTTGAAAATTCTTGGTGAATATATTGAATGTGAAAATGAAATCTAATATGAATATCGTTCCTGCTCAACGCGTTTCGGAAGTACAAGAATACTACTTCTCTAAGAAACTAAAAGAAGTGGCACAACTCAATGCTCAAGGTGCCGACATTATATCTCTTGGCATTGGTGGCCCCGACCGTCCTCCCCATAAAGATGTCATTGACACTCTTTGCAACGAGGCTAATGTAGATTCAAACCATAGTTACCAACCATATGTGGGCATTCCACAACTTCGTCAAGCATTTGCTCGTTGGTATAATCGTTGGTATGGAGTTGCGCTCAATCCCGACACCGAAATACAGCCTCTTATCGGATCGAAGGAAGGTATTCTTCATGTATCTCTCGCAGTCCTCAATCCTGGTGACGGAGTATTGGTGCCCAATCCCGGATACCCCACTTATTCATCTGTAAGCCGATTGGCTCAAGCCGAGATATTTAACTATGACCTCACAGAAGAAAATGGTTGGTACCCCGACTTTGATGCACTTGAAAAATTACCTCTCGACCGCATCAAACTCATGTGGATAAACTATCCACACATGCCAACCGGCACTCCTGCCACACTCGATTTATTCAAGAAAATCGTTGACTTCGGTCGTCGTCATAACATTGTGATTGCTCACGACAATCCTTATAGTTTCATTCTCAACGACAACCCCATGAGTCTTCTCCAAGTGGAAGGTGCCAAAGATATTGCCATAGAAATGAACTCTATGAGTAAATCTCACAACATGGCTGGTTGGCGTGTAGGAATGTTGGCGTCAAACCCTACATTTATAAATTGGATTTTGAAAGTGAAATCAAATATCGACTCAGGTCAATTCAAGCCTGTGATGCTAGCAACAGTAAAGGCTCTTGAAGCCGACAAAGATTGGTACACCACTCTTAACGATGTATATCGCTCTCGTCGCAATGTAGCCGAAGAGATTATGACTACTCTCGGTTGTTCATTCGACCCGGCTCAACGAGGCTTATTCCTTTGGGGACGTATCCCCGACAATATCATATCAAGTGAAGCTCTTGCCGACAAAGTGCTTTATGACGCACGAGTATTTATTACCCCCGGATTTATTTTCGGAAGCAATGGTGATCGTTATATACGCATCTCGCTATGCGCTACCGAAGAAAATATGTGTCGAGCACTCGACCGTATTCGTAAAATGAATAATAACAATAAAAACATATAGAAAAATGGAAGATTTACAACCTATCACTCTCGAAGGCATTGACCCTCAAAAACCACTTCTTATCGCCGGACCTTGCAGTGCCGAAACTGAAGAGCAAGTTATCAAAACAGCGACTGAACTTGCCGCTAATGGCGTAAAAATATTCCGTGCCGGGATATGGAAACCTCGCACTAAACCGGGTGGATTTGAAGGTGTAGGTGTTGAAGGTTTACAATGGCTCAAAAAAGTAAAAGAACTTACAGGAATGTACACTTCAACTGAAGTTGCAACAAAACAACATGTTGATGCAGCCTTAGAAGCCGGTGTGGATATTCTTTGGATTGGTGCTCGCACCTCGGCTAACCCATTTGCAATGCAAGAAATTGCCGATGCTCTACAAGAAGCAGGAGCCGATGTTCCTGTTCTTATAAAAAACCCGGTAAACCCCGACCTTGAATTGTGGATTGGTGCAATGCAACGCATCTACAATGCCGGTATCAAACGCATAGGTGCTATTCATCGTGGATTCTCGGCTTATGGCAAACACCTATATCGTAACCTCCCTCAATGGCACATTCCCATTGAATTACGTCGTCGCATGCCTAATCTACCTATTATTTGTGACCCAAGCCACATCGGAGGCAAACGCGAATTAGTAGCCCCTATTTCACAACAAGCTCTCGATATGGGATTTGATGGGCTAATCATCGAAAGTCACTGCGACCCCGATTGCGCTTGGAGCGATAAGAGCCAACAAGTGACTCCCGATGTTCTCAACTTTATAGTAAACACACTTGTGCTTCGCGATGAATCTCACACTACTGAGAGCCTCACTCTACTTCGTCAACAAATCGACACACTCGACAATGAATTGCTCGAAGTGCTCAACAAACGTATGCGTGTGTCGCGCGAAATAGGACAATACAAAAAAGAGCATCGTATGCCGGTGTTGCAAGCAGGTCGTTATGACGATATTATCCAATCGCGCGTGAAACTTGCTATGGAAATGGGCATGAGTAGCGACTTTATGAAATCGGTACTCGCTGCAATCCACGAAGAATCGGTGCGTCAACAAATCGAGATTCTCAACAATAGAAAATAACAAATATCTTCTCATTAATTATTATGAAAATTCTCATAATAGGAGCAGGCAAAATGGGGTCGTTTTTCTGCGACGTGCTTTCATTCCGTCACGAAGTAGCCGTTTACGACACCGACCCCCAACGTCTTCGCTTCACGTTCAATACTCTCCGTTTTAGTTCGCTTGATGAGATTGACGAATTTGCGCCCGACTTGGTAATCAATGCAGCAACTGTAAAATACACTATTGATGCATTCAAAACGGTCATGCCTCATTTACCTAAGAATTGTATTTTAAGCGACATTGCTTCAGTAAAAACCGGTTTGCCCGAGTTTTATGTTGAGTGTGGACACCCGTTTGTGAGTACGCACCCCATGTTTGGTCCCACTTTTGCATCGCTAAGCAATCTCAGTAGCGAAAACGCTATCATAATTGCCGAAAGCGACCATCTTGGAAAAGTATTCTTCAAGGACCTATATAATGAATTGCGATTGCATATTGAAGAATATACTTTCAAAGAGCATGACGAAACTATCGCCTACTCACTTTCTATTCCTTTTGCCTCTACGCTCGTTTTTGCAAGCATCATGAAGCATCAAGATGCACCGGGAACAACCTTTAAACGGCACATGGCTATCGCACACGGATTGATGAGTGAAGATGATTATCTATTGAGTGAGATTTTGTTTAATCCCAACACTCCTCACCAATTGGAACAAATTCAGGAAAAGTTATCGCAACTACAAGAAATTGTCAAGAATCACGATTCAGAGGCAATGAAGCAATATCTTGCCCGAGTGCGAGAGAATCTGAAATAGAGCATAATATGTAAATTATATTGTGGAACATTGTAAAATGATAAAAAATAATAGATTGTATAAAACAAAAAGCATTTGTGATGTGTTATTTTTTATATAACTTTACAATTAATAATATAATAAATTTATTAACCTCTAAATTATAAATTAATATGAAACGTTCACTCTTATTTTTAGCTGATGGATTTGAAGAAATAGAAGCTTTGACCGTAGTAGATGTAATGCGCCGTGCCGGAATGGATGTAAAGACGGTTTCGATAAAAGATAGTCATAAGGTAATAGGAGCTCATGGTATTACTGTTGAGGCTGATATGCTTATTGCAGAGGCTGATATGGAAAATGTAGAGTGGATGATAACTCCCGGAGGAATGCCCGGTTCTACACATTTATCTAATTGCGAGACATTAAGCCGGGCATTGAGAAAACATCATAGTGCCGGAGGAAAAATTGCTGCGATATGTGCTGCTCCGGCGGTAGTGTTATATCCGCTTGGCATTCTTGACGGTAAAGAAGCGACATGCTATCCGGGGTTTGAATCGGAATGTAAGAATGCCGTGATGCGAGATGCATCGATTATAACTTCAGAAGAATTGATAACGGCAAATGGTCCGGCAACAGCATTGCGATTTGCATTGGCTATTGTAGCCAATTCAATGGGAGAAGGTATCGCTCAAGAGGTCGGTAGCGGAATGTTGCATTATCCTCGAACAATGAATTTTTATTTCTAATCAGAAATAGATAGAATTTTAGTTAAAGTGCGTGATGAATTGAATAAATTTCATGCGCACTTTTTTATTTGCAAGAGCCGTGTTTTTGAATTAATTTTGCTATTTGTAAATCTCAATAAAGTTGACGCATGTAATAACCAAAATATTAAGGATATCATTATATATAGTGGTGGGTGCTCTGCTGCTCTTTTTGGGCATTATGCATGTGACATATTCCCGATGGTTTCAAAATTGGGTGAAAGCAGAGTTAATAACACATATAAATTCAACTCAAAATATTAATATTGAATTAGATAATTTATCAATTGATTTTCCATTAAAAGTTGAGTTGAATGGATTGGTTGTTGTTGAATTCGATAACGATACGCTTATCTCGGCAAAATCGTTGAATGCCTCGGTTAAGTTATTGCCTTTGTTAGTTGGAGATGTTGCGGTAAATGATATTCGACTAATTAATGGCTATTATCGATTGGGAGCGATTGATTCGGCTATGTATATGAGGATCAGAGCGTCAAAATTGGATATAAACCGAGCTGATGTGTCAATAGCGGAAAATGAGATTAATTTGGCAAAGGCTATTATTGATGGGGGGAATGTGAATTTGGTATTGAAAAATGATAGCGCAAAATCAGTTGCCGATAGCGCAAAATCAGTATCATGGGAGATAAAAGCAGAAGATTTGTTAATGAGAAACTTTAATTATCTTATGACAATGTCTCCAACAATAGATACCCTTGAGACATACTTTAATAATGCTCATATTGCCGATATTGACATCAATTTAAACACACAAATGGTTCATGCCTCAATGATTAATGGCCGTCTTGAAGCATCTTATTTATACAAAAATAGTAGTGTCGAGTATGTGTCAGAGGATAAAAACAATAGTATAGTTGATTCAGCCCCGTGGACGATAATTGTTGATTCAATAAATTTTACTAAATCAAAAGCCAAATATGCAAAATCGGGAATACAACCTTCGTCGGGAATGGATTTTGAATATATAATTGTTGATAGTTTGGATTTGGCGATATCATCATTTTATAATCGAGCAACCGAAATCAAAATACCAATAACACATATTGAAGCATACGAAAGAAGCGGATTATATATAAATGGTACCGGTGAATTTGCTATGGATTCGATTGCAATTATGTTTAATGGCGTGAACCTTTCCACAGCACATTCTAATATTAAGATAGATGGGATGTTAGGAACTGACAATGGTGTTGCTAATGATTATTTCTCTCCTCTTATGTTGCATGGCAATGGTCAAATAGGAATTAAAGATGTTGCTATAATATATCCACAATATCAATCTGTTCTTAATGGGATTCCTACTCATGATAAATTGGATTTTCTTGTAGATATTGATGGCTCGATGAACAATTTGAAGATTAATTCATTTAGAGCCGATTTGGGTGGTCGAGCAAGTGTGAGTGTGAATGGTGCGATTACAGATGTTTCTAATGTCAAAAAAATGCATGGCTCTCTGAGTTTGGAAGGCGAAATTGTTGATGCCGATTTTGTTAATGCATATATATCGGATGATATTGCGGAAAATGTTAAGTTGCCAAAGTTGTCGGTAGATGGAAAAATTAATGTGTTTAATAAAAATATAGCGGGAGAGATTAATGCCATGACACACGACGGGGATTTGGCGATGTCGGCAACATGGCAAGACCACACAACCAGATATGATGTAGCGGTTAAAATGGAAGAATTTCCCATAGAGGCATTTTTACCACGTTTCGGTATAGGAAGAATAACAGGAGACTTTATGGTTGAGGGGAAATTATTTGACCCTTTTAAATCTGAGATGGAGGCGAAAGCGGTTGTCAATATAAATAAAATAGAATATTTAGGAAAAGAATATGAAGCAATAGATGCGAAATTGATAAAGCAGAATCGAAATATAGAAATAGCAATGTCATCGCATAATGTCGATGCTGATTTTGCATTTGATGCCGATTTTATATTATCTGATAGTCTGTTGCATTGGATAGCTAATGCCAATGTGGAATATTTAAATCTTAATGCATTAGAGTTGATGGAGCAAAAGGCATCGGTATCGACAACGTTTGATAGTAAAGGTGTTGTAGATATAAGAGATTTCTCGTTAAGAGGAGAATTGCAAGTCGATAATTTTAATTGGCATAGTGATTCTTTAAATTTGAAAATCGCAGATATAAATGCAAAGACAATAGCTTCTGAAACTGCAATAAATGTGTCATTGCAAAATAATGACATGATTGCGATTATGAGCACAACCGATAAGATAGATTCGATATTGATGAAGTTAAGCTCGGCTACAGATGTGGTTATTGCCCAATTAAAAAACAGAAAAATAGATGTCACACAAATTCAAAAAGCATTGCCTCGGTTTAATATAAATGTTAGAGCCGGTTCTAATAATATGTTATCGGAATATTTGGCAAATAACGATCAGTCTTTTCGTCGGATGATATTATCAGCGAGCAATGATTCTATGATAATTATGTCGGCAAAGGTGTATGAATATAAATTGGGAACAACAACAATAGATACAATAGCAATTAATGCAAATCAGTATGACAAAATTTTGATGTATGACGCTATGATAGGAAATCGTAAAGGCACGCTTGATAAATTCGCTCATGTTGATGTTATAGGATATATCGCCGACGATTTAATCTCGACTCATATAAAACAACGCAATATCTCAGGAATCGAGGGCTATAATATCGGAGCTGTCGCACATGTTGGAGACTCGCTTGTGAGAATGGAGTTATTCCCTGAGATTCCTATTATAGGATATAAAGGATGGAATATAAATGATGATAATTTTATTGAATATAACATGTTGACACATCATATTGATGCTGATGTGGAGATGAAAAGTGAAGAAAGTTTGATTAGTATTTACACAGAGCATAATGATAGTGCATCAAATCATCAAGAGGATGTTATTGTAAAAATAAAAGATATTAAATTATCGGAATGGCTGGCGTTTAATCCATACGCACCTCCGATAAAAGGAGATATGTCTGCCGATATGAACATAAATTGGGGAGGCGGAAGATTAAATGGTAAAGGAAAAATATCATTAGATGATTTTGTATATGGAAAAGAATCGGTAGGAACATTTGTTGCTGATATAGGAGTTTCAACCGACAAATTGGGACAGACAAGTGCTAATGCTACATTGATGGTTGATGATGTGAAAACTGTTACAATAGCCGGAACACTTAACGATAGTACTGCTCAATCACCGTTTATGCTTGATTTTTCGATGATACATTTCCCATTAAAGGTTTTAAATCCTATGTTACCAAAGAAAATGGCATCATTAAAAGGTACACTTAACGGAAAAATGACAATAGGTGGAAATGCGTCGGCTCCGGTATTAAATGGCAAACTTGATTTTGATTCGGCATCGGTATATGTTGGTATGGCAGGTTCTTTGTTGTCTCTCTCTGAAAATGAAATAATAGTTGAGGATAATGTAGTGCGTATTAATGATTTTGATATAATGGGGGTAAATAAAAATCCTCTTGTAATAAATGGAACAGTAAATATAAATGATTTATCTTCACCACAGCTTGATCTTACACTTAAAGCCCGGGATATGCAAATCTTCGGGAATGAAAAATCAAAAAAAGCGGATATTTATGGAAAAGGTTATATTGATGTTGATGCAAAGCTCAAAGGAAGCTTGTCGTTTATGGATGTAAATGCCTCAATAAATTTGCTTGGTGGCTCAAATATATCATATATTATGCCTGAAACGACATCGGCATTGTCGTCTTATAGTACCGGAAGCCTAGTGAAATTTGTCGAATTTTCCGACACTGCGACAGTTAACAAGGCAGAGGATTTAGCGCAGTCAATGATGATGAATCTTGATGTTGCATTGGTTATTTCAGAAGGCTCAACAATTAATATCGATTTGTCATCTGATGGTAAAAACCGAGTGCAATTGCAAGGTAGCGGAACACTCAATTATGAAGAAAATGTAATGGGAGATAGCCGTTTTATCGGTCGATATACAATAGATAAAGGTTTTGTTAGATATACCCCTCCCTTGATGTCGGAAAAATTGTTTGATTTCGAGGAGGGAAGCTATGTGGCATTCAATGGTGATATGTTTAACCCTATCTTAAGCCTATCGGCTGTAGATGATATAAAGGCGACGGTGACTCAAGATGGTCAAGACTCACGATTGGTAAACTTTGATGTGAGATTGTCGGTGACAAATACATTAAGCAATATGAATGTGGCATTTGACTTGTCATCACCCAATGATATTGCCATTGCCAATGAATTGTCTTCAATGAGTGCCGAGCAAAGAGCAAATCAAGCAATGAATTTGTTGTTATATAATGTTTATACCGGTTCAGGCACAAAGGCAAATTCTAATATGGTAGGTAATCCTTTATATGCGTTTGTTGAGTCAAAACTCAATACTTGGGCCGCTAATAATATCGGTTTTGTGGATATATCTTTTGGTATAGACCAATATGATAAAACTTCAGACGGAAGCACTACAACGACTACAAATTATAGTTATAAAGTGTCGAAGACATTGTTTAATGACCGATTTAAAATAGTAGTAGGCGGAAACTATTCGACCGATGCCGAAACCGATGAGAATTACTCACAAAATTTAATTAACGATATATCGTTTGAGTATATGCTTAATCGTAGTGGTTCTATGTATATAAAGTTGTTCCGCCAAGTAGGATATGAAAGTATTCTTGAGGGCGAAGTGACTCAAACAGGTGTGGGGTTTGTATATAAACGCAAGTTGAAAACTTTAAAAGATGTATTTAACCGATAAAGCGATGCTTTGCGATTAGTTTTATGAAACAAAAAAAGCAAAATATAACGATTGTTGTTGTGATGATGCTGGTTGTTGTGATGGTGTCATGCTCCACCACGCGGCGATTGAGTATAGAAGACCCACTTTATACCGGTGTGAAGCGAGTAAGGATAGAGGCTATGGAACGGGAAAAATTGCCGACATCGGTAAAAGACGCAGTTAAGGAGGCGGTAAATGTGACACCTAATAACAGTCTTATTTCTCCAACTATTCGTCATCCGTTTCCCATTGGATTATGGGTATATAATAATTGGAACAATCCTCCTTCGGGTATTAAGCATTGGTTATATGAGAAATTGGTTGAAGAACCGGTATTGTTGTCGGATGTTCGACCTGAGCTTCGTGTGAAAATGATTGATGAAATACTGGAGAATAACGGATATTTCAGCGCAGATGTGAATTATGAATTAATAAGAGGCAAAAATCCTAAAAAAGTGAGGATTGCATACGATGTTAATACCGGTCCGATATATCGTATCGATTCGATTGAATTGTTGCCCGATACAACGCATTTATACCACATAATAGATTCTGTGGCTAAAAAATCGTCGTTATTGACAAGGGGAATGAGATATTGCACCGATTCTTTAAGTGAATTGAGAATAGAAATAGCTAATCAGGTGCGAAATAGAGGATACTATTTCTTTAGACCGGAATATATTGAATATCTTGCCGATAGTACCATATCACAACGAAATATAGCTTTGAGGATGGCTGTTGCAAATGATGCTCCTACCGATGCATTCAAGAGATATGTCACCGGAGATATAATGGTTTATGTACATAGAAATGAGGGAGGGGGAATTCCCGACACAATAGAAACATCACGAGGTAGGATAATTCAGATGACACCATCACGATTGCGCAATCAACTCATTCCCGAGTGCGTTGCATTTAGGGAAGGAAAAGTGTTTTCTGTTAGAGATATGAATCGCACACAAACATATTTGTCACGTTTGGGGATTTTTAAAGATATAAGCATTGATGTCGTTCCCGATACAATAAAAGATAATAGATTGAATGTTGTTATATCTTGTACTCAAGATGCTCCTCTTGAGTTAAGTATGGAAGTGAATGCGACATCAAAGTCAAACAGTTATTTGGGACCGGGACTGGCAGTAGGTGTTACAAATAAGAACTTGTTTGGAGGTGGTGAGCAATTAAATGTGAGTCTTACCGGTTCCTATGAATGGCAAACCGGTCGAAATCGTAATTCGCTTTTTAATTCCTATGAATTTGGAATAAAAACATCATTGTCGTTTCCACGATTGTTGGCTCCACGATTTATTCCTCGTCGTCGCAGAGTGTTGAATTGGACCCGATTGTCGCTTGATGCTGAAATTTTGAATCGTCCTCATTATTTTAAAATGGCACAATTTAATGCGGCAATGACTTATGATTGGCAAGCCACACGCTATGCTTCAAATTCATTGACGATAGGGAAAATTACTTATACAAAGTTGTTAAATACAACCGTTGAGTTTGATTCTATTATGAGTGAGAACCTTGCTGTGGCGCAAAGCTTCCAAAATCAATTTGTGCCACAAATCGCATATTCATATACTTATGACCGCAGGTTAAATAAAAATAATTCCATTAACTGGCAATTTACTGTTCAAGAAGCCGGAAATATATGTTGGGCTTTGTGGGAATTAGCTGGTGGTGATGGAGAAAAACGCATGTTTAACACGCCTTTTTCGCAATTTATAAAAGGATACACACAGTTAGTATATAATCACCGGTTGGTAGGGGAGCATTGGCTTGTGTCGAGATTGGCAACAGGGGTGGCACATGCTTATGGAAACTCTACGCAAGTCCCCTATAGCGAACAATTTTATGTGGGTGGTGCTAACTCTGTCAGGGCATTTACTGTGCGGTCTATCGGTCCGGGTAGTTATCGCGTGCCTAATGCTACGGCAAATGATTATTTTGACCAAACCGGTACGTTTAAGTTTGAAATGAACATGGAATATCGATTCCCAATATATGGAATGTTTAAGGGTGCGATGTTTGTCGATGCCGGGAATGTGTGGCTGTTAAAAGGAGATTCTCAACGTCCTGGTGGGACTTTGCGCTCGTCATCATTTTTCAGAGATTTAGCTCTTGGAACAGGAGTGGGGTTAAGGCTGGATATAGGGATGCTTGTAGTGAGAGGGGATCTTGGCATAGGAATTCATGCTCCATACGATACCGGAAAAAGTGGTTATTATAACATGACATCATTTAAAGACTCGCTTGCGTTTCATTTAGCGATAGGTTATCCATTTTGATGTAGTAATTATGTGATGAGCAAAAGAACGCTTTATGCCTAATACATTTGTGAAATTTTGAAATTGAAATCTCAATTTTATTAAAAAAACTAATTTTAGGGGTTAAAATCTCGATAAAGAGGCGCTATTATATAACGATTTGCTATCTTTGTAATTTGAAATTTATAGACCCATCATTTGAGACAACCTCAATTTTATATATTAGCATTTTTGATGTCGTTGGCATTCAATGTCGTTGCTCAACAAAATGTTGAAGTTGACACAGTGATTGAAGCCGATACGCTTATTGCCGAACAGATTGTTGTTGATTCGGTAAAGAAATCGCGCATACGAAAAGAGAAAGTGGATCTTGACAATCAGGTGGTATTTTCATCACAAGATTCATTGATAATGAAAGGGAATAACCAGGTATATATGTATGGTAAAGGGGAGGTGACATACGGAAATCTTAAACTTGACGCTGAGCAAATTGAGATGGATATGTCAAATAGCCTTGTTTATGCCGTGGGGCGAAAAGACTCGGTGGGAGAATGGGTTGGGAAGCCGGTGTTTGATGAAGGTGGCACTACCTATGAAACCGAAACCATGAAATATAATTTTAAAACTAAAAAGGGATATATTACCGATGTTATCACTCAGCAAGGTGAAGGGTATTTAACGGGAGGACAGACAAAGAAAACCGAGGATGATGTGTATTACATCAAAAACGGGCGTTACACAACATGTGATAATCATGAATGTCCGCACTTCTATTTTCAGGTGACAAAAGGGAAGATGAAACCCAATAAGGATATTGTTGTGGGTCCTACATATATGGTTCTTGCCGGTTTGCCATTGCCTCTTGCTGTGCCATTTGGCTATTTCCCATTTTCAAAAAAATATTCGTCGGGGGTTATCGTGCCTACGTTTGGAGATGACTATCAGCGAGGATTTTATTTAAGTGATGGAGGATACTATTTTGCTATTAACGATAATATCGATTTGGCTCTGACAGGTGAGATTTATACAAAAGGTTCGTGGGGGCTGAAGGCTAGATCTAATTATGTGAAACGATATAAATATTCGGGAAGTTTTGACTTGAGTTATCTTAAATCCATATATGGTGATAAGGGCAGCCCCGATTACTCGTCAAGCACCAACTTCCAAATAATATGGAGTCATTCGCAAGATGCAAAAGCCAATCCCAATATGAATCTGTCGGCGAGCGTTAATTTCACTACCAGCGGCTATACTCGAAATGACATGAATAGTTATTATAGTAGTGCATTTACCGAAAACACAAAAAGTAGTACGGTAAATATGACCTACCGCATCCCACAATCAAAATGGTCATTCTCGGCAACGATGAATGTGTCGCAACGCACACAAGATTCAACATTGTCGGTGTCGTTCCCGAATTTCACGGTAACGATGTCACAAACCTATCCTTTCAAGCGAAAACGTGCTGTAGGCGATGAAAAATGGTATGAAAAGATTAGAATGTCATATTCGGGACAATTCCAAAATTCATTAACAGCAAAACAAGATGAGTTTTTCAAAAAGAGCCTTATAAAAGATTGGCGCAATGGAATGAAACACTCTATTCCCGTTTCGGCTACATTTAATTTGTTTAAATATATAAATCTCACACCTCAAATTTCGTTTAATGACCGCATGTACACCAATAAGGTGCGACGTCAATGGGATCCTAATGCGGCAGCCGAGGTATGTGATACAACTTATAGCTTTTATAACGTGTGGGATTTTTCGGCGTCAATGTCGCTCGATACCAAGATATATGGATTTTATCAGCCGTT
Source organism: Bacteroidales bacterium (assembly GCA_015060975.1). Classification (GTDB taxonomy): domain Bacteria; phylum Bacteroidota; class Bacteroidia; order Bacteroidales; family Muribaculaceae; genus RGIG4079. The sequence continues at coordinate 69,344 of SUXI01000003.1, forward strand.
GCCTTTCCTTGGTGATAAAGTGAAAATGATACGCCATGTATTTACCCCAACAATATCGTTTAATGCTTCACCCGACTTCTCATCGAGTTTCTTTGGGTATTATGGCAGTTACCAATACACCGATCCTAATGGCAAGCAGCAAACACGAAAATATTCACTTTTCCCTAATGCGTTATTTGGTGTGCCGGGGCAAGGAAAGACAGGAGCGGTGTCGGTATCCCTTTCAAATAATGTTGAAATGAAGGTGAAAGATGATACTGATAGTATTGGGGAGAAAAAAATATCATTGATAGAGAATTTCACGGTCTCGCAAAGTTATAACTTTGCCGCCGACTCTCTTAATTGGAGTAATATCAACACCTCGTTAAACCTACGCTTGGTTAAGAATTTCAATCTTAACTTGATGGCGGTATGGGATGTATATACCTATCAATTAAATGAATATGGAAATCCGGTGCGGGTTAATATCCCTCGATGGAAGGCGGGGAAAGGAATTGGACGGTTGTCAAGTACGGGCACCTCTTTCTCATATACGTTTAATAATGACACATTTAAACGAAAAAGAGGGGGAGGGGATTCGGCATCATCGACCGATGACGCTTCTGATGAAATAGATAATGGAGAGGATATGGATGAAGAATCTGAATCTTCAAGTCGCTCTCCTTTCTCAAAAAAGAAAAAAAGTGTACCAATGGATGCTGACGGTTATATGAAGTGGTCGGTGCCGTGGAATTTGACAGTAAACTATTCGGTAAACTATGGTTATGGCGAGTTTGACAAGAAAAAACTCGAATATAAAGGAAAAATAACACAAAATCTCAGTTTCTCAGGAAATATTCGTCCTACAAAAAATTGGAATTTCGGGTTCTCGGCAAGTTATAACTTCGACACCAAGGAAATCGCATATATGAATTGTAATATATCGCGCGACCTGCATTGTTTTTCTATGCGTGCAAGTTTTGTGCCGGTGGGGCCATATAAATCCTATAATTTCCACATCTCGGTTAAGTCATCTATGCTTTCCGACCTCAAGTATGACAAACGCTCGTCTTATTCAAATGGTATAACCTGGTATTAATACCTCTTTGAGGGAATTTATAGAAATTCCCATAATATAATGAGTTGTGTTTCCGTTTTATAAATATGTCTAAGGCTCAAATATCGATAATCATTCCGGTACACAATCGAGCGGAGGTGGTAAAAATAACACTCGACTCGGTTGTGAATCAGTTGTTGCGACCGCTTGATGTTATTTTGGTAGATAATAACTCTACCGATAACACTCTTGATGTTTTGAGTGAATGGAAACGGCAAGTTGCGACCGACGATTTTAGAGTGACGGTTTTGAACGAAGACACGCCGGGAGCGCCCGCTGCCCGTAATCGAGGATTGAAGGAGGTGAAGACACCCTATATCATGTTTTTTGATTCTGACGATATAATGTCGCCCATTCATGCATTACGAGCCATGGAGGCATTCATTGCCGAACCCGATGTTGATGTAGTGGGGTGGGACGTGGATATAGTGGAACTCACCGGAGAGACAATAAGATACCCATTTTGTGATAAAGATACCTTGTATAATCATATATTTCATTCAACATTTGCCACACAGCGATATGCAATAAAGACCGATTTAATAAATCGTATAGGCGGTTGGAATGAGTCATTGCAAGGATGGAATGATTATGAACTCGGGGTTAGAATACTATTATCAAACCCTAAAATAAAACGGCTTGATGGAGATGTGACGGTCACGGTTGTACATCAAACCGAGTCGATAACCGGTGTTGACTTTTCGTCAAGACCACATAAATGGGAGTCGTCGCTCAATGCTGTTGAGCAAGCTCTCATGCTTCATGGTCGAACCGATATGAGAAAATATATCGAAGTGCGCCGTGCCATTCTTGCCGGATTTTATGCTCGGGAAGGTAGTGAAAACGAGGCTCGTAGATTGATGAATGAGGTATGTGGTCGTAATAATGTGTATGTAGGCACAATAATGCGTCTGTTTTGTTTTTTGATATATAAAGGCGGTCGTGGCATCTCGAAATTAGCACGGCTGTTACTTTTGTTTACACACTAAAATATGAAAATTTTATTTCTTGGAGATTATAGCAATTATCATCACACACTTGCGACAGCTTTGTTGCGAATGGGGCACGATGTTACAGTAGCGTCAAACGGCTCACGGTGGATGGACACTTCAAGAGATATTGATATTTCACGACCGTTTTCAAGTAAGCTTGGAGGCGCATTGTTGTGGATGAAGTTGTCAACGCTGTTGAACCAAAGACTAAAGGGATATGACATTGTACAGATTAATAACCCTGTTTTTATCGACCAACGTCCCAACCGAGTGAGACAATTGTTTGAAAGGCTTCGTCGGGATAATGGCTCTGTATTTATGACGGCAATGGGAACCGACAGCTATTTTGTTGAGATGGCAACTGCTGTCGATAGCAAACTGCGTTATAGCGAATGGCAAATAAACGGGACTCCAGGCCCTATTTGTCATAAAAAGGACGCATGGTTAAATCCATTGTTGGCTAATCATTGCCGATATATTTATGATAATATTGATGGGGTTATAACTGCTCTTTATGAATATGATTTAGCAGTTCGTCGCATTTTGCCGGCAGAAATGGTGTGTTATGGAGGAATCCCCATAGATACCGCTTCGACAGAACCGATGATTATAACCGAATCTCCATCGGTCGTAAATCTATTTTTAGGAATGCATCGTGACAGAAAACAAGAAAAAGGAACTGATCGCATTGAGATTGCGGCAAAAGCGGTGGCAAAAAAACATTCTGACTATTGCCGGTTGGAAATAGTTGAAAATTTACCATATAATGAGTACTTAAAACGCTTGTGCAATGCACATGTGGTGCTTGACCAATTATATTCCTACACGCCAGCTACTAATGCATTGCTTGCAATGGCTATGGGACATAATGTGGTATCGGGTGCCGAGCCGGAATATTATGAGTTTATCGGGGAGAAAGAAAATCATCCTATAATTAATGCGTTGCCCGATGATGAAGTATTATTTTCCACGATAGAAAATATAGTATTGCATCCCGATGAAATTCCGTCAAGGAGTAAAATGGGACGTGATTTTGTGGTCAAGCACAATGATAGTGCCGTTGTGGCGCAACGATTTGTCGATTTCTGGGAAAAAAGAATAAAATAACCGCTATGACGCTTGAAGTATTGATATGTACCAATGGAATTGAGGGGATAAATCGAGTGTCGTTGATGAATCTTCCGCAAGTTGACGGAGTTAAATATCTTGTTTCATGGCAAACAGAATTATGTAACCCGATTATTCCACAAGAATTGTTGCGCGATGATATAAATGTTATTCCTCTTTCGGGCAAAGGGTTGAGTAATAACCGCAATCATTCAATCAAACATGCCACAGGCGATATATGTTTGATTGCTGATGATGATTTGTCATACGAAGCACATCAATTACAAGCGGTTGTAGATACATTCCGCAATAATCCCAAAGTTGAGATTGCTTTGTTTAAACATAATGGTGATGACAATAAGTGGTATCCCGATTTTGAATTTGATTTAACCTCAATGCCTCGAGGCTATTATATCACATCGTTTGAAATAGCGTTTCGTCGTGAATTGGTTGTGGGGAAAGTGTTATTTGATCCACGATTAGGTGCTGGAACCAATTTGCCGGCAGGGGAGGAGTCGGTATTTATTAATGATGCAATAAAAATCGGGTTGAGTTGTCGATTCTTCCCAATTACAATTGCTCATCATAACGGATTGCCTACAGGTGCAAGAAAGTGGACGACAGATGTCTTAAAGGCTAATGGTGTATATCTGTTTATAGTGCATAAGTATAGCGCATTGTTGCGTGTCGTTTTAATAGCTTGTCGCTTATCTCGTCAAGGCAAAGCAAAATTAATTCCCGCAATGTTCCACATGATAAGCGGATACATATACGGGAATCAATGTTTTAGAAATCATTTATAGTGGTTTAGAGGTATTTTTTTATCGCTGTTTCAAGTTTTGCGACATCGTCAACCCTTTCTACAAGTTCGCCGCTGCGGTTAATGATAAATGAAGCCGGCAGCAATGTGACATTATAATTCATGAGATTTTTTGCTCCGTCATTGTGTGAGTTATAAACGGTAATCCAAGGAAGATTTTCGGCCGATTTTTTCCAAAAATATTCATCTTCATCGACCGAAACTTGATAAATCTGTAATCCGGCTGATTTGTTGGATTCGTATATCTTATTTAGTGCGATATTGAATGCAGGAGAATTTTTATCGGAATAAATAGTAAAGTTTAAGATTGTTACATTCCCTTTTGATGTAACTTCTTGTAAACTTTGCAAAACCCCTTTCTCGTCATATAATTTTATGTCAAAAAGTGCGGTTTGCGCAATATGTATGGTATCGCCATCTGCAATTGTTGATACTCTCCTGTTTTGAATAAAGATATCTTTTAATGATTTAGTGCGGGGATCATTGGGACGTTGTTGGTTGAACTTGTTTGCAACAGCGCCTATTATTCTTATATCTTTTTTATTGGTAGGGTCAAAAATAGTGGTTTTCCCCACTCGTTTATTTATGATATAATACGAAATAAGACCAACATTATCCCCAAGAATCATTCCTGAAAGTTCACGTTTGAGAACCGAATCGGTAGCAATAGCTTCTTCTCCACCTTTTTTTATCGTTTCAGAAATTTTCCTATCTATTGTCATCATCATTTCGGCAGAGGTGCTGCCCGATAAGGTATATGATGAATCAAGAGCCGAAACATAGCCATTGAAAACGATAGTTTCAATACTGTCGATAGGGAAATATACAACTTTGCCGTTTGTCTTTAGTCGAAGTATTTCGGGATAACCTATTGCAGGATGTGTAAATTTAAAATCGCCCGATTTATCCAAAATGACCGAATCCATGGCATACCAACCATTGAGCCCCGGAGCTTCAAGATATAAAGTGACAGAGTCTCCACCTTTGATATTTCCTTCGATGCTCCAATTATTGCCATTTCCACAACTATACAATAAAATTGCCAATAAAGAGCAGATTCCTATTATTGAATGTTTTGCCATATTATTTAATTATCAATTATTATATCAAGTGGCTGCCTTTACTCAAATCGTTGAGTGCCGACGCCTTAGTGATTATTACTTCTTTTACTCCTGAATCAATTGCAGAAAATGCATTGTCGAGTTTTGGAATCATGCCACCGTTGACAATTCCCTGCTCAAGTAATTCGGTATATGTTGAACGATTGATTTCGGGCACAACCGATTCATCGTCGTTTTCATCACGAAGCACACCGGCTTTTTCAAAGCAAAACACCAAGTGTACATCAAAAATTGAAGCTAAGCCTTTGGCGCATTCGCCTGCCATCGTGTCGGCATTTGTGTTGAGCATACATCCTTTGCCATCGTGTGTGAGAGGTGCGATTACAGGCACTACTCCCGATTTCAAAAGCGTAGCCAATGCTTCGCCGTCAACTTTTTTTACATCGCCAACAAAGCCATAATCTACAGTTTTAACAGGGCGGCGGTCGCTGAGGATGATATTCATATCGGCACCGGTCATGCCCATAGCATTCACTCCACAACTTTGTAATCCGGCAACAATATTTTTGTTAACCAACCCGCCATACACCATTGTAACGACATTTAGCATATCGGCATCGGTGATACGACGACCGTCAACCATTTTGGTTTCGATGCCGAGCCGGGCGGCTACACGAGTTGCCGAGCGTCCGCCACCATGAACGAGCATTTTATATCCTTTGATATTGGAGAAGTCTTTAAGCAGGGTGGCAAGTGTTTCGGGTTCCTCTACAATCTTTCCGCCAACTTTGATTATTGTTAATTTTTCTTTCATGATGATTTTGTTGTTATGCGTTTTCGGCTTCGGTAGCGGCAAATTCCATAAGGTAGGCTTTGATGAAATCATCAAGGTCGCCATCCATTACTCCGTTAACGTCCGATGTTTGATAGTTTGTGCGATGATCTTTTACTCGGCGGTCATCAAAAACATAACTACGTATTTGCGAGCCCCATTCGATTTTCATTTTGCCGGCTTCGATTTTGGCTTGTTCTTGAAGCCGGTGTTGTAATTCTTTATCATAAAGAATTGATTTCAATTGGCGCAATGCGTTCTCTTTGTTTTTCGGTTGGTCGCGTGTTTCGGTGTTTTCGATGAGGATTTCTTCTTTTTCGCCGGTATATGGGTCGGTAAATTGATAGCGAAGGCGCACCCCCGATTCAACCTTGTTTACATTTTGACCACCGGCGCCACCGCTTCGGAATGTATCCCACGATAGTAGTGCCTGTTCGACTTTGACCTCTATCGAGTCGTCAACAAGCGGAGTGACAAAAACCGATGCAAATGATGTCATGCGTTTGCCTTGAGCGTTGTAGGGTGACACACGCACCAATCGGTGCACGCCGTTCTCGCTTTTGAGATAGCCGTATGCAAAATCACCTTCAACATTGATTGTGCATGATTTAATACCGGCCTCATCACCTTCAAGAAGGTTGGCTATAGAGGTTTTATATCCACTTTTTTCGCAGAAACGAAGATACATGCGCATCAACATCGAAGCCCAATCCTGGCTTTCGGTGCCACCGGCTCCCGAATTGATTTTTAAAACCACTCCGAGCTTGTCCTCTTCACGACGCAACATGTTGCGTAACTCAAGGTTCTCGATTTTTGCTATCGCTTCATTGTAAAGTTGATCAACTTCTTCTTCTGTAACCAATTCTTCTTTGTAGAAATCCCAAGAGAGTGATAGCTCGTCAACCGCTTTTTCAACTTCTTTATAGCCTTCAATCCATTGTTGAAGGTCTTTAATTTTTTTCATTTGTATTTGCGCCTCTTTTTGATGTTCCCAAAAGTTGGGGACATGAGTGCGCAATTCTTCTTCTTCTAATTGGATTATTTTACTATCGATGTCAAAGATACCTCCTCAACGCGAGCTTGCGTTCAATGGTCTCTTTTAGCTGTTCCTGTGTAATCATTTGGTTTTACCTGGAATTTATGAGTTAATAATTTATTTCAGTACAAAGGTACAAAATATAACTATATAATCAATTATCTAATTGATTGTTTCATTTCTTTGTGTTACCTTTGTAAAGATGATATAAGTCGTTTTACAATATAAAGAAATTCAATAAAATTAAATAGAAATGAAAAAAACAATTATTGCATTATCGTTAACGGCAATGACGTTAAATGCATCGGCAACCGCTCCATTGTGGTTGCGTGATGTGAAAATCTCGCCCGATGGCTCACAATTATTGTTCACATATAAAGGTGACATATATAAAGTGGCGACAAAAGGTGGCGATGCCATTCGTCTCACTACAATGGATTCTTACGAATCGACACCTATATGGTCGCCCGATGGTAATACAATCGCATTTACAAGTGACCGCAATGGCGGACAAGACATATTTACTATGAACGCAAACGGTGGGAAAGCAACTCGCATCACATTCTCATCCGAAAGTGAAACGCCCGAGGCGTTTTCTCCCGATGGTAAAAATGTAATATATTCAGCAGCATTGCAAGATCCTGCAACAAGTGCAATGTTCCCGTCTCGTCGATTGACAGAACTTTACAGTGTCCCTGTTGCCGGCGGTCGCTCTAAAATGGTAATTGCGTCTCCCGCACAAATGATAAGCTATGTCACCGATGGTAAATCGTTTCTATATCAAGATCAAAAGGGGATGGAAGATGAATGGCGCAAGCATCACACATCGTCTATAGCTCGTGATATTTGGCTTTATAATGCTTCAACCGGGAAACATTCAAATCTCACCAATCATGTAGGCGAAGATCGCAATCCTGTGATGGGTGTTGATGGAAAAACAGTTTATTTTTTAAGTGAGCGAGATGGAAAAACATTTAATGTTTATTCATTCCCCATCGATGATCCCCATGATGTGGCTGCGGTTACTTCGTTTAAAACTCATCCGGTGCGTTTCCTGTCACAAGGAGCCGACGGAACATTGGCTTTTACTTATAATGGGGAGATATACACCAAAAGCGGAAATAAAAAACCTGCAAAAGTAGATATTAATATTGTAACCGATGATGAAGCTCCTGTAACTAAACTTAATGTCACATCGGGGATCTCTGCAGCGGCTGTATCGCCCGACGGAAAACAAGTGGCGTTCATTTATCGCGGAGAATTGTTTGTAACTTCAACCGATTACACCACTACAAAACAAATCACTCACACTCCCGAAGCCGAGCGACAACCATCGTGGGCTGCCGATAATCGTACTATCTCATATATGAGTGAGCGTAATGGACGTTGGAATATCTATACAGCGACTATTGAGCGTAAAGATGATCCTAACTTCCCTAATGCTACGAATATTATTGAAAAGGAATTGTTTAATGATAATATTGAACGCACCTATCCTCAGTACTCTCCCGATGGGAAAGAACTTGCCTTTATTCAAGACCGTAATAAATTGATGGTGATGGATGTGGAAAGCAAAAAGGTTCGTCAGGTGACCGATGGTTCAACTCATACTCGTCGCAATGGTGGTTTCAACTATTCTTGGTCGCCCGATGGGAAATGGTTTACCCTTGAAGTTGTTGACAATAAACATGACCCATATAGCGATGTGGCAATCGTGAGTGCCAAGGGTGGAAAAATTACAAACATCACTCGCAGTGGATATTTTGATGAATCGCCTCGTTGGGTTATGGACGGAAATGCCATATTGTTTTTGTCGGAACGCTACGGTATGCGCAACCATGCTTCATGGGGTTCAATGAGTGATGCGATGCTAGTGTTCCTCAATCAAGATGCCTACGATAAATATCGTCTTAGCGAAGAAGATTATGCCCTTTATAAAGAGGTGGAAAAAGCTCAAAAGAAAGAAGCCGACAAGGACAAAAAAGATGATAAGAAAAAGAAAGATTCAAAGAAAAAAGAAGAAAAAGCAGATAGTGCCAATGCTGTAAAAGATTCAAAAGAAATTGTAGTGGAAATTGAAGGCATTGCAGACCGCATTGTGCGTCTAACACCAAATTCATCAGATGTTTGCGATGCAATCATAACCAAAGATGGAGAATGCATCTATTATTTGTCATCGGTTGAAAAAGGTTATGATTTGTGGAAAATAAAGCTTCGTAAACCCGAAGCAAAAATAGTGAGCAAGCTTGGTGCCGGTCGCCTTTCTATGGAAATGGATAAATCGGGTAACATCTATTTGCTCGGTAGCCGCGTGATGAAAAAACTCGTTCCGGCAAGCGATAAACTCACTAATATCACCTACTCAGCTAAAATGAAGCTTGATGCTCCTGCCGAACGTGAATACATGTTTGACTATGTGGCTCGTCAAGAACGTGAAATGTTCTATGTAAAAGATATGCATGGCGTTGATTGGAATATGATGACAGAAAACTATCGTCGTTTCCTTCCTCACATCAACAACAATCACGATTTTGCCGAAATGTTGAGTGAGTGGCTTGGCGAGCTTAATGTATCGCACACCGGTGGTCGCTATTATGGCAAGGGTGCCACCGATGCTACTGCTTCCTTAGGGTTACTATATGATTGGAGCTATGAAAAAGATGGGTTGAAAGTTGCCGAAGTGCTTGAGAAAGGACCTTTCGATCGTTCTACTTCAAAACTGAAAGCCGGTTGCATAATTGAAAAAATCAATGGCGATGAAATCAAAGCTGATGAAGATTATAACATATTGCTTAATGGTATAGCTAAAAAGAAAACACTTGTCTCAATATATAACCCTATGTCGGGAGAACATTGGGACGAAGTTATACTTCCTATTTCATCTGGAGCACAAAGTGATTTACTTTACAACCGTTGGATTAAACAACGTGCTGCTGATGTTGAACGTTGGTCAAACGGTCGATTAGGATATGTACATATCGAATCAATGAGCGACGAGAGTTTCCGCACAGTGTATGCCGATGTGCTTGGAAAATACAATCAATGTGAAGGTATCGTTATTGATACTCGTTGGAATGGAGGTGGTCGTCTTCACGAGGATATTGAAGTGTTGTTTAGTGGCAAGAAATATTTCACTCAAGTCGTGCGCGGTGTTGAGGCATGCGATATGCCAAGCCGTCGTTGGAACAAGCCAAGTATTATGGTGCAATGTGAAGCCAACTATAGCAATGCTCATGGCACACCATGGGTGTATAAACATCGTGGATTGGGCAAGCTTGTGGGCATGCCTGTCCCCGGTACCATGACAAGTGTGAATTGGGTGACATTGCAAGATCCCTCGTTGGTATTTGGCATTCCGGTTGTGGGGTATCGTTTGCCCGATGGTTCATATCTTGAAAACAGTCAACTTGAACCCGATATCAAAGTCGCAAATGATCCTGCTACTGTTGTAATTGGAGAAGATACCCAATTGCGCACGGCAGTTGAAACCCTTCTCAAAGATTTGGATAAAAAGTAAAGGCAGATTCAATAAATTGTACGCAGTAAAGTCATAATCTCTGATTTGATTGTTCAAATGGTGGCCTTTTGCTTTTAATCAATTTATAGAAGCCTGCCTAAAGGGGAAATGACTTAATAAAAACCGCAAGAGACAATAGCGTTCTTGCGGTTTTCTTATAATTGTGATTGGTTGGCTTTTAACGGACGGGGTAGGGTGCGACTACGCACATTATTTCAATCGTAATCTTTGACATTGACGCAAAAAATGATTATATTTGTGGTGCTAAAAACTGTATATATCGCTACATAACACCCCACAAATAAGATTATGGCAACTGACGAACAATTACCACTTGATGAAAACAATGGCGCTATCAATTATGGCGGAGATGATATTATAACACTCGAATGGCAAGAGCATATTCGTCGTCGTCCCGGGATGTATATCGGAAAACTTGGTGACGGAACGAACTCTGACGATGGTATATATGTCCTTTTAAAAGAGGTCCTTGATAATGCCATCGATGAATATATGATGGGGTTTGGTAAACAAGTAGTTGTGGATATTGCCGATGGAAAAGTGATGGTGCGCGACTATGGTCGAGGTATTCCCTTGGAAAAGGTAGTTGACGTAGCTTCAAAAATGAATACCGGAGCCAAATATGATTCTAAAGCATTCAAAAAGTCGGTGGGGTTGAATGGTGTGGGTATTAAAGCCGTTAACGCTCTTTCTACAAGTTTTATAGTAGAGAGTGTGCGCGACGGGCAGTGCAAGCATGTAGAGTTTTCAAAAGGTAAGATTACCGATGAGCGAGATATTTGTGCCACTGATGAGCCAAACGGCACAATGGTGACATTTGTTCCCGATAATGAAATATTTCGTGACTACCTATATCGAGAGGAATTTATAGTGCCATTGTTGAAAAACTATACATTCCTCAATACCGGCTTGGCAATCGTTTTCAATGGCAAGCGATTCATCTCGCGAAACGGATTGGTTGACCTTTTAAAAGAGAATATGACAAAAGACCCCTTATATCCTATAATCCATCTAACCGGCGAGGATATTGAGGTGGTAATCACTCACGCAAATCAATATGGTGAGGAGTATTACTCGTTTGTAAATGGTCAACATACCACACAAGGTGGAACACACTTAACAGCATTTAAGGAAGTCGTGTCACGCACAATCAAGGAACACTTCAATCGTAACTTTGAATATTCCGATATTCGCAACGGTATGGTTGCATCAATTTCGGTTAAAGTTGAGGAACCGGTATTTGAATCGCAAACCAAAACCAAACTCGGTTCGCGTGATATGGGACCCGATGGTCCCACTGTGGCAAAGTTTGTGGGCGACTTCATTAAGAAAGAATTGGATAATTACCTCCACAAAGATCCTGATACCGCCGAGGTGATACTCAAAAAAGTACAAGAGAGTGAAAAAGAACGCAAGGCAATGGCAGGTGTAACCAAGCTCGCACGGGAAAAGGCTAAAAAGGTAAATCTTCATAATAAGAAATTGCTTGATTGCCGAGTGCATCTCAATGATGTGAAAGGTGATGAGGAGAAGAAACTCGCTTCATCGATTTTTATCACTGAGGGCGACTCTGCAGCCGGTTCTATAACAAAGATTCGTAATGTGGAAACACAAGCTGTGTTCTCATTGCGAGGTAAACCACTTAATACATTTGGGTTGACACAAAAAGTGGTATATGAAAACGATGAGTTTAACTTGCTTCAAGCGGCGTTGAATATTGAAGATGGGCTTGACGGTTTGCGTTATAACAATGTAATAATAGCAACCGATGCCGATGTCGATGGCATGCACATACGGTTGTTGATGATTACATTCTTTTTGCAATTCTTTCCCGACTTGATTAAGAAAGGTCATGTATATGTATTGCAAACACCGTTATTTCGTGTGCGTAACAAAAAAACAGCCAAGCGAGTTGGTTTTAAGACATCAAAGAAACAGGGTATAGCCGAAGATACATATTATTGTTACTCTGATGAAGAGCGAGTGAATGCGATAAACAAACTTGGCGCCAATGCCGAAATAACCCGATTCAAAGGCCTTGGGGAAATATCGCCCGAAGAGTTTCGCGATTTCATCGGTCCCGATATGCGTGTCGATCGTGTGACTTTGCGCAAGGAAGACGGAGTGGCTGATTTGCTCGAATTTTATATGGGCAAAAATACAATTGAACGTCAAAACTTTATCATAGACAACCTTGTTGTTGAAGATGATACCGATATCGCATAATCTCTAAAAAACTATTAAAATATATATTTTGAAAAGAGTAGCTTTATATCCCGGAACATTTGATCCTTTCACAGTGGGGCATCTTTCAATTGTTGAACGTGGGTTGCAATTATTTGATGAAATAATTGTGGCAATAGGCGTGAATGAATCAAAGAAAAATCACACATCTATCCAACAGCGCATTGAACACATAGAGCGAGTGACAAGCAAGATGCAAGGAGTGAGAGTGATAAGTTATGGAAATCTCACGGTAGAGGCCGCTAAGGAGTATGGTGCTAATTTTATTCTTCGAGGGGTTAGAACTGTCGCTGACTATGAGTATGAACGCAATTTGGCATACGCAAATCGTAATCTTACCGGCATTGAAACGGTATTGCTCTACACTTTACCCGAATTGTCATATATAAGCTCAACGCTTGTTCGCGACCTTCAGCGCCATGGTTATGATGTGAGTCAATATGTGCCTGATGAACAGTGATAGAACCGTTAGAAAGGGCGTTTTATCATAAAAAACGTTATATTCGTCATTTATAATATTGGCAAAACCATTAATAGGGTGGTTATGTTATATCTTTGTAAACAAAATTAATAGCATATAAATTTTAGATTAAACAATGAAGAAAATATTATCAATAGCAATAATGGGACTTTGTATGAGTGTCGCTACCGCTCAGATTCTTTCATTGACCCCTTCACAAAAACTTCGTTATGCCGAGGGAATTATTGAAAACTACTATGTTGATACCGTAAATTCAGATAAGGTTGTAGAGGAGGCTATTATTGCAATGCTAAAAACACTTGACCCTCACTCTACATATTCAACACCCGAAGAAACAAAGTCTTTAACAGAACCATTGCAGGGCAATTTTAGCGGAATAGGTATAACATTTAATATGCAAAATGATACATTGTATATTTTGCAGACGGTAGCTAATGGCCCGTGTGAAAAGGTGGGTATTGTGGCTGGCGACCGCATAATAAGTGCAAATGATACTCTGATTTCGGGAGTTAAAAAGAAGAATAATGATGTGATAAAACTTTTGCGCGGTCCTAAAGGTTCCGATGTGGATTTGAGAATTAAGCGCAAAGGTAAAAAAGAGTTGCTTTCATTTAGAGTTACTCGTGAAGAAATTCCCATTTATAGTGTTGACGCCGCATATATGGCTGATGCAAAAACGGGATATGTGCGCATCTCACGCTTTGCCGAAGATACAAATGAAGAATTTGTCAAAGCGGTGAATAACCTTAAAAAGCAAGGAATGAAGAATATAATAATCGACCTTCAAGATAATGGAGGAGGTTATCTTGGTTCGGCATATAATTTAGCATGTAATTTCTTGAAAAAAGGCGACTTGGTGGTATATACCGAAGGAAGAAACTCAAAACCATATTATTTCAATGCGGAATCAGATGGGGGTTTGCTCGATTGTAATGTTGTTATAATGACAAATCAATATTCGGCATCGGCAAGTGAAATTGTGGCAGGCGCCATTCAGGATAACGATAGAGGACTTGTTGTGGGGCGTCGCACATTTGGGAAAGGACTTGTTCAACGTCCATTCCCTTTCCCCGACGGCTCGATGATTCGTCTCACAACATCACGTTATCACACTCCATCGGGACGTTGCATTCAAAAACCATATACCGAAGGTGATGAAGATGAGTATCGTAACGATATGATGAAACGTTATGAATCGGGAGAATTTATGAATGCCGACAGCGTTCACTTTGCCGATTCATTGAGATATACAACTTTGAAAAACAAGCGGGTTGTATATGGGGGTGGTGGAATTATGCCCGATAAGTTTGTCCCCATTGACACTACAAGCATTAATGATTATTATCGCAAAATGATAGGTAGTGGCAATCTGCATAAGTATTGTCTTGATTATGTGGATAATAATCGTGACGATATAAAGAAGCTATATCCTACCGATGACGACTTTGTGAAAAATTTTGTGGTTACCGATGAAATGATGAAAGGCTTGATTGCGAGATGCGAAAATGATAGTATAAAGTATAATGAGGAACAATATAAATCGGGCGAGGATTTGTTGAAGATAGTGGTAAAGGCAAATATCGCAAGCGATGCCTATGGCTCAAAGAGTTTTCATAAAGTGTATAACCCATCTGACGCAATGTTTAAAACCGCATTAGATCTTATTAACAATAAAAAAGAATATGAGCGCTTGCTAAGCGGTAAATAATTTATAGAACGTATTCAACGATTATCTTCAATAAATGTTATTCGTCGGGCTTTACCAATTCGCCACGAATTAATATGCGGACGTAGGATCGCGGGTCGTTGGTATATACGGTGACCGACTTGCGAAAATGCCCGAAAGGTTGTCCTTGTCCACGATATCCCACGGTAATTATTCCTGAGTCGCCCGGCATAACGGGCGACTTTGTATATGATGGGCGTGTGCATCCGCAACTACTGACTGCTCGTAATATCACTAATGGCTCTTGTCCGGTGTTGACAAACCTAAACGAATGTAATTTTAATGTGTCGTCTCCTATAGGTTCAAAACGCCCGAAATCATGTTCTCGCTTGTCAAACTCTATTCTTGGAGGTTGTATAAATTGTGTTTCTAATGAATCGGGCATATCAATCTTCACTCCTTGTGCTATAGATAGGAGGGGAGATTGACATATCAACAGAAATAAGAAAAAATTCTTCATTTATAGCTCCTTCTAAAAATCTTGGAACTCTGATTTTCCAACAACATATGGTCCGCCATCACGCTCATAGGGATAATAGAAGTTTATGTACTTGGAGCGCGAGAAATATTTTTTGTCACCATCGTAGCTACAATAAGGTTGAGCAGTTACAGATAAAGCATCTATACCCGAATCGGGCTCTTTGGGTTTATATTCTGAAATGAATGTGGTTATAATAGTGTATTTACCGGCCGGACAAAGCCCATCGAAATTTATTGGAAACTCTCGGTTGAGTATCACCTTCCCATCGGGGTTTTCCAATCGGAATTTTATGCCCCATTCCTGGATACGAGTAGAATTCTTGAGTTCCAATACTGTAGTAAAACCATAGCTGGCAAAGTCGGTTCTTTTTTTTCCTTTAAAATACTCCTCACCATATTCTTCAAGATAATATTCCCAATCTTCTTCAGAAAGTTCACGTCCATACCATTGATAACACTTGGGTTGTGTGATTGTAGGAACTCCCGGATTAACTATCATTGAATTATTGCGATATTCAGTAACTAATTTGGAATCGGTGTCATAAATACAAGGAACAACTTCATAAACCCCAACCGTTTCATCAAGACCAGCTTTGTTAAGATTGATGCTAAATTTATATGTTTTGTCGGCTTTCAGCGTTTCATCTATTATCTCTTGTTTATATTTGCCGCTGCCACTCAATATCTCTCCTTCATAGATACGCAATGCCGGTCGTTGATTCGCTGAACTAAATCGCGGAAATAAGAAAAAGGTCTCAAGTTTATTAAATGTCAATGAGGTATTTACAGTTAATTCGTTTCGTGTGCCTACAATCAATCCTCCTGTTACAGGATCTATGATAGGATTTCCGTTTTCATCTTCCATGATGTATTCATTTTCCACAACTTCTAACTTGGACTTGGTTTTTTTGTCGTTTACTTCAGCTTTCATATTGAGCATCGCTGTTTTTTCGACTGTGTTAAAATTAAAATCACCCAAACTACCGGTCCAAGGACCCACTTTCACTATTCCTTCTCCAAATCCACTGAAAGAGGCATAAAAACCGGCATTAAAGTTTTGACGATCGACTATAGATAGGTCGGTTAGCGATTCTGTTTCCAAAGAGGCTCTGAAACCTACTTTCCCTTCTATGCCTAACACACCGCCAACACCTCCGGCTTGACTCCCTGCCAAGATTCCTACTCCAACCCTGCCGCGTAGCCAAATATCGGCACTGCCACCGAAATTGATATTGGTAAATTTGAAAAATGGCTCTTTTTGAGGATTACTCACGTTACGGTCTATTTCCCTTTTGTTCCCTTTTTCATAGATATATCCCACTCTGTGTGTTTCGGAACGATAATTGGCAGCTATGTTACCATATCCCATAATAGTGTATCCTAATGAAACATCAAAACGGAACATCACACCAAAAGGAAAAGATGGAATACTAACCACGGGATTGATTGCTTTTATATAATGCCTGTTACTCATTCCCTGTCTTATTTCGTGCAACGCATTCTTAATTCCTCTAATGTCATCTACATTCTTAGGGAAGCTTGCCAAACTATTAACAGCATTCTCAGGATTGTTACCATATCCGACAAGTATATTAACATTACGCTCGGTATATGTATCGTTCCATTCTTCTTTATAATCGTTGACAAGATCTTCGTATTGATGAACAGTGACAACTTCAACCGACTGGTAGGAGAGACTTAAGTATATTTGTCTTCCACTTTTGAGGTCGAAAGCCTTGTTGAACTGAAATTCAGTGGTATCGGTTTCTGTGTTTTCGGGTAAATCACGTGTAGCTTTCGTGTCATACAACGACATGTCAACAAATTTAGAATCATTCAACCAAAAACCTTTGCGTTTTATAGATGCTCGTGAATCTCCAATACTATCATCGACAAAATCACTTTGCCCGGGCATGATATAATCAAAATCGAGTCGCACTACCAGAGTTTTAAAGACATCATTCTTGTCGGCGACTTCATGCTCCACACGAATCATTCCACCCTCTTGTATAACGGAGCGAACTTTGGCACAAATGCCAAGAGGAAAGGTTTCAGAACAGTTAGCCGCGATAAAATTTCCTTCTTTGGGGGTCCATTTGTCGGGAAGATTATCCATGAACCAGATGACGGAATCGTTTGTCATGGCAACATACTCCTGTGGCTCTCCGTTAAGTGAAATAACATTGTCGTGGTATTGGTATGTAACCTCGCCAAAAGGATTTACTTCGGTATAGGGTTCTTCTTTCCCTTTTTGGTCTTCGGTGACAATAAATTCGTCCATATCCAATGTACATGCCGACATTAACATCAATGATATGATGGAAAGTGTATGTGCAATTATTTTTTTCATATCTGAGTTACTGGTTTTGTATTCTGTTTTTGTTATTTAAATCCATCATTTGCGACTTGTCAACTCCAGCGGAGAAGAAGGACTTCCGTGGGTCTCGCCATCAAAAGAAATATTCAAGGATAAATAAGTAAGTGTCATTTTCTCCTTATCATAGCAAACAAAGCGTACCAATTCGGGACGAGTTGGTTCATCATTTCCCCATTCAAAGTGCCCATAGATGCGAATTTGCAAGAATTTTTTGTCATTCCATTCAAATAATTGCCCTATGCCACGCAATTCTGAGCCGACAAAGGCACCGATTGTCTGATTCTCAAAATTTAAAGGCTTTCCATCGATTGATGCCGTAACATAAGCAACCATGTCGTTAGAATATTTATGTATATTAATCTCCCAAGGTGCCATCACATAAATTTGACAGAATGCCATTTTCTCACACATTACAGAGGTGGCACTGATTACTGTCTCACCTTCTTTTACTGCAATAATTGTATCGTTATGGATATATGCAATATCTTCGTTGGCAGAACGAAAGAAAACTTCGCGATTGCTCACCGTATCGGGAGAGAACAAGGGCTGTAAGACTATAGAGTCACCCTCTATCACATAGACCGTATCATGGTCAAGTTTCATATCATAGGCCATCTGTACATTCTCATCAAATTCCATATCAATGAGTCCACATGAGGGCATGAACGATGCCAATACCGCTACACATGAGAATGTTATTAAATGTCTAAGTATCTTCATTATAACTATAAATTATCTATTTAAGTTTCGCTGTGCTCAACCTTGTATATCTATCTCACTTGTGGATTATATTTTACTCTTTTTCTTTTGGTGCGGTCACTACGATGATGTTTGAGTCGGTAGTAGCCCGCCCATCTTTATACCTGATTCTCACAAAATATTCTGCCGACTCTCCGGGCGAAAGCAAATTATCTTGAAACGTCAGTTCATTGGCACCAACCGACATTAAAAATTTGTGGCGTTTATCTTTCAACCCTTTACGATAAACACAGAAATACCATTCCCCCTTATATGGTAAATTCTTGTTGGTTTCCCATGCTATTTTGGTTTTCTTGTTTTTCTCATCATATACGCCAACTAATTTGATTGGCCATTCAAATATGCGTTCTCCTTCAAATCGTGTTGAATAAACAAGGCTCAAACCACTTGATATATTTGCATAAGTGAAAGACTCCATTGCATATTCATATCGAGAGCGACGCGCATACTCAGGTACATCCATTACATTAACAATATTCCCTGCCGCACGTAACGAATCACCGTCATATACTCCTATTATAGTCCACTCTTTTGCGTTGGCAAGCTTGCGTTTTAATATATGGTGTGAAATTTGTTGTTCGTTACTGCATACCCATCTCATGCGTATGCCATTTACTTGATCAACCCAGGCCGAGTCGATATGTGGCACTGCAGGTTTAACCATGCTGGGACGTATCACTTGTAATGGAGCTGTATATGTCCCCTCGTTAGTAGCATAGTCAATTGCTCGAACCTTATAGTATATATATTTCTGATTGACATCTACGGCTAATGTATCCACAAAAGTTGTGTCACGCAATAATGCGTCTCCCGGAATTTTGCGTAACATAAACTCATGAGTGGTATCATTGGCAAACGCAAGCTCGTAATAATCAATATCATAAGATGGTGCGCTCCAACTGAGTTTTACCGTCCCGGCTTTATTATCTAATATTTCATAACGGAAATTAGATGGAGCATCAGGTGCTTTCAAATCTGTTACACGCATGATGTGAGTCATTGAGTAACTGACATTTTGCGCTGAGTCGTATGCGGCCACAGTAACTTGGCTTGAAGTGATGTCAGATACATTAACAGTCCACACCGTATCATTAACCGGTATTAATTCGGGAGTCAGCTCAATCCATTCGGCTTTGCGATCATCGCGAGAACGTTGATAGTAAAGAATTTTATAACCAATAAAGTCGGATTCGATGGTATCCTTGTGAAAATGGAAATCGGCATAGACATCTTTAGAAAGGTCGTTGGGATTGCGACGATCTATAATGATAGTTTTTAACTTGGGGGGACGTGGTGCTTCCAAGTCGGGCATAGAGGCTACATGATAGTTTTTAGCCGCGATCAAATCGCCATAAGTATCATATCCCGATATGCGATATTCATAAGTACCGGGGCGAATATTATCATTAATAAAATTATCCAATTTTTCATCATGTATGTCACGCATCATGATGAATGGGTTTTCGTTCACCTTTGTCCATTCGAGTTCACCCATTGCGCGGCGATGAATGTCAAATGAAGAGAAGCGAACTGTAGGTTCCCACCATATACGTAGTTGGTTGACACCCACTACCGAGTCTCCCATAACAGCTTCGTAAGGTTCGGGAACGTAGGGTTTATTCTCTATTTCTTCAATAAATCCCACACGGAACTGTAAATTGTTAGTAGAATCAAATTCGGCAGGACGCACTATATAACGATATTTCTCACCTTTTTTGACGTTTTTATCCACGAAGCGCATAGCAAGGTTCTCTGCCACATCTCTGCGCCACTCACTCGCCAATACCGCCATTCCGAAACGAAACTGTTGGTCGTTATATACATCAAGCAAAGCACCCATTTCGCCCGTGCCATGGCGTGACTGATCTTGAGTAAATCCCCCCTCGCTGTAAAGTGTTCCCATGGCGATTGCTGCAATTGAGTCACTTTCGGGGTATATAGCTCGCCATTGTTCTAATGTCGCCGGTTTAAATTGATAGGCAAGAGTGTCGATACGGAATTGGAAATCCTTTTTTTTGCCATCGGGTATTGGCATACGATAGATGTTAACCCCCACAGCATTGAGATATTGCCAACTCACATAATCATCGGGAGCCCATCGAAGTACAATACTGTCACCGTATGTGCGCGCAAGCAGATGTATCACACTTTCGTAATTGCGTCGCTCTGTTCCCTTTTTAGAAAATTCGGCGGTATCGCGCACCTCTCTCGGCAAATATTCACGAGTACTATCGGGCTGCCACACATATACAGTGTCTTCCTCATTGATAACTGCAAGATCTTCAGAATCAATGGGGTCGGTGGTTATTCCTTGACCTCCGTCGGAGAATGACACTCCATACGATGCCGCTGATGCTCCCAAAATGCCCGCAATAAATAGGGATATTATATGTCTGCTATTTTTCATATATTTTTTCTTCTAATAATTTTTCCACAGATATCTGTTCATATTTGTTTTGTTAGTAAGTACTTCTGATGGGTTATTAATGGTGTAGGAGTACCGTGCATTACATGGCCCCATGTTCAAATACACACGATCAGAAACCGTATATTCCGCTTTCTTGATATTGTAGGCATTTACTCGGTAGTAGGTAACCTTTATCTGCGTGATGTTATCCCACCGAGGAATAAAGTCACAAAATCCACCGCGAGTGCCATAGACATATTGTCCTTGGCTATTCTTTCCTGTGATAACTTGGTTATATTCTATATCTACAAGGCGTGTTGGGTAGTTTCCTACAAGTCCCAACAAAATATCTTCGCTTCGTTCCTCTTGAGGACGAGTATAATCTTTTGGCAAATCGTCATAACTTGACCACATAGTGGCTTGCTTGCGGCTTCCGCTATTGTTAAATTGCGAACCCCAAAGTATTCCCAACTGATAATATGGAACCTCTATGCGAACATTTGAATTTAGAGCCGATGTTTCAGTAATATATACTCCTGTATTGGTTTCCATCAAAGTCTCAACTATGTTTGCAGCTCTGGTGGAGTAATCACCTTTACTATAAGTCATCATATCTTGTAATTCCCAGCGGAATTTTGAATCAAAACGATCTACAGCACTATATACTGCATAAAGATCCCATATAAGATATGTAGCACGATATTTGTCGTCTTTTCCGGCCAACATTAACTTGTATGCACGCTCGCGACCACCGATTGCATAGTTGTATTTCGAATCGGTCATCACAGGAAGTGGATACAAACAGTCCTTTTTCCACTGACTACCATCATAGATGGATAGTGCTTTTACCTTATTATAGTCGTTCACAGAGCCGTAGCTTGTCTTATATGCTCCTTCGTAAACACCACCACGGTCATGATAGATTAGAGACTGAGCCGTAGTGGCATTGACTGCCAAACGTTTGTTTGAAAGCGTCCAACCACCCACCAATCCGTAGTTACTCATATATGCAATATAGGTATAAGGGTCTTGGTAACGCAATGGGTTCACACCATCTTGTGCCATATATTTTCTGTAGTAAGATAGACCACGAGCATTGTATTTTGGAGCGGAGGTCTTTGTTGTTATACTATTCAAACGTATGCCCACAAATGGCGTTTCATAAGTAACTTGGCGTCCGCCCCCATAGCCTCGGTTATAATATCCGTCTTGAGACACCAGCAACAAATTAGCGATATTGGTCGTTTCAGTAACTATCCTTTGAGAAATTTGTCGTTCTGCGAGTCCGGTTTTCGGATTCTGTTTAAATGTAACATAGGATTGAGTTTTTGATACTACATAATTGAGTTGCAAACGATAATCAGATTGATTGTACACTTTTTTGTCAAATTGCCCTCCTGCAATTGTTAGGTTACAAGTGCTGTCGGTTACCACCCAATAAGCATCTTTTTCATCTACGAATCGCCAATCGCCACCCATATATTCTTCCAACTTCCAACGCAATTTGCCTTTCTGGAAGGCTTGTTTGGAGATATCTGAGAAGAATGCAATGTTTGGTGACTTGATATCAGAAATATAAGCATTTACATATTTGTCAGATTTCAATTGATTGTAATTTGAAGGATATGCAATTGCCACATATTTTTGTATGTCTTCGGGACAATCTTCGATACTTTCAGACGGTCCTGTGCAGAAGAAATAATCCTTAGTTTGCTGCCAAGATACATTTTCATATTTTTTCTTATATTCGTTCCATTTTAATGGATCAACTTCTTTCCCGTTTTCAATCTCTTTAGCCCAGCCTACTATACGCAAACGATAGTATTTGTTAGGATTTAGTTGCAACATATCTATCTGATGTTGGAAACGAGATGTTCCCCTGAAATTGAATCCTATGCAACGGTCATATTTGCTCAAATTCTGGTTGGCACTACTATATTCATAAATTAAAACCACTTTATTCATGTCAAATATGAATGTGCGGCTTGCTTGGGCTTTAAGTTTTTCCTTATCTCCATCGAAATCGGCAGCCAAACGGTTAAGTTCTGTTTCATCAAGAACACGGAAGTGTTCTCGAATAGGAGCTTCGGTATTAAGATGGACGGGTATATAGAATTTAGGATTGATAGCATTTTCCTTGTTCCAACCCTTTGCCTGAATTGTATCACCAACCGAGCAATCTCCAAATAGTTTGAAATTATCAAGGGCATTTCCGTAGAAGATGTCACAACGGTCACCGCATTCAAACTCAAACTTACGGTTAATCTTGACAAGTCCTGCCAATAGATTCAATTTCACTCGTGCTTCACCGGTGAAATATGTAGGATTAGGTAGTCCCATTCTGAGAACACCTCCGATTCCGGCATCTACGATGTCAATCTTTTTATCCCAAAATCCGAGATTGATATATATACCAAACTTCGCATAGAGATAGGCATATAGTTGTCCCTCTCCATACCAGCCATTGTAGCCCGGTGTGCGAGGAATATTCATACAAGGAGTGTTGCCTATTTTACGAATGCTGACATCAAATCCTGCCAAAGCACCGATGCTTCCGTAGAATAGACCAAGATCCACATCAATGTATCCCCATGCCGAAGCTCCCATCATCACACCGCCATAGACTTGTGCCTGAAAATCCTTGAGTGCATTGGTGCGGGCATTGTTGGCCTTGGAAATATCGGCACTTTCCACTCCGCTACCTTTGGTAGAGCCATCAAGGAATTGGCGAATTTTTGCAGGTATTGGAGGAAGCTCTCCATTATTCGGCAATTCATTACCTACACAGAGATAAGCATTGGCGCCGATGTTTACACTTACTATCTTTGATTTGAAGTCAACCAATATAAACTTACAGCGCAAGTCTTCGTCGGGTTGTCCCAAATAAAGATGCCATTTCGCTTTGTCAAGTTTCTTTCCTTTCTCTTTCATGGTGATGCGGAAGTCAAGAGAAATTGAGGCTTCACCCACTTTGGGCTTTTCGGGCATTGTCGCTCCGGGATTGCCATCGGCTTTTGATTTTGATTGGTCGTCAAATGCGGACTCCAATCCTCCACTGGCGTTGCTTACCGCTTCTTTCATGTTTTTATTGAGAGTTTTCTGCATGTCGGCCAAATCATCCGACAAAGCTGTAACTTTTTCACTGACACCACCAATACCATCGGCCTTGGCATCAACGGTAATATTAAGTGCGAAATATTTATCAATATCATCTTCTTGATAGACGATTGTGGCTTTGGAATTAATCAATCCCGACACAGCTTTCAAGTTCCCTGTCAGCATAAAGGTTGTTAAACGGCCCTTTGAACCATCAGTTCCTTTATAGTCTTTGTCATAGACAACAGTCATCTCAAAATCACCCCCCAGCACATCTTTACCTGCCGAAGAAGCAATGCCCAATCCTGCCACAACACCAATGATGCCTTTTTGTGGTTCTACTTCAGTAGCCGACTTGCGGATACAGTTGAAATAGAAACCTGCACTGATGTCGGTAATTGCGATAGGCGGAATTTGAATACCTGTAGCACTACCTACCGATGCAAGGAAGTACCCCCAACGATAATCTTCAAGTTCATAATATCCACCGGTTGCGTTGGCAGTAAAGAGGTCGCCGGGCATTGTAAATGTGAGCGTTCCCTTATATCCCTTACCATATTTTTTATCATCACTGGCAACTAATTCTCCATTTAATTTCATGCCGGCAAATGAACTTGTGAATGCCGCTTTGTCAAATTGTGTGTCTTCATATTTAAAGGATATTTTTGAAAAATCAAAGTCTTTGACTACGGCTGTTACACCACTCAATCGAGCTTTAATGGTTAGACCGGCAGTAGCGCTAATATCAAGCCCTTCAATTAGTTTAACCGTTCCCTCAACCGATGCACTTAACACTTCGTTCTTGAAGTCGAAATTATATTTGTCGATAGATAGTTCAAACGGACCCAATTTCTTGGACATTGAAGCCAATGACCATTCTCCCGTACTGAAATAGAATTGATTTTTAATTACAAATTCTTTCCCTTTGTAGAGTGTTATAAGAGTTTTTGTGTTATCCTTTGCGGTCTGTAAATCCTTTATGTCATCAAATTGAGACTCCCACACCGGACAGTTTGCCAAACGCATCTTTGAGAAGTGGATGCCGGGAAGATCAAAATCAAGAGGCAGATTGCTCATCTTGTTTTTCATGGCTTCGCCACCAATACTGAGGTCTCCGCTCAAAAGCAATTCGACACGAGTTTTTAATTCGGTTTTCTCGGGGACTGCCTCAACGAGCATATAACTCAATTTATCGTCAAATTCAGCAGTGGCTAACAAGAAGTCAAGTTTTAACTCGTCAACTTGCTGCACTTTGAATACATAGGCATAGTTCCCTGCCGCACTATTCTTTATGTCGTTGACTTTCAGTATCTGACAGGCATAACCTAATTTGCCGTCAAGTAATGGCACATCAAATTTTCCGCTGAATCCACATTCATTGAAGTTATTTTGTATAAAGGTTGCATGTACTTTGTCGAGTGAGAAAGCCCAACCACCGGCTTTACCGGTTTTTGCTGAAAGAATATCTTCGGCACCGATTTCAAGAGTAGCTCCTGAATCGTCAAAGAACATGTTTTTGGCTGAAATAGATAATCGTTTGTCGGTTGAAGATCCAAATTCCAATGATTTAGGCATCTTCACGCCTATTTCTTTGATATAAAGCCCTTGCCAAGTGTTTATTTGACCACTGATTAATGTTCTCGATTTGTCATATTTAGTAGGGAATTTACCCATGTGTGCCGAGTTGCGATAAAGCGAGTGGTCATACACGATATTTTGTGCAGTGAAGGTCCAGCCGGGGAGGTCTTCAGCTTGGAATGGATCGATAGAAACATTGTCAACCATCCAGTCATCCCAATCACTGATGCTTGTGTTTATATTAAAAATCGGGCATTCATCTTGAACTACACCATCAATATCTTTTTTCAAACCGGGTATCTTCATATCAACATCGATACCCAACATTTCAAACTTATCGGCATGCCAAGAAACATAACAGCCATCGACAGGGGAAATGACATCTTTTGGAGCCTTAAATTTGCATTCAAAATCTGAATCGGGGTCGGTCAATGTCAAATCAGACAATAATGCCAAAGTGCCTGACTCAGGCAGAATGCGGTCGGGTGAGATACAAAGGCGTGGAGCACCGAATACTAATATCTGATCTTGTAAAACATCACAATCGGGCATAACAAATTCACCAATAATATCCATCGTGGCATGGGTTGCCGCAAATTTCATGGTAGTAATTTGCACATTTACCGGGCTTTCGCTTGTCATTGACGCTGGCAATGCAATAGGCATATAAAGTTCGTCAATATTTTGACTGCCAATAGCGTTCCAAACATTTTGTCCTAGAACCACATATTCGTAATATTTACTCAAGTCAATTTTTTCGGCAATACTTTTTATGCCTTCGGTTGCTGTAGATTGCAATTCATTGGCATAAGGGATACCGGTATCAGCAATGAGATTGTCTATTCCCCAATCACTGAATAAACCTTCTACTATGTCATTGTTGCTTTTGGGATCATTGGAATATGATTGAGCCGTACCCCCGAAGACTATCATGTCGGTATTGATTTTCAAGTCTTCAAACTTGACACATACCATTACCGTTGTGCCGAGAGGATTCCATTCCACTTTACCTTTTCCTTCCCAAGTGTCGGCTTTTTTGCCTGCCTTAATCTCATCAATGGTCAATTGATATTCCCCTATGGCGATAGTTTTACCTAATAACTCATCGGCTGTTGCAGTGGTGGGATTTTCGTTTTCGATATCCACCATGTTTGAACATTGGAAATATTTTTTTGAGAGTGATTCTACAAGTGCAAAATCAACCACATTTAGAGAATCGTGGTGGAACGTGACAGAATCAAAGTTTGTGCAAATAGGTTTGACACGAAGAACCAAATAATCCTTTTCTTGAACTTTGTCCTTTACCAAATCCCAACGAATGGTGTCGATTAATTCTTCGGTTCCTTTAACTAATTTAGTATATATGGGTTCTGATTCAAGTGCTGCTTTCTTGTCAATTGTATTTTTACCGTTGAATAGTTGTACTTCGTAGTCAAACTCCAACGTGTCTGGCTCAAGACCTTGCCCTCCTAAATGCCACACTTCACGCCATGCGATAGCCATATCGCTACGCAAGAATTTCTTACGAGCGGCAAGCTCAGAAAAAGTAGGAGTGGTAATTGTTGGATTTCGGAAGTTGTATAAGCCACTCATGTCGAGGCTGTCTTGCACCGATCCCTTTCCCCATAGAGTCAATAAATCGACATCTTCTTCCGGTTCTTCTTCTTTCTCTTTCTCCGGTTCTTGTTCTATGGGTTTAACCGGCTCAGGGGGTTCTACAGCTCCAATGTCGGTCTTGAACTTAAAGGGTAGATATGTGCTTTTGCCATTGTTTTCCAACATTATATATGATAGAGGCCCAGAAGCCTTTGACGATGCTGTTACCTGTGTCAAATATGTTCTGTCGGCATAAAAGTTCCCTGAGACAACTTGAGTGGGAATGATACACATGTTGGCCAAAAGGTCTTTAGCTTGATAAACCACCGGATTGCGGTCCATCGCCACATCGGGTTGTTGACCGGGAAGCAACTCTACAACCTTGAAATCATAGGTATAACTTGCTGTCGCACCACAAGCGATAAGGGGCATCGTCCATGTGAACTGAGCGTTAAGCGGGTCAACTTGTGCCACGGCTTCTCCGCTCATTGCATTTATCATAGGAAGCAAGAATTGAGGCGCTTGTGCTTTGTAGCAAACCTGGAAGGTACACCATCCACCCTCAGGATTACTTACAACGACCGGAGTCGCTAATTGTGGATTGTTCCAACGATAGGCTGTTACTTTACTTTTATATGTTCCTTCGGGAAGTAATCCGAAAGTTCCATTATTATAATTGTCAAAAAGATTAGCCGGACATTGTATCTCGCTCGCCGGAATATGATCGAAAAGTTTCTTCATTTCCACCGAATTGAGCGTATAGACCGAATTTGCTTGGATAACAAAAGGAGCTTTCGGCTGGCGGTTTGCAGGCGTAGTGATTGCCAAATCGGACGAAGGTATTGTTTGTTCCAATTGAAGCCCCAGATACACCTGTTGCACATCAGACGTGGTATTGGTCAACGTGATGGTAAAATATTTACCGGGATCCGCCAAGTATAATAATACTTGTGGCGGAAGCACCTGTTGAGTGGGTGTTATGGTCACGATTACTTCTTGAGCGAAAGCACAAACTATACTGACGAACCACGTTGTCAAAAAGACTATTGACCTATATTTTTTCATATCTGATTGCATTATTGTTTTTTACTCTTCTTTTTTTACTTTGCTTTTGATGGCAAGCAGGGTGAATGTATAAGTATAGTTGAGACTGACCGTAATGTCGGTACAGTCAAGATTGCTACGGGTTTTGGTCATGTTCACATCTCCATATTTGTTGAATGCCGCACTGGCTGAAAACACATGAACCTTCTTGAGATTGAAACTTGCGGAAAAATCCCCACCAAGCGATAGGCTTTTTGATTGTCGTTCCACTTCATTATAGCAAAGAGAAACTGATGCTGATAGGTTTAGATTCTTTTCTTTTAAGAAAGAACGGCTGGTGCTAAGAGATGCCACATCGCTGATGTATTTACTGTTGAAACCATCGGATTCCTGGTGGCTGTATGTTAGGGAAAAATCTGTATCAATAGGTTTTACATCTATATTATATGAAAGACCAAGTGCTGTGGTTTTTACATCACTATCTCCGGTGGAGAATTTGTTTAGATCTTTATTTTGAGTAAGGTTGCCTGAAAGGCTGATATTGTGACCTAAATGGTCTGTTTCATAGAAAAATGACGGTGATAGGCTGAAACTCGACATGAGACGATGAACGCGTGTAGTATCATTAACCGCACATGTGCCGTCTCTTTGAGTTTGCAAATAACCGTTATATCCTGCTGTGAGATTGAAGTACTTACCTATACGGGTACTGGCGTTGGCTGCATAAATGTAACCGCAGGTGGTATAAAGTTGCTCTTTTGACAAGTTGTCGGCTTGTCCTGAAAAAGTTCCCGATAATGCAACCTTATTAAACAGTGTTGTGCCGAAAGTAACCCCTAAGCTATGGTAGTTGTTTGACATGTAATAAGTCCCGAGTGAAGTGTAATCGGGTTGTACCATACGGTAACTGATTGAGGCATTAACTCCCTTGACGTTAATATTGGCGCTAAGGTCGCCGGCAAAACGCATGAGCGAACTATACTTGACATCAAAGATGTTGTCAAAGTCGGTCTTGATTGGAACATCGGGAGCGCGTAAATCTGTGTTGAAAATCGAGGTGGCGGCATTGGCAGTGAACGATAACCAGTTTAAAGGTGTAACACAACCTTTTACTCCCACCACAATATTCTCTTGGGGTGAAACCTGTTGACGCCATAGTTCATCAATAGTATTTTCACAATCGTATGCACGAAGCATATAAATGTCGATATAGTTTTTATTTGATCCATATCCGGCCTTAAATCCCCATCCCATTCTTTTATATTGTGGAGTGCGAGCGTAGGGATCGGTAGGATCATCGTTTATTGCGTTTCTCAATCGTCCCCAAAAAACTCCACCTCTTATTTTTTCTGAGCTGTATTCAATACCAATACCATTGAATGACATATTCATAACATAATTGCTCATAGACATTGAAGACTGTCCGAAATATCCCGTCCAATTTTTGTAGGTTGGAGAAATGTTAAATGAAATTTGAGGATAATTAAAGTTTAGGTTGTCGTTACTATAGTATAATGAAAATGGCATATTAAAACCATATAAACTAATGTTTAGATTTAGATAAAAGGCATTGCTCATTGGAGAGGAATAATTATTTCCTCCTGAAGAATATCTATATGTGTTATGAGTCCCTATTGCTCCCGAAATGATCAATGGGTCGCTTTTTGCTATATCTGAAATGTTTTGTCCAAACACGACAATGGGTAGCAAAATAGAAACAAATAGTGTGGTTAGCCTTATTTTGGGACAGATAAACATATTTATTAAAATTTTAAATAATGTGTTGTGTGGCTAATAATTGCCACACAACCACATTATGAAAATAATAGACTACTTTTTGATAACTTTCTTTACTACAACTTGACCATTTTCAACGGTTTTCACGACGTAAACACCATTTGAAATATTACCTTCAACGATGCGACCATTCAAGTCGTAATAAGTAGCATCATTGTTTTCATCAGTAACAATTGTAGAAATACCCGAAACATGATTACTTACAAGAGTTGCAGGAGATTTCAATGAACCGAGTTTTTGTGCATAATCCACGGCTGAATTTACATCAATGTATTCTCCGGTATATTCATTGTGAAGACGGAATGTTACAGTTTCTCCGGTCTTTCCGGCTACATTAATCATCATTTTTCCATCTTTAACAACTTTGCCCATACCACGACATTCACCGTTAACAAATGCACCTATTGTATAATCTTCTGGGTTATCAAGATCTGCTACTTGAGCCACGATAGCCATGTTGTCGGCAAATTGCCCCGCATCATATCCCCATACGCTATTCATACTAATAGGTGTTCTTGCAGTTAATTTAGACTTTGTTTCATATAAATTATATGTTTGATTACTGAAATCGGGTATATAATCAAATGAAATATATAAATCAGACTCAGAATTATTATAGTAAATGTAACCCTTTCCTGCTTCAAGAGTAAAATCAGCACCAACCCATGCACCTTCGCTATACTCGGCAAAGCTTGTTTTGCCAATGATTTGGTCGCCTTCATTTGCAGTTATATATTGGTTGCCTAATGTATTTAATTCATCTATGGTCATGTCCCATTCGTTAGGATAGCCAATCCATGTGTAACCGGGCTTAGCTAAACCTTGTTGAGGATAACGGTCCCAGTAATTTTGCGATGATGTTAATATACAATTTGATGCATCGGCGTATGACGCTTTAATTTTATACATACCTTCATAGGAATTGAGAGTTGTAATCTGACCTAAAAATCCATAAACAGGATCGTTATATAGCAGTTCTCTTTGAGAACGAATTTCTATCACACGGTTATTTTCGTCGATATTTAATTGTTCAAGATAACTACCGGTAGTCTCGGCATTATTCATCAAATTTATTTGAGCGGGAGCATAAATCCAATCCCATCCATTGTTATTGAAAGTAATTTCTACCGGAATTTCCACATAGCAAACAGTCGAACCTTCACTTCCGCGAGGCATATATTCCCCGTTATATTTTATTCTTAATTCGACAGAGCCGCTACCAGTGGCGCGTATATTCCACACAAGACCATCGTTAGAGTTTGACGTGGGAATGCCAAAATTGGCAGGGTCAGTGGTCTTTGTAAATTCCAGTTCAACGAGTTCAGGGTCAAAATCATCACCGGTCATGGTCAATACAAATTCAGTATCTTTATACTTTGATATTGTCAATTGTTCCGGGAATGTGATATCAATCGGTGTTGTTACAATAACCTTAACTTCAACCGACACGTTTTTATTTAAAGTAGATGTAACTATAAGGGTGTATTCCCCGTTCTTTGTGGCATATTCATTAATAATCGCATTTGCTGTTTCTTCGTCGGCAGGAGTTATGGTGTAGCTTTCTCCGTCTTTATTTTCCGGGATAACCACAACTTGAGAACGAAGTATGTCATATACATTTGTATTGATTTCCACGTTTATCTCTTCGGGTGCGATAATTTGCGTGACAACAACAGTTACATCGCTTGATATTTCCGGATTATCGTTTGATACAACAGAAATTACATATTCCCCCGGCATAAATGCTACATTGTCAGTGAATGCATCTGCGGCTTCTTGAGGTATTTGAAGACTGAATGACATATCTGTCGCATCTTCAGGTCCAACTGCTACGTATGGCGCAATCAAGTCATAAATGTTTTCGCCTAATGCGGCATGGAATGTTTGTTGGGTTACTCGTAAATATTCAACCGGAGCATATACCTCAACCGTTATCGTTGTAAATATTTGCGGGTCATAATCCGACACAATTTTTACCTCATAAGTTCCTCCCCTCATCGCTATACCTTTTTCAATAGCACCGGCATCCTCTGCGTTTGCAAGTTCAAAATAGTAATTCTTATTAGATGCATCAGCAGGCTCAACAACTATTGCATTTATAAGTTCTTCTATGTCATATAGGTTTTCACCTTTGTTCATTTTTACTGTTTGCATTGAACATGTGATGCCTGTTACAGGAATCACCTGTTCTATAATTTCTATTTGAGTGAATGAAGTACAAATTTCTTGATAACCGGGAACTCCTAATGTTAACATTACATTTTCGGTCCATGCTTGGGTCGTTCTCAAGATGTTATTTTCATCAATAGTAAAACCGGTAAGTTCTTCCCCCGATTCCGATTTCCATGTATATTTTAACTGAGTTTCAATTTCAGATTCGCCTCTTGGTTCAGTCCAAGAATTTCCTTGGCTGTCAACGCCGTAATACGTTAATTCAAGATATTCATTCAAATCTATTCTTGCCGGAAGCTTTGTTTCTATTTGTAGCGGCACCTCTCCATGATTGATGAGTATTTCTACCGGTCTGTCAACATTTAGCACAAAAGGGACCTCACTGACTGTCTCACCGGTAAATGTGGCTTGTTTTTTGAGACTATAAACAATCCCATAATTGCGGTCAAATACCTTAAAGGTAATGGCTTTGTTCATGTCGTCGTCTCCACCTCGTACGCGTAGCGCAAACATATTGCCTGCATCGGTACTAATAGTGGCCTCGGTTGCCGCCGCACGACAAGCTCCATCAATGAAAGCCGCCACTTCAACTTCATTAGATAGGTCTCCATTGATATTGACTTGCACATAAATCGGAGTTTCTGATGGATAATCATTCTCCGATGGTGCTGTCCAATTTTGCGCCTGCATTGCCATAGTTGACAATAGAACAAGCATTGAAAGTAATACTTTTTTCATAAATTAAATTATTTTAGTGATTATCAAAATTCCAATTATAGACTTGTTAGCTGCAAAATTATATCAAGCACCTTTGTGCGTTATTATCATTTTAGGCATTTAATTTATCATTTTACGATATTATAACAATTTTAATTTTATCATAAATGAATATATTACAAGTGTAATAGTTTAATTATCAGGATAATCGAGTGATAAAAAATTGGGCTATCCGGTCGTAAAAATTTTATCGGGCATTTCATATTGACATATTTTTATGCTAAATTTGTCTAAGAAAACAGATGCATACAATAAGTTTCATTATATATTATAAAATTTAATAATGTTGAAAATTTATAAAAAAATTATCCTCTGGATAATTTGTGCATTGAGTTTTCCGGCTTTGTTTTTTTCGTGTCGAGAGTCATACGATAAAACCGATTTGTTTGAGGAAAAAGAACACGTTGATACGATTGTTCGACAACAAAAATCATCGGTTGATAGTCTTTATAGCTTATATAAACATTTTCACCAATCCGATAACAGAATAGGGGAAATGGTTACATTAAGCTATTTGGGTAAAATTTATCGCGAGCGTAATAAATTCATGGAAGCGATTGAAGCGCATGAAGCTGAATTGAATATTGCAACCGAATTATGCGATACATTGGAAATGATTCAAGCCCTGAATAATATCGGAACAAATCATCGGCGAATGGGTATTCTTGATGAAGCAACCAAATATCATTTTTCAGCACTCAACCTATGTGAGAAATTTAGTGAAAAAGATTGCTATAAGTCAAAAAAGAACAGAGTGGTTTCTCTCAATGGGATTGGGAATGTTAGTTTGAGAATTGGAGATGACGAAACCGCCGATTCTATTTTTCGCCAAGCTCTTGCCGGGGAAAAAGAATTGGGGAGTGCATTAGGTCAAGCTATAAACTATGCTAATATAGGTGCAATCTTTGAAAAAAAGAATATGCTTGATTCGGCATGGACATACTATAAGTATTCTATGGAGAAAAATATTGAAGCAAAATCCGAATTGGGCATTTCATTGTGTTATGCTCATTTTGGTAATCTTTATGAAAAGGAGGGCAATATCGATGATGCGATTAGGGAATATGATAAAGCATATAAAATGGAAGGAAAAATCGACACTTGGCATTGGCTTAACTTCTGTTTGGCATTAGTGAATACACATATAACTCAGAAAAATTATAAAGAAGCATTAAGGTTGCTGAATAAAGCAAAAATCAAAGCTGCCGAAGGGCATTCACTCGATCATTTGGCATCTATTCATTCGTCATATTATAAAATTTACAATTTCTTAGGTAATGCGGCTAAAGCGTTAGAAGCATATAGATTAAGCGACATTTATAATGATAGTATTATCAATCAGCAAAATTTAATCTCAGTACAAAATGAAAGGGTAAAATATGAGTATCAACGTCGGCAACAAGAAATTGATGCGATAAACACCGAGTATAGCAAGGAACGGATAGTGCGTAACATTATGATAATATCGTTTGTTGTGATTGTGGTATTGTTGATTGGTGGCATTGGACTATTATTCTATTCTTTAAAAGTTAAAAAGAGCGAGCAAAAGGCAATGGCTCAGCTTGATAATGTTCGGAGTTCTTTTTTTACTAATATTACTCACGAATTTCGTACACCACTGACTGTAATTATCGGTTTAGGAGAACGGTTGATGTCCAATAATGAAAAAGACAATTTGGAATCAATAGGTAGCACAATCGCACGGCAAGGTAAAAACTTGTTGTTGCTGATAAATCAAATTTTAGATATCGCAAAATTAAAATCAAATACTTCACACGAGGATTTTCAACATGGCAATATTATAGGATTTATAACTGCTATTTTTGAAGGGCTCAAAGAACTTGCCGACCGTAAAAATATAAACTTCTCTTTTAATCCTCATTCAAAGTCGGTAGAAATGGATTTTATTCCTGATTACATCGTGAAAATCATGAGTAATCTCATTTCAAATGCTATAAAATTTACACCAAATGGTGGGATTGTGAAAATAACGACTGAATGCCGAAACAATAAACTCTTGTTGACAGTTGAAGATAATGGCTGCGGAATCCCCAAAGAGGACTTGCCATGTATATTTGACGCATTTTATCAAGGTAACTCACAACATCGCTCTGCCGGAACGGGAATAGGATTATCGTTGACAAAGCAACTTATTGAATCAATGAACGGCACAATCGCCATTCATAGTGCCGAAAACGAAGGCTCGGTGTTTATCATCACATTACCCATGAAGCAAGGAGAAATAGAATGGGAATATATTGGTAATGAGTTAGTTACCCCCCCCCCTCACGTATGGCGATGGAGAAACTCCCGTCATTGACGACGATGATGAATTGGCAAAAGATGACAAGCCGGTCATTCTCGTAGTTGAAGACAATAATGACATATTAAATTACATAGGCTCAGTAATCAACAATGCACATATTCACTACGCCCATGATGGTAACGACGGGCTGGAAAAGGCCACAAATATTATACCCGACATTATTATTACCGACATTATGATGCCTGGAATGGATGGAATAGAGATGTGTCGCCAAATTAGGCAATCAGAAATTTTAAGTCATATTCCTATTATTGTAATATCGGCAAAGGCTACCGATGCCGATAAAATAGAAGGTATAAATTCGGGAGCCAATGCATATTTATATAAGCCGTTTAATGCCGAGGAGTTGAATGCGACTATCGTATCACTTTTGGAACGACGCAAATCATTACAGGCATATCTGTCAAGAAATCTTGCGCTTGATGAAAATTATAATGAGAAATTATCTTCAGCCGACCAAGACTTCCTAAACAAGGTGATTGACTTGATTTATGCTCAGATGTCTGACTTAAAAGTGAATCTCAACGACATTGCCGAGTCTCTAAATATGACGCCACGACAGCTTAATCGTAAAATAAATGCGATTACAGGTGATAATGCGTCACGATATGTGCTTCAAGTAAGAATGACAAGAGCAAAGCAATTGCTCGACTCCAACAGTGGATATACAATCGCCGATGTTGCTTACAAGTGCGGATATGAAGAAACCGGAAATTTCACACGGGCATTCAAAACATTGTATAATATAACCCCGACTCAATATCGCAAAATGCCTTAGTTTATTGTGCGTAATTGCCAAAATGCCACAGCCGATGCGGCAGCAACGTTAAGAGAGTCAACACCATGTGACATTGGAATGCGCACTACATAATCGGCGGCACTGATGGTCTCTTTTGCCAAACCATCGCCTTCTGTTCCCATTATAATTGCCAATCGCTGTTCTGCCATTAATTGAGGGTTGTCTATTGATATGGAATTGTGAGTAAGAGCCATGGCTACTGTGCGAAACCCAAAATCGTGTAATTGTTCCATGGGTTTTTCAATCCAAGTCCACGGCACAAGAAAAATCGATCCCATGGAAACTCTTATTGCCCGACGGTTGAGCGGGTCGCATGAAGTAGGGGTGAGTAGAACACCATCAATGCCCAATGCGGCGGCAGAGCGAAATATTGCTCCAATATTTGTTGTGTCGGTTACGCCGTCAATAACTGCGATGCGTTTTGCATTATTGCATACTGCTTCGAGAGGTAAAGGATTGGGTCGTTGCATGGCACAAAGTACGCCTCGTGTGAGTGTATATCCTGTGAGTGAGGCTAGTAGCTCTCGTCCGCCGGTGTAAATGGGAATTTCTCCACATTTTGCAATTATATCAGCCGCATCGCCTGCGATGTGTTTGCGTTCACACAGCAATGCCAATGGTTTATATCCTGCACATAATGCCGTATTAATAACTTTGGGACTTTCGGCAATGAATATGCCGTTTTGTTTGTCAATGCGGTTTCTGAGTTGGGCTTCGGTGAGAGTCGAGAAAATTTCGACACCTGGATGATTCAGTGATTTAATCTCTATAATATTCATAATTGCAGTTTGAGTTGCAAAATTATTAAAATAATTGTAACTGCCGTTCATTTTAGGTTTTAGGATAATGTTAATAATAGTATATTTTGATTCAATGGCTACGAAAAATTAATGAATTTATGTAATTTTGCAGTTTGTAATAGTGAAAAATTAATAACTAACAGAAACATAACCATGCAAAAAACTAAAAAATGGCTTCTTTTAGCCATACTCTCTTTGTTTATTTCAGGTAACTTATGGGCAGAGACAGCTCCAAAACGCGAATTTCGTTCGGTTTGGATTGCAACAGTGGCTAATATTGACTGGCCCAAACAAAAGGGTACATCGGCTTCGGTTGTGGCTCAACAAAAAGCCGACCTGCTTGCATATATCGAAAGAATGCAAGAAATGAACCTCACTACAATATGTTTCCAAGTGCGAAGCATGTGCGATGCCATGTATAAATCAAGCTATGAGCCGTGGTCTTCATATCTCACTGGCACTCGTGGCACAAATCCCGGTTGGGACCCATTGCAGTTTTGTGTTGATGAATGCCATAAACGCGGTCTTGAAGTGTATGCATGGGTAAATCCCTATCGTTGGTCAAGCACCGGCTCAACAAGCACATGGAACACCTCTTTCGACGCACAAGTGAAAAATAACGGGTGGCTCATAACAAATGGGACATTTACGGTATTGAACCCGGGTCTTGATGCTACTCGCGAACACATCGTGAAGGTGTGTAAAGAAATTATCTCAAATTATGCCGTTGAAGGTATGATTTTCGACGATTACTTCTATCCGTCGGGGGGCACATCTGAAGGTAGCGATGCTCCCGACTACCAATTATGGAAAAACAGTGGCACAAGTCTTTCGATTGGAGATTGGCGTCGTGAAAACGTTGATAAGATGATTACCGATGTGTATAACATGGTACAAGAGACTCGCCCCGAAGTGCGTTTTGGTCTTGCCCCTCCGGGCACAGCCGGGGCTTCGGCAGGCAAATATGGCTTATCAATATGGCCCGGAGGATATGACACGCAATATACCTCGCTTTATTCCGACCCTCTCTCATGGATGAATAAGGGGATCGTCGATTTTATGTCGCCTCAAATATATTGGCACAACGATCACTCTATGGCTTCATTCGGCAAAGTTTCAAATTGGTGGTATAGCCTTGCCAAGCATTTTGGCAACGTGCATTGCAGTGTGAGTGTAAATATCTACGACCTTGCTCAATCTATGGGTTACCAAGAAGATCTTGGTAACACCCAAGCTCACTGGGAAGAACATGTATATAACGTGAAACAATCTCGTCAATTTGCCGCCAATAACGGAGTGAAGGCTTTCGGCTCAAACTTTTACAGCATTCAATATTTTTGTGGAAACTATAAAGCGCATGGCGACTATGTGGCACAGGAGTGTTTTCCCACTAAAGCCCTTGTGCCCGAAGTCGATTGGAAAACAGTGACTTCATATACAGCTCCAGGCAACCTCACAAACACCAATGGCACTCTGTCGTGGACTGCCGCAAACGGTCCTCACGCAAAAACAATTATCCGTTATTCGATTTATGCCGTGCCTTTGAGCGTCACAGTCGCTCAAGCAACTACCGATGATGGCATTGACGGGCAATATCTCGTTGATGTGAGCTACAACAATTCGTTCACATTGCCAGCCAATCGTCAGTCGGGTTACTGGTATGCAGTGTGTGTGTATGATGGATTTGGCAAAGAACACCCGGCTGCATATATAGGTTATCCCGATGGTGAAGCCGATAAGGTAACCCTTAAAGCTCCTATAAATGGAATCGCCACAACTTGGGCTCAATCGTTTTCATGGAGCGCTATTGAAAATGGTACTTACAACCTCTTTATTTGTGATGATGCGGCATGTACATCGGTAAAATATAGTAAAACCGGCTTAACTGCCAATTCAGTGACGGTCGATTTATCGGATATTGCCGATTTTAAAGATAATACCATTTATTATTGGAAAGTGACATCTTCGCAACCCGGCAAACTCTCGGCGTCGAGCGACATCGCTTCATTCAAAAGTCCGGCTCTTGTTATGGCAACAAAACCGGTGCTTATGTCGCCAACAAATGGAGCCGAGCTTGAAGTGAGTGTCACATTTGAATGGGTTAAAACCGATAGTCAAATAGAATCGTTTGTGCTTCAAATTTCGCCTTCATCGGCATTTTCCGACGCTGAAACTAAATCATTAACAGAAACAACAACCACTTCATTTACCGTTCCGGCATCATCAATAGGCTTAGGCACATATTATTGGCGAGTGGTGGGTAAAGGTGAAAAAATACTCGATACTCCATCTGATTCTCGCATGTTTACGATAACTAATATCGGGGTCGGCGCTGTCGAGGAAGGGTATGAGGTGAAATATGACACCGATGTTTATGATGAAATAAATAAGATTGCCATCACAAATATGTGGATGCGATCGGTGCGCAGTGAATATGACAACATCACATTTGCCGATAACGGTGGTGTGGGTTCATGGAATCGCACTATGGTTGCGGTGGGTGATTATGTGTATCTTTCGGGACGTTCAGCCAATAGCTCAACGGCAAAAGCATATCTTGAGAAATACAGTGGAATAACAGGTGAATATCTAGGGCGCATCACATTGGGAAGCGAAGCGTCGGTGAAATATTATCCATGTAATAATGTGGTGAAAGATTCAAACGGAAATGTTTGCATCTCAAACCTCACAATGATAAGCTATGGTCCTATTGTGATTCATAAAGTTGATTTGGAAACCGGAAAACTCACACAAGTGGCAAGTATTACTACTTCTACAACAACCAATCGATTTGACCACATATCTATCGTGGGTGATGTTACAACCGGCAACTTTACTGTGTTTGGTATTGCGACAAATACGGCAAATATATATCGTTGGACATTTAAAAACGGTTCTTATACCACCGAATCTAAAACAATAAAATCATTCTATCCCACATCGGTAAGCGCATTCGGTCTTGCTCCGCGTGTGATACCTGTTTCAACCGATGATATTTTTGTCGATTGCTCAAATACCGCATTTACACGTTATACCTTCTCAACCGGTGAGCGCAGCGGCTCGTTTTTGGCTAATTTGGCATTGGCTCCGTCATATAATTTGAATAGTGGTGGCACATTCTTCAAATTGGGTGATAAAATGATTGTGGTTTATCCTTATAGTGACATGACCGTCTCTCCTGCCAACACATTTAATGTAGTGGCAACAAATTCTAATCTCACCTTTGGCGATATGACACATCTATGGGTGTTGCCCAAGGGCGGTTTAGGCTCGGTTGACAGTGGCACATATCAAGCTGCAGCCGATTATGTCACAGTGTCGGAAGGATTGGTGAGATTGTATCTATATATACCGGGAAATGGAATTAGCGCCTATCTGTTGTCCGATAGCTATACAACCGGTGTGGAGAATATCGAGGTCGCTGATTCGCAATCCTATGCTCCGATACAATATTATAATTTGCAAGGGGTGGAAGTGGCAAAAGAAAATATGCAATCGGGAATATACATTCGCAAGCAAGGTTCTGTAACCTCAAAATTATATATTAAATAGTTTCATAATTTATAAATATGCCTAAGGCTATGCCGAGGGCACAAGAGGTGTGTCAATGAGAATTGGTGCACCTCTTTTTCGTTGTCTTTCTGTCCTCCCTGTCACCAAGGAATTTTGACAAAATGAGCATATCTTTTTCAAAATACAAGCCCCATAGAGTGGCGGTCAATGGCATTGCCGAAGGTAATGCTTAGTGTGTGGCCCGGGCTAACCCCGGCTACATACTAAGCAACCCCTTTGGGGTTACATTTGCTTTTGAAAAAGTTTTATCGGGCACTAAAAAAAATATTTGGGATATGGTAATTTCAGAAATATAAATTATTACCTTTGTGAGTGTAATAAATTATAGTCGATTATGGATAAATTGGGCTTAAATGATATTTATAATGCCGCGGAGGTGTTGAGTGATGTGTTGCGTAAAACTCCTCTTATATGGTCGAGACGAATCAATCCCGAAGCGAATGTATATCTCAAAGCTGAAAATATGCAATATACCGGCTCGTTCAAGTTGCGTGGGGCATATTATAAAATATCACAATTGTCGGATGCGGAAAAAGCACGGGGCGTGATAGCCTGTTCGGCGGGCAATCATGCGCAGGGTGTTGCATACGGCGCTACCCACAACGGAATTAAATCGTTGATATGTCTTCCTGCCGGGGCGCCCATCTCAAAGGTTGAGGCTACAAAAGGGTATGGAGCCGAAGTGTGTCTTGTGCCGGGAGTGTATGATGATGCATATCAAAAAGCATTGCAACTGAGAGATGAGTATGGTTACACATTTGTGCATCCGTTTGATGACCCCAATGTTATAGCCGGGCAAGGAACGATAGGGTTGGAGATTCTTGCCGATTTGCCCGATGTAGATGCTGTGATAGTGCCAATAGGTGGAGGCGGATTGGCGTCGGGTGTGGCGTTTGCGTTAAAAACACTCCGCCCCGGCATTAAGGTCTATGGCGTGCAGTCGTCGGGAGCTCCCAGTATGGCAACTTCGCTTCAAGAGGGTAAGATACAACATCTCTCGGCGGTGTCAACCATTGCCGACGGCATCGCAGTGAAAGAGCCGGGAATAAACACATTTGAGATGTGTAATAAATATATCGATGAGGTAGTGACGGTGAGTGATGATGAGATCGCGGCGGCGATTCTTGCATTGCTTGAACAACATAAAATAGTTGCCGAGGGTGCCGGAGCTGTAGCTGTTGCCGCGGCGATGTTTAATAAACTGCCTATCAAAAACAAAACGGTTGTATGCCTTGTGTCGGGTGGGAATATTGATGTCACTACATTGAGTCGGGTAATTACCCGAGGATTGTCAAAGAGCGGACGTAACTACACATTTAAAATCGACTTATACGACAAGCCGGGGCAATTGTCGGGGGTTTGTAATATAATTGCCGACTTGGGCGGAAATATCCTATCAGTTTCACATGAGCGGATAAACGCCAGTGCCGAAATTAACGGTTGCATATTGCGCATCGAACTTGAAACACTCAATCACAGTCATATCGAAACAATCAGAGCCGGACTTGCAAATGCCGGATATAGTGTGATAAATTAGCCATGTCTTAAAATGGAATTAATTTAAGCCAAAAATGCCACTTAGATGGTCTTTTTGGCTTATTTGTGCGTTTTTTAATTTAATAACCGATATATTTTGAGTAATTTTGCGAGAATTTTCTTAGCTATATTTAATTATATGAAAATAGAGTCTCTCAAAACAGTCATTATCTTGTGTGCCATGGTGTTCTCTTCGCATGGCATTGCCCGAAGTCACGGCAACAGTGATACAATAGCGTTGTCGCTTGAACAGTGTATAACAATAGCACTTAGTGACAACCCAACGATTAAAGTCGCCGATATGGAGATTAAAAGAATGGATTATTCAAAAAAGGAGACATTAGGACAGCTATTGCCTACAATAAGTTTTGGCGCACAGTATAATCGCACACTTGCAAAACAAGTGATGTATCTTAATATGGGTGCTATGGGAGGCGGTTCATCGTCAAACACTACCGAAGAATCAACCGAGAATGTAGAATCAACCGAAAGCAATAGCAAGTCGAGCGGTGGCGGTGGTATAAAAATGGGTCTTGACAACTCTTGGTCAATGGGATTTTCGGCATCGATGCCTTTAATCGCCCCACAATTGTGGAAATCGCTGAATCTTAGTGACAGCCAAATTTTACAATCAATAGAAACCGCACGCAAATCGCGCTTGGATTTGATTAATCAAGTAAAATCGGCATACTATGCCTTATTGTTGGCAAAAGATTCTCACAAGGTGATTCTTGAAAATTATGAAAACGCGAAAATCACTCATGATATTTATACAAAACAACATGAATTGGGTGCGGCGTCGGAATATGATGTGTTGCGCACATCGGTTGCTGTAAAAAATGTTGAACCTGAACTTTTGCAAGCCGAAATTGCCATTAAACAAGCCCGACTACAATTGTCGATTCTGATGGGGATGGATGTGGCGGTTGCTTTTGAGCCGACAACCACACTTGCCGATTATGAAAAGACAATGTATGCCGATGTGCTTTCGATAAATCGTTCGATAGAGCAAAACTCCGATTTAAAAATGCTTGACATTCAAACACAATCATTGAAAGATGTGCTTGATGTTCAAAAAATGGCATGGTATCCAACACTTGCGTTAAGCGCTAACTATAATTGGACATCAATGTCGGATGGTAACCCTTTGAAGAATTTTCGTTGGAGTCCTTACTCTACAGTAGGGTTGACATTGTCAATTCCTATTTTTCAAGGGGGACAACGATATACAAAAATTAAACAAGCTGAAATTCAGGTTAGTGAAATGAAGTTTCAACGTGAGAATCTTAAGCGTTCGATCAATATGCAAGTTGACTTGGCAATTGACAACATCAACAAAAACGTTAAACAAATCGCATCGAGTGCCGAAAGTGTGAAGCAAGCCGATAAAGCTCACGATATTATGGAAAAAAGTTTCAAAATCGGAGCTGCTTCATATCTCGATCTCCGCGATTCGGAACTCGCCCTCACACGTTCATGTTTGGCATATTATCAATCAA
The DNA here is from genome assembly GCA_015060975.1 of Bacteroidales bacterium. GTDB lineage: Bacteria > Bacteroidota > Bacteroidia > Bacteroidales > Muribaculaceae > RGIG4079. The sequence goes on from SUXI01000003.1 coordinate 112,893, forward strand.
TTTATAATTATTTGATTGCCAACAGCGATCTTGAACTATTGTTAGGGAACGCCGATGTTGAGCGTTACACAACAACCGATTAATTAAAGCACATTATCTAAAAAATATCATAACTCATGAAAATATATAGCAAATCATTGGCTTATTTAGCGGTTGCGCTATCAATGGCAGCCTGCTCATCGAAAGAAGAAACAGCACAAATAGCTGAAGTAGAAGAACTCCCATTGGTTGATGTGTTGCAGGTTTCGGCACAAGATGTAGATCAAGTGAATGAATACACTGCAACGGTCGAAGCCGATAATATCAACAATATTTCCCCTTCGGCACCTAATCGCATAAAAAACATCCTTGTGGATGTGGGGTCACAGGTGCGTCGAGGTCAAACTCTTGTTATTCTTGACGAATCAAATACCGACCAATTAAAAGTACGTCTCGATCATGCTCAACTCGAATATGACCGAGCTAAAAATCTGCTTGAAATAGGCTCAGGCACGCAACAATCTGTTGACCAACGATTAACTGAGCTTGAAGCGTTGAAGAGCCAGTATAAAAATATGATGGAAAATACCGTGCTTACATCTCCAATAAGTGGAGTGGTTACTGCTCGTAATTATGATCCGGGCGACATGACAGGCGTAAATCCAATATTGACTATCGGTCAATTAAGTCCATACGTCAATGTTATGATCAATGTAACCGAAGGTGACTACAGCAAAATCAAAAATGGCATGGAAGTTGGTGTGAAATTTGATGTTTATCCCAATGAAACATTCACCGGGAAAGTGAAACGCATCTATCCTACCATTGACCCTTCAACACGCACATTCACAGTGGAAATAGGCATAAATAATCCCCAACAACGCATAAAACCGGGTATGTTTGCCCGTGTGGCTATAAACCTCGGCACTGTAAATCATGTAGTGGTTCCCGACAGAGCTGTTGTTAAGCAATCAGGCTCAGGTAATAAATATGTATATGTTTATAATGATGGTACCGTATCATATAATAAAGTTGAACTTGGACAACGTCTAAATGATGCATACGAGGTGATTTCGGGTGTTGAAAATGGCGCATTCGTCGTAATATCAGGACAGAATCAGCTCACCAATGGCGCAAAGGTGGAATTGATAAAACGTGACGCCTCGGGTAACGCTACCGTAGCCGATTCTACAATAACAAAATAAACCACATTATTAACGAACATATTAATCTCAATAATATTATACTGCTATGAGTTTATATGCAAGTGCGGTGAAGCGACCTATCATGACAACGCTTTGTTTCGTTGCCATAACGATTATGGGGTTATTCTCGCTATCAACTCTCCCTATCGACCTTTTTCCCGATATTGAAACCAACACCATTATGGTTATGACTTCATATCCGGGAGCAAGTGCTCAAGATATTGAACAAAACGTGACTCGACCCCTTGAAAACACACTTAACTCGGTTGAGCACTTAAAACATATATCATCAAAATCGCGCGAAAATATCTCGGTGATTACCCTTGAATTTGAATTTGGTTACGACATCAACGCATTAACAAATGATGTGCGTGACAAACTCGACATGGTGGAAAGTGCATTGCCCGATGACGCCGAAAATCCTATCATCTTCAAATTCAGTACCGACATGATTCCAATCATGTTGCTGTCGGTTCAAGCCGATGAAAGTATGCCGGGGTTATATAAAATTCTCGACGATGCGGTGGCTAATCCTTTGGCTCGTGTTGATGGGGTAGGTTCGGTGTCAATTTCTGGTGCGCCAAAACGTGAAATCCATGTATATGTTGATCCTGTTCGTCTCGAAGCATACAACCTCACGATAGAAGCAATTTCGGCTTTAATCGCCGCCGAAAACAGAAACATTCCGGGGGGGAACTTCGATATCGGTTCTGATACTTATTCACTACGCGTGCAAGGTGAATTTATCTCTCCCGAACAAATGAGTGAGATTGTGGTAGGTTCCTACGGAGGTAAAAACATCTATTTGAAAGATGTGGCACGAATAGATGACTCTCTTGAGGAACGAGCACAACAAACACATACCGATGGAATCAAAGGTGCGATGATTGTAATCCAAAAACAATCGGGAGCCAACTCGGTTGAAATTTCCGATAAGGTACTCAAGATGATTCCTTCATTACAAAAACGCCTCCCTTCAGATGTAAAGCTTGACATCATAGTAGATACTTCTGAAAACATTCGCAACACAATCGACTCTCTTGTTGAGACAGTGATGTATGCTCTTTTATTCGTTGTTATTGTTGTGTTTGGCTTCCTTGGTCGTTGGCGTGCGACGATGATTATCTGTATCACAATTCCTATCTCATTGATTGCTTCGTTTATATACCTTGCAATGACAGGAACGAGTCTTAACATTATCTCGTTGTCATCACTCTCAATATCTATAGGTATGGTGGTGGATGATGCTATTGTTGTTCTCGAAAATGTGACAACTCATATTGAGCGTGGTAGTGATCCGAAACAGGCCGCTGTGCATGGAACCAACGAAGTGGGTATATCGGTTATAGCATCAACACTCACATTGATTGCCGTATTCTTCCCGTTGACACTTGTGACAGGTATGACAGGGGTGTTGTTCCAACAACTCGGTTGGATGGTGACTATCATGATGATTATCTCTACAACTTGCGCATTGTCACTCACCCCAATGCTTTGTTCTCAACTTCTTCGCAAAGGTGTGAAACATGGTAAATTCTACAACATATTCTTTACTCCTATCAATAAAGGTCTTGATGCTCTTGACCGTGCATACGGACGTTCGCTTGAATTTGTTGTGCGCCACAAAGTCTCAACAATCATCGTTTGTACCGCAATTTTCATTGCATCAATATTCTTGTTGAGATTTGTGGGAACAGAATTTTTCCCGACATCAGACAATGGTCGTCTTGGGGTCTCTCTTGAATTGCCTATCGGAACTCGTGTTGAAATCGCCGATGAGGTTACGGCGCGGCTTGCAAAAGAATGGCGTGAAAAATATCCCGAAATAAAGACCCTCAACTATACCACAGGGCAAGCTTCAAGTGATAACACTTTCGCATCATTGCAAGATAATGGATCGCACATCGTTTCGATGAACATAAAGCTCGTAAACTTGGAAGAACGCGATCGGGGCATTGTTGAAATCGCCGACCTTATGCGTGAAGACCTCAAACGCTATCCTGAGTTTAAGAAACAACAAGTAAATGTGGGCGGCAGCCGTGGTGGTGGTATGAGCGGTCAATCAACAATCGACTATGAAATCTATGGTTATGATTTTGAAGAAACCGACTCTGTTGCTCAACAACTAAAACGTGTGCTTCAAGGCATTAAGGGTACTGCCGACATCACTATTTCCCGTTCAGACTATCAACCCGAATATCAAGTTGATTTCGATCGTGAAAAATTGGCAATATATGGTTTGAACCTTCAAACGGCTGCCACCTATCTTCGTAATCGCATCAATGGAACGACTGCATCATTATATCGAGAAGATGGAGAAGAATATGACATCAAAGTTATGTATGCGCCCGAGCATCGCACATCAATCGAAGATATTGAAAACATTCTTATATATAACTCAAGTGGAAATGCCGTAAGAATTAAAGATGTGGGTACTGTAGTTGAACGATTCTCTCCACCTACAATTGAGCGTAAAGACCGAGAACGTATCATCACCGTTTCAACTGTTGTTTCGGGTGTGCCTATGAGTGAAGTGGTTGCCGCCTCACAAGTGGAAATCGACAAGATGGACATCCCTTCCGGCATAGCAATCGAACTTGCAGGTAGCTATGAGGACCAACAAGAATCGTTTGCCGATTTGTTGTTGCTTGGTGTTCTCATAATAATTTTGGTTTATATCGTAATGGCCGCCCAGTTTGAATCGTATGTATATCCGGGTATTATTATGACTTCATTGCCGTTTGCATTTACCGGTATTTTCTTGTTATTATTCCTCACCGGAAACAATCTCAACGTAATGTCAATGATTGGGGCGATTATGTTGATAGGTATTGTAGTGAAAAATGGTATTGTGCTTATAGACTACATCTCACTTAACCGCGAACGTGGTATGTCTATTCGAGTTTCTGTGGTTGATGGTGGTGAATCTCGTCTTCGTCCTATTGTGATGACTGCATTAACCACTATTCTTGGCATGGTGCCAATGGCAGTAGGGTCTGGTGAAGGTGCCGAAATGTGGCGACCAATGGGTGTTGCCGTAATTGGAGGTTTGACTTTCTCCACATTATTGACATTGTTTTATACTCCGGCGATGTATTGTATGTTTGCCGCGGTGGGAGTGAAACGCTCACGTCGCAAAAACCGCAAAGCATTAGCTAAAAAAGCAAAAGAAGATGCTAATTTAATCTAAACAACTTGACAACATGAAATCTATATTAATAACATTCGACCAAGCCTATTATGAACGCATAATTGATATGCTCGAACGCAACAATTGCCGTGGATTTACTGCTTGGCAAGAAGTACAAGGGCGTGGCTCTCATAAAGGAGAGCCACACTATGGCTCTCACGCCTGGCCATCGCTTGCATCAGCTATCATTACCGTGGTAGAAGATAACCGAGTGGATAATGTGCTTGAAATTTTGCATCAAATGGATGTTGAAACACCTAAATTAGGGCTTCGGGCATTCGTTTGGAACATAGAAAAAACAATTTAATGCAAAAATATTTGCACGATTACGGAAAAGTTTCTATCTTTGCACTCGTAATCATTGCGCGCGTGGCGTAATTGGTAGCCGCGCTAGACTTAGGATCTAGTGTCGTGAGACGTGGGGGTTCGAGTCCCTTCGCGCGCACAAAGCCTGAAAAGAGGAAAATTCGTTAAATTTTCCTCTTTTTTATTTTTATAACTCGCTGATTCCCAGGTTATGCAAAGCGCAAAAGCCGGAATGTGCAGGTGATTTTTGTTATTGAAAAACGCTTTTTATAAGAAACCATGAGATGGGGACAAGTAGAGAGGGAAGCATGTTTAGGGTTTTACAGTCTTTTAGTTTCAGTAGCGATAGCCCCGAAGCGACAATCATCAAACCACCTACAATAAGTAGCTCTGCCATGAGAGCTTCGCTTATGGCAGTGCTTGATACTTTTGCCACTAAATAAAATATTCCTTGCCAGCAGAACAGCACAGGTGCTGCAAGTATCATCCATATACCGTAGGTGCTGGCAAATACGGCTGATGTAACCAAGTCGAGTGTCGCATTGGTAAAAAGAAAGGTGTTGTCGCCTTTTAGTGCGCTTATCACCGGTCCGAGCATGGCAAGTGGTCCGATACAATATAGCAGAATGGCTGTTGATAAACCATCGGCCAAATTAGTGTTCTTGTTGTTTTTCGAGCGTTTGTTTACCATGTTGGCAAATCGTCCGTCGAGATTTAGCGCAGTGCCTATGACACTACCCAAAGCAATAGATACAATGAATAACACCGGATATTCGCTTTCCCCGAAGTTGCTAATCACAGCATTAAGCCCGATACCAAGGCATGCCAATCCAAGTGCGGTATATAATGTATCTTTATATTTCTCTTTTATGCCTCTATTCATCACGGCACCCACTATGCTGCCAACGATAATGGTACAGGTGTTTACTATTGTTCCAATCATTTTTTTTGTTACTAAAATATTGATTTACAAAGGTAATAATTTTTTCAAAATACATAATTTGCTGAGGTGTGTCAATTATTGAATTTTGGCACACCTCTGTCTTAATCGGGGCTACCTAAGCCGGTTTTATGATATTATAGTTTTATGCCTGATTTTTTGAGCTTTTTGTCTGATTTTTACCCGATTTTGAATAAATAAAGGATGGAAAGTGTGTTAAAATGTGTTAAATGGGGGGGGGTAAGATATATTTGGTAATTTTACCAAAATTTAATCAAAAATAATAGGATTAGTCTTTATTGAGTAATAATTAAAACCATAATATTATGAAACAAAAATTTTTCCTTTTTTTATCGGCTTTTGTGATTTTTATTGACACAATTCAAATTGCAAATGCTTCAGCAAGTAACTATAAAATCAATAAGCCTGTTCAAGTATGGGAACAAAGCGCACCATACGATGTAACTAAGCAATTTAGACAAGCTGCTATAGTTAATGACATTATGTATGTCCTTCCTGCACCAAATTCAGAATCGGAATTGCATAAACTAACCAATTTATCTGGCGAAACTTATTATGTTACAAAAGGTTATCGGTTTGGGGAAAATATGAACGAAGTGTGGTCGGCAGGTGGTCCTGCAGGATTTGCATACTTATATACAAATTCAACTGCAGAGTCTAACACCATAGCTCTTAACTCTTATGCTGGACCTGCGTTTGCGGCTGATGATGCGGGGAATTTATATGCAAAATCGGTAAAAACGTTAGCTTTGCCTGTAGCAACTGCATGGGCGGAGCCAATGGGTGGTATTACGTCTTGGCTCAGTACTGCTTTGCCAGGTAGTGGAATCCCTGGTACAAAATATGGTGTTGATTTTTCAGCTAAAGGCAAAATTGCTCGAGCTGACTTTATGAGTGCTAATGGTGATGGTGTTAATGGAACGGCATATCTTTGGTTCACTCCAAATGGTTCATCAACAATAACACGTGTAGAGGTGACTCAAAAGGCTGTAACTTCAGCACATACATTATTTAATATTCCTACTGCTGTAGGAGAGTGCCATTCTTTAGACTATGTCAATGAATATGCAATAGGGAAGTTGATTTATAATGATTGGGCATCTACATCTGGGAAATTATATCGTGGCACATATGCAAGTGGCTCTACAATTGTAACATGGGAAGACCTCGGCCTCAATGTATATGCTCATGGAGCGACTGCGTTTGAACTCGCAGGACATGAAATAATCGCATATTCATCATCTTCCACGCAAGTAACGTTATATGATTATACTGCAAGATCGGTTATTGCAACTATCTCTCCTTTCCCTAATGCATCAATAGATAGCTATGTGACTCACTCGTTGAATGCGATAGTATCAGATAACTTAGCTAATTTTTATGTTTGGGTGCCTGGAGTGGGGGCAAAGAAATATACTATAACAGCATCAGCTATTACCGATTCTGATTTAAGTGAATATTATGTATATATTAAAAATACAGAAAATTGGGAGCAACCGTATGCTTTTGCGTATAATAGTGTAGATACCAGTACTTATGCTTTTCCAGGAGAGCCAATGGTACAACAAAGTAATGGATTATGGAAGTATGAAGTCCGAGATAGTTCAGTCCCAACCAAAATTATATTCAGTGACAATGGTATGTATAAAACATTGGATTTGGATTATATAAATGCTAAAATATATGATTGTAGCGGAAAAGTTGTAGGAGATGGAACAAATCCTATATGTCCGACTATTCAAGATATAAAAAAAGAATCGATAGACTCGATTGTTGATTGGAATGATATGTCTTCCCCTCATCAAATTAAAATTACAGGAACTTATCTTAACGAAACCGGAGATAAAGGAGCTATATATTATTCTGTAAATAATGGCGATTGGATAATATGTACCGATACTATTGCTCCCGGTGATACATTCAACTGCATAATCAATCCATCTTTTAATCCCGATTACAAATATCAATCTATAAAATTGAGAGCAAGAGACATTGCCAATATGTTTTCAGTTATAGATGAAACCATAATTACAAATATAAACTCATTTAACGTCAGCGGACTAAATTCAATGGAATATACAGGTAATGTAATTGAATTGCCTGGTTTGATAGTTACCGATCCTTCAACAAGTCTAATATTGACTAAAGATGTTGATTATAGTGTTGAATATTCCAATAATATCAATGCCGGTACAGCAAATACTATAATAAAAGGAGTTTATCCCAATACGATAGGAACTTCAATATATAATTTTAAAATATTACCAACACCAATAGATGGTACTATAAGTTTTGTTGTTACCGATACAACTTATGTATTCAACAAATGCGAAATTTGTCCTGAAGTGAAAATTTATGACAATCGATTTGGCGAACTTGTAAAAAACAAAGATTATGCGGTTTCATATAAAAATAATATTTATCCGGGTAATGCCTATGTATATGTAAACGGACTTGGTAATTTCAGCAAAAATGATAGTATAAGTACATCATTTGAAATTAAGCGACGAGATCTGACAGTTTCAGATATAATAGTCAATGTGCCTGAAAACTTGATGTATGACGGCGATTGTCATGGAATTATAATAACCCCAATCGAAGGTATGGGAGAATACACCATAACATATTTCAATGAAGATAGTATTATAGTGGATTCAATCCCCTCCGAGCCTGGTATATATTCAGCATCATTACAAATTTCGGAAGGGGCTTATTATAATGCAATAAATATTGATAACATTGCTCAATATACAATTTATGAAGCAAATGAAGATGATTGGAATGCTCTAATTGCATTATACAATTCAACCAACGGAGCAACATGGATTAATACATGGAATGTTGCGAATGGTATTAAAGCTATGAGCAAATTATATGGTGTAACTTTTGATAAAGGTAGAGTAAAATCAATAGTTTTACCTGACAATAATTTGAGTGGCGGTATTCCTGCTGAAATATTTTCGCTTCCAATGCTTGAATCATTAAATTTAAGCAAAAATCTATTAACCGGTAATATGCCATCAATAACGTCTTCTCCCATAAAAAATATAGATATATCCAATAACGCATTGACCGGAAACATAGGCGAATTTATAAGCATGTTGCCTAACATAGAACGCATCAAAGCGTCAAATAATTGCATTTCGCAAATTTTGCCGGCGTTTGACAAAAACAACATTAATGTAGAACTCAACAACCAGATATTGAATGATACAATAACATTAAACATGACATCAAACGCATCTTTATTGATGAGTTTATACACTATCCCAAATGTTATCACATATAATTCGGATGGAGCATACCGTATGGCATTGACAACCGATAAAGATAGTGCCAATTTTAAGTTAGCTATGGTTTATACAAATGGACAATTACAATATAATATATTAAGCAATAGCAATGTATTTACCGGAAAAAACGGGAGCTATATTCATGTAGTGTCTAATAATCCAATAACAGAAGGGTCTTTAATAACAGCACAATTATTATTCACTGATGGCGATGCCGATTTTTCGTCATCTGTTAATGTCCTTGATGTACAAGCATTGTTGCTGTTTACTTTTAAAGAATTTAATGTAAATCCGTTTAATTTTACAGCTGCTAATCTTTATACAGATGAAATAATAAATGTGCAAGATGTTGTTCGTTTGGTAAATCTGCTTTTAGCACAAGAAGTTTCTATACCTATTGAGAGTTACTCGGCACAACAAAATGATGCGGTTGTATATTGGAGAGGAAACGAATTAGTATTAAATACCAATAAAGAAGTTGCTGCTTTTGAAATTGTAACAACAGGTGCGACTGAAATGAATTGGGGTGTTGTTCGCAATGGTTTTACAGCATCATCTCGTCAAATAGATGAATATAACCGCACTATAGTTTATTCTTTGATGGGTTCGACTTTGCCAATAGGAGAAACTGTAATTGCAACGGCAAACGATGTTAATACACCAAAAGTTGTTAATGCGATATTATCAAGTGCCGATGCTCAAAGCATAAATGTAGGGTGCAATCGTAAGGATATATCTTCAATAGAGGCTCTTGAGGATAAAATATTATCAGTTCATCAAGAAGACAATACATTGGTATTATCAAGTGGGGAATATCTTGGTAATGTGGAATGTAAGGTATATAGTAGCGATGGAACTTTGTTGTCATTGAAAAAATTAGATATAGTGGAATCTGGTGAAAATGTCGTTATCGCAAATTATGTGAAAAACAATAAAGTTGTATTTGTTCATATTATATCTGAAACAGCAGGTAATATAGTTAAAAAAGTAATTATAAAATAATAACATATTTAATTATGAATTTACTAAAAAATAGGTTTAAATGTATTGTTGCGTTATTGCTGTTAAGTTGTTTGCAGTTAATGGCATCTGAAAGCAACAAGTTGTATATTCCGGATTTGATTGCTTTTAAAGAAAAGACAATGTCATTGCCGGTGTATATGAATAATACCGCAGAAATAACGGCGGTACAGTTTACGCTCGAAACTCCGTTTAAATTTCTTTCATTAGGTACAGGGGTATTAACCGATCGTAAAGATGACCATCAAATTGTGGTGAAAGAAATGTCTGACCGTAATTATATGGTTATGATTTATTCTCCTCAAAACACGATGATTAAGGGGAACTCCGGGCAGTTGATGTTTCTCGATGTGACAATACCTTCAACGGTTATTGAGGGCGAAAGCTATAATATGATATTAAAAGATGTGATATTGAGTGCCAAGGATGGGACTAATGTCGTTACCGAATATTCAACAGGAGCAATTTCAATAGCCAAATCCCCCGATTTAACCGTATCGGATGTTAAAGTGGATAAAAACAGTTATGTGCCGGGTGAATCAATGGCTGTGTCATGGAATGTAAAGAACATAGGAGCAAGAACCACCGATGGCGGTTGGAAAGAGCAAATCTATTTACAGAATGCCGATAACAGCAAATTGTTGGGGACAATTTATCATGACTCAAAATTAGGCGCAGGGGCAAGTGTGTCAGGACAAGCCTCAATCGTTCTGCCTGAAATTATTGGTATTGATGGACAAACGTCTGTTATGGTAAAATTGGTTCCTAATGCCGATGCCGGGGAAAGACCCGAGTCGTTGGGGAACAATATGGCAAATAGTTCAACCATTACTGTTGCGAGACGATTGATTTTAAGTGTGCCCGATTATGCCGTTGATGAAAATACCGTGGCTGTACGTTGCAAATTGTCACGAAGCGGTAATGTTGCGAATGCTGAAACCTATACAATAACCAATCATAATAATTCGCGAATAACGTTGCCGACAAAAGTTACAATAGAAAAAAATCAGTCGGGTGTTGTATTTTATGCCAATTTGATAGATAACGATCTCCTTGACGCCGATTCAATAGCCAAAATTACAGTAAAGGGCGATTTTTACCCTGAAATTGCCGATACGATCATTATTGAAGATAATGAATTGGCTGAATTGGAATTATCGTTAGACGCCGATTCGGTTGTTGAAGGAGGACAGGTGGCTTTGACTATAAAAACAAACAGAGTGACAAATACACCTGTTGTGGTGAATTTGACAAGTGATAGCGAAGATCATTTTTCATTTCCTGAAAATATTGTGATTCCGGCTGGAGAATCTTCTGTTACAGTGAATATATCCACTATCGATGATTCTACCCCTAATCTCACAATCGATGCGACGGTTGTCGCATCGGCCGCCAAGCATAAAAACGGTTATGGCGACTTGTTGATTGGTGATAATGATATTCCCGACATAGAGTTGGACTTCTCGGTTGATAAAATAAGTGAATCAAATGGCATATATGCCATTTCTGCCACTTTAAGGCGTACCAATCTCACCAACTCTAAAATTATAGTGGAACTATCGGATGACTCCAATGGACGCATATATTATTCTACCAAGAAAATAGAATTGGCATCGGGTGTTCAAGAAGCGACATTCAATCTTGGTGCTATAGACAATGCTCTTGTTGATGGAGATCAGGAGGTTACGGTTGTGGCAGCTGTTTATATCTCATCATGTAATTGTTCTACTACAGGAACCTCAAAAGGCGTTGTCGCTCGCAAGGTTACCATATTGGATAATGATGGAGCTTCATTGGCATTAAAAGCATCGACAACAGCGGCTATTGAAGGAAAAGAACTCACATTGACTGTTAGTCGCAATACATCTACCGATGCCGATTTGGCAGTGACAATCACTTCAGATAGCGACGATATGCTTGCTTACGAAAAGAATGTGATAATTCCTGCCGGCAAATCGAGTGTCGATGTAGTTGTGAATGTGTTGTCAAATGATGTGTCGGGAGATAGCAAAACCATTATGTTTACAGCCGAAAGCGATGGCTATACCAATGGGTTGTGCTATATGATGCTTACCGACCAAACGTTACCCGATGCCGAAATTGTGAAAATATCGGTTGATTCAACTGAAATAGAACTTGGCAAATCGGTTGCATTATCAATAGATATAACCAATACCGGAGCTATTGCTATGGCCGATTGTCCGGTGGCTGTATTTGTAAACGGTGCAAGTTCGCCAACCAAAACATTCTATGTAAATAAAGCAATTGAGGTGGGGGAAACTGTTACAGTTACCAAAAAATTGGATTTTACCGAAAATATAGGCACATATTCAATAAAGGCTCAAGTCAATTACAATAAACCTGTGACCGAATTAACTTATAACAACAATCATTCTGAAGTTGTTAAGGTCAAAGTGCTGCCTAATTTCTCGGCTACAGTAACGACCGATAAAACTGTATATAAACAAGGTGAGACAGTGACAATCAATGGTGTAGTCACCGGTTCGGCTGTAGCAAATGCCAATGTTGAAGTGTATTTGATAAACAATTCGGCTCGTCAAACATTATCGGCAACAGCCGATGCCGACGGCAAGTTTACGATTACTTACACTCCATACGCATTGCAATCGGGTCACTTTGTTGTGGGAGCTTGTTTCCCCGGTGAAAACTCATACGCAGAACAAGCGGCATTTGATGTATATGGGTTGAAACGTGCTTCAAATGATTATATAAGTCACGATATTACAGTCGGAGAACAAATAAAAGGCTCGATAGGTTTGAATAATCCGGGGCAACTTGATTTGACCGGTGTGAATGTTGAGTTACTTTCAGTTCCTGAAAACTATACAATTACATTCGATCAATTATCAAATATTACAGGCGGGCAAACCGTGAATCTCGGTTATACGCTTATTGGTAATAGTGAAAGTGCCGGTACCGACTGGGAATTGATAAAAGCGCGTATTACCACAGCCGAAGGGGTTACGCTTGATTTGACTTTATATTGTTATTGTCGTGTTGCTAAAGGTAAATTACTTGTAAGTGAAACATCCATAAATACAACAATGGCAAAAGGACATACAAGAGAATATCCTATAACCATAAATAATGTCGGTAAAGGTTCGACAGGAAAGATAACGGTATCGATACCTGAATGGATGAAGACCGTCACTCCTGTTGAAATGAGTGCTCTCGAAACTGGTGAATCGGCAACTATTATACTCAGCCTTACACCTACTGAAGATATGATTTTAAATATGGCTCGTACCGGTAATATAGGTATTAATTGTGAAAACGGTGATGGCGTTTCTGTATCTTACAATATTATAACTGTTTCAGAGACAACCGGAACTCTTGTTGTTGATGTATGTGATGAATATACTTATAACACAACTGAGGCTCCACACGTTTCGGGTGCAGGCGTGGTGATTAAGCATCCTACAACAAATGCTATTGTTGCACAAGGAACAACCGATGAAAACGGATTATATACTATCGAATTACCCGAGGGTTATTATAATATATCTGTTACAGAAAGCAACCATGATTCATATAATAATACAATTCTTATAGACCCGGGGAAAGATAATAATCATGAAGTGTTTATTTCGTTTAACGCAATAACATATTCATGGGATGTTGTCGAAACTGAGGTTGAGGACGAGTATGAAATAGAAACTACCGTAAAATATGAAACAAACGTTCCGGCTCCGGTTATTGTCGTTGATTTCCCTGAAAACCTATTGGATAAGACTCAAATTGCAAATGTGGTTGTTACTAACAAAGGTTTATTATCTGCTTATGATATTGGATTGAGCATTTCGACTACCGACCCGGAAAATTACAGAATTGAAGTCTTGGGTGAATATCCTATTGCAGAAATACGTCCACAAGAATCGATTGTAATACCATTAATGGTAACTGTAAATACATCACAAACTTATAATGTTAAGGCAAATGATATTTCTGGTAAAAGCTTTATAAATAGATTAACCGCAAAATCAACAAACGAAGAGAAGTGTGTATGTAGCATAGCTTATTTCTTTTATGAAGTTAAAGAATGTGTAGATGGTAATTGGATAGATGTACTTAAATCTTTTAAATGGGTTAAATGCGAAGGGGATTGTGGAAGTAATGTGAAATTACCACAAATCATAATAAAACCGGGAGAAGGGCAACCGACAAAACCTATCAAGCCGATAAATCCCCCGTCACCTCCAAATGCACCAATAACTGTTCCAGATGACGAAGATGTACAAGATATTCCATATATAAAACCGATAATTATTGATGGTTGCGTTACTGAATGCGTTAAAGGATTATTAGATGCGGCAAAAGGATGTTTAGATGCTGCTAATGGTTGTTTAAATCCGGCTGATAAATTAGATTTATTAGGATGCGCTAAAGATGTAATTCCACCTTGTTACGAAGCAATTAAAAAGAAAAGTATATCCAAAGGTATCGATTGTATTTTAGGAGGTGCTGGTTGTGTTCCCGGTCCGATCGGGTGTGCAGCCGGAATCATCGGATGTATAAAAGGTTTAGGAGAAGGAATATATACATGTGTTAAAAATTTGGATAAAGATAAGGTATCAACCAAATCTGTAACAACCAAATCTAAAGGATTTACATCTATATCAGATCCTGTAATGGCTGATTATCTTATGTTGGCGGCAAATCAATTGGAATTGTTATATACAAATTATAATCTTATTTTTGGTGACTCTTTATGGTTTGATGTTAAAGGTGAATCAATATATAAAGTAGCTAATTACATTCATAATAACACAGACAATGTTGGATATATATTATTGTCAGAAGATAGATACGGATATAAACCCGAAAATATATCAAATGAACAATTTGATCTATTTATAAATCGTATTAATAACACTACTTCATTTGTTTCTGGGGTAGAAATATCGGGCAATAACTTCATTGACATAGACGAATTAATATTCACTCAAAGTTTGATGATGGAAAATGAAGAAAAAGCCGTTGAATATGGTTTTGCTGATTTTAATGAAATGTGTGATACGATAAATTCTTATTATAAATATCTTCTTGATAATGCTGATGAATATACTTCCAATTCAGTCTGCGCATCTATCACATTGCAGTTTGAACAATCTATGGTGATGACTCGTCAGGCATTTAGAGGGACTTTGACTGTCTTTAACGGACATGAGGCATTGCCTATGACTAATGTCAAACTAAATCTTGAGGTTCGTGATGAAGATGGAAATCTTGCCACTTCTCGAGAAATGGAAATTAATGCCGAGACTCTTGATGCATTTGCCGGAGAATTATCTCTTACAAGTGGTTGGTCGCTTGAAGCGAACAAAACCGGAGTCGCTACTGTATTATTTATTCCTTCAAAATACGCGGCTCCAACCGAAGCTAAAGATTATTCATTTGGTGGAACTTTGACATATCTCGATCCGTTTACCGGCTATGAAGTTACTCGTGATTTATATCCGGTTACTTTAACAGTTAAACCATCTCCAAATCTTGATATGACATATTTCATGCAACGCGATATATTGGGTGATGATGCTTTGACTGCCGATGTCGTTGAACCATCTGTTCCAGCCGAATTTGCATTGTTGATAAACAACGTAGGGTATGGTGACGCTGAAAATGTGGTGATGACGACCAAACAACCCGAAATCATTGAAAACGAAAAAGGTCTTTTAATTGATTTTGAATTGTTGAGTTCTCAACTAAATGGAAAAGAGCATACATTGGCATTAGGTGGAAGTGTGGCTACTGAGTTTGGCACAATTCCAGCTCATTCTACCGCATACGCGCAATGGTGGTTGCAAAGTAGCTTGCTTGGTCATTTTACAGAGTATGACGTAAAAGCCACTCATGTAACAAGCTATGGCAATAAAGATTTATCTCTATTGAACAATGTTACTATCCATGAGTTGATAAGAAGTTTGCGTTTTGGTGCAAATGAAGATGATTCAAAGATTGGATTTTTGGTAAATGACATTCAAGATTTGAAAGACCTTCCTGATATGCTTTACAAGAGTGACGGCTCTATATTACCTGTCGCTCAATCCGGTACAACCTTAATCAATAAAAATAATGATACAGAATATACATTATCTGTAACTGCAAATGAAGCCGGATGGGTATATGGCTCGGTATTGGATCCGACACTTGGTAATCAAGAAATCGTTTCGGTGGTTCGTGACAGTGATGGTTCTACAATTAATGTGCGTAATTTCTGGCAAACCGACAGAACATTACTTGACAGCAGAGAGCCATTATATGAATACAGAATACATTTTGCCGATACGATAGGTGCCGGAAGCGAAAGCTATACTATAGTATTCTCGCCCAAACCGAAAGTGCAATTAGCGGTAGATTCATACTCGGGAGTGCCTGTTGACCTTGCAACCTCTCCTGTGGAAACCGTAACAGTGAAATTCAATAAAGCGATAAAACCTGAAACATTCACTCATGAAGATGTGTCATTATCGGTGCAAGGAGTGAAACAAGATGTTTCGGTAGTCAGCGTTGAAGCGATAAATGATAGAGAATTTAATTTGAATTTGTCGCAATTGGCGGCAGGTGATGGTTACTATGTTCTCACTGTGCATACTTCGGGAATTGAGGATGCAGAAGGGTTTGCCGGTAAAAATGGTAAGACAGCATCATGGGTGATGTTCCATTCAGGTAAAGTGCAGTTGGCGGTAAATACACAACCTGTTGGCGCCGGTCTTGTCACTGTATTGCAACCCGGAGCGGAGCGACCCGATAGTGTGGTTTCCGGAGGTTATACGTTGGATTATGAAAAGAGCGTGGCTCTCTCTGTAATAGCAAATGAAGGTTATAAGTTCTTGTCATGGACGGTTGACGGAGAGTCGGTAGGTACAGAAAAAGATTTGACCCGAGTATTGACCGGTCATGAAACCATAACCGCAAACTTTGAAGCGATACAATATCAAGTAGATATCATAAGCGAACAAGGTATAGTATCGGGTGGTAATTCAGCTATTTACAAGTATGGAACTGCTATTACACTTACAGTGGAGCCGATTGATGGATATGAATTTGTATGTTGGAGTGTTGATGGTGAAGAAGTATATGATAAGACCCTTATGGTGACCATAAAATCAGATATGACAATTGTTGCCAATTGTAGTAAAATAGCAACAACCCGATTGAAATACAATCTTGCTAAAGGCTGGAATTGGATGTCGGTAAATGTGGGCTGTAAGGATTTGAATAATCTTCCGGCACTATTGTCTCCATTAGGCACTATGGCTTTGGCTTTTGAAAGCAAGGACGAAGAATTATTATATAATTATAACTGGTCCGGATCTCTGTCTTCAGTAACCACGACATCTATGTATAGATTAAAAACAAGAGAAAGCAAGCAATCATTAAATATTGAAGGTGTGCCGGTTGACCCGTCATCATCTACAATTACAATTAACCCCGGATGGAATTGGATAGGTTATACTCCGACGGAAGAGCTATCTTTGGATGCGGCACTGTCTTCATTAGCTATTTCAGAGGGTGACATAATTAAGTCGCAAAGTGTATTTGCAGTTTATGATGGAACAGTTTGGGTTGGTAATTTGAAAACTTTAAAACCGGGGTTGGGTTACCAATATTATTCAGATGTAACCAAGTCGTTTAACTATGCTGCATCGCAAAATGATGTGGTTAGCGAAATATCTATTGATTTGGGAAATGAAGAAATGTCAAACAGCCGTTGGAGTTGCGACTTGCATCAATATCCCGACAACATGGCAACGTTGGCTAAAATAGAGAATGCCGATGGTGGTCAATATGAAATTGGTGTCTTTGTCGATGGAGTGTGTCGTGGAATTTCTACACAAGTGGATAGTTTATATCATATTATGATTTATGGTGATGAACCGGTGGAATTGTCATTTAAAATTCTTGATGTTATAAATGATATTGAATATAAAGCCGTAGAAAACTATAATTTCAATTCAGGTGCAATAGGTACAATTTCCTCTCCGATGCTATTAAATATCGATGAGAATAGTGGCATTTATGGAGTAAATACTGATAACGTAATGTTGTATCCCAATCCTGCAAAAGAATTGATATATATTAAGGGTATTAAAGATGTTAAAACATTAACAATAACTGATAGCCGTGGTACGCAACATATCAGAATGCATAATCCGGAAATATCATCGGGAGTTAATGTTTCTACAATCCCTGTGGGAGTTTATATAATGACAATAGAAACCGATACTCAAGTAATTCATAAACGATTTGTCAGAATGGGAAATCAATAAGAATTATGAATACTCAAAATAGAGGCTGCTCAAATTGGCAGCCTCTATTTTTATAATTGGTTGAAAAGAATAATCGTTTTATGTCGGTTTATTTTGATGTTAAGCGATGGGATAGTGTTGCAAGTACAATGCCTCTAATCAAAAGATAGCACAGAAATGCCAACCATAGGGCGTGATTGCCTAATAGCGGGGTAAAAGCAAAATAAATAATAAAAAATAGGGTCATTGCTGTTGCCATTGACAGAAGCATGGCGCGTGTGCGGGTCGCTCCGATGAATATACCGTCCCAAGTGAATGCCATAAATCCGCAGGCAGGAATTGCCACTGCCCAATAGAAATAAGTTGCTGAAGCTTCGATGATTTCGTTTTCGGAGCATAATAGTGATAAAAACGGGTTTCCTCCAAAAAGATATATTGCAGTGAATATACCCGCCATAGCCATTCCCCATGCAAACAATGCTTTTATGCATGATTTTAATTTAGCGGGTTGTTTGGCGCCAATGTATTTCCCAGTAAGGGCCTCGCCTGCGTATGCAAAGCCATCCATGAAATAGGAGAACAACATAAACAATTGCATCAACAGTGTGTTGACTGCTAATATTGTATTGTTTTGTTGAGCTCCGGCACGAGTAAACCATAAAGTGACAGCAACAAGACATAATGTGCGAAGGAATATATCGGCATTGATTGAGAAGAACCGGTTCAATTCTTGTCGTTGTAAAATGTTGGATAAAGAAGCGCTTGAAAGGGTGTATTTAAATGAGATAATAGTAAGCCCAAGCAGAAACCCACCCCATTGTGCTATTAGTGTGCCGGTTGCCACTCCGATAATTCCCATGTCAAATTGATATACCATAACGAGGCTACATGTAATGTTCAGCAGATTGACAAATATTGAAATCCACATCGTGGCGCGTGAGTTTTGCATGCCAATGAGCCACCCAGATACGGCATAAGAGCCTAACATTGCCGGAGCTCCCCAGATACATATAGAGAAGTATTTTTGTGAATAGAATAGAGTGTCGTTGGTAATTCTCATGAAATAAAATGCACATTGCGCAATCAGATATTGAAACGCAATAATCGCAATACCTACAATAATCGCAACTAGTAGCGAGCGATATAATACCAATGAGTATTGCCGCTTATCGTTGGACCCGAATGCTTGTGCGGTCATGCCACTAGAACCCATGCGAAGGAATGCAAAGGGCCAATAAAGCATGTTGAATATGGAGCCACCAATAGCTATAGCGGCTAAATACACCGCACTGCCCATATTGCCTACAATAGCGACATCAATTATTCCTAATATTGGAGTAGTGATATTGGCTATTATGGCCGGAATGGACAGTGCAAGTATCTCTCTATTAATAGAGTTGAGTCTCAAAATTTGTTATGCTTTAGCGCGACGGCTATCCCATAAGAGATAACAAATTAGTAAAGCGTAAGCGACAAGTCCGAGTGATTGAGACATCCCTTCGCTAAGAGGTGAGGTGTATTCAAAGCCGGCAAATTTGGTGATAGCGGCAAATACGCCAAACAATGCACCACCGGCAATAAGTCCTGATGAGATGAGTGTGCCACGTTCGTGACGGGCTTTGCTGAGAGCCTCATTTTTGCTTTTTGATACAAAATATGCGATAGCCCCACCCACAAGCATTGGCGTGTTGAGAGGAAGTGGAATAAACATACCAAGGCAGAATGCCAAAGCCGGAACGCCAAGCCAATTAAGTAATAAGGCAAGAATGGCGCCCACAAAATAGAGAATCCAAGGAGTGTCGCCTCCCATCATGAGCGGTTCGATAACTTTAGCCATGGCATTGGCTTGAGGGGCTACAAGTGCGTTTTCTCCGGCAAATCCATATACTTTGTTCAACACAAGAATTACGCCTCCCACGGTTGCTGCCGATACCAAAGTGCCAAGGAATTTCCATGTTTCTTGTTTTCGTGGTGTGGAACCGAGCCAATAACCTATTTTGAGGTCGGTTACGAATCCACCTGCCATTGAAAGAGCGGTACAAACCACACCTCCAATTACCATTGAGGCAACTATTCCATTTGTGCCATTAAGCCCGATGCCCACAAAGATTGCTGATGCAATTATAAGAGTCATCAACGTCATACCCGATACAGGGTTTGAACCTACGATTGCAATAGCGTTTGCCGCAACAGTGGTGAACAAGAATGCGATAACAGTCACTACAAGCCATGCCACAAGTGCTTGCCACAAAGTGCCAATTACTCCGAGCCAGAAGAATAACAAAACTACAATTAATGCAATAGCAATATAAAATACAACTTGCTTCATTGAAATGTCTGTTTGCCAACGTATGGTTTTGGCTCTTGATGCTCCACCTTTGAATTCACGACCCGCAAGCCCCACTGCTTGCATTATGATGGGCCATGATTTCACAATGCCTATGATGCCTGCCATTGCGATGCCTCCAATGCCAATTAATCGAGCGTGCTCGCTAAAAATTGATTGGGCGTCCATTGCTACAATCTCGGTTGATCCGTATGTGCCTAACAATGGGATTA
The DNA here is from genome assembly GCA_015060975.1 of Bacteroidales bacterium. Classification (GTDB taxonomy): domain Bacteria; phylum Bacteroidota; class Bacteroidia; order Bacteroidales; family Muribaculaceae; genus RGIG4079. The sequence continues at coordinate 133,676 of SUXI01000003.1, forward strand.
TTATCCACCATACGAAAAGTGAACCGGCAAAAATAACAAATGCATATTTAAGTCCTACGATGTAGCCAAGACCTAACAATGCCGCTCCGGTGTTGCAACTAAACACTACTTTTGTTTTTTCGGCAATCGTGGCTCCCCATGATGCTGCTGTGGTTGTGACCGTTTCAGCCCACCAACCAAATGTAGCTACTATATAGTCATAAATACCTCCGATAAGTGATGCAATGACGAGGGTTTTGGCTTGTCCTCCGTTACCCGATTTTTTATCCCCACCTTCGGCGCTGATAAGCACTTGGGTGGTTGCGGTGGCTTCGGGGAAAGGATATTTTCCGTGCATATCTTTTACGAAATATTTGCGGAATGGGATAAAGAATAATATGCCTAATATGCCACCAAGCAATGAACTGAGGAATATTTGCAAGAAATTAACCGATAATTCGGGGTATTTGGCTTGCAGAATATAAAGCGCCGGCAATGTGAAGATCGCTCCGGCTACGATTACTCCCGAGCATGCTCCGATTGACTGTATAATCACATTTTGTCCAAGCGCATCTTTCTTTTTTAATGCTCCCGACAACCCAACCGCAATGATAGCAATGGGAATGGCAGCCTCAAATACTTGTCCTACTTTCAACCCAAGATAAGCCGCAGCCGCACTAAAAATAACAGCTAAAAGCAATCCCATTGTTACTGAATAGGGGGTCGCTTCGGCATAATCGCGCTCAGGGTGCATCACCGGACGATACTCTTCACCGGCATTCAGTTCCCTGAATGCGTTTTCGGGAAGTTCGGTGGGGTCAACATTATTGACCGATAAATCTTTTTCTTTTTGCATAATGATATGATTAATTTTGTTTGTTCAGTTGTAAAGCGATATATGCGTAGATATAATTCGCTATTTTTTTTTGCGAAGATAGCGATTTTTCAGCTAATTACAGCATTGTTGCGTCAAAAGAGTATGGAAACCGTATCAAAATTTTCATAAAAAGTGATAACTATAAGATGAAAAACGAAGAACTTTATCATTGAAATAAAAAAAAGAATTTTGCCGTAAATCATCATATTTTTAAGGTTGAAGATCTTTTCGTATATTTCTTTTTTCTTACTCACCGGGCGTAAAAAATATTTTTTATGTACCTTTGTAAACGATAACGTGTTAGAATTGATAGAAAAACATGACTAAACAAGAATCAACAATGTTGAAAGGTGTGGCTATCTTATTTATGATATTTGGACATCTTTTTTTGCCAAATTGGAGTATTGGTTTGTATGAACCTCTATTTGAAATAGGTGGGATTCCAGTGGGACATATATTGACAAGAGCAACAGGTCCGGTTACGTTCTATCTTTTATTGGGTGGATATGGAATGTATTATATCTATAAGAATAGAGGGTTAAAGAATCAATTGCCACGAATCCGGAATTTATACATTAATTTTTGGATTGTATTGTTGTTGTTTGTTTTAATAGGTCATTTCTTAAGTCCTGCTACCTATCCTGGAAGTTTCAGGGCTTTGCTAAACAATGCTACCGGATTCAATACAACATATAATGGAGAATGGTGGTTTTTGTTGCCATATTCCATGGTTGTATTATCTTCTTATTGGGTATTCAAACTTGTGGATAGATATAATCCATTATGGGTAGTTGTGGGATGTATATTTGGATTATTTGCCACTTCATTTGTCATAAGTCGTTTTGGTGTGGATTATTTGTATGCTTACAAATTCAGATATAATATATTTTTGTATTTCCACCTATTGTGGGAGTTTGTTATAGGTGCAATGTTGTTAAAAATTAATTTTTTCAGTAGTGCAAAATCAAAAATTCAAAAGTATTTAACCAAAAATATATATGTAATAGGAGCGACAATATTGTTGGTTATAGTGCGATGCTTTTTTGATACAAGTGCAGTTCAACTTTCTATGTAGTAGCTTTTATGACATTATTTATATCGATTTCACGATGGAAGTTTATAGATAAGAGTTTGTCGCTTTTAGGAAAATATTCAATGAATATGTGGTTTATTCACACTTGTATTTGCTATTACCTATTTAAAGATTTTATATATGGATTTAAATACCCAATAATTATTTATACGGTAGTTGTTGTTTTGAGTTTATTGTGTGCGATATTTGTTACAAAAATTGCAAATATTGTGGTTCCTAAAGCACATAAATAATCCAGATTATTTAAACATATTATGCAATTCGTTGAAGCGAGAGAGGCTTTCGAGAGAGTGACGGACCATTGAGGCTCTTACCTTGTCGAGCGATTTTTCTTGCATTGCTCCGTTTTTGGAGTAGAATTTATCGGCATAGCATATGAGTTTTTCAAGTATCGTTTCTGGGAGGTAGTCTTTTCGGGGTAATGGCAGTTGTTGTCGCTCTATGTCATCTATTGTAAGCCCGGCACCGGTGTGCCTTTCGGCAACTCGTGCGATTGCTTCATCTACTCCTTCTCGGCGTAGTAAGTCGGCACCTAAGATGCCATGGCAGATATAATGTTCCGAACCATGACAATTAATATCGGGTGCGTTAGTGAGAAAAATTCCTATATCATGAAGCATCGCAGCCGCTTCCACCATGTCAAGTGGAATGTTGAGGTTGCATCTACAAGCGATTTCAAACGCTTTATCGGCAACCTGACGGCTGTGTCGTAAAAAAATCCCGCGGCACTTAGTGCCAACGGGATAATATTTATCAATTATTTCTTGATAATTCATCATTTCTAATTGTGCATTATGAACTATGCATTATGAATTAAAAGAGTTATTCCACGATTGTGTTCCAACCATGAATATCTTCTTCTTCGCCGAGTTGAATACCACGAAGTTTGTTGTAAAGAGCAGTTACCACAGGACCGGGTTCGCCATTCTTTGAAATAATATATTTCTTGTTGAGATCAAGATCGTGAATTTCACCGATAGGTGATGCCACGGCTGCTGTACCACAAGCGGCTGCTTCTTGAATAGTGTCAAGCTCTTCAAGAGGAATTTGACGACATTCCACCTCAATTCCCATATCCTTGGCTATTTGTTGAAGGCTCATGTTGGTGATAGAGGGGAGAATTGATTCTGAAGCCGGAGTGATATATTTGCCATCTTTGATAGCCAAGAAGTTGGCTGGACCACATTCGTCGATATATTTCTTTTCTTTTGGGTCAAGGTAAAGTACTGCCGAATATCCAAGTTCGTGAGCCTTTTCACCGGCTTCGAGACTTGCAGCATAGTTTCCACCCACTTTCCAACGACCTGTACCTTTAGGTGCTACACGGTCAAATTCGCGCATGATGCAGATGTTCGTGTTTTTGAAGCCACCTTTGAAATATGGACCTACAGGAGTAACGAGGATGAGGAAAAGATACTCGCTTGAAGGTTTTACGCCTACTTGAGCAGAAATGCCAATTTCGAGGGGGCGGATATAGAGAGATGCTCCACTACCGTATGGAGGCACAAATCGTTCGTTGAGTTTAACCACACGTTTCACCATTTCGCAGAATAATTCCACGGGGATTGGTTGCATTTTAATACCCTCAGCCGAAGAAATTATACGTTTGGCATTCTCCTCAAGACGGAAGATGCGCACTTTGCCATCTTTGCCACGGAATGCCTTTAGACCTTCAAAAATTTCTTGACCATAGTGAAGGCATGTTGATGCCATGTGTATGTTTATTGACTCAGAGGTTGATTCTTCAATTTCGCCCCATTTGCCATCTTTGTAGAAACAACGCACGTTGTAGTCGGTAGGGATATATCCAAATGATAGGTTGCCCCAGTCTAATTCTTGTGTCATATTTTTTTAGTGATTATTCTTTGTGCAAATTTAGCAAATTATCATGATATAAATTTGTTTTGTAGCAAAAAAATATGATGGGAAGGGGAAATAGAAGTTTGTTTTTAGAAAAAAAATATTATCTTTGGAAAAATTATTTAATTACATTTTATTATTAACCTTAAAATCAAAAGTACTCGTATGAAAAGAAATTTAATGTTAGCAATTACTCTTTGCTTATGTGGTACAAGTGTATTTGCTCAACCACGTTCAGCAAGTGAGCCTCGAAAGCTCATCGAGCATTCAGTAGGTTTGATGGCGCCGGTATGGTCGCCTGATGGTAGTCGCATCGCAGTTACTACCGACAATTACACCGGTATTTTAGTCGCTAATGCCAATGGCAGTAATTTAAAATGTGTTACAAATGAGTCGGGTGCCGGATATAAAATGAAATGGAGCGACGATGGAACTCAGATTTTAGGTCGAACCAATGTCCTCGAAAACAATAGAGTTTTACATGAAATAAAGAAGTGGGATGTAGCGACCGGTAAAGCTGATATTTTAGTGGGAAAAAGTAGAAATATTAAAGGTACTCCTACCTGGAAGTCTGTCAAAACGGCTTCAACTATTAATAAAACAGGGGTGTATGAACTGATGGTTAATGACCCAGTAAAAGCTACATCGAAGATAGCGTCGTTGAATAAATATTCGGGAAAAATGATTATTAATCCGGCATTATCGCCCGATGGATCAAAAGTCGCATTCCAAATTCCCGGACATGGAATGTGGATATGTGATAGCAATGGTGGAAATCTTAAAAATATAGGTAAAGGCTCTAATCCTCAATGGTTGCCCGATAATGAATCAATTATTTATACATTGGTTAGTGATGATGGCAGTAATTTTACTGCGTCTGATATATATTCTATGAACGTCAATTCGGGAAAGAAATATTTATTGACTCAAAACACAGATTTAATTCCGTTAACACCATCGGTATCTCCCGATGGACAAAAAGTGGCATTTGAAAATGCTATTGATGCGTCGATTTATGTTATTAACCTCAAATATTAATTACTGCCATGAAAACGACATCAAATATAATAAAGAAAAGTGCAGTAATAGCTGCAATGTGTGCGGTCGCACTTCCTGCAATTGCGCAAACTGAAACAAAGGAGATTACTGGTTGGGGTGATTTTAAGTTATTCCTTGACCCCGGTCACTCAATGAAGGAAAACAGAGGTCTTTGGGGGTATTCTGAAGCCGAAAAAGTATTTGCAATTGCGCAAACAATGAAAGAATATTTGCTTACATATACCGATATGCCGGCAGAAAATCTGATGCTTTGTCGTGAAGATGAAGTGACAGAAGTTGGGCTTGAAGAACGCTCGGATATGGCAAATGCTTGGGGCGCAGACTTCTATTATTCTATTCACTCTGATGCCTCGGCCGACAATAATACGACAGTCACTCTTTTTGGTGGTTGGATGAAAAATGGTGTTGAAGTAGAAAAAACACCTAATGGCGGTAAAGCTTTTGGCGAAATTCTTTGTCCTAATCTCACAAATATGATGATGGATTTTGCTTGTACCGGAACTCGAGGAAATTGGTATGACCGTTGTTTCTATCTTCGTGGCGAAACAACTCATGCTAACCAGTATCCATATTTATCGGTAAATCGTCGTTCAAATATGGCGTCGTTGTTGAGTGAAGGTGCTTATCATACAATTGCAGAGCAGCAACAACTTAATATAAATAAAGATTATAAACGTCTTGAAGCTCTTGCCGGATTCCAATCAATTCTCAAATATAGAGGATTGAATGTTCCCAAGCAAACTTTCCTTGCCGGTATTATCCGCAATTCTGAAAATAAAACTCCTATAAATGGAGTGAAAGTTACTGTTGATGGCAAAACTTATACAACAGATACATGGGAATCGGTATTTAATATATACACTAAAAATGAGAACTTGATTCACAATGGTTTTTATTTCTTTGAAGGATTGACTGCCGGTCAAACTTATGATATGACATTTGAGGTTGATGGATATGAATCCAAAACAATGCAAGTTACAATCAAAGAGGGTGGGCAAGGCGAAACCAAAGACTTTGTGACTGTTCAACATGTGGAAATGACAAATACAGCTCCGGCTAAGGTTGATGCTATTTCAATAGAAGATGTAAGCAATGTTTCTCCTGTTTCTCCGCTCATAATTACTTTCTCCCGTAACATGGATAAGGAATCGGTGGAAAATGCGACCTCAATTGATAATCAAGGACAAATTGCTTTTAGCTGGATTAATGATTATACATTGAGTATTGATATTTCAAACCTCGAACCTCTATGGGGTTATAATATTACTATCGATGGTAGTATTGCTAAGAACGCGCAAACACAACAATTGTTTGATGGCGATGGTGATGGTATTGAAGGTGGGAATTATGTATTGTCAATCGTAATGGCAGAACCTGATGTTACTCCTGCCAAAGTAATATCTACATATCCTCATCAAGACGCTACTGCTGAATATGCTATCATGCCTCCTATTCGTATTGAATTTGACGAAGAAATTGTGTGGAATGATGACAAACACTCAAATTTCATTACAGTGAAAGACAGTGATGGCAAAATATATGAAGGTACTGCGTCTCATGCTATTGTAAGAGGTAATTCGGTAGTTCATTTCTATACAAATGATACAATACCGGCTGATAAATGTTTCTTGGTGTCTATGCAAGGTGGTATTCCCGACCTTTCCGGGAACCTCACTGAAGATTTCCATTTCAGATTCTTGTCGGAATATCGCACTAAAACATCTTCAACAGTATTGTTCCCATTAACAAGTGCTGATGGTTTCTGGGCTCCAAATGGCTCTGGTTCTACATCGGGTCTTACTGATGAAGGAAACTCAATGACCAACAGCACTCTTGCTCCCAATAAAAATACAGCCGGTTCTGCGTTGATGACATATTCTTTTGATGAGTTCTTTGCAAATGAAGTGTGGCAAATTCGTGAATACACGCCAACTCAATCGGGAATTAATGCAAATCGTAATCTCACAGATGGTGTTTTGACATTCTGGTTATATGGTGATGCTTCGAATAATGTTGTTTCGGCAATGTTGCGTGTAAATGGTTCTGAACTTAAATATCCCGACCCACAAACAACGCTTGATTTCCGTGGATGGAATTTGGTGTCATGGGATATTAAGAATGATCCATTCCAACACTTTACAGGAGAAGCAACGACAATTTCAACATGGCGTTTTGATAGCTTCTTAATGAAACATGAATGGACCGATATTGAAGATGAGACAGTGCCATTCCAAGAATGGACAGGAGCGATTAATTTCAATAATCTTGAATTCAGTCAATGGAGTGATAATGTCCAAACTGCAAGTATCTCGGATATTAAATTGCCAAACGTTGGTGTAGAACAAGTTGTTGAAGAAAACCCAATTAATGTGGCTTGCAATGGAGATGTATTAAGCATCGCGGCTGCGAATGTAATTACTTCAGTTGATGTATATAATACTTCGGGCGTATTGGTAATTAAAGCAAATTCTGCATCATCAAATGCGATTATTTCTGTTGCCGATTTGAACGATGGAGTATATATTACTAAAGTGACAACCGGAGGTAATACTAAAACAATAAAGTTTATTAAATAAAATTTGTAATATAAATAAAAAAGTAATAGGGTTGAATCATTTTTGTTTCAGCCCTATTACTTTTTTATTATATTAAATTGAAGAATATAAATGCTTTTGGAAAGATGTGTTATATGTCCGATTTTGATTTATTTTTTCCAAAATTGAATGAGGTCGGCAATATTAGAGATCAAGAGAATTCCGAAAATGGCAACACGCCAATAACGAATTTCTACAAATAATGATTCATAAATGATAATAATGCATAGTATAGAAACTATGGTATTGAGAATTGGACTTCGATACTTTTTAATGTTGGAAAAAAACTTTGACATATTTGATGTGATTTGATTAATATTATTACAAATTTAACAATTTATAATGAAATGGGGCAGTGAGGAAATAAAAAAAGTGCGATACCCAATATTGGGTATCGCACTTTTTTTATTTATATCTCTGAGAGATTGTAGATTAGTTGTTTTCGGGACGAAGTTTGCGAACAGTAACTGCGGCTTGCCACATTTCGCTTTCGCGAAGAGCCTTGAGTTCTTCTTCGAGTTTTTCGCGATAGTCGGGTTGTGAGTTGCTGTCGATAGAGATTTGAGCTTCATTACCAGATTTTACGCTTGCGTAAAGTTTTTCAACAACAGGCTTGATTGCATCGTGGAATGGACCCATCCAGTCGAGAGCACCACGTTGAGCGGTAGTAGAGCAGTTAGCATACATCCAGTCCATACCGTTTTTAGCGAAGAGAGGCATCAATGATTGAGTCAATTCTTCAACTGTTTCGTTGAATGCTTCAGAAGGAGTGTGGCCGTTTTCACGGAGCACTTCGTATTGAGCAAGCAACAAACCTTGGATAGCACCCATCAATGAACCACGTTCACCTGTGAGGTCAGAAGTTGCTTCACGTTCGATAGTAGTTTCAAAGAGGTAACCTGAACCGATACCGATACCGAGAGCAAGAGCACGGTCAGTTGCACGACCTGTAACGTCTTGAGAAACTGCGTATGAAGAGTTCAAACCGCGACCTTCGAGGAACATTGTACGCAATGATGTACCTGAGCCTTTAGGAGCAACGAGGATAACGTCAACATCAGCAGGAGGAACTACGCCTGTGCGGTCGCTCCAAGTGAGTGCGAAACCATGAGAGAAGTAAAGAGCCTTACCTGGAGTAAGATATTGTTTGATAGTAGGCCATACCGACATTACAGCAGCGTCAGAAAGAAGACACATGATGATAGTACCTTTTTCGCAAGCTTCTTCGATGCTGAAAAGTGTTTCGCCAGGAACCCAACCGTCGTTGATTGCTTTTTCAAATGTTTTACCTTGACGTTGACCAACGATTACATTGAAACCATTGTCACGAAGGTTCATACTTTGACCGGGGCCTTGAACGCCATAACCGATCACAGCTATAGTTTCGTCTTTTAAAATTTCACGAGCTTTTTCTAAGGGAAATTCTTCGCGGAGGATTACATTTTCTTCAACTCCGCCAAAATTCATTTTTGCCATAATTGAATGTTATATTAGTTTTGTATGATTTTGTTGCAAATTTACGGCTTTTATCGCAAATTAGCAACAAAATGCAATTAAATATTTAATTTTTGTGTCAATTTTTGCTTTTAAATGCAATTTTTGCTCTACAATTTGCCGTTTCATTGACTAGAATTTCAGTTTCGGCAATGTTTTCGTTGTATTTTGTGCGAATGTGAGCTTTGTCGCCAAAATGAGTTTCATGTATATATTGAATTTCAAATCGAGAAATATCATTGTTGTCAAAAAACTCTATATCCCATTGGTCGAGGAATGCGTCCATATATCTCACACTATTCACATGGCGGTTAAAGTCGATGTCGCTCACTTTAAATCGGTGTTGAGCCGATAGTGTGGCTTCGTCCTCTTTCACCGGCATTAAACGGCTTTGCTTTGCAATGGGGCAAGGACGATCGTTGATAGTTTCGGCAAGCCACGAAATGCCGGTAAGGTCAGATGGGCGACGGGTGTCCATATCGATAGCAACCCATATTGTGCGCGCATATCCTATTGTTTCTCCATTGCCGTCTTGGATTTCCATGTTACGTTCTGAATAAAGACGATTAAAACCTTCAATCCAAGTGGTGAGGCTATATTCCTCGTTTACACCGGGGTAGCGAGTCATTTCGATTGACATGCGACTCAACACCCAACCCGAGTTGAACTTAATCATGTCGCTATATCCCACACCGAGTATATTGGCATGTTCGGTCGCAATCTCAATCACTCGTTGAGCAATGAGAGTGATAGGCATTTGGCGCTGAGCATTACATTCGCCGGCAGTGAGAAAATATTTATGAGTATGTTCCTTTGGTCTCATTGTTTAATATGTGATATTAAATTAACCCTTCGGCACGGCGGCGGGCTTGTTCTTCAAGGAACATTGTTACATATTCTTGAGTCGATTTAGTGATTGCCACACGACCGCTACGCACAAACTGGCGAATGTCATAGTTTTTCAACTCTTCAAACAATGCTTCGGTTTCGTCGTCGTGCCCCGATTTTTCAATCACTGTATATTCTTTGGTAATTTCGAGAATTCGTGCATTGTGACGACGAATGATTCCTTCGAGGTTTTTCTCGTTGAGGAGTTGCTCGGTAGGCACCTTATAGAGGGCAATTTCTTGATACACGATTTCGTCATCGGTGTAAAGAAATGATTTCAACACATCGATGCGTTTTTCGATTTGTTTCACCACTTTTTCCATTGTCACACGGTCGCTCCATGTGGTAATGGTGAATTTGTGTATTCCTTCGATTGATGAGGGGCTCACCGAAAGGCTCTCGATGTTGAGGCAACGGCGAGTGTATATGATTGAAATCTGGTTGAGCAACCCAACTTGATTTTCGGAGAATACGGTAACTGTAAATAATTGTTTTTCCATATCGGTTACAGCGAATTAATTGATTTGAAACTTCTCATTTGCGTTGAGCATAATATCATCAACAGCCGCTCCGGCAGGAGTCATTGGGAATATCATGTCGGTGGGGTCGATGTTCACGTTGAGCATATATGCTCCTTTGTGGTTGAGCATACGTGCAATAGCATCATCAAGTTGTTCGCGAGTCTCAACATTTTCAGCAGCAATGCCATAAGCATTAGCTATTGCTACGAAATCGGGATTAACCATTGGGGTTTGTGAGAAACGGCTGTTGAAGAAAAGTTCTTGCCATTGACGCACATTGCCAAGGAAATTGTTGTTGAGAAGTATTATTTTTACATCGGTGCCATATTCCATAATGGTTCCGAGTTCTTGAATAGTCATTTGCAATCCGCCATCGCCGGTGAAGAAACACACAGTACGTTCTGGGGCTCCCATTTTTGCACCGATAGATGCGGGTAACCCAAATCCCATTGTTCCAAGACCTCCAGAAGTGAGAATGCTTTTGGGGTCGGTATAACGGAAATAGCGAGAAGAGAACATTTGGTTTTGTCCCACATCGGTAACCAATATCGCTTTATCGCCGGTGGCTTTTGATACTTTATGCGCCACTTCGCCCATAGTCATAGTGCCTTCGGTGCGGAACACTTCTCGCTCGATAACCTTTTCGCGCTCCACTTTTGCACATTCGTCAAATGTCTTGAGCCATTCGCTGTGGTCGGCATGGTTGATGAGTGGCAGAAGTTTTTCAAGCACTTCGCGAGCATCGCCATGGATTGTAGCATTGGTTTTTATGTTTTTATCAAATTCCGATGAGTCGATGTCGATATGTACGATTTTGGCTTGAGGAGCATATTTTGAAGTGTCGCCGGTTACACGGTCGTCAAATCTCATACCTATAGCAATAATTACGTCACTGCGATTGGTGTTGATGTTAGGACCGATATTGCCATGCATACCGAGCATACCTTTATATAGATGGTGGTCGCTTGGCATGGTTGAAAGTCCGAGAAGCGTTGCTGTTACCGGAATGTCGGCTTTTTCAGCAAAAGCGGCAAGCTCTTTTTCTGCTCCTGAAATCATCACACCATGTCCCGAAAGAATCATCGGGCGTTTAGCCGAATTGATAATATCGGCAGCAGCCTTTAAATCCTCATCATTGATTTTGGGGTAGGGGATATAGCTGCGTATATATGTGCATTTTTGGTGACTCCATTCAAGTAACCCATTTTGAGCATCTTTGGCGATGTCAAGCACCACCGGACCGGGCCGGCCGGTGTTGGCAATATAAAATGCGCGAGCAACAGCCCAAGGAATATCTTCGGCACGACGAATTTGGTAGGCCCATTTTGTGATTGGTTGAGTGATACCTACCACGTCGGTTTCTTGAAATGCATCGCTGCCAAGGAATGAAGATGCAACCTGTCCGGTGATGACTACCAATGGAGTACTGTCCATTAGAGCGTCGCTCAAACCGGTGATTACATTTGTGGCGGCAGGTCCAGATGTTACAATGACAACACCGGGACGGCCTGTTACACGAGCATAACCTTGTGCCGCATGAGTTGCGCCTTGTTCGTGGCGAACGAGAATGTGTTTTAATTGGTCGGTATAATCATAAAGTTTATCATATACCGGAATGATAGCGCCACCCGGATAGCCGAATACGAGGTCAACCCCTTCTGCAATCAACGACTTTATTAAAGCCTCGGCACCAGTTATTTTCTCATTCATATAATTGTGAATTTTAAATTTTAGATTATGAATTACTCTCTCACTCCGCCTTTGTCGGCCGATGTAACCATAGATGCGTATGCACGCAAGGCTTTTGATATCACACGGTCACGATTGCGAGGTGTAAATGCTTCTTTTTCGCGAGCTTCCTCCTCTTTGCGGCGATTAGCCATTTCTTCATCGCTGATTTCCACACTGATAGTGCGTTGAGGAATGTTGATGTCGATGATGTCGCCATCGCGAACGAGTCCGATGTTACCACCTGCAGCAGCTTCGGGAGAGATGTGGCCGATTGACAAGCCTGATGTGCCACCTGAGAAACGACCATCAGTGATGAGTGCGCACTCTTTGCCCAAGTGTTTACTTTTAATATAGCTTGTGGGGTAGAGCATTTCTTGCATACCGGGACCTCCTTTCGGTCCTTCGTGAGTGATTACTACCACATCACCGGCAACGACTTTGTCGCGAAGGATGCCTTCAACAGCATCTTCTTGTGATTCGAATACTTTTGCCGGACCACGGAAGTGGAAGATACTTTCATCGACACCTGCCGTTTTTACAACGCAACCATCAAGTGCGATGTTGCCACGCAATACTGCCAATCCGCCATCTTTCACGTATGCATGTTCAAAGTCACGAATGCAACCCTTTTCACGGTCGGTGTCAAGGTTTTCGTATGTGCAGTTTTGAGAACCGAGTACGATATTTTTCTTTTCACCGGGAGCGCTTTTCCACATTGCTTCGGCTTCGGCATCGAAGTTTTTGCCTCCGATAGCATATTTTTCTATAGCATCGCCAAGAGTCAATCCGTCAACACGTTTTACCGATGTGTCAACGATGCCTTGGTCGGCAAGAACTTTCATAATTGATATGATACCACCTGCGCGGTTCACATCTTGAATATGATATTTTGAGTTAGGAGCCACTTTACACAATACCGGAGTTTTGCGTGAAAGGGCGTCGATGTCGGCCATTGTGAAGTTGGCTTCGGCTTCATGAGCTACGGCAAGAAGGTGGAGTACTGTGTTGGTCGATCCGCCCATGGCAATATCGAGGGTCATTGCATTGAGCATAGCTTGACGAGTGGCAATATTGCGAGGCAATACGCTTTCATCATCGTCATAGTAGTACGCAAAAGTGTTTTTAACGATTTGTTGAGCGGCTTTTTTGAATAGCTCGGTGCGATTGGCATGAGTTGCCACGATTGTTCCGTTGCCGGGAAGAGCCAAGCCGATAGCTTCGTTGAGCGAGTTCATTGAGTTAGCTGTAAACATTCCTGAACAAGAACCACAAGTGGGGCAACCGCACTGCTCGAGTTTTGTGACAGTTTCGTCATCAACACTATTGTCGGCAGCGTCAATCATAATGTCGATGAGGTCGAGAGGACGATCGCCAAGGCGACCGGCTTCCATAGGACCTCCCGAAACAAATATCGCAGGGATATTTAATCGCATGGCAGCCATGAGCATACCCGGAGTCACTTTGTCGCAGTTTGATATACACACCATGGCATCGGCCTTGTGAGCATTGACCATATATTCAACCGAGTCGGCGATAAGATCGCGAGAGGGGAGCGAATAAAGCATACCATCATGTCCCATTGCGATTCCATCGTCGATTGCTATAGTGTTAAACTCGGCGGCAAAGCAACCCAGTTTCTCTATTTCGGCTTTAACTATTTGACCTATTTCATGGAGATGAGTGTGACCCGGCACAAATTGAGTGAATGAATTGACGACGGCAATAATCGGTTTGCCTATTTGTTCTTCTTTCATACCATTGGCACGCCATAGAGCGCGAGCCCCTGCCATTCTTCTTCCTTGTGTGCTTGCTGCACTTCTGAGTGGTTTACTCATAATTTTGTCCTCCGTTTTTTAACTACAATGCCTCCCATTTGCGTTTGTTGCATGGTGGGGAGGCATCGTGTTATATGTTTATATTAAAATAGTGTGAATATATACAATCATCTTTCCCTCCCTTTTTTAAAGGACGTTGACGACGACCACTGATAGGTGCAGTTGAGTCATTGTGAAAACTGATTGCAAATATTGACGATTCATCTAACATTTTTTGTTGAATTGGTTGCAAAATTATGCTTTTTAATAACAAAATGCAAATAAAACAAGATAAATTTTAATTAAGTGAATCATTATGACTATAATTCTGATAGTAACCGCCATATATTTGTAATCAAAACAAGATAGGAAGATTATAGATGTTTCATGGTTAAAGAGTGTTAAAAATGGGGGGGGGTAAAAGTTAACAATTTGGTTGTAACTTTGTTGCGATAAAAAAATATGGTGAGATATATGTTGATTGAAAAATATTTTGAAATATGTTGCAACAAAACATATAGTATGTGCGTCTAATGATTGAATCGCGATAAAAACAAATGAATTATAGGTTAAATTTAAAGATTTGATTGGAAAAATGAGAAAAGTAAAGATATTGTTGGTTATGTTGGGATTAGGACTCTCATACACAGCAAGTGCTAATGATTATAGAGTAAAGGCCGTGGCGGTTGATTCGTTGGGAGAGGGTGAGATGTATGCCACCGTGAGGATATTTAATGTTGCCGATACCGTCAAGCCAATCTTTGTGGGCGTTACCGATGAAAATGGGTTGTTTCAACAAACATTGAAATCAAAGGGTAAATACCAATTAAAGATAAATTCAATAGGAAAGACCGAGGTAGCTCAGACATTTGAGGTTGATGCGTCTAATCCTATTGCCGATTTGGGAACGATAGTGATGCGTGACAATGCCGAAGTACTTGGCGAGGTTGTTGTAATGGCACAGCGTCCACTTGTGACCAAAGAAATTGATCGCATAGGTTATGATGTGCAGGCCGATGCCGATTCCAAGACTTCTACTATTATTGAAATGCTTCGCAAGGTGCCTATGGTAGATGTTGATGCCAACAATAATATTAAAGTAAAAGGCTCAACCAATTTTAAGGTATATAAAAACGGTCGTCCCAATAACTCGTTTTCAAATAATCCCAAAGAGGTGTTGTCGGCTATACCTGCTTCAATGATAAAACGTATAGAAGTTATCACCGAGCCGGGGGCAAAATATGATGCCGAGGGGGTAGGGGCTATCCTTAATATTGTAACTCTTGAAAATACTTCGATTAAAGGTGTAATGGGCAATGTCTCGGCTCAGATAAACAGTATGGGAACTCCGCAAGGCTCGGTGTGGTTGTCATCACAAATCGACAAAGTTACAGTGTCGGCCTACGCAGGGACGCATTATATGAATAAAAAAATAAGCGAGAGTGAAACATATACCCATTATGACTATAAAGATAGTGGTTCGTCTATGGATTATATATCAAAAGGGTATTATAAAGGTAGTGGCACATGGTTTGGTGCCGATGCTAGTTGGGAACCCGACACACTCAACCTCTTCAACCTGTCGTTCAACGGCTATTGGCATGATCTTGATGTGCCGGGAACTACATCTACATTAATGACGGCTGCCAATGGTTCTACAATCTATTCTTATAAATCAAAATATTTTTATCCTCAAAGTTATTTCGATTTTACCGGGAATATCAGTTACCAGCGTTCTACGCATCGCAAAGGTGAGACTTTCAATTTGTCATATCTTGTTTCAACCACCAATCAAGATTATGACCAACATCAAGAATATTATGACACCATAAATATGCCGGTTCCATATTCGGGTACTCGCTCTGTTTTCGATTTGAAGTTTATTGAACACACAGCTCAAGCCGACTGGACTCGCCCATTTGGTAAAATCCACACTATTGATGTAGGTGCAAAATATATTTTACGCGATAATCATAGTGTAACCGACACCGAATATCTTGGAGTAGGGACTGCGCATAGCGATTTTTCCCACTTGACCCAAGTATTGGCAGGATATGGTGAATATCGTTTTAGGTGGAAATCATTAAGTGCCAAAGCCGGTATAAGATATGAATATTCCTATCTTAAAGCCACATTTGAAGACGGGTCGCAACCCGGATTCAGTCAACGTCTTAATGATTGGGTGCCATCGGCGGCATTGTCATGGCAAGCCAATGATGCAAACAGCTTTACATTCAACTATGCAACACGCATTAATCGTCCGGGTATCAGTTATTTGAATCCTGCTGTTAATGAGGGTCCCAATTCCACGAGTCAAGGAAATCCCGATTTGGCGAGCGCTCGCCATAATTCATTGAAATTTACATATATGTTTATCAAGCCGTTATTCAATCTCAATCTTTCAGCCAATTATGAGTTTTCTGATAATGGAATTGTATCATATATAACAGCCGTAGATGATCATATTTACTCTACATATAAAAATGTAGGAGATAATCGCTCGTTGTTCCTTAATGCAAATATGCAATGGACCATTACGCCCAAAACACAATTTGCGCTCAATGGCTCTGCCTATTGGATGGAATATAAAATCAAGCAACAAGGTTTGAGGCAGGCACGATGGCAATGGGGCGCTTTTGCGCGCTTGACTCAACAATTGCCTTGGAAATTGCGTGCCGAGTTTGCAGGTGGCAAAAATTCGGGAAATGTGAGCAATGTATATAAATATAATGAACCGGCGTCAGGTTCGGCATGGCAATGTTATGTGTCACTTCAACGCTCATTCTTGAAAGAAGACCGATTGACTGTTGCCGTGTATGCGTTAAATCCATTTGGCACAAAAGTTATTACAGATAATGAATATTTTGTCAATGGAGATTATACAGGATATAGCAAGACCAATTCGTTTATCGGCAAGATGGCGATGTTGAGAGTGGCATATCGTTTCGGCTCGGTCAATGCCCAAGTGAAGAAAACCTCTAAATCAATTTCCAATGATGATATTATAGGTCGTAAGTTATAAGTTGTGTAATGTAAAAACTAAATACACATTATTATATATTATATAGAAACAGTCTTTTTTGAGGGAGATGTGTCAATATCCAATTAATGACACATCTCCCTTTAACATTATTAAAAAGTCGGTATTATTAATCGGTAAAATCAATATGATAACAAATCGGCGATTTTGCTAACTTAATGTAATTTAAAATGTGAGAAGTGCGCAATTTGCACATAAAATTGAAGAAAAAGACTAACGTGTTAAATGTTAAAATCGAAGAAAAACTGCCAACATTTGTTTATGATTAGATATTTTTATATATCTTTGCAACTTATTAGGTGCATTATGACATGTTATACCGAAAAAAGAGAAAATAAAAATAAAATAATTTATTCTATGTCTAATTAATTATTAATTTATGAAAAAGCTGTTTCTATTACTTGTGGCAGTCCTTTCAATAAGCCTTTGCGCTTCGGCTCAGAATCGCACGGTGAAAGGGGTTGTCGTGTATGCCGGAGACCAAGAGCCTCTTCCCGGGGCAACTATTCTTCCGGTAGGTGGCGGTAATGGTGTGGCAACCGACATCGATGGTAAATTCTCTATCGAAGTTCCCGCCAGTGTGAAAAAACTTAATGTATCATACGTTGGTATGGTCACTAAAGAGGTGGCTATCACCGAAGGTGAGATGCACATCGAGTTGACTAATTCTGAAAATAGTCTCGATGAAGTGATGGTAGTTGCTTACGGTACTGCTAAAAAGTCAACCTATACAGGTTCGGCTACAGTGGTTAAGGCTGACGAAATCAACAAGGTGCAGTCATCTAACGCTACAAATGCATTGAATGGTCGTGTATCTGGTGTGCAATTGACTAATGCATCAGGTCAACCAGGTGCTAGCGATCCTACAATTCGCATTCGCGGTATTTCTTCAATCAGTGCGGGTAACACTCCTTTGTATGTTGTTGACGGTGCTCCTTACGATGGAGATATTAACAACATCTCAAGTCAAGACATCGAGTCTATGACTGTGTTGAAAGACGCCGCTTCTACTGCTCTTTATGGTGCTCGCGGTGCTAACGGTGTAATCGTAATCACTACTAAAAAAGGTAAACAAGGTGACGCTAAAGTGACTCTTGATGCTAAATGGGGTGCTAACACTCGCGCTACTCAAGATTATGACTACATCAAGAATCCGGCTCAATATTATGAAGTTTACTATGGTGCATTGAATAACTATTTCTTGGGTCAAGGAATGAGCGCTACAGCTGCTCATGCTCAAGCAAATGCCGCTATGGTGGGCGGTGGCTCATACGGTCTTGGTTATGGTATATATAATGTTCCTGAAGGTCAATACCTAATTGGTGCAAATGGTAAACTTAACCCTAACGCAACACTTGGTAATGTTGTTGTTGGTCCCGATGGTCAAAAATACATGTTGACATCTGACGATTGGTTGGATGAAGCTTATAGCGCAAGCCTACGTCAAGAATATAACCTTGCTGTCAATGGCGGTACCGATCGTTCTTCATTCTATGCTTCTTTAAGCTACCTTGACAATGAAGGTATCACTGCTAACTCAAACTACGAACGTTTCACCGGTCGTATGAAAGCTGACTACCAAGTTAAAAATTGGTTGAAAGTTGGTGGTAACGCTTCTTATACTCGTTTTGATGCCAATTCACTTGGTGAAGACGGCGCTTCAAACTCTTCAGGTAACATCTTCGCATACGCTACTCAGATCGCTCCTATCTATCCATTGTATGTGCGTGATGCTAATGGTAATATTTTGAAAGACGATAACGGTTTCTCTGTTTATGACTTTGGTGATGGCAATAATGCCGGTCTCACCCGTCCATTCCTTTCAGGTGCCAACCCATACGCTACCAATCAACTCGATACCGATAGCTATGAAGGTAATGCTTTCACCGCTCAAGGTTTCTTTGAAGTTAAGTTTCTCAAAGATTTCAAATTCACTTGGACAAGCGGTGTGACTGTTGACGAAACTCGTTCAACTTCATTTACCAACCCTTATTATGGTCAATATGCTACATCTAATGGTATTTCTACTATAGCACATTCTCGCTCTACTGCCGAAAACCATCAACAATTGTTGACTTGGGGCCGTCAGTTTGGCAAACACAATGTTGACATCATGCTCGGTCATGAATACTACAAATATAACTACAAATATTTGTATGGTAGCAAATCAAACTTCTTCGATCCTAACAATACCGAACTTGCAGGCGGTATTACCGATAGCGGTACAAATTCTTATCAAACAGATTACAACACTGAAGGTTTCTTCGGTCGTGTTCAATATGATTATGATGGCAAGTACTTTGCTTCGGCTTCTTATCGTCGTGACGCTTCTTCTTGTTTCCATCCCGATAACCGTTGGGGTAACTTCTGGTCGGCAGGTGCCGCTTGGAATATCGCAAAAGAAGATTTCATTGATGTTGAATGGCTTGACCTTTTGAAGTTCAAAGCTTCATACGGTGAACAAGGTAATGACAATATCGGAAACTACCTATATACAAATACATACGAAATCGTAAATGCGGGTGGTAACCCATCAGCAGTACCCTATCGCATGGGTAACAAAGATATTACATGGGAATCTCAAGGTAACTTCAATACAGGTATCGACTTCGGTATGTTTAATGGTCGCTTGAGCGGTACTGTTGAATACTTCTATCGCAAAACAACCGATATGTTGTTCTCATTCCCATTGCCACCTTCAATGGGTTATACTTCATACGCTGCTAACGTGGGTGATATGCGTAACCAAGGTGTGGAACTTGAACTTCAAGGCACTCCTATCCAAACTCGCGATTTCTCATGGACTGTTCGCATGAACTTGACTCACTACAAAAACAAAATCACTTACCTTCCCGAAGAACGTAAAACTATGGAATGTAGTGGTGTAGAAGGTTACTCAAGCGGTAACTACTACTATGGTGAAGGTATTTCGCTTTACACATTCCGCATGCGTCAATTTGCAGGTGTGAACGAAAATGGTGAATCAATGTGGTGGAAAGATGTCAAAGAAGGTCGCGTTGATGCCGAAGGCAAACCTGTTATGGGTAAAGATGGCAAGCAAATCATTGATGTAGTGGGCAGAGAAAAAATCACTTCATACGATGATGCCGATTATTATCTATGCGGAACAGCTCTTCCCGATGTATATGGTGGTTTCGGAACTACTTTCACTTATAAAGGTTTTGACCTTTCATTTGATTTTTCTTATCAAATCGGTGGTCAAGTATATGATGGTGACTATGCAGGTATGATGTCATCTCCTACCGCAACATCTAAGGGTACTAACTTCCACGCTGATATCTTCAAATCATGGACAAGCGCTAATCCCAATAGCAATATTCCTCGTTTCCAATTTGGTGACAACTATTCAACTGCGACATCTGATCGTTTCTTGACCGATGCTTCTTACCTCAGCTTGAATAACATCAACTTTGGTTACACATTGCCATTGGCTCTTACTCGCAAGGCGGGAATGGATAAAGTGCGCATCTATTTTGCTGCTGATAATGTGTGGTTGTGGTCAAAACGTCAAGGTCTTGACCCACGTCAAAGCATTACAGGTTCAGTGACAAATAGTTACTATGCTCCTATCCGTACACTTTCAGGTGGTTTATCAGTAACATTCTAAACACCCCTAAATTTTATTTAATATGAATACTAAATTTTCAAAAATATTTTTGGGCGTTTGTTGCTCGGCTACGCTGATGGCTTCAACCACCGGTTGTATAGAGGAAACATTCCCCACCGATATTGCTACCGATGAAGTTATCTCTTCATCGCCAAAGGCAACTGAGGCTTTGCTTTGGGCAATGCCAGCGTTTATGAATAATCTTGGGACACTCAGCAGTGATTATCACTATGACTGGGGTTATGGCTCGGTAATGCACGTTCGTGACGTGTTGACAGGTGATATTCCTGCTGTTGCTTCGGGTTACAACTGGTACACAAACTGGGAGCTTAACCAATATCAAGGTGAAAGCTATGTATATGGTCAATTTTTGTGGAACTTCTATTGGAAGAGTGTACAAACCGCAAATAACTTGATTGGTGCCGTTGATCCCGAAAGCGCTACTGACGCTCAGCTTGGTATGCTTGGTGTAGGTCTTGCATATCGCGCTCATTACTATCTTGATATGGCTCAAATGTGGGAATTCCTTCCAAACGATGTTGTGAGCAGCGTTAACCTTGCTGGCAATGATGTGAAAGGTTTGACAGTGCCCATAGTTAAAGACGGTATGGGTGAAGCTGAAACGCGAAACAATCCTCGTGTGCCTCGTGAAGAAATGGCTGCGTTTATTCTTGAAGACTTGGACAATGCCGAAAAGTATATCTCACTTCTCGGTTCTATGTCGGCTAAAACTTTGCCCGACTTGGCTGTAGTTTATGGTCTTAAGGCTCGTTATTATATGTGGCTTGCCGGTGAAGGAACAAGTGCTGAAGCCAACGGATATTATACAAAAGCTAAA
Organism: Bacteroidales bacterium; assembly: GCA_015060975.1. Lineage (GTDB taxonomy): Bacteria > Bacteroidota > Bacteroidia > Bacteroidales > Muribaculaceae > RGIG4079. Next base: position 155,092 of record SUXI01000003.1, read on the forward strand.
GAATATGCTCGCAAAGCGATTACTGCTGCCGATGTAGATCCTATGACCAAAGACGAATGCCTAAGCACTACTACCGGATTTAATGATATCAACAAGTGGATGTGGGGTGTTCAAATGGTGGTTGAAGATGCTGTGGTGCAAACAGGTATCTTGAACTGGACTTCTTGGATGTCAAATGAAGCTGTGTTTGGCTATTCAGCGGCTGAACCCAACATTATGATTGATGCAAGCATGTATGCGCGTCTTAATGATACCGACTTCCGTAAGTTGATGTGGAAAGCTCCTAAAGGTACTGCTCTTTATGGCATGACTCCATTTATTGCAGGTGGTGGCAATCTTGTTGATTATGCGTCGGTTAAGTTCCGCCCTGCTAATGGTGATGTCGAAGAACCTAATGTAGGTGCTGTATCGGCATATCCGTTGATGCGTGTTGAAGAAATGTATTTTATCGAAGCTGAAGCTGCCGCTCACCTTGGTGAGGGCGCGTCATTGCTTGTTGCGTTTATGAAAAATTATCGTGACGCTGCTTATACTTGTAACCTTTCTGGTAACCCACTCGTTGAAGAAGTTGTGTTCCAAAAACGTGTGGAACTTTGGGGTGAAGGTACTTCATTCTTTGACTACAAACGTCTAAATATGTCAGTGAAACGTGGTTATCCCGGAACAAACTATCAAGAAGAAGCTCGCTTCAATACAAATGGTCGCCCGGCTTGGATGAATATTTGTATCGTTCAAACCGAAAAGAACAACAACGAAGCGTTGGTTGATTATGAAAACCCCGACCCATCTGACAAATATACACCTTGGAGTGAATAATATTTGAGTTTTAACACTTAAATGAAATGAAAATTATGAAAAAAATAAATCTTATATTAGGTGCGATTCTTGCGGTATTTGCGTTTACAGCTTGTACCGATGAGGTCGAATATGATGCGGCTGCTCCTGAAAAAGCGCAAGGGGTGTATTTTGCTGAGACTAATTCGACAATACAATTGGTCAGCGGTCAAGTTGCGTTTGATGTGGAAGTTGGTCGTGTAAATTCAGCTGATGCTCAAGAGGTAGCTGTAAGCGTGATTTCTTCAACCGATTCTGTTGGAGTGTTGTCTATTCCTTCTCAAGTTAAGTTCAACGCCGGTGACTCGGTAGCTTATTTGACAATCGCTTGTGACTTAACAAAAAAATCACCGATTACAACTTTAGATGTAGTGCTTTCTATTGAAGGTGCTTCACCTTATGAAAAAAGCGAAATGGCTTTGACTGTTAAACTTCCCGAATGGATTTCATTGGGTAACGCAGTGTATGTTGAAGACTTGGTGACTGGTTTCTTTAGTGTGTCAAATGTGGCTTACTATGTTGAAATTCAACAACATATTGACAATCCTGGTCGCTATCGTTTGGTTAACCCTTATGGTGCCGCTTATCCATATAATGTAGAGGGTGATTATGACGCATCAAAAGATTACTTCATGGAAATCGATGCTACCGACCCCGACGGAGTTGTTATGCCAATGTTCTATTCAGGTATGGACTGGGGATACGGTGAGTTCGCGTTCATCTCAATGGCAAGTTACTATATTGATCTGAAAGGTAATCCGTTTGAAGCTGTAAAAGCTGCCGGCTATTGTGGCACATTCAAAGATGGTGTGATCACGTTCCCAGTCGGAGGAATTTTAGTTGGTATGACAAATTATAACGATTTTGGTCTTTATCAAACTAATAAGAGTGGAATGTTTGCAGTGTATATGCCTGGTGTATATGAATCAATGGCAAGTGCGAAAGCGCTATCTACAAAGAAAAGCGTTGTCGTTAATTCAAAAGGTGCATTGGTTGAAGGCGTAACTCTATTTGCGAAGTAATAAACGCTTCATAAATATTAAAGCACGGCTCATGTGGGTCGTGCTTTTTTTTGTGTTGTGAAATTTATGTCCGATAAAAATATAGGAGCCATTATTGTCGTCGAATAACACTTTTTCAAGAGCAAATACAACCACAAAGGGGGTGCATTTGAAGGTGAATCGCGCATCGAGCCGCATTAGGCGATTCCCGGTTGTGATTTATTATGCTTATTGTGTGTAACCATTGTGCTACGGAAACGGGATGCCCCACCACGAGCCTGCAAAGGTTCGCTTTCCTATTCTCGCTTTTTCTTTTTTTGTTTTCAATATTCTTATTTTTTGTTTACCTTTGTGTGTATGTTTAATTGATAAAATTTACAGAAAATATTATGGCAAGTTGGTTTGAGTGTAAAGCTCAATTTGATAAAATGATGGAAAATGGCTCGCTTAAAAAGGTGACAGAGCCGTATATGGTGGATGCCCTCTCATTTACAGAGGCTGAATCACGTATTATCGAAGAGTTAACCCCCTTTGTGTCGGGAGAATTAAATATCACTGCAGTGAAGAAAACCAAAATATCTGAAATATTTTGGGATGACAGCGCCGATAAATGGTATCTTGTGAAGGTGGCATTCATCACTATCGATGAAAAGACTGCTGCCGAAAAGAAATCTGTGTCACAAATCCTTGTCGCCGGTAGTGACTTCAAAGGGGCTTACGACAATTTTATGGAAGGCATGAAAGGAACCATGGCAGATTTTGATATAGTTTCAATTGCTGAAACTCCTATCATGGATGTGTTTAAGGTTAAGCTTGCGGCTCCAAAACCGGCAGATGAAGCTAATGCATAATTAACTCGGTCAAGCTTCGTTGAACCCTTCGGTGTTCATAAATGCATAATAACTATAGTCATAGTTGGAAATAGTAGCTATTTCAATGAATGTAGGCGATAATATATTAAAGGTGCGTGCAACGATTCCGCAAGGAGTGGAGTTGGTGGCTGTATCGAAGTTTCACCTTAATGATGCTATAATGGATGCATACAAGGTGGGGCAACGTGTGTTTGGTGAGAGCCGGGCTACGGAGCTAAAGGCAAAAGCAACTTCATTGCCCGATGATATTCGATGGCACTTTATCGGGCATTTGCAAACCAATAAGGTGCGTATGATAATGCCGTATGTAACGCTTATTCATAGTGTGGATTCGGAACGGTTGTTGCGATTGATTGATGCTGAAGCCGCTCGCATAAATAAAGTTGTTGATGTGTTGTTGCAAGTGTATGTAGCACAGGAGGAGTCAAAATTTGGCTTTGCTCCTGATGAGTTGTTGCAATTAATAGGTAGTGGCATCGTAAATGAATTGAGCAATGTGAGAGTCGTTGGTGTGATGGGAATGGCTACAAATACCGACGATGAAAATAGAATTTTAGAGGATTTTAGGGCAATTAACCAAACTTATCAAAACGCTCGTGTGTTGTTAAAAGAAAATAACAATTTTACTCAAATAAGTATGGGTATGAGCGACGACTATCTCATGGCGATTGCCGAGGGTAGCACCATGGTGAGAATAGGCTCTTCGATTTTTGGAAATAGAGAATATTAAAGAAAAACAACCTCAAATTAATGGATATGGAAAATAAAAAGGGTAATGGAAATATTGTGGCGATTATTGCCATGTTTTTCTTGTTTGCAATGATTTCATTTGTTACCAATTTGGCGTCGCCAATGGGTGATATATTGAAAAATCAGTTCTCGATACCTAATTGGCAGGGTACGCTTGGAGTGTTTGCCAACTTTATAGCTTATGCGGTGATGGGTATCCCTTCGGGTGCATTGCTCGCAAAAATGGGATATAAGAAAACCGCACTATTGGCGATTGCCATAGGTTTTATTGGTGTTGGAATACAAACTCTTTCGGGCGTTGCCGAAAGTTTTGCAGTGTATTTGCTTGGAGCATTTGTTGCCGGATTTTCAATGTGTATGTTAAATACAGTTGTAAATCCTATGCTTAATAATCTTGGTGGAGGTGGCAAAAAAGGTAACCAACTTATTCAATTGGGCGGCTCTTGTAACTCGTTGGCAGGTACTGCGGTTATCGTGATGACCGGCATTCTCATTCCGTCAATAACAAAGGCTCAAATAAGTGATGTGTTTCCATTGATGTATGCGGCATTGGGTATCTTTGCTTTTGCATTCATTGTGATTTTGATGTCAAAAATTCCCGAGACAAATAATGGGTCTGCGCAAGCAAAAGAAAAGTCAAAAATAGGACCGATGTCGTTTCGTCATTTTGTACTAGGCGCAATAGGTATTTTTGTGTATGTGGGAGTTGAAGTAGGCATTCCCAATGTTTTGCAAAAATGGTTGCAAAACGACACATTGAATGTGTTGCAAATGTCAGAGGGAGCTGAAGCTATTGCGGCGTCGGTAGCTGCCACCTATTGGTTTTTGATGTTGATCGGGCGTTTGGTGGGCGCTGCTGTTGGTGCAAAGGTGTCGGCAAAAGCGATGTTGGCAACAGTGTCGGCAGTAGGTATAGCATTGGTCTTGGGTGCAATCTTTATGTCAACCGAGATGTTTGTATCAATGCCGGTGTTTAAAAATAGTCCTGATGAGTTGTTTGGCTTTGTTAATGTACCGATTAATGCCATGTTGCTTGTGCTTGTGGGATTGTGTACTTCGGTAATGTGGGGTGGCATCTTTAACCTCGCTGTGGAAGGGCTCGGAAAATATACCGAACGTGCTTCAGGTATATTTATGGCGCTCGTGTGTGGCGGTGGAATTCTTCCATTATTGCAGAATGCCATTGTTGATATGCAAGACGGAGTAGGCTATCAAGTAAGTTATTGGGTTATAGTAGTCGGTTTGGCATACTTGCTGTTCTATGCACTTGTGGGTTCAAAACCAAAAATGATAAAGGAATAAGAAATAAAAATTGAATATAGATAATGCGAGTGCAATGGGCATTCGCATTATTTTTATCTACATTTGTTTGTTTTTATAGTGCGAAATTTGCCTAAATGAGAGTTTTGTTGTACTTTCGTGAATAAATAAAATAAAAAATATAAATAATCATATATATTAAAGAATATGGATACAAAGATATTGAACAAAGCGGCCGATAATATTCGTATATTAGCCGCATCGATGGTAGAAAAAGCCAAATCAGGACATCCCGGTGGCTCTATGGGTGGTGCTGACTTTGTCAATGTTCTTTATTCAAAATATCTTATAACCGATCCCGATGATCCTACATGGATTGCTCGCGATCGTTTCTTTTTAGATCCCGGACATATGTCGCCAATGCTATATAGCGTGTTGGCTCTTACCGGTAAATACACTATTGAGGAATTGCAACAATTTCGTCAATGGGGCAGTGTAACACCGGGTCACCCTGAATTGTGCCCTACGCGTGGCGTGGAAAATACATCAGGCCCGCTTGGTCAAGGTCATACAATGGCTGTTGGGGCGGCTATTGCCGAACGTTGCCTCGTTGCTCGTTTTGGCGAATGGATGAACCATAAAACATACGCATTTATATCGGATGGAGGTATTCAAGAAGAAATTGCGCAAGGTGCGGGACGTGTCGCCGGTTATCTTGGATTGAGTAATCTCATCATGTTCTTTGATAGTAACAAAGTGCAACTCTCAACCGATGTTGATGCGGTTACAACCGAAGACTATGCCGCAAAATATCGTGCATGGCATTGGAATGTGATTGAAATCGATGGTTGCAATCCTGTTGAAATTGCTGAAGCTCTTGATAAGGCTATAGCAGAAACAGAAAAACCAACCTTGATTATAGGAAACACTACAATGGGTAAAGGGTGTGTTACTGCCGATGGCCAATGTTTTGAAGGACAATGCAGTACACATGGTCAGCCTTTGAGTAAATCGGGTGCTGATTTTCCAAAAACGGTGAAAAATCTTGGTGGCAACCCTGAAAATCTTTGGGTAATTTGGGACGATGTGAAAGAACTTTATGCACAACGTGAAGCTCAATTGCGTGAAATCGTCAAAGAGCGTCGTACGCAAGAAAAGGCATGGGCTGAGGCTAATCCCGAACAAGCAAAACAACTTGCTGATTATATTGCGGGCAACCTTCCAGAAATTGATTACTCGCAAATCGCTCATAAACCCAATGTGGCAACTCGTACAGCTTCGGCCGACGTGTTGAGTGTGCTTGGCGAAAAGGTGAAAAATATGATTGTTTCATCGGCCGACCTTGCTAACTCGGATAAAACCGAAGCATTTTTGAAAAAAACAGGTGCGCTTATTAAAGGTGATTTCTCAGGTGGATTTTTCCATGCCGGTGTTGCTGAGTTGACAATGGCATCAATTATGAATGGTATTGCTCTTCATGGTGGTATGTGGGCTGCTTGTGGCACATTCTTCGTGTTTTCTGATTATATGAAGCCTGCTGTGCGTATGGCTGCATTGATGGAACTTCCGGTGAAATATGTGTGGTCGCACGATGCTTTCCGTGTAGGTGAAGATGGTCCGACTCACGAGCCAATCGAACAAGAAGCTCAAATTCGTCTTCTTGAACAGATGAATAACCTCAGCGGTCGTCCTGCTATGCTTGTTCTTCGACCTGCTGATAGCGCTGAAACAACTATTGCATGGGAAATGGCAATGGAAAATAAAAATACGCCTACCGGCTTGATTCTCACACGTCAAGATGTTAATGATATTCCATCGGTATCGGGCAATCGTTATGCCGAAGCGCAAGGTATGCGTCGAGGCGGTTATGTGTTGAAAGATGTTGCTAATCCTGCAATAGTGCTTGTTGGTAATGGTTCTGAAGTGTCATTGCTTTGGAATGTTGCTGAAAAACTTGAAGAAGAAGGTGTTGCGGCTCGTATAGTGTCGGTTCCTTCAATAGGATTGTTTAATAGCCAATCTGCCGAATATAAAGCGTCTGTTATACCTGTGGATGTTCCTGTATTTGGATTGACTGCGGGATTGCCTTCTGTTTTACAAGGCGTTGTAGGTTGTAAAGGAAAGGTTTATGGTCTTGAAAGATTTGGCGCATCGGCTCCATTCAAAGTGCTTGATGAAAAATTTGGTTTTACAACAGAAAACATTCTAAAAGAAGTGAAATCAATGCTTTGATGCTGAGATTGTAATATGTAAAAACAGCATTAGTAAGTTAAAAAAAGTTTATAAATAAAATAATTTTTATATTAGGTGATGCTAATTTGTGTAAAATAGTGTAACTTAGCGTCATATTTTAGATTTTTGGATAAAAATAATAGAAGATTATTATTCTCATGAAAAAATTTACACTTTTAGCAATTTTGTGTGCTCTGTTTGGCGGGCAATATGCGACAGCTCAAGAGGCGACCACCGAAAAGGCGGGCGAGAAATCAAGAGAAGTCACTTATGTTGAAGACCCATCACAAGGTTATCTTTTTAATAAACTTAAAGATAACTGGTTTGTGACAGGTGAAGTGGGTGCTGGTTTTTATATGTCGCCAAATGACTCAGAACGCAATTTCTTAGACCGTTTTTCTCCTGCAGCTTCTATCTATATCGGTAAATGGTTTTCTCCATCTTTAGGAGCACGTTTGGGTATAAATTGGTTGCAATCAAAGGGACTTTCATCAACACCTTATAGTGGAGGTGGTTTGGAAATGGAGAAACAACCCATAAATGGAAGTTTTTATCGTCAAAAATTCTCTGAAATTGGTCCGGTATTTGATTTGATGTTAAATGTGACAAATGCATTGTTTGGATATGAACCTAAGAGACCATATAATTTAGTGGCGTATTTAGGTGGTGGGGGCTATTGGACTTATGCTAAGGTTTACGATGAGATTAGTACTGCGGAAGGAGGAACTTATTATGATAAAGATGGGTGGAAATTCACTCATGACAGAGTTATAACTTTCCGTGCAGGTATCATCAATTCATATAATGTGTCAGACCAAGTTCAATTGTCATTGGACCTTCGTTATAGTGGTATTGATAACCACAAAGATGAACCCGGTGAAGGTTGGAATAAAACCGCTCATGACATTCAGGCATACGTTGGTGTGACATATTTGTTCAACAAACGTGAATGGAATGCTCCTATTGTTCCCGTTTGTCCCGAGCCGGAAGAACTTCGTGTTCGTCTTCAAACAGCCGATGCTCGTGTTGCCGACTTAGAACAATGTATAGAAGAACCGGAACAAAAAGCACCTCTTGCAACAATTTATTATCCTAAAAACGTATTTAAAATCACAAAGAAAGATGTTAAATTGTTGACAGCTGTAGCCGAGGTTATGAAGAACAATCCAAGCAAAGTCTATCTTTTGACAGGTTGGGCTGATAACTATACCGGTAATACAAATATTAATACTCGTCTTCGTAATAATCGTGTTGATGGTGTGAAGAAACAACTTGTGAAATTAGGTGTTCCTGAATATCAGTTGAGATCAACAATAAACCATACAAACCTTGTGGATCTTGGTGAAAAATATCAAGCTCTTGGACGTGCGGTTACAATTGAAGAACTATAATAGATAACAAAATTGCTAAAATTATAAATAATTAAGCCCTGCCAATGGTAGGGCTTAACTTTTATATGTTAATAGACTGCATCAAAATGCAGGAGATAATATGTAAATTGTTTTAAAATACAATTTTAATTCGTTATATCATAAAGTTTTCTCGATTCATAAAATGCGAAGTTCTCTCGAGCGCAAATAGCGATATATATAAGGGTTTGCATGGTTGTGATGATTTTCATAAACCATAATTTGTGATTATGATAATAAAAAATAAGGAGATGTGTCGGTATATTGAATTATTATACATCTCCTAAATGTTAGTGAGGGAATTAGCTGATAAACTAACCTTCGCCTTGTGATTTATAAGTTATATTTGGCGCTCCTGCCGGGTGGGCTGTAGCATTGATTTTGCGTGTGAAGATTTGCCCTTTGTTATCTTTTACAAATATATTGTTCCCCTCAAATGCAAATGCTGTGATGTTGTTGGCAGTGGGATAAGGGAGAATGGCACGTACGCGTCCGCTATGGTCGCATACTTGTATTCCCATCTTTGTTGCTACAAATAAGTTGCCATCGGTGGCATAGAGCATACCTATTATATCGTAATATTGGTGTAGGGTGTTGTGCAACCAGTAGTATTGTTGGCGGTTTGATTTCTTACCTTTTGGATCAATGGTGTAGCTTATAAGCCAATCGGAGTAAGGCTCGGTTTCGGTAAAAAGTTTACCGTCGGGCGATGAGGCTGATTTTAGGGTAACTTTAGGCATTTTGCCGTTATATATAGTCCAGTTTTCTCCATCAAGGAGTATAGCTTGAAGCATGTTGTTTTGCGATTTGCCGGCTTTTACAGGGGCGGGATAGTCTTTCCACAAATAGCGCATTGCATCGGGAAAAAGCCGAGAACCATTCTTTATGCTATGGTTGCCGTCGTCCCACACGGCTTTATATTCATATCCGGCAAATTCAAGAGCTGACGCTACAAGTTGGTTTTGCTCATACCAATGACCAAATAGAGCGTTCCAAATATCATTTGCCCCGTCGTGTATAAACACACGCATGGGGCGTGGTTCATATTTGCGAATCAATGCAGGGTATTCATGTCCGCCACGCATTGAAACGAATGTGCCGCAAGTGGTGTAGATGCGACTGAAAAGGTCGGGACGCAAGAATGTAGTGTTGAATGATGCGATACCACTACTGCTGGCTCCTGATATGGCTCGGTCGTTAGGGTCCTTTGATATTTTTATTATGCGACCATCGGCAAGTTTTTGGCTTTCGGCGGAGGGAAGAAGCTCTGATTCAATGAATCGAGCAAAGGTGTCGTCTATGCGGTCAAACTCGTTACTGCGATTGTAACGAATCACAGTGCTGTCATTAGCAATGCGACCCGGTTTTACAAACACACCTATTGTTACAGGCATCTCGCCGTTGGCGATAAGAGTATCCATGACTGCTGTCGCATTGTAAAGTATTCCATCAAGCCCAAGGTATAGGCATGCAGGTTTAGTCCCGTCGTATTGTTTTGGAATATATACTTTATATTCATGAACAGTGCCGGGGTAGAATTTTGAATTGAGGATTTTGCCATCAATTGTGATACTTTTATCGGCAGACGTTGCCGATAGGTACATAAGGGCGATAAGCAGAGATAAGATTTTTTTCATGGGATATGTTATTATGAATTAATTAATTAATGATAAGTTTATTCGTTAAAGGTAACACCGTCGATGTCGAGCAGGCGATTGGCTACAATATCACGATTGTCGAGGCGAGTGGTTATGGTCATCTGACACGCATTGTCAAATGTTTGGTTTGAGATCTTAATATTGGGGTCTTTTGCAACTTTCATTACATCATTCATGGCGAGATAGGGAAAGTTGAATGTTATAGATGACATTTCATGGCATTCGATAATGTTCCCTGCAAGAATTGCTTCGCGAGCAGCTTCACGATATGCGACAATTAGTCCCGATGTGCCAAGTTTTATGCCTCCAAAGTAGCGAACAACAATAATGACAATGTTGGTGAGATTAAACGAGTTTATTTGCCCCAAAATAGGTTTGCCGGCGGTGCCACTCGGCTCTCCATTGTCATTTGATAAAAACTCGTTACGAGCAGTGCCAATCATATACGCCCAACACACATGGCGAGCATCGAAATACTCTTTTTGATACTTTGCTACAACCTCTTTTGCTTCTGATGCAGAGGTTACAGGAACTGCAAAGGAGATGAATTTGCTCATCTTCTCTTTATAAAGCCCTTCGGCGGGAGCATCAAGTGTGTAGAATGTATCGGCCATATATGTTTATTGCTTGTTGTTTTCTTCTTTGGGTTTGCGATCGAAGAATGGATTTTTTGATGAAGCAGAAACCGCAATTGCAAATACTTGCTTACAATCGTTAAGGAATCCAAGTTGTTGAGCTGCCAACCCTGCCGAGAAGAGAACACGAGTGTCAAGACGTAAATCGGCAGCCATGGCGCAAGCCGAGCCGAGAGCAATCCCTACATCAATCGAATTTATGGCACATGGTACCGATTGTGGCTTTTCTGCACATGTGGCATAACCACAATGAGCGCAGTTTAATCCCTGCATGAGAGATTGTGAGCCAATCAATATTACACATTCGGCTTGAAGAATGTTATCGGCATCGCGAAGAAAAAATTTCATGCCATGTCCCTCAACCATTGCCACCATTTTTTTTGACAATCGAGTTAAATCATCGCCATCAATGAGTGCAATTTCAATAATATCAACACCTTTTCCTTTTGGGGCAGTGCGAGCTGCGGTCATCATTTGACAAGCCGCCGCAAGCACTTGCTCGTGACGGCTGTTGCGTTCGTTTATAATCATGTAGTGTCGTAATTATAATATGAGCATGGCATCACCATAGGCTCCAAAACGATAGCCCTCTTTAACGGCTTGTTCGTATGCCTGCATTGTTAAGTCATATCCGCCAAATGCCGCCACCATCATAAGCATTGTGGAATAAGGCATGTGGAAGTTGCTGATAAGAGCATTTGTGACAGTGAAGTCGTATGGGGGGAAAATGAATTTGTTGGTCCACCCTTCATAAACTTTCATGTGTCCACCCATTGATACGGCACTTGCGATGCCACGAAGCACCGATGTGCCAACAGCGCACACTTTATGTTCCGCGTCTTTAATTGCATTTACACGTTCAACAAGTTCGGGTGATACGGCCATTTGTTCTGAATCCATACGGTGTTTTGTGAGGTCTTCAACGTCAATTTCTCTAAAGTTTCCAAGCCCACTGTGAATTGTGAGAAATCCTTGTTCGATTCCTTTAATTTCCATACGTTTCAGTAATTCCCGGCTAAAGTGCATGCCTGCGGCAGGGGCAACTACGGCTCCTTCATTTTTTGCGAAAATACATTGGTATCTTTCGGCATCGTTTGCGTCGGGTTCTCGTTTGATATAGTCGGGAAGAGGTGTTTGTCCCAAACGATATAGTGCGGCTTTGAACTCTTCGTGGCTTCCGTCATAAAGGAAACGAAGTGTGCGACCACGAGATGTGGTGTTATCAATAACTTCGGCTACCATTGATTCGTCTTCGCCAAAATATAATTTATTCCCAATGCGTATCTTTCGGGCAGGTTCAACAAGAACGTCCCACAATTTATGTTCTTCATTTAGCTCTCGCAAAAGAAATACTTCAATTTTGGCTCCAGTTTTTTCTTTATTTCCATAAAGACGAGCCGGGAATACACGAGTGTCATTAAAAATGAAGATGTCACCCTCGTCAAAGTGTTGTATTACGTCTTTGAAATATTGGTGTTGAATTTCTCCTGTTTTACGGTCAAGTACCATTAAACGAGATTCATCGCGTTGAGGTGATGGCTCTTGCGCGATTAAATTTTCGGGGAGTTTGAAATTAAATTGTGATAGCTTCATGATTAATGTATGTTTTTTATTAATGTCGTTATTTAAAATATATTAGTTTATTGTTTTGCTTCAGGCAAAACAAATTCAATGTTGTTGAGCATTTCAATTGCTTGATCAACAGAGAGGCAATCTTCAACTTTCACATCGCCCACTCGTGTGCGACGCAATGCGGTGAGATGACCGCCCGAATTAAGGGCTTCGCCAATGTCGCGGGCAAGAGCGCGGATATATGTTCCTTTGCTGCACACAACTCTCACCACGATGCTTTGTTGAGAATATTCGAGTAGCTCGATTTCGTCAATTACAAGTACTTTGGCTTTGAGTTCTACCTCTTTCCCTTTGCGAGCCATTTTATAGGCACGTTTGCCATCTATTTTGCATGCCGAGAATGCCGGTGGCACTTGCTCAATGCGTCCTGTAAATTTCTTCAACACAGTCTCAACCATTTCGCGAGTGATATGCTCGGTGGGATAGGTTGCGTCGATTTCGGTTTCAAGGTCAAAAGACGGAGTAGTGGCACCCAAAGCAATCGTTGCAACATATTCTTTTGTGTGAGCTTGAAGCTCATCGATGCGTTTGGTGGCTTTGCCGGTGCACACAATCATCACACCGGTAGCCAGCGGGTCGAGAGTGCCGGCATGTCCCACTTTTATTTTTTTTATTTTAAGACGTCGAGCCATAATGCCACGCACACGTTTCACTGCGTCAAACGATGACCAATGCAAAGGCTTGTCGAGATATAATATTTCTCCTTCTAAAGGATTAAACATACTCAAGTCAATTACATTATTTGAAGATTCATACCGCATGCCAGCATAATGAGTATTGCGCCACCAACGATGATGCGATACCACCCAAATGCTTTAAAACCGTGTCTTGTCACAAAAGATATGAAGAACTTTATTGCGAGAACTGCAACGATAAATGCTACGATGTTTCCCACAATTAATGTGTCGAGGTTTTCTGTTATGAGTTCGGTACCCCCCACCTTTATAAGTTTATATACTTTATACACTGTGGCGCCTAACATAGTTGGAACAGCAAGGAAGAAAGAAAACTCGGCGGCGGCTTTACGAGTCATTTTTTGAGACATACCGCCAACGATTGTCGCCATAGAGCGGGAAACTCCCGGAATCATTGATATGCATTGGAAAAGCCCCACCATAAATGCTCTTTTCTCGGTTAATTGGGTGTTTTCGCTTCCTTTATTGAATATTTTATCGCAAAATAGCATAAATATGCCACCAATGACAAGCATAACGGCAACAACCCACACTTTTTCAAGCATAGCGTCGATTGCATCGCTGAAAAGTAATCCTAATACAGCGGCAGGAATAAATGCTATAAATAATTTCCAATAAAAATCATATTTGTGGATAATGCGACGTACTATACCTGAGCCTTTGGGAGCAGGAGTGTTGTTTAATTGAAAGAAGCGTTTCCAATATAACCATATTACAGAAAGTATTGCGCCAAATTGTATGATAAAGGTGAACGCTTTTACATAATCGGTACTCTCAACACCCAATAAATTTTGGGCAATAATCATGTGACCGGTTGACGACACCGGAAGGAACTCGGTGAGACCTTCTACTATTGCTATTATAATTGATTCAAAAATACTCATTGTTCGTTACTTTTTTTATTGCGATAAACAATACCATATCCCATAAATATAAATCCCAAAAACGCTATTGTGGGACCAATCACAATGCGGCGAGTGCTAAAAATATCTGGATTGAAATTCTCCATAGTTGAGTTTCCTCCAACCATTAATAGAAAGCCAATTATTATCATTGCGCCTGCAATCCCCATCAATATGAAATTGGTTTTGCCAAGAGGGAGTGGGACACGTTTGTTTTCGGTAGTTTGTTTTTGTTGTATTTTTTTACTCATAATTTATATTGTTTTTTCTGTGATTATAGTTTATTTAAAAAGATCGTCATACTTTGTGCGCAAATATTTGTTGGTCGCAAAAAATGCTGATATGGTGCAAATTATGATTCCGGCAATTATAATTCCGCTAAAAATGTATGTTGCATCGAGCCAAGATATCGATTGCCCCCAAGAGTAGTCAATTGTTTGAAGGTAATATAATGATGATGCAAGAATTATAATTGTTATAAGCGATGCGATAATGCCGTGTATGAGGTTGTTAATGATGAATGGGCGACGAATAAAACCATTAGTGGCTCCCACAAGTTTCATCGTGTGAATAATAAAACGTTTGGAATATACGGTGAGTCTCACGGTATTGTTTATTAATACAAATGAAATTAAAACCAATGTCGCTGCAATAATTGCGAGTATAATCATGATGTTTCCTATAGTGTAATTTATCTCATCAATCATTGACGTGTCGCTTATGACTTCATCAATAGCAAGATTGTCGAGTAGGGATATTTTAATATTTTCAATACTGTCACGATTTGCATATTGTGGTTTTACTTTTATTTCAAATTCGGGTTGATATGGGTTGACTCCTGCCATCATTTCAAGAATGTCTTCGCCCATTTGTTGTGATTCTTGTTGTAACGCTTCTTCTGCCGAAATGAATAATTGGCTTGCAACATAAGGAGCGGTTGCCCATTTCTGTTTTAGTGAATTTACTTCAGAAGGTGTTACGCTGTGTTTAAGCATCACAGTAAATCCAATGTCTTTTTTTATATCATTGGTTATATTTTGAGTTACTAATCCTAAAAAAGCGATTATCCCTATAACCAAAAGAACTAAAGTTACACTTATAGTTGAAGTTATTTGTGCGCTAAAAGTGGAAATTGCCGTTTTGCGTCGTTTACTCATTGTCGTACTCTTGAAGGTGATTATAATGGGCATAAATATCCATTATAAATTTAATTATTTGCAAAATTAATACAATCAGGAGCCGTTGTCAAGAGTTTTGAATGTAAAAATGATAAAAAAGTTAAGAGTTTTGGTTATAAAAATAAAAAAATAATGTAAATTTGCACTCAATTATTTAGAATTGTTTCAAATAAGATGAGAGAAGGACGTCATAAACCGCTTGTCGCAATATTTCTATTGATATTGTTGATGAGTTATAAGGTGGGTGTCACAATGTTTGTGCATGCTCACGATATTGACGGCACAATGGTTGTGCACTCTCACCCTTTTACGAGCAGTAGTCATAATCACTCTTCTACGCAAGTGATTGCCATTGGGCAATTAAGTACATTTACAGGTGTGGAATATACCGCCTATGAAGAAATAAAGGATTTAGGTGTTGCGGTAGAAGAAATTGGCACAAATAATTCAGATTCAAAGGTAATTAATGCAAGTGGGTTGAGTTTTTCTTTGCGCGCCCCACCTGTATGTTGTTAAAAATCTATTCCAACTAAACTAAGAAGCTGTTTAATTTTCTTTCAAAAAAGTTATTTACATTAATTGTAGGCTGAGCTTGCCTTTTTATGCTCTTTTTTGCCTGTTTTTACCTCTTTGCAGTTGCATAGCTCGCTATGTGTGCCATTGAAAAATGAAAAAACATTCTAAAAAAGACCTATAAAAATTTCAAGGACATAAATTTAAACAGCGTCTAAAAGTCTAAAGTTTTTAACAACCAATAATTACAAATTTCAAAAATGAAAAAAATAATTATGGTATGTGTGTCTATCTTCATAGGTGCATGTATCTCTTTAAATGCTGTTGCTCAGAATGGACATCACGAGCATGACCACAAATATGGACATAACCACAATCATCCTCATGGAGAGAATGTTGACAAGTATAAACGAAACGCCATTTCCGGGCATGTTTTTGAATATGGTTCCCATGAGGCAATCCCTTTTGCGACAATATATGTAGTGGAAACTGCCGATGGGGTGTTGGCAGGAGATGGCGGAGAGTTTTTTATTGAAAATCTTCGTGATGGTCGTTATACATTGCGAGTTCAGTGTATGGGTTATGCGACAAAGGAAATTATAGTAGATGTTAAGGGGCATGAACTTAAACATTTTGATGTTGAGCTTGATGCAAGTAGTGTGCAGCTTGATGATGTTGTGGTATCGGCCTCGCGAAATGCGGTGCGTCGTTGCGAAGCTCCGGTGGTGGTAAATGTTTTGAACCATCAGTTGTTTGAGAAAACAAATTCTACCGACTTGGCGCAATCGCTCAATTATCAATCGGGGTTGCGTGTAGAAAACAGTTGTCAAAACTGTGCGTTCCCGCAAGTACGCATTAATGGACTTGAAGGTCCATATTCGCAAGTGTTGATTAATAGCCGTCCGGTAGTGAGTGCATTGTCGGGTGTATATGCTCTTGAGCAACTACCTGTTAATATGATTGATCGCATTGAGGTTGTGCGTGGCGGAGGCTCGGCTCTTTTTGGCGCAAATGCCGTGGGAGGTACAATTAATATTATTACAAAAGACCCCATTAATAACTCGTTTAGTGTGGGTACAACAATCTCAAATATGAATGGCGATGCATGGGAAGAGGTTGTTAACGCAAATGCTTCGCTTGTGTCGGAAGACAATAAATATGGTATAGCTCTTTATGAAACATATCGCAATCGTAATCCATACGATGCCAATGGTGATGATTTCTCTGAAGTAGGTAAACTTAATCTCAATTCATTTGGATTTAATGCTTATTATCGACCTACTCTGTTCAGCCGTTTGAGTTTGGAATATCACACAACCAATGAATTTCGTCGTGGGGGTAATAAATTTGATCTTGAGCCATTTCAAACAGATATCACCGAGCAAACACGCCATGTGATAAATAGTGGAGGAGTAAATTATGAGCAATCGTGGAATGAGTATAAGCATCGCATGTCTATTTATACATCAATTCAAGATATTGACCGTAATAGTTATTACGGTGCACAACAAAACCCCGATGCATACGGAAAAACCGATGACCTTACATGGGTAGCGGGTGGTATGTACACAGGTAGTTATGATAAAGTGATGTTTGCGCCTGCCACATTTACAGTCGGTATTGAATATCAAAGCAACTCAATGCACGATGTGATGGTGGGCTATAACCGTGATATGCAACAAGACGTGAGAATTTTTGGTTCGTTTTTGCAAAACGAATGGAAAATGAATCACTTTACATTGCTTGCCGGCTTGCGATTAGATAATCACAACCTCATCGACAATCCCATTTTGAGTCCTCGCGTAAACTTGATGTATCGTCCCAATGATAAATTTCAAGCGCGCGCAACGTGGTCAACCGGTTTTAGAGCACCACAGGCATACGACGAAGACCTTCATATTACTGCTGTAGGGGGAGAAGGTACATTGATTGAGCTTGCCGAAGGGCTTGACCCGGAACGTTCAAATTCCTTTAGTGGCTCTATCGACTGGGTATGTAATCTTGGTCATTGGCAAGCCAATGTGTTGTTAGAAGGATTTTATACAACTCTGAATGACGTGTTTGTGCTTGAAGATAAGGGGTTTGATGAACAGGGTAATGCGATTAAGGAACGCCGAAACGGTAGTGGAGCACATGTGTATGGAGCTAATCTCGACTTCAAAATAGCTCATGGCAAAGACATCGCCCTACAACTTGGTGCTACATGGCAACGTAGTCGTTACAAGGATGCAGAGCAATGGAGTGAAGACCCCACGGTTGCTCCAACTAAAAATATGATGCGTACACCTAATCTATATGGCTATTTCACGTTAAGCGGTTCTCCTTTCCGTCGTTTTGACTGGGCGTTGTCGGGCGTTTATACAGGTCGCATGTATGTGCCACACTATGCTCCGGGTGAAGTGCCCGAAGATGATCCATTTTTTGATACATATATCACACAAGATGAACTTGTGCATACTCCCGATTTCTTTGATTTTAATGTGAAATTAAATTATACTATTCCGTTGAACAGTCGATTGGAAATGCAAATCAGTGCCGGAGTAAAAAACATTTTTGATGCTTTCCAAAAAGATCTTGACAGTGGCGGATACCGAGACTCGGGCTATTTTTATGGTCCCACTGCCCCTCGCACATATTTTGCCGGCGTGAAATTCACGATGTAGAGTTGATTGTTTAGAATACTACAATTTTAATAAAATTAAGAGAGACTATGCCATTCAGTGACGTAGTCTCTCATTTATATAGAAGATTAAGATGTATTAAATTGAAGCCACACACTATCTCACCAATTCCTTGCGAGTAGTGCCATCACTCATCTTTATAATATTGACACCTTTGGCAGGCTCACTCAATTTCCGCCCATGAATATCGTAACGTGCAATTTCAACCGCGTTGCTGTTTGGGGCGATATTGTCGATTCCGATTTTTTCGGTTGAAGCAATGCTGGTTTCATCAAATCCTTCTTCTGCAATGAGATAAAGTCCTATGCCGTTAAAGCAATAATATGTTAATAAATATACACCTTCCTTGCCATTTTTATCAACAACTTTATAATTTTCAATGGAATGTTGACGGCTTGTATTGGAAGAATTTCCTAAGCCGGCTTCAGGAATGCTCCAATAATATTCCATTTCGTCAAATGAGCCATTATCTCCAAGTTCGCAAATATTGACACGACAACCTGGTTTATCTGTATATTGTGATTCTGCGTATGCAATAAATTGCCTGTTTCTAAGTGAGAATTCAGAAACTCCATTACACTTTTTATTTGGAAGATATGGTGATTCTGAGAAATTTTCAGTCATAGTTAATGATTTATTATATAATGCCGGATATGTATTAGAACCATCAACATAAAAACATGATCCGGAGAAATCTGATTCATTTTCTTTCATTATTTTGACGATAGGATCTGCTCCCCACCCATCTTCTGTCTTTGGATATGTGTCTGTTATAGTTGTAGAAACCTTTCCGCTAAATCCACCTTGCCATTCTTTATCCCCTTTTTCTAATTCCCAGCGATATAAACCATTCACGTTATTTCCGCCAAAGGTTCTTACTGCAGTCATAGCAACAGCATTAGCTTGCATTCCAGTTATATCACCTACAACATCATAATATTCGACACGCCCCGCATTGGCATTTTCATCTGTAGGTAGATACCATTCTCCTACTTGACGGCATGCTCCTGTCTCCAAATCTTCGATAATATATACTTTGATGGGATTATCTTTTGTTGGACCTTCTAGGTTGCAACCTGCGAACCATACATTGCCAAAGTCATCTACACCTATTTGATTGGCAGATAAAAGTCCAGAAATAAAATTACCATTAATATTTAATATAAGTTCTTTCTCATATTCTCCTGTCTCAAAGTTAAAAATTATAAGATGAGCATAATCATTGGAGTACTCTGAAGTTTTTGAATAACCAATATATATTTTTTTTCTGATAGGGTCAATTGTCGTAGAACGAGCTTTAATTGCATATTGTTTCATAAATGGATGTGAAACAAATAAATTGTTACTGTGAATACGATCATTAATCCATTTATTTTCGCATACAATACCATTCAATGTTCTATAAATACAGTTCTCTTTAGGTACTATGTTCTCATCAAATTCAACAAGATGGTATTTATTCCATACATCAGCTTTTGAGTATGCTTGTTTTTGTGGGACACGAAATACGACACTATTAAAACTGCTATTTGTTAGTATTGGTGGGGTTGTAGGAAAGCATGTAACTATAAATAAATCAAGGCAGGAAGAAAAGGCATCGCAGGGAATTGTTTTTACGGTATTTCCAATGTCTAGAGTTGTACAATTTATAAATGCATTCTTACCTATTGAAGAACAACTTTGGGCATTATAAATGATAGTTTTGCAATTAGTAAATGCATATTCCCCAATATTAGTTACGGACTCAGGGATGGTTATTTCTGTTGATAATTCATAGAATGCACGGTCTGGAATAATTTTTACCTCATTGCCTATATTTACGATTTGCAATGGAGAATTATTAAATGTAGTGCCATCAAAGTTAACTCCCATGAATGTGCAATTTTTCGCATTAAAGTTTACTGTTGTCAAATTAGAACAATCAGCAAAGGCTTTGTCTCCAATTCTGACTACTGAATTAGGAATTGTTACCTCTGTTAAACCAATACAATTTCTAAATGTAGCTGCGCCAATATAAGATACGGAATTAGAAATTACAACGTCGTTTAGTCCAGACCAATAGGAAAATATGTATGATGGAATTGTTATTACTTTGTCGCCAATTTTTAATGATGCTGATGCGCTGTTGGTGGAGAATGCTGAATAGTTAGACGAACAATCTATCGCATTATAGTTGACTTTAGTTAAGTTCTCACATTTACTAAAAGCTCCTTTTCCAATAGAAGTTATTTGTTCGGGAATTGTTACATTTCTTAATCCAGAACATTTGAATGCATATTCTGGTATGCTTTTTACTGATTCGCCTATTATTAAATTTTGTAACAATGGGCATTCTTCAAAAACGGGGTTGTTAGAAGACCCCATAGAGTTGCATTCAGCATTGAAATTAATATTAGCTAAATTTAGGCATCTGGCGAACGCATTGTCTCCAATATTTGTTACTGAATTAGGGATTGTTATTGAAGTCAATCCGGTACATCCGGCAAATGCCGAAGCGCCTATTTCTGTTACTGAATTAGGGATTGTTATTGAAGTCAATCCGGTACATCCGGCAAATGTCGAAGCGCTTATTTCTGTTACTGAATTAGGGATTGTTATTGAAGTCAATCCGGTACATCCGGCAAATGCCGAAGCGCCTATTCCTGTTTCTGAATTAGGGATTGTTATTGAAGTCAATCCGGTACATCCACTAAATGCAGAGGAGCCGATCCATAATATGGACTCAGGTATGTTTACGGATGTTAAATCTGTATTATTTTTAAATGCGTTTTCTCCAATATAACGAATAGGATATTTAATTTTAGTATTATATTTATTAAAATGGTAGGTTACAGTGACATAATCTGGTATGTTAATATCTCCAGAGAGGCTTGTCCCTGTAATAGTTGCTACTTCCCGTTCTGGGTTTGTTGGTAATGGACCTTCTTGTAAATTTACATTAAATTCATAAGAGAATCCAGTTGGAGAACAACTTACATTGTATTCGGCAGCTGCCGAAAAAGAGATTAAGAATAAGCTACCAAGGAGTAACAAATTTTGTAACAATCTTTTCATAGTTGTAAATTTTTGTGTGCCTCCTGTGTCCCCTAATTCGGCGGTTAGTAATATGGGTTATGTTTATAAATGCGAAAGACGCGGGACATTGCTCAGTTTATTTTACAAGAGGCATCGCCAAACACCCACACAGAAATAAACAGTCCACTCCCACGCCTTTATCGAATATCTCGAACCCCTTGCCGGGGAGTGGATATGCGACAAGCATGAGCGTTTAACTGCGATATCCTTCTGTGTTTGAAACTGGCGATTTCCTTGTAAAGAATAAAGCTGAAAACGCTTTCACTAATATGTCTCCTGAGGGTTGGGCAACACCATGCCACCCACAAGATTGACGCAAATTTAGTGATTCTACTCTAATTTGCAAAATCTCATTGAGAAAAGTTTATATCCTTGTGAAATATAGGATAATAACATGTATAATTATGAAGTGAGAGAACTTTTTAGATGGATATTTATAAATGATGTTGGTGATGGAGTTTCCCTAATTTAATTATATAACTGACGTTTGTCAATAGAATATCCTAATAAGAAAGGTCGTGACACTAATGCCACGACCTTTCTTATTCTGTTAAAAAAACTTTGTTCTTTTTAATTAAAGGCACATTTCGAAGATTTTTTCGACGTCGGCAGGGGTGAGGTGTTTGAAGCCGGGGAGGATTTTGCCGCCGCAGGCTTTCTTTGCCATTATTGGGAAATGTTCGGCAGTGATACCTATTTCAGTAAGGGTACGGCTCAAACCCAATGTGTCGAAAAGGAATTCCGATAGACGGTCGATGGCCTGATGTGCTATAGCCATAGGTTCTTGGTTGGGGTCGATGTCAAACACGTTTACGCCAAATTGCACATATTTCGATACTGTTGTTTCGTCGAGGCAATATTCGAGCCAACGAGGAGTCACGATCGCCAAGCCCAATCCGTGGGTGATGTCGTAGATGGCCGACAACTCATGTTCGATGGGGTGGCAACTCCAAGCCAATCGTTTGCCTCCATTCACGAAGCCGTTGATGGCCCATGATGACGCCCACATGAGGTTGGCGCGTGCTTCGTAGTCATCGGGCTTCTCAATCGCCACAGGGGTGAATTTGATGATTGTCTTTAGAAGTCCTTCCATAAAGCAATCGAGCATGTAGAGGTCTTGCTCCATGTTGAAATACACTTCAAGAATGTGTGAAATCATGTCGGCCGAACCACAAGCCGTTTGATAAGGACTCACTGAGTAGGTGAGGGTGGGGTCGAGGAATGACACTTTGGGGAGCATTGGCGCAGCCAGGCGGCCGATTTTGTCTTGAGTCTCGGGGTTGCTTATAACACCGCCCGGGTCCATTTCAGAACCGGTAGCCGAGAGCGTGAGTATAGTGACAATGGGCAATGCTTTTGTGATAGGAGCCCATTTTTCGCTTAAGAAATCCCATGGATCGTGGTCAACGCATGCGCCGGCAGCCATGAATTTAGTGGCATCGAGAGTGGAGCCTCCACCCACGGCAAGTAGCACATCGATATTGTGGTCTTTACACATTTGAGCACCACGACGCACCGAGTCGATGCGAGGGTTGGGTTCGATGCCCGAAAGTTCAAACACTTCAAGCCCGGCACGTTCTATCTCGGCAATAACCTTGTCATAAAGACCGATTTTCTTGATAGAACCACCGCCATAAGTGAGCAACACGCGAGTGCCAAATTTGCTTAACTCCTCGCCAAGATGTTGTAACTGATTTTCTCCAAAATATACCTTTACCGGTATGTCATAAACGAAGTTATTCATATAGATTTAAGTTTGTTTTGGTAATAAAATTATTCACTACAAAAGTAATGAAAAAACCAAAAAATGAAGGAATAATTTCGATGATTAATACACCACTTTGTCGATGGTGCCGGTTGGAATATAAAAGGCTATGATTTTTATCAATCATTAGGGATTTCATGAGGCTTTAATTGTCGTTTCTTCCAAGGAGTGAAAAAAATTAATAGTATAATTATTATAATTACTGCCCATAGAGTATATCCGGCAAGTTCCTTTACTGCTAATATCATTGATTGAATAGTTGATTGTTTTAGCCCTATTTCCAAAGGAGTATCGAATGATATATTTCCGATAAGATTGTTAAGATGTTGTAGTTGTAAAAACTGTAATCCCCCACTATATACTGCAGTGCCTATTGCCGGGCCTAATATGCTACGACCACCTAACATCAGACATATCCACGATGGCATTAGACGATAAGGAAGACGTTGGTATGCATAAATCATGCAGATGCTATAAAGAATAAAATGTCCCCAATTACGAACTATGGTAATAAATATCATGTCGTCAAAAGTCGTTTGTATGCTAATATTATTGTAGATCCACCACATTGTATAGCCAAAAATAGCAAAACCGATGGACATAATCCATTTATAATGAGTATTAAATTTTATGCGAAGAACAACTATCGTTAAGCAACCCAAAAAGTATCCCAATGCCCCCCAGTTAGTCAAATGGTTTTGTATGAATGTGTCGAGATTAAGACCTATTGATGTCATTAAATTAGTTAGTGCCGATGAAGTATTTAATATGTTGGCTATAGTGTAGATTATGATAGCAATCCACACATTTTTATATTTAAATAACTCTAAACGGAAATAATGGTCTTCTTCTTTGCGGCAATAATATGCCAAGATGAATAATAATATACCTCCGATAGATGTACTTAAGGCTATCCAAGAGTAATTCGAAGAAAACCAATCAAGATTTTTTCCATAAATAAATATATAAGCTAAACCTCCAAAAATCATGCAAAGGCTGATAAACTCGGTGATATATTTTAATCCGCCCCTAAAACACCAAGGAAGGAATGGACATTTACCGTCGGGAATTAAAGGTTGGTCGGTAGGTGATATGGCTGATTCATCAATGTCGCTCCAATTGCGCGGTTTCTCTAATAGGAATATAATAATCATTAGTCCGGCTAAAATAAAATTCCATAATCGAGGAATTTCTGACCATATATGCCAATTGGCAAACCATGAGCAAATCCAAATCCCCAAAGTGGCAATAGACATGAAATAGAGATTGGCGAAAGGTACCATGGCCGATTTGCCTTTTTCAATTTCATCCCATTGAAAGGTGGAGAGTCCATCGCCCTCGGGTCCGAGCATATAACGGAAATCACGTTTTAGTAACAGACGGGCGAATGTTGCAAAATTTACAGCCATTAAAAGAAGACGCATTGCACCGAATATTATATTACATAAGCACAATAGGTATATGTTATCGGAATTGGCACATATTTCTCCAAGAACAATCCATATCCCGAAGCCGAGAAGAAACATTGAGCGATGCCGACGTATACATGCTACTTTGTAAAATAATGGGGCAGCGGCTCCAGTCCCAATCATGCCACAAATTGCGCAAAAGGTGAAATCTTCACTCCATAGTTGTAGTGTTCCAATAGTGTCGGCAGATGCCGAACTATACATGGCACCACAAGTCATGATGGGAATGAATAAAACCAAGAGCAGAAGAGATGAAACCCATTTGGGGACCCAAGAACGGAAAACTGAATTTTCGAAATAAGTGAATGATTTACTCATGAGAGATTTTTACTTTTACGATAGCCATCATTCCGGTTGCCATCTTGTTATAATCATCTAAGGAAATGTTGTCAAACACAATGCGAACAGGTATTCGTTGTTGTATTTTTACAAAATTACCGGCGCTATTATCTGTTGGAATGTTGGAGAATTTATTTCCTGTCGCTCCTGCTATTTCTGTGACATGCCCTTCGAAAACCTTATTTTCAATAGCGTCAATAGTGATACTTACTTTTTGTCCTATATGAATGTTTTTTATCTGAGTTTCTTTGAAGTTTGCGATTATCCATTTTTCGCGGTCGGGAATGATATTAGTGATAACCGTTCCGGCAGGTATAAATTGCCCTTCCTCAATAGCACGACGTCCGATTTGTCCGTCGCATGGGGCAATAACTACAGTGTAAGAAAGATTGAGTTTTGCATGTTCAATTGCCGTTTCCGCTTTTTCTTTTGAGGCTTCAATATTTCCGCTTTTACGTTTGACTTCAGTTACACCGGTATTTGCCGCTTGTTTTGTTTTAATTGCCGAGTCTAATTTTTGTCTTACAGACTTTAATTCAACTTGGATGTGTTCAAGTTGGATAGGTGTAGCTGCTTTATTCTCAACGAGGTTTTTATATCTTTGTTCGTCTAGTTCTAATTGTTCGATGCGAATTTTTAGTTCTTCAATGCTATTGTCGATTGTTTGAGCCGATTGCTGTGATCTGTCGATAGACGCCTCAAGAATATCTCCACCTGTTAGAGCTTCTTTAAGATTAGCTTGGGCAATGCGTAATTGTAACTTATATTCACGTTGATCAAGAACTAACAATGTGTCGCCTTTTTTTACATGTTGATGTTCTGTGAAATAAATTTTTTGGATATATCCCGGAACTCTGACGTTGATAGGTGATATGTATTGCTCAATTTGAGCATCGTCACTTGTTTCGAACTTATTTTTATCATCGAAAAGAGTATACCCCTTATAAAAAGCCCATCCAATAATGGTAATACCAATTAGAGGCATAATAATTTTTGAAAGTTTTATTTTTTTCATTTGGCTAAAGTGTGAATTTGTCCAGTTAATTTTATTATTGAGAGGTTGGCCATTTTAAAGTTGATATATGCATTTATGTAAGAAGCACGTGCTTGGTTTATGTTCATTTGGTCTTGAAGTACATCTGACATGCTAGTAACTCCTTCGGTGTATTGGTATGAGGTGATTTTGTAGACATTTTGAGCAAGAGAGTAGGCTTCTTTTTCTCGCATCAGAGTCGTATAAGAACATTCTCGTTGTAACAGAGCGTTGTCATATTTTGTTTGAAAATCACGTTGTGCATATTGATATTTTATTCTCGAGTCTTGAATATTAAGCTCGCCTTTTTTGATTTTAGCATGCTTGCTCATACCATCAAAAATAGGAATTTTAAGAGTTAGCCCAATCCCATAAGAATTCCATAATTTATTGTCGGGATATCCGCCTCTCCATCGTTTTAAATCTCCAGTCCAAGCATTCCATTGCATAAAACCGGTTAATGCTATTGAAGGTAGATAATTATCGCGTGTGACTTGTAATTGAGATTGTGCAATGTCTATATATTGCTCTAAAATTTGTAACTCAGGTAGAAGAATGGATAATCCAGTAGCATCTGATTTAGTTGCTTGAAATATATTGCATGGCTCAACTGATATTTTTTTTTCGGCAGGATAATCCATGATGAATTTTAGTGAATTATATTGTTGTTGTAGAAATAATTCGGCATTCTCTTTAGTGGTGTTTAAATTGTTTAAGTTAAGGTCTATTCGTTGCAGATCTACTTCTAAAATCATACCATTGTCAAGATAAGTTTTAGTGAGATTGCGTAATTGAGATAGATTTTGAATATTGTTGTCAATTAATTTTATTTGTTCGTTGGTCGTTTGAGCTAAAAGATATAGTTGAGCTACATTTAAGATTATATCTTCTTGTATCTTTTGTAAATTAAGAGTATTTAAATTAGTGGTTTGTTTTACTAATTTAATAGAAGATAATACTGCTTGATTATATAAATTCATGTTTAGTTGAAATCCCATTCCTGTTGAATATTGCAAGGTGTGGGTGATATGATAAGGCGAGCCATTAGCACTCTGGTCGGTAGCGCTTACCGGAGGGTTGAAATTATCGTTAAAAGAAACAAAGCCCGAAACATGAGGATAAAGTTTGGATTGATTTTCGGAAATGGTGTGTACGTTTTGAGCTTCTTTTATGTGCGCTGATTTTAAATGTAGATTGTTTTCAATTGCATAATTAATACACTCTTTTAGGGATAAAACAGTCTGAGAATTGGTGTTAGGCGTTCCCAAAATTAAAAAAATCAAAATGTTTATAATACAAAAGGTATAATGTTTCATATATGCATAAAATTTTGAGCAAAGTTATTCACAATTCTGGAATATAGGTGTTTGTAAAATTCCATAAGTGTATTCCATATTTCCTTTTTAGGGCGAAAACTTGAAAAATATAGAATAAAAGGATATTTGGAATGTGTGGATAAGAGGTATTTAGATTATCTTTGTGAAAAAATATATTTATGATAGATAAAAAAATAGGTGATTGCGAAGAACGAGTGGCATCATATAATGCTGGTGATGTATTAATTATTTCAGGGATAGAAGAACTGAAACAAAAGATGTTGTGCTATAATAAAATGGCAATATTATTGATGTGTAAACGTGGTCGATTACAAATAAAGATTAATGGCAAACGCATTATGATGGAAGAATCGGAATTGTTGTTAATAATGCATAAGTCATTAATTTCTGATTTGTCTTATAGTATAGACGTGGATTGTGCGGCAATATGTCTTAATTCAACAAGAATACATAAATTCCTTCGTACACAAGATATGTTAAACATTTTATTAACGGTGAAAAAATGTCCGTTGTTAAGAGTGGGTGAACAACAGTTTCACAATCTAATAACATTGAAAGAAAATATTAAATACATGTTCTCCCCACTTCATCCATATTACGAAAAGATAATGTCTCATTTTGTTGAGATAATTCTTTATGACATATTGGGGTGTTATATTAAGGTCGCAAATAAAATAATATCATCGAATATTGAAATTCCAAATCGCAAGAATCAAATATTTGTTGCTTTTATGACATTGTTGCACGAAGACAAAGGCGCTCATAGAGAAGTGCGGTATTTTGCAAATAAATTATTCATTACTCCAAAATATTTGTCGTCGATATGTAAAGAGATTAGTGGGAAAACTTGCTCACAATGGCTTGCCGAGATTGCGATAGAAGAAATAAAACAGATGCTAAACACAACCGAGATGTCGATAAAAGAAATTGCATGCAAATTAAAGTTTGATAATTATGCATTCTTTTCTAAATATGTAAAGAAACATTTAGGATTATCTCCAATCGAATATCGTTTGAAATATAATGAGAGTAAATGATTTATTTATCAATCAGTATGCAATATTCTAATACGCCACTTTGTCGATGATGCCGGTGAGGGTGGCGATGGCGATGCCGTAGTTGGTGATGGCTATGTTTTGAATTTGGGCTTGCGCCACGCGACTCATCACGAGCCGACGATTAAACATGCATGCACCACAATGTATCACAAGGTCATATTGCGATAGGTCGGTGGGGAAATCATTGCCTCCAACGATGTCGATTGTCAAGCTATCGCCAATGCGTCGGCGAAGCATTCGGGGCAGTTTTACCCGACCTATATCTTCGTTTTGAGGGATATGGCTGCAGGCCTCGGCTATTAATATGCGAGAATAGGGTGTGAGCGAGAGTAGTTTTTTGCCTCCCTCTATAAATGTGTTTATATCACCCTTATAGCGAGCAAAAAGGATAGAAAACGAGGTGAGAAGTGGATATTGATGACGTTCCATTTGTTGTCGATATTCTTCGACAATCTCGTTGACTGAGGCGAATACTTGCGAGTCGGTGATGATGAGTTGGGGCGGAGTATTGAGGGTGTTGAGCGATGCTTTCAGTCCCTCGGGAGTGCAACAAAGAGTGTTGCAGCCACGGTCGAGCAGTTCGCGCAACACCTCCACTTGAGGTTTTATCAATCGTCCTTTGGGGGCTTGGGCGTCTTGAGGCATCACGAGTACCACCATGTCGCCGGCTGAGCATAGCCCTTCGGTGATAAGGCGTGTTTCTTGTAGCGATAATGAGGCAAGTCGGGCAAATAATTGTTCGATGCCCTCTCTTGTTGTGGCACTTAAAGCGATAGGCTCTGACCCGATAATATCATTAACTTTCGCAACGAGCGATGCACGATTTTGCATAGTGTCGCACTTTGAAATGACTCCGATAATAGGTGTTTTTCGTGTTGAGAGTTGAGTGATTAATGCTTCTTCAACAGAGGTGTCATCGTCATGGAATAATACCACGGCGATATCGGTTTTGTCGAGTGCTTTAAGTGATTGAGTCTTGCGTTGATTGCCGAGCGGTGTGTTGTCATCAAGTCCCGGGGTATCAATCAATATAGTAGCACCCACTCCGGGCAGTTCGATAGGTTTCAATACCGAGTCGGTAGTGGTTCCAGCCATCTCCGACACAATCGCCACCTCTTGCCCTGCCAAGGCATTAATCAACGACGATTTACCACTATTGCATCGTCCAAAAAACGCGATATGAACACGATGTGAAGAGGGAGTTTGTTGCATTAATGTTATAAATTTTCGTTTTTATAATCTTCAGATAGGGCAATCATACGTTGCACTTCTGCTATTAGTAATTGTTTATTTGGGATACAAAGAGTATATTTTGATGCAAATATCTGATTAGATAACCCTCCTAATGCAAATTCAGCAGTAAGACTATCTTTATCTGTGCAAAGAATTATTCCGATAGGAGGATTGTCGCCGTCGTCGTTAATTTCTGATGCATAATAGTTTAGATACATATTAAGCTGACCTGCGGCTTCGGGTGTTAGTTTGGTGCGTTTTAATTCTATTAATACGTATGCTTTAAGGATTTTGTTGTAAAATACCATGTCAACGTAATAGTGTGTATTGTTTATGGTTATACGTTGTTGAGATCCTACAAACATAAACCCACGGCCAAGTTCCAATAGGAAATTTTCTAATCCTCTGATTAACCGTTTCTCTAAATCACTTTCCAAAATTGGCTTGTTCTCAGGCATGCCAACAAATTCAAAAACATAAGGGTCTTTTATTATGTCTATAGGAGAATTTATTTCAATTCCTTTAGATGCGAGTTTTAAGACTTGTTCTTTGTTTGTTTGTCCGTTAGAAAGAATTAGTCTTTCAAAAAGCGAACTATTAATCTGTCTCTTTAATTCACGAAATGACCAATTCGCATTAATGCATTCTTTTTCATAAAAGGAGCGTTTGTCGTCATCAGATATTGTAAGCAATTCGCAATAATGACTCCAACTTAATTTGTTAGACAGTGTCTGACAAATTGGGTATTTGAGGAATAATAGTCTCATCCATTGGAGGTTGACACGAGAAAATCCCTTGTCAAACTCTTGGGTTAGCCTTCTTGATAGATCTTTTAAGATGCCTTTCCCATATTCTGCACGTTTGGCATTTTGTTGCTCTTTTTCAATTATTAATTTACCAATGTGCCAATAAGTATGTAGTAAAGTCGTGTTAACCTGAATAGCGACATTGGAACGAGCCGATTGTATAAGATTTGCAATTTGATTAAAAAGCTCATTATGCTCGATGTTTTGAGAATCTATAATAGCCATATGGTAATCTTTTAATATCCGTCAACAAAAATACAATAAAGAGAAAAATTAATTGCATTTTTATTGAATATTTCTTTTAATATTATTGTGATTTCGTCAAGGCATTAATCAGCGACGATTTACCACTATTGCATCGCCCAAAAAACGCGATATGAACACGATGTGAAGAGGGAGTTTGTGTTGAGTTGGTCATTTCAAAACAGTTTAGTGATTAGAAACGGAAGTCGCGCTTGCCGTGGGTGATGTCGTTGAGGTGGGAGAGGGTGATGCGGCGTATTTTTTCGGAGTCGATGCGTAGCACTTCGCGGGCTATCGCTTCGTTGCCTAACTGTCGGCAGAGGGGTGAGGCGTAGTCTTCGAGATATTCGCGAAGCGTCATCAGTGCGTTTGGAGCGCAGCAGTTGCCTATCATGCCACGACGGGCAAGCGACATAAAACGGTCGCCTGTGCGGCCTTCGCGATAGCAAGCAGTGCAGAAACTGGGTATATAGCCGAGTTGCAACAGCCATGTTACAATCTCATCGAGGGTGCGATGGTCGTCGATGTCGAATTGTGCCGATTTGTCGGTGTCAACAGTTGTGTCGGCATATCCTCCCACGCTTGTGCGAGAGCCACCGCTGAGTTGCGACACTCCCACATCAAGCACTAATTCACGGCATTGTTGCGACTCGCGAGTAGAGACAATCATGCCGGTATAGGGCACGGCAATGCGAAGAATTGCCACGATGCGACGGAATACCTCGTCGGTAACGGCATTGGGGAAGTCTTCGGGATTTATATCGTCGGCAGGACGAATGCGAGGCACGCTGATGGTGTGTGGCCCCACTCCGTAGGTGGCTTCAAGGTGTTCGGCGTGCATCAACAACCCCACAAAGTCATAGCGATAGTTGTATAACCCAAACAATACACCTATGCCCACATCGTCAATTCCCCCTTGCATGGCTCGGTCCATCGCCTCGGTGTGATAACACCAGTCGCTTTTGGGACCGGTGGGGTGGAGGCGTTGATATTCCTCGCGATTATAGGTCTCTTGAAACAGGATATATGTGCCTATCCCGGCATCGCGGAGCAATCGGTAATTCTCAACCGTGGTGGCTGCGATATTCACGTTCACACGGCGAATTGCTCCGTTGCGATGATGAATAGAGTAGATAGTGTCGATTGATTCAAGAATATATTCAATGGGGTTGATAGAGGGGTGTTCGCCGGCTTCGAGGGCAAGTCGTTTGTGTCCCATATCTTGCAAAGCAATCACTTCACGACGAATCTCCTCTTGCGTCAACTTGCGACGAGGTATCGTTTTATTTTTAGCATGGTAGGGGCAATAAACACACCCATTCACGCAGTAGTTTGACAAATACAATGGGGCAAACATCACAATGCGGTTGCCATATATGCGTTGCTTAATGTCGCGGGCAAGCGAATAGATGCGATTGTTGATTTCGGTGTCGGTACATTCGAGCAGCACCATCGCCTCACGATGCGACAGCCCTTTCCCTTGAGCCGCCTTATTGAGAATCTCCTCAATAAGAGTCATATCCTCACGATGCTCCGAGGCATACTCAAGAGTAGCCCTAATCTCGCCATCGTGAATAAATTCACCCGCCAAATGTGATGTCGCACTATAATTCGCCATAATTAACTGCAAAAGTAGTGTATTTATGGCGAAAATCACAAAGAGAGAGATTTAAATTTGTAAAAAGTCAGACATAAAAACGGGTGAAATTTGTAAAAAAATCAGAGATGGATTGCGATGAGGGGGGAGTTTATTCATAATGCATAATTCATAATGCATAATTTTCATGCGGCAGCCTTTATGTTCCTTCTGTCATTCTGTCTAATTCATTTATGACACGGCGCGCCGTGTCCCTACAAAAAAACATTCCTCACTCCGCATTAAATAGGTTTCGCACTAATGTTACAGGTGGTAGTTTTTTGTGGCGAGTTGTTGTGAGAGGTTGTTGAGGGTTGAGGTGATGTCGTTTTGTGAGTGTTCTTTTCCGGGGTAAATCTCATATTTAGGACGGGCGGCGAGGGGTGAAATGTTGGGCATCACCACATTTGCCCCCGACAGAATGCCGTCGAGATAGCCTGTTGGCGATAGCGATGCCAACGCAGTGGTGGCAGGGATATTGGCATCGGGGTGCATCAGTCGGGTTATCGCAATCACAGCGAGAGTGAGGCGGAGGTCGCCTGTGGGAGCAGAGCCTAATGGAGTGTCGGGGTGGGGTATAAATGTGCCTATCCCTATCATTGCCGGACGGATTTTTTGCATCAATAGCAAATCTTCCACGAGGTGATCAATCGTTTGACTGGGCACACCCACCATCATGCCCATGCCGGCCTGATAGCCTATCCGGGTGAGCGTTTTGATGCAGTCGATGCGATTGGCGTGCGACATCTCCCCGGGGTGTATCTGCTCGTAGAGGTCACGGTTTGCCGCCTCGTGGCGTAGCAGATAGCGCGAAGCCCCGGCCTCGTAAAGTCGTTGATACGATTCGGCCTTTCGTTCGCCAAGCGAGAGCGTTATCGCCGCTTCGGGACATTGGTGGCGTAGTTGTAAAATGAGATTGACCAATCTCTCGTCGGTAAATGCTGCATCTTCGCCACCTTGTAGCACGAAGGTGCGCAATCCTGCGCTATAGCCATCTTTGCAACAAGCGAGAATCTCCTCGTCGGATAGACGATAGCGCGAAGCGTTTTTGTTGTCGCGTCGCAATCCACAATAGTAGCAGTTATTACGGCAATAGCAGCTTATCTCGATGAGCCCGCGAGTGAAAATGCCAAACCCAAACTGCTCGCGTGCAATTTGGGCGGCTTTATCTCTTAATTGATTAAACGTGTTGTCATCGCCACAAGCCGCAAGCAATCGTCGAAGCCCCTCGGCCTCAATCGCATGCTCACCCGCCAACTGTTTAATCAATTTAATCATATCTTGAGAATTAAGAGTTGTGACGCATTCTTTTATGACACGGCACACCGTGCCAGAAATGAATTAGATAGAATGACAGAAGGAACATAAAGGCTGCCGCTCCCATTAATTCATAATGCATAGTCCATAATTCATAATGCAAATTATTATACTATATAAATTTATGAACATAAGCATTATTATGCATTATGAATTAATCTTTATGCAGTGGTTCGCGGCTTTTGAGCGCGTCGCTGAAAATCTTGTGGCCTGAGTCGTAGGCAGTGTGAAGGCTCGGACCTGAGATGCAGCCACCTTCGCATGCCATCACCTCAAGGAATTGTGTAGGCGATTTGCCGGTCTTACCATAAGCCTTGAGCAATGCCACAGTCTTTTTGTCGAGGTTAGAGATTTGTTGGTGAGTGAACGAGAACGCGCCGTTCACATGAGCGGCAACGGCTGCCGTTACACCACCGTTTTGTGCAAATCCGTGTGCCTCGCGTGCCACCTTGATGGGCAGACGGTACACCTTGTCCTCATCGAGCAATATATCCATGCCCTCAAACACCGATTGCAATTCTTCAAACGTCATCACATAGTCAACAGCATCGTCCTTGCGCGCCTCTTTGCGTTTGGCGATACATGGACCTATAAACACCACCTTGGCGTCGGGGTATTGCTCACGCACTATTTGGGCTGTGTAATACATTGGCGAACGTGTGCTCGAGATGTATTGCTTGAGTTCGGGTGCATGCTTTTCGGCCATTTCGATATATGACGGACAGCACGAAGTGGTCATGAATGGTTGACCTTCGTCGAGCTTCTCTTTGAGTTCTTCGCTCTCTTTCTCGGTAGTCACCACCGCACCGCGAGCCACCTCTATCACATCGGCAAAACCTATTTCTTTTATCGAGTTGTAGATAAATTCGGCAGGGGCTTTATATTGCGAGAGGATAGCGGGAGCCACCATCGCAATCACCTTCTCGCCACGCTTGATGCTTTGGAGAATGTCGAACACTTGCGAAATCTCGAAGATGGCTCCAAATGGGCAACTGTTCAAGCACTTGCCGCAATAGATACACTTCGACTCGTCGATATGTTCCACCCCGAATTCATCTTTGCTGATAGCGCCCACAGGACAAGCCTCCTCGCAGGGAATGGGAATGTGTACGATAGCGTGGTAGGGACAGCTGTTGAAACATTTGCCGCAGCTGATACATTTAGATTGATTAATGCGACCTTGACTCGTTTCCGAGTCAAACTCTATGGCATCTTTGGGGCAGTTGAGCGAGCAGGCACGTGCCACACAACCGCGACAAAGGTTTGTGATTTGATAGTTGGTGCGTACACACGATGAACAAGCCTCATCGACCACACACATTATGTTTTCGCGGGTCTTCTCGCGATTGAGAGCTCGGCGAGCATATTCCGACAATGGTGTCAACTCGTCGTCTTCGTCGCTCATGTCAAATCCCATCAACGGGAGCGACTTATATTTCCACACTGCACGTTCCTTGTGAATGCAACAACGGGCAAGAACATTTGATTTGCGGGGACTTAATTCGATTGGTAAACGGTCGATTTTCTCAACCAACTCATTTTCATTCCATAATTTGATGAGGCGGGTCAATAATCGTTGACGCACAATCATCACATTGTTACGTATAGCCATAGATTGGTAAATTATTCTGCAAAATTAATTCTTTTTGTGCTAATAATAGGTAATAGTATGGATTTTTTTTTGTTATGTGTGGTTTTGGGAGGAATAATAGAAATAGGAAATTTTTCATGAAAAAACCGGCATCCTCGATTGAGAATGCCGGTTGGATTATGGTTTATAATCAATTGATTATTTGCCTGCAAGTTTTTCTTTGAGAGCTGCAAGTTCTTCGAGGTCGCCAAGAGTTGTTTTTTCAATAGCTGGAGTAGCAGGAGCTTCTTCAGCTTTTTTAGCTGCTTTCTTAGTAGCTTTTTTAGCTTCAGCTTTTTCAGCTTTAGCTTCATCTTCGAAGATGCGACTGTGAGAAAGAATGATGCGTTTTGAATCTTTGTTGAATTCAATAACTTTGAAGTTGAGTTTTTCTTCAACAACAGCATTAGAACCGTCTTCTTTAACGAGGTGTTTAGGTGTAGCAAAACCTTCAACGCCATAAGGAAGAGCGATTACAGCACCCTTGTCAAGGAGTTCAACGATAGTACCTTCGTGGATGCTGCCAAGAGTAAATACTGTTTCAAATACGTCCCAAGGATTTTCTTCGAGTTGTTTGTGACCGAGGCTCAAGCGACGGTTTTCTTTGTCGATTTCAAGAACTTGAACTTGAATGTCAGACCCGATTTGAGTAAATTCAGATGGGTGTTTGATTTTCTTAGTCCAAGAAAGATCGCTGATGTGGATGAGTCCGTCAACGCCTTCTTCGATT
Source organism: Bacteroidales bacterium (assembly GCA_015060975.1). GTDB lineage: Bacteria > Bacteroidota > Bacteroidia > Bacteroidales > Muribaculaceae > RGIG4079. The sequence continues at coordinate 191,015 of SUXI01000003.1, forward strand.
TCAACGAATACGCCAAAGTTAGTGAAGTTACGCACTTTTGCAGTGTGTTGGCTTCCAACCGGATATTTAGCTTCGATGTTTTCCCATGGATCATTTTTGAGTTGTTTGATACCAAGAGACATCTTACGTTCATCACGGTCGAGAGTAAGAACAACAGCTTCAATTTCGTCACCAACTTTCATAAAGTCTTGAGCTGAACGAAGGTGTTGAGACCAAGACATTTCTGAAACGTGGATAAGACCTTCAACGCCGGGAGCGATTTCGATGAATGCACCATAATCGGCCATGACAACAACTTTTCCTTGAACTTTGTCACCAACCTTAAGATCGGCATTGAGAGCATCCCATGGATGAGGAAGAAGTTGTTTAAGACCAAGAGCAATGCGTTTCTTTTCGTCATCAAAGTCGAGGATAACAACATTGAGTTTTTGATCGAGAGTAACCACTTCTTCAGGGTGGTTTACGCGACCCCAAGAGAGGTCGGTGATGTGGATAAGACCATCTACGCCACCAAGGTCGATGAATACTCCATAAGAAGTGATGTTCTTAACGGTGCCTTCAAGTACTTGACCTTTTTCAAGTTTAGCGATGATGTCACGTTTTTGTTGTTCAAGTTCAGCTTCGATAAGAGCTTTGTGTGAAACAACAACGTTTTTGTATTCTTGATTGATTTTAACAACCTTGAATTCCATTGTTTTGCCAACGAAAATATCGTAGTCACGGATTGGTTTAACATCGATTTGAGATCCTGGAAGGAATGCTTCGATGCCAAATACATCAACAATCATACCGCCTTTAGTGCGACATTTGATGTAACCTTTGATGATTTCGTCATTTTCAAGAGCTTCATTAACACGATCCCAAGAACGTGAAGCACGAGCTTTCTTGTGAGAAAGAATAAGTTGACCTTTGCGGTCTTCTTGATTTTCGATGAATACTTCAACTACATCACCAATTTTGATTTCGGGATTGTAGCGGAATTCATTCATTGGAATAATACCGTCGCTTTTGTAGCCGATGTTAACCACTGCTTCGCGCTTGTTAAGAGCGATGATGGTACCTTCGATTACATCTTTGTCTTTAACGGTGTTGAGAGATTCGTCATAGGTTTTTGTTAGTTCCTCACGTGATTTCTCTCCAAAAGTTTCGCCTTTTTCGTAGGCATCCCAATCGAAATCTTCGACGGGTGAATTTTTCAATTCAGTCATTTAAATAGGTTAATAAATAAGTTAATAAAATAAATATAGACCACACAACGGTCTATCAGCGTGCAAAGTTAGTTATAAATTTTCATATCACAATGTTTTTTGTCGGCATTTCTTGAATAGAAGTTTGTTTTTTGTTAAGTTTGCATCAAATTTTTTAAAGGATAGTTACATTAAAATGGTTTTGCATGATACATATAGATGATTTAAAATATAGACAATCCTCGCTTGAACTGATTGATGAAATTGAGAAAAGAGTGTTGGTTCTTGATGGAGCAATGGGAACAATGATTCAACAATATAGATTAGATGAGGATGGATTTCGTGGCGAACAATTTAAAAATCATCCATGCAACTTAAAGGGGTGTAATGATGTGTTGTCGGTTTCGGCTCCCGATATAATTAAGGATATTCATTTGCAATATCTTAATGCCGGGGCGTCAATAATAGAAACAAATTCGTTTAATGCTAATGCCCTGTCGCTTCGTGAGTATGAATTGCATTCGCAAGTGAGGTTAATAAACTATGCTGCGGCCAAAATTGCTCGTAAGGCGGTCGATGAGTTTATGCGTAGAAATTCTAAGCGGAAATGTTGGGTTGCCGGGAGTGTCGGTCCAACAAGTAAATCCCTTTCGATGGCATCAACTCTTGATGATGAGGTGTCGTGGGATGAACTTGTTGAAGCTTATATATGTCAAATTTCGGCATTGATAGATGGAGGGGTAGATGTATTATTGATTGAAACTATTTTTGATACTATTAATGCAAAAGCGGCAATATATGCAGCTCGACGAGCAATGGAACAGTGCAATGTTCGTGTGCCGATAATGTTGTCGGTGACCCTTACTGAAGCAAGCCGGACTCTATCGGGGCAAACTATAGATGCGTTTGTGGCGTCAATGTCGCATTGTGAGCCATTGTCAATAGGGCTTAATTGTGGGTTTGGTGCGGAAACAATGTCGGCGCATATAAAAATGTTACAGAATTTGCCTTGTGCAGTGAGTATGTATCCAAATGCCGGACTTCCTAATGAAATGGGGGAATATGACCAAACGCCTGAGATTATGGCATCAAAAATAGCGCCAATGTTAAATGGTGCGATGCTAAATATAGTTGGAGGATGTTGCGGAACTACTCCTCAACATATAAAAAAAATTGCATCAATAGCGGCGGAGGCTTCTCCTCGAAAATGGGAGAAGGAAAAAAGAAAAATGACACTATCGGGCTTGGACGCCTATGAAATATCCGAGACTCGAAATTTTCTTAATATTGGTGAGCGTTGTAATGTTGCCGGAAGTCGTAAGTTTTTAAGACTTATAAATGAAGGAAATCTTGATGAGGCTGTATCTGTAGCATGCAAGCAGGTTGAATCGGGGGCGCAGGTGATAGATATAAATATGGACGATTCAATGCTTGATGCAAAGGTTGAAATGTCTCGGTTTATTATGAAATTAGGGACCGAACCGGTCGTAGCCAAAGTCCCGTTTATGATCGACTCATCGAAATGGGAGGTAATAACATCAGCTCTTAAATTGGTGCAAGGGAAGCCAATTGTCAATTCGATAAGTCTAAAAGATGGCGAAGCCGCGTTTTTATCCAAAGCGAGATATATTCGGGAAATGGGAGCGGCGGTTGTAGTTATGGCATTTGATGAGGAAGGACAAGCCGATACTTTTGAACGAAAAATAAATATATGTCGTCGGGCATACATATTGCTTACAGAGAAGGCTCATTTTTCGGCATGTGATATTATTTTTGACCCCAATATCCTTGCTGTGGCAACAGGAATTAAACAACATAATAACTATGCGGTAGATTTTATAAGGGCTGTTGAATGGATAAAAAATAATCTTCCCGATGCCAAGGTTAGTGGTGGGGTAAGTAATTTGTCATTTTCTTTTCGAGGGAATAACTATATCAGAGAAGCTATGCATGCGATATTTTTATATCATGCAATTGCGGTGGGTATGGATATGGCTATTGTAAATGCGGCATCGTTAATGCCTATCGATGAAATTTCTTTTGAAGTGAGGACGGCGATAGAAGATGTGTTGTTTAATCGAGATGACGATGCCACTATGCGTCTCATTGAATTGGCTCAACAAATTAAAACTGAAAATAATACAACAAAAATTAAAGGAAATATCTCAAATGATATAACGTTAAGTGTGGCTCAACAAATAGAAAACAAATTAATAAAAGGTTCAAATGAGGGCTTGGATGATTTGTTGAGCATTGCCCACAATGAAGAAGGTGCCGCATTGCAGGTGATAGACGGAATACTTATGCCTGCGATGAATAAAGTGGGAAAACTGTTTGCCGAGGGTCGGTTGTTTCTTCCTCAAGTGGTGAAATGTGCGCAAACGATGAAAGCTGCGGTAGAATATCTAACTCCTTTTATCGAGAAAGAGAAATCAAAGAATGATGGCAAATCAACGCAGATGAAAATGGTGATTGCTACAGTAAAAGGCGATGTTCATGATATAGGAAAAAATATAGTTTCGGTAATAATGTCATGTAATGGAGTTGAGGTTGTTGATATGGGTGTGATGGTTCCCGGTGATGAGATTATAAAAAAAGCATTAGAAATCAATGCTGATTTTATTGCTTTGAGCGGACTTATCACTCCATCGCTTGATGAAATGTGTCATGTGGCACGACTCATGGAGGAGAAAAAAATGACAATACCATTGTTGATAGGAGGAGCGACAGCATCGGAGTTACACACGGCAGTAAAGATAGCTCCATGTTATAGCAATGTTGTGATATACATCAAAGACGCTGCAATGATTCCCGAGAAATTGAATCTATTATATAATGGTGACACTGCATTTGTTTCTCAGCTTAAGAATCGGCAAGAATTGCTTCGTGTCAATTATAATAAGTCAACTTCTCAAATAGACAACGAGCAAGCTCGAAAATTTCGGTTTCCGTATGATGGATGTATTGAGATTCATGTTCCAAATCAACCGGGAGTTCACAATCTGACAATTTCCATATCGGAAGCTATGAAATTTATAAATTGGAGGGCGTTTTTTGATGTGTGGAAATTAGCCCCATCGTATGCTGAGATATTTAAAACCGGTAGCTGTGCTTGTTGTGAGAAAGTGTTTGAGTTTGGTTTCGGAAAACGGAATGATAAAGAAGAACAAGCTGTGCGTTTGTGGAATGATGCCCAAACGGCACTTAGACAGATTGAAAATGTATTAAAAAATGGAATGTCGGCTCGTGTTGCGCTTGTGCCTGCAGGGAGTAGAGATGAGGATATTGTTTATTATTATAATGATGTTGAATATATTTTGAATACACCACGGCAAAAAAAGGGAGATGATTATTTGCTTGCTCTTGCCGATTTTGTAAAACCAATAGGTGTTGATAACCATTGTGAGGATTGGATTGGGATGTTTGTTGTGACCACAGGATTGGAATTGAGAAAGATTGTGGAGGAATATCAAAATATAGGGGACGAATATAAAGCATTATTATATCAATCTCTTGCCGATAGACTTGTTGAGGCGGCTACTGAGATTATGTATCAACGAGTGAGAGAATCGATATGGGGGTTTCCTGGAAAGGGGATTCGCCCTGCTATCGGATTTCCATCACTACCTGATCAACGGTTGGTTTTTCTTGCTGATAAAGTCTTGAATTATTCTGAATTGGAAGTTATGCTTACTGAAAATGGAGCAATGTATCCACCTGCATCTACGACCGGATATATAATAGCACACCCTCAAGCTCGATATTTTCAAGTATAAAACTTAATTATGTATGCAATTTGATTTGCGATATGAATATTGATATTATCTTGCAAAATGTAGGTTTTATAAGTATTTTTGTCGTTAACTTATAAAAGTGGAAATAATGGCACGATTTCAAGTTAATATATTAGGGTGTGGCTCGGCGATACCAACAGCCCGACACAACCCTTCGTCTCAAATCCTTGACATTCGAGATAATCTTTTTATGATTGATTGTGGCGAAGGTGCGCAACTGACGATGCGTAAAATGCGTCTCAAATACACTCGTCTCAATCACATCTTCATAAGTCATCTGCATGGAGATCACTGTTTTGGACTTGTTGGACTACTCTCATCAATGGCGCTTCAAGAGAAAACCGGGATAGTAACTATTCACATTTTTGAGGAAGGTGCCAACCTTTTTGATCAACAACTCAAATTTTTCTGTCGCGATATCCCATTTGAAATAAAGTTCAATATCATTAAGCCCGAAAATGCTTTGGTTTTTGAGTCGCAAGCCATCACCATCGAAACTATCCCACTGTTTCACCGAGTGCCATGTGTGGGATTTGTATTTAAAGAAAAAAACAAATTGCGCCATCTCAAAGGTGATATGGTGAGATTCTACAATATCCCCATCAAAGAATTACACGGTATAAAGGAAGGAAATGATTATGTAACTCCCGAAGGGGTTTTAGTCACAAATTCACAACTTACTACCGACCCCGATCGAGTGATGAGTTATGCCTATTGCTCCGACACAGCATTTAATCTCCAAGTAGCCGAAATGGTTAAAGGAATAAACACCATTTACCATGAAGCAACCTACACTAACGACTTTGCACATTTGGCACGGCAACGAGGTCACTCGACATCGGTTGAGGCAGCTCGCATTGCACAAATTGCAGGAGCCGAACGTCTTGTTTTGGGGCATTTCTCAAAAAGATATCGTGATGAATCGCCTATAATCAACGAAGCAAAAGAAATATTCCCCAACACCATTCTTGCCAACGATGGAATGAGAATTGATTTATTATGACACTATTCGATGAAGATATAAAATATATGCGTATGGCTCTTGATGAGGCACACAAAGCGTTCGATGCCGACGAGATCCCAATCGGCGCTATTGTTGTGAGCCGAGGACGAGTCATTGGTCGTGGACACAATCTCACCGAGCAGTTAAATGATGTGACCGCACATGCCGAAATGCAAGCTATCACAGCGGCGGTAAATACACTTGGCGGTAAATATCTTAATGATTGTGTGTTGTATGTTACCGTAGAACCTTGTCTTATGTGTGCCGGAGCAATAGCATGGAGTCAAATAAAACGCATAGTGTATGGAGCAGGTGATGAAAAACGCGGTTATTCGGTGTTTACCCATCGCGAGCCGTTTCATCCAAAAGCTACTGTTACGCCCGGTGTGCTTGCTGAGGAATGCAAGGAATTAATGCAACGCTTTTTTTCTCGAAAACGTTGATGTATGAGTGATGGAGAAAATCGTGTTTTTTGAAAATAGAATATTTTTTTTTGAAATAGATGCTGAATTATTTGTGTAGGTCAAAGTAAAATTGCTATATTCGCAGTGTGAATTAATGCACAATAAAAAATAGAGCGAGATTATAAAATTAAAAATGAATTTTAAAATATATTAAGTATATGATATTCAATTTTAGATTGGTTTCTGATGAAGTTGATAACTTTAAGAGAGAGATTAAGATTGATGCTGATTACACATTCTTGGATTTGAAAAATGCGATATGTGATGCAGTAGGATATGATAAAAATCAATTATGTTCATTCTTCCTTTGTGATTCCAATTGGGAAAAGGAAACAGAAATAACCCTTGAGGATATGGGTACAAGCTCAGAGGATGATGTTTGGTTGATGGAAGATACAATTCTAAGTGATTATATAGAGGATGAGGGTCAGAGATTGATATTTATGTTTGATTATATGACCGAACGTTCATTCTTTATAGAAATGAAAGAAATGATAACCGGCAAAAAGCTTAAAGACCCATTGTGTACGCTTGCTATTGGAAAAGCTCCGGTGCAAATAATGGACCTAAAAGAATTTGAGGCAAAAATAGATGCTAAACTGACAGTTGCATCGGTAGAAGACATCGGCGAGGAATTTTATGGCTCGGAGGAATTTAATGCTGATGAATTTGATGCTGAAGGTTTTGATGAAATGACATTTGACGAGAAATATTAATTGGAAAGATATTAAAAAAAATCCCAAGTCATTGTGGCTTGGGATTTTCATTTAATTATGTTTGAGCCGGTTGTTTTGTCAAGCAACTTTGATGCGGAGCGGTGGTTGAGCTACCCTATTTTATAATAGGTAAACCCATTTTGAGAGAGTTCGTTTTGGTCATAAATATTCCGACCGTCAATAATGACGTTTGTTTTCATTACATTATTTAATGTGATGAAATTGGGGAAACGAAACTCTCGCCATTCGGTGACTAATAGTAATGCATCGGCATCGGTGGCGGCATCATACATGTCTTTGCCGTATGTAACCATGTCACCTAACCGACGTTTACATTCATCCATGGCAATTGGGTCATAGACTTTTATTTTTCCTCCGGCATTAATGATTTTTTCGATTAGAATTAAAGATGGTGCTTCACGCATGTCATCGGTTTCAGGTTTGAATGCAAGACCCCATATAGTGATGGTTTTGCCTGATATATCACCACTGAAATGATTCATTAATTTGTTGAATAGAACCTCTTTTTGCCGTTCATTCACTTCTTCTACGGCTTTGAGTACACGCATAGGGTAGCCTGCTTTTTCGGCGGTTTTGATGAGAGCTTTCACATCTTTAGGGAAGCAACTTCCTCCATATCCACATCCGGGATATAGAAATTTTTTGCCAATGCGATTGTCTGAGCCAATGCCTTTGCGCACCATATTTACATCGGCTCCTACCAATTCGCAAAGATTAGCAATATCGTTCATAAATGATATGCGGGTTGCAAGCATCGCATTTGCCGCGTATTTTATCATTTCGGCAGAAGGAATGTCGGTGAAAATCATGCGGTCGTTGACCAACATAAACGGTTTGTATAGTCGTGACATGATTTTGCGAGCGCGCTCAGTTTCTACTCCCACCACGACACGATCGGGGCTCATAAAGTCTTTGATTGCCGCCCCTTCTTTAAGAAATTCAGGGTTTGAGGCTACATCAAAATCCACCATTACGCCACGACGGTCAAGCTCTTCTTGAATGGTTGCTTTTACTTTTGCCGCTGTTCCCACCGGAACCGTACTTTTAGTGACGATAACAGTGTATTTAGTTATATTTTGACCTATTGTGCGTGCCACAGCAAGCACATATTTAAGATCGGCGCTGCCATCTTCGTCGGGAGGTGTGCCAACGGCGCTAAAAACAACATCAACTTCATCGAGTACACGGGTGAGGTCGGTTTCAAATTTTAATCGTCCGGCTTTGATATTTTTTTTGACCATTTCCTCAAGTCCCGGTTCGTAAATGGGAATGATTCCCTTTTTAAGATTGTCGATTTTTGATTTATCCACATCAACGCAGGTCACATTGATGCCCATGTCGGAAAAACATGTTCCCGAAACGAGCCCAACATATCCGGTTCCAACGATAGCGATATTCATGATTTTGATGTTTTGATGTCAATATATTGATGTTTTGATAGTCGAAACACGCGACGCACAGTCGGGATTCGGTATAGTAATAACGAAATTGTTAGAGCAAAAAGTATATGACATAGAATTGTTATTGCTCCAATGTTAGTGAAAAAAGAAATGAATTGAACAAAATTATGTACAATATTAAATGTCATGTCAAAAGTGTGTGTGATTAATATGAGGATGCTAATAGAACCAATTTGTGCTATTATATTGGCAAAACGAGGTGCTATTATGAGAAAATAATATGATAATTGTGATATGATAAAGGTTGCGCCAATGGCTCCGGCGATATTGATGGCAAGATTGGGATACATGTGCCCGTACATTTCCAATCCTCCATATAAGCATGATGCGATGTAAAAGAAAATTGCGACACATAACCAAGCATAAATATGTGCCTTTGGATGTAGTTGGTCGCCATATTTCTTAAATATATAACCTATATGATAAAACGTCAAACCTACGCATGCTTGTGGAATATCAAAAGGTATGTTAGGCATAAAGTACCCTATAATGGTGATAGAAAGAACTGCAAGCGTTAATATATATATGTTATGAATATATTTATGGAGAAGAGAATATGTCGTGGCGGTTATAAAAACGGCAATTAAAAACCAAGTGGGGAATCCTAAATCATATTCATTTATTGAAAGACCATTGCCTCCTATGGCAAGTATTGTCGCGGTTTGCCAAAAATTATTTTTCAAATCGCATAGTTCTGATAATAATGCTATAATTAATGTGAGTATGGAAATTATTATATATGGTTTTACATATTTTGTCCCATTATTCTTTACTGAATATAAAATAGGTTGAGGTTTAAAGAAATAGCCGCTTATAATGAAGAATAAAGGCATGTGCCAAGCATAGATATATATTTTGCGTCCATCAAATAAGCAGTGCCCGATTATCATGGCAATGATAGCAACAAACTTCATTATGTCGAATAAGGGATTGCGCATATTTTTGAATTTAATCACAAAGATACACTATTGTGTCGGATGTGAAAAGATGAATTGAAATAAAAATGGGAAAGTGTGAATATTAAAAAAAGAATGACCGATAGTGTTTTATTTTGTAATTGATTGAATAGTAGGGTATTATTTTCGACCTGTGAGATTTGCGGGTAAAATTATCTGAAAAAAAATGTCAAAACATTTGTCAATTTAAAAAAAATGCCTACCTTTGCAACGCAATTGCGAAAATAGCTCAGTTGGTAGAGCACAACCTTGCCAAGGTTGGGGTCGCGGGTTCGAGTCCCGTTTTTCGCTCAAAGAGAACAATGAAATATATCAATCTTTGAAAAGAGATTAGAATTGCGAAAATAGCTCAGTTGGTAGAGCACAACCTTGCCAAGGTTGGGGTCGCGGGTTCGAGTCCCGTTTTTCGCTCTATTTTTTTTATAAATCTCAGTTTGGGGATTGATGTTTGTCCGGGTGGTGGAATTGGTAGACACGCTACTTTGAGGGGGTAGTGACCGTTCGGTTGTGTGAGTTCGAATCTCATCTCGGACACTTTTCATTGAAAAATGGTTGGTTGCATTTTGTGACTGACCATTTTTATTTTGCGATATTCCCATTATTCCCGGAAATATCCGCTGCCTCGAAATTATATACATATTGGTGTAAATCCAACAAAAATATTCTCCGGGCATCTCCTCTGCTATGAAGTGGATAGAAGTATGGTGTAGTAGGGAGTTAGTTTGTAAGAAAGCAAATTCTACAAAACATAAGGAAGTGGGGCAAAATTCAAAAAATGCCCCACCTCCTTGACTTATATAACAGATTAAGGTATTGCTTGCTACTTAATTAACTTTCAATTTTTAATTATAACTTTCCTCATGCTTCCGTCGCTATACTTCACAATATTAATGCCTTTAGTTGGCTCTGTGAGTAATCGCCCGTAAATATCATAGCGTGTAACCTCTACAGAATTTTCTTCTACATTGGCTTTACATATTCCGGCAATCTCATTAATATTTGTAAATTTACGCCATTCATAGGCATTGGCATAATCCTCTTTAGAACCTTCCGGCACTTTTAAAAGAGCTGAATAGCTACCATAGAATGCGTAATCACCGCACGTTGGAGGAGTTTCGCAATAAGATATAACAGACTCTAAATTGCAATCATCGAATGCATGGTCGCCAATCTCGATCACAGAACTCGGAATAACTACTGATGTTAAACCATCATATCCTTCAAATGCATATTGTTTAATTTCTGCAACTTCATTAGGAATAACCAAATCTTTGACTTCTACACCGTTTAAGTAGAGATGTTCTGCATAATATAACGGATTAGAAGCTTCACCAAATTCTATTTTACACCATGCAGATAAATCTGAAATATTAACATCCGAACAAAAACAATCTTCGAAAGCATAATCTCCAATAGCGGCAACAGAATTTGGGATAGTTACTGATGCCAAACTTCTATAACCTAAAAACGCCATAGACGCAATTGAAGTAACATCATTAGGAATAACCAAATCTTTGATTTCGTTACCATTTAATTTTAATTTTATGTCCCAATCATAGTTATAATCGAAAAATGCAAGTGATAGAGGATTCGTGTAATACCCATCAAATTGGATCTTACACCATGCTGACAAGTCAACAATATTTACCTCCGTCAAACTATTGCACCCCTTAAACGCCCCTTCTCCAATATGTGTAACTGATTTACCAATAGATGCCGAGGTCAAATATTCACATTCATAAAAAGCATTACATGGTATATATTCAACTTCGTTTCCTATATTTAAAACTTCCAACGAGTTTCCGAATGCGCTGTAAAATATACTACTATTATATGCATACTCACCAATTTTTGTGCAGTTTTTGGCATTGAAATTTACAACAGACAATTCAGGGGAAATAAAAGCCCCTTGACCAATCGAGATTACAGAGCTTCCTATTGTTACCAAACTTAAGCTATCGCAATCATAAAAAGCTCGATCGCCAATAGTTGTTACAGCATCTGGGATTGTTACTTCTTTCAAACCATCGCAATCATAAAAAGCTCGATCGTCAATGGTTATTACAGAGCTAGGAATGGTAACTTCTTTCAAATCGAAGCATCCTTTAAATGCATTACGTCCAATCGTAGTTATCGAATTAGGTATTATTGTATTTTTGCATCCAAAAATAAGAGCATTTGTCGATGATTCAATAATTGCATTGCAGCAATCTCTAGAGTCATATTTGCTATTTTCATTTGCCACAATCACCGAAGTCAAGTCTGTAAAATTCCAAAATGCGGTATCGCTAATCTTTGTTACTAATTTCCCTATAGTCACTGAAGTGATATTGGGACAGCGATTAAAGGTGTATTGCTTGATCTCAGTAATGTTATCAGGAATAACGAGTTCTGTTATTTCTCTGCCGTTTAAATTTAGATGTTTTGCATAATATAAAGGATTAGATTCTTGGGTTTCGAAATCAATTTTGCACCATGCAGATAAATCTGAAATATTAACATTAGTCAAACTCTTACATCCATAGAACGCCCATCTTTCAATTGTATGAACAGAGTCACCAATTAAAACCTCCAATAAACCAGAACAATCTTGGAAGGCGCTAAAATTAATACTTTTAACAGAATTAGGAATATATAAAGACTCCAAGCTTGAACATCCATTAAATGCATTGTCTTCAATTGTATGCACTGTATTTGGAATATTAATCTCTTTTAATCCGATACATCCATAAAAAGTGTGATATTTAATCGTATTAACAGAGTCAGGGATGTTAACGGAAATCAAACTAGAACAACCATCAAACGCATTATTTCCAATATCAGTTACTGAATTAGAAATGATTACCGAGGTTAAATTTCTACAATGCCAAAATGCACTAAGTCCAATCTCGGTCACTCCATTTGGAATTACTACAGAGGTCAAGCCGATGCAACCTGCAAAAGCATTAGATTTAATTACAGTTATGTCTTTTGGGATAACCAAATCTGTTATTTCTGTGTCATTCAAAATTAAACGCCCTCCGTAATATAGTGGGTTTGAGTTTATACTAGAATAATTAATTTTAAGCCATGCTGATATATTGGTTATATTAACATCAATCAATCTGATACAACCCTCGAACGCATAGCCTCCAATCATTGTTACTGAATTGGGGATTGTAACAGAGGTCAATCCTGAGCAATCTTCGAACGCATGGTCTCCAATCATTGTTACTGAATTGGGGATAGTTGCCTCAGTCAATCTGGCGCAATTATAGAACGCATAGTTTCCAATCTCAGTCACTGAATAAGTAGTATCGTTATAAGTTACCGAGGAAGGTATATTCGCCGCACCGGTGTATTCATTGGAATAACTACTAGAATTATTACCTTTATAAGTAACTTTGACTGTTTTGTTAGTTTCATCAGTGATGTTGTAATAAATGCCATCGACCTCAAAGTCGTGGGCGCGAGCCGTCAACGCACCTGAAAGCAGAATCACGATAGCGACCAAAGCTTTAGATAGAAAGTTTAATTTTTTCATTGTAGAATAAGTTGTATTGTTGGTTTGTAATTGATTATAAGATAATTAGCTATAAAATTGTGTACTCTGTTTTTGATAAGAGAGAGTCACTCATTGATTAATTATTGATTCACAGGCTGTTAGAATCTATTTCGTTACACGACTTGCAACGAAATTATTTATCTCGTTGCAATTTTTAATGAAATGTGTTTTGTAATCAACTGATTTTTAGCTATTTTTGCAAAGTGACTCTCTCTTATCAAGAGGAGTATTTTAACAAATTTTAAACATTGAAAAACTGAATACCGATAATTAAGGGTGAGAGCTACGTTATAACTCACAATGCGCCGTATTTATGTCCATTCTGTCTTTCTATCAAAATTCCTTGGTGACAGGAAGAACAGAAAGACATAAAAATGTTATATTGTTAGGGATATTTGTTATATTTGCAGTGCTGAAATCAAAGATGATTTTTAGAGAATGGAAACGACATTAACGATAGAGGCTATATTACTTGCATTGGGGTTGACGTTGGTTGCCGGGATGTCAACGGCAATAGGTAGTGTGTTGGCATTTTTCACTCGAGCAACCAATACACGTTTTTTGTCGGGGGCGTTAGGCTTGTCGGCAGGGGTAATGATATATGTGTCGTTTATGGAAATGATACCCGAGGCATTGGGTAAGTTAAACAGTGTTTATGCCGAGGATGCGGCTACAATATATATGTTGCTTGCTTTTTTCGGTGGAATGGGGTTGATAGCATTAATAGACTTCTTGATTCCTGAAGATGAGAATCCTCATGAATTTCATAGAGTGGAGGAAATGGGGAAAAATTCAGAAAAATTAAAGCGCACCGGTGTTATGCTGGCATTGGCGATAGGTATTCACAATTTTCCCGAGGGTATGGCAACGTTTGTGTCGGCTCTCGATGGGCTTGACGTGGCTATACCTATTGTTATAGCAATCGCTATTCACAATATTCCCGAGGGTATCGCAGTGTCGGTACCAATCTATCATGCAACAGGTAATCGCCGCAAGGCGTTGACCTATTCGATATGGACGGGGTTGGCAGAGCCTATAGGGGCATTGTTTGGCATGGCGTTTTTGTTGCCGTTTTGGACTCCGACGATAAGCGCGCTGTTGTTGGCGGCTGTTGCGGGAATTATGGTGTTTATCTCGCTTGATGAATTGTTGCCCGGAGCCGAGGAGTATGGTCATCATCATTTTTCAATAGGAGGAGTGATATTGGGAATGATGATTATGGCGGTGTCGTTACTCATTTTATAGAAGTTTCCTATAGGAGTTTTCAATCTATATCCCTAAAAGTAGTGATTGTGTGATTGTGGAATAAGTGCTAACTTTGCATCGTAAAATCCACAAATGAATAGTTATCGATACATATTTATATTATTATTGGCAATAAGTGGTGTTTTTTGTCTGAATGCCACGGATGTTGAGGTTTCTGACACATTGCACGAAATCACCGTATCATCGATAAAACAAACGATGGATATGTCTAAGAGTCCGGCGTCACTCACGGTTCTTAATGCGTCGCATATTGAAAAACTCAATGTTGATGCTGTGAAAAATGTGAGCGCAATTGCGCCTAACTTCTTTATCCCCGATTATGGCTCTCGTATGACATCGTCGATTTATGTGCGGGGCTTGGGTGCGCGTATTGACCAGCCGGTTGTGGGGTTGAATGTTGATAATGTGCCTATTTTGAATAAGGATAATTATGATTTTGAGTTGGCTGATGTGGAGCGTATTGAGGTGTTGCGGGGTCCGCAAAGCACGCTTTTTGGTCGAAATACAATGGGTGGACTCATAAATATCTACACAATGTCGCCTATGAAATATCAGGGAGTGAGATTTATGGGGGAATATGGCAGTGGAAATTCTTTGAAAGCATCATTGTCATATTATACAAAAATAAACCGGCGGTTGGCTATGTCGATAGGTGGAAATTTCACCATGACCGACGGTTATTATAAGAACAATCATAATGGTGCCGATGTGGGAACCGAGCGACAAGGCGCATTGCGTTGGAAAACAAAATGGTATCCATCGTCAACCGTGTCGGTTGAGAATGTGGCAACTGCTCAATTCTCAAAACAAAGCGGATATCCTTATCAATCGGTGGCTTCGGGTGAGATAAATTATAATGATACATGTTTTTATCGTCGCACATCGGTTACCGATGGGTTGACGGTGAATTGGAATAAAGGGACGGTTTCTTTCTCGAGTATCACAGGTTTTCAATATTTAAAAGACAACATGACTCTCGACCAGGATTTTTTGCCTTTGGAATATTTCACTCTCACCCAAAAACGCCATGAATGGGCTTTGACGCAGGATTTTATATTGAAAGGAAACGAGAATGATTATGATTGGTTGTTTGGCGCGTTTGGTTTTTATCGTTACACAAATATGAGCGCACCTGTAACGTTTAAAGATTATGGAATAGAGCAGTTGATAGAGAAGAATCGCAATGAACAGAATCCCGATTATCCTATTGGATGGAATGAAGATTGCTTTATCCTTGGCAGTGATTTTGTAATACCTACATACGGTTTGGCGTTGTATCATCAAAGTCATTATGATTTAAATCGATGGTCGTTTACGCTTGGTTTGCGACTCGATTATGAAAAATCATCGCTTGATTACAATAGCCATTGCAATACATCATATAACGTGTATGATAATAGGGCGGGAGAAATGTCGCTATATGGATTTAATCCTGTGGAGATTGATGATTATGGACATTTGAACCAATCGTTTTTGGAATTTTTACCAAAGTTGACAGTGGCTTATCGCTTGCTTGGCAATGCCGAGTCGAGAATATACGCTTCAATCGCAAAAGGCTATAAAGCTGGAGGGTTTAACACTCAAATGTTCTCGGACGTGTTGCAACAACGCATCCGTGGCATGATGGGGCTGAGCGAATTATATAATGTAGATGATGTGGTTTCGTATAAGCCTGAGAAAAGTTGGAATTATGAATTGGGCGCACATATAATAGGTTGTGATGGCCGATATTCACTTGGATTGTCAACTTTTTATATAGATTGTCGCGATCAGCAACTCACGATGTTCCCCGATGGGACAACGACCGGTAGAATTATGACAAATGCCGGTAAAACCCGCAGTTGTGGAGTGGAATTGTCGGCATCATGGAATCCGGCTCGTCAGTGGTCATTTAATGTGAGCTACGGGCTTACAGATGCCCGATTTGAAAAGTTTGATAACGGAAAGGAAGATTATAGCGGTAAATATATCCCATACGCACCAAAAAATACATTGTTTGTGGGTGCGTCGTATAGGTTGAATGTAAATAATTCATGGCTCGACCAAATAGCATTTGACGTAAATGTAAAAGGTGTGGGAGATATTTATTGGGATGAGGCAAATAGTGTGAAGCAACCATTTTATGCATTGTTGGGAACGTCTGTGAGATTTGAAAAGGACAATTTTTCATTGAATGTGTGGGGTGATAATTTAACCGATACACACTACAATACATTTTATTTCGTTTCTATAGGGAATGCTTTTTTGCAACAAGGAAATCCGGCTCGTTGTGGTGTTACATTGAAGATGAATTTTAATACAAACAAATAAACAGATAAATTTATAATTATGAAGTTGTTGAAATTAATTTTTTTTGCAGCGATGTGTGTTATGATGGCAACATCGTGTAGTGATGGGGATGATAATGGGTTAAAAGACAATTACACAGAACAAGAATATGTAAATTGCTTTAATTATGTGTATAATGTGCGTTCCGGGAACGGCTCTGTTATTTCGGGAACATCTTATATGTTCCGTTTTAGAATGGATGGAACGGCTGATGTTTATGTGAAAAATGCCAAGTTTGCACCACAAATGCCCGACGGTATTAATTTTGAGTTTGAGGGTTTGAAGTGGTCGTTGAACTCTTCAGGTTATAAAGTTATAGCCGGTGTAAATTTGACACCTATGATGAATGGAAATCCTGTTGAGGGATATGTGGTGGATAATTTGAAGATAGAATTGATGGATCGCTATTTGGGAAGCATATATATGCCGGTTATTAATATGTCAATGATGGTGAATGGCGCATTTGAAATAGTTACGATTCCTATGTCGATTACTTATTTTGGTAAGACCGGTGTGGTGAATGAGCAAGCCAATACTAATTTTACAACAAAAAATCCATATTATATCGTAAAACTTGACCCTAAAACAATGACGGCTTCAATTGATATTCGTGGAGCAAAATTTGCCGAAAATATGCCTGCAATGGATATGGTATTTCCCAGGGTAGAATTTGAAGTTTCAAGAACCGGATATGATTTGAATACCGATTCGTTGATTCCGGAAATAGCCGGTGTTCCTTATCCAAATTACAGCATTACAGGATTGCATGGCGAGGCGTTGTTTGAGACAGGCTTGAATTTGCAATTTAATTGCATGGGTGTATTTACCGTGCAAGCAAATCTCGGTTATGTGTCGGTGTCGCAAGCGGAATAGGGGTAAAAAGTATAAGTGATATCAAATGATAAAGCTGTCCTTGTTTAAAAGGATGGCTTTATTCGCTTTTTTAGGCGAGAGGATAAGTGCTTTTTTGCCTTGTTTTATGATAATGATATTAAATGAATAATGTGGCTTAAAAAAATTGAATATTAAGATATTTTGACTATCTTTGCAAGTGAATTAATGCGCCTTTTTAGGCGAAAAATATGCGATGCGATTGTATTGGTGTGACTATCAGAATGATAGTGCCAGTGCTTTTGTCGCATTTGTGTGTGATGATGTTATAGAAAAATATTAGATACTAAAATATGGTTTTATTAGACATTTTTGGAATTCAGAACAGTGCATTGCTTGCTGTGGTAGCAGCGTTGACCGGTTTTGGTCTTGTAGCATTGGCTCTGTGGTTAGCGGGACTTATTTCCCCTCGCTCATTCAACCCTCAAAAAGGAGAAGCATACGAGTGTGGTATTCCCACTCGTGGTGAAAGTATGTCACAATTTAAAGTGGGATACTATCTTTATGCTATTTTATTCTTGATGTTTGATGTTGAAACAGTGTTCTTGTTCCCATGGGCAGTGCGCATGCGCGAACTTGGAGCCGACGGCATCATCAGCATCGCAGTGTTTTTCGGAATATTAGTGTTAGGCCTTGTTTATGCATGGCGGAAAGGAGCTCTTGAATGGAAGTAACAACTAAAAGCATGCCATATGAGGCATGGAAAGATAACGAATATATTGAATCTCTTGTAAAAGAGTTGCAAGAAAATGGCACTAATGTAATAGTGGGCTCATTTGATAAACTTATCAACTGGGGCCGTTCTAACTCAATTTGGCCATTGACATTCGCAACAAGTTGTTGTGGTATCGAATTTGTGTCGCTTGGTGCTGCACGTTACGATATGGCACGTTTTGGATGGGAAGTGGCTCGTTCATCTCCCCGTCAAGCCGACTTTATGATGGTTGCCGGTACAATCGTGCATCGTATGGCTCCTGTAATGCGTCGTTTATATGATCAATTGGCTGAGCCTAAATATGTGATTGCATGTGGTGGTTGCGCTATTTCAGGTGGTCCATTCCGCAAATCATATCATGTGGTGAAAGGGATTGACGAGATTGTTCCTGTTGATGTATATCTTCCGGGTTGTCCTCCACGTCCCGAGGCAATGATTTATTCAATCATGCAGTTGTCGAGAAAAATGAGAGTGGAAAAATTCTTTGGTGGAGTAAATCGCCAAGAAAAAATTAAAGACTTCCTCGCTGCTCACCCTGAGGAGTCGTATGATTGATAAATCGGTTTTGTTCAATCACATTTATTTATAGTAAGATAATAAAGACAATATCAGATATGGCAAATATTCAAGAAAAGATAGCCAAACTATGTCAGGAGGCAACTTTTGAGGAAGGACAAGACCTATTGGTGTGTGTGCCCGACTCAAAATGGCATGCTCTCGCTAAATCGTTGAAAGAAGAATTGCATTTCGACTTTTTGGTGACAATAGTGGGTATGGATTGGACCGACAAACTTGGTTGTATATATTACCTAAAATCCACCGCCGACAATGCAATGATTTCGGTGAAGGTGACAACCGAAGACCGTGAAAATCCAATGATTCACAGTGTTCACGATGTGTGGGCAATTGCTACTACATTCGAACGAGAAGTTTATGATTTCTTTGGAATTATTTTTGTAAATAACCCCGATATGCGTCGCATGTTCCTTAGCATCGATTGGAAAGGTTATCCATTGCGCAAGGACTATGATGACAGCCCTGAAATCAATCCTGTTCCAAAGGAAAACGAACGCCAAGAAGATACAACAGTTTCGTATGTGGAAACCGAAGATGGCAAAATTGAAAAGAAAACTATCAACGTGTTTGAACCAAACGATTTTGTGGTGAATATCGGCCCTCAACACCCTGCTACTCACGGTGTGTTGCGTTTCCGCACTGCAGTTGATGGTGAAACAATTAAGAAAATCGACTTCTATTCAGGTTATATACACCGTGGTATAGAAAAAATATGTGAAGGATTGACATATCCTCAAACACTTCACTTCATGGACCGTATGGACTATTTCTCGGGTCATCATTATCACCATGCAATGTGTATGGTATATGAAAAGGCTTTGGGTATAGAAATTTCACGCCGTGCTCAAGTGATTCGTGTGTTGATGGATGAGTTGGCTCGTATCGCTTCTCACTGCTTGTTCTTAGGTACATATTGTATGGACTTAGGTGCAACAACAATGCTGTTCTACACATTGCGTGTGCGTGAGCAAATCCTTGATATCATGGAGAAAACTTGTGGTGCTCGCATGACTTTCAACTATGGTTGTATTGGTGGTGTGATGCAAGACCTTCACGAAGATTTCGTGAGCGATGTGAAAGAATTGCTAGCTGTATTGCCTAAAAATATCAAAGAATATAACGAATTGTTTATTGGCAACGTAATAGCTAAGGGACGTCTTGAAAATGTGGGTACACTCACTCGCGAAGATGCTATTTCTTATGCTGTTACCGGTCCTTCAGGACGTGCTTCAGGTTGGGCATGTGATGTGCGTAAGACTAATCCTTATAGCATCTATGGCGAACTTGATTTTGAAGAAGTTGTATATACTGAAGGCGATTCAATGGCACGTACAAAATTGCGTATTGCAGAAATGGAACAATCGGCTCGCATCATTGAGCAACTTATCGACAATATCCCTGAAGGTGAATATTGCGTAAAAGTTCCTAAAGTGGTTAAGTTGCCAGCTGGACGTTGGTTCCAAATGGTTGAAGGATGCCGTGGCGCATTTGGCGTTTATGTAGAAAGTACAGGTGGCACATCACCATTGCGTTTGAAACTTGTTCCTCCTTGTTTGCCATTGGCAAATGTGGTTGACCACCTCACTCGTGGCTCAAAAATTGCCGACCTTATCACTATCGGTGGTTCATTGGATTATATTGTACCCGATATTGACCGATAACATTAGATAATATAGTAATAATATAATTATGTACGAAATAACATTCGCAACTATAACCAATTGGATTGACACATTTCTTGGACAATATATGCCTGAGTGGCTTGTGACTACTATTGAGTGTTTGCTCATCGGAGTTGGTCTCCTATTGGTTTATGCCTTGTTGGCATTGTTTTACATCTATTTTGAACGCAAAGTATGTGCGGCTTTTCAATGTCGTCTCGGTCCTAACCGAGTAGGTCCTTGGGGGTTGTTGCAATCTTTTGCTGATATGTTTAAGATGCTTATCAAAGAGCTTATCACTCTTAAACACATCGACCGCTTCTTGTTTGCTCTCGCTCCTTATTTGGTAATCATTGCATCAATGCTTTCATTCGCTTGTTTGCCTTGGGCTAACGGATTGCAAATCATTGATTTCAATATCGGTATATTTTTCTTGATAGCCGTGTCATCAATAGGCGTTCTTGGTATTTTGCTTGCAGGTTGGTCAAGTAATAACAAGTTCACATTGATTGGTGCGTTGCGTTCAGGCGCTCAAATGGTGAGCTACGAATTGTCAATCGGTTTGTCGGTGTTGACAATGGTTGCTTTTGCCGGAACTATGTCTATTACCGGTATTGTTGAAGAACAAAAAGATTTGTGGTTTATCTTCTCAGGTCATGTGCCCGCAATTATCGCATTTGTGATTTATCTTGTTGCAGGTACAGCCGAAACAAACCGTGGTCCGTTTGACCTTCCCGAAGCTGAAAGTGAGTTGACAGCAGGTTATCACACTGAGTATTCAGGTATTCACTTCGGTTTCTTCTATTTGGCAGAGTACCTCAACTTGTTTATCGTATCGGGTGTAGCTACATTGCTATTCTTCGGCGGTTGGATGCCATTGCATATTCCCGGTTGGGAAGGATTCAATGCTGTAATGGACTATATCCCATCTGTAGTGTGGTTTATTGGCAAAGCCATTGTTATTTCTTTCATTATCATTTGGTTTAAATGGACTTTCCCTCGTTTACGTATCGACCAATTGTTGAAACTTGAATGGAAATATTTGTTGCCAATCAACCTTGTGAATCTTGTGTTGATGGTTATCATTATCGTTTTTAACTTGCATTTTTAATATTAACATTATACAAAGATAAATTTCGTGATTATGAGCGAAAAATTTGGCAAAATAGCTCAAGTAATCGGTCCGGTAGTCGATGTTGCTTTTGAAGGCGAAGGGAACACTATTCCTCCCATCTACACATCGTTGAAAATTGATCGTGCCGATGGTTCAGAACTTATTCTTGAGGTTGAGCAACACATTGGTGAAGATACTGTGCGTTGTGTAGCAATGGATAGTACAGATGGTTTGCAACGTGGCATGAAGGTGGTAAATCTTGATCGTCCTATTGCAGTTCCCACCGGTGAACAAGTAAAAGGTCGCTTGCTCAACGTAGTAGGAGAGGCGATTGACCACTTGCCTGAGCTTAAACGTGAAAACGTGCGCCCAATTCACCAGCCAGCACCTGTTTTTGAAGACCTTACTATCGGAACCGAAATTCTTTATACCGGTATTAAGGTAATCGACCTCCTTGAACCATATAGCAAAGGTGGTAAGATTGGTTTGTTTGGTGGTGCAGGTGTGGGTAAAACCGTGCTCATCATGGAACTTATCAATAACATCGCTAAAGGTCATAACGGATTCTCGGTATTTACAGGGGTAGGAGAGCGTACTCGTGAGGGTAACGACCTTCTTCGTGAGATGATAGAAAGTGGTGTAATGAAATATGGCGAAAAATTTGAGAAAGGAATGGAAAAAGGGGAGTGGAACCTTGCTGATGTCGATATGGACAAGGTGAAAGAATCACAAGCTACTCTCGTGTTTGGTCAGATGAATGAGCCTCCCGGTGCGCGTCTTCGTGTCGCTTTGTCGGGCTTGACAGTGGCTGAACAATTCCGCGACCAAGATGGTGGTGGTAAAGAAATCCTTCTCTTTATCGACAATATCTTTCGTTTCACACAAGCAGGTTCTGAGGTATCGGCATTGCTTGGTCGTATGCCATCGGCTGTGGGTTATCAACCAACACTTGCTTCTGAAATGGGTACATTGCAAGAGCGTATCACTTCAACAAAGAATGGTTCAATCACATCAGTGCAAGCTATTTATGTGCCTGCCGATGACTTGACCGACCCTGCTCCGGCTACAACATTCAACTTCTTGGATGCAACTACCGTGTTGAGCCGTAAGATTGCAGAACTCGGTATCTATCCGGCTGTTGACCCATTGGAATCAACATCACGTATTCTTGATCCCAATATTATTGGTGAAGAGCATTATAATACAGCTCAAGCAGTAAAACAATTGCTCCAAAAATATAATGAGCTTCAAGATATTATCGCAATTCTTGGTGTTGACGAAATCTCTGACGAAGACAAACTCGTTGTTGCTCGCGCTCGTCGTGCTCAACGCTTCTTGTCTCAACCATTCAACGTGGCAGAGCAATTTACCGGTCTTCCAGGTGTGATGGTGCCATTGAGTGAAACTATTCGTGGCTTCAAGATGATTCTTTCGGGCGAAATGGATGAATATCCCGAACAAGCATTCCTCAATGTGGGAACAATCGATGAAGCAATCGAGAAAGGTAAGAAACTTCTTGCCGAAGTGAAATAAGAATAACGACAATAGCTAATAATAGCAACTATGATACTAAAAATTATATCAACCGAAGATGTGCTTTTTGATGGTGAAGTAGAAGCTGTGACTCTTCCAGGACAAAAAGGCTCTTTTACCGTGCTAAATAATCACGCATCAATAGTTTCTTCGCTTGTGGCAGGAAGTATTGTGTATGATGTGGCAGGAGAAAAAAAATCGATTGCCGTTGATGGTGGGTTGGTTGATGTAGATAAAAATGTAGTATCGGTGTGTATATATTAAACATGAAGAAAGTATTTCTCATATTAACAATGATGGTGATGGCGCTGATTACGCCTAATACCGTCTATGCTTCATCAGAAGGTGGCGAAGAAGACTTGGCTATCAAGGAAATTATTTTCCACCACTTGGGTGATGGATATGGTTGGGAAGTACCATTCTCTCACCATCACCGCATTCCATTGCCAATCATTGTGAAAGATTGTAATGGAGAGTGGCATTGTTTCAGTTCGGCACGTGTGTTGCATGGTGAAACTTATGAAGGATTTTATATTGCCGGTCACGATAGCGAATATAGCGGCAAGGTAGTGAGCAAAGATGCTTCGGGAAAGGAGTATCGTCCTACCGACTTCTCTATCACCAAAAATGTGTTGGCGTTGTTTATCTCAATGATTGTGGTAATGACATGTGTGTTGAGTGTGGCGCGTTGGCATCGTCGCAATGGCGCAAAAGCTCCACGCAAAGGTCTTGGAGCTATAGAAGCTCTCATCTCATTCATCTATGATGGAGTGATTAAGTCAACATTGAAGGAAAAGGCTCCTCGCTTTGCTCCTTATTTGATGACTGCATTCTTCTTCATTTTTGTGATGAACCTATTGGGATTGATTGTAATATTCCCCGGTGGTGCTAACCTCACAGGTAATATTGCGGTAACACTCGTGTTGGCGGTATTGACATTCTTGATGACAAATTTATTTGGTACAAAACATTATTGGAAAGATATCTTTTGGCCAGATGTGCCATTATGGTTGAAATTCCCAATCCCTATTATGCCGGTGATTGAAATCTTTGGTATGTTTACCAAGCCCGCCGCATTGACAGTGCGTTTGTTTGCCAATATGATGGGTGGTCACATGATTGTGATTGTGTTGACAATGCTTATCTTCATATTTGCACCAATGGGAGCTGCTGTTACCGGAGCTACAACTGTGGTGTCGGTATTGTTCTCAATCTTTATGTTGCTTATTGATGTGTTGGTAAGTTTCATTCAGGCCTATGTGTTTACAATGTTGTCAACGATATTTATCTCGTTGGCACAAGAAGAGCCTCATCATGGTGAAGAGCGTTAATGACGAAATAAAAAAGAAATAAAATAAATAAATTAAATAACAACATTAAAATTTTAAAGTTATGTTAGCAATGATTTTAGCTTCAGCAGGTTTAATGAAATTAGGAGCATGTTTAGGTGCTGCATTGGCAGCTATTGGCGCTGGTATTGGTATTGGTAAAATTGGTGCCGCAGCTATGGAAGCTATCGCACGTCAACCAGAATCAGCAGGTGATATTCGTAGTAATATGATTGTTATAGCTGCTCTTGTTGAAGGTGTTGCGCTTTTTGCAGTTATCGTTTGTATCCTTGCACTTTTTGTTTAATCTCAAGTAAATCTATAGTATGGAACTATTCACGCCTGACTTTGGCTTGATATTTTGGATGTTCTTGTCTTTTGCGGTGCTCTTCTTCGTGTTGGCGAAGTGGGGGTGGCCGGTAATACTCAAGGGCATTGATCAACGAGCCGATTTGATTGACAAAGGTGTGGAATACGCTCAAAATGCTAAAGAGCAACTTGACCACGCCCGCGAAGAGGCTGAAAAGTATATTGCAGAGGCTCGTCGTCAACAAGCCGATATGCTCCGCGAAGCAGATAAAATGAAAACTCAAATTATCGAAGATGCACGCGAAGCTGCTCAAAAAGAGGCTCAAAAGGTGATGGACGCTGCTAAACAATCTATTGAGCAATCACGCAAGGAAGCCGAGCAAAACTTCCGCAACGAAGTGAGCACATTTGCTCTTGATATTGCAGGAAAGGTGGTGCGCAATCAACTTGCTGATGCTAAAGCTCAAAAACAGTTGGTAAACACTCTTCTTGACGAAATAGAGAATAAAAATTAATAAACGCAATGAACGAAGGTCTTATTCCACGCCGATATGCTAAGGCTCTTTACAAGTTTGCTCTTGAAAAGGGTCAGGATAAACCTATGTATGGCTTGATGCAACAACTATCGGCTAATTTTGCCGCCGATTCATCGCTTCATGAAGTAATGAGTAATCCATTTATCGCAGATGGTGATAAAGTGAAATTGCTTAATTTGGCGGCCGGTGCCGATAAATCGCATACTTGCTTTGCCGATTTTATGAAGTTGTTGATTGAAAATAAGCGTATCTCGGCCATACGTTCTATTGCTTTAGCCTATCTGACAATATACCGTAAGGCCAACAATATTTACTTGGTAGATGTGGTGTCGGCATCTGAAATGGACGCTGATAGCAAATCTCGACTAAAGGCACTCATTGTGAGTCATCTTAATGGCGGTTCGATGGAATTTAGCCAACGAGTGGATTCTCAACTCATAGGTGGATTCGTTGTCAATATCGATTCCGAACGACTCGATGCATCTGTGCAAAATGAATTGAAACAATTGCGTTTAAATCTTCTTAGAAAATAATTTGTGATGATTAATCCAAGCGAGATATCTGAAGTATTAAAACAACAACTCGAAAACGTTAACTCAAAAGTTTCGTTTGAAGAGATTGGTACAGTCCTTGAAGTAGGTGATGGCGTTGCCCACGTTTTCGGACTTGACAATGTGTGCGCCAACGAACTCGTTGAGTTTGAAAATGGCGTTAAAGGTGTGGCTCTCAACCTTGAAGAAAGTAACGTAGGTGTTATTTTGCTTAACGAGGTTAATAGCGTAACCGAAAATATGACCGTGAAGCGCACCGGAAAGATTGCTTCTATTCCTGTGGGTGAAGGTTTGTTTGGTCGCGTTATCAATGTGTTGGGAGAGCCTATTGATGGTCGTGGTCCTATTCAAGGCAACTTGATTGATTTGCCTCTTGAGCGTAAAGCTCCCGGGGTAATCTTCCGTCAACCGGTGAAACAGCCATTGCAAACCGGTATCAAAGCGATTGACTCAATGGTGCCCATAGGTCGTGGACAACGTGAGCTTATCATTGGTGACCGCCAAATCGGTAAGACTGCAATTGCTATCGATACAATTATCAATCAACGTAAAAGTTTCGAAGAAGGTAAACCTGTATATTGTATATATGTCGCAATCGGTCAAAAAGCATCATCGATTGCAGCTATTGTAGATACATTGCGTCAAAACGGAGCATTGGATTATACTGTTGTAGTTGCAGCGTCGGCTTCTGACTCGGCTGCGATGAGATATTACTCACCATTTGCCGGTGTTGCTATTGGTGAATATATCCGCGACACAGGTCGTGATGCTCTTATTGTGTATGACGACTTGTCGAAGCAAGCGGTAGCTTATCGTGAAATCTCATTGATTTTGAAACGTCCTTCAGGTCGTGAAGCTTATCCCGGTGATATCTTCTATCTCCACTCTCGCTTGCTCGAACGTGCTGCAAAGATTATTGATAATCAAGAAGTGGCATCAAATATGAACGACCTTCCTGAGGCTCTCAAACCAATGGTGAAGGGTGGTGGCTCGCTCACTGCACTTCCAGTGATTGAAACTCAAGCAGGCGACGTGTCGGCTTATATCCCTACCAACGTAATTTCTATTACCGACGGTCAGATATTCCTTGAAACAGCATTGTTTAACCGTGGTATCCGTCCTGCAATCAACGTAGGTCTTTCGGTATCACGTGTGGGTGGTAGCGCTCAAATCAAATCAATGAAAAAGGTGGCCGGTACGTTGAAAATCGACCAAGCTCAATTCCGCGAACTTGAATCATTCACCAAATTCGGTGGTGATATCGACCCTGTAACAGCCCGTGTGATAGACAAAGGTCGTAAAAACGAACGTTTACTTATCCAACCTCAATATCGTCCGATGTTGGTAGAAGAAGAGGTTGCAGTGATTTATTGTGGAGTGAAAGGATTGCTTCAAAATGTGCCTATGGATAAGGTTGCAGAGTTTGAAAAGCAATTCATTCAAATGCTTCATGCAAAGCATCAAGCCGATGTGCTTGATTTGATTCGTCAAGGTCAATTAACTGACGAAATTGAAGCAAAAATCACAGCAGTAGCAAACGAAATTTCAAGCCGTTATTAAATATAAAAGCTAAATGGCAACGTTAAGAGAATTAAAAGGACGAATAGGGTCGGTAGCCTCTTCAGAAAAGATTACCGGAGCGATGAAAATGATTTCATCGGCAAAGATGCACAAGGCCGAGCAGGCATTGAGGCGTCAACTGCCATTCCGTAATCAGATTGAGACTATTATCGCTAATTTGTTGAGCGCTGATGCTCAATTTGTGTCGCCTTTGATCGAAAGTCGCGATGTGAAGCATATAAGCATCGTGGTATTTGGATCGGACGATGGTCTTTGCGGTGCCTATAATGTAAATATTTTCAAGCAATTGCTCGAAAGAGTGCAATATTATCAAGCCACTTATGGCAGTGATGTGAAGATAAAGGTAGTTCCTGTGGGCACAAAGATGTATAAAGCATCAAATAAAATTGCTCATGGCTCAATAAAGGTGGAAATGGTTGAAGGGGTTAACTCTAAAACTGAAGCCGACGGAGTGAAAACCTTTATAGCACAACTACAACAACAATTCCTTGAAGGTGAAACCGATTTGGTTGATGTGCTTTATATGAACTTTGTGAGCATGAGCCGTCAACGTCCACGCTTTGAGCAAATATTGCCTGTGGTACAAGAGTCGTTTATGCCCGAAGGAGAAAAATCCGTATCATCACGTCCATATTTGTTTGAACCCGATGTAAATCAAATCTTCTCATCGGTATTGCCATTGTTTTTGCTATCAACAATGCAAGAAATATTTACTGAAAACCGCGCTTCGGAACAAGCTGCGCGTGTGATGGCAATGCAAAGTGCAAATGATAATGCAAAGAAATTGCTTGATCAATTAAGATTGGAATATAATAAACTCCGTCAACAAAGCATCACAAATGAGTTGCTTGATATTGTGGGCGGACAGGTGAGATAAAAATAATAATAACTTAATAATATAGATTTAGACTAAATTCTATGGGTAGTGTAAAAGATTATTTTTCATCATTAGGTGCCGGCTTGGCAAGCCTTGTTAAAGGTATGCAAATCACCGGAAAAGAATTTGTTACACCTAAAATTACTGAAAAATATCCCGAACATCGTGACACTGTGAAGGTTCCCGATCGTTTTCGTGCGATTTTGGAACTCAAATATGATGAGGAAGGAAATCACAAATGTATCGCATGTGGAATTTGTGAACGAAATTGTCCTAATGGTACAATTAGCATCACAAGCAAGATGGTGGATACTTGGGACGGAAAGAAAAAACGCAAGTTGGATAAATATGTTTATGACTTGGGTAGCTGTACTTTCTGTCAGTTATGTGTAACTACTTGTCCTCAAGATGCGTTGGAGTTCTCTAACGATTTTGAACAAGCAGTGTTTACACGCGAAAAATTAGTAAAGCAACTCAATTATCTTCCTGAAAAGGAAGAACCGGCTCCAACTCCTGAGCAAATTGAAAAAGCTAAGGCTGAAAAAGAAGCGAAAATCGCTGCTGCCAAAGCCGCTGCTGCTGCTAAGAAGGCTGCCGCTGCTGCCGGGGAAGAACCAGCCAAAGTACCAGAAGCATCTAAAGCCGATGATGCTACTAAAACTAACGAAGAAAAATAAAAATTAATAACAATATATGGAATCAGTAGGAAGTATCATTATGTTGGGCATAATCGTGTTATCGATTATAGTCTTTTCGGTACTGACTGTCACCACTCGCAAAATTTTGCGTTCGGCAACATACTTGTTGTTTACGCTTTTTGCAACTGCCGGAATCTATTTCCAATTGGATTATGAATTCTTGGGTGCAGTGCAAATCGCAGTATATGCAGGAGGTATTGTTGTATTGTTTGTCTTCTCTATTTTGTTGACAAGCCGTCCCGGTGACAACAGTGCAAAACTTACTTCAAAGAAGCGAGTTCTTGGCTTGCTTGCAGCTGTAGCAACATTAGTAGTTGCCGGTTATGCATTATTTAGCCGTTGTGCCGACTTGTTAAAAACAGTGCCATCAATGGATGCAATCACCATGGATAAACTTGGTGAAAATTTGATGGGAACAGCGACAGGTCAGTATCTATTGCCCTTTGAAGCAATCAGTGTGTTATTACTCGCATGTATAATTGGTGGCATCGTTGTCGCTCGTAAAAGATAATCGATTATGGAACTTACGATGTTATATTATATTATTCCCAGCTTAATAATGTTTTGCTGTGGTGTTTATGGGTTTATTACCCGTAAAAACATGATTGCGATATTAATCTCACTTGAGTTAATGCTCAATGCTGTTGATATTAACTTTGTAGTCTTTAATCGTTTCTTGTTCCCCGGACAAATGGAAGGTATGTTCTTCACACTCTTCGCTATTGCAATTGCTGCCGCCGAAACAGCTTTGGCTATTGCTATCATCATCAACCTTTTCCGTGTGGCTAAGAATATCGATGTTGAAGACGTTAATGAAATGAAATTTTAAGCGCTATGGATATTACAATGCCTTTAATGATTTTAGCTATTCCTTTAGGAATGTTCCTTGTGTTGGGGCTATTTGGGAATAAGATGAGCCATAAGCTTGCAGGCTGGCTCGGTACATTGGGTATGGGTACTGCCTTGGTGCTTGCTTATACCACTGCATATCAATATTTCTTCAGCGGTAGCGAATTGTTTATCAATGCAGCCGGTGAACGTTTGCAATATGCAGTATTCGATTATACTTGGTTGGAATTTACCGAAAAATTGATTATCAAACTCGGTTTCCTTCTTGATCCTATCTCGGCGATGATGCTTGTGGTTATTACCACAATCTCATTTATGGTGCATCTTTATAGCCTTGGCTATATGCACGGCGAAAAAGGGTTCCAACGCTATTATGCGTTCCTTTCATTGTTTAGTTTCTCGATGTTGGGATTGGTTGTTGCTACAAACATCTTCCAAATGTATATCTTCTGGGAGCTTGTGGGTGCGTCATCATATCTTTTGATTGGGTTCTACTACACTAAACCATCGGCTGTTGCAGCATCAAAGAAAGCGTTTATCGTTACTCGTTTTGCCGACCTCGGCTTCTTGATTGGTATCTTGATTCTCTCATTCTATAGCTCTACATTTGACTTTGTAACCATGACATCTAATCCTCAAAGTGTATTTGCAAGCACTGCCGGAACAATGTTTATGGGAGGTTCAGTGTTGACTTGGGGCTTGGTGCTCATCTTTAT
This sequence comes from Bacteroidales bacterium, assembly GCA_015060975.1. Classification (GTDB taxonomy): domain Bacteria; phylum Bacteroidota; class Bacteroidia; order Bacteroidales; family Muribaculaceae; genus RGIG4079. The sequence goes on from SUXI01000003.1 coordinate 221,689, forward strand.
GGGTGGTATGGGTAAATCGGCTATGATGCCACTTCACATTTGGTTGCCCGATGCGATGGAAGGTCCAACACCTGTTTCGGCTCTTATCCACGCAGCTACAATGGTTGTTGCCGGTGTGTTCTTGGTGGCTCGTATGTTCCCTGTTTACATTGTTCAAGAATCAGCATTAGAAATCGTAACCGTAGTGGGAGCGTTGACTGCTCTTTATGCAGCAATCGTGGCTTGTACACAAATTGATATCAAACGCGTACTTGCGTTCTCAACTATTTCGCAAATTGCGTTTATGGTTGTTTCACTTGGTGTAGCACGTCCCGATTTCCACGAAGGTCTCGGATATATGGCATCAATGTTCCACTTATTTACACACGCAATGTTCAAGGCTCTCTTGTTCTTGGGTGCAGGTGCATTGATTCACGCAGTTCACTCTAACGATTACACAGCAATGGGTGGTCTTCGCAAATATATGCCTATCACTCACATCACATTCCTCATTGGCTGTCTTGCTATTGCAGGTATTCCTCCTTTTGCAGGGTTCTTCTCAAAGGACGAAATCCTCACAGCAGCATTCAACAATAGCCCACTTTGGGGTATCTGGATGACAGGTGTAGCCGGTTTGACTGCATTCTATATGTTCCGTCTTTACTATCGCATCTTCTGGTGGAACAATCCTGATTATGGTCACCACACTCCACACGATGGACCTTGGACCATGTCATTGCCATTGATTATTCTTGCTACTATTTCATGTGTTGCAGGTTTCATTCCTTTCGGAGAATTTGTGACATGGAACGGACATGAATATATTATCCATCTTGATTGGACAGTAGCCACTACAAGTATCGTTGTTGCAGTGTGTGCAATTGCACTTGCCACAGTGATGTATCGCAAAGAAAATGCAATTCCTACTCGCATGAAGAATGCAATGAAGGGCTTGTGGACTGCTGCTTACAATCGTTTCTACTTCGACGAACTTTATATCTTCATCACTCACAAGATTATCTTCAACCTCGTGAGCCGTCCTATCGCATGGTTTGACCGTCACATCATCGACGGCACAATGGATAGCTTCGCTATCATGACAAATTATGCATCAGAAAAGATTAAAGGTTTGCAATCGGGTAGTGTACAACAATATGTATGGGTTTACCTTGTAGGCGCGTTGTTGCTTGCAGGTGCAGTGATCGTTTTCGTGATTTAATAACAATGGTGCAAATCTAAAATATAGAAAGTTATGTTATTTGGATTAAATATATTATTATATTTCGTGATAATCCCGGTGCTCATGTTGCTCGGATTATTCCTCTGCCAAAAAAATAATCTTAAGCAGATCCGCACCGTTGCTGTTGTAGGTTCTACTGCATTGGTGGCTCTCTCTGTATATTTATTGGTAGATTATCTCGCGCTTCGTGCTGCGGGCGAAACTGCTCAAATGCTTTATACCGATTCTTGGTGTTGGTTTGAAAACCTCAACATAAACCTTGCTGTGGGTGTTGATGGTATTTCAGTAGCAATGATTCTACTTTCGGCAATCATCGTGTTTGCCGGATCGTTTGCTTCATGGAAAATTGATCCACTACCCAAGGATTTCTTCTTGTGGTTGATACTTTTGTCAACAGGTGTGTTTGGGTTCTTTATCTCAATAGACCTCTTCACAATGTTTATGTTCTATGAAGTTGCGCTTATCCCTATGTACCTTCTTATCGGTCTTTGGGGTACAGGTCGCAAAGAGTATTCGGCAATGAAATTGACATTGATGTTGATGGGTGGTTCAGCATTCTTGATGCTTGGTCTCATTGGTATCTATTTCCATTCAGCACCCGAAGGTGGTCAACTCACATGGAACATCGTTGAGATCGCTAAAAATCATGCAATCTCTGAAGATTGGCAATTGTTCTTATTCCCTATGACATTCGTTGGTTTCGGTGTTCTTGGTGCAATGTTCCCATTCCACACATGGAGCCCCGACGGTCACGCTTCCGCGCCTACTGCAGTGTCAATGCTTCACGCAGGTGTGTTGATGAAACTTGGGGGATATGGTTGCTTCCGCGTATCGATGTATCTCATGCCAGAAGCCGCTAACGAACTCGCTTGGATTTTCTTGATTCTTACAGGTATCTCGGTTGTTTACGGTGCATTTAGTGCATGTGTTCAAACCGACCTCAAATACATCAATGCATATTCATCAGTGAGCCATTGTGGTCTTGTGTTGTTTGCAATCTTGATGCTCAACACCACTGCAATGACAGGTGCTATCATGCAAATGCTTTCTCACGGTTTGATGACAGCATTGTTCTTCGCTCTTATCGGTATGATTTACGGACGTACTCACACTCGCGACATTCGTGAGATGGGTGGTTTGATGAAGATTATGCCATTCTTGGCTGTATGTTACGTTATTGCCGGTATGGCATCGCTCGGTCTTCCAGGCTTGAGTGGTTTCGTAGCCGAAATGACAATCTTCGTCGGTTCATTCCAACACACCGATATGTTCCACCGAGTATTCACTATCGTAGCATGTTGTTCAATCGTAATCACTGCGGTGTATATCCTCCGCGTGGTGGGCAAATTGCTCTTTGGCCCTGTTCAAGACGAACATCACTTGAAATTGACCGACGCTACATGGTGGGAACGCTTCTCGGCTATCACTCTCATCGTGTGTGTGGCTGCAATTGGTTGCTTCCCTAACTTCTTTAGCGACTTGATTAAGTTTACATTCGATCCCGAATTTTTTACAGTATTAGGTTTAATTAAATAAGATTAAGTAGAAATGGATTACTCACAATTTTTAGCAATGAAGCAAGAAATAGGATTGTTAGTCATATTTCTATTTGTCTTCTTCTATGATGCCTTTATGCCTAAAAAGTCACAAGGTGCGCTTGCAGGCATAACAACAATGTTGTTTGGAGTATTTACTCTTTATGGATTCTTTTGCCCATGTTTGAATGGAGCATGTGCCACCGATGCTTTTGCCGGAATGTATAACACCTCGGCAATCGTGGTAGCCATCAAAAACATTCTCAACATAGGTGTGTTTATCGTTCTCATTCAATCAATGAAATGGGCCAATAGCGAAGATCAAGTTATTCGTCGTGGTGAATTCTACGAATTATTGCTCGTTACATTGTTTGGTATGTACTTGATGATTTCGGCTCGTCACTTCCTTCTCTTCGTTATCGGTCTTGAAGCAGCATCATTGCCATTGGCTGCAATGGTTGCCTTCGACAAAAAACGTGTTGAAAGCCACGAAGCTGCTATCAAATATATCCTCACTGCAGTATTCTCATCGGCAGTGTTCTTGATGGGCTTGTCATTTGTGTATGCCCTCACAGGTTCACTCTATTTTGATGCTATCGCAGCCAAAATCGCAGCCGAACAAGGTGTGATGCTCATCGTAGCTGTTGCATTCGTGATTGCAGGTATCGGTTTCAAACTCTCATTAGTACCATTCCACTTGTGGACTGCCGACGTTTACCAAGGCGCACCCACATCGGTTACTTCTTATCTATCGGTAATCTCTAAAGGTGCTGCTGCATTTGCATTCTTGGTGATTATGGCACAAGTGTTTGGCACAGTTTACTCACAAGTGTGGGAATGGATGCTCTATGCGTTGATTATCCTCACCATCACTATCGGTAACCTCTTTGCTATTCGCCAACGCAACATGAAACGCTTCTTGGCATTCTCATCAGTGTCACAAGCCGGTTATATCATGCTTGGTGTGATTGCAATGACTGCAACAGGTGTTTCATCATTGATGTATTATATCCTCGTGTATATCTTCTCTAACCTCGCTGCCTTTGGTGTGATTCAAGCCATTGAAAACAACACCGGCATGGTGAGCATGGACGATTACAAAGGATTATACAAAACCAATCCACGCTTGTCGTTCACTATGATGCTTGCAATGTTCTCATTGGCAGGTATCCCTCCATTTGCAGGTTTCTTCAGCAAATTCTTCATCTTCACAGGAGCCATCGAACAAGGTAGCATCGCTATCTATGTGCTCGTGTTGATTGCGTTGATTAACACTATCATTTCACTCTACTACTATCTCCTTGTAGTGAAAGCAATGTTTATCCACCAAGATGAATGTAAGATTGCAAACTTCAAATCGGCATGCTCTGAACGTGTGGCAATGTGGATTTGTGTGGCAGGTATCATCGCCCTCGGTATCGTAAGTTGTGTTTACAACTCACTCCTCGACCTCACCAACGGCACTTCAATCCTCGCCAACCTCTTCTAATCGAATTTCTCATAATTCATATATGCAACGGCTCCCAATTAAAGGGGGTCGTTGCTTATTTATTGGATAATGCAGAATGAAATAATAACGCAAATCTGATAGATTATAAATAAATTATCATTAATTTTGTATTTAAATACTAAATAAATATTTAACATTAAATCAATCATCGAAAACAATGGATAGTGCTCTTGCCGCCCTCATAGGGTTAGTTTTATCAATCGTATTAATTATTAAGAAAGTTTCTCCTGTATATAGTCTTATCGTTGGTGCGGTGGTCGGTGGGTTGCTTGCCGGTTGGGGACTTGTCGATACGGTAACGAAAATGATAGAAGGTGTGTCGAGTATGTCGCCTGCGATCTTGCGCATTGTTGCTGCCGGTGTGCTTACCGGTATGCTTGTAAAGACGGGTGCTGCTTCGAGAATTGCTCATAGCATCATTAATGCGTTGGGTCAACGATTCATATATCTTGCTCTTGCGTTATCGGCAATGATTTTGACTGCGATTGGTGTGTTTATCGATGTTGCAGTTATCACTATCGCTCCTATAGCGCTCATAAGTGGTTGCAAACTCAATCTCTCTCGCACAAAATTGCTTATAGCTTTGATTGGTGGTGGTAAGTGTGGTAATATCATATCTCCTAATCCTAACACAATTGCTGCGGCAGAGAATTTCAACAATGCACCTCTGCCCGATGTGATGATGGCAAATATTGTTCCTGCTATCATAGGGTTGCTTATCACCGTGTTTGTGATTGTACCGATGATTCCTAAAAGCGATTTGATGACAAGCGAACCGGATCAAAAAGAGAAAGATGAGAATTTGCCTCCATTGTGGGCAAGTCTTGCCGGACCTATCGTGACAATCGCACTTATGGCACTCCGCCCCATTTGTGGCATAGTAATCGACCCCATGATCGCACTTCCTGTGGGTGGTATCGTGGGAATCATAACTACCGGATATTACAAACAAGCGATGACTTGCATCAACTACGGACTTGAAAAGATGTCGGGCATCTCAATGTTGCTAATCGGTACCGGAACAATTGCCGGCATTATATCGGCTTCAACTATTAAAGATGTGTTTGTTGAACTTTTGTCGGGTATCAGCAATGGCGGCACATTTATGGCGCCTATTTCCGGGGCTATCATGTCGGCGGCTACAGCTTCAACAACCGCAGGTGCTACTATTGCATCAGCATCATTTGGAGAGGCGATTATGGCTGCAGGAGTGACAGCTGTGTGGGGCGCTGCAATGGTCAACTCGGGAGCCACTGTTCTTGATCACTTGCCTCATGGCTCATTTTTTCACGCTACAGGTGGAACGATGGGAATGAATGTAAACCAGCGATTGAAACTTATTCCTTATGAAACGCTCATCGGTTTTATTCTCGCAGTTGGCACGATGTTCACTTATATGTTTATTAGCTAATAGATTTATATCAAAAAAACACAATAACTCAAAATGAAAAAAATTGTTGTAGCTTCAGACTCTTTTAAGGGTTCACTTTCGTCAAAAGATGTGGCCCAAAGTGCAAGTCGCGGAATACACGAAATATATCCTCGATGCGAAATAGTACAAGTTAATGTCGCAGATGGTGGCGAGGGAACTGTTGATGCAGTAGTTGAAGCGCTTGGTGGCTCATTCATAACAATCAGCGTGAAAAATCCACTAGATTATCCGGTAGCCGCAACATACGGTATTGCAGGAGATACAGCAGTCATTGAAATGGCATCGGCGAGCGGATTGCCATTAATCGCAGCTGAAGAACGCGATCCATCTAAAACCTCAACCTATGGTACAGGAGAGATGATTCTCGATGCAATAAATCGGGGTTGCCGCAATTTTCTTGTGGGGATAGGTGGCAGTGCCACTAACGATGCAGGAACAGGAATGCTTCAGGCACTTGGATTTAGATTCATTGATGCACAAGGCAACGAGATAGAGCGTTGTTGTGGCGGAATACTTGGCGAAATCGCTCAAATCGATGACTCGCAAGTGCCTGCCGAAGTGCGCGAGTCAACATTTACCATTGCGTGTGATGTTGACACTCCATTCTGTGGCTCTATTGGAGCGGCATATGTGTTTGCGCCTCAAAAGGGAGCATCGCCTCAAATGGTTGAATCGCTCGACAAAGGTATGGCTTCTTTTGCCAAAGTGATTGAACAAAAATACTCTCTCGATATTGTACCTATTGCAGGTGCCGGTGCTGCTGGTGGTATGGGGGGAGCGTTCCATGCGTTTCTTAACGGCACGTTACGCAGTGGAGTGGAAATGGTGCTCGATGCTATCAATTTTAACGATGTGATTGCCGACGCCGACCTCGTTATCACCGGTGAAGGCAAGGTGGATTTCCAAACCCCTAAAGGAAAAACCGCGGCAGGGGTACTTGCTCGAACAAAAAAAATGGGAATACCCACTGTTGCGATAGGCGGTTGTGTAGAGCCATGCGCCGAGCTTAACGCCATGGGATTTGCGGGTATTTACCCTATTTTGGAGGAGACGGTCCCTCTTGAAGTTGCGATGCAACACGACTTTGCCTCTGCCAACGTGACAAAAACGGTGGCTCGAATAATTAAAAATTGGGAATAAAATTTGTAAGTGAAATAATCCTTTGTAATAGAATAAGGAGATGCACAATTTTTTTGAAAATTAGCGCATCTCCTTATTTTAATTATAAATCATGCTTTAAGCTACCAAATAGTAGGCATTGATATTATTTGTTATATTTTATTTTGCCGGTGCAAAGATTACGATACGGTTCCAATCGTTGGTGTCATAAAGTTGAGAATTGCTTCCTTCGGCTTGGATTGATAAACGATTTGCATTAACTCCGTAGTTAACCAATGCATCATAAACGTTTTGAGCACGATGGCGAGAAAGCTCCATGTTATAATCGCTTGTTCCTGTTCCTTCATCGGCATATCCCTTAATCACGATATTTTGTTTTGGGTTTTCTTTCAACCATTCTGCTACGTTATAAACATTTACCATTTCAGCATCGGTAATTGTGGCTGAATTGCGTGCGAAACGTACAGTTGAAAGCAATATCGCATTTGTTGTATTAACTTGTTGTACAACTGTTGTGGGTGCAATTTCGGGGCACGGTAATTGTGCTTCGGCCTCGGCAAGAGCTGCGCTACACAAAGCAAGAGACGCTCTGAGATCGTTGACTTGTGCATTTAAACCGTTTATATACCCTATATCGTTGCAAGGGTTGATGCTATTGAAACTCCGTCCTCCAAAATTGATTGTGAAGCCACCAATTGCAGTAATATTAACATCTACAGGCTCTCCGTATGCATAATTATTGAAGTTATCACCGTAGAATTGTGCGCGCCCTTCTATAAAGAAATCGGCATATCGGCACAAACGCAATCGCATTTGTAAACCAGCAGATACTGGTAAGGTCCATTGATTGGGTTTATCTCCATAAGATGTACGAATTGCCGGTGTGTGGTCGTTAAAATCCCAAGTATAAGTTCCTCCGAGCCCAACGAATGGAATTATACTAAATACTCTATTTGTGTTTACTCCACCAACAGAGTTAAACATATCCCACATCAAATCAAAGTTGGCGTTTGCATACTTTGCTTTGCTATACACATTGTTATCCCAATGAATAGCTCCATACAACCCACTTATGCGCCATCCAAAATGCGGTGTCAACCATTTCCCTATTCCAAGATTGTAAACGGCAGTAATGTGGTGCTTTTCAGAGCCATCCGGTAGATAATTTTCCAGCATAGGCAAGTTCATTCCCGCACCCATTTGCATAAACCAATTGTCTTTCCATGATGAATAATAAATGTCTTTACATTGAGGCATGTCCATAATTGTGACATCTTCTTCCACAACAACATAATCATCATTTTGTGCCATTGCGCCTATTGGTAACGTCATTGCCAATCCCGCAATAGCCATCCCTAATAATAAATTCTTTTTCATAGATTTGTAGATTTTAATTAAACAAAAATTTTTATCAAAATATTTCATTCCGTTAAATCGTTCTCTGATTATCCTCATAACGAATATAAATCCACTATTGTTCAATTCATGTAGTTATTATTTGATGTTAAAATTATGCTATTTTTTTCCTTTGTAATTATCGGTGTCTCCTGTTTTTGTATTAATTAAGGTGTTTGAGGTTGAAAGAATGGATTAAATTAATTAAATTTGCATTTTGGTTTACATTGACCATATTATGAATTCAAACGAAGTTTTTAAACATAAAAATATAGCGATTTTAGGTTCTACCGGCTCAATCGGACGACAAACACTCGATATTATCGCTGAGTACTCTGATCGATTTTGTGCCACCGTGCTTGTGGCCGGATCGAAGGTCGAACATCTGATTGAGCAGGCTATAAAGTTTCGTCCCCAATATGTGTTAATAGCCGATGAGAGTAAATATGCACAACTGAATGATGCTTTGGCTCCTCTTGGCATTCACACTGCTGCCGGAGCGCAAGCCATTGCCGACGCAATGACTCTCGACTGCATCGATACTGTGGTAACTGCCACTGTGGGTTATAGCGGACTGGCTCCTACTATCAGCGCAATAAAAGCCAACAAAGACATTGCCCTTGCCAACAAAGAGACTCTTGTTGTGGCAGGTGAACTTGTTACCGAATTGCTCAAAAAGTCAACATCAAAAGTTGTTCCTGTTGATTCGGAACACTCTGCCATATATCAATGCTTGGTAGGCGAAGAACCTCAATCGATAAAAAAACTAATTATTACCGCATCGGGTGGCCCATTCCGCACTTTTGAAGCAGAAAGACTAAAAACAGTTACTGTGAACGATGCTTTACGCCATCCCAATTGGGATATGGGTGCTAAAATCACAATCGATTCGGCTACGATGCTCAATAAAGCATTTGAAATTATTGAGGCACATTGGCTATTTGGAGTCGATACCAATCGCATAGAGGCAGTTGTGCATCCACAATCGATAATTCACTCCATGGTGGAATTTGTTGACGGAGCAGTTAAAGCACAACTCGGGTTACCCGATATGCATTTGCCTATTCGTTATGCGCTTGGCGATGCGACACGTTTGTCAACCAACGAGCCTGCGCTCAAGCTTGTCGATTATGCAAACCTCACGTTTGAAGCTCCCGATACGAATCGTTTCCCCGGAATCAACCTAAGCTATTATGCTCTTGAAAAAGGGGGGAACTCGGCATGTGTGATAAATGCAGCCAATGAAATTGCCGTAGCAGCATTCCTTCGTGAACAAATCGGGTTCCTCGACATTTATAAGATAATTCTACAATCATTAGAGAAAATGCCATTTGTGGCATCGCCCTCTTACGAAGATTACGTTAATACTAATTCTGCGACTCGCGAATATGCCGAGTTGCTCGTTAAACAAATAAAAAATTAATGGAAGCATTTCTTCTCAAAGCCGGCCAATTAGTTGCCGCACTATCTCTCCTTGTAATTATTCATGAATTTGGGCACTATATCTTTGCTCGCATTTTTGGTATCAGAGTTGACAAATTCTTTTTGTTTTTCAACCCGTGGTTCTATCTTGTAAAATACAACCCAAAAACTAAAAAGTTGTCATTCTTCAAAGATAAACCCGAAGACAAAGCTGCTGCCGAAGCATCAAAGACTTCTGACAAAGCTACTTGGCGCGACACCGAATATGGAGTGGGTTGGTTGCCTCTTGGTGGATATGTGCAAATTGCAGGCATGATTGATGAAACACAAGACGCATCAAAACTCTCTGCCGAGCCTCAACCATGGGAGTTTCGCACCAAACCGGCATGGCAACGCTTACTCGTAATGGTGGGAGGAGTTTTATTTAATTTCTTGCTTGCTATTGTAATATATGCAGGAATGGCATTTAAATGGGGTGAGAAATACATTGAATTTGACAAAGCTACGGCCGGGTTAGAATTTGTTGAAACTGCAAAAAAAATAGGTTTCCAAAATGGCGACATTCCATTACTTGCCGATGGCGAGAAGATCAGTGTTACCGACCATGACCATATTATGAAGATGGTTGAATCCGACGTTGTTACAGTGCTTCGCAATGGGAAAGATACCGTTAATATTGCTATCCCTAACGACTTTATCTTTCAACTCAATGATGAAAAAGGCTTCTTTGTCTATCGTTTGCCTGTTTATGTCGCTAAAGTTGTAAATGGAGAAGCCGCCGAGGTCGCCGGATTGCAAGCCAACGACCAATTAATATCAGTTGCGGATGTGGCAACGCCTTCTTTTACCGAGTTTGCCGAAGAATTGTTAAGAAATAAAGGTAAAGAGATTGAAATGGGTGTTATTCGTAACGGAAAAAACTCAACTGTAAAAATCACCCCTAATGATGCCGGAAAGATAGGTATTCAACTCAAACAAATCACAGACATTTACCCAACAACAACTATTAAATATTCATTTTTTCAATCAATTCCAAAAGGTATTGAGATGGGGTGTAACCAAATGGTAATGTATGTAAGTTCACTCAAGCATCTATTCTCAGCCGATGGCGCTCAAAGTTTGGGTGGATTTGGTGCTATCGGTGATTTATTCCCCGAAAGTTGGAGTTGGTATAAATTTTGGAATATCACTGCGTTCCTTTCGATTATTTTGGCATTTATGAACATTTTGCCAATCCCCGCACTTGATGGGGGACATGTATTATTCACTCTATACGAAATTGTAACTCGTCGCAAACCAAGTGAAAAATTCCTTGAACGCGCCCAAATGATAGGCATGGCATTACTTTTTGCATTACTTATCTATGCCAATGCCAACGATATTTATCGATTCTTTATTAAATAGAACATAGCTTATGAGTAATCCGGTCATAACTCTTAAACGAGGAAAAGAAGATTCTCTTAATAGATTTCATCCATGGGTGTTTTCGGGAGCAATCGCAAAAATGCCCGAATCGATTGAAGAAGGTGATATTGTAGATGTTGTTACTCACGATGGTCGCCACATTGGTGTAGGGCATTACCAAATTGGCAGTATTATGGTGCGTATTCTCGATTTTGGGGCAACTACAATCGACGGCAACTTTTTTGCTACACGTTTAGACGAAGCACTAAAACTTCGTAAAGCATTGCGGCTTGATCGTGATGATAATAATGCTTATAGATTAGTTCATGGCGAAGGTGATTTTTTGCCGGGGTTGATTGTTGATATTTATGGAAATACGGCAGTGATACAAGCTCACTCTCCGGGAATGCACTTTGCTCGCAACGATATTGCTGATGCACTCGTGAGCCTTGATGGCATCAACATCAAAAACGTATATTATAAGTCAGAAACAACACTTCCATACAAAGCTCATCTTGATGCTCAAAATGATTATATAATTGGTGGCTTTGAGACAAATGTGGCAATTGAAAATGGGTTGAAATTCCATGTTGATTGGCTTAAGGGGCAAAAAACCGGTTTTTTTGTGGATCAGCGTGACAATCGCAGTCTGCTTGAACATTTTGCTTATGGGCGCAAAGTGTTGAATATGTTCTGCTACACCGGAGGTTTCTCATTTTATGCCATGAGGGGTGGGGCAGAGCTGGTTCACTCGGTTGATAGCTCAGCCAAAGCTATTACTCTCACCGATGCAAATGTTGAACTTAACTTTCCGGGAGATGCTCGTCATAAATCATTTGCCGAAGATGCATTCAAATTTCTCGACACAATGGAGAAAGATAACTATGACCTTATTGTGCTTGATCCACCGGCATTTGCAAAGCATCGCAGTGCATTGAAAAACGCTCTTCGCGGTTATCAACGACTCAATGCAAAAGCCTTTGAGAAAATCAGTTCGGGGGGCATTTTATTTACTTTCTCTTGTTCTCAAGCGGTGAATAAAGACCAATTCCGATTGGCTGTTTTCTCAGCAGCGGCACAATCACGTCGCAAAGTGAGAATACTACATCAACTCACTCAACCTGCCGATCATCCAATCAACATTTATCATCCCGAAGGCGAATACCTTAAAGGATTGATACTATATGTAGAATAATATAAATACAGCATACTATGTCATTAATCAAAAAAATCATTCCGGGAGCATTAATAGCTCTTTCTTTAACTTCTTGCAATAATATGGCACAAGAAAACAATGAATTCAACTATATAGTTGATCGATTTGCCGATATTGAGGTGCTTCGTTACAAAGTGCCCGAGTTTGAAAATCTTTCGCTTCAACAAAAGAAACTCATTTATTTCCTTTCCGAAGCCGCAATATTGGGTCGTGATATTCTTACTGACCAAAACTGCAAATACAATCTTGAAATTCGCACTTTACTCGAAGATATCTACAATAATTACAATGGAGATCGCGAAAGTGCCGATTTTAAAGCAATTGAAAAATATTTGAAACAAGTGTGGTTTGCCAATGGTGTTCACCACCACTACTCTTGTGACAAATTCACTCCCGAGTTTTCACAAGAATTTTTTACCGCGCAAGTAAACGCACTTCCTGCCGATAAACAACCAGCCAACCTCGGCATTCTATCCAAAGTGATTTTCGACCCTGCATTTATGTCCAAACGTGTAAACCAAGCCGAAGGAATGGATCTCATCACAACATCGGCATGTAATTACTACGATAGCATCACTCAAGCCGAAGTTGATGCTTACTATGCTGCTATTAAGAATCCTAACGATTCAACTCCTATATCCTACGGGCTCAACTCTCGTTTGGTTAAAGAGAACGGCAAAGTCGTGGAACAAGTTTACAAAGTAGGAGGAATGTATTCCGATGCCATTGTTCGCATTGTTGAGAATCTAACCGAAGCTGCTAAATATGCCGAAAATGATGCTCAATGCAAAGTTATCGAAACTCTTATTGCATATTACAATTCGGGCGACCTTCGCACTTTTGACGAATATTCGATTCTTTGGGTAAATGACACGACTTCACAAGTCGATTTCATTAACGGATTTATTGAAAGTTACGGTGACCCTCTCGGCATGAAAGGCGCTTGGGAATCAATCGTAAACTTCAAAAACGAAGAGGCTTCTCGCCGCACCGAAGTCATCAGCGAAAATGCACAATGGTTTGAAGACAATGCTCCTACCGATCCTCGCTTCCGCAAAGAAGAGGTAAAAGGGGTATCAGCCAAAGTTATTACTGCTGCAATCCTTTCGGGTGATGCCTATCCTGCAACACCTATCGGTATTAATCTTCCAAATGCCAATTGGATTCGTGCTGCTCATGGCTCAAAATCGGTAACAATCGAAAATATAACTCAAGCTTACGATGAAGCCTCTCATGGGAATGGTTTCAATGAAGAATTTGTTATCGATGAGTCCACTCGCGAATTGATGAACAAATATCTTTTTATCACCGACAATCTTCACACCGATCTTCATGAATGTCTTGGTCATGGTAGTGGCAAACTTCTCCCGGGTGTTGACCCTGATGCACTCAAAGCACACGGCTCAACTCTTGAAGAAACTCGTGCCGACCTTTTTGCTCTATACTATCTTGCCGACCCAAAATTGATAGAACTTGGCTTGCTCGATAATAAAGATGCTTATAAAGCTGAATATTACAAATATATGCTCAATGGTATGATGACACAACTCATGCGCATCGAGCCGGGCAAAGATGTTGAAGAATCTCACATGCGCAACCGTAAACTCATTGCCGAATGGGCTTACGAAATGGGAAAACAAGACAATGTCGTTGAACTTGTAGAAATAGATGGCGAAACATTCATAAAAATCAATGATTACGACAAATTACGCGAGATATTCGGAAAACAGCTTGCCGAAATTCAACGCATCAAGAGTGAAGGTGACTATGAAGCCGGTCGCGCTTTAGTTGAAAAATATGCCGTTAAGGTTGACCCGCAACTGCACAAAGAAGTGCTTGACCGTTACGCATCACTCAGCATCGCACCCTATCGTGGATTTGTCAACCCCACCTACACTCTTGTGAAAAACGACAATGGAGAAATCACCGATGTGAAAATCACTTATGGTGAAGGTTATATCGACCAAATGCTTCGTTATTCACGCGATTACTCTCCATTGACAAAATAATGGCTTTGAATTGTAATTAGCCAAATCATAATATAAAAGGTATTATACATCTTTTAATCAAGTAATGGCTGTCGGAATCTTCGTCTCGATGGTCATTACTTGATTAAAGAATAGTATATTAATTAAATATATCATAGAGTGTGAATTTGTGTAATATTATATAAATAATTATTGCAACAATATAAATATAAAATAATTTGTATAATTTTACATTCTAAATTTACAAGCACATTAGTAATATATGAACAAAAAGACTCCAAAAGAAGATGAGCAATTGATAACACGGTTACGGGATGTCGATACTTGTCGGCATGCTTTTGGGGATGTGATAAAGCTGTACTCTGAACCATTGTATTGGCAGATACGTCGCATGGTAAACAATCATGATGATGCTAATGATCTTCTCCAAAATACTTTTATGAAGGCTTGGAACTCAATAGAACAATTTCGAGGAGAAGCAAAATTGTCAACATGGTTACATAAAATAGCAATCAATGAAAGTATAACATTTCTCGAAAAAGAACGAAAACGCAATAATATATCGCTCGATGACGAGGATTCGTTCTTGATAAATACAATAGAGGCCGATGAATATGTAGATGGTGATGAACTTGCATTGTTATTGCGTAAGGCAATTGCTACTTTGCCCGAGAAACAACGGCTTGTGTTTAACATGAAATATTATGATGAGATGAAGTATGAACAGATGTCGGAAATTCTTGGCACTTCGGTTGGGGCATTAAAAGCGTCATATCATCTTGCTGTAAAAAAAATTGAGCAATTTTTTGCCGACAATGATTAAACCTTTTTCACTCTTTATAGTCATAAATAACGAAAAGTCTCTACCTCTATGAATGAAAATAAAACCATATTAGACAAAGTTAATCGCAATTCAGGGATGACTGTCCCCGACAATTATTTTGCTGATTTTGCCGAAAAAATGATGCGGCAGATTCCCGAGAAGCATGAGGCTGTCATTGCCAAACCTACTACATTATGGCAACGTGTGAGAACTTATGTGTATCTTGCAGCAATGTTTGCAGGAATATGGTGTATGGTTAAGATGGTAAATCTCATGGGATCTTCGACACCAGGCACGCCTATAGCATTTGCCGAATCGGAACAAATTTTGGCTCAAGCCCTCGAAGATGAAACATTCATTGATGAATATTGCTACGATGGTGTTGATGAATATTCACTTCTCGAAAGCTTGTATGAAGATGGCTTTGATACTGAGACTTTAGCTTTTGAAACAACAAT
Source organism: Bacteroidales bacterium (assembly GCA_015060975.1). Classification (GTDB taxonomy): domain Bacteria; phylum Bacteroidota; class Bacteroidia; order Bacteroidales; family Muribaculaceae; genus RGIG4079. The sequence goes on from SUXI01000003.1 coordinate 237,210, forward strand.
TAAATAACATTACAATGAAACGAATTTTAATTGTCATATTAATTATCGCAACATTTGCACCATTCATGTGTGTTGAGGCAAAGAAGAACAGAAAAGCCGACAAAAAAGAATGGTTCGCAAAAATGCGTCAGCACAAACATGACTTTATTGAAGACGAGCTTGACCTCACCGATGAGCAAGAAGATAAATTCTTCCCCATGTATGATGCTATGGAAGATGAACTTCATAAACTGAATCGCGAAACTCGAAAACTCGAAAAACAAGTGGCTGATAAAAACGCTACCGATGTCGAATATGATGCCGCATCTAAGGCTATTATTGAGCTCAAAAAGAAAGAAGCCGACATTGAATTGAAATACTTCGACAAATTCAAAACGGTCCTTTCAAGCAAGCAAATCTTCGAACTCAAAAGAGCAGAGAAAAAATTCACCCGTAAAATAATGAATGCACACAACAAAAAACGCAAAAAAGATTAACGAAAGTTCTGTTAACTCTCACAAATTAATAAATGCTTTTTTCAATTAAAACCTTAAGGACTTTCCAATGTTATTCCTTAAGGTTTTATTTTTTTACAACTCAATAAAATAGTCATGAGAATTTCTATAAAGGTTTCGTTTCTTTTAATTTTCACGATACTTTTCAGTATTAACTTCTCGGCAAGTGAAATCAACAAGCCCGATTTTGCCTACCCCAAACAGGTCGTTCAACAATCCGAATCCAATCTAAACAAAGCGCTTAAAGATGGCAACGGCAATGCCGTTGTGAGGTCGCTTATTGACTATTCTATTGCTCAATTGCGAATAAATACCGATAGCATTCATTCGGTTATCAACAAAATAGAACATGTTGTAGCAAAAGAAAAAAATCCTTGCACAAAAGCATTGCTCAACACATTGCTATGCCAAATTTACACAAATATATATTTGGAGAACAAATACAATATTGATAGAAGAACAAACGTAAGTTCCATTACTCCACTCGACATTACCCAGTGGAGTAAAAAAGATTTTGAAAACAAAGTGTTCTTGTTATGCGATAATGCATTACAAGATGCCGATGCTATTAAAAAATCAGAACTAAGAAACTATGGCGACCTCATTACTTATAACAATCTCACGTTTATATATTATCCTACTTTATATGATTTCATTGCCAATAGAATAATTGAAAATATTGAAAACTTATATGGTAGCGATTTATATACAACTGAAATATTACCTCTTGATAAGTTTCTTACTTCATCAACAAGTAATAGCAATTCTTTTTATTGTCGAGTTTATTCCTTGTATAAGGATGTCTTAGCATTTCACTTAAATGATATTGCTCCACTCATTCATTGGGATTTAGAACGAATAGAAAATAGCTACAATACCTCTGCTATTATTAGAGAAAATAATAATAATTCAGTTTCACAAGTTAATCAAAGAGACAATGCCGTTAAGTATCTTTACAACACATATAAACAATTTGAATATGCATCATTGGCTCTAATTTATCAATGGGATAAATTATATCAGAATACTGATTCATTTAATAAATCAATATTCTACAATCTGTTAAAAAAACGGCTATCTCAATTTCCTGCATTTAGCGGAAATTGCGAAATAAGAAACATTCTCAATGAAATAGAGCAACAAAAAATAATGCTCAAATTTCCCCATCAAACAATTCCAAACGATACTTTGTTAATTGATATCTCTAACACTAATTGCAAGTCACTAAAAGTAGATATATTGCGATTGCCCGATGATATAGGTTACAAAAATCGCTATTCATATAAAAATGGTGCCGCACCTCAAGTGTATAAATCATTTGTAGTTAATTGTGATTCCATTATCCCGTTTTCTATTAACCAAAATATAAAAACCACGATATCTCAACCGGGATATTATTCTATTATCGCATATAATAATGACATCAAAAAAGATTTAAACAATCTTGAGATTATCTATTGTTCCGAATTAACCAGCGTTTCGGCCAATAGTTTCAGTGAAGAATCCCGATTATGGGTAATAAATGCTAAAACCGGAAAAGTAATTAATAATGCCGATATAAACATTTTTGAACATTCAAGTTTAATTACAAAAAACAAACCATTATTTTCAACCAAATCAACTCGAGATGGTATATTGAAATTTGAGAAGAAAAATAAGAATACACTCTATTACGCCATAAGCAGGGGAGACGACAAATATGCGCCCTATAGTTCTTTATATATTCCTAACTCAAATAATGACACAACATGGACCGACCAAGCGACTTGCTTCACGGCTCTTCCATTATATCACCCGGGCGACACTGTTGCGTGGAGTGCCGTCGTGTATAGTTACAAACATGAGGCTCAAAAACTTGTAGCCAACAAGACTTATACCATCTCTTTTCGTGATGCAAATTATATGCAAATCGACACAGCGATTGTTATAACCGACAATTGGGGGCGTATTGAAGGGAAATTCTCGATTCCTACCGATCGGCTCACAGGCAACTATTCAATAAATATCATCGGAAGATTTAATCGAAATATCGCAAGCACCTCTTTCATGGTGAGCGACTATAAATTACCTACTTTTGATGTAAAATTGTCAGATATTACAAAACAAGAGAATGGCAAATGTCTCATTAGTGGCGAAGTGCGCTCATTCTCGGGATTTGCACTAAGCGATGCCACTATACACCTCAACCTACAATATCGTGAATATCAATTTTATTACCATCAGCCATTTATAAACATTCTCAACGACACTACCACTACCGATATAAACGGAAAATTTTCTTTTTCTGTTGATCTTCCCAATATTAGTACTGAAGACAAAGCGATATACAATGCCGAAATCATCGCAACTTCGCCTAATGGAGAATCTCAAAAAGCGAATAGAACATTTACCAATGGAAACTCGTTTTATATTTTCGCTTATGGCTTAGAGGCTGCCCCTATCGAAGTCACAAAACAAACCAAACTCAATGTTGCATTAAATACGTTATCTAACACATCGGTTGACGGCACAATATATTATTCAATTATTAACGATTATGACAAAGAGATAAAAAAAGGATATTTTTCAACTACAAATCCCATCGTTGATTGGAGCGGTATCGCAAGTGGAAAATATAAAATAAAGTTACACTCTATCGACCCTACTGCCACCGACACCGTAACAAACGAGATAAGATTATATCGTCTCTCTGATGCGTTACCACCTATCAATAAAGGAATATGGTTACAACACGAAAAATACACTATCACAAACGATAATTCGGTTGAGTTTTATTATGGCTCAACATTCAGTGATGGAGATATTTTATATTTACTATATGACGATAAAAAAATATACGACCAACGCTGGATAAAAGCCAAAGCCGGTATTCATAAATCGCGCATTTTATTGCCTAAAGATATTAACGAAGCCACTGTGAAATTAATAGCCATAAACGATTATAATTGTTATCACACATCGGCGAAAATAAACAGAACGAATGCAAATAAAGGCATCACGATAAATGCACAATCATTTCGTGATAAGATTATCCCCGGCAGTGATGAACAATGGACATTTAATGTTTCCGACACTAATGGACAAGGAAAAGAATCGGCAATGATTTTGGACATGTATTCTATTGCGATTGAAAAAATCAAACACCATAGCTTCAATTTGCAATTTTACAAACCCTCAAGATATGTTGATTTTGAAATGCCATACTTTTTCAATAATAGCACATATATCTATAGTAAATTATCGAATAATCATCAATGCGTAGAAATAACCAAGCCACGATTTAATATGTATGGCGAATCGCTAATCGGAAACAATCATTATCACGATAGAATAATGTTGCGCACTTATTCTTCAAATAATTTATCAAAAACAATGTCAAAGGGCATTAATGGTGTAGCCATAGAAGAAAGTGCCGATAGCGATATCATTAACGAAGAGGTTGAGACAAAAAAACAAAACATTGCGGCAGTATCATCGACCGAAGATGCGTCTAATGTCAATATACCTCTTCGTGAAAACGAAACGCCATTGGCATTCTTCCGTCCAAAGCTCACATCCGACACTCTTGGAAACTTAACATGCTCATTTACCGTACCAAATGCCAATACTACATGGTTATTCAACGCCATTGCCTATAACAAAGATTTGGAGGTAGCCCACTTTGCTCGCAAAGTGTTGGCTAATAAGCCAATTATGGTGCAACCAAATATGCCTCGTTTCCTTCGCAATGGAGACAAAGCAACAATCAAAGCCTCGGTGATGAATAATAGTGATAGTGCATTAATTATCACTACAATCATAGAATTATTTGACCCAACAACAGCAAAAAACATCACGACCCATCGTCAAATTGATACAATACCGGCATCTCAATCCATATTAGCATCTATAGAGATAACCGCACCCAACGATGTCTCGATGATAGGTTATCGCATTAAGTCATTCTGTGAGAATTTTGGCGACGGAGAACAATCTTTAATACCGATGCTCCCTGCTACCTCGTCTGTAATAGAGTCAACTACATTCTACATTGGGGCACACGAACATAGCTACACGCAAAAACTCCCATCAATGCCCTCTGAGGCAAAAGTTACACTCGAATTTTGCGAAAACCCCACTTGGTATGCCGTAACAGCATTGCCGGGACTAAACAAGAACCAATCACGCACCTCAATTTCGGCTGCAATGGCGATATATTCAGTTGCTATTACCGATGGAATTATTAGACAAAACCCGCAAATTGCCAATGCATTATATGAATGGCAACACTCCGATAAAACCGACTCTACTCTCGTGTCGATGTTAAGCCGCAATCAAGACCTTAAGAATATGCTTTTGAGTGCCACTCCATGGATGCAAGATGCTGAAACCGATACCGAAAGAATGGCACGATTATCTCTTTTATTCAACAAAGCCGAGATTAAAACATCGCTTGATAAAAACATTCATCTACTTGCCACCTTGCAACGCAATGGCGGCGGTTGGGCGTGGATTGCCGAAAGCAACGAAGCATCATTGTGGGCATCTCTTTCAATACTTGAAAATTTGGGACACTTGAAAAAACTTGGATTCTTGCCCAAAGACCAAAGGCTCAACTCAATGATTGAAAATGCATTAAAGTATATCGATGCCGAATATGTTCAACAATTCAAAAAATACCCTAAAGGAGATTACAGCCTGTATGTTTTAATTCGCGACATGTTTCCCGAATATAAGCAGTCAACAGCTGCAAAAAGGGTGACAAATGCTACAATACAACAAATCATCGGCAATTGGAAACAATATTCTCTCGTAAAAAAAGCTACCTCTGCCATTATTTTAAATAACAATGGCTACAATTCATCGGCTCGTGGCATTCTTAATTCTCTCAACGAGTTTTCACAATCAACACCGGCTCGTGGTATGTGGTGGCCTGCAGTCGAAAATAATAATAGTTGGAATTTTGACAAAATACTTTCTCACACCAATATTATGGACGCATATATTCAAATCACACCTAACGATTCCAACATCGACCTAATGCGTCAATGGCTCATTCTTAATAAAGAAGCCAACGATTGGGGTGCATCATCAACCACAGGTTATGTGATATACACTCTGCTCAATTCGGGTAGTCGTTGGACCAATAAAGCACTTGGTTGTGAAATAACACTCAATAATGAAAATATCACTCCATCTCATTTTGACAACATTACCGGATATATAAAAAGCGATATTTCAAACCTCTCGCCATCGGGCAAAAAACTCACCATTGCCAAACATGGCAGTCAACCGGCTTGGGGAGCCATATATCAACAATACAATGCCGATATGAGCGATATTAAATCAGTAGCCGGAAATGATATTTCCATCGAAAAAACTTTATTGAAAAAAGTTGATGATAAGTGGGTAATAGCATCAGACTATAAAGTGGGCGATGTTATTAGAATACAACTCACTATCAAGGCGAAACGAGATATAGATTATGTAACGATCACCGACGAATGTGCCGCATGCCTTGAGCCAACCGAACAATTGCCTCGTCCCATTTTCTATGAAGGAATATTTTTCTATCGAGAAAATCGTAATGACGCAACCAATATATTTGTCACCAATCTACCTAAAGGCACATATCTGCTCAGCTACGATATGTATGTCAATAACGAAGGCGAATTTGCATCGGGCATCGCTACCATTCAAAGTCAATACGCTCCTCAAATTACAGCACATTCTGCCGGAAACACCATAAAAGTAATGCAAAAGTAATTTTGTTTTATGAGTATAGTTTTTTAATTTTGCATTATGGTAAAATTAAATGACAAACCGGGACCAATTGGTGTTTTTGATTCAGGGTATGGAGGGCTTACAATCTTGTCCGAAATACAGCGTGCCATGCCCCATTACAACTATATCTACTTAGGCGATAATGCACGTGCGCCATACGGTACACGGTCATTTGAAATTGTTTATCGGTTCACTCTTCAAGCCGTAAACTATCTGTTTGAGCAAGGCTGTCATTTAGTGATTTTGGCATGTAACACCGCTTCGGCTAAGGCACTTCGCACCATACAACAAAAAGACTTGCCACTCATTGACCCCAATCGTCGAGTGCTTGGAGTCATTCGTCCGACGGTTGAAAAAGTTGGCGAAATCTCAAACAACGGTAATATTGGCGTATTTGGTACTCCGGGAACAATACAAAGCCAATCATATAACATTGAAATCGCCAAACTATACCCCCATTTTAACACATACGGCAATAGTTGCCCCATGTGGGTGCCATTGGTCGAGAATCGTGAGGCCGACCGCCCCGGTGCCGATTATTTCGTGAAACAAGAAGTTGACAACCTTTTTAGACGACAGCCCGATATTGATACCGTTCTGCTTGCATGCACTCACTATCCATTGTTATATGATAAAATTCGTCAATATGTACCACTATCGGCTCAAGTGATAAAGCAAGGAGAGATTATAGCCGAAAGCCTTGTTGATTATATGCATCGTCACCCCGAAATAGATGCCCGTTGCACTCGTGGAGGTGCTACCCGATATCTAACGACCGAAAACGCCGCAAAATTCTCAGAAATGGCAAGCATATTTCTCAATCGCCCCATTTCTGCATCACAAATCGAATTGAAGTAAACTATTGTAATTGTTTATTATGAAACACATCTTCGCCATCATATTATCCATTATGTTGCTCACTGCCTGTGGCGAAAGCGAGCGTGTGCAATTTGGACAATTGCAACAAATCGATTCGATTGCCGAAGTTAATGTCGATAGCGCAATCGTCTTGCTCAATGCGATAAATCGCGACTCACTTTCGAGCAATGACAACAAATATTATTTCGATTTATTACAAATTCGAGCCAGCGATAAGGCGTATATCGCTCACACTTCCGATTCGGCAATTCTATCTGTTATCAATTATTTTGAAAATCACGATTTCAACAACCTGCTACCCATTGCATACTATTATGGCGGTCGCGTATATTCCGACCTCGGTGACGCTCCACAAGCCCTCGAATATTTCCAAAAAGCATTGGACTGCGAGAGCACGAATACTAATCTTTTATTAAATGGGAAAATTTCTAGTCAAATGGGACAACTTATGATAAAGACTCAATTATATCATCAAGCTAAATATAAATTCAAGGAAGCTATATCTTATAATATTAAATCTAATGATAGTTTAGCTTTAATGTTTAATTATTCAAATCTCGGGTCCGCATACAAATGGGTAGAAAAACCCGATAGTTCTATCTATTTTATAAAAAAAGCTATTGATATTGCTACACAAAAAAACATCAATAATGAATATAAAATGCTAATGCATTGCCATATTGCATCTGTTTATGCCTATAAAAAAGACTTTATTCGAGCCAAAATAGAATTAGAAAAATGCATTTCTTTTTTTTACACACCAAAAAATCAAATATATGCTTATTGTATCGCTTGTAATATATATATAGCAATTTAGATGACTTAACAAATGCTCGAATATATGCTGAGAAAATAATTAAACATGATCCTAATAATCGAGTTGCGCATGGCGTATTTGTTTCTATTGCTAAAAAAACAAATAAGTCAAATTTATTATATCCTCATTTAGATCAATACCTCTCTTGCATTGATTCTTTAAATAAGTCAACAACAAAAGAAGCTATTATCCATCAAAATTCATTTTACAATTACAATCTTAAACATAAAGAGAACATACGCCTGCTAAATTCCCAATATTCACTTAAAATCTCTATTTCTATTATTCTTTTTATATGTATATTATTAATACTTATTCTCATTATAATTTTTCGACGTAATAAAACATTAAAACATAAACTCGCACTACAATTGACTATTATAAACCAAATAAAACAACAAGTAAATCCGGGCAATACTCATAATATAATAAATAGTTCAAATTACAATGAATATAAATCAATTTCTGAGATTAAAAATGAGTTAAAAGATTCTTTTAATAAAATTATTTCTACTCCGAAAAAACACTCATTTATTCAACCCCAAATTTTAGAATCAGAAATCGTAAATAGATTCAAATATTTATGTGAAATTTACGAAAATCCAAAGAAACAGGATTGGGATAGTTTAGATTCTTTTATCAATCATATTTCACCTAATTTTCGATATTATCTGCATTTATTAAAACCTGATATTAGCTCCCACCTATATAAAGTATGCCTATTAACCAAATGCAATTTTTCTCAAAATGAGATTGCAAAATTAACAAATCATAATATCCAATCTATATATAGTTGTAAAAAAAGGCTATGTAAATCCATTTTCGCCATTGAAACTACCACAACAAATCTCGATTTGTTTATTTGTTCATTATAAGCAACTTATGATGGGCAAAATTAAATGCATAAAAAATGCATAATCAAAATATCCAATAATCTGCACCAATTATAGTAGTTTTAGGCTATAATTTTTTGTTTAATTAATAATTTATAAACTATGAGAAAGTTTTTTCTAATTATTGCTTTTTTATGTTCTGTTAGTTGCTTAAATGCAAATGATTTTTTGATGGAAATTCCATTAGATGACAATTACACAAAAGAACAACCGACAGATCCTGATCCTGTAAATGACCGAAATTTGTCGCTCATTATTTCAGCATCTATTAATAGGGATTTTATCATGTTAAACTCCAATTTATCAATCTCAAATTTTTACTTTTATATAACAAATGCCAATAATTGTATTATATTCTCAGCATATTCAGCACATCAGTCTATTTCCCACACATTTAACAACATTAATTTAACCGAGGATGAGGAATATACAATTTTTGTCGTGATTGGAGATTCTTGCTACTCGGGAAGTTTCGCCCTATAACAAGTAATTTCGCAACCAAATTATCCTTGTTATTATATGCACCCGGCACACGGGGCAACTCGCTTCGTGTGCCTTTAGTTAATTTTGTCAACAATTTATTCTTAAAATCCCTTTTTACAGATATTTATTAATTCTTTTAAATTTATATCATCATGAAAGTACTTAACTTATCTTTGTTCATTTGTTTATTATTCAGTATTTGTTCATGTGGAGAGGAAGATGTTTTAACTTCTCAAGATATAAATAATCAACCACTCTCTATAACAAATGATTCCACTTTCTTTCGTACTGAAGCTGAAGCTGTTTTTTCTGCAATAAACACACTCTCTGAAATGTACCCAAACGACAACCGAGTCTCACAACGCCCAAAATCTTTAAAAATTAAAAATGTTAATCACATTAAAAATAGCTACTCTACATCAACCAATAGTCCCGGATTTTACATTATAAATTTTGATGGAGGTGGATTTGCGATGATTTCTAATGACACCAGAGCCACTGAAGTATATGCATATTCCAATGAGGGGAATCTAAATTTAGGTTCTAATAACAATGTTGATTATTATCTATCATTAGCTAATGATTATCTGAATTATGAAATTGCAAACTCTAACAGAGCTTCATTCATTCCAATCACCCCCGCCCCTTCTGACCCTGAAAATCCGGAACATTATGCATTGGTGCTGCATGGGGATCACTATTGTCATAAAATGCCAATAAATGAAGTTATAACAGGATCT
>SUXI01000021.1 GCA_015060975.1 Bacteroidales bacterium
TAAGGTATTTGCACACCTGCATCACGAAAGTTGTTTTACCGCAGCCACTGCCGCCGTATATCAACCACGCACCGCGCAGTTCAGGTTTGCCGAAGCTGGCGAGAAATTCCCCGTCAAACTCGGCAACCTCAAACTTTGCGGTTAGTACATTCTTATTGCTTATCGCGCGTGCCATAAAAACTACTCTCTTACTTCCACTTGCCAACCATTTGAAAATCTTGCTTTCACGATGGCTTTTGCTTTGCTTATTGCTGAACTCCTTGTATCAAATGCGGGGGTTTTATCACCCACCTCATAACCCTCCCAACGATGCGGGTCCTTTTGAATATCGCTTGTGGTCACCCTCCTGCAGACGTCTATTATATATTTTGAGGAATACAAGTCACGAATATGCGATGGCAGTTTCTTAAATTCCTCCCCGAGATAACCACTAACCGTCCAAGTTTTTATACCTGATTCCGTTTGCTCATCATAGCAAATGCTTATACCGTCTGCCTCTATGGTTGCATAATAATGGCGAGCATCACCGCAAATCCCAATAAAACTACTCACCCTAATTACAACCCTACGAGGATTATTAACCTTTGGATAGTATTCAGGGTTGGATTTTAGCTTAAAATCCAAGCCAACCTGTGTACCAAAAAACACAGGGTACCGTCCATTATCCATAGAATAATCTTTTGCTTCGTTTAAGTTCATTGCTTGCCTCCTTTCTGCATTGCCCACACTGCACGCTTCACGCGTCGCAAGTCGCAATCTGAGTCGTCAATAATTCGGTTAATATCCTTTGCGTCAGTTACACCATTGGCCACACACACTGCTGCCACATCCTCGCTGTTGATGACCTGCAACTCCACAAACTTGCGACCCATACGGCTGTATATCTCCTCATAGCCCTTGCGTTTGGTACGCAAGCCCTTTTTGATACGCTTTTCAAGGTAGTTGGTAGCACAAAGGATAATGCCGCAATGGTCCTCCAACTGGTTGTAAAGACTGATAAAGAAATAGAATACCTGGTCTGTCAATTTATCGGCTTCGTCAAGCACGATAAGAGGGCTTTCCTTGCGTTTAAGGGTGTCGATAATGTCGTCCATCATATCGCTTACGGTTGAGCCGGTATAATCCACGCCCATACACTGCAAGAGCTTGCCCATAAATGTGCGCCTGTTCCAATACTCGGAACAGCACAAGTGATAAACATTCTTGTTGGCTGCTGTGTAGTTCTTGATGGCTTCTGTCTTGCCACAACCGGCATCACCTGTTACCGCCATCACAAGGCTGTCAGTCTTTGCATTGTTCAGCAGGAACGCCATACGCTTGTAAGCTCGTGTTTCTGCTATCTGCCAGCCTCTTGTTTCGTGTCCTATCTGCGAGGCTATTGTACGCCACATCTCGTCGCTGATGGTGTCCCAATCACCTGCTAATACTTTGCTCACTGTGGCAGAGCTCACGCCATTCAAACTGTTGGCTGCCTTATTCTGGCTGCCCTTTTGTACGCAGTAGTCTTTAAGACGTGCTGCAATCTGTGTTCTTTCGTCCTTTTGCATCGTTGTATCTTTTTAGAAAATTGAATAATCGTCTATATCTGTTGCTGCTGCTCCCTGCGGTATTACAGGAACTTCCACCGTCTTAACCTCTATGGCTTCAACCTCTGCCGCTTTAAGTCGTCTCTGGGCCTTTGGCAACTTATGCTGTCCGTCGCTGTCGCAGAGTAGTAAGCGGTGCAATGTATCTGCCTGCGGTAGTTCTCTGATTGCTTCGGCTCCTGCGGCATATTTGAGTGCAAGCTGGGTAGTAACGTGTCCCTCTAATTGTCGGTTAAACTCCTGCACTCGTTGCAACTGCTCTGCATCACCCTCTTTACGGTCTGCCAAAGCCATAGGCTGCACATATTTTTCAGTCAGCATAAAGCGAAGACTGCCGTCCTCATTCACGGCAAGCACCTCGCTAAGGTTGTCCGGATCATACTTGACTGTCCAGCGTGTACCTGCGTGCTCTCTGAAACGAATGTCAAAGCAATCATAATCACGCTTAACGCCCAACAATGTAGGTCTCAAACTGCAGCCCTCAATGGCGTTCTTAAAGCCTGTTTCGGCACCGAAGTTCAGCAGGAACTGTTCTCGGCTCAATGGCAAACGGCGTTCTGCCGGCAAGAACTCCATCATCGCACGGAACTGCTCAACCTTACTGCTGCGTTCCATTTGCATAATGCGTGTTATCTGCTCACGCACGCCTGCCTCGTCCGGGAATGTATGACGCAACTTGTTAAGAGCCTCAGAATTTGGCTGACGTTTCGGATCTGTCGTTACTCCATAACCCGACCAATTATTGAACAGCTTGCAATAGGTCTTATTCAGGTGTGCGAAATAAGGCTCTACAACCTTTGCCTTTGCGTTCTTTACTCGTGCTGGGGTCAGTTTATCACCCATCACATTGTAAAGCGGTGTCATTGCCTTGATGGCATAATGGTCGCATTGTATTTGGTTGGCACGAAGCATAACACCGAACAACTCCTCGCTGTGCTTTGCAGCTTCACGCAAGGCTGCTGTTATCAATTCGGGAGTCTCGTGCGTTCCTATGGCAAAGCCTATCGGATAATTGATACAAGGGTCAAGCACAACAACCACCGTCAAACGGTTATGGTAGGTTGTGACGCTGTGCCCTCTGCTGTCTGTCTTCGTGTCCTGATACAGGAGTTCTACATCCCAACCGTCAAGCGTCCACATTAAGAATGGGGCTGTCGGGCGACTGCGTTTCACCTGCATACTCTTGTGGTTTCTGAAATTCGACACGCCAAGTCTGCCGGCTGCCGTTATAAGGTCCGTTTTTTCACGCCACACACCAACAGCCGATGCTGTTATCGGCTCCCAGCCTTTTGCTTCCGCAACGGCATTGTAAGCCTTTGCTATAAAAGCATTGTCAAGGTTATTGTGGTGTGCCATAAGTCCGGCAAGCAAACCCTCTTTTTCGTCGCTATCCACCTTTGCACTGTTCTTATTCAGGTATTTTTTACTGATAAAGCACTCATAACCCACACGCAGGTACTCATTAAATTTGCGTTGCAGGCGTCTTTCGCTTTCGGGCAAGGAGTGAGGGTAACGGTCAGCAAGACGCGGAAGTGCAGCTGCTGCCTTTTTCCAAAATTCTGCCTTGTTAAGCTTCGGTTTCGACTGACGCAAGCGATGACTGTTGGCTGTCTCTATAACTCGGCGAAAGGCATTCATTATTGCACAGTTGTTGGCATACATCGCTTGCACTTCCACCTTCAAGTTCCTGCCGTCGGCAAGCTTGTAGGTCTCGTAAAACTGTATTGCCTCGCCATCGGGTATAATCGTATCCATAAATGGCTTGCTTTCGGCTTGTTCTTTTAAGTCTGGGTAACGGCGATAAACCTCTGTACGGTATTTCAAGGGCAGACTATCTACAGCAAACAATGCTTCGCGCCCATTGCCACCAAGCTGCAATTGCTTGACACGATTGCCGTCAATATAATTGCGTAGGGTACTATAATTTATAATACCTCCGGCAACAAGTTCCGAGTGGCTTATGCACAATGTGTTTGCGTAATATTCCATTTATATCATTTAAGAATGGTTACAAACTTTCTGCGTACAACTGTATCTCCGTGAAGCGTGGCAAACTCTCGCACTTAAACGCCTCCTCCTTGTCTCGAAATCTCACTGTTACATCTGGAGTTCCCTTATGCCACAACAACACAGCTCCGTTATCGAACATCTGACGCATATACTCCTTGCCGTCAAGCTCGGTCGTGAACAGCGTCTCACACTCCGGCACATATAGCATCGGCTTTCCGCCATACTCTTTTACTGCCGCATAACGGATTTTTCTCGCTTTGTCACTATTCATGCGATACTTCAACGACTCCTGTACTGTCTTCGCCGTACATCTGAATGCACGTGTCAATTTAACTCTCGCTTCTTGCGTTACCTCAATGCAACGCGTCGCATTTGTCCTTCCCATTTCTTTTTAATTTAATTCGTTTTCTATCGATTTTCTCGTCTTTTTTTACTATCTTTACAGCCGTTCCATTTGGAACTCGTTGCAAATATCGCAACTTCTCACGAAAAATCAAAATTTTTACGCATCTTTTTGCGAATAAAAATGTTTTTTTACGACATGAGTGATACTATACATGATCGAATACAACAAATTGTAAATACTTTTGCCGGAGGTAAAAATACATTATTTGCCTCTAAATTAGGCGTTAGCGAGGGGAATATACGTAGTTATATCAAGGGAACTATGCCAAAAGCCGACCTATTGGCAAAAATCGTAAATTCATACGACATTAATCCAATGTGGCTTTTAACTGGCAAAGGAGGAATTCTTAATTCTGATGACGAACAAACTACACTTATCCCGGTTGCTTCACCAGAGGGTGGCATTCCTCTTGTCCCAATTGATGCATGGGCAGGACTCCTACATGGTGAAATCTCTGTTGCTTTGTCCGAATGTGAACGTTTTTTTGTGCCTTCGTTCAAAGATGCTGACTTCCTTATCTCTGTACGAGGGGATTCCATGAGCCCACGATACCAAAGTGGTGATCTCGTTGCATGTAAGTTCCTAAATCTTTCCGATTTGTTTTTTCAATGGGGTAAGGTGTATGTTTTAGACACTAATCAGGGTGCTATAATAAAGAAAGTTCGTCCGGGTAGCACAAACGATACGATTACACTTATTTCAGAGAACCCGGAATATGAACCATTTGAATTGCCACGATCTTCAATATACAACATTGCAATTGTGCAAGGTGTAATACGTGTTGAATAATATTCTCTAAATACCCCTTAAATGGTGCTGATATGCTGTTTTTCCTTATGTTTTATCACAAAAACGCACTTAAGCACTCATTACCAACAACTTAAACGATTTTTAAGGTGTATTTTTCATATATCTTTTCTGACATTAAAGGGGTAGATTTTCACGAAAAACGCCTCTTTCACTCTCTTATTTTTCCGCTATGGGGTAGTATTCACCCTCCCCAAAAGGCACCCAACTAAGCACCCAACTAAGCACCCAACACCATTTTTTGAACGAAACGGACAGGTTTTGTTCCCCACACGACTACACTATTCCGATGCCAAAACAGCCTTGTCATTTACCTCCATTTAACGGTTTCTTAAACACCCATTAAACACCATTCAAACACTCCTCATCGTCAATCACATTCATCCCACGCAACAACGCCACACAACGCCCAAAATCCTTTATTTATCGTAGTTTTAACCAATTATCCACCTATAAAGAAAGACGACCGGAGAGCCTCAAAAAGACAATCCGACCGCCATAAATTAAACCAAATTAAAGCTGCATTAAACAGCCACACAACCCCACTTAAACACTATCCTCCTCAAAATTAAAAACAAATTCAAGCAAATTCAAATAATTGTACGTTTCGTTTTTCAATCAAATCTCCTCAAAAATCATCGTAACCCACTGAAAACAAAGAGGTTTAACCACTCAAAGCACCATACTCACATTGTACACTTCGTTTTCCCGCCCATATATAGGAATAAATAGTGTTACTATCGATATAATCACTGTGATAGTGCGCATAGACAATAGTGAAAACCCACAACATTTACCTATTAAATTATATATATAAGCCGATAATATTGTTGAAGGATTTTGCAAATAATCCATAGCATTCATTATCTGATAAGGCTCATCTGAGAAATTAATGCCATAATGCATTAAATAAAAAGGCGAGACAACTCCCAATATCAGAACTATCACTGAAAAAACTTTATAGCTCAGGTTTTTTTCTGTTTTAATCATATAATTCGTTTTATTAAACAAACTCCACTCTTACCGCAAAATTAGTAAATAAAACCTAAATACATTATTTAAATGATGTCAATTCAATCATTTTCTCTAACTTTGCAAGTATAAATATTAACGCCAATAAATGACCGAAACAAGGACTCAAAAAATATCAATCACAAAAGAGAAGATATCATCAATGCCTACCGTCATCTTCTCGGGTCAAATATCAGTAATTGATACTTTAGAAGGTGCAATTGATGCATTTAAAATTCTAAAACAGCAAAATATCGTTGGATTTGATACTGAGACTCGTCCCTCTTTCAAAAAAGGACGCACTAATAAAGTATCTTTAATTCAAATTTCAACTATCAACCATAGTTTCTTATTCAGAATAAACAAATTGGGTTTTATAACTGAATTAAAAGATTTTATTGAAGACGAAAATATTATTAAAATAGGGCTGTCACTAAAAGATGATTTTTCCGTTTTACATAAAATAGCAGAATTTACACCCAAAGGATTTATTGAATTACAATCACTTGTAAAACAATATAACATAGGAGATTGTAGTTTACAAAAAATATATGCGATAATCTTCAATGAACGCATTTCAAAAAGCCAACGCCTATCAAATTGGGAGGCAGAAGAATTATCACATGGACAACAAGCATACGCGTCGATTGATGCATGGGCGTGTCTTCGCATATTCAACCGCTTAAATTCAGGTGAATTCAAACCTAATCAAAGTTGCAACAATTATAATAATCAATAATTACTTAAATATATTTATCTATGAAAAATAAAACTATAGTAATTCCATTGGTTCTTCTCTTTTATCTTTTTATAATGAGCTATATCGGATATAGTGGATATTCTTCAGGCGAATTTTCCGCAACCCGATATTTTGGTGTAATTATTGGTTCGTTAGTCATAATTATATTATTGTATTTCTCATTAAAGCGCAAAGAGAAATTAAAAAAAGAGCGTGAAAATGATATAAATAAGAACTCTTATAAATAACATAATACGTTTTGTGGAAAATGAAAATCTCACAGTGTATTATATATATCTTACTAATACTTTCTTTTCACAGCTGTTTCACTGGAATTGAAAGTACACCTAAAATTACTTACAAAAATGACACACACGAAGATATTTCCAACATCTCTGAAGAAGAAAAATATCTTTCTTTAATAAAAAACAAAACTTTTGACCAGTGGAAGCATGGAAAAGAATTTATAATAACTGATAATAAATTATCTTTAGTATTGTCATCTAATAAAACCATATCTCCTCTCGCTGGTTCAAAAATAAAATATATCGGTTTTGAATCAAACCCATCGGTTACCGGCTCAACCTATACAAAAATATTATTTGCCGACTACAAAAATGACACTTTATGCTACCGCATAAACCTTTCTCCTAAAGAATTATTAAATCATAAAAACATTGATATACCGTTTACGATCCAACAAAGTATAATAAATGATGTAAGAAAGTTACTAATAGGGAAGCAATATTATATTATCACTTCAACTTGGTATAACCTTAACGGGGAGAATATTAAAGGCAAAAAATTCATCCCTGTAACAATTACAAACATCGACGCAGGAAATGAAAAATACCCAATTTCAGTAACATTCAAAGATAATAATCAAAATAGTTATTGTGTATAT
The DNA here is from genome assembly GCA_015060975.1 of Bacteroidales bacterium. Lineage (GTDB taxonomy): Bacteria > Bacteroidota > Bacteroidia > Bacteroidales > Muribaculaceae > RGIG4079. The sequence goes on from SUXI01000021.1 coordinate 7,464, forward strand.
ATGACTATTGGCAATAAAATTCAATCCACACGCGATTTTCACAAATTATTCTCATTTACCAATCCTCAAAAAAAATACCCAAAAATTACAACCGAAACGTGGAACTATATTATAAACGGCAATATTATGATAGGCATGAATAAAGATGAATGCAAATTAGCCTTAGGAACCCCCAATTTTATCGAACGCCTACCAAGTAATGCCGGAGTTATCGAATTATGGAAATATGATAATGGCTATCAACTATTATTTGAAGATGGTGTTTTAAAAGAATATAAACAATAATGAAACTGCGTTTTTTAGGGACAGGAACATCTACAGGAGTTCCGCAAATTGGATGCAAATGCAAAGTGTGCCAATCTTTTAACAAAAAAGATAAAAGATTGAGAGCGTCGGCACTTTTATATACTGAAAACACAAATCTATTAATTGATTGTGGACCCGATTTCAGGGAACAAATATTATGTTGCGACAGCCCTCATTTAGACGCACTATTAATCACCCACAGCCATTACGACCATGTCGGTGGAGTTGATGACCTTCGTCCATATTGCAAGGGACGAGATTTCCCAATATATTGTAAGAGCGACGTATCTGAAGATTTACGTAATCGAGTCCCCTATTGTTTTGCAAAACACCCTTATCCCGGCGTCCCTTCATTTTATCTTAATGATATTAATGTCGGGGAAATTGTAAACATTAACGACATAGAGATAGAACCCCTATCTATTATGCATTATAAATTAGAGATTCTTGGATTCAAGATTGGGGAACTTGCTTATATTACAGATGCAAAAACAATCCTTGATGAAACAATAACTAAAATTAAAGGATTAGACACATTAATTATTAATGCATTGAGAACAACCGAACATATTTCTCACATGACCTTAAATGATGCTCTAGATATTATTAAAATAGTCAAACCTCGCATTGCCTATCTCACACATTTAGGTCATGACATGGGTTTACATGATGAGATTGAAAAAAACTTGCCGTCAAATGTAAAAATAGCATACGACAATCTTGAAATTAAAATTCAATAATCTTTATTTATATATTATTTGAGACTGAATCTCCTATTGAAATATACTTAATATCAACCCCATATCCGCACCAACATCCATATCCGCCTAATATATTAGACCGAATATTTTTTGCACCCGTCAAAAACATATTTCCCGATAAGGATTGATTCTTTAAATAATCGTCCCAAAACAGATAAGAATCCACATCTAACGTTGCAAATTTTACAGCCACACTATCTGCAGATGTAAAATATGGAGTATAGTCTTTGTTTTCGATGTTATGACCTCTATAAACAGTCATTTCTGTTACACCATTTAATATAATGTCATCTATTGTTCCTAAATATGACGCATAAAATTGTTTCTCATTGGCGCCGACTTTAACAAAAAACTGATAATAATTTTTCTCAGCTAAAACATCTTTAAACCTTGCTCGAATCATATACAATGTATCAGAATCACTACATTGTTTTACCTCATAATATACCATTGGCGGATTATTGGGTATAGTAGTATGCGCAACAGCATAATAATCGGCATATTCAACTGTCAATTTATATGTTTTTCCACATTCTCCTCTCATTTTGCTTGTTGTATAAATATATGGAGGGAAATATTTTGGGGCATATTTTCCTGTAAGATTCACCGTTTGCTCTCCATCCGATACTTTTACAGTTGCCCACTTCACAATAAAATCACCTATACTATCCAAATTATTATAATTGCTACTGATTGGTATTGTCTGAGAAACCATAACTATAGGAAAACCTCCATCCTCAATCCATCCTTCTATTACTAACGCACATTTCGGCTCAGGCAAAATATCTTCATTACATGAAGATATCAAAATAATTGAAAATATTGAGATCAAATATTTCATCATTTTTCAATAATGCATTTTAGAATTTACAAAAAAAACTTACAGATGGCAACATATCTACCACAAATGATACAGGCACATAAGCAAATGAACCATCTTTTTTAACTTTTATTCTATAGAATAACTCATTTGCGAATCCTAATGCATTGTATAAAGATAAATTTATACCTGATTCTTTAATGGTTCGGCTTTCCCATTTATAATTTACAGATAAATCCAATCTACAATATGGCTTTAACCGATGCGAATTATGTTTGCCATATTCTGTCATAATATTTCCATTAACTAAATACAACGACGAAGGCACTGTAATAGGTGTTCCAGACGCAAATACAAAGGTGCCTCCGAGATCCCAATGAGAATCAACAGTATGATTTAATACCGCATTTATCTCATGAGGTCGGTCATGATTGGACGGATACATTCCCGACAAACTGCTGTTTCCTGAGAAATTACGTATTGATTTTGAATATGCATAACTTATCCAACCTGTTAAATTTCCTCTACACTTATGCAACATAACATTAAATCCATAATTATTACCATCACCTGTTATAATTGAGTTTGATAATTCAGATTTTGAATTAACTAAATCTAAAACAGAACCAATATATTCATACTGGTTATATAATTTCTTATAATAAAATTCTGATGAAACCTTAAACTCGCGTTTAAATAGCTCTTTTGAAATAGTTGCCACTATTCCTTGTGATGATTGCGGTTTAAATTTTTCACTACAAGACATCCAAAATTCAGTAGGTAATCCTATATCAGAAAATCCCGTTTGAAATAAATATTGATGCTTTACTGAATAACCTATTGAAAAATCAGTATTACAAAAAATACCCTTATAAGCAATTATAGGGTCTATATTTATAAATTGCTCCTTACCTATTACATATAAATTCCCCCGCAAACCAACATTTAATCGACCTATATTACTAATTCCCTTTCTATATTCGCAATACACAGAGTTTTCAATCGATTGTGTTTTCGGTTCTGCCGGTAATAATTTGTTATATGACCCTTCTTGCCCTACCGTTTGGGGTTGTATTTGATGATATATAACATCTGCTCCAATATTCCATCTTGATTGATTAAAATTCAATTTATATCCTACATCCAATATACTTGACCGCAAAGTATATTTTACATCTTGCATTTTTATATCCAAATTATTGTTATAAGTAGTCATATATAATGAATTTTTCAATTTCAATTTATCATTATTTTCATATATATAATTACATCCAACCATTTTATTCCCCCATTTTGCTTTTACAGCTGCTTGATAGTTATAATCAGTCAAATTTCCTAAATCATCTCCAATATAGAAATCAAATATCAATTTACTTTTGCTATTAAATCTATGAGAAATCGTTGTATTTGCATCTCTAAAAGAATATTTTAGCTGAGAATTATCTATCTTCAACCAATTAGAATATAACATATTCAAATAAGACATCCGCAACGACATGGCTATCATTGTTTTATCTCTCACCAATGTTTTTATTGTCCCTTGCGACGAAATTAGACCTAAAGACACTTCCACTCTCTTAGTTGTATCCATATTTATTTCGTTATTCATCGTTAATTGCCCTCCTAAGTAATTAGGTGCTGAAACTGACATAGCATTTTTACTTAATGTCAACGAAGAATAGTGAGACGGAGTAAAAATCGAAAAAAATCCTAACAAATGATTTACGTTATAAATGGGAATATCACCTATTGTTATAACATTGTGAGAATTATCGCAACCTTGAATATGCAATCCGGCTTGATATTCTGCATTTGATTGAATTCCTGGTAATAATTGCATAAATCTAAACGGATCAGCATTACCTAAAATCTTAGGCATATTATCTAATATCCTTAAATCTAAAGAAATTCTACCATCAGTATCCGTCTTTAATGGTGACGAATATATTTTTGCTGCAACCGTCAATGGTTCCAAATAAACGCCCTGTAAAGTATCAGCACACTCACTATGAGCGTGCTGATACTTTACTGAACATAGAAATAATATAATGAAAAGGTAATGTTTCATTAACCTCCCGTTAGATTATTTTTTAATCACAAATATTTTCATACTTTTCAACTAAATTCTCAAATGCGTTTATCACATTTTTGAAATCAATATCATTAAAAAATGCTTCAAATGTACTATATGAAGAACCATCGTAAAAATTTATTATTGGTTCATAACTCCAATATGTTTTTCCCCCCCAAATTCCATCTTCAAACGCTTCAAAGGTAATAGAAGCTTGTTTTATAGCACTGCCATCATAAAATAGGTTTATATTCATTAATCCATTTGCTTGATTTAGATATGATTTATAACGACTTTCATTATCTTCATTATTATTGGCTTCATCTAAATATTCCACAAATTTATTAACATCTGAGATTACCCCTTGCATCTGAACTTTTCCTAAGATGTCAAATTTCAAATAGGTATTTTTAGCCGAAACATTGTCAAAATTGTAATTATCATTAAAATTTACATCCGAGGTAAATGCGCTTACATTACATGAGGGAATACCACTCAAATCTGACGCTGCAGAAATTGTCAATAAAGCTGAATTCCCTTTTGACATTTTTAAAACTACTGAAGCTTTTGCATTTGCGTCATAAACTACTTGACTTGCAACAAACTCATACCCGTTATTTAATTTTATCGTCGCAGAAGCTGACACATCACTTTTACTCAAATCAAATTCTTCGTCAACAATATTGCTTAAATCTATATTAACTGTATTTTTTATAACCTCATTTCCTCCCTGCGTAAGTATCACTTCTATCTTTTCCGGCATACCTATAGTATATTGAGTGCGGTTATAATAATCATAATATATATAATCTCCATTAATATAATCATATTCATAATCATACCAATCATCTATATTAAATAGATATACTTTCTTTACGTTTCCACTTGGTATCACTTTCAATACACATTCTTTTCCTAACGAATCTTTGAATATAAATCTTAAATCATTTGCGTTAGTGTAATTCCATTTACCGTTTTGCGCTGTAAAATGACCGGTAAAATTTGAGGCTAAAATCAAACATTTATAATTGTTATAATAATAATTATAAACATCGCCATAATATTCTTCTTGATCGGTGGTTGTTGTTCCGATTGCTTCTGTAGCATCATCTAATACGTCTTCACCCCACTCTACAATATTATCCCAATCATACTCACCATAAGTATTAGATAAATATTCCAATAAATTTGCAATCGACTCAAAATCACTCGCCGGTGTTTTATCCATAAACTCAAGAGCCACTGTTTCCATATATTCCTTTTGTTTCAATGGAGACATTGCTTCACTGGACGATGGAGTTTCGGGAGATACAGGTTCATCTGAATTATTACTATCATCCGAACATGAAACTAACCCTAGTGTAAATGCTATTGCTAAAATGGTGGAAAAATAACTTAATTTTTTCATAATACTTTTATTTTTATATTAAACAAATCTAATTTTGCACAAAATTAGCCATTTACAATACACAAAGAATTTCCATCCTGTTATTAATTTTTACGCTTTCGTAAATTTTTCTTACATTTTTATTTGTGTTTTATATTCGTCATAATAATATTCAAAAAAATTATAATTAAGGACAATAGAGATACGTAATAGTATCAACGTATTTATTGATGGGGAATTAAATATATGATATATATTAGGACGTGTACAATTTATTTTCTTTGCAAGCCATAATGGAGATCGTTCTTGACGTTCTAATTCTTGTTTAATGAGTTGACCAATGTGTACCATAAAAAAGGTGGAACTGTTTATTGCTGACCTTCGTCTGCGGTACCGCCAAGCACCGATGCACAGATAAGCAAAACAGTTCACACCCCTACATAGGCATGAACTTTAGGAGTTTCACTTATTCCCGTGCTTTAAATTGGCGGTTTTCAGACGAGAGAATAAGAGCCAAAGCTCAAAATCTTCTATATGTCGTAATTAATATTCTTTTTCTATTTTTTATTTATTTTATTTATTAAACAAATATAATCATTTAATTTTATATAGCGAATCTAACACGATAGGTTTTTCTTGGGGTATATGAGTTGATAGAATGCGCCATTCTTGGGGATATAAATTATTTGCACGATTACCTAAATTTTTAACAAATCCCAATGGTCGGTTACAATAAGTTAATAGCACATATCCTTTTGAGACTCCATCTAAAATAACAGCCTCGCGTCGCAAAAATAATATCGCTGTGTGATAATCTACATCAACCTGCTGAAATGCACCTTTATTTACAATTATCGACATCGCCAATGATTGAGTTGGAACAAAATCCTTACCTTTAATAACTGCTATATTAATCCCATAATGAATCAAATCAAGATTAGATTTCAATATCGATAACCGATTTATCCATTTATTAGGAAATGCATTTATTGTATCATTGTTTACGCTATATTCATATTCAGTATTTTCATCTAAAATCCAATTTTTTACAACGTCAATATTTGGAAACCTCACATTGCTTTTCTTCATATTATATTTAGATGATTTTCCCAACTTCGCAGTTTCTTTAATCCCATTCTTTTGTACTACAGCAATAAACAATCCCTCGCCATCCACTTTATGAGGCATAAATCTATAACAATGATATGGAGTATTTATCCCGGCTTGAATATTCCAATCATCTGCCATTTTAATTTCTACAGAAGATGCCCCCAATTCATTTATAATGAATTCTATCATTTCTTCATTCTCATGGCAATTAAAAGTACATGTGCTATAAATCATATATCCACCCGGACGAAGTGCGCTCCATAAATTACTCACAATTTCTTTTTGACGAGAAACACATTCTTTAACTAATAATGGCGTCCATTGGTTAACTGCCTCTGCATCTTTACGAAACATACCCTCTCCCGAGCAAGGGACATCGGTTGCGATTATATCAAAAAAATCTACAAGTTTTCTATATCGAGCAGTATCCCCTTTTGCAACAACTACCGATGGATAACCCCATTTTATAACATTTTCCACAAGTGTAAATGCTCGATTTGGCACATATTCATTTGCCACTACCAACGAACCATTTGGCAAAGCATCTATCGCCGCTGTCGTTTTTCCTCCCGGAGCGGCACATGCATCTAAATAACAAATTGGTGTTGCATAATCAACCGTGAGTTGAGAAACAATTTGCGATAAAATCATTGACGAAGCATCTTGCACATAATATAAGCCTTGATGTAGAGCCGGATCAAATGTAAATGCTCCCCTCGATGACAAATACCAACCTTTCTTGCACCATTTTACTACTCGAGAATTCATTGGCACATCAATATCTTTTAAGTTATTAGCTCTAACCGAAATGGAAGGTGTAGTTGACAGAGATTCAATTAATCCATCAAACCTCTTATCATTATAACTATCAATCTCTTCTATAAACTTTTGATGCAGATTTTTCATTGAGATTTTATGACAATATCTTTTCTATCACTCGAGGGAAATAATAATGTTCCAATGAATGAACTCTATTGGCCAAGCTCTCGGGTGTGTCATCATTTTTCACTTCACATTTATATTGTGCAATAATTTCTCCACTGTCAACCGATTCATCGACATAATGAATTGTTATTCCACTCTCTCTATCTCCAACTTCCAAAACCGAACGATGCACATTCATCCCCCACATTCCAGCGCCACCATGGCGAGGTAATAATGATGGATGAATATTTATAATCCGGTCAATAAATGCTTTTATTATCGGAGGTTGTATTATTGTTAAGAATCCGGCCAAAACAATTATATCTATTGATAATTCATTTAATTTATCAATAATTTTATAAGATTGTTGCCAATCTTCTTTTGTAAAAGTTATTGAAGGAATATTCAATCGAGCCATTCGCTCATGAACACCCGCCGACAATCTATTAGACAATACTATCTCAACCTTAATATTATCATTCGATGCAAAATATTTTACTATCGCCTCTGCATTGGAGCCATCTCCCGAAGCAAAAATTGCAATTTTTTTCATAACACAAAGTTACGAATAAATTAAATATATTTTACACTTCACCCTATCTTATATAACCACAAAATAATAATTATTATTCAATAAAATAAGCGACCTGAATTATCAAGTCGCTTATTTTTATTTTTTTAATGTCAATTACAATGAATATGTTCCTTCAACCAATTTGCCCATTGCCCATACACCTCTAAGATTCAGATCTTCATCAAAAATCATCATATCAGCATCTTTACCTTTTTCAAGAGAACCTTTGCGATCATAAACATTCATAATCTTAGCCGGAGTTTCTGAGATCATTCTTATTGCATCAAATAATGGGATTTCTGCTTGTTGAACAAGCGTGCGGACCAATCGATCCATTGTTGCCACACTGCCTGCCAACGCCGAGCGATCTGCCAATTTACAAACGCCGTCTTCAATGATTACACGCGGGTCAAAAGCCACATTGCTATCACTTGCAGCACAAGCCAAAGCATCGGTAATTGCACATGTACGCTCTACCCCCTTTATATCATATACCATACGCAACATTACCGGTGGCACATGAATACCATCAGCAACAACTTCCACAGTCATATCTTTATGTAAATATACACTCTCAACGGTACCTTCATATTTATATTCGCGACGTTTATGAAAACCTGGCATAGCATTATAGAAGTGGGTTGCATGTGTATAACCTGCCTCCCATGCGGCATGAACGTCCTTATATTCAGCTTGAGTGTGCGCTATAGAAGCCAATACACCTTTTGACTTCAAAAACTCGCCCAACTCAATAGCACCGGGTAGTTCCGGAGCCACATCCCATCGCTTAATACATGGCCATTTTTCTATAATAGGAATATATTCATTAGGATCCGGATCTTTTATATATTCAGGAATTTGACCTCCAGCCATAGCCATATTTAGATAATGACCTTCAAGATGAAGTCCTAAAATGGGACTATTGGGGTCTTTCATTAAATTTGTGCAAGCTTCAGCTGCAGCCTCAATCATTGGCACTGAAGATGATGATAATGTTGGAAATATACTTGTAGTTCCATGCTTCATGTGCGCATTTACCGCAACATTGAAAGCTTCTTCTGTCCCTTCCATAAAATCACGACCGCCACCTCCATGAACATGAATTTCTATCCCACCTGGGACTAAATACATACCTTTTGCATCTATTAAATCAGCACCGATTACAGCATAATTAGAGTCTATTACCTCTACAATTTTATTACCCTCTATTAAAACCGAACCTTTTTCAATCCATCCTTTAGGAGTTAAAACCTTTGCATTAATAAATTGAGTTAACATAACTATATTTTTTAATTTTCACTTAATATTCTAAAAAACAGAATTACAAGAATAAATTTTAATCTTTATAATACAAAGTTAATAAAATATTAAAGAAGATATTAAATTTATTTATAATAAATTTCTATTCAACCATTATTTAAATTTATAACACATTTGCAATGCAAAACCTATAAACAACAAAACCCCGACTCAGAATCCTGAATCGGGGCTCTCTAGATAGGGGGCGGTGACCTACTCTCCCACTTTCGCAGTACCATCGGCGCTATGAGGTTTAACTTCTCT
>SUXI01000004.1 GCA_015060975.1 Bacteroidales bacterium
TAAATGATATTTTTAGAAGAAGCGTTACGCCATCATGGACTCAATATAGTCCATATATATATCAACACCATATTAATAAATACGATACAAGATATGCATCATTAACATTAAGCTATCAATTTACTTCTGCTAAACATTCAGTAAAACAAAGAGTGATAAATCAAGAAGAGTTAAGACGTATTCAAGAATAAATCAAATTTATCGTTATTACTCTTTTTGAGCATAAATCTTATGCTGTTGTAGTATTCATTACAGACTTAATTTATTCGATTGTTAATGAGATAATAATTACACTTTTGGGTATTTGTTAGATGCTCAATTATATATAATTTTGCTGGTAGAAGTGTAACAAATCAAGTTTTGTTGTGTCTAATTAGTATAAAATAATAGTCATGAAAGGAAAAAGAATTTTAGTTAGTTTGGTATTTATCGCGATGTCGATAATGTTAGTAGTAGCAAACAATCAGTCGGAAATGATTGCCAAGGCGAAGAAAGTTACTGCAGAGGCAAATACGCTTTTTAATAGCGGACAAAAGCAAGATGCGATAGAATTGTTGGAGAATTTTTTAGTGGAATTTGACAAACTGCCAGCCGATGAAAAACAAAAGTTGTCATATATTGGAGGTTGGCGTAATTTTTATCTTGCGGCTTATTATTCCGATTTGAATATAATTGATAAGGCTATTTCGTGTTTGAATAAAGCGGTGGATTATGGCTTGGATGAAGATCCTAATTTTTATTATTCGCTTAAAAATTCAGAGATTTTTGATAACATTCGCAATATTAATGAATTTGCGTTGATTTATAATCCGTTGCTTCAAAAATATGATTTTCTAACAATATTAAAAAATACTGGCTCATATTGTGTTGACAATTATAATTATAAGTTTTCGTATCAATCACCCGATAATGACGATTTGGATAATATCAAGAACTATTTCAATTTAGATAGTGTGGCTGGTGATGGGGATGAACTTAGTAAAATCAAACGAGTACTTTCATTTGTAAACAAGCTAATACCTCATGATGGTCAAACTGACTTTCATGAGAACCCTAATTCGGTTATTGAGATGGTGGAATTGTGTAATTCAAAAAATCATGGAGCAAGCTGCCGTTCATTAGCAAAATTGCTTAATGAGTGTTATTTGTCATTGGGGATAAAATCAAGATTTATAACTTGCTTACCTAAGAAGTACATTAGTGATTGTCATGTTATAAATGCAGTGTGGAGTACTCAATTGAATAAGTGGTTGTGGGTTGACCCCACATGGAATGCGATGGTGATGGATGATGCAGGTAATTATCTCTCAGTACAAGATGTGCGTTATCGCTTACGCAATGATTTGCCATTGAAACTTAATGATGAAGCACAAATTAATAAAGGTGAAAAGAAAATTGATGCCGATATAAATGAGTATTTATATCATTATATGGCGAAGAATCTGTATTATATTTATTCGTCAAAGGACTTTTATTCGGGAATTGAATATAGAAAAGAATTGTCTGATGATAGAAAGATGATTTATCTTGTTCCATCAGATTTTAATATCGAGAAAGATGTTATTGGACGTGGAGATGAGAAATCGCCCAATAATATCATTACAACAAATGATGATATGTTTTGGCAAAGACCATAAAAGAAGTTATATATAACAAAAAAGCCTTGATTTTAACAAGGCTTTTTGCTATTGCTTATATTCTCTGATATAATTAATGAGAAAGGTGATATCTGCGAGATGCATCAATGCGCAGAAGTATAAATAAAAGTATTGTAAAACCCCATAAAGAAGAACCTCCATAACTAAAAAATGGCAATGGAATTCCGATAACAGGACATAGTCCAATGACCATTCCTATGTTAATACAAAAGTGAAAAATTAAATAACATGCTACACAATAAGAATATACACGCCCAAAAGTAGTAGGTTGCCTTTCTGCTATTTTTATTATTCTTAATATCAAAGCTAAAAATAACATTGTAACAATAGATGTCCCAATAAAACCTTCTTCTTCGCCTATTGTGCAAAATATAAAATCGGTGTGTTGTTCCGGTACATATTTCAGTTTTGTTTGGGTTCCATTTAGAAAACCTTTACCGGCAAAACCGCCTGATCCAATAGCTATTTTAGATTGATTTACGTTGTATCCGGCACCTCTGAGGTCTTCTTCTATTCCAAGTGCAACTTTTATGCGTTGTTGTTGGTGAGGTTCAAGAACATTGTCAAAAACATAGTTGACAGAGAATAGAAATGATATAGATAGAATAATGGTAGCAATAGTTATTAGTATTTTATTGGATTTATATTTGAATAGTTCAAACAAACAATATAAAATTGAAATGGCTATTGCTGAAATAAAATATATTGTTCCATTTATTTTTAAATTAAATAACGTTAGTATATAGATAATAATTGCAGATATTGTAATACATATTGTTATTTGACGTGCAATATTATATTTTTTACAATAAAAAGCCAACATTAAATTCATGATAGCAATTAGTAGAATATATATGTAAAATTCTCCGGAAGGAATTCCCAATATAATAGTTTCGGAGAATTTAATTGCTACAACAAATATTACTATCGCTAATAGAGCTGCAAATAGTATTAGTCCGCTCATTCCTTCACGATATAACACAAAGAATAATGATAAATACACCAAAGCAGAACCTGTTTCATTTTGAGCAAGTATAAGAACAATAGGGATAAATATAATAGTGATAGCTTTAAAGAAATTTTGATTATTACCTTTAATTGTAAAATTATATGCGTTAAATAATTTTGCAAGAGCAAGTGCGGTAGCGAATTTTGCAAATTCTGCTGGTTGTAAACTCATTGGACCTAATACAATCCATGAGTGCGACCCTTTTATGTTGGGAGCGATAAATATTGTGATTATAAGCAGTAATATCATACCTATATATATAGGATATGCATAAGTTTCATACAAGCGAGAGTCAATGAGAAGGATAACTAATCCTAAAATAAAAGATAAACCAATCCAGCGAATTTGTTTGCCTGAAAACTCATCAAAGCTAAACATGCTGGCATTATCATAGTCATAACTTGCTGCATAGATACTTATTACGCCAGCTATGATCATTGTGGCATATAAAATGATTGTTGTCCAATCTAAATTTCTTATTAATGATTGTTTAGTGCTTTGTGACTCCACTATTTATAATTGTATTTGATTTGAGCATTTGTAATTCCATTGACTTGCGTTCATTGCTAATGGAATCAGTAAGATATTTTTCGATTATTAGACTCCCAATAGGAACTCCGTATGTTGCCCCAAAACCTGCATTCTCTACATACACACAAACTGCAATTTTGGGATTTTTATATGGGGCAAATCCCATAAAAGCTGAATGGTCTCTACCACGAGGGTTTTGTGCGGTTCCGGTTTTCCCACATACTTCTATATCTTTAAGATTTGCGCGTTTACATGTCCCTCCGGTTACCGCCATACGCATACCTTCTGCAACAGCATTGTAATGATTGCTGTCGATAGTAGTGCCCCGTTTTTTTAGTAAATCTTCGGGCATTATCGTATCACTTATTTCTTTTACAATGTGAGGAGTAATAAACCATCCACCATTAGCTATTGTTGCGCATAAATTAGCTATTTGCAATGGTGTTGCAAGAATTTCGCCTTGCCCGATAGAGACGGATATTATAGTATTTGCACTCCACCGATTTTCGCCATATACACTATTATACCATTTTGCATTAGGTATAAAACCTCTGCCTTCACTATTAAGGTCTATGCCAAGTGGATATCCAAACCCCATTGATACGAGGTGATTTTTCCATACTTCAAATGCTTTTGCCGATGAACCATATTTTGATTTTTTGTCAATCATAGCCTTGAATCCCCAGCAAAAATATGCATTACAAGATGTTTCTAATGCAGGTTTTAGTGCAATTGGGGAACTATGTCCGTGACATCCAACACGCAGACCTCCGGAAATATAACCATTATAACATGGATATGACGAACCAAGGCTAATAATGTTTTCCTGCAACAAAATCAGACCTTGTCCTGGTTTAAATGTTGACCCCGGGGGGTATGCTCCCATAAGGGCACGGTCAAATAATGGCTTATATTTATTTTTTGTTAACTCTTTGTAATTTTTACCTCTATTACGGCCTACGAGTAATGACGGATCGTATGTGGGACTTGATACAAATGCAAGAATTTCGCCTGTAGAAGGCTCTATTGCGACAACAGCCCCAATTTTGTTTGACATTAAAGATTCGGCATATTTTTGAAGCTCAATATCAATACTAAGTTTTAGATCTTTGCCTGAAATAGGTGCAATGTCTTTGGCTCCGTTTTCATATCTTCCTTGAATGCGACCTCTTGCATCTCTAATCAATATCTCAATACCTTTTTTACCTCTTAAATATTTTTCATAACTTTTCTCTACACCAAGGTCTCCGCAGTAATCGCCGGGCTGATAGTAATCATTGTTCTTTATATCTGTGGAGTTTACCTCTCTAATATTACCAAGTACGTTTGCCGCAGCGTGGTGGTTATATTCTCTAAGAATACGTTTTTGTATAAAAAAACCGGGATAACGATATAATTTTTCTTGTAATTTACCGTAGTCTTCAACCGAAAGGTGAGAAATCAGCCGTTGTGGGGTATATGAAGAATAACCTGGGTTAATTGAGCGGTTTTTCATGTCTCTGAATCTTTTTTTCAATTCATTTGGCTGTATCTCCAATGTTCTACAAAAGTCAATGGTGTCGAAATCTTGCACATCACGAGGTATAATCATTATGTCGTATGCAGGTTGGTTATATACTATTAGCTCTCCATTTCTATCATAAATAAGTCCTCGAGAAGGGTATATTGTTTTTTTTAGAAATGCGTTGCTATCGGCATATTCTTTATATTTATCATTATCAATTTGCAAGCTATATAATCTTATTATATATATAACTGCAATAGCAATGATAAACCCGCAAATTACATATTTTCTTTTCTCTAAATTATAGTCCTTTCTCACGTTGTTTATTTGATATACGGTCTATTCCAAGGATTATTATGAGAGATATAACTGAACTTGAAATAATTTGTGTAATTAGACGATAGATATTAAATAGTGAAAATGATTCAACAACAAATACACAAGTGCAATATATTAATATAATAGATAATAAATATTTAAAATAAGAAGCGAACCCGATGGATTTTATTGATACATCTCCATCTGTAATATCTTCTTCTCTTGGAATGTATAGTTTTAATAACGGTTTACGTACAAACGCTATAATTGTACATGAAAGGGCATGCATTCCTTGTGTATTTGAAAAAATATCAATAATTAATCCCATGATAAATGAGATTGTTAAAACATAATTGATATTTAATGTCATTGGTAGTCGTATAATTAAGTATATGAATATAATAGGAACTGCAACGTTAAACAAACAGATATTATTACATATAATGACTTGTGTAATAATTAAAATAAGAAATAAGATTATGAGATTTATTCCGTTTTTACTCATAATTGAATTATAATTTTATTGTTTTATTGTTGTCTTTATATTCAATAGAATCTAATTCAGCTTTCATGTTGTTGATAATTACTTTTACGGTGCTTAATCGTGCCAAATCAGCTGATAATTTAACTTTTAATGTAAAGAAATTTTCATTATGGCCTTTATGTTCAGATATAACAGTTCCAACAAAGATTCCCTCAGGAAATACTGAAGAAAACCCGCTTGTTACAATTGAGTCTCCTTGTTTATATATAGTATGTCTTGGAAGCTCTTCTAATATTGCGATAGTCGGGTCTTCTGCATTCCACACAAGTGAACCAAAATTATTATATCCTTTAATTTTGCATGACAATCTTAAATCAGGATTTAAAAGAGATATTACACGAGAAAAATTTTCTCCGACGACATTTACAATCCCTACTACACCATTTTGGTCAATTATACCCATTTCAGGTTTTATGCCATCATTTGAACCTTTATTTATTGTTAAATAGTTATGAGTGTGACTGATACTATTGTTAATTACATGAGCCAATATATAATCAAAATGATTAGTATCATCATTATACGAAATTGAGTCATTTGGATGCATTTCTTGGAATAGACGTATTTGCTCTTTTAGTTTTATATTCTCTACTTCAAGATTTAGGCAATGACGTTGTAAATCTTCATTTATATCGTATAAATGAAAATACGAGGAAACATTACTTGTTATCTGATATATTGATGAAGTAATCGTTCCGGCCGATGTTAAGTATATATGATGTTGGTATGGGTTATTGTTAAATAATAACACACAACTAATAATCACATATAACATAAATATAAACCAACGGCTATATTTAATGATGAAATTTATTAAGTCGTTCACCTTTATATAATTAAAGTTATGCTTTCTCCTACAAGAAAGCATAACTTTATTAATAAAATGTTATTATCTAATAAGGAATGAGAATCTATCCACATTTTTAAGCGCTACTCCGGTCCCTTTTGCAACAGCCAAAAGAGGATCCTCTGCGATATGGAATTGGATGCCGATTTTATCGGTTAAACGTTTATCCAATCCGCGTAGTAAAGCTCCCCCCCCAGCAAGATATATTCCATTACGAACAATATCGGCATATAGTTCTGGTGGTGTTTGTTCTAAGGCACCTAATACCGCAGTCTCAATTTTAGAAATTGATTTTTCTATACAATGAGAAATTTCTTGATATGAAACCGGTACTTCCATGGGGAGTGCAGTCATTTGGTTAGGACCATGCACAACGTAATCCTCCGGAGGATTATCTAATTCGGTTAGTGCCGAACCTACGTTCATTTTTATTAATTCAGCAGTACGTTCACCGATGCGCACATTATGTGCTCGTCTCATGTGTCCTTGAATATCATCAGTAAGGTCATCTCCGGCAACATTTATACTTTTATTACTTACAATGCCACCAAGTGATATTACCGCAATTTCAGTTGTTCCACCTCCTATGTCAACAACCATGTTACCTTCAGGAGCTTCTACATCAAGACCAATACCAAGAGCTGCGGCCATTGGCTCATATATCATATATACGTCTCGCCCGTTTGCATGTTCAGCCGAGTCCCGAACTGCACGAATCTCAACTCCTGAAGACCCTGATGGGATTCCAATAACCATTCTTAACGATGGCGAAAACCAACTTTTTGCGCTGACTTTCTTTATTAATCCTCTTATCATTGCTTCGGCAGCATTAAAGTCGGCAATAACTCCTTTGCGCAAGGGACGAACAGTGCGAATACCTTCATGCTCTTTTCCTTGCATTTGTTGAGCTTCTTTTCCTACTGCTATAAGTTTGTCGGTGCGCTTGTCCAACGCAACAATAGAGGGCTCATCAATAACAATATTTCCGTTATGTATTATGATCGTATTGGCAGTTCCTAAGTCAACTGCAATTTCTTTTGTTAGTGAGAATAGTCCCATAATAAATATTAATGTTTGAAGTGTCTAATACCTGTGGTAACCATTGCAATATTATTTTTATTACAATAATCAATCGATTCATTATCTCTGACAGAACCGCCAGGTTGTATTACTGCATTTATACCTGCTTTATGAGCAATTTCAACGCAATCGGGGAATGGGAAAAATGCATCTGAAGCCATAACAGCTCCGTTTAAATCAAATCCAAATGATTGAGCTTTTTCGATGGCTTGTTTCAGTGCATCAACTCGTGATGTTTGACCGATACCGCTTGCATATAATTGCTTGCCTTTAGCAAGAACGATAGCATTACTTTTGCTGTTTTTTACGATTTTGTTAGCAAATAGCAAATCATCTATTTGTTCGGGATTAACCGCACGATTTGTGACTTGTGTTAAATTTTCAGATGATTCGTTTTTCAAATCTCGTTCTTGAACCAATGCTCCGTTTAAAATCGATCTAAATTGAACTTTAGCTTCATTTTTGCAATGTTGAGCTAAAATTATGCGATTTTTCTTTTGTTTAAGTATATCAAGCGCATCGTCATTATATGATGGTGCAATGATTACTTCAAAGAAAATTTTATTGATTTCTTCGGCAGTCGCAGCGTCAACAGGGGCATTTGTAATCAATACCCCACCAAAAGCTGAAACCGGATCACCGGCAAGAGCATTTTTCCATGCGTCTAATAAAGACGTCCTTGAAGCAATACCACATGCATTATTGTGTTTTAATATCGCAAATGTAGTCTCGTTAAATTCACTTATCAAAGATACTGCGGCATCGATGTCAAGAAGGTTGTTGTAAGAAATTTCTTTCCCATGTAATTGGCTAAACATTTTATCAAAATCGCCAAAGAAAGAGCCTTTTTGATGAGGGTTTTCCCCATATCTCATAGGTTTTACATTGTCAATTGCAATTCGTAGAGCAGATTGTTGTTCGTTGCCATCAAAATAGTTGAAAATAGCGCTGTCGTAAGCCGAAGAAACAGAGAATGCTTCTTTTGCAAACCATCTGCGTTCTTCTATATCCGATTGTGCACCATTGTCTTTTAATAAATCGGCAAGTGCGTTATATTGAGCTTTTGAGGCTACAATTATAACATCTTTATAATTTTTTGCGGCTGCGCGAATTAAAGAAATTCCACCAATATCAATTTTTTCAATAATTTCAGCGTCGTTAGCGCCAGAAGCAATTGTTTCAACAAAAGGATATAAATCAACAATAACCAAATCAATAGCTGGGATTGCATATTGGTTTACTTGCTGGCGATCGGTTTCATTATCTCGTCTATTAAGGATGCCTCCAAATATTTTAGGATGAAGAGTTTTAACTCGTCCGCCCAATATTGATGGATAGCCGGTTAAATCTTCTACTGCTTGGCATTTATATCCTAATGACTCAATAAATGACTTAGTTCCGCCTGTAGAAAGGAACTCAACATTGTCCTTATTTAAAAGTTCAAGAATTTCATCTAAGCCATCTTTATAAAAGACGGAGATTAGCGCGGTCTTAATTTTCTTAGTGTCTGACATTTTTTATAAAAATCTAAAATGGATTGCAAATTTACTAAAATAACTCCAAAATTCATCAACTCTTAGCTTTTTTTATCATCAAATGTTGTTTAGTTATATCTTTGTATTTGAAATTGAATTATAAAATTAAAAAAATAGTTTTTATAGTGTAAAATATGTGTGTTTGGTGTTGGATTTGATGATTCCATTTGTTACCTTTGCATCTTAATTTTATCTATGACCCCTCAAGTTGTTGACATAAAAGAAGTGGGTGAGTTGAAGTTTCTATTAAGTAAATCAAGAAACATTGTAGTCACTTGCCATGTATCTCCCGATGGAGATGCAATAGGGGCGTCGTTGGCATTATGGCATGTCTTTTTGTTGATGGGCAAGCGTGTTACTATTGTGACTCCGGACCAAGCTCCCAAGTCTTTGTCATTTTTGCCGGGAATAAAGGACATTATTCCTTATTCATGTTATGTTGGGAAAGTTAATAGATTATTTGAGGATGCTGATTTAATAATATGCCTTGATTTCAATTCACTATCAAGAGTTGATAAGTTAGCAGAAGCTTTTAATATTACCAAAGCTCAAAAGGTAATGATTGATCATCATTTATATCCGGATAATTTTGCCGACATTATTATATCGCAACCTAAAATGTCATCAACATGCATATTATTATACTGTGTTTTAATTCAAATTGGATTAAAAAAATATATAAATAAAGATGTTGCAGAATGTATTTATACAGGTATGATGACAGATACGGGTAATTTTACTTATAATTCGTCAGACCCTAATATATACAAGGTTATATCTGAATTATTAGAATATGGTATTGCTAAAGACGATATATATACTAAGGTTTTTAATACTAATACAGAATCTAGATTAAGATTAAACGGATATGCTATTAGTCACAATATGAGAATTTATAAATCTCATAGAGCAGGTATCGTGACATTAAGTGCTGAAGAATTAAATAAATACAATTATCAAAAAGGTGATACAGAAGGCGTAGTTAATATTCCATTAAGCATTCCCGGAATAGAATATTCGGCATTTTTTAGAGAAGATGCTGAATATATTAAAGTTTCAATGAGGAGTAAAGGTGATTTCCCTGTAAATACAATATGTGAAAAATATTATAATGGAGGAGGACACAAAAATGCAGCTGGAGGAGAGTTTTTTGGAACGCTTGAAGAAGCAGTTGCATTATTTGAATCGCTTTTTAATGAAAATGATAAATATTTAAGTAACGAAAATGAAGCAGTGTAATAAAATATTTAAATTTGTTGTTCTGTTGATTGTCATTAATATGCTTGGTTCATGTGATGAAGGGGAAAGTTATGCCGACTTGTTGAAAGATGAAACATTTGCAGTCAATAAATTTTTAGCAGATCAACGTATAGTCAATAAAATTCCGTCGGATTCGGTTTTTGAATATGGGGTAGATGCTCCATATTATAAAATGGATGAAGATGGGAATATATATATGCAAGTAATAAAACCGGGGAATAAAGAAAATAAGGCTCAAAAAGAGCAGTTGATTTTTTTTAGATTCACAAGGTATGATTTGTATGGTTATGCAGATGGAGTGCTGCCTGAGGGTTTTGGTAATGCAAATGATTTTGATTATAAAAACACTGAATTCAGATTTGGAAATTATACATTGCCATCTTCATCTCAATGGGGAACCGCAATACAATTACCGTTATATTATTTAGGAATAGATTGCGAGGTTAATATGGTTGTTAAATCGCAATATGGATATACAAATGAGATAAGTAATGTGATACCATATTTGTATAATGTGAGATATTTTAAAAGTCAAATATAAATTAACCCCAAATATAACTTAAATGTCACTTATTAAATCAATTTCAGGAATTAGAGGGACAATTGGTGGAGCTCCCGGAGAAGGCTTAAGCCCATTAGATATTGTGAAATTTACAGCGGCTTATGCAACATTTATTAAAAACACCACGACTCGTTCATCTCGTAGAATTGTAGTTGGTAGAGATGCTCGAATCTCTGGAAAAATGGTAAATGATATTGTAGTAGGAACATTGACAGGGATGGGTTTTGATGTAGTTAATATTGGATTGGCAACTACCCCCACAACCGAGTTAGCTGTGGTTGCAGAAAAAGCATGTGGTGGAATAATATTAACAGCGTCACATAATCCAAAACAATGGAATGCATTGAAACTTTTGAACGAAAATGGTGAATTTCTTAATGATTCTCAAGGAAAAGAAGTGTTGCGTATCGCAGAATCTGAGGAATATCGTTTTGTAGATGTTGATAGTTTAGGATGTGTTTTTGCTAATGAAACATATAATAGCAAGCATATTGATAGTGTGCTTAAACTTAATTTGGTAGATGTAGAAGCGATAAAGCAAGCTAATTTTACTGTTGCAGTGGATGCTGTGAATTCGGTAGGTGGTGTTATTATTCCTGAATTGTTGCGCGCATTAGGGGTGAAAAATGTAATATGTTTGAATTGTGAACCAACCGGTCATTTCGCCCATACTCCAGAACCATTACCTGAAAATCTTACGCAAATATCTGATTTATTGAAAACAGGAGTTGCAGATGTAGGTTTTGTTGTTGACCCGGATGTTGATAGATTGGCAATAGTAATGGAAAATGGTGAAATGTTTGTGGAAGAATATACATTGGTAGCTATAGCCGATTATGTGTTATCTAAAACTCCAGGCGCTACTGTGTCAAATTTGAGTTCTTCAAGAGCATTACGTGTAGTAACAGAGAAACATGGTTGCTCATATTCAGCATCTGCAGTAGGCGAAGTGAATGTTGTTACTGAGATGAAGAGAACCGGTGCTGTAATTGGAGGTGAAGGTAATGGAGGGGTTATTTATCCTGCATCTCATTATGGCAGAGATGCTCTAGTTGGAGTAGCTTTGTTTTTGAGTATGTTGGCTAAATGTGGTAAAAAAGTGAGCGAATTAAAGAAAACATACCCTTCGTATGCAATAGCTAAAAATAAAATAGAGCTAACACCATCAATTGATGTTGATGCAATTTTAGATGCAGTAAAAGCAAAGTTCTGTACAGAGAAAATTACAGATATTGATGGAGTCAAAATTGATTTTCCTAATAGTTGGGTTCATTTAAGAAAGTCAAATACCGAACCAATAATTAGAATATATTCTGAAGCAGAAACGATGCAAGAAGCTGATGAGCTTGCACAAAAAATAAAAGATATAATAGCTCAGATGGTGTAACAAAGAATTATAAAAATAATAGAGGGCAAAAATTTAATGAATTTGCCCTCTATTATTTTTTATTAGTAATAAATTATTTATAATGCAATGTTCGTTTTATACAAAAGTATATTGTTGTCAATACCGATGTTACAATAATAAAATATACCCATCTAAAATCTGTAGGTATTATAAAATATATTACATTAATACTGAGTTGTACTAATGCATAACCCAACGATATTTTATAGTGATGAATTTTTTTTAGATTTGCAAGAGTTTGATATAAATGCAGCCTATGAGGCAAGAATATGTTTTCACCGGTAAATAATCGTTGAAATATCGTAAAAACTGTATCTATCGCATACACAATTAGGAAGATGATTAGTGATGCTTCAGATGTTCTTAAAATTAGCTCCACCATTAAATATAATATAAAGAAGCCCATTACAATAGCACCTACATCACCTGAAAAACATTTAGCATTTACACGGAAATTTAGCACACTAAATATAACTGTAGCTATAATTAGAGGTATGATAAATTGAATTATTCCATACTCAATGTTATTAGATATAGTTAAATAACAATATAGTATGGTTGACAACGTAACGATGGAGTAGCTTACTAAAATCCCATTAATACCATCCATAAAATTAAAGGCATTAATAAATCCTACTCCACAAATTAACACTAATAAATATATCTCATAATAGCCATCAATGAAAATTTGATTGAATGTAGTGGCGACGACTATAATTTGAATAGTCAGCCTTAGCCATGGAGTAAGATTCTTAATATCGTCATAAAAGCTTATAATGGCTAATACTGAGGCTCCTATAAGCATTATAGGGAAAGTGGATGGGAGTTTGGGATTGAAAAAGGTATAAAAAAGTATTGCGGATATGTAAAATATAAGCCCGGCGCCTGTTATAATAAACTTATTATGGGAGGACCGAGGGGTTACTTCACTTCCTATATGGTATCGTTTTGCTATTGGGAAATAGGCTACTTCCAATAAAATCAATATTATTGTTATAATAGAATATTTAATCAAATACTCCATAATGGCTTGTCATAATTAATATCGTTCAAGATACCATTTATACAATTTTCCGATGCCCTCATCTATTTCAATTTTATGAACCCAGCCAAGGGAATGAAGTTTATCAACGTTGCACAATTTGCGCATAGTACCATCTGGTTTAGTAGAATCCCATCTTATTTCACCACTATAACCTATTACATCCTTGATTTTGTATGCAAGATCTTTTATGGATAATTCTTTGCCCGTGCCTATATTTATATGGCAATTGCGTACGTCCTTGTTTGAGCCTTTTAAATCGTCAAATGAAATGTTTTTAAGAATATGTACCGAAGCATCGGCCATATCCTCACTCCAAAGGAATTCACGCAAAGGCTTTCCTGATCCCCAAAGTTCTAAATAATTACTATATATTCCATAACTATTGAGTAGTGAAATTATTTCATCATCTGTATTTTTTCCAGAAACACCTTTTATTGGCAATTTTTCTAAATCGGCTCTAATTAAATCGAAATTATTATTAAATAGGAGATTTGCCAAATGCATTTTACGAATCATAGCAGGTAGCACATGACTTTTCTCTAAATCGAAATTATCATTTGGTCCATACAAATTTGTTGGCATTACGGCTATGTAATTTGTTCCATATTGCAGATTAAAGCTCTCGCACATCTTTAACCCGGCAATCTTTGCTATTGCGTATGGCTCATTTGTATATTCAAGAGGGGAGGTTAATAGGGCATCTTCGGTTATTGGTTGAGGAGCCTCTCTAGGATAAATACAAGTACTACCTAAAAAAAGTAATTTTTTCACACCGTGTCGGAAACTTTCTCCAATAACGTTTTGTTGGATTTGCAGATTTTCATAAATAAAATCGGCACGATATGTGTTATTCGCCATGATCCCACCCACATGTGCGGCTGCTAAAACTACAAATTCTGGTTGTTCAGAATCAAAAAAAGCTTTTACTGCTACATTATCTAGTAAGTCGAGTTCAGCGTGTGTTCGACCAATTAAATTTGTATAGCCTTTATTTTTAAGATTATTCCAAATAGCAGAACCAACTAAACCTCTATGACCGGCAATATATATTTTTGAGTCTTTTTGCATTATTTTTGACTTTTAATTAGGTCTAAGTCGCTATCAACCATAATATTAATTAATTCTTGGAAAGAAGTCTTACGTGGGTTCCAACCAAGTTTTTCTTTTGCTTTTGTTGGGTTTCCTAATAATTGTTCAACCTCGGCAGGGCGGAAGAATTTAGGATCGACTTCAACTAATATTTTACCGGTTGCAACATCAATACCCTTTTCGTCAAGACCTTCACCTTCCCAACGCAATTCTATGCCGGCACGTTTAAAGGCAAGTGTGGTAAATTCGCGCACTGTATGGTATTCTCCTGTTGCAATCACATAATCATCAGGCTCATCTTGTTGCATAATAAGCCACATACATTCTACATAATCGCGAGCGTACCCCCAATCACGTAAAGCATTAAGGTTCCCTAAATATAGCTTATCTTGCAGCCCATTCACAATGCGAGCTGCCGCAAGAGTGATTTTGCGGGTAACAAATGTTTCACCACGGCGTTCACTCTCATGATTAAACAAAATGCCATTAACTGCATACATGCCATAACTTTCGCGATAGTTTTTTGTAATCCAAAATCCATATAATTTTGCCACTGCGTATGGACTGCGAGGGTAGAATGGGGTTGTTTCGCTTTGTGGCACTTCTTGAACTTTACCATAAAGTTCTGAAGTACTGGCTTGATATATACGAGTACGCTTCTCCATTTTAAGAATTCTCACAGCCTCAAGAAGTCGTAGCGTCCCAGTGGCATCAGTCTCTGCTGTATATTCAGGTACATCAAACGAAACTTTAACATGGCTTTGCGCTGCAAGATTGTATATTTCTGTTGGTTGAACCTCTTGTATAATACGAATCAAAGAACTTGAGTCAGTCATATCGCCATAATGCAAATTAATTAGGCGCTTACGTTTCATGTCGCGAACCCACTCATCAAGATATAAATGTTCTATACGACCAGTATTAAATGATGAGCTACGGCGAATTATACCATGCACTTCATAACCTTTTTCAAGAAGAAACTCTGCGAGGAATGAACCATCTTGCCCAGTAATGCCTGTAATTAAGGCGATTTTTTGATTATTTTGTTCCATATAATATTAACGGAATAATTTCTAAAAGTTGTAAATTATTTTAGTGCTTTACGCAAAGCTTCGATAACTCGTTTTATATCTTCGTCAGTTAAACTTGAACCACTTGGAAGGCAAAGACCTTGCTCAAATAATTTTTCACATACATCACTACCATAATAAGGTGCGTCTTTATATATTGGTTGCATGTGCATGGGACGCCAAAGTAAACGCGTTTCAATATTTTCTTCGTTAAGTGCAATTCTTACCTCATCGGGAGTAATGCCGCATTTGGGATCAATGAGTATTGTAGTTAACCAAAAGTTTGAGTCATAATCTTTAGATGGATTATCAAAAACTATTATATTGTCGAGATTTTTTAACCCCTCGGCATATAATGAATGGATTTCACGACGACGTGCAACATGTTCCTCAAGCACATCCATTTGGCCACAACCAATGCCTGCGCTTACATTACTTAAACGATAATTATACCCAATTACTTCGTGATAATAATATGGACGATTTTCACGGGCCTGAGTAGCATAAAAAGTCACTCGTTTGCCGGCTTCTTCACTAGGGCAAATAAGTGCTCCACCACCAGATGTAGTTATAACTTTGTTACCATTAAAACTTAACGCACCATAGTCTCCGATAGTTCCGCATTTTACTCCTTTATATTCCGAACCTAAAGCCTCGGCTGCATCTTCAAGAATAGGTATGCCATATTTATCAGCAACAGTTTTTATTTCATCCATTTTTGCAGGCATGCCATATAAGTGAACCGGGAGAATTGCTTTAGGGTATTTTCCGGTAACCTTATAGCGGTCAATAATTGCTTTTTCTAATGCGATAGGGCACATGTTCCAGGTGTCGGGCTCACTATCAACAAAAACCGGTTTAGCTCCTTGGTAACAAATCGGATTTGCACTTGCTGAGAAAGTGAAAGATTGGCAAATAACCTCATCATCTTTCGAAACGCCAAGCATAACTAATCCTAAGTGGATAGCTGCAGTGCCGGCACTTAAAGCAACAACTTTAGGTGCCTCAAGATACTTTTTTAGACGAATTTCAAACTCATCAACATTTGGGCCAAGAGGCACAATCCAATTATCTTTAAAAGCCTCATCAACCCACTTTTGTTCTGTCCCTCCCATATGGGCTAATGATAATAATATTCTATTCTTTTCCATTGTTTAATTCAATGAATTATGGTTGTTTATTATAATAATTTTTATGTAAAACTTCTTTTTCAAGATATTCAGAGAATACTTTTGCTCCTTTATAGTTAAGGTGATCTAAGTCTCCAAAGCAACTATCAGGGAGCTCCATATCTTTAAAATCATAAAATTTAATATTACTATAATTTTTTGTATAATATACTCTATAATAAGTACTATCTAAGAAACATTTTTTGTGTTGTGGAGGACATAAAAAGATTACAGTCATGTCATTATCTTGACAAAAATTAAGTGTTTCATTTAGAAAATATATAGAGAGTTCATCAAAAGAACGATTTTTATCCATTTTGATTGTCGCTCTTCTTTTGATGTCTTCCTCCAATTTATCTCGAGTTAAATACATGTATCCTCCAAGATTAGACATGTCCGTAATATTTGTTTTACTTTTAATTTTTGATTCACCAAATTGATATAACTTGAACCAATTAAATGGATGAGTGATATGGCCTTCTATGTATCCGAAAGAACTTTTTGTCAAAAGATTAGTAATCGTAGATAGATTATGTGTATCAAAAAAATAAGGTGAATATAACACTGGATTAAATGCAGAGTCGGCACTTTGATAACATAAAACATTATCATATCCAATAACAATTGTATCTAATGCAGGGTTGTATTTTTTTAATAGTTTTACTTTGCAATATATAAATTCCATTTGTTCAGCACTTCGGCCAAAATTAAAACTATTTTTTAAGATAGTATCATTGATTGCACATTCGACATGGCTATTCCCTAAAAATACGATATTACAATTCTCAGGAAGTCGCATTGTTTCGTTTCGGTTTGAGCATAAAATGCACCAAAATGCACCAAAGCATATAACTACAACAAAACAAAAAATGATTGATTTTAATAAAAACTTTTTCATAGGAGCTCTTAAAATTGGAAATAAATAAACGCTTCTTGTCCTCCTGCAAAAATTGAGAAAATTAGCAAGAATATTATGTATATACTCCATCTTATGGGGCGATACTTAACATTACTAATTTCTAATCCAAAGTCTTGTTTACGTTGTATCCAATCAATTAATTGCAATAAAACTATAAAAAACAATGTATATGTGAGTTTGATGAAGCCAAGACCTAAATCACGGAAATTTGGCACAGAAACGATTGAAGAATCACATAAACGTGCAATATAATCAACGGCTTGTGTTATATCTTCTGCTCTAAAGAAAATCCAACCAATTACGACAAGTATAAATGTAATTAAAATCTGTCCGATTTCTTTTATTGGAGGGAAGAAACTCTTTTCTGAAATAATAGCACTTCTTTTTTGATTAAGATTTAATAGCGTAAGTAATGCTATGATAACTCCATTATATAAGCCCCAAATGACAAAAGTCCAATTTGCCCCATGCCACAATCCACTTAAGGAAAAGACGATTAGTATATTTCTAATTACCATTGCTTTTGAGCCACGGCTTCCGCCTAATGGAATATAAACATAATCAATAAACCATTTATTTAGAGATATGTGCCAACGACGCCAGAACTCAGCGATATCTCTTGAGAAATAGGGGAGATTAAAGTTTTTCATAAGATTAACTCCAAATAGGCGTGCAGTTCCTATTGCGATGTCTGAATATCCTGAGAAGTCGCCATAAATTTGAAATGTGAAGAATATAGCCCCAAGCAATAATAAACTTGCGTTACAATCCTGATAGTTGTCAAAAATGCTATTTGCTAATTGAGCACAATTGTCAGCTATAATAATTTTCTTGAAAAATCCCCACAAAATCTGACGCATACCAATCACAGCATTAGTATAGTCAAATCTACGAGGTTTCAGGAATTGAGGGAGTAGATTTGTAGATCGTTCAATAGGACCGGCAACAAGTTGTGGAAAGAATGAAATAAATG
This sequence comes from Bacteroidales bacterium, assembly GCA_015060975.1. GTDB lineage: Bacteria > Bacteroidota > Bacteroidia > Bacteroidales > Muribaculaceae > RGIG4079. Next base: position 18,522 of record SUXI01000004.1, read on the forward strand.
ATGTGAATGCAATAAAATCACTTGTTGCTTTAATGTCTCTACGATACACATCAATAGTGTAGCTTAATGCCTGGAATGTATAAAAACTAATTCCGACAGGCAAAATTACATCAAGTGTTACCCAATCTAATTGGTATCCAAACTGATTAATTAGAGCCTCTAAATTATCAGCAAAAAAATTGACATATTTATAGTAACATAATATCCCAATATTAATCGCAATATTTGCTCCGCATATCCACCTTGCTTTACCACGATATTTCTCGATCAATATTCCACTTAAATAACTCAACAAAGTGGTGATAAAAATTAATATTAAAAAACGACAATCCCACCACCCATAAAATATATAGCTAACAGCTACAATAAAAATATTTTGGACTTTGATACCTTTAAAAACAAACCAATAGAGCAAAAACACTATTGGCAAAAATATTAAAAATTCAAACGAGTTAAAAAGCATGGTTTAGATATATTCTCCTACATTTATTGGGCTATAATTCTCGATATAAATTGGTTGTCCATCGACATCTCTTAATATGAGATTGTTTTTCGGATATATTTTTTCTACTTCAGTAGTTAATTCATTCTGCCTATTTAATGCACAGAGTAATTGATATTCAGATAAATTAAAGCCTGCATTGGCAAAAGATGAGCTAAATGCAACATGACGTATATTAATTTCAGTAACTAATGGATTCCCATTCTCATCAGCTTTCATATCAACAACTACTAATCCATTCATTATGGAATTTGTTTTTTTTCGTATAATTTCGATAGCCTTTAATGCTACTTCTTTAATTTTATCGTCGTTTAATAATCGTCCTTTTGAAGTATTTCCGGTAATTCCCGAAACTGCAACTTTTGACATTATATATTCTATACGTTCTGCAATAGCAACTTTTTTAAGGTCTCCATTGTTGAATAAACAAAACACTCCATAATTACCTCCAGGAAGGTATTGAGATAGTTGAAATTCATCAATGCCTGTGTTGATATTTACCCATGCTTGTAATTCAGATAGATTATTTGCTTTAAAAGAACCTTTTCCAGATGCGGTTCCTGCAGATGAGTCTCTAATCCAAAGAGGGAAACTAAGAGGTGCGATATAATTATTGTTTAAAATATCAATCCTAGACACTTGGAAACTTTTGGGAATAAGATTATGGGGAGCTAAAATTTCAAATACTTTTTTCTTGCTTATTGCTACTTCACAAAATTTAAGAGGAGGAACAATATGTGGAAGATTAAAAGGATTTTTTGCCCAATATAAAACTTCGATTTCTGGTACAATTATAGCTGCATCTGGCTTCTCTTCATCGATTATTTTCTGTGCAATAGAGCCATATGTCGAATCGGTCACAGCCGGCACTTTGTATATTTTATCAAATAATCCTTCATATAACCCATATAAAGTTGTTGCCATATCCCAGCCTACAAATTCACAATCACAAAATATGGGACTATTTCGCAAAGAGCGTACTACACTACGTGCTGAAACGGCACAAGCACCCGTTATTAAAATTTTCATATTGTTTTCTTTCGTTCTATATCTAAATAATTTTCTTTTTTTTCGATAATTACACCTTCGTGTTTGATTACCTTAATAATTGTTTTATATATAATTTTTACATCAAGAATAAATGATAATTTTTCAGCGTATTGAGCATCTAATTCTAGCCGTTGAGCCCAACTTAGACCATTTCTTCCCGATATTTGTGCTAAACCTGTAATTCCGGGCCGGACAGAATGACGCATTTTTTCTCTGTCTGTATATACATTTAAATATCGTGTCAATAATGGGCGAGGACCTATTAATGACATATCTCCTTTAAATACATTCCACAACTGAGGTAATTCATCAAGTGACATTTTTCTTATAAATCTTCCGATTTTAGTCAATCTTTTTATGTCGGGGAGTAGATTGCCTTCTGAATCGCGTTCATCAGTCATAGACTTGAATTTATAAATTTTAAATATTTTCTCATCTTTTCCCGGACGCTCCTGAAAGAAAAATGCTCCAGCTCCTTTATTCGCAATTGTCAACCATGTCCATAAAATGAGAATAATAGGAGAGAGAAGCAAAAGAGCAAGAAATGAAAGAATAATATCGATAAATCGTTTAAAAAATATTTTATACATAAATTTTGAATAACTAATTGTTTTTTTTTGCAATCAAATCGTCAAAGAGGTTAATCCATTTTGCCATAATATTATTTATCTCAAAATCTTTTGCTCTCTCAATTGCATTTTTAGACATTTCTTTTCGCACCTCTTCATGTTCAATTAAATAGCAAATTTTTTCTGCAAGTATTTCAATATCATGCATTGGAACTAAATAACCCGCATCGGTGCCTTCCAATATATCCTTAGCTCCAACTGGGAATTTATAGGTTACAACCGGCAAACCACAAGACATGGCTTCAATTAAAGTCAATGGCAACCCTTCGAAGTTAGATGAGTATGCAAATATAGATGCTTCTGACATTGCTTCAGTGACATTGTCTGAATATCCTTCGAGTAGAATATGTTTATCTAAATTTAGGTGATTTATATGATTTTTAATATTGCATTCATCAGGTCCTTTCCCATAGATTTTTAGCACCCAATCAGGATGTTTTCTTACAACAAGAGCGAATGCCTCAACCAATTCATTGATGTTTTTTTGCATATTGTTTAATCGGCATACACAAGTTACAATTTTGTTCTGTTGATTAGATTGTTTAGGCGTAATAGTTAGTGGATTCCATATCACAGATGTTTTTTTCTTGCTCCCAATCCAATGTTCATCATAATCTTCATTTGTCAATAAAACGACCTGGTCGTAGCCTCTAATATTAATTTTATAATCTATAAAATCTAAAATCTTAGCAAGCCACTTTTTATTGTATGTATATTTACGATATGTTGATAAAAAATGTATTTCTCGGATTTTGACTGCTTTGGTTCGTAATAAACTTACTACTTGTTTTTCCGATTGTCCAACTGCTACTATGACATCAGGATGATATTCATTTACAAACTTTTTTAAGCGAACAAAATGAGTATATAGTTTTGAAATAGGTGAGTGCCATTTTTTTTGTACAAACCAATGTCCAACTTTTAAATCTACAAATTTTACCTTCTTAGATAACGGCTGAACAAATACTGCATCCTCGTTATGGTCTGTAACGACAATCGCAATATTATGTCCCATTTCAGCCAATTTATTAGCCTTATTAATAGTGACTCGCTCTATGCCTCCTAAAACGTCTAGACTATTTAAACAATATATTATTTTCATTCTTTTTGCGTATATAATCTATATAATAGTTTAGTGTTTTGAATCACATCATATCCAGCATCAACAATTTCGGAAGTAGTATCAACTCTTCTGAAATCCTTCTTGTTTAGTATTGCATTTGTCCATTCTGAGATAGGAGCATTCAGTGAATGAAATTCAACATTAGAGGTAATAGCAGTTTCGTTATCTATAGTATCAGATAATATACATGGCAAACCGGCTGCTTGAGCTTCGATAATTGATACAGGTATGCCTTCAAATAAAGAGGGAAACAATAGAACATCAAATGCTTGAAGTAGTTCATTTACATTGTTTCTGACACCTAACAATGTGACATTGCTACTTAAATCAAATGATTCAACTTTACTTTTTATCGCTTCAAATTCTTCTCCATCTCCGACCAAAACAAGACAACAATTGTTATCTTTTTTATTTATTTCATTAAACACGTCAACTATGAATGTGTGATTTTTTCCTTTATGGAAACGAGCCACATTCCCAATTACAAACTTATTTTCAATATTTAATTCATGTCTTATTTTATTACGTATATTGACGTTATATTTAAATTTCGCAACATCTATGGCATTGTGAATAATAATAAATTCTGAGTTTTTGCCATATAAATGTTCTCCAGCCATATTCCCACATGCCATTTTATGGGTACAATATTTATTTAAATAATATTTAGCATACACTCTAAACAGATATTTATAATCAATTCCATAACCAGCTGTGTGACTTGTTGATATAAGTGCTTTAATATTGAATCTGTGTGCAACCTTAAAAACTAATCCGGAATTTTCTTGAATATGAGCATGTATTGCTATATAATCGTTATTTTTATTAAAAAAAGATTTTAACCATTTAAAATAATAGATGTATTTCCACGGCCTAATAGGGAATGCTCGATATATCCGACCTCCTAATTGCTCTATTTCATCATCATAATCACCTTTTTCTTGTCGATGAACTAAGAAATCAAACTGAATTTTTGTTCTATCAACTGCCCTATAATGATTCATAATCATAGTCTCTATTCCTCCACGATTCATTATAGTTACCACTTGTAAAACTCTATATGGTAGTTTTTCCATCTTTAATTTTATTTGTGATTTTTGAATATAGTTTAGTTCCAATAAGTGGAACAATGATATTTATTCTAATGAAATTAATAAACCTTGTTTTTGGGGATACCCAAGTAATCGTGTGCCAATGAATAGAGTATGTGTTTGGTGTAATGTTTAATTTGCCCGATGTAAGACTTCGTGCATGAAAATAGTCATCGGGATAAACTAATATATCATTAGACAATCGTTGCAATGTGTTAGATATTTTATATCCATAATTAAAGAGGATTTGTTGCATGTATGTATTATTAACCTCCATATTTAAAGACCCATCTTTATTTATGAACTCTATTGAATTATAATAATTTAATAATTCTTCAAAATATGGTTGTTTTGACGCGGATATCATCAATGCAGTAAGATACCCCGACTCATCAGTGCCTAAGATACACTTTCCTGATGTAAGTATCGAGCCATCAATTGGTTTAATCAACTCAATATCTGTATCAAGATATATTCCACCATAATTGTATAATGCATAAACCCTAACATAATCAGAGACAAAAGCATATTTTTTTTGCGCGTATGCTTCTTTAACGAATTTACAACTATTCTCTATGTCAAATGATTCCTCATTCCACAATTTGAAATCATAATCAGGCATATATTTATGCCATGATTCGATACACTTATTTATCTTTTTAGAATATGGTTTACTTCCAAACCATATATAATGTATTATTTTTGGAATCATTTTAATGCTTGAATTATTCTTTCGCACGCATGACCATCTCCATACGGATTTATTGCATGTGACATACTTTCATATGAATTTTTATCGTCTAAAAGTTTTGATGTATATTCTATAATCTTATTCTCATCAGTTCCAACAAGCAATACTGTCCCGGCTTCAACAGCTTCTGGCCGTTCAGTAGTATCGCGCATTACTAAAACCGGTTTACCTAAACCCGGGGCCTCTTCTTGTATTCCGCCACTATCAGTAAGAACTATATATGCGTTGCTCATCAGATATATAAAGTCAAGATATTCCAATGGCTCTATGAAAAATGTATTTTCTAACTTTATTTTACCAAATATCTCATTAATAGGTTTTCTAACATTTGGATTAAGATGCATTGGATATATGAAATCAACATTAGGATATTTTATAGCAAGAGATTTTATTGCATTACATATAGAATAAAAGCCACTTCCAAAATTTTCACGTCTATGACCAGTGATAAGTATAATTTGCTTGCCTTTGTTAATACGTTCTATATCGTATCCTAAGTTTTTAATGGATTTAGTTATATTATTTTTTAATGTAGGTGATTTTATTTTTTGGACAATTATATGTAAAGCATCAATAACTGTATTTCCTGTGATAAATATATTTTTTTTTACCCCTTCATTTAATAAATTGTCGCAACTATTTTGTGTTGGAGCAAAGTGGTAGGTCGCGATACGACTTGTTAGTTGTCTATTCAGTTCCTCAGGCCAAGGACTGTATATATTATGTGTTCTAAGCCCTGCTTCAATGTGACCTACCGGAATTTTTTGATAAAATGCGGCAAGTGCGGCTGCTGTACTAGTAGTCGTATCTCCATGAACTAAAACAACATCAGGTTTTTCATTAGAGATTACATCTCGTAATCCTAATATTACACGAGAAGTAATATCATATAAATCTTGACCCGATTTCATGATATTTAAATCATAATTAGGTACAATCTCAAAAATTTCAAGTACTTGGTCTAACATTTCTCGATGTTGCCCTGTTACACAAACAATCGGCTCGAAATCAATCGTATTAAATTGAAATTGCTTAACTAATGGAGCCATTTTTATTGCCTCTGGACGAGTGCCAAAAACTATTAATATTTTTTTCATTATCGATTTAATCTACGCGTTAGTACTCCTATAGGATAGAAAAAAATACACCACCAATACACTAATTTAAGTTTTTGAAAGAACGTTTTCTTGGATAATTCAGAATATCGCCAGTATAAAATAGCATATTTGCACCGTTCCGTAATGCCAATACGTTTATTTTTTACACCCTCAGAATATAAAATTATTGAGTATTCAGGGCTTTTTCTTCTTGCTTCAACTCTATTGAATGTCAACCCATCGTTTAAATATTCGCATACATATATACCTTTATAGAAATATCTCAATATGTATTTTTGAGCGATTCTTGCCCAAATTAATCCTTCAGAGCAAAAGCGTTCATTAGGAATTTCCGGAAAAGGATATTGTTTTAAAATATGAGTTTTATAAATCTCAGCTAAATCACCAGATACTTTATATTCACTTCTAATTGTAAGGGCATCTGCATCAATTATTCCAAAATCACTTCCACCGCCAATCTTTCTTCCATCAGGATGAATACGTAAACCGGACATCCCGGCAAATTTATCATTATAAATTATATCTCGAGAATTATTTATTATCCATTCAACTGCATCATGAGTCAAGTAGTCATCACTGTCAACAATAAAAAACAACTCTCCTTTTGCATTTTTTACACCCAAGTTGATAGCAGTATGTTTACCACCATTCTCTTTATAGATATATCTGATATTTATCTTATTATCTGCAATAAATCGTTCAATTAAATCTCGAGTATTGTCGGTTGATCCATCATCAACAACAAGCCATTCAAATTCATTAGACGTTTGATTACAGAGAGATAAATATAGCTTTTCTATTATATAACCTCGGTTATATGTTGGAGTAAATATTGTTATCATAATGATAATATAAATGTAAAAGCAACATTAAGAAGTATAACAAGAGATATTGCGTAGTTTTGATGTTTAAATAATTGTCCATTAATTAATGGATAAATTAATATTATAGGCATTAATGCCCAAGATAAGTAGGCAAAACGGTCAGTAAAATTTGCACGAATCACCAATATCCAAAATGTATTTGCTAGAAGATATGTACAATAAAGGATATTGTAAAAAAAATCATTATATTTTCGCTTATAAATATAATAGTACCCCATTAGAATTGGTATTAATGAATAAACAATAAAATCCCATCTGAACCCAACATTATAGTGAGTTTTATCTGCCTCAACTAATAAATATGAAGTTCTTCGTTCCTCCACTAATCCTGCGAATAATTCCTCAAAATAACTTCCCATCGAGAATGATAAAATAATACTAATTAACCATATAGTAAAACACATTTTTGGTTTTTTTATGTATATTGATACAATAAAAGAACATAAAGTTAATGCAACAGAAAAGTGGATGTTAATCGCGCACAAAGCGAACAGAGCAAAAATTATCTTTTGTTCTTGAAAGTAGGAAAATGCAAGAATCAATACTGACATAGCCAATCCAGCACGTAATGTATTAACGCCATATGGTACGAAGAAATTTGAAGTTATAAATAATATAAACATTATTAGGGCACCACCATATCTATTGCAAAATCTTTTACTTGAAATTAAATAGAAACTACAATACATTATTGCTATAACAAAGAAATATATACTACAATTATCTGTTATTATCCGAATACCATAGGTAAGCCATCTAAATAATGGGTCAGACATATCCTCATTAGGCACAGTATCTGCATAATAGAAGCCAGCTGCATATATCATGTGATCATTCCACCAATTATTAAAATCAATTGGAAATGAAGCAAAAAAGTATGATATTAATAAAATTAATATCACCGCAATAGGAAGCATTTTAATCGGCTTTTTATTCCCAAATTGGGCAATAGCAACAACTAAGCCAATAATTAATATTAGATTCTTAATTAGTGCTACTTGTCTTAAATATATGATATCTACTTCATTCATTAGCTATCTTCGATTTGATAAATTTTTTTAATTTAGATGTGTGCTTTTCTGTTAAAAGATAAAACAGATAAGCAAAGATAATACACACAATCACTTCAATAAAGAAGTATAATATAGATGTTGCATTTACATAATTAACCTGTGGAACACCAATCATATGCATTATTCTACAACATTGATAATGGGTAATATATAGTGAATAAGAAAATACTGACATTTTTGTTCCATATTCATTGATTTTAGTTAAGATCCCATGTGGTTTGATATTGACTAGTTGACTTATAAGTATCGAAATCAATACTCCAAAGATTAACCAAAGAGATTCACTTGAGATTAAATCAAATGTAAATCTGTTCTTAACATTAGTTCTGCCACAAAAATTTATTAATAATCCAACAATTATGCTCAAAACTACACATACAATGATTATTTTTTTTTGAATCTTTAATTTTGATAGAAAAAAAGTAAGAATACCAAATATTAAAAAAAACAATAAATATGTATTAAGTTGAGCAAAAACAATAAATGAGCACAATAAAAGGGCAATACCAGTTAAATTAAATGACTTATGAGTTAAGAGATATAATATACAACCAATAAGTACATAAAACCAAATTTCATATGATAAAGTCCAAAACACCCCCCCCGCATCGTTTACTATAACTCCCTGTAATCCAAGTAAATTGCCAAATAATTCTCCAATAGAGTGATATTCGTTTGATATTAAATCTATAATAAAAACTATAATAAGGCTTCCAAGCAATGGTAGTAAAATACGAACACTGCGATCTATTATAAAATCTTTAATATAAAATTTACATTGCAATGCTTTTTCAATATTCAGTCCACCAACTAAAAAGCCACTTAAAATAAAAAATATTAATACTGCTTGAGAACCAAAACTGTTCAAAAAATAAAAGACCTGTGTAAAATAATTTTGACTATCTACATTTAACTTTGAATATGTCATAAAAAATTCACATCTTACATGAACCATTACAACTAATACTGCGGAAATAAATCTAATTAAATCGAGCCAATAATAATGTCTTTTTTCAGTAATCATATATTAAATAAAATATTTGCATCAGAACTATTATCTACAATATTTTTTTTTAAATTTATTAAATATTGTTCCATTAAATTGGAGTTATGATATAATTCAATAATAGAATTTGCAATTGCTTCTCCATTCATTTCACATATTGATGCATTATATCCATTTTTAAATTGGTCATTAACTGTGGAAAAATTAGAAACAACGACCGGTTTACATAATATTTTCACTTCGTCTAAAGCAATTGATCGACCTTCGAAACGTGATGGATGAACAACAATATCTGCGTGATAAATATATGGATAAGGATTGACCTTTGTTCCTACAAAGAGCATAATATCATATAATCCTAATTTATTAATTTCTTCAATATAGCTTTTCTCTAAAACTTTACCTACAAATATCCAACGAAATTTTATCTCATTTTTCTTAAGAATTTGAGCTGCTTCAATAGCTAAATCAATTCCTTTATTATAACAAATATGACCAATTGTTACTAATGTAATACCCTCAAATGGAGGTATATCAATGTGTTCTTGTGCAAGGTTGTTTATTAACGCAGGAGATGAAATATTTTCCATTTTCATAATCTTTGATCTGCACTTGGGGAAATATTTTTGTAGTGACTCAACACAAGTAGCTGATATTGTAAATATAGCATCAACTTTTGGAAAATATTTCTTATCGGCATTATAATAGTATGGCCACTTTGAATAGTCACTATGAAAAAAAGTTACTTTCTTTTTCCCATGTAGCTTATTAACCATGTAATAAAGTTGGTGCTGTCCATTATAATCCACTATCATATCATATTCACCTTCTACAGGTGGCATCAACCGAGCTAAAAGACGGCCGGCACAACTTCGATTAATTCGCGATAACAAAAGTCTGATGATATGCATCAGTGCTAATATTGGCTTACCTAGTCTAATTAGTTTTGTAAACCCGTCAAAGCGAGAGGTAAGTGCAGATAATATCGGATTTGAGATAATTTTTATTGTTTTTGGAATTAGTGGCATTAACTCTCCGGTAGGGGAAATCAAAAGTAAAGAAATATCATATTTATCGGTATCAATAACATTTAATAGCGAAGACATACTTTTAGAGACTCCACCGGTATGCATATTACTTACTAAAAATAAAATCGATTTTTTCATTCAACAATTCCTTCAATTGCTAAAATAGTTGATTGAGGGGAAAACTTTGTTATACGCGTGACTCCCCTTTGAGAATACTTAGCTAAAGCGTCTCTGTTTTCTATTGCATATTTAACAGCTTTAAAAATATCATCATCATCATGTCCACACAAAATGCCATATTCGTTATTGCCAATAATCTCAGTTGGCCCCGCTGTTTTAGTTGATATTACCGGCACCCCTAAACACATTGCTTCACATATAGACAAACTAAAACCTTCAAATCCGGAACAAGAAAGTAGTAGATCTGATGATTTAATTAAAGGGTAGGGGTTTTTCTTATAACCATGAAAAGTCACTACATCAGAAACACTTAATTCTCGTGATAATTGTTCCAATTCATTTCTAAGCTCGCCATCACCTATAATATTTATCTGAAATTTATATCCATTTTGCTTAAGATTAGAGGCTAATCTAATAGCTCTATCAACACATTTTTGAGGGCATAAACGTCCTAATATAGATATAGTAAAGAGATCTGAGCGATTAACAAAATATTCGTTAGCTAGCGAAACAATTTTTTGATTATCTATTGGATTATAAATAACATTGATAGAAGTATTTACATTAGGAAAACGTTTGATAAAGCAATTTTTTGTATCATTAGCTACACATATAATTTTATCCATTTTGTTGTATGCATCAGCTTCTTCTAATTTTCTAAACTGGTTTTTTTCGTAAGGGAATGTATATAAATCAACATGCACCCAAGAAATATTTATTGCATTTAGATTTAGAATTGCATGCATTTTTAATGGCATCCCTTCTAAAAAGCTAATTACAACATCATATTTGCTTGTGATTTTTTGTTTTAGATTTTTACGAATAAAATAATCAATCCCAAGTTGATTTGAGGCTCTGTAACTTAATTTATAATGAAGGGTATAGTTGTCCCATACATGATAGATATTTACATTGGTGGGAACTTCATCTATTAAGGTTCCTCCTTTTATTATCTGACACAAATCTACTTGATATTTTGTATAATCAAAATGTCGCAAAATATCAATTAGTACTCGTTCAGCACCTCCTGCATTGAGTTGTCCAGTTATAAAAAGAATTTTCTTCATTTTTGAGCAATAACTCTATTAATAGTGTCAGATAGAAAAAAAGGGAATGTTTTATAAATAATTCGCATAAATTTATAACGTCGAGGCAGTGTGCCACAATAACGAGTCTGACGAGGTATTTGTAGATTTATTTCATTTAATGCCTTTACGCGTTTTTGCTTATCTCGTTCAGTCCTATATAGGGTAAATATTGTTTGCCAATAATAATTTGAGATTTGGTTAGAAGAAAAATCCTCATATCCTTTATTTGAATAGTTGAATTTAAGTCTTAAATGATAAAGCTCAACAATATAATTAATCATAACTTCATATGGTACTCTACGATTGGTTAATGATAAATTACCATAATGAGTATAAATATAATTTGAGACCGGGACCAAGGTAATGCGAGTACAATGAAGCAATACCGTTAAATTAAATAAATGATCTTCTCCATAATTTAATTTTTCATTAAATAGCAAATTGTTGCTTATAAGCAACTCCCTATAATATAATTTACAGCATGGACTATGCCATAAATATTTATATTCGCCAATTGCTATAGCTTCTCCAATATTATTATCCAAGAGACTATATGTCCCCAACTTGTCATATGTTTTTCTTTCAGTTGGTTTCCCATTGAAATACCACAAATCAAACCCGGATGCAATTATGTCAGAATCATATTTGACTAAATCAGTTAGATATGTAGGGGTTACATAATCATCAGAATCAATAAATGTAATATATTCACCTTTTGCTTTTTTTATGCCTAAATTTCGAGCTGCTGAAGGACCTGCATTTTCTTGATTATATAATGAAATACGATTATCCTTAATATAATATTCTTCACAAATCGCTTTTGATGAATCACTACTACCATCATTAACTAATATAAGTTCCCAATCATCGTATTTTTGTGCAATAATGCTATTTATGCATTTAGCAAGATATTTTTCAACATTATATACTGGTACTATAATAGAAACCTTAGGCATGTTTGGTCATCAATAAATCGTAAATTCTAAATAAACGTAATCTTAAAATTATTGTTAATATCGATTCTTTCCAAGTATTACCTTTTTTATGACGCAAATAGTAAGAATAATCAAGACAATTAAGTAGTCCTATACGTTCATTTCGATTTGAAATAATCAATATTGCCCTAATAACTCGTTCAAAGGCATCTAATTGCATTTTTATTAGAAATGTTGACGCCTCTTTTTTTAAATTATATTTTTTAATAATATTGTTACACAATCTATTTAACATATTATAACAACTAAGTTCACTCGAAACTGAATTTAATTTTGTCATAAGTGAATTCTCAGTAGTTATATAAAAATAATTATATTCGGGTAATAGTGCGATTTTATCAATATGTAATAAATATTCTAAGACAAAAATTGTATCTTCACCTCTACTTATGCCATTAGGGAATATAATGCGATTAGTTTTAATAATATCAGAATTAAATATTTTGGCAAAAGGAACCGAAATGATATTATTATTTAATATGCTGCCTATTGTTTCAATATCTACAATACCGTTATAATCGATATAATGGGGTTTATCAATCCCTTGATTACGTTTAACAAAACCAGAGATTGTAAGTTCTGCATTAAGTTTCTCGTGAATTTCGATTAAATTTAGTAAATAATTAGTTGAAACATTATCGTCACTATCAATAAAAGTAATGTATTTACCCGTTGAACGTTTAATACCAGTGTTTCTAGCAATGCTAACACCTTCATTTACTTTGTGTATGACAATTATTCTAGGGTCTGTTTTAGCATATAGATCGCATATTTCTCCAGAATTATCAGTACTACCATCATCAACTAAAATTAATTCGAAAGAAGTATACGACTGAGCTAATATACAACTAATACACTCATTGAGTGTTTTTGACGAATTATATATAGGAATTATTATACTAATTTTTGTGTTCAAGTTTATAAAATATTTTGGGGAGATGTATTTTTAGCCATAAATAAGTTAACTCTTTCAAACTCAACTTTGGTCTATAACGAAATAAACCTAACTTTTGATATGAATTAATTTCATTTATATAACTAATATAGTTACACTTTTTTAAGTGCTCAATAAATTTAGTATGGTACCAATAATTAACCCCAGATTTTATAGAGTAAAAATTATTAGAATATTTAATAGATAATTCATCAATCACTTTATGCATTTCAATTATATGATGATGTGTTTCAATGCTAGATAAATTATATTTTATTTCAGGTATCTCAAGTTGGTTATAGATGTAGCCGCATTCAGAAATCAATTTTAATTTTGTGGTGTATTTTAAGTATTTGAATACAAAATGAGTGTCTTCTCCTGATCGTAATGATTCATCAAATTTCAAATTATTTTGTTTAATAATTGAATATTTAAAAATCTTTGAATAAGGACCATTTATTAAATTCAGGTTGTACAGATATATGATGATTTCGGGGATATTATTATAATTAATTATTTGATTATCTATTATAATTTCTTTAGAATTGATTGTCATTCCACAAATTGTCATATCGAACTCTTGGTCATATAGATTACCAATGAAATTATTTGTGATAAAATCATCGCTATCAACAAACGTAATCCACTCACCTTGTGCTATTTCTAAACCTTTATTTCGGGCTGAACTTGCTCCTCCATTTTCTTTATGAATAACAATTATACGAGAATCTTTTTTTGCATATTCATCACAAATTTTTCCTGAATTATCAGTACTTCCGTCGTCAACTAATATCAACTCAAAGTCTGAAAAAGTTTGAGCTAATATGCTATCAATGCAACGAGATAAATACTTTTCGGTATTATATACTGGAACTATAATCGAGACACTAGGCATTGCTATTTAAGTTATCGGTTAGAAATTTAACACTTTTGTCCTTTAGTGTTAATTTAATATCTTCTATTATTCTCCAATCAATTTGATTTGAGTTTAGATTAATACATTTTACATCATAAAATAATCTATCTTGAAGATTGAATTGAGATAGTAATGAAGTGAAACGGCTATTGCCTCGTAAATTGTTGCATATAGAATAAAAGTCTTTATTGAAAATTATAGAAAATACAGTCCCATGAAATGAATCGGTAATAATAAGTTCTGCATCACGAAACATAGAAAGCCATTCTTCAACATATAGAGAGCAATTTTTATGCGCACTTATAATATTTAATTCAAGACTTTTTTTATATGCTATTTGTTCTAAATGATTCCTAATTTCATCTGTAACATCCAAGATATATGCAACTAATATTTTTTTACTAGACTTTGGGATATATTTACATATACTTAGGTAATAGTCTTTTTCAATCAATAATGTTGGATCTAAAACAGACACAACGTCATGGCGTTTTAAAAAATTTTTACAAAAATCAATGCCTTCAATCTCTCTAGTTGAAACTGCATCAAATTGTTGTATTAATTTTGAATATTTTGAAGATTGGATATCTGAGTACTCCCATTCTGATACCCCAAATGATGCGGCATATGCAATACGATTAATTTTATGATCTGCAGGAATGAACGATAAAAACATATAATCTAAGCTCACTGTATTATATAGTGGTCTCCATACTTGATCGCTACCTACAATAACTGCATCATACTGCATGATACTGCTAGTTGTAAATTCATGAATATAATTAAGGTTAACATATTTATCAACAAATGGCTTAGTGTATTTTCTTAAATTTAAATAATACTGGTTGTGCTTTTGCTCGCTAAAAATATTTTGACGTCTTCTTAATATATATTTTGATATAATTCTCTTTGGTAAATCAATTATCAAATTAGTTGTGGATATATATTGATTTATATCTTTTTCTAATGTAATTGGTGTGTGACCAAGCTTAATTAAAACCTGTTGCAATGCATAATTTTGCAATACACCTCCATAGTTAGCCCGTAAAGGTTGTGTTAATATCGCTATTTTCATTTTGTTATCATTCTTTTGCAGCGACTTGCGATGCGACGGATTAGAGATGGTTGCTGTTTTTTGCAGATTTTGTCATATATCGCAAAACCATATTTGTCGAAGTTTTCAAAGAAATATTGACGATATTTTGGTTCTGATACGCTTTTAAAATAACTAGGGTTGTATTTTATAGCAGTATTGAAGTCTGTCTCGATTCTATCGCATTTTAATTTGTTAAATAAATTAAGACCTTTTTCGCTATTAATTAGTACTAAATTACAACCTTTATCATCATCAAAATCGGGATGAAGATGATGTATTCCCCAAAAATCGGCTATTGTTATGTCGCTTTTGCTTTTTCCTGACAATGTTTGACATTTATAGCATGATGGTCTTAAGCATAGATTCTGAAGAAAAACTTTTAGATAAATATTCTCTTGGAGTGTTTCATTACAGATTGTACCATCTGTTGAATCTATTTTAACTCCAAATAGTTTCCATCCATTTGTTTTATCTCTATGTGACACAAATTTTATTTGTTGTCCATTATTTCGTATCTCTGCTAAATAGTGATTCCAAACATTGGGACTTGGAACTCCATGACAAATTATATCTACACAAATGAGATTTTCATATTCTTTTCTCAAAAAACGCTTTAGACCAGCAATTTGACAAGGTGTGCCACTAAATAATACGTGTTTGCCGTCTTTTAGGTATTCTTCTGCAAGAATATAGTTATTATTAATTTTTGATTGAACATATTTGCTACCTCGAAATTTTGCAAGACCTTCAATAGTAACGGTGTAGTCATGTTCAACCTCCCAGGTCGTATTATATTTAGCCCCAAAAACGATACCTCCATTATTAATCACTTCACTAGCAATAAGAGTAAATATCCCCCCCGAAGAACTTTGCTTTCGAGTATTTTCATCATTGTTTTTTGCAGCAAAGGTCTTAATGGGTTCAGATGGTAGCTCTTGATTAATAATAGGGCACACACGTTCACATAATCCACAATTAGTACAGATTGACTTATTTATTTGTGGATATAAAAATCCTTCGCTATCTTGAGTTAACTCAATAGCATTATGTGGGCATCGTTGAGCACATGCACCACATCCACAACAATCATATTTTGACTTTATTATAATCATTTCTTTAATATTCTCAATTTTAACTTATGAAATTGAGTTTTCATTTGTTCTTGTTCTGTCTTATTACAGCCCAAATAATAAATCGTTATTGATGTACAAATTACAGCAATAATTGAAGTTGAAAAGAACTGAAGTGTTTGATTAGGGATGCATTTATAACATACAAAAGGAATGATACTTGCAATAATCGCTACAATAATCACACGAAGATATACATTAGTTAGGAAATGTAATGAGTTTAGCCCTGGAATATCACCTCGAAGCATATATAACCGTGCAAGCATTGCTAATATTGATGTTATAACTTTTGCAATAAAAACAAATTCAATAGGTGCACCCAACCATAATGCAATATATGCTATTGGAAGTGTTAGCAATAAAATTCCGCCTACTACAATTTGATAGTTTCTGATTTTACCAGTTGCGTTTTTGGTGCGAATAAGAGGAAGTGAAATAAGTTCATTTAAAGTGTATAATATCGTTATGCGGGCAAAGTTAATAGTATGTTCTGGTACTTGTCCAAGCCAAATTTGTAAAATAAATTCAGCATTTAAGTATATTGGAATAGCTAGTAATAGCATCATAAAAGGAGCATATTTACTTCCAATATAAATTATATTGATTAATTCTTTATATTTTTTCGCAGCATACAATTTTGTTATTTGAGGGGTAAATGCCGCTGTAAAGTTCTCAACAAAAGCCGTGATAATACTATTTAATGACATCGCAATACCAGCTGCAGCATTTACTATAGTAGTTTTTGTAAAAATATTTAGAAGAATACTTATGCCTTGATTACGAAGAATATCCGCACTACACCCAAATAATTGCCATCCTGCAAAATTAAACATTTGCTTAAATAATTTTTTATCTAAAATTGGACGATACGAGCATTCAACAAACTTGAGTTTACAATACCAACCATAGATAAGACGAATTATTATTGCAACAATGACTCCCAATACGGCATAAGTTTTAAGTTTGTCGTAGGGAGAAATTAATAGTAAAAATACTATTAACAATTTGAAAACAACTTCTATAATACTGATATATGCAAATACGTTCATTTTTTCGTGAGCTACAATACAAGCATTATATGGTAAACTAATTAATCCTACTGCAAACCCTATTAACGAGCAATGAAATACCCAGTGAGCGGCAACCATTCTATCATGGGCTATTTCAAGTTTATTATTTAAGAACCATATACCGACAATTTCTGCAACAATAATAACCACTATAGCTAATATTATCTGAATTGTAACTGATGTTGAAAAAACTCGTTTTAACTTTTCAATATTACCAGTGCCTAATTCAAAGGTAATAAAACGACCTATTGATGCAGATATTGACGCTGATATAAGGGAAAACATTGCAACGACGCCACCAACAACATTATTTATCCCATAATCTTCAACTCCAAGGGTATTTAGTACTACACGTGAAGTATATAAACCTACAGCCATGGTAATCAACATGCGGAAATATAAGAATATGGTATTCTTTGCGATTCGCTTGTTCGATGATATTGGCTCGTTGGTTGGAGTGGGGGAGTCAAGATGTTGTGAGTCTTGACTTTGTGTTTGGTCTTTTATTATGTCCGATTCTTGTTCGTTGGCCATCTATTGATTGAGTTTAATGGCTTTGTAAAGACGGGAATATTGGGAGTATTCGCCAATATATATAGTCCTTAATATTTAATGCTTGCCATAGTTGCAATTTATTTGAGCTATCTCGGAATATTTTTAATTCGGAGATTTTTTCATCTTTGTGAATTGATTTTAGATGGGTGTAAAATAAATGCAAATATGTGGCGTATGCTAATTTTTTAAGTTCGTTTAGTTTTACATTAAATCTTTTTTCTATTTTTTCAATAGATGAAATTTTTGCGTAAATATGGTTTACACATTCTTTTGAGTTAAGTGAATATTTCTGATCAATAGATGTCGCATCAAAATTGTACTGATAAACAATATTTGATATCAATTTAATGCTATTGCAATAAGGTAAATAGTTATATACAAAAATTGTATCTTCACCACGTTTTAATGAGGTGTCAGATTTCAAAGATGATTCTTGAATGATGTCTGTACGAAACATTTTGCAACATATAGTTGTGAGATACATTGCATCGGAATCTTTGATAAACCAATCTGCAATTTCTGTATCACTAGATAAAGTGTCGGTTGATATAGGAACATAAATAGCTTTATTCATTCCTATTGTTTCCAGACCGGCTATTTCAAAATCATAATTATAGGTAAATGAACTTAGATAATCGGTTGATATTGTGTCATCACTATCAACAAAAGTTATGTAATCACCTTTAGCTATAGTTAATCCACTATTGCGCGCTGAACTAGTTCCGCCACTTTCTTTGTGTATTACAATGATGCGTTTGTCCTTTGTTGCATAATAATCGCTTATCTCCCCTGATTTATCAGTGCTCCCATCATTGATGAGAATCAATTCAAAATCGGTGTATGTTTGAGCCAAAATGCTGTCAATACATCTTGATAGATGCATCTCTGAATTATATATAGGAACTATAATAGAAACTTTTGGCATTATAAACAATTATTGCTCAATCTAACAATATACTAATTAATGAGGTTGCTAATCATTTTTTTTGCAATACGCGAAATTGATTTCTTTTCAGTTCCATATAAATTTTCAGCAGTTGGCAATTGATAGGAACTCCAAAATGGTTGGTTGAGTTCGTTTTGCAAATAATCTAATGCAGAATCATGCGACATAGTGTTTGAGTTGATTAAATGTCGAATGTGATATTTGAGCAATTCTACAAACTCATTTTGCATTGCAGGTATATAGTGTTCATAACCATATTCTTTAGCCCAATCACTCTTTATTTGATAGACTTGTTTATATTCTTGTAATGCATCTAAATTGAAACTTGTTGATGTTGCACCAGACCAGCGATAGTTATATTTTGCAGATGGAACATATTCAATTTTAGGTTGAGATGCAAATATTGGCAAATTGAAAATCCTATCTTCACCCCAAAAACCATTGTATTGAATCGGTTTTATAGAACACAATAATTCTGTCTTATATAATTTCCCACAACAATGTACAGGAAAAAACTGTTCATTATATAAACAAGCATTCAATGCACGAGAAGAATCATATATAGATTTAAAATTGACAGGAATATTAAAGCGAGTTATGCGACGTTTGACATTCATTTGAACGATAGCAGCTTGAGTCGATTTTTGGAGTTCTACACATTCTCTTAAAGCGTTATTGCTTAAATAGTCATCTGCATCAATAAATGTTATAAAATCTCCTTTTGCAAGTTTTATTCCAATTTGCCTTGATTTCGGTAACCCTTGATTGGTTTCGTTGCTGACTAATTTTATGAAGTTATTATATTTTAAGCAAATAGCTTTGGAATTATCAGTACTGCAGTCATCTACGACAATTATTTCGCAATTGTCATGTGTCTGATTTAATGCCGATTTGATAGCTCGCTCAATATACGATTCTTTATTGTATAACGTGATAACTATGGATACCATCAAAGAAGTTTTCAATTCTCAATACGCTCAACCAGTGATGGATGAACAAATGCTGTAGCTACTGCTGCAATTCCGTTGATACAAACAACAACCCTACGGTCGCCTTTAATTCTCATGAAATAACCTTCTGCACCTTCAAATACTCCACCTGTTATTCTCACTCTGTCACCTTTTTTGAAATTAGATATATTAGGTTCTAAATAAACAATTTGCTCAGTGGTATTGCCTGCTACCGCTATGAAATTTCTCATCTGTTTTTCAGGGATTACAATAGGTTCGCGAGTTTCACGATTCATTATATAGCGAATAGGCAGGGTCGTAGTGCTTTTATATTCTTTGAGTTCAGCTTTACAGATATTTATAAATATCAAATTATGTATTGCCGGCACAAGCTCTTTTATGCGTCGTTCGCCTCTAATCACAATGCGATGCTTCATTGGAAGGAAATTCTCAATATGCTTTGAGTCGAGATCCCGTTTAACTTTCATTTCCCGATTATATGTAACCCTTATGGCAAACCACTGTTTCACTTATGAACAAAACTTGGGGACACCATTAAATGCAATTTGATGGCAATCAGGTGATTAGTTGAAATTCCCCCATCCGGGTGGATAAATAATTCTGTTTTTGAACGCATTTTTGAGCGTTTTTACAAAAATACATTACAAATTTAATATATTTTTTTGGTTTGTGCCATTTTTTTACCTATTCTACACCGTAATAGTATAAAAAATTGAGATTATTTAAGAGATTTATCTTGTACTTGTTTTAATGTGCTGCACTGAACTTTTGTTTTTTTGTCTTTTTACTTCTTGGCGCATTATGGCTATATGTTGCGAATTCGCAGCAGGTTTGGCGTAGCCTATCCCTTTCTGGAACATTAGCATCCATGTGAAATGTCACGTTCACCGGTTCTTTATGTTCTTGTGTAATAGCGTAGCAATGCTAATAAAGATATATAATATAATGAGACTATGTCTAAATTGAGAAATTTAGACATAGTCTCTGTTATTTTTAGTTACACTATAAAGTATTATTATGTAATAGCCTCCCTTCACCCGGCAATCTGTGTTCCTAATGCGTTGAAATTAGAGGTGGCGTAAATTGTTTATTATCTAGGAAGCACGTTAACTTTTAGTTTGTTGTAAGCACGTTCAGCTTTTTCACGAGCAGCTGTTACTGTTTCATCTGTAGCAAGAATTACAGCCATGCGACGATGGCCTTTGATTTCGGGTTTGCCAAAAATACGCATTTGCACGCCTTCTTCAGCCAAAACTTCTTCAAGATTATCCATCTCAATTTTGTCGGTATCGCCTTCAATAACAACAGCACGAGATGCCGATGGACCATAGAAACGAATTGCAGGAACGGGCAGTCCGAGCAACGCACGAGCATGTAAAGCAAATTCACTCATATCTTGTGAAATCATTGTGACCATACCGGTGTCGTGAGGACGAGGAGATACTTCACTAAATATAACATCATCGCCCTTAATAAACAATTCAACACCAAAGATGCCATATCCACCAAGAGCATCTGTAACTTTTTTTGCAATTTCTTGAGCTTTGGCAAGAGCATTGTCGGTCATAGGTTGTGGTTGCCAAGAGTAGCGATAGTCACCATCTATTTGAATATGTCCCACTGGAGCGCAGAATGAAGTGCCTGAGCAACTACGAACGGTTAATAGCGTGATTTCATAATCAAATTTAATAAAGCCTTCGACTATAACACGACCTGCACCAGCTCGACCACCTTCTTGAGCTATTTTCCAAGAATTTTCGATGTCTTCAACCGATTTGATAACACTTTGTCCATGCCCCGAAGAACTCATGATAGGTTTTACAACGCATGGTATCCCTATTTCATCAACAGCTTTGATAAATTCATTATAATCAGATGCAAAACGATAAGGAGATGTCTTAACTCCTAACTCTTCAGCCGCAAGACGGCGGATGCCCTCGCGGTTCATTGTCAACCATGCAGCGTTAGCCGTTGGCGTTACATTATATCCTTCGGCTTCGAGCTCTTTTAGTACATGGGTTGCAATAGCTTCAACCTCCGGGATAATATGGTCGGGTTTTTCCAACTCTATTATTTCACGAAGTTTAGCACCATCAAGCATATTGAAAACGTGGCAACGATGAGCAATTTGCATCGCCGGAGCGCTTGCATATTTGTCACAAGCCACAACTTCAACACCATAGCGTTGCAATTCAATTGCAACCTCCTTTCCTAATTCTCCACTCCCTAATAGTAGGGCTTTGCGACCAACCGGGGTCATTACTGATCCTATTTTTGCCATAATAACGAGAAAAGTATAATTATTAGATTAATTTATTTTACATTCATGTTTGCATCTAAGCGTTGGCGAACCACCTCATACATCATCACTCCGGCCGCTACTGAAACATTTAGTGAACCTATATTCCCAAATTGAGGGATGGAGACCATTGTATCACATAAACGAAGCACTTCGGCTGATATTCCTATATCTTCAGCTCCCATTACAATAGCAATAGGTCCGGTATAATCAGCCTGAGTATATGAAATTTCAGCTTTTTCTGAGGCTGCAACTATTTGGTAACCGTTATCTTTAAGAAATCTTACCGCCGATATTACATTCTTTTCGCGACAAACAGGGAGATAATGTAATGCACCGGCAGATGTCTTTATGGCATCAGCATTAACTGTAACACTACCACGCTCAGGGATTACGATTGCATTTGCTCCAACACATTCACATGTACGTGAAATAGCCCCAAAATTCCTGACATCGGTAATTCCATCAAGCACAACTAAGAAGGGCAACATTCCGGCTTCGTATATTTGTGGGACTAGATTGTCGAGTGTATGATATGTTACAGCTGATAAAATTGCAACGACACCTTGATGATTTTTTCGGGTTATCTTATTTATGCGTTCAATGGGGACGCGTTGGGTTACAATCTCATAATCGTGAATCAGATTAAATAATTCGCCAACAAGCTCTCCTTGTAGGTCTTTTTTGATGAGGATTTTATCAATATCTTTACCTGCTTCGATGGCTTCCATTACAGCGCGGATGCCAAATATATATTCGTTTCGTTTCATATTAATTCATTATTTCTGATTTAGTAATGAGCGTGCATTTGCAATAGCTGCATCTTCAACGTTTGAACCACTTAGCATAATGGCAATTTCGTTTATGCGTTCATCAAATGATAATTGTCGAATATGAGTGTTAGTTGTAGATTCATTATCTTCTTTATATACTTTGTATTGCCAATCACCTTTAGCCGCAACCTGAGGTAGATGCGTAATAGCTATAACTTGAATATTTTTTGATATACTTTGCATCATCTCACCCATGCGATTAGCAACGTCACCCGACACTCCGGTATCAACTTCATCAAAAATTATTGAGGGTAAATGCATTTTGTTAGCAATTATCGATTTAACAGATAGCATAAGTCGAGAAATTTCTCCTCCTGAAGCTGTGTTTCCCACGGGCATGAGCGATTGATTTTTATTGAATGCAAACAAAAACTCAACATTGTCTATTCCATTAGGTTGAAGGGAAGTCGTATTTGAAATTTCAACTTTGCATTGCAAATTTTTCATGCCAAGGGGGGTGGCTCTTTCTTTGAGTGTTAATGCGAATTTTTCTCCTTCTGTTTTTCGTGCACTTGAAATTTGTTTTGCAATTTCAAGTGCATATCTTTGTGCCTGTTTTGCTTCAATTTCAAACTGAGAAATTACACCTTCGCTGTTTTCAATTGCATTTAATTTCGCTTTTATTTCATTACGAATATCAATTAAAGCTTCAACGCTGTCAACATTGTGCCGATGCTGTAGATTGTATATGGCGCTTAATCGTTGTTCGATTTGTTCGAGATCTTGAGGACTTGCACTTAAATTACTATCATAGCTTGATAATGAATCTACTATGTCTTGAATCTCAATACGAGCAGATTCAAGCCGTTGAGTCATTGATTCTGCCTCATCTATCACATCTTTTAGTTGGCTACAGCTATCAGTCGCATTTTTGAGTAATAACAAAACGTTACAATTATTAACAGAAAGTGCCGATAAGATAGTGTTAAGATGCTGTTTTATCTCGGTTCTGTTTGAAAGAATATCTCGTTCTTTTTCTAAATCGGATTGCTCTCCTGCAATAAGATTCATATCTTCAAGTTGTTGTAGCTGAAATCTCATAAAATCCTCATCTGAATTAGCTTTTGCAATAAGTTCTCGTGTCGCTTTTAACTTCTTTACAGCATTTCTAAATGCATTATAACGAATAGTATATTCATTCAATAAAGCATCGTTATGTGCTAGATTATCAATTATCTGCAGTTGATATTCAGTTGAAGTCAAAAGCTGGTTTTGATGTTGGGAATGTATATCTACAAGTTGTAATGCTACAGATTGGAGCTGAGTTAATGATACAGGTGTATCATTAATGAATGCTCGAGATCTTCCGGTTGGAGCAATCTCTCTGCGTAAGATACATTGTTCATTAATCCATTCAATATCATTTTCAACACAAAAACGTTTTAATGATAAATTTTCTTTGACCGAAAAAGTCGCTTCTATGATTGATTTGCGTTTTGAATCCCGTATCACTTTTGTGTCGGCTCTTTCACCTAAAATAAGTGATAATGCACCTAGTAGAATTGATTTTCCGGCACCTGTTTCTCCGGTAATAATGTTTAAACCGGAATGAAAATCGATGTCAATATTATCGATTAGTGCATAATTTGAGATGTGCAAAGATTCAATCATTCACAAATGTATTATTTATTTGTTCCTGTCTTAATTTTAGTTAGACGATCATTTTCGGTAGGGTATAACGATGATAATATTTCATATGCGTTATCTCGTTCGGATTGAGATGCTTTGGTGTATAGATTTACCAATTCATCAAGTTTTGCATCTTTGAACATTGATAATCCTACCGACATGGGAGCAACGTCGTAAATCTTTCTTAAATATTCAAGCGTTGAACTGATTTTAGCTCGACCTTTGTCAGGGCTTAATACCATTTCATCTAGTCCTAATCGGTGATATTCATATAAAAGATTTCGTAAAATTGCAGTGTTGGGCTCTGTGTATGCAGATAATACAGATGGGCGATTTTTAGTATCTTCAAACGCTTTCCAACCACTTTCGCCTGATGATTGTGCCATTTGAACAACATTCTGTGCTTTTTCATAAAAAAAATCTCCTCCTTTGGGTGAGAATGAGTCAAAATCTAGAGCTAATATTAAGTAAGCATAGAAATTGAGTATTGCAGTGAGGTTGCTTTCCATATTGTTTTCAGAAAAAACCAATGGTTCATTTTCTTGGTATGAGAATTCAATTTTTGTATCTTTGAAATTTATTAATGTTGTGGTGTATGTGCTGTTATATACAGGGCGAGATGATTGAACCTGAAGGTCTCCAATCATAGTGTTGTCGTTATATTCTTTGATTGTAAAAAATAATCGACAATCGATTTTTTCATTGACAGCAAACTGAGCATTCGAGAATTTATTGGTGTTCATATATTCAGTAATTGCGCCTTTAAGAGTTTCGAATATTTGTTTGTTCACCCCTTGAATTTGGTCTGCATTGACATCTACATGGCAATTCAGTTCTTGCCCTTTCGCATTGAAAGAGAGAGAGACAATAAAATGGAGTATAACCGTCAAAGATATGAGTTTGAAATTTTTCATTTCGTTATAATAGAGTCTAAAATATCTTTAGCAACTTCAACCTTAGATTTTAATGAATATTCTAATTTTTTTCCATTAGAAAAATAAGTGGTTATTTTGTTGGTATCTTTACCAAACCCAGCCCCTGAATCTTGAAGTGAATTAAGTATAATCATATCTAAATTTTTTCGATGCAATTTTTCAAGTGCATTATTCTCTTCATTGTTGGTTTCTAATGCAAAACCCACAAGAGTTTGGTCAGGTCGTTTAATTGCTCCTAATTTGGCTGCAATATCGGGATTCTTTACCAATTTTATTACCGGAACATCTTCTTTTTCTCGTTTGATTTTGATATCAATATATTTGGCAGGAGCATAGTCTGCAACAGCTGCGCACATAATCGCATAATCACAATTTGGGAAGATTTTAACGCATTGTTCATACATTTCCCTAGCTGACTCAACCTTTATGATATTAATATTAGGCGTTGATGTCGAAATTGAGACCGGACCACTCACTATTGTTACGTTTGCTCCACGATGTGCTGCTTCTTCAGCAATCGCATATCCCATTTTCCCAGAAGAATAATTTCCTATAAATCTCACAGGGTCAATTTTCTCGTAGGTAGGACCGGCTGTAACAAGAACATTTTTACCCTTAAGAGCTTGTTGAGAAGCAAAGAATCTATATAAATATTTAACTATTTCTTCAGGTTCTTCCATGCGTCCTTTGCCTATAAGATGGCTTGCTAACTCCCCTTCAGCTGGTTCGATAATGTGATTGCCGTATGATTTTAGCAATTCAATATTTCTTTTGGTTGAAGGATGAGCCATCATATCCAAATCCATTGCCGGAGCTATGAATACCGGAGCTTTCGCTGATAGATATGTTGTAATTAGCATATTATCGGCAACTCCGTTTGCCATTTTTGCAATAGATGAAGCCGTTGCAGGCGCGATAACCATTGCATCAGCCCACAACCCTATATCTACATGACTATGCCATTCTCCGGTGTTGGCAGTGAAAAATTCGCTAATAACGGGCTTGCCACTTAATGCCGATAGAGTAACAGGCGTAATAAATTCTTTTCCCGAAGGGGTTATTACGACTTGCACTTCAGCACCGGCTTTAATCAATAATCTAAGTAATGTTACAGATTTATAAGCGGCAATACCACCTGAAATTCCTAATATTATATGTTTGCCTTTCAGCATTATTTTGAGCGAAGTTTAATATTTGTAAAAACGTCTTTAGTATTTTGAGGAAAATCGCCTTGCATAATCCAACTATAATATCCGATGTCTTTTTTCAAAACATCTTCAACAAGTTGCCCCTTATATTTTCCAAAATTGATTACTTCTTGGCGATTCTCATTATATATAATACGCCCTGCTAAATCTACATTCTTATTTTGTGAAGAGAACTCCGACAAAGCCTCCATGTCATTAGGAAGGTCATCATACATATCAAGCTGTGCTTTTAACACTTCGTATGTGGCACGAGTATCAGCATTTGCGGAATGTGCTCCTTCGAGGTCTTTTCCACAGTAAAACTTGTATGCGGCAACAAGCGTGCGTTGCTCTTTTTTGTGGAAAATAGTTTGCACATCAATAAATCGAGGTTTTGTAAAATCAAATTTAACTCCTACACGTTGAAATTCTTGGTCTAGCATAGGGATATCAAATTTGTTAGAATTAAACCCGGCTATATCACAACCAACAAAACTTTGTGCCAAATCTTTTGCAATCTCCTTGAATGTGCGACAATTTGCCACATCATCATTAGTAATATGATGCACGGCTGTTGCTTCTTCCGGTATTGGCATTTCCGGATTAATGCGTAATGTGCGTTCTTTTTCTTCGCCATTAGGCATAATTTTAATCATCGAAATTTCAACAATGCGGTCGGTCGTGATATTAGTGCCTGTTGTTTCGAGGTCGAAAAAAATTATAGGTTTTTTTAGATTTAGTTCCATTTTACACAATTAAAAATCAGCGACTGTCATTGGCATAAGCAACATAAGAAGGTCACTTCCTTCTTTATTTTCAGATGGCACAAAGACTCCAGGACGACTAGGATCAGACAGAGAGATAAAAATATCGTTTGTTGATAATGTATTGAATATTTCGATAAGATATGGAGCACTGAATCCAATAATCATTTCATCTCCGGTAAAATCACATGGAACAGATTCCCAAGCAGATGTTTGATAATTATTGTCTTGAGCTTTAAGTATAATTTCATTAGGAGTTAGTTTGAACTTTACCAACCCATGCCCAGGATCAACAAACATACCCACACGACGCACTGCACACAAAAGCGATTGTCTGTCAATTGTTAATTTATACGGATTATTTGTAGGAATTACCCTATTATAATCAGGGAAATTACCCTTTATAAAACGACAATTAAATGTAAAAGATTCGCTATTGAATGTGGCACTTTTAGGCTCGATTGTTACATTAATTGATTCTTCTTTAGCAAACACATTTTTTAATACAGTTGCAGGTTTAATAGGCAAGATACAAGACCCTTCTACGCCTGGCGCTGAAAGAGAATTACGATATCTAACCAGTTTTCGAGTATCAGTCGCTACAAATGTAATAGCATCGGGTTTTATATCCCATAGAATACCCATCATTTGAGGTCTTAAATCATCATTGCCAACTGCAAAAAGAGTATTGTCGATACCATCAATAATCTGTTTTGTTGGGCAACAGAATTCTAATTTACTTAATTCATCATCAGCATCTTTATTTGAAGGATATTCATTCCCATTTAATGCAATAAGGCTATAGTTACCACTTGGGTATGTGATTTCTACTGATAAATTACTATTTATCTCAAATGTTATTCCTTGGTCGGGCATTTCTTTAAGCAAATCCACAAGACGTCGAGCGTCTATGCAAAATTTACCTTCACCTTCTGCCTCTGTTACAGGGACTCTTGCTGATAAGGTATTTTCCAAATCTGATGCGGTGATTGTGAGAATATCGCCTTCGAGCGAGAACAAAAAATTGTTTAGAATAGCTAATGCATTCTTTGAATTTATGACTTTACTAACCGAGGAAACATAATTGTAAAGCGTTTTGCTTGGAATATTAAATTTCATATAATTGTATTTTTGAGTTATTTTCAATTTATCAATCTACAAATATAGTATTTTTATTATAATTATTCACTTCATTAGAATACAAAATATTATTAAAATATAAACAATTCAGAGGATGCATTATTTAACACATCCTCTGAGCCGCAGTGTCACACTTGATTTATTTACTTAACGCTACAATACTTTCTTCTAATGATTTTATTTTAGATTCAGCATCTGCCATTTTTTTTCTTTCACTTTCCACTACTGCAATCGGTGCATTATTCACAAATCGTTCATTATTTAATTTCTTTTGCACAGAAGCAAGGAACCCACGTTGATAATCAAGTTCTTTGTTTAATTTTACAAGTTCAGCCTCTATATCAATATTATTGGATAGAGGTATGTTAAATTCTGTTGTGCCAACCATAAACGAGGTCGCAGCCGCATCTTTGTCGCTTGTTTTATTAATCGAGTCAAGATTTGCAAGTTTTTTAACAACACTAAACTCTGAGCAATTTATATCACCTAATATATTAAGAGTCAGAATATCTTTATTTGATATATTTTTAGCTGCTCTTACTCCACGAACACCTACAATAATCTCTTTGGCAAATTCCATTGAAGCAAGAAGGTCTTGATTAATTTCAGTCCCATTCGGAATCAATGCAGTCATTATTGATTCACCGTCTTTTCGCTCATCGAGGTGTTGCCACAATTCTTCAGTAATAAATGGCATAAATGGATGTAGCAGTCTTAATAATGAATCAAAATAGTTGAGTGTAGCATTATAAGTCGCTTTGTCAATAGGTTGACCATACATAGGTTTAACCATTTCAAGATACCATGAAGAGAACTCATCCCAAAATAGTTTGTAAACTTCCATCAATGCTTCTGAAAGTCGGAACTTCGAGAACAAGTCTTTTACCTCTATCAATGTCTCATTAAGTTTTGCTTCAAACCAAAATGTTGCTCGCTTAGCATATTCAGGTTGTTCAATATCAGCGACTTCCCAACCTTTAACTAAACGAAACGCATTCCAAATCTTATTACAGAAATTACGACCTTGCTCACACAATTTATCATCATAAAGAATATCATTACCGGCCGGAGCAGCTAACATCATACCCATGCGCACACCATCGGCACCGTAAGTTGTTATTAAATCAAGTGGATCGGGAGAATTTCCCAAAGACTTAGACATTTTACGTCCTAATTTATCACGAACAATGCCGGTAAAATAAACTGACTTAAACGGTTTGTCGTTTAAGTATTCATATCCAGAAATAATCATGCGAGCAACCCAGAAGAAAATAATATCAGGTCCGGTTACAAGGTCACTGGTAGGGTAGTAATATTTGATTTCTTCATTATTTGGATCTAAAATACCATTAAATAATGAAATTGGCCATAGCCAAGAACTAAACCATGTGTCAAGACAATCTTCATCACGACGAAGGTCTTTAATTAAAAGATTGTCATTCCCTGTTTTTTCTTTGGCTAATTCAAGAGCTTTTTCGTCGTTTTCAGCTACAACATATCCTCCTTCAGGCAAGAAGTATGCGGGAATGCGATGGCCCCACCAAAGTTGACGACTAATACACCAATCCTTAATATTGGTCATCCAATGACGATATGTGTTCTTAAATTTTGGCGGATAGAATTTTATATCATCATCCATTACTGCATCAAGCGCCGGTAGGGTTATTTGATCCATTTTTAGGAACCATTGCATTGAAAGTTTTGGTTCTATAACAACTTTTGTGCGTTCAGAGTATCCAACTTTATTATCATAGTCTTCAATTTTTTCCACCAATCCTGCGTTATCAAGATCTAAAACAATTTCTCTACGAACATCAAAACGATCCTTACCAACATACATACCACCAGCTTCGCTGATTGTGCCATTGTCGTTAAAAATATCGATAGTAGGAAGGTTGTATTTTTCTCCAAGCATATAGTCATTAACATCATGAGCTGGAGTAACTTTCAAGCAACCAGTTCCAAATTCCATTTCAACATATTCGTCCATTATAATAGGTACAATACGACCAACAAGTGGCACGATTACATTCTTACCTTTTAGCCATTGATAGCGCTCATCGTTTGGATTGACACATACTGCGGTGTCACCTAAGATGGTTTCAGGGCGAGTTGTTGCGACAACTATGTATTTATCTTCGCCTTCAACATAATAGCGTAGATGATATAATTTGCTATGTTCTTCTTTATATATAACTTCTTCATCTGATAATGCTGTAAGGGCGGCAGGATCCCAGTTGACCATTCTTACTCCTCGATAAATCAAACCTTTGTTATATAAATCAACAAATACTTTGATAACGCTTTGGCTTCGTAATTCGTCCATTGTAAATGCCGTACGACTCCAATCACATGAAGCACCTAATTTCTTTAATTGTTCTAAAATAATGCCACCATGTTTACGAGTCCATTCCCAAGCATGTTCCAAAAACTCTTCACGAGTGAGGTCTGTTTTTTTTATACCCTCTGAAGCTAATTTCGCCACTACTTTTGCTTCTGTTGCAATCGACGCATGGTCTGTGCCAGGAACCCACAACGCATTTTTACCTTCCATGCGTGCTCGACGAATAAGAATATCCTGAATTGTATTATTAAGCATGTGCCCCATGTGTAACACTCCGGTCACATTGGGAGGTGGAATAACAATTGTATATGGTTCACGTTCATCAGGAACAGATTTAAACAATTCATGTTTTATCCAATAGCTGTACCATTTATCTTCAACCTCTGATGGGTTGTATTTTGTGGCTAATTCGTTCATTTCAAAATGTATTTTAATTTATAAAATGCAAATTTACTAAATAATATTGGATATTTTAAATGCTTTATGTGGCTTTTTGAACAAAATACTCAAATAGTTAATAATATAATGAGGAAAATGAATTAAATTTGTGCTGTGAATATTATTGTGCGAAATACAATGATGAGCAAACCTTTTGGATTTGCTTAAATTATAGTAAACAAAAATGTAATGAATACAAAACTTATTATTTATCAATTATTGCCTCGATTATTTGGTAATAAAAATGAAAATTGCATTCCAAATGGAACAATCGAAGAAAATGGATGTGGAAAACTTAATAATATAAACACAACCGTTTTAAACAAAATAAAGAAATTGGGTATTACGCATATTTGGTACACCGGTATAATTGAACATGCACAAAAAACCGACTATACTAAATATGGAATAGCTAAAGATAATCCTTATATTGTTAAAGGAAATGCCGGTTCCCCTTATGCTATAAAAGATTATTATGACGTTGACCCTGATTTGGCTGTAAATGTTCCCAAGCGTATTGTTGAGTTTGAAAATTTGGTAAAAAGGACTCACAATGCAGGGATGAAGGTGATTATAGATTTTGTCCCCAATCACGTAGCTCGTCAGTATCATTCTGATTCAAAGCCTATTGGTATTGAAGATTTAGGTGCGGGAGATGATAATACATACTTTTTTAAACAAAGCAATAACTTTTATTATATTCCACGACAACAATTTGCTCCTAATATTAATTGGGGTGCAGTTACTGAAGCATATAACGAATTCCCAGCCAAAGCAACCGGGAACGATTGCTTTAGTGCGTTCCCCGGTGAATATGATTGGTATGAAACTATTAAATTAAATTATGGCATCGATTATGGAGATGGATCTCATCATTTTGACCCAATACCCGATACATGGTTTAAGATGCTACATATCTTAAGATATTGGGCGTCAAAAGGCATTGATGGATTTAGATGCGATATGGCTCACATGGTTCCGATAGAATTTTGGAAATGGGCAATTGCAAATGTAAAAGAAACTTATCCAGAAATGATATTTATTGCTGAGATATACAACACTAATTTATATCATGATTTCATCAAGGTTGGTGGATTTGATTTTCTGTATGATAAAGTTACTCTATATGATACACTTCGAGGGGTGCAATGTTCAAACTATTCGGCTGCTCAAATTACAAATTGTTGGCAAACTGTTGATGGCATAAATGCCAATATGCTAAATTTTCTGGAAAATCATGATGAGCAACGGTTCGCTTCAAAACAATATGCAGGTGATGCTGCAATAGTAACACCTTCATTAGTTGTGAGTTCAATGATAAATACCGGGCCCATGATGATATATGCTGGTCAAGAATTGGGAGAACAGGCAGCCGATGCAGAAGGATATAGTGGATTAGATGGAAGAACTACTATTTTTGATTATTGGAGCATACCCACGTTGCGTCGCTGGTACAATAACGGAGCTTGTGATGATTCTTTGTTAACAAGCCGAGAAATTTGGCTTAGAAATTTATATACTAAGGTTCTTTCATTATGTAACAACGAAAAAGCAATTTCAAATGGAAGTTTTTTTGATTTAATGTATGTTAATTACAATAATGCGACATTAAATCCTCATGACCATTATGTATTTTTAAGACATTTTGAACATGAAACAATTTTAATTGCCGTCAACTTTAGAAGTTGCTCATGTGATTTAAAAATCAACATTCCTATTCATGCATTTAATATCCTTGGGATTAAAGAAGGTGAATACGAAGCAGAAGAATTACTATCAGGTGAAAAAATGAAAAAATACTTATCCTCGGAAGTGCCATTTGAAACTTTTATATCTCCATATAATGCCGTGATATGGAAGATTTGTAATAAAAATTGAGTATATAAAGCAAAAAAAAACACCAATAAGGAAGATATTAACAGCAAAAAATAGTATTTTTGTAAAAATAATTTACAACACATAAAATTTTAATAATATGTTACCACCATTTAAAGTTTTTGCAGGTCGTAAATCTCGTTATATGGCTGAGGAAATCTGCAAGGATTTAGGAGTTCAACTCGGAAAAATGAATACACAACAATTTGCCGATGGTGAATTTGAAGTGTGCTTTGAAGAATCTATTCGCGGTTGTGAAGTATATTTAGTGCAATCAACATTCCCAAATACCGACAATTTAATGGAATTGTTGTTAATGATTGATGCGGCTAAACGTGCTTCAGCTAAATCTATTATAGCAGTAATGCCTTATTTTGGTTGGGCTCGTCAAGATCGCAAAGATAAACCGCGTGTATCAATTGCGGCTAAATTGGTTGCAGATTTATTAAGTACAGCCGGTGTTGATCGAGTTATTACAATGGATTTACACGCCGACCAAATTCAAGGATTTTTTAATGTGCCGGTTGATCATCTTTATGCATCTTCGGTATTTATACCATATATTCAATCTTTAAAACTCGAGGATATGGTTATTGCAACACCCGATGTTGGAGGTGCAAAACGAGCTAATAGTTATGCTAAATACTTGGATCTTCCATTAGTATTATGTCATAAACAACGAGCTAAAGCAAATGTCGTGGCAAATATGACTGTTATAGGTGACGTAAAAGATAAAAATGTTATCCTTGTGGACGATATGGTTGACACAGCCGGTACAATTACCAAAGCTGCAGACTTAATGATGGCTAATGGCGCTAAATCTGTTCGCGCATTGTGTTCACATGCAATAATGAGTGACCCTGCATCAGAACGAGTTGATAATTGTGGAATGACTGAAATGATTTTTACTAATAGTATTCCATTTGAAAAAGATTGCAAAAAAGCTACGATTCTCAGTGTAGCACATTTATTTGCTGATACTATTCGCAGAGTTCATGAAAATGAATCAATCTCATCACAGTATTTAATAAAATAAGTAAACTCTTATAATATAATTAAGGGTGGTATTCACAAGATTACCACCCTTAATTATATATTCTAATTCGCTAAATCTACCGATATTCCAATTTGAAATTTACGAGGATTTAAAGGGTAATGTGGCATTGAGAAATAATTATTATCAAACCATCCTTGATTTATGTGGCTAAATAACACATAGAATCTTGTTTTGCTTAACTTCATATTGATATAAGCGTTCATAAACGGATAATTGCCAATTTCTATTTCATTTTGGTTATAAAAACTCATTGTAGCCGGTTGATATGCTACACTCTTATATTTTGTGTAATAGTCACAATCAATACCACATTGCACATCTAAAACTTTTGCAACCTTAAATAATAAATATAGATTTGAGTAAATGGCAAAGCTTGGAATGGGGATAACTTGCTCATTGCTTGTGGTTTGATATGTAAGTTTGTTATCCCAATTTAATATGCCTAATTTTAGGCTTTGTTGTAATGAAGCGCTAAAAACTTGCACATTTCCATCATGTTGTACAGGTAAGCACTGATCATTAAAATAGATATGGTTTTCAATATTTTCCACACCCACACTTAACACAGAACCGGTGTGAGGAATGTCTAATTTACCTCCTAAACGATAATTTCTCGTTTTCGCAAAATCATTATTCCAAATAAAATGATTTGACACATATTGTTTCATCAAATAAGGTGCTTCCTCATTTTTCAGCCACCCGTTTCCTGTTATTTTAACGGTGTCGCCAAAAAGTTTAAATCGAGTTGTCACATCGCCTTTAATGTCAATATCTCCTATAACATCACCTAATACTCCAAATTTAGCGGTAACATTATATCTGAGTAAGTCTCCGTGTTGTTTAGTCAATTGACCGCCAACCCAAACCAAATTTTCTTTTTTATTGGAAGGAATTGTATTCAAGTCAAACGGGAATGGTGTTAATTTATCTGCACCATCTATTCCCGGCACGATAGAGTCTGACATTTGATTGTATTTGCGAATCTGGTGAGTAATAAATGCTGACAAACCGGCTTTAGCATATCTGTGGAATCCTTCGAGCAATGATATTCCAAAAGTATTTGATAATGACCAATATGAGGTCTCATCGATAGTTTTAGATGCATTTAAATATGTGTTGCTGAAAAATTTTGAGTTTTCACTTGAAACTGAACTGCGGAATATATGGCTATTATTTTTAAAATTAAGGGTCCATACAAAACTTGTTACCGGAATATATTTACGGCTAATTATGCTGTCGCCCACTTTTTCTTCATCCCAATATCCTAATTTATACCGGTTATTAATATATAAATCTGTACCTTTTAACCGAGTATGGGCATCTGATAAATTTGTTGGAATATTTTTTGTATCAACCGATGTTGAACCTCCTTGTACTTCAGCCGGGTCGGTTATATAACGGTCATCTGTGATACCGCCATTCTCTTTATTAAGCAGATTATAGTGATAAAAATATGCTTGCAACTCATAACGGTCACCTATATAAGACCCTGACGCTCCCCATGTCAGGTCTTTTGTTGCTTGATAATTATAACTTCCTTTTGAATAGAGATAATCAAGCATTGCGCCAACTTGAGTACGCTTGTTGATATTTCCTGAAAAAGTCGCTTCAAGTCTATCTTGAGCGGTTTCTTTCCCTCCGCCGGTATTGTATGACAGTAATGTCATAGGCATTGGAGTGTTATAAAATTTCAATGTTGAAGAATTAGGCAACCATACCGACAATGCATCTCTAAAAAAGAAATCACTTATTGGCTTACGGTCAAAATATATCATATTAAGTCCTTCTGCGCCAAGATTGCCGGTTGTTGCAAAGGCAGAAGATACATCTGATGGAACCGATCTTAGATAATAATTATGTAACAATGTGTCAATAGATGCCACTTTGCGTAATCCTAATGGGTCTATAACAGTCCAAGCTGTAGGATTTACAACAAGAATGCTGTCACTAGCATATATTTGCGGTATTGACAGCGAAATGAATAAAGCTATTAAAAAATTTCTCATTATGTTTACAAAGTTACATAATTTAATGTATATAAAACGCAATTAAATGTGTTTTAACTCTAAAAGCCGAAAAAGAGCCATTGTAAATTTAACAATAGCTCTTACATTGTACATTTATAACTATTAATTATTCTCTTGGGGTTTTAACCATTTGTCAAACCAACGGAAGAATAATCTTTGCCACATCACGGCATTTTGAGGTTTGAGAATCCAGTGATTTTCGTCGGGATAAATAACCATTTCAGCCGGGATCCCACGAAGTTTTGCGGCATTAAAAGCTTGCATACCCTGTGATGCAAGAATGCGGAAGTCATATTCACCATGCGAAATCATAATAGGTGCTGTCCACTTGTCAACATACTTGTGAGGCGATTGGCTGAATGTGCGTTGTGCTACTTCATTGTCTTTATCCCAGAACGGACCACCCAAATCCCAATTTGCAAACCACATTTCTTCAGTCTCAAGATATTGGGCTTCAGTATTGAATATACCGGCATGAGCAAAAAGTGCGGCAAAACGATTGTCGTGATTACCTGCCAGCCAATAAACCGAGAAACCACCATAGCTTGCACCTGTTGCGCCAATATGGTCAGCATCGATAAATGGTTCTTTCTTCATTTCATCTACAGCCGAAAGATAATCTTTCATATTTTGACCACCATAGTCGCCCGAAATTTGTTCATTCCATTCGGTGCCAAATCCGGGAAGCCCACGACGGTTAGGAGCAATAACCACATATCCGTTGGCAGCCATTAATGCAAAATTCCATCGATAGCTCCAGAATTGGCTCACTGCTTGTTGTGGCCCGCCTTGACAATAGAGAATGGCAGGATATTTTTTGTTCTTGTCAAAGTTTTGAGGATAAATAATCCAAGTGGTCATTTGCTTGCCATCAGTTGTTGGAATAAGTCGTTTTTCAACTGTTGGCATTGTCAATTGGGCAAAAATATCATCATTAACATTCGATATTTTTGTCGCAACGCTATCATTGACAATAAAAATTTCATTGGGATAAAGCATTGAATGATTTGTCGCAACTAAAGTTTTTTCATCAATAGGAATTATATCGACATAGTCAGCGACACCCCCTGCAACCTCTTTTACTTCGTTGTTTTTAAGATCAATGTTAAATACCGGGGTTACACCTTGATGATGAGCTATGAAAAAGATTGAATTACTATTAGGACTCCATGCCATGCTATTTACTGTATAATCCCAATCTTTAGTCAAATCAGTTTTTTCGCCGGTTTCGCGGTTAAGAATGAATATACGATTTTTATCCGACTCATAACCATCTTTTTCCATACTCAACCAAGCTACATACTTACCATTGGGAGAATATGAAGGATTTGTATCATAGCCCATCATTCCCTCAGTGAGATTAGTTGTCGTTTTTGCTTCAAGATTATATAAATATAAATCGCTATTAGTCGATTCGGCATATTCCTTACCAGTCTTTTTGCGAGATACATAGATAAGTTCTTTTCCATCGGGCGACCATGCAAACGATTCAATCCCCCCAAAAGGCTTCATCGGAGACTCATATGGCTCACCTTCCATAATATCAATAATATTTGCAAGTTCCAAACCATTAAAATCCGCCACAAATGGGTGGGGGATTTCTTTTACCCATTCGTCCCAATGTTTATACATCAAGTCATTCACCACTATACCGGTTGCCTTGGGTAAATCTGAATAAATATCTTGGGCTGTTGTTGTTGATTTTATATTTGAAATAAACACTATCTTCTTTTCATCGGGCGAAAGTAAAAAACCATTAACGCCTTTCTCAACATTGCTCACCATTTTGCGGTCACTGCCATCGGCATTCATAGTCCACATCTGCATCACACCTTCATCATTGGGATATAGGAATGCTATTTTATTCCCATCTTCAATCCACACTGCATTTGATTCGCTTTTAGGAGTCTTTGTGATGCGGGTATTTTCAGTGCCATCAATATTTATAACATAGAGATCATTGTTACTGCGATTTTCTTCCACGCTTTCGTATGAAATACCATAAAGCACCTTTTTCTTGTCGGGAGAAAGAGTAGGGGACGACACCCTTCCGAGTGCTTGTAAAGCCTCTATATTAAAAACACCGTTTTCACTCTTAAACTCAGGTTTATCAATAACCTTTTCATCAGTCGATGCAACATTGCACGAAGTTGCCAAAAGCACAGCCGTTGACATCATAATTGGTTTGAATATATTCATAAAAATTATTTTAATTGTTTTTGTCACAAAGATAGGGATTTTTTTGCACATATTTATGACAAAAGAAAAGATGCAATTCCATTTTCTTGGAATCACGTCTTTACAAATTTATGTAGTTCTAACTAATGTGCAATGATTTGCTGCATCACTTTCACTGTAAAACCATTGACAATCACTTTGAAGAGCGGGTTAAATATAATGGGAATTTCTACAATGTTATACGAATTGCCGACAATACGTTTTCCCATAGAAACGACATTGTTACCCTTAACATCCATTTTGGGATAAAACGCAACAGAAAATATGCATTTAAGAATAGTAAAGGATTAACAGAAGTAAATATGCTTAAAGTATTGAAGAAATATGTCCTTGTGCCGACACAGACGGTCGAAGCCTATCGAAACGCCCCATATTGGTGTGACATGAATGTGCTAGAGACAGATAAAAGTGGAGTTGTCGCTTGCAATTGAGATTATAAAAAAAATGTAGATGTGTCATTAATTGAATTTTGACACATTTACATTTCTTAAAATCAGAAACAAAAAGATCTTCTTATAGTTTTTCGTGCAATTTCTAAAAAGTAAAAATAGCAGATGCTACGATGCGGTTGTTGTGAACAGCGTTAGTATTGATGATTTTTCCGTTTTTATTATTTAAATCGCCATACCATGCAGATGTGTAATTGTATTCAATGCCAATTTTCCAATGTGGAATATTATAGGTAATTTCGGCTGAACCGGTAAATAATTGATCTACATCAACCCCTGTGCCATACATTTTTGAAACAGCATCATTTGTACCCAAATTCTTCAGATAGCCCATAAACACCCCGACTTTCCATTTGTTGCCATATACGGCATTTATCCAAGACGAAGAATTGCGATTAGGGGTATATTTTTGTTCTCCGGTTATAGGGTCAATGGATTTTACACCATATCCCCCCAACATAGATGCCTGCGTGAGATTGGATCCTAATACACTTTTAGCGGCAAAATACCATAGAGGTGTGGTGTATTTGGCATGAATTTCATGAGAAAATGTTGAGATCCGTTCATTTACTTTATAGATGTTGTCGCCTACAGTAGCTTGTGTGCGAGGTGTAAGTGAAGTGAAATCAACACCAAAACCGGCGATTAATGAACCTTTTTTATAATCAAGTCCAATATGCAATTCAGGCACACAGCTGTTTTTCAGATATTTATTAGTTTTTCCATCAGGTCCATTTGACAAATATTGTGATTGCCATAACGCAGTGGCTGTGAATTGCAGTTTATTCTTTTTGTAGCGGAAACGCACTTGTGGCGCACGGCTGAATGGTTGATAAGGTGACCCCATGTTTAGATTCAGAATTTGTGGTGCCACTTCACCATAAAATGGATGCCATGTTTGACCAATTAATACAGATGGCGTTCCCCAATCAAGATTAAGATATGCATGACGTAGTCGAGCTACAGATAATGTTGAGCCGGAGCCTCTAAAATCAAATTCAACTTTTGCTGTAGCATTTGCCGATGCCAATTTAATGTTTGACACGTTGAAACCTAATCGGGAATAAAGCAAATACATATTGCTATTATCATTGTCATTCAGGTCGCTGTCATTGGCATCGGGTAACACATTTTTAGGGTAACTATAAAATAAACCGTCAACCGATTCTACATTTTCTCGACTATTATAAAAGAGGTCGGTTCTAATCTGTCCATATATGTCAAATTTTGGATTTTCCTCGCTATTTGCTATAAATGAGCAAAGTGCCGTCAGTATGATAAGAATATTTTTTTTCATTTCTACATAAATTAAAAAGAAGCTATCGCAAATACACAATAGCTCCTTTTGTGATTTTTATTTATTAAAGCAATCCGCTTGAGCCTAAAAATATTAGCATTGTATAACCAAATAATAGACCTATAATACCCATTACCAGGCCAACTTTTACCATATCTTTTTGTTCTATGAGACCGGTAGCATGCGCCAATGCATTTGGGGGGGTACTGATTGGTAATACCATGCCTAAAGACGAACCAATTGCGACACCAATAAGTAGTGTTGATACACCTCCTAAACCGTTTAACGCATCCATATTCATACCTACAACAGCAAGAATTGGCACTAACAATGTTGCGGTAGCAGTGTGTGAGATAAAGTTGGCCATAGCATAACATATAAGACCTGAACCAATGATAACAATAACAGGAGACCAAGTGTTGAATGGTATAGCCTGAATTAAGTGAGCGGCCAATCCGGTTTGATTCAATGCCACTCCAAGTGCAAAACCACCGGCAACCATCCAAAGTACACTCCAGCTAATTTCTTCCAAATCGCGACGAGTAATAACACCGATTAAACAGAAAACCCCAACAGGTAACATTGCTACAACATTAGAATTAACCCCGGTGTATTTATCAAGAACCCATAATAAAACGGTTAATGCAAAGATAATATATACAATTATTGAACGCCAGTCTTTTTTAGCTTCGCCCTGAATTTCAAGCACAATAGTTTTTTGTTTAAAAGGGAAAAGTTTTAATAGTAATACCCATGAGATGAGTGCCAAGACAATAGTAAATGGAATCATAAATGCCATCCATTCACCAAAACCGATTCCAAGATCCAGACCCTCAGGGTCGTTTAGATATTTAAGCGCAATAGCGTTTGGAGGTGTACCAATAGGTGTTCCCATACCACCAATATTAGCTGCAACCGGAATCGATAAAGCCAAACCTATTTTACCTTTACCATCAGCAGGTAACGCCTTTAGAACCGGAGCCAAGAAAGTAAGCATCATTGCAGCTGTAGCAGTATTACTGAGAAACATTGAAAAAACCGATGTAACTACAATAAATCCAAGTAACACAAAACGTGATTGAGTGCCAAAAGGTTTTAACATCACACGAGCCAACATCACATCTAAACCTGTTTTTGTTGCTGCGATTGCAAGTATAAATCCGCCAATAAACAGCATAATAATTGGGTCGGCAAAGCAAGCCAACAAAGATTTATAACTAATTAGAGTCCCGAGTTGCTCTGATGGGATTCCTTCATGGAAAAACCATAATGCGCTGTCGGACGATGAAAAGAGAAGTAGCACGATAACAAATACAGATGTAGTCCATGCCGAAATTACATTAAATACCCACATTAGTGTCGCAAAAACAAAAATCGCAATAGTGCGTTGCTCCACAAGAGTTAAACCCTCTATGCCGAAACATTCAGTAGGCATAGCCCACAAAACAATTAAAGCAATTGCTGAGATAGCTAATCGAGTAATTTTTGACATCAAATTAGCATCGGACAATCGCTTTGCCATTTTGGATTGTTGGTATGACTCTACCAAATCAAAACCACGGAAATTTTTAAACATAACTTATATAATAAAATTAATTCTAAAATTTCATAAATATATCAGATATGTTTTTTTTTTACAATAATTAGCATTGAAAAAAACAACATATTTTCACATTTTCAAAAACGAGTGCAAAGTTACAAACATTAACCCATTTATAAAAGTTTTTTTAATTAAATGCGGTTCTGGCTTATCCTTTTTAAAGGTATTTTAACAAAGGTGCGCCAGTAATGCTTCTGCTTATTTTCGTGGGAATAGTTTATTTATCAAGTTATGACGTTTGAGTTTTTTTAACGAGGAAATTATATCATGACGGTATTTAGAATCATACCAAAAAAAGTATTTGCGTTGTGCGAGTTTTTCTTCACGAGTAGTTGCTGTAAATATTTTTTCACCGGTATAGGGATGGATTCCTGTGTAATATATTTCAGTAGAAAGTGTCATAGGGGTAGGAGTAAAGTCTTGCACTTGCTCAAGATGCATATTTAAGCCTTTTATTTCTACCGCAAGCTCAGCCATATCCACTTCTCGACACCCCGGATGGCTGGATATAAAATAGGGGATAAGTTGCTGATTCAGACTATTAACTCTATTCACTTTATCGAAAATCTTTTTGAAATCATAATATAATGAGAATGAGGGCTTACGCATAACGTCTAACACCCGAGCGCAAGTGTGCTCGGGTGCAACTTTTAACCGTCCTGACACATGATTTTTTATTAGTTCCTCATTATATTTTGCATTAATGCGATCTACATCAGCATTGCCTGTGTGATGCATAGATAAGTCATATCGCACGCCGCTACCTATAAATGATTTCTTGATTTGTGGCAATGCATCAACACTTTTGTATATATCAAGTAACTGAGCGTGATTTGTATTTAGATTAGTGCATGGTTTTGGGTGTAAACATGATGGTTTCATACATTTCTTGCAAATGTTCAACTCCTTACCACACATCATATACATATTTGCCGATGGTCCGCCTAAATCGCTCAAATAACCTTTGAAATCGGGCATTTTGGCAATTTGTTTTACTTCTCGGAGTATTGATTCTTTGCTGCGTGAGGCAATAAATTTACCTTGATGTGCCGATATTGTGCAAAACGCACAGCCCCCAAAACACCCACGATGCATATTAACAGAAAATTTGATCATTTCAAATGCAGGTATCGTCTTCCCGTTATAACGAGGGTGGGGTAATCGGGTATATGGAAGATCAAAAGATGCATCTATTTGTGATGTTGTCATAGGTGGGTTCATGGGATTTACCTTGACATATTCATCTCCATGCTTTTGCCACAAAGTAGCGCCTTCATAACGATTAGATTGTTGCTCAATATGCTTAAAGTTTTGAGCTTGTGATTTTTTGTTTTTCAAGCAATCTTCAAAGCTATTTAATATAATATTATTGTCATCATAAGAAGGTACAGTATCGGATAATACAACAGTCTGCTTTACATTAGTAATTTGTGAAATAGACTCACCTTTCTCAAGACGTGCAACAACTTCTAAAATCGGCAATTCCCCCATGCCATATATAAGCATATCTATAGGTGCATCGCACAGTATAGATTTATGTAATTTATCATCCCAATAATCATAATGCGAAAGGCGACGCATTGATGCTTCAATCCCTCCTGCAATTATAGGAACATCGGGATATATTTCCTTAAGAATTTTGGAATAAACGATTGTGGGATAGTCGGGGCGCATTCCAAGACGTCCATCAGGAGTATAAGCATCGTCACTTCGCCTGCGACGATTGGCGGTATAATGATTAACCATTGAATCCATTGCACCTGCTGAGATTCCAAAAAACAATCGAGGACGACCAATTTTTCTGAAATCACGCAAATCATCACGCCAATTTGGTTGTGGCACAATGGCAACTTTGAGTCCATGAGATTGAAGAACTCGACCGATTACTGCAGCACCAAATGATGGGTGGTCAACGTATGCATCACCTGAAAACAAAACTACGTCAACTTCATTCCAGCCATGAGCTTTCATTTCTTTTACAGAAGTTGGCAACCAATCGGTTATCTTATATTGATTGCATAGACTGTTATTTGCTTTCATTTTCAAGTGATTGTATTCTGTTTTCAAGTTTTATAATTTCATCTCTAAGACGCGCCGCCTCTATAAACTCCATATTTTTAGCCGCATCAATCATTTGAATGCGTAGTTGAGATATTGTATGTTGTAATGACTCACTATTCATGTATGAAATAACCGGGTCGGCAGCAATCTCAACCTTATGAGTGTATTCATTTTCATACATTAACACCTCTGGCTTGCGCCCTTGTGGCACAGGTTCAAAATCTGCATCTTTATCAAGACCTATAATTCGATTGCGTGCTTTGATAATCGCTTGTGGTGTAATGCCATTTTTTTCGTTATATTTCAATTGCAATGTTCGGCGTCGATTTGTTTCTTCTATAGTTTGTTGCATGCTATCGGTAATCTTGTCGGCATACATAATGACAGTACCATTTAGATTTCGAGCCGCACGACCAACTGTTTGGGTGAGAGAGCGATGTGAACGCAAAAAGCCCTCTTTGTCGGCATCTAATACTGCCACTAACGAAACTTCGGGCAAGTCAAGTCCTTCTCGCAACAAGTTG
Source organism: Bacteroidales bacterium (assembly GCA_015060975.1). Classification (GTDB taxonomy): domain Bacteria; phylum Bacteroidota; class Bacteroidia; order Bacteroidales; family Muribaculaceae; genus RGIG4079. Next base: position 63,355 of record SUXI01000004.1, read on the forward strand.
ACTCCAATCAGAACATCATATATGCCAGCACGAAGGTCATCAAGAATTTGAATGCGGTCGAGCGTATCAACATCACTATGAATATATGCACAACGTATTCTTAATTTCTGCAAATAATCATTCAATTCCTCTGCCATTCGCTTTGTGAGAGTAGTAACCAAAACGCGTTCATCTTTTTCCGCCCGGTCTTGTATTTCATCAATCAAATCGTCAATTTGATTTAATGATGGACGGATCTCTATAATAGGATCTAAAAGTCCGGTTGGGCGAATGATTTGCTCTACAACCACTCCTTCACTTTTTCCCAACTCATAATCAGCAGGAGTTGCACTTACATATATAATTTGCTTTGTCAATGATTCAAACTCATCAAATTTTAGTGGGCGATTATCGAGTGCGGCAGGTAATCTAAATCCATATTCCACAAGATTCATTTTTCGAGATAAATCACCGCCATACATTGCTCTTATTTGTGGTACAGTCACATGACTTTCATCAATAATTGTCAAAAAATTATCAGGGAAATAATCCAATAAACAAAAAGGGCGAGAGCCAGGACTGCGACCATCAAAATATCGGCTATAATTCTCAATTCCTGAGCAATGTCCAACTTCTTTCATCATCTCTACATCGTATGTTACACGCTCATTTAGGCGTTTAGCCTCTACAGGACGATTTTCTTTGTAGAAGAAATCAACTTGTTGCCCTAAATCAAGTTGTATTTGAGCAATAGCAGAAGCTTGGCGCTCGCGCGATGTGACAAATATATTTGCAGGATATATCTTAAATCGATCATGAGAACCTAATGAAACAGCATCTACTGGGTGAACCGTGCTAATCGTTTCTATTTCATCGCCCCAGAATGTTATCCGTAGAACAATTTCCTCGTATGCAAGACGAATATCAACAGTGTCACCTTTAACTCTGAATGTGCCTCGAGAAAGATCCACCTCATTGCGACTATACAACGCATCAACCAACTGACGCAAAAATGCATTTCGTGCAATTTTTTGTCCAGCCTTAATTTCTATTACATTACTATGAAAATCGGCCGGATTCCCTATCCCATAGATACATGAAACCGAAGACACTACGATGACATCATTTCGTCCTGACAATAATGCCGATGTAGTTGCCAGACGCAATTTGTCAATCTCGTCATTTATCATCAAGTCTTTCTCTATATACTTATCAACCGTGGGTATATAGGCTTCGGGCTGATAATAGTCGTAATATGACACAAAGTATTGCACCGAATTATTAGGAAAGAAAGACTTAAACTCGCTATATAGTTGAGCGGCAAGAGTTTTATTATGACTCAATATTAGTGTAGGGCGTTGTACTCGTTCAATTACATTTGCAATGGTAAATGTCTTACCCGAGCCGGTAACGCCAAGTAATGTTTGCGCTTTAGTCCCGGAGGTGATTCCTGCTACGAGTTGGTCAATCGCTTGAGGTTGATCTCCTGTTGGTAAATATTGTGAAGACAAATTAAATTGCATGCAAAACCTATTTATTTTGCAAAGATAACCACTATTATGTAAAAATGAAAGTTAAAGATTATATTTGAGAATATATATATGTTATGTATATTATCCTACAAAGGAATGGTCATCATTGGGATATCGGCATGCAGTAATATCTTATGGGCTAAACTAGGATTGAAAAATCGGGCAAATACATTTTTCTTCTTATTAGGTACAACAATTAGATCAATATGCTCTGACTTTTCAATTTTAGAAAATTCTAAACTTAAATTATCAAGTGACAATGATTTGAGATTAAAATTAAATCGTGGATATGTTTTTGAGCAATAATCAACAATATTATCACCTAATGATAAAAATGAATCTACAACATTAAGTGTTTTATGTGGAACATTAACAATTGTAACATCTATTGAAATATTAGGTAATAACCTATATAGTGTATCAAGTGCAATAATATCTTCATGTTCTATATTACTAAAAAACAAAATATGTCTTATAGATTCAACATTATATATATTGGCAGATTCTGGCACTACAAAAACCGGGAATCGGCATGAATCCAAAACCTCACCAGTCACACTACCTATTAGGTCTTTTTCCTTTTTACCTATTCCACGAGTACCCATCACTATGAGTCTCGGCTTCATTTGCTTGGCATATTCGGTTATCGAATCTTCCGGAACACCTTCAACTATTGATGTGGAGAATTTTATTGGCGGAATTATACCAAACTTAATTTGTTCAATCAATCTGTTAGAAAAATGAATAATTTGTTCTTCTGCTTGGCTTTTATTTTTTGAAGATACTTCATCGATGTCTAAATTATGGTCTCCAAATTGAAATTTATTAATAGAATGAGGGTCAATATATGAATGAATAATTTCAATTTTTGCCTTATGCAATTTTGCCAAATTAAAGGCCATAAGACTAGCTCGATATGAATAATCAGAAAAATCAATAGGCACAATGATTGTTGGTATATTCTCATTATTACCTATTGATTTTTTATTAAATATATCAGGATTCTCTACAATGCGCAATGCTAAAGGTAAGTCTTTTTCACATATTCTTACTCTAATCCCAGAAGAAACAGCAGGTTGGGATATATTAACATTGTTAAGTGACACGACTATACCTTCTCGCTCAAGTATGGTTTTAAGAGCAATAGCCTTATCATAGGTATGAATAGCTAAGGTAATTAATCGGTCAGTGCTCATTTATCCTAATTACAATATTACTCTTTGTCCAATTCTTGTAATATTTCTATCGCCATGTCATATATAGTAGTGTCATCCAAAACAACAATACCGCCATCGGGACCCGGCTCGATGTGTACCCCACAATTTTTTCCAAACTCATAATTAGTACCACCAAAATAATTTCTTACTGTTTGAACAGTAACATTCAATTTATCGGCAATTTTGTGAATTGAGCCGTCGGGTAAGCTGTCCTTGATGCGACGTAGGTCGTTAAATGAAATTGTCTTAGTCATAATGATATTAAATTTTAATGTTAATAATTCTATTATTGTTTTATATGGTGATAAATTTAGTGCAATATTTTGAATTGACAAAATTTTTTCAACAAAAATGCAATGTGTTTTATAACATATTATGACAAATTGTTTGCATTTCAGATATAAACATATCAGAAAGTCAAAGCATTATCTAATTAAATTTTTTCGATTGATAATGATTTAATCCAAGCCCTATCATTGTTTACTTTGACTTCATACCACATTCTACATGTTGAATCATTGAGAGTTTGTATCGAATCTATTATTTCTACCTTCGCACCTTCATGTAACAGAATAGCTTCTTCTGCATGAGACGCCGGCTCTCGGGGAGAGGTGCTAAGCATAACAGCTTCATCGAGAACAATTGCATAATTATTATCGAGGCTATGCACAGCACTTAAAATTGAACACGAAATAGTTATGAGGAACCCAACAAATAATATAATTGCGCTAAAAAAACCAATTTTTCTAATTAAAATTTTTTCAAAATAGATATAGGTACCTATAGCAGCCAATAGTAATATAAGAAAAGCAAATGATATATATGCCCATGAATTAGAACTTATAGAATATAGTATAGAATCACAAATTCTTGTAATAAAATTTCGGTTATCAGGCAATTTATCAAAAATTTTTGTATTTACAAATGTTAAATTATGTATTGCATCCTCATTTCCGGCATCTAATTTTATAGCTCGTTCATAATTAAGTATAGCCTTACCTAAATTCTCAGATTTATAATAAGCGTTACCTAAATTATAATAAATTTCGCTAGATGCTCCAAATTTTTTGATTGACTCTTCATATGCTTTAATCGCAGAATGGTATTCATTACGCATATATAAGGAATCAGCTCTTTCAGTTAATGCGGGAAATGCTAATAATGAAAAATTAGAAACAGCTAAAACTATGTAGAATAATATATATCTTTTCATATCTCTATTTACGCTTAATTTTTATCGACTCAATCTCATTTATTGATTTTACTACACCTTCATATATATCTTTCATCTGAGAGTTTCCCAATTGTGGAGTATATAATGCGATTTCACATTTATTGAGAATATCAATAATATCATTACATAGTTCTTCCTTGACCCCGATTTTTAATAGTTGTATAGTAATATTCTCTTTTGATAACTGCGATGTTGGGATAGACAATTTATCACTTATATATCCCCAAATTGCATTTTGGGTCTCTTCATAAAATTCGTGTTGTTTCGCAGCATTCATATATTGAAATGCCAATTTTAATCGTTTTCTTGCGACTTTATTTGCTCTTGCCAATTTCAGTCCAACGACATCTGAATGTAATTGCCTTTTTTGATTATAGAGATATACAGAACCGATAAACAGACACACAAATAATATAATAGTCAACCAATATAATAGAGAAAATACAATAATCGCATTTTCGCCTTGATTTTTATTACCTAATTTAATATGACGAATATCTTGATTTTTTGTTATAACATCATTCTGGTCAATAGAAGACACCCCCTTTGCAACATTAATTGTGTATGAAGGAATTTCTATTATTTGATATTCTTTTTTTACCGGATCAAAATACACAAACTTATGCTCTGCTATTTTGAATTTTCCAACACTTTTCGGCACAAAAGTGTATTCAAATGTTGCAGTACCAGACATTGTTCCCGATATTACTTTTGTATCATATTTGCTTTTTGGCGTGTAGAGTTCAAACTCTACCGGAAAATCAATATTAGGTTCTTTAATATATTTAATATTTCCAGTGCCATGTATTGAGTACACTAAACTAGAAGCGTCGTTTGTCCTAAACGAATTAGATGTAAATCGTGTATCTACATCAAATTGACCTACGGCTCCACTGAAGTTTTCAGGCTGTGGAAGTGGTAGTGGTTTTATATTTATTGATGCTGAGTTTGAGCTTATTGAGAGTTTTTCTCGAATAGGAACTCGACTATATGCATATCCACCACCAAAAGTTACTTTTTCATATTTTTCTGCAATTAAATCATATTTACCCGAATTAATCGTAAGTTTTCCAGATTTTTGAGGGAAGATTAGACAATGTTTTAATATTGCAGTATAGTAATCTTTACCATTATACGTTTCAACCTGATTCACCGCTGATTTTGTCGGTATTTCTTCTATGATAAATCCATCAAACGAGGGCTGGGTTGTTGGGACAAATGAACTTATACCATATTGGGTATATAATTTTATTTCACACTCAATTGGTTCTTGTTCGTATGCACTCTCTTTTGATAATATGATACGGACAAACAATCCGTCATCTGTGATTGCTCCTGGTGCTTGGGTTGTGTATTCTTCAAATATTGAAGATTGCGTGCGTTGATTCGGTTTTCCTGTATTTTCAGCAATAGTAAATGTTATTGGCTTTGATTTATATTGTTTTCCTTCAACTGTAATTGTCACAGACGGGACCGTCACTTTCCCAGTTCTTTCTGCCCTGTACAAACAAGTATAATCTATTCTTTTTGAAGCAGTTGCATTTCCATTTATGTTTTGATATGAACTAAATGTACTAACCCCTCTGTCCGACAATAATTTACATCCATCTATCTTGGGACCGACAAAATCAGACGCACTGCCATTCTGTAATGAAAATGTTATTTGAAACTTATCACCTTGTAAAACATTTACCGGAGGTATAGCTCTGAATGTTACATTTGCAATTGAGCAAAATGAGACAAACATAAATATTGTATATATGTAAATGCGTTTATTCATTTTTACCACGGTTTTTCTATATAACGACTATAAGCATTTTTATCAGTTCGCTGAGTTTTCTTATTTCTCTGATGTATTCGCATTAAAGTCTCTTGTTCTTTGTTTTCTATCGATTTCAATATTCGTTCTGCATTTACATCATTTATATTTTCTTGTTCTGCTTTTATACTATCTCGGCTTTGAGTTTGATTATTTTGTGATTGATTACTATTATTCTGCTCCTGCTGTTGAGATTTATTTTTCGTTTCATTTTGTTCTTTATTTTCTTCTTTATTTTCTTCTTTATTTTGTTGCTTATCTTTATTTTTATTACTTTGCTCTTGTTTTAGTTGCGCCATTCTCAAATATTTTCGAGCTTTATCATTATTAGGATCAAGACGTAACACTTTTTTATAATAATCTATACTCGACGCATAATCTTTATCATTATATGATATATTACCGAGATTATATAATGCTTTCATCACTATATTTTTATTATTTGAGCCAAGAAGTTGTTTTAAAATACTCACAGCTTCATTGATAGGCTTTGTGCCTTTCTTATCATAATCTTTTTCAGGTAAATTTATTAAAGCTGAAGATAAATTAAATTCAGCTACTTGTGATAACGGATTTACAGCTAATGCATTTCGATAAGAATTCACAGCTTCTTTGTAATTTCCATTTATATATTGCTCATTCCCCTTAGATATCAAATTTCTTTCTTTTTTAGTTGTAGCATAATCATTAGAAACAACTCTTGGAGAAAGCCCTAACAACAACAATATTAAAATAATTCTAATCATAATGTCTTATTTTGAAAAGAAAATAAATTTCCGCAACCAACTAATTTTTTTATTGGGAATAAAAACTTCAATAAACAGCATAACAATAGCAATCCACGCAAATAATGGAAATAGTTCTGCCGTTGATTTATATTTATGCGTTTTTAGTTCTGATTTAGATAATTTATCCAATTGAGAACTAATATCATCTAATGCTGAAGATGTTGTACCATTAACATATATTCCACTACCTGCATTAGCAATATCCTTTGCCAATTTCGCGTTTAATGCTGTTTTTACAATTTCACCGTTATTAGTAAAATAAGCCAACTTGTCTTTATCAATTGGAATAGGAGCTCCATTTGATGTTCCTAAGCCTATTACATTTACTTGTATATTTTGTTTATCTGCATTTGCTGCCATTTCTACAGCCTCTCCAATATGGTCTTCACTATCTGTAATAAGTATTAACCCTTTATGTGTTGTTGCATCTGATGAAAATGCATTCATTGCCATTTCAATTGCTTCTGCAATAGCTGTTCCTTGAGACGGGACCATATCGGTAGATATAATATCCAAATATTGTTTTGCTGAAATGATATCTGTAGTAAGTGGCAATTGTAAATATGCATCACCGGCAAAAACAATTAAGCCAACTTTATCATTCCTTCGCTTTTCAAATAGCTTTTCCAATAATAATTTTGCCTTATCTAATCGGGACAACCCATTTGGGTCATCTGTTGATGAAGCAAGCATCGAATTAGAAACATCTAACGCAATAAATATTTCAGATCCTGTCGTATTGACTATTTGCTCTTTTTCGCCACTTCGGGGACGCATAATCATTATTATCAAAGCAATTATCGCCACGATGTAAATAACAACCTTTACTCCATGCATATATTTCGATACATCAGGCATAAGATGGCGTAAAGTGTTGAGATTTCCAAAAATCTTTATTTTTTTTATTCTACTTCTTCTATTTAACCAATACAATAATATTATTATTGGAATAATAATACAGAGGTAAATATATTCGGGATTAGCAAAATTAAACATATTAAAATATATTTATGGAATTGAACGTAATATAGTATAACGTAACATAATTTCTGACACAAAGAAAATTAAAGCAAACCAAGCCCATATCATATAGTTATCCTCGGTATGAGTGAAATGCTTTACGTCAATTTTAGATTTTTCCAACTTATCTATTTCATGAAAAACGGCCTCAAGCATTTTATCATCTGTTGCTCTAAAATAACTTCCGCCTGTGGTTTCTGCAATCTTTGTCAACGTTTCTTCATCTATAACAACTTTTTGTTTTATATAAGATAATTGTCCGAAAACATCAGTTGTCGGATATAAAGCCTCTCCATTAGAACCTACACCTATTGTGTAAACTTTTATATTATATTTTTTTGCAATTTTTGCAGCAGTCAATGGAGCAACAATACCTGTATTATTCGAACCATCAGTTAATAAAATAATACTTTTTGATTTAGCCGGACCATCTTTGATTCGATTGATAGCCATAGATAATCCATCGCCTATTGCAGTTCCATCCTCAAGTTGTCCGACTTCTAATCCATTGATATATGAGATTAATATTGAACGATCTGTGGTCATAGGTACTCCTGTAAAACCTTCAGCTGCGAATATAACCAATCCCATATTATCGGTTTCTCGTCCAGACACAAATTTTGATGCAACATTTTTAGCCGCCTCCAATCTATTTGGAGTAAAATCTTTTGCCAACATGCTTGAAGATATATCAATAGATAGAACAATATCAGTCCCATCTGTCAATGTGGTTTTCCAATTATTAATTTTTTGAGGGCGAGCCAATACAATAATCAAACAACCTATTGCAATAAGTCTGAAAACAAATAATAAGTGACGTAGATAATCCTTATAGGATTTAGGCATATTTTTCAACGGGGATATTGACGAAATTCCTATTGTAGGATCTGAATTTCTAAACTTTTTTATATACCATATCAATATAGGTATATATAATATAAATAATATTAAATATTTAGGATATGCTAATATCATCTTAGCTATAAATTAGTTTATATCTTTTTCTGCTATTGGGTTAGGCAATGGTTTTGTTTCATTAAGGAATTCAATTGCCGCTTGATATGTTCTCACATTATCATCAGGCAATGGTCGCACTTTTGCAAATTTCACAAAATCGGCCATTTCTAGAATTTTTGACATATTTCTTTGAGATATTCCCTCTACTTCTGTTTTATTAAGCGAGTCTATAATTTGACTCGTTGTCATCTCCATAGCATTTATGTTAAACCGTCCGGTTAAGTACTCTCTTAGAATATCTGTCAAACGTGTATAATATTCTTTTTCTTGACCTTTTTCACACAAATTCAAGCCTTTTAAATCCGCCATACGCAACATTGCCAAATCAAACGGAGGCATTATTTCAATCTTGTAATCTTGTGCTCGTTGTCGTTTTATATATATTATTGCAATCAATCCAAACAATATTAATATGACTAAAATAATCAAGATTAGATTATCGGTTATTTGTTCCGGAATAATATCATACCACTTGCTACCAACTGTTTCGATTGGAGCATAATCGGTTATATTTTCATAAATTGAGTCAATTTGAACAGGTATAACTTTTAATGTCAATGGAGCCGACTTAAAAGTATCAACACCTACGACGTACTTAAAAGATGGAATAGTATATAATCCCGAATCAAATGATTGAATAAGATAATCTTTATTTATTTGTTGTCTTGACTCCGATATGCTTGCTGTATCATTACGAACGATTCCATTAAATTCTATACCGTCAACAATATATGTTATTGTATCTGCTTTTAACGGCTCATTTATAATTCGTCCTAATTGAGTCTCTTCTTGTGTAATTTCCAAATGTACAATTGTTTGTTTTCCCATCAATAGTATTGCAGAATCAAGCCTTGATGTAATCTGGACAGCTAAAGATGTATTATACACAAATAGAAAAAATAAAACTAAAAATAAATGTCTTAAATCATATCTCATATACGCCTTATTCATTATCTGATTCCTCTTTTCTTAAATAACCCCACTAATGCTTTGACATAATCTTCATCTGTTGCAATAGATACATAATCTATATTATTTCGATTAAAAACATTATTAAAATATTGTTGACGCTCATACCACCACCGATCATAAGTTTGTCTAACTTGTTTTGAAGATGTGTCTATCCATCGTTCAATACCTGTTTCTAAATCTTGCGCACAAAAATAGCCAACATTAGGAAGATTCGCATCTCGTTTGTCATAAATTTGAATACCAATTAGGTCATGCCTATTTTGTGCGACCATTAACGCTTTTGAATAGTCAACGTCATCAATAAAGTCAGATATAAGAAATGTTGTACATCTTTTCTTGATGGCATCTGTAAAATATTTTAAGGCTAAAGATATATTTGTACCTAAACTTGTTGGTTGAAAATTGAGCAACTCTCGAATAATAAAAAGAATGTGTTTTCTTCCTTTCTTTGGGGGAATAAATTTTTCTATTTTATCTGAAAAGAAAATAACACCTATTTTATCATTATTTTGAATTGCAGAAAAGGCTAAAGTTGCGGCAACTTCTGTAACCATTTCTTTCTTTTCTATTCCAATAGCTCCAAAATTTCCACTTTTAGATACGTCTATCAATAATATTACTGTAAGCTCTCTTTCTTCTTCAAAAACCTTTATATATGGTTTGTTATGACGAGCAGTTACATTCCAATCAATATCTCTAATATCATCGCCATACTGATACTCTCGCACCTCTGAAAACATCATTCCTCGACCTTTAAATGCAGAATGATACTCACCAGCAAAAATATTCTGCGATAAGCCTCGAGTTTTAATCTCAATCTTGCGAATTTTTTTTAATAGTTCATTCGCGTCCATTTAATTATATATTGAAATATTAGGGAACTTCAATTTTATCAAGAATAGATGAAATAACATCATCGGTTGTGATATTATTCGCTTCAGCTTCATAAGTCAATCCAATTCGATGACGTAATATGTCATGACAGACAGCTCTTATATCTTCTGGAATAACATATCCTCTCGCTCTAAGAAATGCATAGGCTTTTGCTGCTTTAGCTAGACTTATTGAAGCTCGAGGGGAAGCCCCAAATGAAATTATACCCGATAAATCATTTAGGTTATATTTTGATGGGTAACGCGTTGCAAATACAATATCAATTATATATCTTTCAATTTTTTCATCAAGATATATTTTTTCCACAATCTTTTGAATATCATTTATTTCTTGAGGATTTAATAACGGCTCAATTTTTGGTCGTTCTGATTTTAAGTTTTGACGTATTATAATTTGTTCTTCTTCTTTACTTGGATAATTAATAATAACTTTCATCAAAAAGCGATCAACTTGAGCTTCGGGCAATGGATATGTGCCTTCTTGTTCAATTGGATTTTGCGTTGCCATAACAAGAAATGGAGAATCAAGAGTAAATGTATTATCCCCAATTGTCACTTGGCGCTCCTGCATAGCTTCTAGTAATGCGCTTTGCACTTTTGCAGGTGCTCGGTTAATTTCATCAGCCAATACAAAATTTGAAAAAATAGGTCCTTTTTTTACTTGAAATTGTTCATTTCGCATACTATAAATCATTGTTCCTATCACATCGGCAGGCAACAAATCTGGTGTAAATTGTATCCGATTGTATTTTACATCAATTATTTGTGCTAACGTTTTAATTGCCAATGTCTTTGCTAATCCCGGGACACCTTCCAATAAAACATGCCCATTTGACAATAATGATATAATAAGAGACTCAATTAAATGCTTCTGTCCAACTATTGCGCTATCCATTCCACGAGTAATCAAATGAATAAAATCACTTTTACTTGCGACTATTTCATTTAATTCTCTGATATTAACCGTTTCTATCATATAAATTAACTTAAGTATTTGTTTTATTTTTAATAATCACCGAAATCTAATCAAATAAATATTATTGCAAATTTAAATAATATAACAAGCAAAGTTTGAAAATTGAATGTTAATTTTGTCTATTATAAGTTTATCAACTTAAATTAGTAACTTTATTTATGATATCGTTTATATATTTCTGATGATTTAACTTTTGCTTTTTGAATTGACTCAAAATTATTTGCATCTATATTATATTTTGTTGCAGGAGGAATAATCACAACTGTCCCAGGCTTTATGCGATCAGGATGCCCTAATTTTGTTTTGTTTTCTTCATAAATATATACCCAAAAGTTATGATTCCCATAATGATGTCGAGCCATTGTTGTTAAAAAACGTGTTTTTGATATAATATCAGTAACGACAGCAGTTGTATCAATACTTTGACATGAATTAGATATGCATTGCGAATCTTTTTCTTCAAGAATCTTTACAGATTCTAAATTAAAACTATCAATATTATTAATTGAAAAATTCTTATGGAAATCAATTTCCATAATAGAATCAATTAGCATTTGTTGTTTATTCAATCGTGATACAAGTTCATTATTATCAATAATAATTTTTGCGCAATATCCCATCACAAATCCTAAAACCATACCAATTGACAAAGTTGCGATATAATATTTTACATGTCGCCTTGTTTGTGTTGCAGTATTTTTTTCGTCATCTATATTCTCATGAATATTTAATTTTTGAGATTCTTCTTCATTTTCTGAGTTCTCATTAATATGTAAATTATCCTCTTTTTTCTGTTGACTATCAATTTCTTCTATTTCAGGGTTATTAGGTTCTACGTCCAAGACAATATTTGATTTTTCTTGTTCATGAATATTGTTGTCTTGAATTAATTCATCTAATTTTTCGTTGGGTTCTTTTCTTATTGTATCTACAGCCACTGGTTCTGGCTTAGACTCAAATATAGGAATTTCAGATTTGAACACATCATCGGTAACATCATCATCTAATTCTACTGGCTCAAAACATGAAAAGGGTTGATTGATAACTGTTGTTAATTCATCATCAATATTAAATATTATATTTTTCTCATTATCTACATAAAATTCGCCAAAACCTTTTATTTTTATATGTTCACCTTCTATTAATTTGTCACCAATCAATGAGAACAATGATTTTACAAATGTTTCTGCTGTAAAAATAGAACACCCATTTGTCTCTGCAATAGATTTAGATAATTGATTAATATTTAGTCTCTGTTGCATAATCAACAAATTTAATTATTTATTTATTTTTTTCTTTATTATAGTACTCGCTTTAAATGTTATCGTTATTTGAGGAGGTAACAACAATCTTTTTCCAGTAGAATAATCAACAGAGATTGTTTCATCTTCCTTATTTGCAACAAATTCGCCAAAACCAGGTATTGCAATTGAATCCAATGCTTTTAATCGTTCACATAACACTTGAATCATTCCATCGAACAAAGATGCCATATCTTTATTATCTCTTGACAATTGATTGGATAATAAACTGATTAATTCTTTATTACTTATCATAAAATTAAATTTTCTGTATTATAAATATTTTTTAATATAGAAATTTATTGATTACAATTAATCTCTATAATGTCGTCAAATCGTGTTGTAAATTGCCTCGATAAATGTTTTTGTTTTATTAAATTCTTTTTTGTTAAAGCCGATGCCAAATGCACAGAATCAACTGTATTCGGTTTTTGATTTAACTTATGTATTACATTCATAAGTGATTGCTTTTTTTCTAATTTAGTTGTTGACGAGAATAGCGTTCGTTGAATATTATTCTCATCAACGACTTCAGTTATTATAATACCAGCTTTCTTATAATCAAAATTCTCCCGAAAAATCGACTTTAATGCATTAATAGCAACTGAAGTAATTGTTATCACATCCGAGGTAGGTTCTTCTAATTTAACGTGAGATGAATTATAATATTGAGCTTGCTTATGATCAAAGGCGTTTGTATATATAAATACACTCAATGATACTGCACAGCAACATTGTTCTTTCAATTTACGACAAATGCTCTCAGCAAATATAGATATTGCATTAATAAGCAAATTTAAATCATTAATGGATTCAGAAAACGACCTAGAACTACATAATTGTTTTCTTGAAGTATTTACTGTATCTATATTTATACATGATTTATTATTTAATTCAAACCATGTTTTTATATTTGCGGCATTAAGTATTCCATAATAACTTTGGTATGGTTTGTTGCAGAAATCAATGGCATTATACACACCTATGCGATGAAGATTATTCGTTAACTTTCGACCTATGCCCCAAATATTATCTACTTCTGTTACGGTTAATGCTTTAATCCGTTTTTCCTCACTATCAATCACACAAACACCATTATATGCCGAATGTTTTTTTGCAAAATGCGCCGCTATTTTAGCCAATGTTTTAGTGGATGCTATTCCTAATGACACTGGTATGCCGGTGTTTCTTCTTATAATTCTAATAATATTTCTACCTATATTTTCAAGTTTTTCGTCATTTGAAAAATCAAATTTAACAAACGCTTCATCTATAGAATAAATTTCGGCATCCTTAATTAAGGCTGAAATAGTAGCCATAACTCTAGAAGACATATCTCCATATAATTTATAATTACTTGAAAAGACCGCTATATGATGCTTTAATACAACATCCTTTATTTTAAAATATGGAATTCCACGTTTTATTCCAATACTTTTTGCTTCATCAGACATAGCAACTACACACCCATCGTTATTACTCAACACAATTACAGGTCGATTTAATAATGAAGGATTAAAAACTCGTTCACACGATACGAAAAAATTATTACAATCGATTAATCCAAACATATCAACGTCGTGGTCTTCGATATTTTTTTATTACATACGTTACAACCCCCCATACAATAAAACGATTATCTTGCGTAACAAGAATAGGATCAAATTTTTCGTTTGCAGGTATCAACCATGCCTTTTCCGGCTCAATTACAATTCGTTTTAATGTAAAATCACCATCCACACAACACACTGCTAAATCCTTATTGCGAGGCTCTAATGAGCGGTCTATAACAATAATATCCCCCTCACAAATACCTTCATCAATCATCGAATCACCTGATACCCTTCCATAAAATGTCGCTGTCGGATGCTCTATAAGTTCTTGATTCAAATCAATATATTCACTAATACATTCTTGTGCAGGAGAAGGGAAACCAGCTTGTATCCCTTCTATGGCATAGGGTAGGGGTTGAGAAACTGAAATTTCAGAGTGGAATAACTTGATGTTCATATAATCTAATCCCAAAGAGAATCTTTAATTGCATATCTTGGACGTTGCTTAACCTCTATGAAAATTTTACCAATGTATTCACCCACGATTCCTATCCCCATTAAGATCAAACTTCCTAAAAACCAGATAGACAACATTAATGAAGCCCAACCCGATATTGTAGTTCCACTAAAATATGAGATGAACACATACATGGCTACTGCAATATCCACCAATAGAAGTATTAATCCAACCATAAATATCACTCTCATTGGTTTTGCCGAAAATGAAGTTATCCCATCTATTGAGAAACTAAGCATCTTACTTAATGGATATTTTGATTCTCCTGCAATTCGCTCTTTTCGTTCATATTTTACAATTGCAGTAGTTAGCCCAATTTGTGGAATTATTCCTCGTAAAAACAAATTTGACTCGCCATATTCACTCAATAAATGAAGTGCTCTATTACTCATAAGGCGATAATCGGCGTGATCATATATTGTATTCAATCCCATTAATTGTTGAAATGAATAAAATGCATGTGCTGTCGTTCGCTTAAACCATGTATCTGTTGCTCGACTACTTCTAACTCCATATACAATTTCTGCCCCATTAATAAATTCCTTCACCATTTGTACTATAGCTTGAGGGTCATCTTGCAAATCGGCGTCTATAGAAATTGACGCATCACAATTATCAATGACGGTCATCAAACCTGCTAATAGAGCATTTTGATGCCCTTTATTATGTGCTAATGAAATTCCTTTTATCCTATTATCTTTGACATGCAAATTTTTAATAACATTCCATGTTTCATCCTTACTGCCATCATTGCTACACAAAATATAACTTGATGAAGATATTAGATTATCTTTGATTAAATTATCCAACAAATTTAGCAATACGGTTGTTGTCGTTGGCAATACTAATGCTTCATTATAACATGGTAATACAATTGATATTATTGGTGGCTTTTTCATCTCATTAATAAATTAAAATACAAATATATAAAATATAGAAATGATACACAACCAACATTCATAAATATTTATGAATTAACGTCAAAAATCAAATAACAAAAGGCGCACTCCCAAATATGAGGTGCGCCTTAGGAAACTATTGTTTAAAATTCTGTAAATTAATAACTTCTAGCAAATATAACTCGTTGTTTAGACGGTTTACCTGTTACCATGCATTTTCCTGGAGTTTTATCTCCATCTAATGGTATGCAGCGAATTGTTGCCTTTGTTTCTTCTTTGATTTTATCTTCAGTTTCAGGTGTACCATCCCAATGTGCAAGTATAAATCCACCTTCTTCTATTTTTTCTTTGAAATCTTCATAAGTATCAACTTGAATAGTCTTTGCTTCTCTATGAGCTAAAGCCTTCGCAAAGATATTTTCCTGAATATCATCAAGTAATTTTTTTACAAATGACGATATGCCTTCTAGTTGTTCTACACTTTTTTCGAGTTTATCTCGACGCATTACTTCAATAGTTCCATTTTCAATATCTCGAGCTCCTATTGCCAATCTTACCGGAACACCTTTTAATTCATACTCGGCAAACTTAAATCCAGGTCTTTTATTATCAGCATCATCATACTTAACACTAATGCCATATTGTTTAAGCTCTGCAACGATAGGCTCTATTGTTTTTGATATTAAGTCTAATTGCTCGGCATTTTTATATATTGGGACTATCACAACTTGTATTGGAGCTAATTGTGGTGGTAAAACCAATCCATTATCATCTGAATGTGTCATTATTAAAGCACCCATAAGGCGAGTCGAAACGCCCCATGATGTTGCCCACACATATTCTAATTCATTATTTTTATTTAAAAATTTCACATCAAAGGCTTTTGCAAAATTCTGACCTAAAAAGTGAGATGTTCCTGATTGTAAAGCCTTCCCATCTTGCATCATTGCTTCAATAGTATATGTATCAAGCGCCCCGGCAAAACGTTCATTCGCCGATTTTACACCCTTTATTACAGGTACAGCCATATATTTCTCGGCAAATTCAGCATATACATTAAGCATCTTAACTGCTTCTTCCAATGCCTCCTCTTTCGTCGCATGAGCCGTATGTCCTTCTTGCCATAAAAATTCAGCCGTTCTCAGAAACATTCTCGTCCTCATTTCCCAACGCAACACATTTGCCCATTGGTTACATAAGATTGGCAAATCTCTATGGCTTTGAATCCAATTCTTGTATGTATTCCAAATAATTGTCTCAGATGTTGGCCGAATTATCAGTTCTTCTTCCAATTTTGCCTCAGGATCAACAACAACACCTTTGCCTTCTGTCGAATTTTTCAATCTATAATGAGTTACTACGGCACACTCTTTGGCAAAACCTTCAACATGGTCAGCTTCTCTACTTAAAAATGATTTGGGGATTAACAATGGGAAATATGCATTAACGTGTCCGGTTTCCTTAAACATTTTATCTAATTGTTGCTGCATTTTTTCCCAAATAGCATAACCATAAGGTTTAATAACCATGCAACCTCTAACAGCCGATTGTTCAGCCAAATCTGCTTTTATAACCAAGTCATTGTACCATTGAGAGTAATTTACCTCTCGTTTTGTTAGTTCTTTTAATTCTTTAGCCATTATTTATTTGAATTTTATTTTTGCAAAATTACTTATTATATCCAATATTATCACATAAATGACCTATAATTTTTTTTCATCAGCAAGCTCTAACATCGTTTTTCCAGGGACTATAAATATTTCTAATCGTCGATTTTTTTCTCTGCCATAAGAAGATTTGTCCGATGTTATAGGATAAGCATTTCCCATTGAATATGGTATCACATCGTTAGCATTTGCCGTTTTTGAAGACAACCAATCAATTAAATACAGAACTCGTTCATAAGTTAAAATGTCGGCGTTTTCACTATTTAATGTATCATCGTGATGAACTGCGAGAATCATCCTATACATTTCTTTTATTTTGAGATATTGAATCAATGGACATAAGCATTCCTCGCCACTTTTTTTAATGTAGTTGTACATATTTGTACGAAATAAGCTATCAATAGGGATTGTTATCATCAACACCTCATTATTTCTTATTAGCTTAATGCTATATCCTTTCGACTTTAAATATTCATATTGAGTTTTAATGTGTTGGGATATCTGTGATTGCATTTGTTGTGGTACAATAGGATAATTCACATTTTCTTCTATTGCCAAGTCCCACACATCAATACCATCAATAGAATCTATATCAATAGTTAAATCCAATGCAAATGATTCATGAGGAATCAATAACACAACAAAATTTATACACCAAATCACATATTGGTTAAAAATCATCCAAAGATTTCTCATAAGCGAGTTCTGCAAGCACTATTTTCTCAACTATATCAGTCTTAAGATTTAACCATTTGTTTTTAGTTACCATTAATTGCACATAAGACAATAATTTACTTATTTCGACATCATCTTCTTCTATATTTGCTGAAATTTCCAGCAAATCATTATCCTCATAAAAATCCCATATAATATCAATAATATCTAAAATGTCATCAGAAGATATTATAACGTCTAAACAATTCTGTATAAATTCGATTGCTTTATCTTCATCAAATTCCATAATCAATTCAAATCCATAAGACCTATTGGCAAATCCATCGTCAATATTTTATTCGTTTTGTCTATATTTATAATAAACTCCTCTACAATTGGTATTAATAATTCTTTGTCGCTTAAATCATTAACTATAAATAATGGATTCTCGGTACTATTATCATAATTAACTACTTGTCCGACAATAATATTGTTCTCTATAGCTATAGAATATCCAATTAGTTCATCAAGATATATCATATCTGATAAATTTTCATCTACTTCATCAGATAATTCTATATTTAATGCATATAATTCTTTCCCTGAAAACAAATCTACATCTTCATCACTATCAATTCCCTCAAATTTCAACAAAAAAGTATTAAGTCCTTTTTCTCTATAACTTTCCATAAAAAAAGGCACAAATATACCATCAATATCCATAATTAGACATGATAAATCTTCAATATTCACAACCTCTATAGATGCCGATATTTCTCCTTTTATTCCATGAGGCTTGAAGCACTTACCAATGTAGCTTATTTCTTTAGATGTAATCATTTGACTTGCCTATTTCTTTTTTTCTTTTTTCCTGAAACATTTGAAACATCTTTAAAATCATGTAAATGATAAGTTTCAGGATTAAGATTGATTTTACCTTTTGAATATTCATAAAGGTCTTTAAATACTTTAGCGTCATCAGCACTATCACTATTTTCTGATAATAACATCTTTTTCATGTGATTTGCTATTAACGACACTAATTTATCCTTTTCTTCTCCATCATCGAGAAGAGATGCCTTTACAATCATGAGTTCCATATATTTACCATAATGCCGCAATTTAATCGTCCCAGAATGATATTCTAACCTATTTGGAATCTTATTGATATTATCAGCTGTAATCACCTCAAATGGGTAATCAATATCGAGTTTAAAATCAGACATTATTGCAAGATGATCCCACAATTTATGCCTAAATTCTTCAACATCTCTTAAATTAGGGAATAAATTCCCCATTGTGTTTATAATTGAATATGCACATCTTGTTCTTTCTTCTTTATCTGAAATTGACAAACAATGGTTTACCATTTGTTGTATATTTCTACCATATTCAGGCAGAACCAATTTTTTTAATTGTGTATTATATGTCAACATCTCTAATTATAATTTATTTATCAAAATTACAGTAAAAATAATAAATAGCAAAATATTATTCAATTTTAGGTAAATCCAAAATAGATAAGGAGAGCGATTAAAATCGTTCTCCTTATATTATTTCCATAAAAAATTACAAAAAATTACATATTCATACCTCCATCAACTTGAATCACTTGTCCTGTTACATAACTAGACATATCTGATGCTAAAAATACTGCAACATTTGCAATATCTTCAACTTGACCACCTATACGTAACGGTATTTTTTTTGTCCATTCTTTACGCACCTCGTCAGGAAGAGCGGCTGTCATTGCTGTTTCTATAAATCCGGGAGCTATTGCATTTGCACGTATTCCTCTAGAGCCGACTTCTTGTGCAATTGATTTCGCCAAAGCAATAAGACCAGCCTTTGATGCGGCATAATTAGCTTGTCCGGCATTTCCATGCACCCCCACAACTGAAGCCATATTTATAATATTGCCTGAACGCTGACGCATCATTATTGGCAATGATGCATTTATAAAATTAAATGCGCTTTTTAAATTAACTGCAATAACAGCGTCCCATTGTTGTTCTGTCATTCGCATCATAAGTCCATCTTTTGTAATTCCCGCATTATTTACAAGAATATCAATCGACCCAAATTCTTTATGAACTTCAGCAACAACCTCTTTTGTTTGCGCAAAGTCGGCTGCATTTGAAGCATATCCTTTTACTTTAACCCCAAAAGCGGCAATCTCCCGTTCTGTTTCCTTGCCATTTTCATCAATAACTAAATCTGTAAATGCGATGTTTGCACCTTCTTGTGCAAACCTTAGCGCAAGTGATTTCCCAATACCACGGGCGGCACCGGTAATAAGCGCTGTTTTTCCTTCAAGTAATTTCATAATATAATATTTATAAGAGTTATATTTTTATCAAAAAAGCTCCACATGAGTATCCACCACCAAAAACAGTAAGACCAACCATTTCGCCTTTTTTAAACTTATCTATATTTTGTGAAAATACAATAGCGGCACTTGCAGAACCTGTATTACCTAATTCTTCAATATTATTAATAAATCGATTATCTTCCATGCCTAACCGGGTTGCTACATTTGTAACAATACGTTTGTTCGCCTGATGGCATATTATATAATCTAATTGATTTACTGCCATATTTTCCGGATTAGTAACTTCCTCTAATGCTTTAATCATGTATTTACAAGCATGAATAAACACATCACGACCATCAGGCATTTCAATCCCGCCTTCTTTTGGTCGCAGCCTAACACCTTCTGGTCCTTTACTTACATTTCCTAATCCACGAGTATATATATGCAAAATCTCCGGTTCGTCATCTCTTAATTTTTCAGCCGATAAAAAAAATGCCACAGCTCCGTCCCCCCATAAATGACCACATTTTGGGTCGCTTTCGTTGCTATAATATGTATTATGCTCAGAACAGACCAACAATGCTTTTTTTGCTTTTCCCATTGCAAAATAGCCTTCAACTATTTCAAGTCCATTTACAAAAGACGAGCATGCTGATGATGCATATACAGCTTTAATATTACTAATGTCATATTTTTGCTGAGTTATATGTGCTAATGTTGCAACTGTATCATAAGGAGAGTATGATGCTGATACAATTAAATCAATATCTTTTATATCATAAGGCAAATCTTTTAAAGCATTTTCTATAGCATTTAATCCCATTGAATTATGACCTTCATTTTCTGCGGCTTTCGACCGAGTGGAAATACCTGTGCGTTTTAAGATCCATTCATCTGTAAGTCCGTTAACATTAAGAAAATAGCTGTTTGCCACTCGCTCTTGCGGAATATAAAAACCAGTTGAATTAATATACATATTTTTATAGTTTTAATCCTTTTATAATAAAATCTATTATATTATTAATTAATCGATCTTTGTCAATACCTATTTCTAAAAAATTATCTCTTATGTATGAAAAATCTACGCCTTGAACGACCATCAACCTCAATGACTCAAAGTTTTCACATTGATTCTTATCAAAAAAACCAAACAAAATACCTTCTTCAATAATCGCATTTAAAATTTCCCGTTCTTTTTCTAACGCAAGACGTCTGATTTTTTCCACTCTTTTTATATCCCGCATAATAAAACGTCTTAAAGGATCATTTTGTCCTAAATTTGAATCTTTTATTATATCAAATCTCACCTCTAAAAAACGTCTCAATTTCTCTACGGGAGTTATATTTAATGTGATTATTTCTCTTAATTTAGAAACAGACAATTCGCTTTCCTGCTCAATTACAGCATTATATATCTCTTTCTTATTCTTAAAATAGGTGTAAATCGTGCGACGCCCTTTTTCTGACGCATTGGCTATATCATTCATTGTAGTATTCTCGATACCCTTATATGCAAAGAGTTGCCGTGCTACTTCAATTAACTTTTCTCTAGTTTTAATAACCATATATTTGCACAAATACAAGTTCAATGTGCGAAATTACTAAATTTATCTGGATTTTCAATTATGAAAAAGCGATTTTTGACAATAAATCTTACTTTTCGTATAATGAATGAAAAATATTTTTACTAACTTCGTATCATAAATAATAAAATTATTTTAATTATGATAAATTTTATCAGATTATTTATTTTAAGTCTATTTTGCTTATTTGTTTCAATGCCATTATTAGGCAAATGTCCTATAAATGTAACAGGAAAAGAAGCAATGAGTATGGGAATATATATCGCAGAAATAAAATCATCTAATACATTAATTGACTATCAAAGCGAGCGGGTGTATTCTCCCGCTAGTGTCACAAAAGCACTAACTACTGCAACTGCGTTCTCGTTATTACCTCAAAATCTACAACTCGAAACAAAAGTCAATATTTCTGGAGAGATTGTAAATAAAACATTATATGGTGATTTAATTATATATGCAGTAGGAGATGCGACATTGGAATCAAAACACTTTCCTGAAAATTGTGGTTTTTGTGACTCCATAATAAATGCAATAAAATCTATCGGAATATCTAAAATTGAAGGTAGATGTTGCTTTATTCCAACAGACTTTAAACAAGATTGTGGAGTAAATCCTAATTGGGAGATTGAAGATATTGCATGGGGTTATGGTACTGGGTTATATCCATTCAATTATAAGGATAACGTGTTTTCATTATCAATAAATTCTTCAACCGTAACAACATCGCCATTAATCAAAGACCTTATAATAAAAAAAATACCTCTTGGCGAAGACCTTAGTACTATATATATGAGACCTTTTAACTCAAATGAACTAATCATATTGGGCGATTCTAAACGTAATGTGTCTAATATTTGTTCAACTCCATATCCCGAAGATGTTTTCATTGATGAATTGCTTTCAAAAATGAAAGATGCTGGCATATGTATAAATCAATCTCATATTGAAAACAGCGAATACCTAAAACAAAGAAATATATATACACACAAATCACCCAAAATAGTTGATATATGCAAAAGTTTAATGGTGCGAAGTGACAATTTATTTGCAGAGTCTATTCTCCGTGTTATATCAAAAGGCAATCCAATAAATGTAGCCATTGACACAGAATTAAATTATTGGAAAAACAAAGGGTTAAACACAAATTTTATTACGATTAGAGATGGAAGTGGATTATCACGAACGAATCGTTTATCTCCTCGATTTGTCGCTCAGGTGCTAACATTCATGGCTAAAAGTGATTATAGTAATGAATACATCAATTGCTTCCCAAAGTCTGGGAAAGATGGCACGCTCGCTAACTTTTTAAAAGGCACTCGTTTAGAAGGGAAATTAGCCCTAAAAACAGGAAGCATGAATGGTGTGCAATGCTACGCCGGATATAAATTGGATGAAAATTCAGAGCCAACTCATGTTATAGTGATAATGGTAAATCATTTCTTTTGTCCACGACGAGAATTGCGTTGTGCTATCGAGAATCTATTGTTAAATGTATTATGATTTCATTTATAATGAATCGTTAACCCAATAAATCTTTTATGTAGTTTTTTTGATAAATGAAGTTATGAGCGGAAAATTATATATTGTTCCAACACCCATCGGGAATCTTGAAGATATGACTCCAAGAGCTATTAGTGTATTAAAAAATTGCAACTTAATATTAGCAGAAGACACTCGCACAAGCAATGTGCTAATGAAACATTTTGGCATAAATACCCCTATGATTAGCCATCATAAATTTAATGAGCATAGTTCTATTGAGAATATAACAAAAAAGTTGATTGCAGGAGAGTCTATTGCTCTTATTTCCGACGCTGGAACTCCCGCAATATCCGACCCCGGGTTCTTATTATCAAGAGAATGCCGCCGGTTGAATATACAAGTAGAGACTTTACCTGGTTCCACAGCGTTTGTTCCTGCATTGGTTAACTCTGGATTACCATGTGAAAGATTTTGTTTTGAAGGTTTTTTGCCACTAAAAAAAGGCAGAACAACGCGCTTGAAAGAGTTGGGTTCAGAGCCTCGCACATTCATAATATATGAATCACCATTGAGAATTGTTAAAACACTCCAGAATCTCATTGAATATTGCGGTATTGATCGAGAAGCTTCTATATCTCGTGAAATTTCCAAAATTCATGAAACAACTATACGAGGCACATTAGGAGAACTTGCAGATTATTTTTCAAAAAACCAAGCTAAAGGAGAAATCGTTATAATTGTAAATGGCTATAGAGAAGTACAAAAAGATAAAACTCATAAAAACAAATTTAAATAATTAATCAATTAAAAGTTAAATTTATGAAGAATTTTTCATCACTATTGTTATTTGGAACATTATTATTATGTTCATGTGGACAAGAGAAAACGGGCAATGAAATCCCCGTAGAAATTATTAATGCCGACAAAGAGGCTTTAGCCCAAGCAATCGCAGATCGCGATAGTTTATTTGTTTTAGTTAATGAAATCACTGGCGACATGTCTCAAATCAAGGAATTAGAAAAAATACTTGCAATTAACAACTCTTTAGAAACAGAGTCGTCATCACAACGAGAGCAAATAAAAAACGACATAGAAGCTATAAAATTAACACTACAACAACGCAGAGAAAAGCTTGATCAATTAGAGAAAAAACTTAAGATGTCAAAATTATCTAATTCCAAATTAGAAAAAACGATCGCAACACTAAGTGCACAAATTGATAGTCAAAACGTTGAAATTGAGACATTAACTACAAAATTATTCCATGCTAAAGGTGAAATTGTGAAACTAGAACAGGATAATGACTCGTTAAGCCAAACAATTCAAAATGTATCATCTCAAAAAGCACAGGTTGAAGAAATTGCAAACCAAGCAATTTCAAACATTAACGAATTAAATAAGTGCTATTATGCAATTGGAAGTAAAAAAGAATTAAAAAATAAGAATATACTCGAGAGTGGTTTTTTAAAGAAAACAAAAGTATTGGAAAATGAATTTGATGACAAATTCTTTAGCACTGCAGATAGACGAACATTAAATACTATAAATCTTCATTCAAAAAAAGCGAAAATATTAACAAACCATCCAGAAAACTCTTATTTAATAGAAGATCATAATGGTCAAAAGATATTAAAAATAAAGGATAGGGATGCGTTTTGGAATTTATCTAATTATTTAGTAATTCAAATAGATTAATCCATTATTTATAATTTACATAGCAACACCTCTATGGACATAAACTATAGAGGTGTATTTTTTATACAGAAAACAATAAAAACGATATAAATAAAACTTTATCAACACGGCAAATTGATGTTATCTAAGTAAATTTTGTTACCTTTGCAAATTGAAAATAATATTGATAGAATGGGATTTTTTAGTAAGTTTTTCTCAAAAGAAAAAAAGGAGACATTAGACAAAGGTTTAGAGCGTACAAAACAAGGTGTATTCTCAAAAATCACACGAGCGATAGCCGGTAAATCAAAAATTGATGACGAAATTCTTGACAATTTAGAGGAAGTATTTATCACATCGGATGTTGGAGTTGAGACAACTCTAAAAATAATCGAACGCATTGAAAGACGCGTTGCTCGCGATAAATACATAAATTCATCAGAATTAAATTCTCTTTTATGTGAAGAAATCACCGATATGTTAATTGAAAATAATACTGATGCATCTATAGCCGACTTTTCAGTCCCCAAAAACCATAAGCCTCATGTAATAATGGTAGTAGGAGTAAATGGGGTAGGAAAAACGACAACCATAGGAAAAATGGCTGCCCAATTTGTAAAAGCAGGAAATAAGGTTATGCTTGGAGCTGCCGACACTTTTAGAGCCGCTGCTGTAGAACAACTTGATATATGGGGAAAAAGAGCCGGAGTACCGGTAATTAAACAGAAACTTGGTTCGGACCCAGCAGCAGTTGCCTATGACACTGTATCGTCGGCAGTAGCAAATGATGTTGACGTGGTTATTATTGACACAGCAGGGCGTCTCCATAATAAAAAAGGGCTTATGGATGAATTAACTAAGATTCGTAATGTTATGCAAAAGGTTATACCTGATGCGCCTCACGAAGTTTTATTAGTTCTTGATGGCTCAACCGGACAAAATGCATTTGAACAAGCCCGTCAATTTGTTGCGGCTACCGATGTTAATGAATTAGCTATAACAAAACTTGATGGCACAGCAAAAGGAGGGGTTGTGATTGGTATTAGCGACCAATTCAAAATTCCGGTAAAATATATTGGATTAGGAGAAGGTATTGATGACCTACAAGTGTTCCATAAGGAAGAATTTGTAAAATCTTTATTTGGAGAAGAATAAATGACATCTAATCATATCGATTTAATAACCCTCGGTTGCTCGAAGAATTTAGTTGACTCTGAACGCATAATTAAAATGTTCGAGAGTGTAGGGTATTATGTAAAGCACAATCCACTAAAAATCACTAGCAAAATTGTAATTATAAATACATGCGGATTTATTGGAGATGCTAAAGAGGAGTCTATAAATATGATTCTTGAATGTGTATCTGCCAAACAAAAAGGTCAAGTTTGGCAGATATATGTTATGGGGTGTCTATCTGAACGATATCGGAAAGAATTGCCAAGGGAAATACCTGAAGTTGATTGTTGGTATGGTAAATTTGACTGGGAAAACCTTATTAAAGATATATCAGGGAAACAACATGATATAAATACATTTGAGCGAAAACTATCTACGCCATCACACTATGCCTACATTAAGATAGCTGAGGGGTGTAACCGATTTTGTTCATTTTGTGCGATACCACTAATTACAGGGCGATACAAATCACGAAAAATCGAAGACATTTTACATGAAGTAAAATTATTAGTAAAACAAGGGGTAAAAGAATTCAATATTATAGCACAAGATTTATCTTATTACGGAATAGATATATATGGTTCACAGAAGCTTGCGTTGCTTATTGATGAAATGGCGCAAATTCAAGGTGTAGAATGGATCAGGCTTCATTACGCATATCCGGCCCAATTTCCGATAGATTTACTAGATGTAATGCAAAAACACAATAATATTTGTAAATATTTAGATATTGCATTGCAGCACTCAAGTGACAAAGTATTATCAAACATGCGTCGCCACATTAACGAAGAAGAAACAATCGAATTGTTAGATAAGATACGCAAAAAAATCCCTGGGATACATATCAGAACGACGTTAATGGTAGGATTTCCGGGAGAAGATAATACTGAATTTGAAAATCTATTAACATTCGTAAAAAAACAAAAGTTTGACAGGATGGGAGCATTTGCTTATTGTGAAGAGGAAGACACCTATGCGGCAAAATATTTAACCGACAATATTCCCGATGAGATAAAACAAAGCAGGCTTGACCAATTGATGAGCATCCAAGAAGAAATTGCATACGATTTAAATAAAGCAAAAGTAGGGCAAATTTTAAAAGTAATTATTGATGCCGAAGATGATGATTATTATATTGGACGGACTGAATTTGATTCTCCCGAAGTCGATCCGGAAGTTCTTATAAAAAAATCAAAAAAACTAACCATTGGTAATTTCTACAAAGTAAAAATAGTAGAAGCTATGCCATTTGAGCTAATCGCCATTATAGTTGATTAATATGTTACATACAGAAATTGGGAAAGCAATTAATTTATGTATTAATAATGGGATCCCATTTGTGGCATTCCAAAAACCATTTGATTCCCAAATATATTTTTTCTCAAATCCATCATCGTTAAATAATAACTTCCCCTATAAAAATAATACACGTTTATATATTAATAATTTTTCACCAACAGACAATTCTAATATTATATATAACGAGCTAAACGCAACTGAAACATTAAAAAATTGTAAATACATTAAATCATCACCTAAAATTATTCCATGGAAAGAATCTACTCCATATTCAAATTATAAACATAATGTTGAAACTATTATTTCATTATTAAAAAAAAGGGGGGGGAAAATTGTTCTATCTAAAACAATTTGTGGCATACATAATAAAAAAAATTGGGCTCTATTGACTCAAGAATATTTCAAATCCTATCCAAATACATTTAGATATATATATTATACACAAGCTACAGGATGTTGGATTGGAGCATCCCCTGAAATATTAATTTCAAAAGAAAACAACAAAAATAGTATTAAAACTATGGCTTTAGCTGGAACTAGATCAAATTCTCTAAGTGGTCAGCCTTGGGATAAAAAAAATATTGATGAACACAGCTATGTTACTGAATTTATCATAAACTCATTAATCTCTTTGGGAATAACACCAAAAATATACCCTGCTGAAAGCCTAAATTTTGGAGACCTCGAACATTTATGTACCCGAATAGAGGCGCCAATTTTAAATAATATTCATCCTCACAAAATCGCGACGGCTCTAAGTCCAACACCAGCTTTGTCGGGTTATCCCCAGAACAATGCATTAACAGATTTGGCATTGCTTGAGTCACACCCACGATATTGTTACGGAGGATTTATCGGTTTAGAATTACAAAATGAATACATTGCGCATGTAAATCTACGTTGCGCACATTTTAATTCTAATAGTTTTTGTATTTATTCTGGAGGAGGATTGACTGTCGATTCAAATGTCGATGAAGAATGGATTGAAACTGAACAGAAAATTAAAACTCTAAAATTATTATTTAGCAGTAACGACAATTAATTGATAGAAATATCAGACATATAGAATATACCTCATTAACAAACTGTATTTTATACCACACAACAGTTTTTTATATAACAAACAATATCTCCAATTATTCTTGTTATTCAAAAAAATCATTACCTTTGTTTATAAATATGGAAACTACAGATAAAATATCATGTAATATTATTGTCGATTTATTACAACAACATCACATATATGATATTGTTGTATCACCTGGGTCTAGGAATGCACCATTACTCATTGCCATAGCTCGCTCTAATAAATTCAAAAAGCATATTGTTGTTGATGAACGTTGTGCCGCTTTTATGGCACTTGGCATCGCCACAATTACTAATAAACCGGTAGTGTTGGTTTGCACATCAGGAAGCGCATTACTAAACTATGCTCCAGCTATATCTGAAGCCTATTATCGTCGCACTCCACTAATAGTAATATCTGCTGATAGGCCTATCGAATGGATTGATCAAGATGATAGTCAAACAATCCAACAATACGAAGCTTTAAACAAATATGTAAAAAAAAATTACAATATTCCTTCAGAATGCGAGAGTGATAAATCTAAATGGTATATAAACAGAATTATAAATGATGCCATTTTATCATGTAATTCAGGAAGGAAAGCTCCAGTGCATATAAACTTGCAATTAGATGAACCATTAAATATTACAAAAACACTCGAAAAGAAGCCGGAACGTTTAATTTCATTAATCACGCCCGATGTACAAATAGATAAAAAATCAGTGAATTTATTTGTTGAAAAAATAAGTATAAAAAAAACTATAATTATAGTTGGATTCAACAATCCTGATTTAAAATTAAAAAAAGCATTAACTAAAATTGCTAAATTGCCAAATGTTGTGGTAATGACTGAAAGCATATCTAATATAGGTAGTAATCTTTTTATCAATAATATTGACCGCACATTATCTATATTAAATAATGAAGAGCTCAAAAATCTAAAACCCGAAATTGTAATAACAATTGGTGGCGCATTGGTATCGCGTTTTATAAAACAATACATTAGAACATATCCCCCTAAAGAACATTGGCATATTGGCATAACTGATTCAACTATTGACTGTTTCAAGTGTCTAACATCTCGTATAGAGATTGACCCAACAAAATATTTTACTCAAATTGCCGCCAATCTCAGTACAACGATTAGTCCGTGTGACTATTCTGTTAAATGGCATAAATATGCACGTAAATCAGAAAAAACACATAATAATTATATATCGTCTATAGGGTGGAGTGAACTTAAAGCTTATTCTATGATATTAAAAAACATTCCGTCTAATTGGAATATACAATTGTCAAATGGAACTCCTATTAGGTATCACCAATTATTCGATTGGACCAAACTCAATAGATGTGATTGCAATAGGGGCGTTAGTGGGATTGATGGATGTACATCCACAGCAATAGGCGCATCTATAGCCTACGAAAATACGACATTATTAATATCCGGTGACTTATGTGCGCAATATGATATTGGTGCGCTTGCAATATCAAATATTCCCAATAGATTTAAAATGATTGTAATATGTAATGGTGGTGGCGGAATATTTAGATTTATTAATTCAACATCTAAATTGCCTGAATTAGAGGATTATTTTGTGACTAAATCAAAATTACCACTAAAAGAGATTGCTTTAGGATATAAATTTAATTATTATGAAGCAATAGATGAATCTTCTCTCAAAGACAATTTACACAAATTTATTACAGATGACTCTCGTCCATCAATTTTAGCCATATATGCTGATGGTGTTTTAAGCGCAGATATATTGAAAAATTATTTTAACCTATAATTATTACAACTATGAGTAATCGTCAATGGAAATCAATAAAAAAATATGAAGATATTTTATTTGAGCAATATGGCAAAATTGCAAAAATAACAATAAACCGGCCTCAGGTATATAATGCATTTAGACCTCAAACAAATTTTGAAATGCTTGATGCAATGTCATTTTGCAGAGAATCAAACGATATTGGAGTAATTATATTGACAGGTATTGGAGACAAGGCATTTTGCTCTGGAGGAGACCAAAAAGTTAAAGGTATTGGCGGTTATATTGATAACAATGGTGTTCCTAGATTAAATGTTCTTGATTTACATAAAGCAATTCGCTCTATTCCCAAGCCGGTTATTGCAATGGTTAATGGGTATGCAATAGGTGGGGGACATGTTCTACATGTTGTATGTGATTTAACGATCGCGTCAGAAAACGCACGTTTTGGGCAAACCGGGCCTAAGGTGGGGAGCTTTGATGCCGGATTCGGATCTTCATATCTTGCAAGGTGTGTAGGACAAAAGAAAGCACGAGAAATATGGTTCCTTTGCCGACAATATTCTGCAGCCGAAGCATTTGAAATGGGAATGGTAAACAAAGTTGTGCCTTTTGACCGATTGGAAGATGAAACCGTGGAATGGTGCGAAACAATATTGCAAAGAAGCCCAATGGCAATCCGGATGATTAAACGCGCCTTAAATGCAGAACTTGATGGGCAACGAGGTTTAATGGAATTTGCTGGAGATGCCACGCTAATGTATTACCTCATGGAAGAAGCACAAGAAGGGAAAAATGCCTTCTTAGAAAAAAGAGACCCTGACTTTCAGAAATTTCCTAAATTCCCGGGATAATGTTAGAGGCATCTTATTGTAAATATATTTTAAAGTTTATCCAACCGGCAATTACTTCTCGTGCAACAATGCTAGAGAAAGAGACTTTTTTTATCAAAATTCATGACATCGAAGATCCTAATATTTTTGGAATTGGAGAATGTGCAATTTTTAGAGGTTTAAGTTCTGATGATATTCCAAATTTTGAATCTATATTAAAAACGATTTGCGATGACATAAATACCATAAATATATCAGATATAAAATATAGCTCTATTCGCTTTGGATTAGAGACAGCGTTAGCTGATTTAAAAAATGGGGGCAAACACATAATCTATGACACAAAATGGAGGCAAGGAAATTCTTCAATACCAATAAATGGTCTTGTTTGGATGGGCAGTTATGATGATATGTTCAAACGTATCAATGAAAAGATCAGCAATGGGTTTAATTGCATTAAGCTCAAGATTGGAGGAATTAAATTTGAAGATGAATTAAAATTATTAAATTATATTCGCTCATCATTTCCTATATCAAAACTTCAAATTCGTCTTGATGCAAATGGTGCATTCTCCGCTCAAGATGCATTGTCATACCTTGATCAATTATCTGTATATAACATTCATTCTATCGAGCAGCCAATTAAACCTAAACAATGGAATGAATTAGCTATTATATGCAAAAATAGTCCTATTCCTATTGCCTTGGATGAAGAATTATTGGGAATTAATGATATGGAACTAAAAAATCAAATAATACAATTCATCAATCCCTCTTTTTTAGTTTTAAAACCAAGTTTGTGTGGTGGTTTTTATGGGGCTGAAGAATGGATAAATGTTGCAGACAGACACAAAATAGGGTGGTGGGCAACATCGGCACTTGAATCAAATATAGGACTTAATGCAATAGCTCAATGGATTTCTACCAAAGAAGTATCAATGCCTCAAGGATTAGGTACCGGTTTGCTATTCTCAAACAACATTAAATCTCCTATTGAACAAATTAATAACGTATTAATATATAACACAACTAAGCAATGGGATTTAGAATCAATGGTATTTTGAGTAATATACATAATCCAAATGAGGCAACATTGGATTTCATAAACCAATGGAATAATAGTAAGCCTTATATTATAGCACACACCTCCGGCTCAACAGGGATACCCAAAGAAATACAATTAAAAAAAAATGATATGATTAAATCGGCAAAAGCGACATGCACCTTTTTTAATATAACAAAAAACTCAAAGATGATGTTACCTCTGTCGCCTAATTACATAGCAGGAAAAATGATGATTGTAAGAGCGATTGTATCAGGTGCCGAGCTTTGGATAGAAGAGCCTAGTAATAGACCATTAAAGTATAACTATGGGAAACTCGATTTATTACCTGTTGTCCCAACTCAAATTGATTGGATTGTATCTTTAAATAATTCCACAAAAATAACGAATCTTATAGTTGGTGGAGGTGAATTGTCGGTCGCTCGTACACAACAATTATTAAAGTCAGGGATTAATACATATTCAACATTTGGCATGACTGAAACATGTAGCCATATCGCACTGAGGCATATATCATCAGATTATTATAAAACATTACCAGGAATTACAATATCACAAGATGTAAGAGGCTGCCTAATAATAACTGCACCAGAATTTTCTTTTCACCAAATTACAACAAACGACATTGTTGATGTTATAGATTCCAATCATTTTATATGGAGGGGGCGCATTGATAATGTCATTAACTCTGGAGGCATAAAAATACATCCCGAACAAATTGAGAAAAAAATATCATCAATTATCACCAGCCCGTTTTACATCGTAGGTGAAGATGATGAAAAATGGGGAGAACGCATTACTTTATACATAGAATCGTCCTATATTGATAAAACTTCAATTGTAGCAAAACTAAAGACTATTTTGGATAAACATTCCATACCACAAAAGATAGAATGTGTAAAACAATTTTATCGAACTAATAATGGTAAAATAAAACGAATCAAAAACCTTAACCAAATTTGCTGATCTGGCGAAGCAATGGCTCATTTACAATTTTAATTCGACGACCATCCACAACTATTATCTTTTCCGACATGAAACAAGACAATGTTCGTATTGCATTAGAAGTTGTCATATTTGATAAATTAGCTAAATCCTCTCTAGCTAAATATATTTTTAACGTTGAATTATCATCTTCATAACCATAGTTCTCTTTCAGCACAATTAGAGCCTCTGCTAACCTACCTCGAATATGTTTTTGTGTAAGATTTACAATCTTGGTATCTGATCCACCAAGATTACGAGATAATTCATGGATAAAAAAACGAGCCAATTTATTATTTTTATCTATTAAGTCATCAACTAATGACATTGGTATTGCACCAAGCATAGACGCCTCCAATGCAGCAGCACTAGAACCATATAATTCTTTTGCAAAATATGCTCGATAACCGAAATATTGTACTGGACGGATTAAACGTAATATTTGTTGCCGACCACCTATCCCATCTTTATACTTCTTTACTTTGCCTTTCAATAAGCACCATATATATTCGGGCTCTTCTTTTTCGGCATATATAACTTGATTTTTTTTATAATTATGGATTTGAAAGTTATCAATTATACGGCGTTTCTCTTCTCCATTGAGAATAGACCATATTGCGGCAAGATCCTCGCTTATTACCTTTTCAAGAGCGCTTTTTATCATTTGGTGCTATAAAATCATATTGTACGACACAAAATTACAAAAAACAATCTCAAGGAGCAATAATATTTAAATTAAAAATAAAAATATGTTATATTTAATGCAAAAAACTTGTTTTTTTAAACTTCATTTAATAACTTTGTGTTAGTTAGTACAGCTAGAGAGCTAAATGATTTGAAATACTACCACATCAAAGTAGATTGGGAAACTCATCAAATTTTTCTGAAATACCGAGACAAGCTTAGCGAACCAATGGCGGGCCCCATTCTTTTTAAGAAGGTATCAACCCAGGCGGATTACAAAGGTTTGCGAGCACTCAAATCCTGTCATTCGGAGTTTCATCGCATCCTTTGATGTGGAATTATAAGCCGATAATGAAATTGTTATCGGCTTTTTATTAGATATATACATCTCGATTATTGCACGACGTTAAAAAGATTACTGTATTTAATACAAAATAAAATATATGATACATCGTATTTTTAATAAGCTCATCTCACCTTTTTGCAATCCAATTTTATTGGCTTTTTTTATAAGTTTCATTGGTTTTTTCCAAATTTTTCCAGCCATATTATCATTAAATTATAAATATTTTATATATATCACATTACTTTGCACACTTCAAAGTTATTT
This sequence comes from Bacteroidales bacterium, assembly GCA_015060975.1. Lineage (GTDB taxonomy): Bacteria > Bacteroidota > Bacteroidia > Bacteroidales > Muribaculaceae > RGIG4079. The sequence continues at coordinate 97,936 of SUXI01000004.1, forward strand.
AATACTATTAATTTACAATATTTTACCTAACAATATTGTAAATAAAATATATATTTATATAATTACATTTCTTATATTGTTAATGCATGCTTTTACATATATATGTAATTCAATTTTTAATTATGAATTCAATATTGAAATAGCAGGCATTATATCTGAAACAAACGTTGCTGAAATTTTAGAATTCTGTCGCAACTATATAACGCCATTATTAATCCTAAAGATTTCAATATTTATATTATTATCTTATATTTTACTATATTTTATTATAAAGCACTCATTCAACCTAAAACCTACTAAATATTTTGTTTTTTATATATTGGTCCTAATATTAGCCATTGTAAGTTGGTGCAGATACCCTAGTTTTATAAATTATACTTTTTTGGGGCAAATCCATACATTTTGGTATGTATTTCAACGTACACCCGAAATAATAAAAACCTTAACTATATATGATTTAACACAAATTCCGGAGAAACCAAAGAATATAATTTTTATTATCGGAGAATCTCATTCAAAAGATCATTGTTCTTTATATGGATATGAAAAAGAAACAAATCCCCGATTAGAAGCATTAAATCAAATTGATACACTTTTAATATTTAGAAATGTAACATCTCCGTCAAATCACACATTAGAAGCTTTTAAATTTTTCATGAGTACTTATAGTAAATATAATAGTAGTACAGAATGGTATAGCTCTCCTTCCATACCGGAAATAGCAAATTTACTCAATTATAAAACATATTGGATTGCTAATCAAAATAAGCGGGGATTTTGTGACAATATCCAAAGTAAATTTTCAGATATATGTCATTACCAAATATATAGTCATCCATTTTTTGAAAAATGGGAAAATAAAGCTTACGATGAAGTTATATTACCTAAAATTTCAGAAATTAGTTTAGATAAAACACCATACAAATTCCTCTTTATCAGCTTGATGGGACAACATGTGGAGTTCTACCGACGCTATCCGCCCCAATTTAATCACTTCAAGATTTCTGACTATAATTATTTACCTGGAAATCAACGAGAGGTCATTGCTCAATATGATAATGCAACCCTTTACAATGATTATATTATTTCTGAAATTATTTCATATTTTAAAGATGAGGAAGCTATAATAATATATATGCCAGATCATGGAGTGGATTTATTTGCTCATGATGAATATTTCGGTCACGGAAGAAAAAATATACCCGAATCATATTTAGCATCAATTCAAATCCCATTTTTAATATACGCAACTTCCAAATATCGGATTCGATTTCCTGAAAAATATTTACAACTAAAGCAAATTACATCCAAGCCATTTAATACAGATGATGTAATATATTTAATAATGAATATTATGAATGTTAAATTTTCAACAAATTAATCTTTAAGTATCATTTACAAACCAACTATCGACATTAAAAAACAATCAACAGTGGTGCATAAATCATGTTTATGCACCACTGTTGATTTAGTTTTAAGGCAAAATATAATATAACTTATCTACCGCTTTCTATAATTTTTTGTTTAACAATATTATTATACTCAGAGTTATTCAATAATTCTTCCATTGTTAGATGCATACGATAGCGCCAATAGTGACGCGGATTCGCCGGAACGTTGATTTGTTCTTCGAGTGGATTCTCGCGACGGAGTTTTCCATCAATTGAAAGCCAATCTTGCAATGGTAGAATACATAGCATTGACGGAGAGTTGAGATGCAGATCTACAATTTTGTCACATACCCATGGTTCAGCAAAGTATGGAGCTTCACCGCTAGCTTTTAGAGTGTTATTGAAGAAACGTTGAGACTTTTCGTGATCTTCTTCCCACCATTGACGTATTCCGCCCATATCATGAGTAGAGGTTGTACATACCGATTGATACGGATAGTGCCAAGTGTTGCCAAACTCAGCTTTAGGATCCTTAGGCATACGTTGGATTTCGAGTGATAAAATTTGAAGTGTACTCATCACAGCAGGCACACAATCAGGAATCATCCCGAGATCCTCAGCACAAACGAGCATATCGGTAGCATCGGTCAAAGCTGGAAGCTTCCACATTGCTTTGCCATACCAAAAGTCGTTGTGACGATGATAAAAGAAGTCGTTATATAGACGGTCGAAACACCATTTTTCATAATCATTCAATGAACGATATATATATGTGTAATGAGCAGAAATGCGCGGGTGATATTTCCCTTTTTCTTCAGGATCTTCAACAAATAGCACATCGTCAATCAAACCTAGGAGTGCATTGCATATCTTGTTGTTTTTCTCGTTTTTTTCTTGAGTAGTGAAGTAGTTGACTATTTTGTGCTGTGTGTTATACTCATCTTTGAGCTTGTAACGACCATAACCAACGCTATTAAGGAATATATTACGAACTTCATCAGTAAATTCACCAAAGAAATCATTGAGGAAATAATCCATAATGTATGGAGTGGTTTGTAAATCTACATCAATCCAGAAGTCGTAGTTATAACGTAATTCTTCGGGAGTGAATGGTAGGGCAGGGCTAAAAACGCCAAGCAATCCATGAACAGCGTCCATAGGAATTTGCCAAATACGGAAGAAACCAAGCACATGGTCAATGCGATAAGCATCAAAGTATTCCGACATTTTACGGAAACGGGCTTTCCACCATGCGAATCCATCTTTGTTCATTTCTTCCCAATTATATGTTGGGAATCCCCAATTTTGACCCAATACAGAGAAATCATCAGGTGGCGCACCTGCTTGGCAATCCATGTTGAACAATCTAGGAGAAATCCAAGCGTCAACACTTGTACGAGAGATACCGATGGGTATGTCACCTTTTATCGCAATACCCTTGCTGTGGGCATAGTCGCGCACATGGCGCATTTGTTTGTCAAGGTTGTATTGGATATAATATACATAGTTTATTTCATCTTTGTGTTCTTTCACAAATTTAGCAACTTTCTTTTCGTCATAGTTGGCATATTCGTTCCAATTCATGAAGTCTGGAGTTTGGAATTTATCGCGAAGCACACAGAATGCCGCATATGGAGTGAGCCAGTCGGCATTGCGAGAAACAAAGTCGCTAAATTCTTTCGATGTAACAACTTTTTCACCTTCTTGAGCAAATATTTCACGAGTGAAAGCGATTTTTCCTTGATTTACTCGTTCATAATCTATTTCTTTTAGGCAGTTGAGCTCTTTACCTAAATTATCATAATAGGATTGGCGTTCTACATCATTGAGTGTACCAAGTTCTTGAATCCGCAAATACATAGGATGTAGCGCAAATGTTGAATTTGCATTATAAGGATATGAATCGGTCCATGTATGAGTCATTGTTGTGTCGTTGATGGGGAGCAGTTGCAAAAATTTTTGACCCGTTACAACTGCCCAATCAATCATCTTCTTCAAATCATAGAAATCTCCCATGCCGAAATCTTCTTCAGTGCGTACAGAGAACACAGGTATTGCTACACCGGCGCCACGCCATGGAGCTTGTGGGTTGATAAAACGCAAGCCTGAAACGACTAACACCTCATTCTTTTGTGCCGGTGTTATATGGAAAACCCTATTTTCGCCACCTTCCCAAGCAACCACTTCTTTAGTGTCTTTTTTAAGAATGATGAATTTGTATTCAAAATTTGGCTCAAGGTCTTTAAATTCAATATTCACATTCCATTCAGGGAAATTGGCATCATTCATTTCCACAGCTTTGTTTGAATCCCAATTGCCAAGGGAATCAATGCTCCCACATATTGCCAACACCTCGTCGCTGTTAACCATAGGTGCAGATACTCGAATGTTGCCAATACCATATTTCATAGTCAAAGGTTTTTGTCTTTCGGCACGATGACAGATGCAATCGGTAAATGCTGATGAATAATATGGTTTATCCCATGGCAAATCTTGCCATCTGTCATGGATTTCATAGTTTTTAGCACTTCTTCCACGACGGAAGCTGTGTCCTTTTCCCCATTCTTTTTTTGTGTAGCCATTTTCATGGCGAATAAAATATTGGTATTGGAAATCTGGAGTAGAATCAACCACTTCAAGTTCAATTGACCATGCTTCATTTCCATTAAGGTTTAGTTTTAGGGCTTGGCTTTCATCACCATTTCCCAACTCAGGGATGTTTCCCGTTAAATATACTGATTCACCCCAATTTGTGCGATAATCAATATTAAATGTAATTTTCATAATTATGATTTTACGTTGAAAAAATTTCGGTATAACAAATTTAGAATTATATGTAAAATTAATCATAAAAAATTAAAACGGCTAATTTTTGAGAGAAATTTAGCCGTTTTAAGAACTTTTTATTTAGTTGTTACTTCTTTATCCACATTTAGATGTGCCACAAGAGGTACAAATCAAACAACCCTCTTGATAGATTAGTGTTTCTTGACCACAATTAGGACAAGTTTGACCTTTTGCTTTCATCCCATTAGGAAGATATTTTTTTAGTGCACGCTCAACTCCCATTTTCCATGTGTTGATTGATTGACTATCGAGTTCTAGACTGCCTATAAGTTTGAGCACTTGATCTATAGGCATTCCGTAACGTAATACACCCGAAATTAGCTTCGCATAGTTCCAATATTCAGGGTTGAACTTGTCCGAAAGCCCTTCGATAGTGGTTTTGTAACCACGTTTATTGATGAATTGAAAGTCATAGCGTTTATTGCCATTTTCATCAATTGCTTTGATAATTTTTCCATTTGTAACCGATTTTGGACAGAAAATACCATCTTCGTCATCTGCCAGACCGGTAAAAATTTCGTAAGGCTCCCCATCTATTAGTCCCACAAATGCAATCCATTTTTCTTTGTTGTTTTGGAACCTTACAACATCAGCCTCTAGCTCAATTGGACGTTTCGCAACATGAGGTTTTATTCCATCATTTGGAATTTGCGCATCAGGTTTCTTTTCAAGGGCAACCAATACACCAGCACGAGAACCATCTCGATATACAGTACAACCTTTACAGCCAGATTTCCATGCTTCAACATATAGGTTGTTTACTAATTCTTCACTTACATCAGCAGGAAGATTAATTGTAACAGAGATCGAGTGGTCAACCCATTTCTGCACACGTCCTTGCATTTTGACTTTTTCAAGCCAATCAACATCGTTTGATGTAGCTTTGTAATATGGAGATTTTGCAATAAGTTCATCAAGTTCTTCTTGGCTATAGTCGCTTTTAACCTCTACATTATTAATATTCATCCATTCCACGAATTTTGGATGATATACAACATATTCTTCAAATGCATCTCCAGTTTCGTCAATAAAGTCAACATGCACATCTGAATCATTTGGATTAACTTTACGACGGCGTTTATATACAGGAAGGAACACAGGTTCAATACCTGAAGTGGTGCGAGTCATAAGACTTGTTGTTCCGGTTGGCGCAATTGTCAAACATGCAATATTGCGACGACCATATTTAACCATGTTTTCATAAAGTTCCGGAGACGATTCTTTCAAACGTTTAATGAACGGATTGTTCTTTTCTCGTTCAGCATCAAAGATCTCAAATGCCCCACGTTGACGTGCTAATTCAACCGACGAGCTGTATGCGGCAATAGCTAGGGCTTTGTGTACCGACTCAGAAAAGTCGGTAGCCTCGGGAGTGCCATAGCGATAACCTAATGCAGCTAACATGTCACCTTCGGCAGTTGTACCTACTCCGGTGCGACGACCTTTGAGCGTTTTTGCCCTAATTTTTTCCCAAAGATTGCGTTCTATTGATTTAACTTCCTCAGATTCAGGATCGGAATCAATTTTTTCGAGAATTTTATCGATTTTTTCCATTTCGAGGTCAATTATATCGTCCATGATGCGTTGAGCTTTACCAACATGTTTTTTGAATAGGTCGAAATCGAAATATGCTTCAGATGTAAAAGGATTTTTGACATATGAATATAAGTTGATTGCAAGCAAACGGCAACTATCATAGGGACATAAAGGTATTTCACCACATGGATTAGTTGATATTGTACGGAAACCAAGGTCAGCATAACAATCGGGGACTGATTCACGTGTAATTGTGTCCCAAAATAAAATACCAGGTTCTGCAGATTTCCATGCGTTGTGAATGATTTTAGCCCAAATTTCAGAAGCATTAACTTCTTTTGTCATTATAGGATTGGCACTATCGACAGGGTATTGTTGAATGTACGGTTTTCCCTCTATGGCAGCTTGCATAAATGCATCATCAATTCTTACAGAAACATTAGCTCCTGTAACTTTCCCCTCTGTCATTTTTGCATCAATAAACGATTCTGAATCGGGGTGTTTGATACTTACTGAAATCATTAATGCCCCGCGACGACCATCTTGAGCGACTTCACGTGTAGAGTTTGAATATCGTTCCATAAATGGCACAAGCCCTGTAGATGTTAATGCTGAGTTCTTTACTGGAGTACCTTTGGGGCGAATATGAGATAAGTCGTGTCCTACACCACCACGACGTTTCATTAATTGAACTTGCTCTTCATCAATACGAATAATACCTCCGTATGAGTCGGGATTGCCGTCGATACCAATCACAAAACAATTCGATAGAGATCCAACTTGATGGTTATTTCCGATACCAGACATAGGACTGCCTTGAGGAACAATGTATTGGAAGTTTTGAAATAGTCCCAATAGTTCCTCTTTTGTCATTGGAGAATCATACTTATTTTCAATTCTAACAATTTCATCAGCAATGCGATTGTGCATATCGTTTGGTGTTAACTCGTAAATATTACCATAAGAGTCTTTAAGTGCGTACTTGTTTACCCAAACACGAGCAGCAAGCTCATCGCCACCAAAATATTTTAACGAAGCCTCGAACGCTTCATCGAAAGTGTAGGTTTTCTGTTCCACGATTAATTATTTTAGAGTAATTGTAAGGTTAGATTTAATTAAAAAATTTGCTTATAAATTTACTTTGCAAAAGTCAGAAAAATATTTTATCTCACCAAATTTATTAATAAATATTTTTCAACAAAATAACAAAGTTTCCCAAAAGGAAATAACAACAGCTTAATAATGAGCAAAATGACATTTTTACAAATTAAAAAAGTTTTCCAAAACAAAAACGAACAAAATGCTCAGATTGCAATTTATCAGGTTTTTTGTTGACTAAGTAATGTATTTTCATTAATTTTGTATTGAAAATAAAATTATAATAGATATGGATGACCAGAAATATTTTTCAAATCGCAGGACTATACGAAAATATAAAAATGAAAATATACCAGATAAAGTAATATCTCAGATGCTAACAGACGCATCTCATGCTCCCACCACCGGGAATATGCAACTTTATAGTGTTGTGGTCACTAGAAGTGATGAAAAAAAAGCAAAGTTGGCTCCTGCTCATTTCAATCAGTCCACTGTTATCGGGTGCGATGTGGTACTAACATTTTGTGCAGATTTTAATCGTTTTGTGAAGTGGTGCGATGTTAGTGACGCCAAACCAGGTTATGATAATTTTCAATCGTTTATGACTGCGGCGTTAGATACTATAATTGTAGCTCAACAGTTCTGCACTATTGCAGAAATGCGTGGGTATGGGTGTTGCTACTTAGGTACGACTACATATAATGCCCCTCAAATAGCTGAGGTTTTAGACTTACCAAATAGGGTAGTGCCTATTACAACGATCACTCTTGGCGTGCCCGATGGCGAAGCGCCTATGAGCGATCGATTGCCGATAGAGGCAATTTTACATATTGAAACATATAATGATTATGATTCAGAAAAAATAAAGGATATATACTCTGGAAAAGAAGCGCTCGATGAAAACAGACAATATATAGCAGAAAACAACAAACAAACATTAGCACAAGTATTTACCGATGTCAGATATACAAAGGAAGCTAACGAAATGTTTTCAAAAATATACCTTGACTTCATTCGCAAACAAAAGTTTCAAATATAATTTATAATAGTGGGTATTAGTAAACAATAAATGCTGAAGCAAATGCTTCAGCATTTATTGTTTTAATATTTGTTTGCGTTATTTTAATGCTTCTTCAATTTTTTTTACATCTTCTTGAAGCTGTCTTTCAAAAGCAAGACGCTCATCAATATTATTACATGCGTGAAGAACTGTGGCATGTGTGCGGGACAATCGAGTACCAATTGCGGTAAGTGGCATTTTCGCAAGTTTTTTCGATAAAAACATTATCATTTGTCGAGCATCAGATATCTCTCGTTTACGAGTTTTTGTAAAAATTAAATCCGGGTCAATATCGTAGTATGAGCAAACCTCTTGGGTTATCATTTCAAAATTGATTTGCTTTTTATTCACTTTTACTGCATTTGCCAATACATTACGAGCTAAATCAACCGATATTTCTTGATTGAGAACAGTGGCATGCGCAATCAATGATACCATTATCCCCTCAAGTTCACGAATGCTATCTGTAACATTATTAGCAATATAATCAAGAACTTCATTTGGAATTGAAAGACCGTCTTGTTCTGCCTTTTGCGTTAAAATCACTTTACGCAAAGCATAATCAGGACGTTCAAGCTCCGCAGTCATTCCCCACTTAAACCTTGACAACAGTCGGGCTTCCATGCCTTCCATTTGAGACGGACGACAATCACTAGACAAAATCAACTGTCTTTGATTTTGATGTAAGTGATTGAAAATATGGAAGAATGTATTTTGAGTTCGTTGTTTGCCAATCAAATCTTGAATATCATCAATAATCAATGTATCTATGCTTTGATAGAAATTAATAAATTCATTGATTTTTCCATTGTGAGCCGCCGCAGTATATTGACTTTCAAACAATCTAGCTGTCACATATAAAACACGGCTAGTTGGATTAGTCTCTTTGATACGTATGCCAATTGCTTGTATTAAATGTGTTTTACCCACACCAGTTGGACCAAAAACAAATAATGGGTTAAATGTTTTGCAATTAGGATTTGAAGCAATAGCTTCACCTATCGATAATGCGATTTTATTACTTATACCACCACAATAATTCTCAAAATTGTACTTTGGATTTAGCTGTGAATCAATATCATCCACATATTCACATTTGAACGGATTTGCTACACCTACCGACTGAGACGAAATGGACGCACTTGGCTTTGAGCTCTTCATCTTGACGCTTGTAGAAGGCTCATTACTCACCTGATTATATGTATAAAACAATTTTATATCTTCGCCATACACCTTGCGAAGTGTGAAAGCCATCAACTTGTAATAACGCTCCTCAAATTGTTCTACAAAAAAATGAGAAGGTACTACCAAAGTCAGTTCCCCATCTTCAAAACTTAAAGATGTTACATTTTTAAACCATGCGTCAAATTGTTCCGCAGGAATGTTGTCTTTAAAAATTTCAAGACAACTTTCCCACATTTTTTGATGAGAATTGTCCATTTATATCGTAAAATCTAAGCAAATTTTTTCAATACAAAGTTGAGATTTATTTTCTAAAAAAACAATCTCATTTTTTTTTGGAAAACACACACACTTCACAACCATACTGAAAAACAGCACATTACAAAGAATACTAAAATATCATTAAACAAAAACTCCAATATCACAAATTAAGATGCTTGATTTTAAGTATTTTATCTCAAAACAATACACCTCATTATTTATCGATAATGAGGTGTATTAAAGGAACATTACTACAAATAATTCGCATTTTTAAATAGCTTCAATAAATTTCTATTAGTGCAACCAATTTAGAATGTTCTAAATAGTAACATAGCTATAGTAATTTAATAGAGATATATCTTTTTGGATTCTTTTTGACATCAATAAACAGAGAATCTAAACTGCTTGCAGCGCCATTCAAATTGTCGTATAAATCGGTATCATTCATAAGAAGTCCCAATGTTGATTTTTTATCATTAATAGCAACATTGATTTTACCCGTTAATTGTTGAAGGTTATTTGTTGTTTCATTTACATTTCTCATCGTTGAATCAATAGGTAAAGATTTTAATTTCTCTGACACATCAGCCAAATCAGCAGAAATATCATTAAAATTCATTGTTACACCTTTAACATTACTCATTATAGGAGATAACGATTCCACATAATCATTCAACTTCTTTGTCGTTTCACTCAAATTTGTTGTAATTTCATTTAAATGCTTTATGGATGCATATATTACAGGGGATGACACAATTTTATTTATAGATGTAAGTAATGAATCTACTTTTGGCATTATAGCTGTAATTTTTGGCAACATATCATTAGTTACATTATCCATTATTCCAACAGGAACTACACCTTCTATTTTTTCTCCTACATTATAAAAGTTCTTATCTGTTCCCATCTCTAAAATAATCGAAGCCGAGCCCAACAAATCTGAAGCCAATAACGCTTTTGTTCCTAATGGCAACATTAAGTCTTTATCCAAGCTTATTTCGACTGAAACATGCCCCGGGTTATCATACTCATAATTTATATCAAGCACTTGTCCCACTTTAAATCCATTAACTGTCACAGGTGATGCAATATCCAACCCCGCGACGTTTGTATATGATATAAAATAGTGATTTGCCGGCTTAAAAACATTTATTCCTTTCAAAAATTCTATTCCACTAAATAATAACACTAATGCTATTATCACGCATATACCAATAATGACTTCCTTTTTAAAAATCTTCTTCATAATTTTATTTTTTATTCTAATTATTTACACGTTTATCATTCACAAATTTTACAATAAATGCTTGTGGAAATTTCTTTTTAACTTTACAAAGTATTTTTTTTGCATCATTTAATGTTGCAGCTGATTCGTATGTATATTTGTATAGACCATTTTCTTTATAAATCCATATTGGATACAACCCCTTTAGTTCTTTTGAATTTTTATCTATTTTAACCTTGCTACTAAGAACTTGGACTCTATATATTATCTTATCCTCTTTTGAATAATCTCCCTTAGTTTTTAATTCATTTTTTTCTTGATTTTGTTGCTCATCATTTTTTTCTGCTGATTTTGTATGATATGTATTCATATCTGACATTTGCCTTGAAATAGATGAATGATAATCTTTAAACGCCCTAAATATTGCCTCTGCTAGCTTTTCTTGTCCCATTTTGGATGCAAGGAACTCCTCTTGTTTTGGATTACAGATAAAATCCAGCTCAATTAAGACCGATGGCATACTCGTTGCCCATAAAACCCAAAAACCGGCTTGACGCACACCTTTATCATTGCGTTCTGCTGTATTTATCAATTCATTTTGAATAGAGCTTGCCAAATCAATACTCTGCATCATGTGCTTGTTTTGGTTTATTTCAAATATTATATATGATTCAGGTGAGTTTGGATTAAAACCACTATAAGTTGTAGTATAATCTTTTTCAAGTTCAATAACTGAATTTTCTCGTTTAGCAACCGACAGATTATCATCTGAGCGATGAAGCCCAAGTGTAAAAACTGAAGCTCCCGCTATTTTTCTACGTCCAGGAGAATTTAAATCAACCGAATTAACATGAATTGAGATAAACACATCACCATTTGCTTTATTTGCAATATTTGCGCGTTGTTGAAGTGTAAGATACTTGTCTGTTTCCCGTGTATATACAACCTTTACGTCTTTACACTCATCTTCTATTTTTTTACCGAACAACTTGGCGACTGTCAATGTAATATCTTTTTCTTTAGCTATTTTACCTATGGCACCACAATCTCGACCGCCATGTCCTGCATCTATTACGACAGTAAAATCATGAGCTAATAATGATAATGATGAGGACATTAACATTAGCAAAAATAAAGCACAAATTCTAATTGTCAGTTTAGACTTATTCATTAGTTGAAATTATTTGCAAATTTAGCAATTAACCTTTAAATTTTGAGCAAATTGATTCGTTTTTAATCTTTGTCAATTCAAATTTAGGCGAATTTGGACACATTTTTATGCTTTTTTGAATATAAATATTAAATTTGCAATATATAGATAAATACAATGAATATGAAACATAGTGTCTTTAATTTTTTTTTATTTTCAATTTTAACAATTTCATTATATTCTTGCGATTCTACCAATAACCAAGACAACGTTAAAATATTTCGTTTAGATGAATATTTGGGTAAATATATGACCATGAATCATTCTGAACGAGAAATTAATGATTCTCTAATGAGTTCGGGGATTGAAGCATTAACATATATGCTAAATTTTGGTCATCCCGATGATTCTGCATTTATCAAGTATGCAAATTCTAAGGCGGTAATAATGTTTACACCCGATGTACATAAGCAATTCCCTAATCTTAATGAAGAAGAAGCTGCGTTAAGTGCTATTAAAAAAAATCTAAGGAATGAATTACCCGACATAAAACTATACAATATCTTCTCAATTGTATCACCATATAATCAATCAATATTTATCGCAGATACAACAATGCTACTTGCCCTAAACCACTATCTTGGACCTGAACATGATGCATATTCCAACTTTTATGACTATCAAAAATTGACCAAAGATTCTAAATTTATAATTTACGACATTACTGAAGCCCTTATTGCGACTTCATATCCATATATTAGAAATTCAGAAGAAACCATATTAAACAAAATGCTATATGAAGGAGCTTTAATAGAAGCGAAGATGCGACTTATACCAAATGCGTCTCTTGCATTAGCACTAGGATATTCCAATGAGCAACTAGAATGGCTTGAAGATAATAATCAACAAGCATGGGATACATTTATTTCACAAGGTTTATTATATTCAAAATCATTAATGGATTTTGAACGCATATTTAATCCTTCTCCATCAACATCAATTATACATACCGAATCTCCGGGTAGAATTGGCAGATTTTTTGGATATAAAATAATAAAATCATATATAAAAAATAACAAGTTTTGCAATCTCAAACAATTGTTATCGCCCGAATTCTATAATTCCCAACAATCTTTTATTTCTGCCAATTATCAAGCGAATAATTAAATATAAATTAATCCTTACATCGGATCAACATCATAATATACAATCATACCTTTCATACGAGGATGTTGATGCATCTGCTCGAATACCTCACGAAGAATTGCTTTTACCTTTACCATCGAGGCATTTGTTTCGACCTTTAGCATAATTTTGCGTATGTATAACGTTTGTATTTTAGAAACAAAAGGTTCTTCAGGACCAAACACTCTATTGCCAAACAAACTACATAACTTATTCGTATAAATAGTCGCGATTTCAGAAAGCGAGTCATTGTCTCGATGTTTGAGATAAATATTTATAATCCGAGTAAATGGCGGATAATTAAATGTGCGTCGCTCGTTTATTTCGTGATCATAAAAGCCTTTATAATTATGTGTTTTCACATATTCAATTACAGGATGAGTTGGTGTTGATGTTTGTATTATAACCTTTCCATTTGCATCCCTTCTTCCTGCTCGTCCCGAAACTTGTTCCAACATATTAAAGGCTCTCTCTGCCGACCTAAAATCAGGGAAATTAATAATAACATCGGTATTTAACACAGCAACCAAGCTAACACCTCCAAAGTCCAACCCTTTTGTTACCATCTGCGTCCCAACTAAAATCTCAGCTTTTTTACTTGAGAAATCGTTGATAATATTTTCATAACTGTTTTTATTTCGAGTTGTATCTAAATCCATTCTCAAAATACGATAATCAGGAAATATCCGAGCAACTTCATCTTCTACACGCTCAGTCCCATACCCAACAATCTCAATACCTGGTTCTTTACATGATGGACATATTGATGGCAATGGTTTGGTTGCGCCACAATAATGGCATATAAGCTGATTTTGCATACGATGATATGTCAATGAGACATCACAATTTTCGCATTTTGGTATCCAGGCACATTGTTTGCAACGAGTTATCGGAGCAAAACCCCGTCTGTTATGAAAAACGATTATTTGTTTCCCATTTAAAAGTGCGTCTTTGGATGCCACAATTGTACTTTGTGCAAAAGAGCCATTCACAAAATATCTTTTTCGTGCTAATGTCATATCTACAACATCTATTTCAGGCAAGGCACCGCCTTCATAGCGTTTCAGCAATTCCACAAACCCATACTTTCCATTTAACGCTTTATAATAGGTTTCTACCGAAGGTGTAGCACTTCCCAACAAAGTTTTAGCGCCATGCATCGCGGCTAGCACCATTGCTATATCTCGGGCATTATATCGAGGAGCAGGATCAAACTGCTTATAACTCGATTCATGTTCTTCATCTACAATTATTATTCCCAACTTGGAAAATGGAAGAAACAATGATGACCGAGCCCCAATAACTACGCATGGTTCCCCATCTTTAAGCAGTTTTTTCCAAATATCTACTCGTTCATTATCAGAGAATTTAGAATGATATATAACCACTTTATCACCAAATACTCGTTGCAATCGATGTGTAAGTTGTGTTGTCAAAGCTATTTCAGGCACAAGAAAAAGGGCTTGTGTTCCATTATTCATTGCCTGAGAAATTAAATGTATATAAATCTCAGTTTTACCACTCGAAGTCACACCATGCAAAAGTGTGATTTGATTAGATAAAAATGATTGAGATATTTCTTGCAATGCGCGAAATTGCTCTTCGCTAAGTTGTGGTATTTTTTTTGTTACAACACCTTTAAAACTAAACCGATTGATTTCTTTTTTATATATCTCCACAATTCCTTTTTTAACCAATGCCGATAGTATTGGCATTGTTACACCGCTCCGCTCTAATAACTGAGATTTTGTTACCTCTCGAACCACCTCTTCTTTACGAGAGAATCCAGATAATTCAATTAATGCCAATAGTAAGACCTCTTGTTTTTTTGCGCCTTTCACCATATCAAAAGCATCATGCATCGCATCTGCATCGCCTTGTTTCACCAATAATTTCACATACGTTTCCTTATGTGGACGGTATCGCTCAACCAACTTTTCTGAAATTACAATAATTCTTTGCTCTAAAAGTTTGTTAGCTATATTAACTACATTCTTGAATCCTGTCTTTTTTTGGACATCGGTAAGTGATAATTTCCCTTCATGGTCAAGTAGTTGGCACACAATAATCTCTCTATCATTTAAACACCGATATCCATCCGGTTCAAAATCTTCACTTAATTCTATAAATGATTCACTTTCCAACTTTAATCCGGCAGGCATAGCCGACTTATATACATCTCCAATTGTACATAGATAATAATCACTTATCCATTGCCAAAACTTCAATTGAGGATGCCGTATTATGGGGTAGGAATCAGCGACTGCAATTACATCTTTAACATCTATACCTTCAGGAGCGATAGGGGAGAGTGATGCAACAATGCCGGTATATATTTTTTTTGCGCCAAATTGCACAATAACGCGTGAGCCAATTTGTATCTCATCTATCAATTGCTCTGTAACACGATATGTAAAAGTCGCATTAAGAGGCAATGGCAATATTACTTCCGCATAACTATTTGACATCACTTTTACTTAATATAAAAACATTAAGTTTAGCGTTAATTAGTTTATATACCCATCTTTCTTTGCTTTATCGGTCATTCGTTTGATGCGCTTTTCCAATTGAGGGTGTGTTGAAAAAAGTTGATTTATGGCATCAGTCTTTTTTACTCCGACATTCTCTTCTAATTGCTTTAGTTTTTTGAATGACAGCGCCATTGCGTATGGATTTTTATTGTGTTTCTTTAAAAATTCATAACCATACTCATCTGCTGCATATTCTTGAGCTTGAGAATAATTTGCACTAAGAAACGCTTCTCCTAATGCTCCTAATTGTGAATCGGTAAGAGCTGCCGCAGTTGCACTTGTTGATGCTATGCCATCTTTAAGTGCAGATGTCATCAATGAATTTTTAAATGCGTTCTTAGAATCACGATTGGCGATATGACCTATCTCATGCCCAATAACACCAAGCACTTCATCATCACTCATTATATCCATTAAACCTGCATACACTCTTATACTTCCATCGGGACAAGCAAATGCATTTACATCTCTGATGTTATATACTTGAAAATTCAACGGGATACCATTTGCATCTATCAATCCCGATGTTAATTTTCTGAGTCGTTTTGTATATTGACTATTCTCCGGACACACATAATTTGCCGCATCACTTTGCTTAATATAATCACCTACATAAGCAGCCATTTGAGCATCAGTAATAGTTGATGCCTGAACTACTTTTGTCAAGCCCGACATAACTCGGGCTTGATCTATATGTGATAACGAAGTACATGAATACATACACAACGCCGATAAAAGTATAAATCCTATATTCTGTTTCATATCATTTTAATTTTATGATACAAAATTAACCAAAATAAATTTATTTTGCAATTTACAAACTGACCTACCTATAATATATCGTCTATGTCGTTAAAATAAGTAGAGGATGTATAAATAAAAATATACGCAGGTGATTTGTAAAAATTTCAAATAAATACGTTTTATTTGAAATTTTTGAAGTAATGTGATTTTTTATTTGTAACTTTGATAATGAAAATGGATTTATTTAGAAAAAATAATATTATTATGAATAACGATTTTAGAAAATATGCAACCAAGCATCTTGGCATGAATGGTCTTGCTCTTGACCAATTTATGTCAGCTACTTCTTCAAATATAATATCAAGTTATATAAGCCCAACAATTATAGAGGAGCGTCAACTTAATGTAGCCCAAATGGATGTATTCTCTCGTTTGATGATGGATAGAATTATCTTTCTTGGAACAGATGTAAATGACTATACTGCTAATGTAATTCAAGCGCAACTTCTTTATCTCGACCAAGCCGATTCTGGTAAAGACGTGTCAATTTATATTAACTCACCTGGCGGATCGGTATATGCCGGATTAGGGATTTACGATACGATGCAGTATATATCAAGTGATGTTACCACTATTTGTACTGGCATGGCGGCATCAATGGCTGCCGTTTTACTCGTTGCGGGAACTAAGGGTAAGCGATTTGCATTAAAGCATTCTCGTGTAATGATCCATCAACCTATGGGAGGTGTGCAAGGTCAAGCTTCTGATATTGAAATTACTGCTCGTGAAATTCAAAAACTAAAGAAAGAGTTATATACAATTATTTCAAATCATTCTAGGGTCGCATTTGAAAAAGTGGAAAAAGATTCAGATAGGGACTATTGGATGACTTCTGCCGAAGCAAAAGAATATGGCATGATTGATGAGGTTCTCATTAAAGCTCAACATTAATTCGATGGCAAAGAAAAATATTATAAAATGTTCTTTTTGTGGTCGCCCATCTGATATGAGCGAAGTATTGGTTCCATCTGCAATAGGAGAGACTTATATTTGTGCTGAGTGCATAGACCAAATTCACGAAATGCTTGGAGAATATCGCAATGAAACAAAAGAAGCAACAAAAGCAAAATATGCAACTGACCTCAACTGCGTTCCCAAACCAAGAGAAATCAATGATTTCCTTAATCAATATGTAATAGGACAAGACACTGCGAAGAAATATCTTTCGGTTGCAGTTTACAACCACTATAAACGTATCGCTCAAAAAAACGATGACGATGTTGATATTGAAAAAAGTAACATCATTATTGTCGGTCGTACCGGAACCGGCAAAACTCTTCTTGCTAAAACTATTGCCCAACTTCTTGATGTGCCATTCACCATTGTTGATGCAACAGTTTTAACAGAAGCCGGATATGTTGGAGAAGACATTGAAAGTCTTTTAACCAGATTGCTCCAAGCAGCCGACTATAATGTCGAAAAAGCAGAAAGAGGTATAGTATTTATTGACGAAATAGACAAAATTGCGCGTAAGGGAGACAATCCATCAATTACTCGCGATGTTAGTGGAGAGGGAGTGCAACAAGGGTTGTTAAAACTTTTGGAAGGGTCTGTAGTTAATGTACCACCTCAAGGTGGACGCAAACATCCCGAACAAAAAATGATTCCGGTAAACACTAAAAACATATTATTTATATGTGGTGGTGCATTTGACGGAATTGAGCGTAAAATTGCACAACGTTTGAATACTCATGTTGTCGGATTCACTACTGATGCTTCAAAACAACGTATTAAACAAGAGAATTACTTGCAATATATTGCTCCTCAAGACCTTAAATCGTACGGATTAATACCTGAGATTATAGGTCGTCTCCCTATTTTGACTCACCTAAATCCTTTAGACCGCAATGCATTGTTAAAAGTGCTTACTGAGCCAAAAAATGCAATAGTACGCCAGTACCAAAAACTATTTGCAATGGACAATGTAAAACTCACGTTTGCGCAAGATGCATTAGAGTTGATAGTTGACAAAGCGATAGAATTCAAACTTGGAGCTCGTGGATTACGTTCAATTGTTGAATCGATTATGATTGATGCAATGTACGATATACCAACTTCCGATATAACTCACTTTGAAGTTACTCGTCAGTATGCCCTTGAAAAACTTCAATTGGCTAATTTTGACATATCCATTATCAAATAATATTTAAATATAAACCAACTTAAACGATTAACATGAGCAATACAATTAAATCTCGACTCTATGATGCGTTAAAAAGGCATTTTGGATTTGATAAATTTAAGGGTAACCAGGAGGCAATAATGACAAGTCTTCTTAATGAGCATGATACCTTTGTGCTTATGCCCACAGGAGGAGGGAAGTCTCTTTGTTATCAACTTCCGGCATTGCTCATGGAAGGTACGGCAATTATCATATCTCCACTTATTGCTTTGATGAAAAATCAAGTCGATGCAATGAGACATTTCAGTGAGAATGACAATATTGCTCATTTTATAAATTCGTCGCTGAATAAAACAGCGATTGATATGGTTAAAAATGATATTATCTCGGGAAAAACAAAATTATTATATGTCGCGCCTGAATCTTTAACTAAGGAGGAGAATATTGAGTTCTTAAAGACTATCTCAATCTCATTTTATGCAATAGATGAAGCTCATTGTATATCTGAATGGGGACATGATTTCCGTCCTGAGTATCGACGAATTCGTCCTATAATAAATGTAATAGGAAAACGTCCGGTTATCGCTCTTACTGCGACAGCTACTCCTAAAGTACAGCATGATATTCAAAAAAATTTAGGAATGCAAGATGCTCATATATATAAATCGTCATTTAATAGACCGAATTTGTATTATGAGATTCGCCCCAAAGCACAAAATATAGATAAAGAAATAATAAAATATATAAAAAATAACGAAGGTAAATCCGGGATTATATATTGTTTAAGTCGCAAAAAAGTAGAGGAACTAGCTGAAATATTACAAGTAAATAACATAAAGGCACTTGCATATCATGCTGGAATGGATAGTGCAACGCGAACTGAAAATCAAGATGCTTTTTTGCTTGAAAAGATAGATGTAATAGTTGCAACAATAGCCTTTGGAATGGGTATCGACAAACCTGATGTGAGATTTGTAATACACTATGATATGCCAAAATCATTAGAGGGATATTATCAAGAAACAGGTAGAGCTGGTCGAGATGGTGGAGAAGGGCAATGTATAACATTCTATTCAAATAAAGATCTTCAAAAGATGGAGAAATTTATGCAAGGTAAACCTATTGCTGAGCAAGAGATAGGGAAGCAACTATTGTTTGAAACAGCGTCATATGCAGAAACATCGGTATGTCGCAGAAAATCCTTACTGCATTATTTCGGTGAAGAATATAATCAAAATAATTGCGACAATTGCGACAATTGTATTCATCCTAAAAAAGAGGTTGAAGCTAAAGATGAGTTGTTAGCTGTAATAGAAACTATCGCTACACTTAAAGAACGTTTCAAAGCAGAACATATAATAAAAGTGTTGCTTGGTCAAAACACTAACGATATAAAATCATATAAGCAAGATGAATTAGATGTGTTTGGGTGTATTCAGAATAAAGATGAAAAATATATAAATGCAGTGATTCGTCAAGCTATAATTGCAGGATATTTAGAACGAGATATTGAGAATTATGGAATATTAAAAATAACAGCAAATGGTAATAAGTTTTTAGATAATCCATATTCATTTAAAATTGTAGAAGACAATGTGTTCGATGACGAAGATGAAGCATTGCATAGAGGTGGAGCAGCTAGCGCCATAGATCCTGAATTATATGCAATATTAAATGATTTACGCAAAAATATAGCGAAGAAACTTAATTTACCGCCATATGTAATATTTCAAGATCCATCCATCGAGGCTATGGCAACAACATATCCAATAAATATGGATGAATTACAAAATATTACAGGGGTAGGAGCCGGGAAAGCGATGCGTTATGGGAAGGAGTTTATCGAATTAATAAAAAAACATGTAGAAGATAATGAGATAGAACGACCAGAAGATCTTCGTGTACGCAGTGTTGCAAATAAAAGCAAACTTAAAATATCGATAATACAAGGAATAGATAGAAAGATTCCTTTAGATGAGTTAGCGGAATCAAGAGGGATAGAATATTCTGAACTTCTTGCAGAGATTGAGGCTATTGTATATTCTGGCACAAAAATAAATATCAGATATTATTTAGATGCAGTAATGGGCGAAGACCATCAAGAAGAAGTTTTTGAATATTTTAGAGATAGTGACAGTGATGATATATCTGTAGCATTATCTGAATTAGGTGAAGAATATACCGAAGAAGAAATCAGATTGGTTCGAATAAAATTTTTATCAGAATTTGGTAATTAAAGTGTAGTTCCTTAATTTAGACAAGCATATGATGAATAAGTGAATGAATTCAAAATTTTGATAATAGAAAGTTTTTACTCCTTTTTATGTGCATGCCCTGTGCCCATAATGCGTATTATGTTAAATAGACGCAATGACTATATATAACTGCGCTGCATCTAATAATTAAATTTAAGGCTACCTATGTTAATTTAGGTAGCCTTTTAATGATCTATATCTCTATTTTATTCCGTCTCGTTTAAGGAGTGCATCAATTGAAGGGTCCTGACCACGGAAGCGACGATAAAGGTCAGCTGGATTTTCTGTGCCCCCTTTCATTAATATATTTTCACGGAATGCATCAGCTGTCTTTTTATCAAAGATTCCATTTTTCAAAAACATTGAAAAAGCATCGGCATCAAGCACTTCACTCCATTTATAGCTATAATAACCGGCAGCATAGCCACCTGAGAAAATATGATTAAACTGAGGAGACATAGAACAATTCTCAATAGGTTCAAACATTTCAACACCTTTCATTGCTTCAGTTTCAAATGTAGCTGCATCGTTAATTGCTGACGTTGACGTGTGCCAAGCCATATCAAGATAACCAAACGACAATTGACGAAGACAAGCGTATGCTGCACCATATTGCGAAGAAGAAATGATTTTGTTAATCATTTCTTGTGGAATAGGTTCACCGGTGAGATAATGTTTTGCAAACCCATCAAGAAATTCTTTTTCAGTCAAATAGTTTTCATTAAATTGTGATGGCAATTCAACAAAGTCGCGATAAACTGAAGTTCCTGACAATGATGCATATTTAGTGTTTGCCAACAATCCATGTAGTGCATGACCAAACTCATGAAGGAATGTTTCAACTTCGTATGGAGTCAATAATGATGGCTTGTTATCAGTCGGTTTTGTAAAATTCATAACAATTGACACATGAGGACGAACCATGTTACCATTAATATTTGATTGATCTTTGAAGCCTGTCATCCATGCCCCTGGGCGTTTGCTTGCTCGTGGGAAGAAATCTGTATAAATAAGACCAACATACTCACCTTTATCATCAGTTACTTCAAATGCTGTTACATCAGGATGATATATATCGACATTAGTTATTTTAGTAAATTTAAGCCCATAAAGTTTAGTTGCCAAACCAAATACGCCATCAATCACATTATTTAATTCAAAATATGGGCGAAGTTCTTCTTCGTTATAGCTGTATTTTGCTGTTTTAAGTTTATTTGAATAGTAGCTATAATCCCATGGTTGCATTTTTATTGTGCGACCTTCAAGTTGTGATGCATAATTCTCAATGGCTGCAAACTCTGCTTTTTGAGCATGACGATAAGCATCACGCAATTGGTCAAGTAAATTATATACATTTTCTGGAGTTTGAGCCATTGTACGTTCAAGGCTATATTGAGCGTATGTTTTGTATCCAAGAAGATTTGCTATTTCACGACGCACTTCAACAATACGTTTCATCACATCAACATTTGAATATTCTCCTTTTTGGTTGCGACCATTATATAAGCGATACATCTTTTCACGTAGATCTTGACGAGAAGAATATTTCATAAATGCCATATATGTGGGCTGAGCTAAGGTGAATAGATACTCCCCTGCCCTATTTTTTTCTTTTGCCGCAAGAGCGGCAGCTTCAATTGAACTTTCTGGAAGTCCGGCAAGGTCTTCTTTTGTCAACCAAATTTCATAAGTATTAAGTTCTTTTTGTACATTCTGACCAAACTTTGTAGTTAGTTCAGACAATTCTGCAGAAAGTTTACGATAAGTTTCTCTGTTCTCTCCAAGCAAATTCGCTCCTGAACGAGCAAACGAGTCATAGGTGCGTTGCAACAGCATCTTATCCTCTGGATCAAGATTAAACTTATCTTTATTTTCATATACCTCTTTAATCTTTTGCCATAAACCTTCATTCAAACTAATATTTGTTGAATATTCACTTAATTTAGCTGAAACTCGAAGCGATATTTCCATCATTTCATCATCACTATTTGATGACAATAACGGATAAAACACATTCAATACTCTATTCAAATCTTTTCCTACGTTTTCGAGAGCTACAATAGTATTCTCGAAATCAGGGCGAGAACGTTGTTTTACTATGCCATCAATTTCTTGTTGAGCCAATTTGATTCCTCGATCAATGGCTTCTTCATAATGACAATTTTGAATTTTACTAAAGGGAGCTGCCTCTTTATAAGTACCAAACTCCTGAAAGAACGGATTTTGAGCTTGTGTCATAATCGCGGTAATTGTTAATAATGACAATAATAATTTTTTCATATTAATATTTATTTATAATTAATTCCTATTTGTAGCAAAGTTACAAAAAACGACTTCATAATTAAGTTACAAAAGCAAGCATATTATTAATCACTTCGTTATATTTAGCCAATGTTGATGCTTTTTTTATTAATTTATGAGATTTGCGACCTATTAATGGTTCGCTATAATCCCAAAATGTCTTCATCTTTATCAACAAATGAGATTCACCACTTAATTTAGACGAATAATAGTGAAACAGTTTAGTGTGCAACAATAATAATTTCTCCATTTGCTGTTGATGAGTGAATATCAAATTCTTTTTATATTCCATAGCCATTGATGGACGAGCCAATAACCCCCTACCTATCATAATACCATATAATTTAGGATAATTAGTAATCAAATCATCTACTTGAGAGATGTCTGTTATATCTCCATTATATACTATATTATGATTAATAGAGTTATAAAAATCTATGAATGAGTCGAAATCTACATTCCCTTTATATTGTTGTTTTGCAATTCTTGGATGCAATGTTATATGCTTTAACGGAGTGGAATTCAAAACTTCACAAAGTGATTTCCACTGATTATTTTTATCTACACCTAAACGCATTTTTAATGAGAATTGTATGTCAACATTTGCAGAAATCTCATTAAATATTTCAATTACATTATCGGTGTTTAATATCAATCCGGCGCCTCTCCCCTTTTTAACTTGCATAGGAAATGGACACCCCATATTTATATCTATTTCTCTATATCCTTCCGTCCTAATTGCATCGACTAAAACTCTAAATTCGTTGATGTCTTTTACGATAATCTGTGGCACTACATTGATTTTTCTAATATATAGTTGCTTTACTTCTTGAGTATCTTTCATGCGAAGTGCCCCATTTTCAACTCTCAAAAATGGTGTATAATAACAATCGATGCAACCTCCATAGACTTCATTATGAAATCTTTGATAGGCTGCATCGGTATAACCTTGCAACGGAGCAAAAAATATATTCATTGAATGATTAAAACATTTTACCTGGATAAATACCTTGGGCATGAAGGTCAGCTAATTTTGCTACTACACCCGGACGATCTTCCGCATAAGTTACCCCAAACCACTTCGCATGTGTATCTAATAACTTAACTTTTGCTTCTCCCGATTTAATGAGTAAATCAACTACTGTTGGAATAAAAAATTCCGACTTAGGTTCATTTATTTTTTGATCAAGAAATTTGACAAACTCTCTTTCGCTAAACTCAAAATAATCAGGAGTAAACCCCCAAAAGTTCATTGATACCGGAGTAGTTGGATCAAGAACATGCTCATTACCATCATCATCTGGATAGACAACTTCACCTTTTTCATTGGCTTGAATTGAACCACGTTCTGTTACTGAAGCAAGATAGCCATCTTTATTTGAACATACTCCCCTTGACACTGTGCCATTTTCAGTAATAGTGTTACCTACTCTGAATCCAACCATACAATAATCACCTTTTGTTTTATGAGGCTTCATTAATTCTTCTGCAATTACCATAAAAGCATCTCGACTGTAAAAATCATCAGCATTTATGACAGCAAATGGTTCATTTATAACATCTTTTCCCATTAGCACAGCATGATTAGTTCCCCACGGTTTTAATCTTTCTTCAGGACATTTGTATCCAACTGGAAGTGCATCAATAGATTGGAATACTACCTCAGTAGCAATATGTCCTTCATATTTTGATAATACTTTTTCTCTAAATTCTTGTTCAAAGTCATGTCTAATTACAAATACAACTTTCCCAAAACCTGCTTGAATCGCATCATAGATTGAATAATCCATGATGGTTTCTCCATTAGGACCTACTCCATCAAGTTGCTTGAGTCCACCGTAACGACTTCCCATCCCGGCGGCAAGAACAAATAATGTTGGTTTCATAATATCTATATTTCAATTAATGTTTTTGCGTTAAATAAATTCAAAAATCTATTGAATTATTATGCAAAGTTACATAAATAATCCTAATACAGAAATTTAATCAACCACATTTTTGTTTTAGGTTATAATCAACTTCTTGTTATCGCACATTAAGACTCTACCAGGAAATTGATTTACAAGAGATAAATTATGTGTTGACATTATAACAGCTGTCCCATTTGCTGATATTTGGTGCAAGTGATATACTATTTGCTCACTTGTTTCCGGGTCCAAATTCCCGGTAGGCTCATCGGCTAGAATTAAGCGTGGCTTGTTAAGCAATGCACGAGCAATTACAATGCGTTGCTGCTCCCCACCCGACAGTTCATGGGGCATCTTATAGCTTTTATTGAGCATACCTACTTGCTTCAATACCTCTTCAATGCGTTCGTCGATTTCTGTACGTTTTTTCCAACCTGTTGCATCAAGCACAAATCGAAGATTTTCATACACGTTGCGGTCGGTAAGCAACTGAAAATCTTGAAACACTATGCCAATCTCTCGGCGAAGCATGGGAATTGCTTTGCGCTTTATTTTAGTAAGGTCATAATCAAATACTTGGGCAGAACCGATGCTGACAGGTATTTCGCAATATATCGATTTTAGCAAACTGCTTTTGCCGCTACCTACTTTTCCTATGAGATATAGAAATTCGCCATCATTAATGTCAAATGATATATTCCTTAAAACTATATGTTCTTGGCGTAGAATCTCTACATCTCGATATTTGACTATGTTTCCCATGGCAGGCTGATTTTTGGGGTAATACTTGGTGGGCTATTATTCTTTGTGGCGTTTTACCAATTCCTCTGCAAGGTCTTCAATGCGATAACCTTTTGATGTGAGTAAAACTATGAGGTGATATATCATGTCAGATGCTTCATATATCAAACGATCATCGGTGCCATTAGTTGCTTCAATAACAGTTTCTACAGCTTCTTCACCCACTTTCTGAGCCATACGATTGATACCACTCTTAAATAACGATGTCGTATATGAACCTTCGGGCATTTCATCGTAGCGACGTTTGATAAAATCTTGAAGATAGCGGAAAAACTCCACTCCCCACTCATTTTTTTCGCCCCAACAGGTGTCGGTGCCTGTATGGCACACCGGTCCGACAGGTTTTACCTTAATCAATAATGTGTCGTGATCGCAATCTTCTTGAATAGAAACAACGTTGAGGAAATTACCACTCTCCTCACCTTTAGTCCAAAGACGATTTTTTGTGCGACTGAAAAATGTCACTTTACCTATTTCTATGGTTTTTTTGTATGCTTCTTCATTCATGAATCCAAGCATCAACACATTTTTTGTGCGAGCGTCTTGTATAATGGCAGGAACAAGTCCTTGCATTTTGCTGAAATCAATACTCATAATCGATATGTTGTTGCGTTTATATTCTTACGTTTATATTTCGTTTGCAAAGATACTCTTTTAATTCATTAATTGGTATCTCATTGAAGTGAAAAATGCTTGCTGCAAGTGCGGCATCAGCTTTCCCTTGTGTAAATACATCATAAAAGTGAGGATAGTCCCCTGCTCCACCCGAAGCAATTATAGGAATGCTCAGTGTGTCATGAAGTATTGCTAATGCGTCGTTGGCAAATCCGGTTTTCACCCCATCGTGATCCATGCTTGTAAACAAAATTTCGCCGGCACCACGTTCTTGAGCTTCGTGTGCCCATTCTATAAGTTTGCGACCGGTTGACACGCGACCGCCATTTATATAGCACACCCATTCGTCTCCTTCAAGGCGAGCGTCAATGGCAGTGACACACACTTGATTACCAAACCGGCGTGCAATGCCATCAATAAGGTTCGGGGTGCGTAGAGCTGCTGAATTAATTGAAATTTTATCGGCTCCGGCATTAAGAAGTTTCTCAACATCTTCAACTTGATTGATGCCTCCTCCAACAGTAAACGGTATGCTCACATTTTCTGCAACGCGACGCACAAGGTCAATAAACGTTTTGCGACCCTCGTGAGATGCAGTGATATCGAGATACACAAGCTCGTCGGCACCATCATCGCTATATTTCTTGCCAAGAGCAACAGGATCGCCGGCATCACGAAAGTTCACAAAGTTTACCCCCTTTACAGTTTTGCCATCTTTCACGTCAAGGCATGGTATAATACGTTTTGCAAGCATTATCGGTTGTTATTGTTGTGATAAATTAAATTGTTCTAATTCTCTGAGAGTGATGCGATTTTCATATATTGCTTTTCCCACAATCACAGCCGGAATACCGGCAGCTTCAAGGGCTTCAATATCGTGCATGGCACTCACACCACCACTTGCTATGAGATACAGACTTGGCATTTGGGCAAGCATCTCTTTGTATAGGTCGATTGACGGACCACTGAGCATTCCGTCAACATTAATGTCGGTTGAAATGACTTTGTTGATACCTTTTTCCATATACCCTTTCACAAATGGAATGATGTCGTGGTCGCTGTCGTCAATCCAACCCGATGTCGAAATCTTCCCATTGCGAGTGTCGGCTCCGAGGATTATTTTTTCGCTTCCATATTGATTAATCCAACCATGAAATATTTCAGGATTTTTTACAGCAATACTTCCACCGGTAATCATTGAAGCTCCATTTTCAAAAGCAATTCTAAGATCGTCATCGCTTTTTAATCCCCCACCAAAATCTACAACGAGATTAGTACCTGTTGCAATACGTTCAAGAACCTGATAATTAACAATGTGGTTTGATTTTGCCCCATCAAGATCCACAAGATGCAATCGTTTACATCCGGCATCTTCCATCATACGAGCCACATCGAGAGGATTGTCGGCATATATGGTTTTTTTGTCGTAATCACCTTTTGTGAGGCGTACGCATTTACCATCAATTACATCTATAGCCGGGATAATATCTATCATAATTCGATGAAACTTTTTAATATCTGTTCGCCAATATCTCCACTTTTTTCGGGGTGGAATTGTGTGGCATAAAAGTTGTCTTTGTGGAGTGCTGCACTATATGGCGTGATATAGTCGGTTGTAGCAATTGTTGCATCGTTAACCGGCACATAATAGCTATGTACATAATATACATATTTGCCATTAAGATTTACCGGTATAAAATCCTCTTTGGCGAGAGTGATTGTGTTCCACCCCATGTGAGGAATTTTTAGTTCGCTTTGTGATGCGTCGAAACGTTTCACATCAACATCAAAAATGCCGAGGCAATCAACATCGCCCTCTTCAGAGTATCTGCACATTAGTTGTTGACCGATGCAGATTCCTAATACCGGTTGTGTGAGGCTTTTGATAACTTTATCCAACCCATGGCTGCATAGGTATTCCATTGCGCTACGAGCCTCCCCCACTCCGGGAAAAATCACCTTGTCGGCTTGGCGTATCTCGTTGGGATCGTCAGTTACAATAGCTTCATAACCGAGCCGTCTGAGAGCACACTCTACCGAAAAGTTGTTTCCTGCATTATATTTTATTATCGCAATATTCATTGTAGATAATAAATTAACTAAACACAACGGTTTTATTGTTGTAAGTTAGGATTTTACGTTGTATATGTTTCTCTACTGCGCGTGAAAGCACGATCTTTTCCAAGTCGCGACCTTTTTTCACCAAATCGTTGACGGTGTCTTTGTGAGTGATGCGAACAATATCTTGTTCGATAATCGGTCCGGCATCAAGCTCGGTGGTTACATAATGGCTTGTCGCACCAATTAGCTTCACTCCACGGTCATACGCGGCATGGTAGGGTTTTGCGCCCACGAATGCCGGAAGAAATGAGTGATGAATGTTGATGATGCGATTTGGGTAACGGTTGATAAAGTTTTCTGATAAAACCTGCATATAGCGAGCCAATACAATAAAATCGATTTGGTAGCGGTCGAGAATCTCAAATTCAAGGGCTTCCATCTCTTCTTTGTTTTGGCGTGTAACCGGAATAACTTCGTAGGGAATGTTGAATTGGTCAGCCACCGATTTGAGATCGGGATGATTGCTTATGATTACAGGTATTTCCACATCCCACTCCCCTGCCACATAGCGTGCGAGAATGTCATATAGACAATGTGACATCTTTGATACGAAAAGAGCCATACGTCGAGGACGGTCTGTGAACGTTAATCGATAAGTTACGTTGTAGCGGTTAGCATAGAGTGTATTGAAATATTCTTCGATTTTGCCGGCTGGAATAGCAAAGTTTTCAAGATCCCACTCTACTCTCATATAAAATACACCATTCTCTTTGTCAACATATTGGTCGAGGTATAGAATGTTACCGCCATTGGTGTTGATAAATTCAGTAATTACGGCGATAATACCCGGTTGGTCGGGGCAATGCATTAGCAAAATCGCACTATTTTGTCGTTTCTTTTCCACTATATATGTAAAAATGTGTAGTTTGAAATGCAAAGGTAACTAAAAATAGCCAAATTGCAAACAAAATGCCAAAAATAACTAACAAAAAGTAAATAAATGAATAATATTATGTTACATAATGTAAGTAAGTGGTTACATATATGGCTGTTTATTTATGTATTTAGGGAACTTCTATAGATTCCCTTTAATACGTTTGAGATAATATTATTTAGGATTTTAGATTGAAATAAATGGTATTTAATCAAAAAATAATTAATTTTGCGTTGCATATCGCTTGCAGAAGCCCGATATGGGTTATGTGGGTGGGTGCAGACATAATATAGAAAGCGTTTACTTACGCTCTTTCTTGACGACTTGGAATCTGGACAATTTCATGTTAGAGTCAAGAATGAAGCAACGGTAGATGCCTTGTGGATATGTATATCTTTCACTTTGCGACACAATGGTGCCGTTATGTGTTATATATTCATATTTATGCGTGAGGCTTCTGCGTTGCTCGTTCTACTCTAACGGGCAGTCCAGAGCCTCAAGTCGTGGGACGAGTAACAAGTACGGCTCTCACGCTTTTTTTGTATCTCCACATCAAGGGAGCCAATGTGGGAATTGCATGCTCGCCGTCTGGTGTATGGAGTTAATTGATAATCTGAATAAAACGCTGAAAGATGACCTTATTGCCGAGATTAAATCAGGCAGTAAAATATCTATTGCTGCTTCCTGTTTTTCAATTTATGCTTTTCAATAATTGAAAGAGCAACTGAAAGACATCGAAGAGTTGCGTTTTATTTTCACTTCTCCTACATTCGTAACTGAAAAAGCAAGCAAACAAAAGCGTGAGTTTTACATTCCTCGTCTCAATCGTGAACGAAATCTTTACGGTTCGGAATTTGAAGTAAAACTCCGTAATGAACTCTCGCAAAGGGCTATTGCTAAGGAGTGTGCCGAGTGGATTAAACAAAAAGTTTGTTTCAAATCCAATTGCACCAACGAAAATATGATGGGCTTCATCAATGTTGATGATACCAACTATATGCCGATTAACGGCTTTACTACCGTTGATTTGGGTTGCGAACGTGGTAATAATGCTTATAGCATTGTTCAAAAGACCGAAGCTCCACTTTCACAACATTTTCTAACGCTATTCGAACAACTTTGGAACGACAACGCACGAATGCAAGTCGTCACCGAAGAAGTCCTTGACAATATCACTAACGCATACAAGGAAAACGCTCCCGATTTCCTTTATTTCGTTACGCTATATAACATCTTCAACGAATTTCTTGAAGATATTTCGGAAGATGTTCTCCCTAATGAGGCAACAGGCTTCAAGAATAGCATCATTTGGAACAAACTTTTCAACTTCCAAAAGGACGCTTGCCTTGCTATCATCAACAAGTTGGAGAAATACAACGGCTGTATTCTTGCCGATAGCATCGGCTTAGGTAAGACTTTCACAGCCCTTTCAGTTATCAAGTATTACGAAAACCGGAATAAAACAGTTCTTGTGCTTTGTCCCAAGAAACTTAATGATAACTGGATTACCTACAAGAGCAATTATCTGAACAATCCTATCGCCGGCGACCGCTTGCGTTATGATGTGTTCTTCCACACCGACCTTTCACGAACCGGTGGTTTCTCTAATGGGCTTGACCTTTCTCACATAAATTGGAGCAATTACGACCTTGTGGTTATCGATGAAAGCCACAACTTCCGTAATGGTGGTAAGGTCAGCACCGACGAAAACGATGAAAATCCTCGTGAAAATCGCTACTTGCAGTTGATGAATAAGGTGATTCGCAAAGGGGTAAAGACCAAAGTGCTTATGCTCTCGGCTACTCCTGTAAACAACCGTTTCAATGACCTTAAAAATCAAATTGCTCTTGCCTACGAGGGCGAAAGCGACAAGATTGACGAACTGCTTAACACTAAAAGCAGTATCGACGACATCTTCCGTCAAGCTCAGCGTGAATATAATATATGGTCAAAACTTCCACCCGAAGAACGCACTACAAAGCGATTGCTTGAACGCCTAAGTTTCGACTTCTTCGAGGTGCTTGACAGTGTTACCATTGCCCGAAGTCGTAAACATATCGAACAATATTACGACACTGCCGACATCGGTAAGTTTCCGACACGGCTAACGCCTATCTCTCGTCGCCCACATTTGACCGACTTGAATACGGCTATCAACTATAACGAGATTTATACCCAATTACGAGAACTTAATCTCGTTATCTATACTCCGTCAGACTTCATTCTGCCGAGCCGACTTGAAAAGTATGTAAACATCACAAGCGAAGAAGATTACTCCAACCTTACAATGAAAGGTCGTGAGCGTGGTATTCGCAAATTGATGAGTATCAATCTGCTCAAACGACTTGAAAGTTCGGTAAACTCTTTCCGTTTGTCGCTAAATCGCATTCTCGGCTTCATTTCGGCTACTGTTGCCAAAATCGACTCTATGAGCCGTAACGGTGGCAATATCTATGTTGATGAACACGACTTCGAGGGGCTTGATCTTGACGAGCAAGAAGATATTTTCATCGGTGGCAAGAAAACACAAATTGCCCTCGAAGATATGGACTATATCGCTTGGAAGAAATATCTTGACAAGGATATCGAAACTCTCCGTTTGCTACTCCTTATGCTCGCTGATATAACTCCCGAACATGATAGCAAACTCTTGCAACTTATAGAAGACTTGCGTCATAAGTTTGCAAATCCTATAAACGGCGATAACAAAAAAGTAATCATATTCACAGCGTTCTCCGACACAGCCGAATATCTTTACGAAAACCTTGCCGACCGCATTAAGGAGAAATGCAATCTCCACACGGCTCTTATTACAGGTAGTTCCGATGCGAAAAGTACGGTGCGACTTCGCAATCGTCAAAAACTCGACTTCAATACTCTGCTCACTCTCTTCTCTCCAGTATCAAAAGAGAAAGATGCTTTATTGCCTAATGTGAGCGAAGAGATTGATGTGCTTATCGCTACCGATTGTATCAGTGAGGGACAAAACTTGCAAGACTGCGACTTCCTTATCAACTACGATATTCATTGGAATCCGGTGCGTATTATCCAACGCTTCGGGCGTATCGACCGTATCGGCTCACGCAACGAGGTTATCCAGCTCGTAAACTATTGGCCGGATATGGACCTCGACGAATATATCGACCTCAAAGGGCGTGTCGAGGCTCGTATGAAAGTATCGGTTATGACGTCAACAGGCGATGACAACCCTATATCTCCCGAAGAAAAAGGCGACCTTGAATATCGTCGATCTCAACTCAAACGCTTGCAAGAGGAAGTGGTGGATATTGAGGAAATGAACACAGGTATCTCGATAATGGATTTGGGACTTAATGAGTTCCGACTTGACTTGCTCGCTTATATGCAGGATAACCCCAATATCGAGCATACTCCTTTCGGTCTGCATGCTGTTGTTCCGGCTTCTCCAGACTGCCCTCCCGGTGTGGTCTATGTGTTGAAGAACCGAAATAACAATGTGAACATCGACCGTAAGAATCGACTTCACCCATTCTATATGGTCTATATCTCCGATGATAGCGAAGTGGTGGTTAATCACCTTTCGCCAAAGGAATTGCTTGACCGTTTACGTTTCCTTTGTAAAGGAAAATCATCGCACGATAAAGAACTATGCAAGGAGTTCAATCGCATAACTCGCGACGGAAAGAATATGTGTCATTATTCCGACTTGCTTGGCGATGCTATCGCTTCCATCATCACGACAAAGGAAGAAAGCGACATCGATTCTTTCCTTGGTGGTGCCACAGGCTCACTCTTTACTGAGGAGATTAAGGGGCTTGATGATTTTGAATTGATATGTTTTTTGGTTATAAAATAGGAGTATGAGAAGTATTACAGAGGAAGAGCAAAAAGTTATAAAAAAACTCATTGAATGGCAATCAAATGGGCAAAGTATTAAATTGGGCGAAGTCCTGCTAAAACTTTATCCAATTGAATACATTAAGCCGTCTGATAAAGAAGGTGATTTTTATAGACATGCCCTTGAAATTTCTTATGATTATAATAACACATCGTCATCTAAGATTCTTGAAGCAATAAATATTATCGACTTACTTATAAAGAAGGATTATTTGATAGCAAAAGAATTCTATGCAGATAACATTATAGGAGAGAAAAAAACAGATTGCGGTCTTCCTAAAATGAACCATATTTCAAATAAAACACGTTATGTTGAAACCACATTGATGAACTACTATAGTTACGATTTGTGGAACATGCTTAACAGCTATTATTATGTTACAAATAGTCTTATTGATTTTGCAAAAGATTTTAAGACTGTTGAACAACGTAGGCATAGTTGCACTACCCGTATTAGTGTTGCTGCAATTGTTGTATCTATTCTTATTGGTATAGCTTCTCCTTTCATAAGTAAATGTATCTCTGAAAAATCAGATAAAGAACGTTTAGAGCAAGTAATTTCTGCCATCAAGGAACAAAAATCTATCTCTATAGATAAGTTCCCTGATATAATCCCCGATACCCTCAACATAAGGGTTACTGATGCCTCTGACAAGCAGCCGATAAACTTGAATGTAACAGTAAAGGAAAATCAACCAACAAAGTTACAATAACCATGTACGGTCTACCACAGACAACAGAAGTTCGGAAGCAGTTGCCCAAGAAGGCAATCTATGCGAAGTTTGAGTTGAAGCCCTCGCAACGCGAGAGTTTCGATGCAGACATTGCACGTATAGATATTGTGGCTGTCGTTTCTCCCTCTACCGTTCCGGCTGTTGCTCAGGGAGAAAATATCAAGGAGTTTTATGTGCTTGCCGTGCAACTCAAACGAAAGGAATATGACGCAAAAAACATAGCCTTATTGTCGCGTCTTATCCCTCAAAAAATGGTCATTGCTCTGCACTTCGAGGAACAAGTGCAGTTCGCTATATCGCACACAAAACTCATTACTTCCGATTGGAAACACCTAACACCTAACTCCTCATTCCTAATTCTTCAAGGTCTAACCTTGGATTCCGTGTGGGACAACATTGTAATCTCTATTGGAGATATACATGTGGAACAAAGCAAATCAGTTGCTGAACAAATTTCTGCCGACGACCAACGAGCAAAGTTGCTTGCTCAGATAGCCACACTTGAACGCAAAATGGCAAACGAGAAACAACCTCGTCGCAAAAGAGAGTATTTTGAACAGATTAAAAAAATAAAAAGTCAAATATGAATAATCCTGTTAAACATCATTATGTGCCTCAATGCTACCAGAGGAGATTTTCAACTGACAAAAAAACAGTTAAGTATTTTGACAAGGATACTCAAAAACTTTTGTCAAAAGCTATCGAAAACTTTTGTCAAATAGAATATCTATATTTTTTAGAGCAAAACGATAACCATTATTTCCTTGAAACTAAATTTTTCTCACAAGGTATTGAGGATAAATTAGGTCGATTACTTAATGACTTTGATAAAATTGGCAAAACAGATAATATTCTAATGTTTAATAAAGATAAGAAAAAGTCTGTAACTAAGCAAATTGTATTGCAATATATGCGCACACCAAAATATAGAAACATTAAATATCATAATGAATCTCAAGCCTATTTATATCAAATAGGCATTTTATTAGACAAATTAGGAATTGATACAGAAGAGTTCGGTTTTTATAGTGATAAACGTGAATATCATAAGCGACGATTATGTGACGTATTTGAGGTCGATGAAATTGTTGATGGATTAATAAATGCTCATTGGGAATTATGGTATACCGACAATAGTGAATTTTATACCTCGGACAATCCTGTGGTAATTATGGAGAGACAAGATATGCCTGTTACATATTGCGATGCAATAAAATACTTCGATGACATCTATTTCCCGTTAAATCCTAATTTATTGTTGCACATAGTTGCAACCCAGCCAATTAGCAATAAGCAGATAGCAATTAAAGCAATTAATAAAGGTAAAGTTAATGATACAAACAAGATAATAAAAAATAAAGCATCACATTACATTATTTATAAGAATATATATATTACTAATATGGATAAATTAAAGATGCGGAGCCTTGATGTTATCGGCTCTAACATTCAAAAGATAGCACAACTGTTTCCTAACTGCGTAACGGAACGATTGGGAAAAGACGGTAAGCCTGAATTGGCCATCGACTTCGATAAGTTGCGTCAGGAGTTGGCGTGCGAGGTAGTCGAGGGCGCCGAGGAGCGTTATCAATTTACTTGGCCCGATAAGCGTGCTGCTATCCGCTTGGCTAATGCCCCAACGAATAAGACGCTGCGTCCGTGCCGTGAGGAGAGTGTGGATTTTGACAATACACAGAACCTTTACATTGAGGGCGACAACCTTGAGGTGCTCAAACTGTTGCGTGAGAACTATTTGGGTAAGGTGAAGATGATTTATATTGACCCACCTTACAACACGGGTAATGACTTTGTGTACTATGACGAGTTTGATGTTAATAAAAATATAGAAGAAGAAAGAAATGGTTTCTGGGATGAAGACGGAAATCAAACTTTGTCAAATTTTGAACGAAATACCGCTGCAAACGGCCGTTTCCATACCGATTGGCTCAATATGATTTATCCTCGCCTTAAAGTCGCAAAAGACCTACTCGCTGATGATGGAGTTATCTTTATCTCTATTGACGATTATGAAGTTGAAAATCTAAGAAAAACATGCGATGAAATCTATGGTAGTAGTAACTTTATTGCACAAGTTGTATGGGAACGTTCTTATGCTCCTATAAATATGGTAAAGCATTTCTCAAAGAGCCACGACTATATATTGTGTTATGCTAAGTATATAGATTCAGCCATATGTAATGGTCTGCCAAGACCTGACTCAACAAATGCGAAGTACTCAAATCCTGACAATGATCCTCGTGGTTTGTGGCGTACAGACAATCTCTCTGTTGGACCTGTTGTGGAAAGTAAAGTATATGAAATTGTTACTCCAAGTGGAAGAATCTGTCTGCCGCCTAAAGGTCGTTGTTGGCTATACACAAAAGAACGTTTTGAGGAAATGGTTGCAGATAACAGAATCTGGTTTGGTGAAAATGGTGACAATGTACCGGCTCCTAAAAGATTTCTATCTGAGGTAAAGCAAGGACTTACTCCAATGACAATATGGAAATATACAGATGTTGGACATACGCAAGACTCTATGCGTGAACTTAGAGAGCTGTTTGATGGCGAGAAAGTATTTGACTATTCAAAGCCAGTGAAACTTATGAAACAGGTTATTCAACTATATACATCAAACAATAGCGAAGATATTATTTTAGACTTCTTCTCAGGCTCAGCAACAACCGCCCATGCCGTTATGAAACTCAATGCAGAAGATGGCGGTAATCGTAAATTCATTATGGTACAGCTACCAGAAAAGACTGATGAAAAGAGCGAAGCTTACAAGGCAGGGTATAAGAATATCTGCGAGATAGGCAAAGAACGCATTCGCCGAGCAGGGCGTAAAATAAAAGAGGAATTAGGAATTAAATTGGATGTTGGATTTAGAGTATTGAAACTCGACTCCTCAAATATGGAAGATGTTTATTACACTCCACAAGATTTCTCTATCGGTTCACTTTTCACTGAAAATGTAAAGGCAGACCGTACCAATGAGGATTTGCTCTTCCAGGTAATGCTTGACCTCGGAATAGAATTGTCGGCAAAGATTGAGAGCAAGCAGATTGCAGGAAAGAATGTTCATTTTGTAGATGACAACTACCTTGTGGCTTGCTTTGACCGTGATCTGAACGAATCAACCATTACTGAGATTGCCAAGTTGCAGCCTATCTATTTCGTTATGCGTGATGCTTCGGCAGCAAACGACAATGTGATAGACAACTTCGAGCAAATCTTCCGTCATTATTCACCCGATACAGTCTGTCGAATAATATAGAATAAATTGGATATAAAGTAAAAAAATAATAAATGTGTACCACTTTGGTTACCAAATATCAAAAGAAGTGCTATATTTGCGTTATAATAAATAAAACTCAATTAATATGGTAATAATAAGCAGTAGAGAATTCCGAGCAAATACCGGCCGTTATTTGGATATGGTGACAAAAGGAATAGATGTAATCTTGAAATCAAGAAGTTGTGGTAGTTTCCGACTTACCCCTGTAAAAGAGAGTGATATGGTGATGAGTGAACAAGAGTTTTATGAAAAATTAGATCACTCTATTAATCAAGTAAAAGAGGGGAAAGTTATCTATCAAAAAGAAGGAGAAAGTACCAACGACTTTATTGATCGAATGTTATGTACCGATTAGTTTTTACCGAAGATGCACAAAATGATTTGCGACTATTGCAAAAGAATGCTCCCCAAGCAATTAAGAAGTTGAAAAAATTGTTGGACGAGTTGCAGATTCATCCTCGCACAGGAACCGGTAAAATAGAACAATTGAAACA
Source organism: Bacteroidales bacterium (assembly GCA_015060975.1). Classification (GTDB taxonomy): domain Bacteria; phylum Bacteroidota; class Bacteroidia; order Bacteroidales; family Muribaculaceae; genus RGIG4079. Next base: position 135,604 of record SUXI01000004.1, read on the forward strand.
TTACGCCGAAGAAACATGGTCAAGGCGTATCAACAAAGAACATCGATTGGTATATCGCATCTATGATGATGTAGTGGAAGTTTTGGTGCTATCAACCTACGGACATTATATCTAAACCTTTTAAATAAGTGGTGCTGAATGAATTGAGAAATATGAAATTTAAGTTTAAGATTCAGCAGTACCAAACTGACGCAGTTGAAAATACTATCGAGGTGTTTTCAGGTCAGCCGTCGCACGCTCCGTCAAAGTATCGTCTTGACTTGGGTAAGCGTAGTGGCGTAATGCATTTTGTGGGCGATGATGATGCCTATAGAAATGCAGATGTAGAACTTACTTCGGCTCAAATTCTTGAAAATATTCGCAAAATTCAGAGCCGAAACCTTATTGCTCCAAGCAGTTCTCTTGCCAAAGGACTTGGTAAAGTGAATCTAGATATAGAAATGGAAACAGGTACAGGTAAAACTTACGTCTATATCAAGACTATGTTTGAACTTAACAAGCAGTATGGTTGGAGTAAGTTTATCATCGTAGTGCCAAGCATTGCTATTCGTGAGGGGGTGGCAAAGAGTTTCTCAATGCTCAAAGACCACTTTATGGAACATTATAACAAAAAGGCTCGTTGGTTTATTTATAATAGTTCAAACCTTAACGCACTCGATACCTATTCACAAAATAGTGATATATCGGTGATGATAATAAATACGCAAGCCTTTGCCGGAGACCTGAAAGAAGGTAAAAATACCAAAGTCAGTAAAATTATCGATTCGGTGCGTGACGAGTTCCAAAGTCGCAAACCTATTGATGTGATTGCAGCCAATCACCCAATTATCATTATGGACGAACCTCAGAAAATGGAGGGTGACGCTACACAAGCGGGTATCAAGCGTTTCAATCCGTTGTTTGTTCTTAACTACTCAGCAACTCACAAAACAAAACATGATACAATCTATGCACTTGACGCATACGACGCTTTCAAGGAAAAACTTGTTAAGCGTATTCAAGTGCGTGGTTTTGAAGTAAAGAACTTGCGTGGCACAAGTAGCTATCTTTATGTGGATAGCATCATTCTATCGCCCAAACACCCACCAATGGCCCGCATTGAACTTGAATGTAAAAATGCTTCGGGTGCTATTCGTCGTGAAGTGAAGAAATTCAGTGTCGGAGATGATTTGCAAGCCGAATCAGGACTTGCTGAATATGACGGTTTTACTATCTCGGAAATAAATCCACATGGCAAAGGATATGTTACATTCTTAAACGGAGTAACCGTTTATTGTGGTCAAGTTATTGGCGATAGTAACGAGGAAGCGATGCAACAAGTGCAAATCCGAGAAACTATCATTGCTCACTTCGAGAAAGAAAAGGAGCTTTTCAATCGTGGCATAAAATGCTTGTCGCTATTCTTTATTGACGAAGTGGCAAATTATCGTCGCTACGACGAAGATGGTAACGAAATAAAAGGTAAGTTCCAACAAATATTTGAGGAAGAATATAGCCGTATCATTAATGACTATATTACAATTTTCGATACCCCTTACGATATGTATCTCCGTCGTTTTGCTCCATACGAAACGCACAAAGGATATTTTTCGATTGACAAGAAAGGAAAGATGATAAATAGCTCGGTAGGTCGCCGTAGCGATATCTCTGATGATATTTCGGCATACGAACTTATTTTAAAGAATAAGGAACGACTTTTGAGTTTTGATGAACCGACTCGCTTCATCTTCTCGCACTCTGCTTTGCGTGAGGGGTGGGATAATCCTAATGTGTTCCAAATTTGTACACTTCGTCACTCTAATTCTACCACTGCTAAACGCCAAGAGGTAGGTCGTGGTCTTCGTATCTGCGTTAATAATGAGGGTATTCGCCAAGATAAAGAAACGCTCGGCGATGATGTGCATAACATCAATGTGCTTACGGTTATTGCAAACGAAAGTTATGCCGATTTCACTACTGCATTGCAGCGTGAAACTCGCGAAGCATTGCGTGAACGTGCCGTTATGGCTACGTCTGAATTCTTCTCAGGTAAGAAAGTCAAAGATATCGAGGGAGTATTGCACGAAATCACTCCGACAGAAGCAAGTCGTATTATCGTATATCTTGAAGATAACGAGTATATCAACGATAAAGGCTTCCTTACCGAAAAATATCATAGCGACAATGCAGCAAAATCACTTGCTCCAATGGGAGCTAAATTAGCTCCTATCGCAGAGAGCATAAACACTCTTATCCAATCAATCTTCGACCCGAAAGTGCTTGAAGATATGGTGGAAGAAGCTCCGAACACAACCGACGGCAACGAACTTAACGATAACTTCAAAGACGACCGGTTCCAAAAGATTTGGAACGAAATCAATCATAAGTATGTATATACAGTACATTATGATAGCGAAGAACTTATTGAAAAAGTAATCAACAAGACATTAACCGATTTGACGGTTACAAAACTACAATATGTAAAGGTTGTTGGCGACCAACAAGATGCTGTTACATTTGGTAATACAAAATCTACTACTCGTGAACTTACAGATGTGTGTACTTCGACAGTAGCATATGACCTCGTAGGTGATGTGGCTCGTGGTGCAAAACTCACTCGCCGGTCAGTTGTAAAAATTCTTCAAGGTATGGGAATGAAAGCAATGCTATTCAAGAATAACCCCGAAGAATTTATCCGCAATTTGGTCAAAATCATTCGTGAGCAAAAGGCTACTATGATTGTAGATCATATCACCTATAATCGTACTAAATCGCAATATGATAGTAATATCTTTGTGCCGGAACGCAAATTGAATATCAACAAGGTTGTTGAAGCACAAAAACATATTACTCCGTATGTTGCCTACGATAGCGACGGTGAGCGTGATTTTGCCAAAGCTCTTGAAAGCGCAACCGAAGTACACATCTATGCGAAGTTACCTCGTAAGTTGAAAATCCCTACTCCTGTTGGCGACTATGCTCCCGACTGGGCGATTGTTTTCAATGAGGGCGTAGTGCGACATATTTTCTTCGTCGCAGAAACTAAAGGTTCACTTGACGGTATGGAACTTCGTGGTGTAGAAAAGGCCAAAACCGAATGTGCTAAGAAGCTATTCAACAAACTTTCGACTTCGACCGTAAAATACGGAGTAGTAGATAAGTTCGAGAACCTATATGACATCATAAATGGCATTGACTAATGGACGAGTTGAAATGGTCTGTTACGTTGAATATGATATCTATATTATCATCAATGTTTCAAAGTTATAAGGGTTGATGAGGCTGTGTCAAAATGTGAATTGCACTTCAAAATTAAATTTTAATATTTCAAAATGTGCATTCTTCAATCATTTTAATTAATTTCGCACTTGCTTGTTTAATCTGCAATCTATTCCAACAAAATAAATTATCTTTACATTTAAATATTATTGATTAAAATCATCAGAAATCAACCATTATATTTTATGCATATAACTAAAAGCAATCTATTTATTGAGGTAATACTTATATGTAGTATTATAATATTATTAAATTCCTCTTGCTCTACCGAAGACACTCACTCTATCACAGGGTGTGGAAGTACGACAATAGATATTAATATAGATTATGATATAATATCATCTAATTTTAGCACATCGCCAGACTCAACAAAAAAGCCGTCTTTTAGATATTTTAATATTTCAATATCTAACATTGATGGTTCTTTCAATCATCTTTGGAAAACACCATTAGATCTCCCTAAAAAAGAAACATTGCAAACCGGTTCTTATTTAATAACTGCTTTTTATGGAGATATTAATGATGAAGGGTTTGATAAGCCATATTATTGTGGAAGCACCAGCATTGAAATAGCAGAAGCGAGCGCGAATAATGTAACTATTCCATGCTCATTAGCTAACACTATGATTTCCATTTCTTATTCCAGTGCATTTAGAAATGCGTTTTCTGATTATTGCTCGATATTGCACACCCCCGGTAGTTCATACTTAACACATCTCAAAGATGAAACCAGACCATTATATTTAAAACCGGGTGAGACATCTATAGCAGTATCTTTTGAAAGTAATAATGGGGCAAATGCAACTTTGCAACCTATAACAATCAACACCAAACCACGGCACCACTATTTTATAACTATTGATGTTGATTACAATAGTCTTGGCGAATATGTTTTAATTGTGAAATACGACACTTTACTTGCTATTGAAAACACAACCATTACCTTAACTGATGAAATTTTAAACTCCCCAACACCTGAAATTACCACCATCGGATTTTCGGATAAGGATATTATAAATATTATTGAGGGAGAAAATTTGCCTGAGAGAATTGAAACAATTGTCAATTCTAAAATTGGCATAAGCGAAATAACTATTACCACCAATTCACCTTCTCTTATTGATGCCGGGTTTCCACATGAAATAAAGCTGGGAGAAATCACTCCTGAGCAATTATCTATTATTACTTCAATGGGATTAACTATCACTGGTTTTTGGGATAATAAAAATTGCGCGTCTATCGACTTCACTAATTTATTATCCCGACTAAAAGCGACAGATAATAATCTAAATTCGTTCACTATAATTGCCAAAGATTATTTTTTTAAAACAACCAACCCAATAAGTCTTATCGTTTCAACTACACCTATAAATATCAATATCGTAAACACTCCACAATCTATAATTGGCGACAACCTTGCAACATTAGCCATAACATCTTCGCATCAAATCAATCCCAATTTATTAACAATCTCCGCTACTGACGACAATGGGATTTTGCATAAGTCAACCATCAAATCAATTTGCGACAAAAACGACTCAACTTTAATAACATTTTCTATTCCTCATGGCATGAATGATTCAAATGCCAAAATATATTATAATAACTCATTCAAAGCTTCAACTACCATATCACGAATTTCTCCTAATTTTAAAATTGACGTCGATGCATTTGCAAGCAGTGCAGCAATAAAAGTAATTACCGACAATAATGAAATGACTAATTTCATTACACAGAATTTGCATATATTTGCAAATGATTATGATGCGAAGGTTGTAGGACGCGATTTGAAAAAAGGCATTATTTATGTATCAGGATTAAAACCATCAACATCATACTCATTTAAAGCGACTCTCATGAAAAACAATTCTAATGCTACATATTCAAATGTAGTAAAAATCACTACCGAAACAAACATCCCTATTCCTGATGGAAGTTTTGAATCGGTTAAAGAATCCATTAATAAAACAATACCCAGCGGGGGATGGTATTCTCAAACACATCTACCCATTTACAATCAACAAAATCAAACAAATGTATCAATATACACACCAAAAGAAGATTGGGCAACAGTCAATAAAAAAACATTCTGCGAAATTGCTAAAAACCAAAATTCTTGGTATATGCAACCATCAACATTTATGATTAAGGACGCAATAAATGGAACTAAAGCGATGAAACTCGTCAGCGTTGCATGGGATACAAATGGCGAAAAGATAAAAGATTATGCTCAAGACCTATATTCAGAACATATAAATTATAATAAAAACATACCCAATATATCAAATCGTGCAGCCGGGAAACTATTCTTAGGTAAATATAATTATGACCCAACAACAAATACAGAGCAATACATCGAAGGTATTCCATTTGCATCTCGTCCATCTGCATTAAACGGATATTTCAAATATACGCCTTGCGCATCTAATCCTACCGATAAAGGCATTGTCATAATATCGCTATTAAACAAATCTAATAATAATGAATTTGAAATAGCATCCAATTCATACTTATTTAACTACACTTCCGATTATACAGCATTTTCAATTCCTCTTACATATTGCGACTTTGGAGTGAAAGCTACACATCTAAAAATTATGTTTGCATCCTCTTATAATATTGGTTCTATTCCTTATGAAAATGCAAATATTGCCACACTTCCCAATCCGCAAACAGCATCTTCAACCGGGAGCATACTAATACTTGACAATCTTAATTTTTCATATTAAAATAAAAATGGATAAAAATAAATTTTATCCATTTTATATAATACAGTTGTTACCAGTTTTTAAATGTTGCCTTGGAAGGATTCGAACCCTCACAGGCGGAACCAGAATCCGACGTGCTACCATTACACCACAAGGCAAAATTGTGAGTGCAAAGTTAAACAAAATATTAGATGTTTTTGCCACTTTTGCCAAGTAAATATCATAAATTTAACTTTTTTAGCAAAGACATTATTTGCTCCTAAACGTTATGTTGTATATTTTTGCACAAATTTATTGACAAATAATACACTTATGTTTATCGCTTCACAAAAACGCAAAGAGAATATCGCCGAGTATCTATTATATATGTGGCAAGTGGAAGATTTGATTCGTGCAAACGGATTAGACATAGACCGCATAACGACTAATGTGATTGACCGTTTTGGGCTACTCGAGGAGCAACGGAAGCAAATGATTGAGTGGTATGAGTCACTAATCGACATGATGCGACGCGAAAATATTTCAGAGAAAGGACATTTGCAACTCAACAAAAATACCATTATCCAACTTGCGCAACTTCACGATGCGGTGTTGAAAGAGCCCCGATTTACCGAATATAGTGCCGAGTATTACAAAACGTTGCCTTTCATTGTGGAACTTCGAGCCAAAGCCGGAGAAAACAAACAGGGCGAATTAGAAACATGTTTCACAGCTCTTTACGGGACGTTATTACTTAGACTACAAGGAAAAGAAATAACCAAAGTCACACAATCGGCATTAACTCAGATTTCTCGTTTTATCGCCCTACTCTCACACTACTTCAATCTCGATTCCCAAAACAAGCTCTTCAAAGAAGATTAGTTTTTGCGGGTTTATTTTGTGCCGAAACGCGAGGTGTCAATGCTATTGTTTTTGGGTTTAAAGCCATTGAAACGATAGCTAAATGATGTCACAAAACGGCGAGAATCGGGAAACATATTCATTTGTAAATCTTGGCGGGAATACTTCATTTTAATATTGGGTACCCAACTGTTGAAAACATCATTGCACTTCACCGAAAGATCGGCATTTCCACCAAGAAATACCCATTTGGCACCAATGTTTAGTTGCCATAACGATGATATTGTCGCAGGTCCTTGGATATTAGGTGTTGTATAGGCAACTGATAACTCGGCTTTTATGTTGGGGCGAGTTGAAATGGCAAATGTATTGTCAATTTTTGAGTAAAACACCCATTTGCTATTATCGAAACTGATATCGTGAAATGTATCGGCTTTTTGGCGGTCGTTAAAGGTGTTAATCGTTATTGATGATTTCATAAATGAGCCTATATTAAATGGTAAATATATATTCGCACCCAAAACGCTACGATAATCCATATTTTGTGTTTTAAATATCAGCGCAAGCTTATCGGTCGCTTGATATGGCAGTTGCACAGCATAATCATCGCTATAATTCACATAAAAAGTGAGGATATATTTATTTTTGAAAATATATGACAATTGCCCTGAGTAGTCATCATAAGGTCTCAGTGACGGATTGCCTTGTATTTCGGCATAACTGTTTAATTGGCTCACATTGTTTTGCATCTCCCAATATGACGGATAAACCTTGTCCGATGAAATATTCAACTGAATTATATGGCTATAATCGGGAGTATAAGTCAAGTTAAGCTGAGGGAATATCGACCACTTATCATAATTGACTATTTTATAATATTCACCTTGCAAATATGCTTGCAACGAAAATTTCGGGTTAAATTCCCGTAGCAATCCTATGTAGCCGGTAGCGGTGTGCTCATCTCGACTGCTTCTCAAATCATTATGATTACCCGAGTTATATATCTGCTTGCTATTATCGTGAGCATATTTATATTCGGCTCCATAACACAACGTTAAGTGCCTGAGGTTTAATGAATGGTCAAGATAAGCCTTATATCGCTTTATAAATTGCTTTGTGACACTTTGGTATCCGGTGTTTGAATCACGGTAATGTTGAGTTGTGTTATCATTATATGATGTAAATTCCACCCCCACATCTAATGACGACGTGGATTGATAGCTCAACTGCAGGTCACTCATTGCCACAGGAGCATTAGCCGTTTTATGTAAATGCGAGTGAGTAAACGTTCCCACGCTTTGGTTCTCATTGCTAAGATTTGTTTTATAATCACCTGCATAAGTGAGATTAATTTTATGTCCATCACCCCATTTATAAGAAATATTTGCCCATGGATTATGTGTGGAATATTTTGCTGATGTGCGGTCGTATTGCTTTATGGGATAAGATTGATAACCCAATGTGTGTAAAGAAAAAATATCTTCACCGGTGCGATAATGAATATCGGCATAATTATAGTTTGCATCAAAGTTAAACCCCTTAGTGGCATATTGTAACGATGTTCCTGTAAAATATTCGGCATAATGTTTTTGCTGATAGGTGGCATAAACCTGTCCTTTTAACCCGTCAAGGATTCCCGGCTCAGTCATGACAATATTAATCGCAGCTCCTCGTGTGTGGTATTTGGGATTTGCGTTATACATGATTTCGGCCGACTTTATTCGTTGACTTGGCAATGATTTCAACAATGAAATGAGGTTACTATAAGACATTTCTGATTTTTTACCATTAATCAATATGGCCAAACTTTGTGAACCTGCCAACAAAAGCCTCTCATCATTTTCAGTTACCCCCGGCAGATATAACAATGCGTCATAAATGTTTGTTACCGACTTACCTTGTATTAACCGTTGTGCATCATAGGTTATTTTCCCCTCCTTAACTTTGACTAACGGTTTTTCGGCTTTAACCACAATCTCGGGTAATGAATCAAGATATTCAAGTTCACTCATTGATAATGAATCACTCAAATTTAATTGAGCAGAAGCAACCGACACATAGCAACAATATGTTGCAGCAAAAATAAATCTTTTCATATTCATAATGATCTTTTTTAAATTCACTGCAAAGTTGTTCCATTTAAACCAGATCAACGCTTATTGAGCACTTATGAAGTCTTATTTAGTCTTAACAAAATTCATATTAAATAAATTTTTATTGTAATTTTGAGTCGTAATAAATAACATTTGTATTAATGAAACATTTCTCACACATAATTATTTCAATCATAGTAGGATTGATGGTGATATTTATTTTCAATCTGTTTTATTTAACCGGATTGTACAAATCAATCAAGACTGAGACCGAGATGATTGTGATAAACTGCATCGAAGAAGCCGATATTAAAGAAGCTGTAATTAGATTGGAGCAGAAAGCAAAAATCAATGGACCTAACACTATATCTATCGAAAAAGGATACCACAATGACTCTTTAACATCGGTTGTGACTAACTCCGGTAATGTAGTAGAAAACAAATCCTCGGCAATTAATCCGCAAGAGAGTTTCGTAAAAGCAATGCTACGCGAGATGCAAGTCACAATACACTCTCAATTCGACAAATATCAAGCCGTCAATCTTAACCGATTAGACTCTCTGATGCGTAATGAATTAACTTTGCGAGGATTGAATTTAGGTCTATACCGCATTGATGTGATTAACAAGCAAAATAACACAGTCGTTAATTCAAGTAATCCATCATATCACTGCGAGGATAATGTTTATGTAGTTTTATATGATTATGACCCCGGCAGTTCACTACAATACAAAATAACAATGGAGCCTATCACGCAAGTAGTGCTAAATCAAATGATAGGACTTCTTGTTACCACATTTTTGCTTATTGTGATGCTGGTAATTGCCTTTTGGTATTTAATCAAAACGATTATTAATCAACGCACATTAGAGGAGATGAAAGATGATTTCACCAATAATATGACACATGAGCTTAAAACGCCCATTGCGGTGGCGTATTCCGCCACCGACACCTTACTCAACTTTCATCAAGGCGACAACAAACAATTGCGAGAGAAATATCTTAAAATATGCCTCGACCAACTCTCCCGACTGAGCGGATTAGTTGAGAACATTCTGTCGATGAGTATGGAAAGGCGACGCAACATCGCATTTAACAAAGAAACCATACCATTAAAAACCATGATTGAGGAACTATGTGAAATGCATAAGCTCAAATCCAAGAAAGATGTTGTTATAACGTCAGACATTCAGCCTTCTGACTTAACAATTGAATGTGACAGCGCCCACCTCGGCAACATATTCAGCAACCTAATTGATAATGCCATAAAATATTCCCTCGACAATGTGAAAATTAACATTTGCGCTCGCCAAGAAAACAACAATATTGTTATTTCAATCAAAGATAATGGTATAGGTATTTCCACTAAAAACATCGAACATGTTTTTGATAAATTCTACCGAGTACCTATGGGAAATATTCACGAAGTCAAAGGATATGGGTTAGGTCTTTACTACGTTAAATGCATAATCCAACAACTTGGTGGCAACATCATGGCAACAAGCCATTTACACCATGGTTCATGCTTCACTCTAACACTCCCGATAAAATGAAAAAACAAGCGAAAACCAAGGTGCTACTTGTTGAAGATGAATCTACCCTATCAATGATTATCAAAGACACCCTTGATGGAGAAAACTTTGAGACGATAACAGCCCGAAATGGTCGTGAAGGATTAGATTTATTCTATCAACACAATCCGGCAATAGTCATAGCCGATGTGATGATGCCTGTGCTTGATGGATTTTCAATGGTACAAGAAATTCGTCACAAAGAGAAAACTGTACCCATATTATTTCTAACAGCTCGCACATCAATTGACGATTTAGTCAAAGGATTTAATATTGGGGCTAATGATTATCTTAAAAAGCCTTTTAAAATGATGGAACTGATAGTAAGGGTAAAAGCATTGACTAACCGCATCGCAACCATTCCCGATGAGAATTTGACATACAATATAGGCAATTTTAAGCTTAACTGCCAGTCTCAAACACTTAGCTTCAACGGCTCCACCGAGGAGCTATCGTATATGGAATGTGGCATATTGCGACAACTTGCCGCCAACATCGACAATGTGGTAGAAATCAACTGCATATTAAACGATGTGTGGGATAATGACAATTACTATAACCGTAATTCACTTCATGTGTTTATCCACAAATTGCGCAAAAAACTCAGCCGCGACTCACGCATAAAAATACTCAACATTCGTGGCGTTGGTTACAAATTGATTATAGTATAACAAAATTAAGGAATTAATTATATTTAAATAGCAAAATAAGTGGATTGAATTTTGTATCTTTGTGACTTAAATTAGACTTATTGTATTATGAAGATACTTGTAACCGGAGCTAACGGGCAATTGGGTAGAGAGATGCGCAATGTATTGGAAACTGAGAATCCAAACAATGCGATATATACCGATATTAATGAGCTTGATTTAACCAATGCTAACGCCATAAATGACTTTTTTAAGAAAAATGAGATAAGTCATGTGGTTAATTGTGCGGCATACACAGCGGTGGATAAAGCTGAGGAAGAAAAACTTGAATGTGATGCTATAAATATAAATGCTGTTAAAAACATCGCAAACGCAGCTTATTCGGTTGACGCAAAAATTATCCATATATCTACCGATTATGTATTTGATGGTACTGCCCATAGACCATATAAAGAATCTGACAAAGTAAATCCCATATCACAATATGGCACTTCAAAACGCAAAGGAGAAACAGCACTGCTTGCATTAGCTCCAGAAAGTATTATTATACGCACATCGTGGCTATATTCTCCATACGGCAAAAATTTTGTTAAAACAATGCTACGGTTAGGATTAGAGCAATCTGAAACAAAAGTTGTATGCGACCAAATAGGTACTCCAACATACGCATTAGATCTGGCAAAGGCTATATATAAAATATTGACCTCGCATCAATGGGTTGAAGGTATTTTTCACTTCTCTAATGAGGGAGCTTGTTCATGGTATGATTTTGCAAAATCAATACATCGCATAGCAAATGTATCAGAGTGCAAAATAATCCCAATCTCAACAGAAGATTATCAAACCATGGCAAAACGTCCATTCTATAGTATCTTAGATAAAACTCGTATAAAAGCAACGTATGGTATTGATATACCATATTGGGAAGATAGTTTGTTTAATTGCATAAATCGAATTATTAACGAAAAATAATTATCAATAGTGGCAACATTAACAGAAGAAATATATCGTCGTCGCACATTTGCTATAATTAGCCACCCTGACGCCGGAAAAACTACATTAACAGAGAAATTACTATTATTTGGTGGCGCTATCCATATTGCCGGTGCAGTTAAATCAAATAAAATAAAAAAAACAGCAACCTCTGACTGGATGGAAATAGAAAAGCAACGCGGCATATCAGTTGCAACATCTGTTATGGGATTTAATTATGAGGATTATAAAATTAACATTTTAGATACTCCCGGGCACCAAGATTTTGCTGAAGACACATATCGCACACTAACTGCGGTTGATAGTGTTATAATTGTTGTCGATGTGGCAAAAGGTGTTGAGCTACAAACCAGGAAGCTAATGGAAGTTTGTCGAATGCGAAACACTCCTGTGATTATTTTTGTAAATAAATTAGATCGTGAAGGTCGCGATCCGTTTGAAATTCTCGATGAACTTGAGTCTGAATTAAAAATCAGCGTACGCCCATTAAGTTGGCCTATAAATATTGGAGCTAAATTCAAAGGTGTATATAATATATATGAACAATCGCTTGATCTATTTACTCCAAACAAACAAAAAGTATCTGAACGTGTAGAAATTGAAGATATTAATGATTCTCGTATTGACGAACATGTTGGTGATATTGATGCATCAAAGTTACGTGAAGATTTAGAATTAATAGAAGGTGTTTATCCAGAATTTGAGAAAGAAGAGTATTTAAAAGGAAAAGTTGCCCCGGTATTTTTTGGGTCTGCGCTCAATACTTTTGGAGTAAAAGAACTTCTTGATTGTTTTGTGAAAATTGCGCCATCTCCTCGCCCAATTCAAGCAGAGGAACGTGAGATTAAGCCGGAAGAAAATAATTTTTCAGGATTTGTGTTCAAAATTCACGCTAATATGGATCCAAATCATCGCAGCTGTATCGCATTTGTAAAAATCTGTTCAGGTAAATTTGAACGTAACGCCAACTACAAACACATTCGATCGGGCAAGATGATGAAATTCGCTGCGCCTACTGCTTTTATGGCCCAAAAAAAGAATATTGTTGATGAAGCGTATCCAGGGGATATTGTCGGCATTCCAGATACAGGGAACTTCAAAATTGGAGACACATTGACTGCTGGAGAACAATTACATTTCAAAGGTCTCCCAAGTTTCTCTCCCGAAATGTTTAAATATATTGAGAATTCCGACCCAATGAAGTCAAAACAGCTTGAGAAGGGTATTCAACAATTAATGGACGAAGGAGTGGCACAATTATTTGTCAATCAATTTAATGGCAGAAAAATTATTGGGACTGTGGGGCAGCTGCAATTTGAGGTAATTCAATATAGGTTATTGAATGAATACGGTGCACAATGTAAATGGGAACCAATCTCATTATATAAAGCTTGCTGGATTGAAAGCAATGATGCCGAAGCATTAGAAGCATTTAAAAAACGAAAACATCAATTCATGGCAATAGATAAAGAAGGTCGAGATGTATTTCTTGCCGATTCTAATTATGTGCTTCAAATGGCTCAAGCTGACTTTCCTAAAATAAAATTCCATTTCACAAGTGAATTTTAGAAATGCAAGCTAAAACAATATTGAAATTTATTAATGCAATAATAGCCTCTTTGGCATTAATATGTATTATCTTTCCTGATGATGGAATTGATTTATTTGGAACATCATTAAAATTTCCATCAATAGCAGAAGTAATTGAGTTACCAAATGATTCAATAATCAATGAAGATGCGCCACAGGCTATAATCGAAAAACGTAAAAGCGATTTAGAAATAGCACAAGAAAATGAATTTCTGTCTTTTTGCAAAGATAATCCTGCTCGTTTTTTTATGCCTGGTAATGATGTGTCATATTTAGACGCATTTTTCAAATTACTTGACAATGCAAAAGATAACCATGTTAGAATTATGCATTATGGAGATTCTCAGCTTGAGTGCGACCGCATATCATGTGATTTACGAAGTCGTTTCCAAGAACAATTTGGAGGCTTGGGAGTTGGATTGATTCCGGTACAACAAACAATAGCTACATATACATTATCACAAATAACATCACCGAATGAAGTGTCAAGGGGTTTGGTTTATGGGGCACCAGAAAATAGAGTTTCGCATGGAAGATACGGCATTATGGGACAAGTAACAAGAACCAGTGGAACTACAAAAGTAAAAGTAACCGGACTTGATAAAAAATACCCTATTTCGTCTAAATTTCAACGAATATCTGTTTGTGCGCGCAGTGGTTCTTTTAGCGTATCAACTGCCGATACAGTATGCAAATTAAAAAACATTGGAGAGTCGAAAAATTCAGTATATACAGTAATACTGCCTGAGCCAGTGAAAAAAGCAACAATTACCCTTAGTGGTGACACTGAAGTATATGGTATAATGTTGGATGGTACTACTGGAGTATCGATTGATAACATACCAATGAGAGGTTGTTCGGGGACAATGTTTACTAATATCGATTCTTTATCTATGGTTCCATTCTTCAAAAATGAAAATGTTGGGTTAATCATTTTGCAATATGGAGGAAACTCAGTGCCATATCTTAAATCAGATAAAAGTATAGAATCTTATAAAAATTCCATTAAAAAGCAAATATTGTTGTTTAAGCAATTAGCACCAACAGCAAAAATCTTGTTTATTGGTCCTGCCGATATGGCTACACGTCAAAATGGAAAAATGCAAACTTATCCACAATTGGAAAAAATTGTGAATGCATTGCGTGAAGCTGCGAATGAATCTGGGGCAGCATTCTGGGACATGTATTTAGCTATGGGCGGCCATAATTCTATCGTTCAATGGGTAAAAGCACGTCCACAACTGGCAGGACCTGACCATATTCATTTCACGCAAAAAGGAGCTAAAGAAATATCTGAGATTTTGTATAATACATTTCAACTATACTACAAGTTTTATAGATATAGAAATGGCTTAGATGAGATTACAAATAATTCTAAGAAATGAAGCGAATAATCAACACATTTTTAATGATATTTTTAGTCATAGTTATTACTATGGCAAATGATGTTGGTGAATTTAAGTTGATTGCAGATTATCCGTGCATAAATCACAATGAAAATAAATTGTTAATTCCTGGTGATGATACTTTATTGATTAATTTATATGGCAAGATTGATAAGATTATGGCTATGGGACAAGGTCATATATCAATAATGCATATAGGCGGAAGTCATGTTCAGGCTGGGATATTTAGTCATCGATTAAGACAGAATTTCAGGAACTTAATAGGAGATTATACAAGTTCAAAAGGTATTATTTTCCCTTTTAGGACAATTGGGACAAACGCCCCAAAAAACTATGATATGTCAACAACCGGTAGTTGGATAAATGCAAAGTGCGTTGATCGTATTCCGGCACTACCATTAGGAGCATCAGGTGCCGCAATCAAATCAAGTGATTCTATAGCTTCGGTATATTTTGATTTAAAATCAAACGAAGATGAATTATGGCAATATAATCAGTTGGTTGTATTAAGTGAAGATGAATTAAAAACGACATCTCCATTATTAGTGCATGGAAGTGATACAATTGCGCCTCTGTCATTTGAAGATGGAGCATACACATTTCAATTACCATACGAAGCTTCAAATGGGTGTGTGATTTTTAAAGGGGCAGAATATAGTCCTATTACATTCAGGGGCATTATAACCCAAAATTTATACTCAGGTTTAACCTACCATGAAGCAGGGATAAATGGAGCTTCAGTACCGGCTTGGTTACGGTGTAAACATTTTGAAAAAGATATTAGATATATCAATCCAGATATTGTAATTTTAGGTATAGGTGTTAATGATGCAAATGTTTCTCCCACTAAATTTAATGTTGAAGAATTTAAGGCTAATTATTGTCGATTGTTAGAGCGCATTAAACTGGTTAACCCAAATGTAGTTTTCTTATTTATCACAAATAATGATTGCAAACTAAATATTCGAGGCTATCGAACTGGATATAACCCTAATACATTAAAAGTAGAACAGGCATTTATGGATTTAGCTCGAAAATATAATGGTGCTGTATGGAACTTATTTCGAGTTATGGGTGGTCCTGGCTCATCTAAGAAATGGGTAAATCAGCAACTAATGCAAAACGACAGAATTCATTTTAAAAAAGAAGGTTACGAATTATTGGGAGATTTGTTTTACAATGCTTTCGTTCGTGATTTTCGTAATATAGATACTGATGAGTGATTTTTTAGATTATTTAGCATATATATTTTCATTTGACTCAAGCAATCCTTTGTTGTTTACTCAGTTCCAATTTTGGGTATTCTTTGCTTTTGTTTTTGCCGGATTTACATTTTTCAAGCAACGGAAGATATTAAGAAATAGCTATTTGTTTTTTATAAGTTTATTCTTTTATTATAAAACAAGTGGCTTGTTTGTTGGGTTGCTATTGTTGGTAACCTGTACAGACTTTTTTATTGCAAAACGGATAGCGTTGGCAAAATCCCTGTTAAGAAAACGCTTATTTTTAATATTAAGTTTTGTCGTTGATTTATCAATATTGTGCTATTTTAAGTATGCATACTTTTTTGCTGATGTATTAAATACTGCATTTGGACTTAATATTGAGGTGACAAATATAGCGGCATTGGGTTTTAATAGCATGTTTGGCACATCATTCAATGTTGATAATATAATACTTCCGGTCGGTATTTCGTTTTATACCTTTCAAGTGATGAGTTACACATGTGATGTGTATAAAGGATTAATTAAACCGGTAAAAAACATATTGGATTTTGGCTTTTATGTTACATTCTTCCCTCAGTTAGTCGCTGGTCCTATTGTAAAAGCAAGTGATTTCATACCTCAGTTATATAAAAAGTATAATTTGAGTAAAACTCAATTCGGGATTGCTATATTTTGGATTCTTAACGGGTTGCTCAAAAAGATTATACTAAGCGATTATTTAGCTCTTAATTTTATAGATAGAATTTTTGACAATCCCCTACTCTTTTCTGGTTTTGAAAATGTCGCTGCGTTATTTTTATATTCATTGCAAGTTTATGCCGACTTTTCCGGTTATACCGACATTGCCATAGGTTTGTCTTTGTTAATGGGCTTTCATTTACCTAAAAATTTCGATTCGCCCTATAAGGCTCAAAACTGTAGTAACTTTTGGAAACGTTGGCACATTTCATTGTCTCGTTGGTTGCAAACATATCTATATATTCCATTAGGAGGTAACCGCAATACTACATTTGGAACATATTTTTGGATTATCACAATCACATTAATTGCATTGATTTTGAGTGGAAGTATTTGGATTGCAATTTTTGTATTACTTGTAGCTTCCCTTGTTGTATATACAGCGTTTAAATTCCAACAAAAGCGCAAAACCATTGTCGCAAATCTCAACTCAATGATTACAATGTTGTTAGGCGGATTATGGCATGGAGCAAGCTGTAATTTTATGATTTGGGGTGGTTTGAATGGAGTAGGTATGGTAATTTTCAAATTCTGGCGCGATTGGACTATGACCGACCGCTTGTTGGTTGCAGGAGCTGTTACATTTATCCTTGGTTTACTTTCACTTCTCTACCCTGCTCCATTGTGGAATTTGTTGTTTGTGTTTATGCTAATTATTCTATTGGGAGTTTCGATTCGTTTTTTATATAAACATAGCAAGTATAATATGGAATTTTCATGGCTTGAGCACTCATGGGCTATATTTATCACATTTATATTTATTTCATTTACACGATTATTTTTCCGTTCGGGTTCTGATTTAGATCCAGCTATTGCAAATGAAAAAGCATGGCAAACGGCAAATGATATGGTTACACAAATAGGTTCGGCTTGGAGTGGAAACATATTTGACGTTATTTCAGCATATGACTCTGTATTCTTTTTATTTGTGATTGGCATGATAATTCATTGGCTGCCCGATAAATTAAAGCGACGTTATCGTATAATGTTTGCCAAGCTTCCTATCCCAGTAATTGGAGCAATTACAGTTGTTGCGATATTTGTTGCATATCAATTTGTGTCGTCAGAAATGAAACCTTTTATTTACTTTCAATTCTAATTATTATAATTTATTTTTACTTGCATATTTTTTATCTAAAAAAATCGTAAATTTGTAATTTGAAAGAAGATATATTTTAGAAATTTGTATTTTGATGGAAAATATAAGAAACTTTTGTATTATTGCACATATTGATCATGGGAAATCTACTCTTGCAGATAGATTACTTGAATATACAAATACTATAGATCAAAAGGATTTACAAGCACAAGTGCTTGATGACATGGATTTAGAAAGAGAACGTGGGATAACCATAAAAAGCCATGCAATACAAATGCAATATCCAATTAACAACAAGACGTATATCTTAAATTTGATAGATACTCCTGGACATGTTGACTTTTCTTATGAGGTTTCCCGTTCAATTGCGGCGTGTGAAGGAGCATTATTAATTGTTGACGCCTCACAAGGCATTCAGGCTCAAACAATATCAAACCTATACATGGCGATTGATAATGATTTGGAAATTATTCCTATAATAAATAAAGTTGACCTTGAAAGTGCCAAGCCTGATGAAGTTGAAGATCAAATAATAGATTTATTAGGGTGCAAACGCGAGGAAATAATTCGTGCCAGTGGAAAAACCGGCATTGGTATTCCCGAAATATTAGAAGCCATTGTTAATCGCATACCGGCTCCAATTGGAGATATTAATGCGCCATTGCAAGCTTTGATTTTTGACTCTGTATTTAACCCTTTCCGAGGGATTATTGCATATTTTAAAATCATAAATGGAAAAATCAGCAAAAATGATTTTGTTAAATTCGTTGCAACCGGAAAAGAATATCATGCAGATGAAATAGGAATACTCAAATTGGATATGATGCCACAGCAGGAGTTATCAGCTGGTAATGTTGGATATATAATATCAGGCATCAAAACATCTAAAGAGGTTAAAGTTGGAGATACAATTACCCATGTGGAAACACCTTGTGAAACTGCCATTGATGGATTTGAAGAGGTTAAACCAATGGTATTCGCCGGAGTATATCCTATTGAAACCGAAGATTATGAAAATCTGCGAGCTTCACTTGAAAAACTTCAATTAAATGACGCATCTCTAACATTCCAACCTGAATCGTCAATGGCATTGGGGTTTGGTTTCCGTTGCGGATTCTTAGGATTACTACACATGGAAATTATTCAAGAGCGCCTCGGTAGAGAATTTGATATGGACGTAATAACAACTGTGCCCAACGTTTCATATCGAGTCTATGACAAAAAAGGTGTAATGACAGAAGTTCACAATCCATCTGGACTACCAGATATAACCCTTATTGATCATATTGAAGAACCATATATTCGCGCATCGGTAATTACTGCTGCTGATTATATTGGACCAATAATGACTCTTTGTCTTGGGAAACGAGGCGAACTTGTTAAACAAGAGTATATATCAGGTAATCGTATGGAAATTATATTTGATATGCCTCTTGGTGAGATTGTGATTGATTTTTACGATAAGTTAAAATCAATTTCTAAAGGATATGCTTCATTTGATTATCATATTCATAATTTTCGCGAATCAAAATTGATTAAATTGGATATTTTATTAAATGGAGAGAGCGTAGATGCACTTAGTACACTAACTCATGTTGATAATGCCGTTTCATTTGGTCGCCGCATGTGTGAAAAACTAAAAGAACTTATACCTCGTCAACAATTTGATATAGCAATTCAAGCGGCAATTGGTGCTAAAATTATTGCGCGCGAAACAATTAAAGCTGTGCGTAAAGATGTTACTGCAAAATGTTATGGTGGAGACATCTCCCGTAAACGCAAACTTCTTGAAAAACAGAAAAAAGGTAAAAAAAGAATGAAACAAATTGGGTCTGTTGAAGTACCACAAAAGGCATTCTTAGCTGTATTAAAATTAGATTAATATATAAATTCTATTTATTGTATGTTTTCTATTGACTATTTAATAAAATATATTAATTCTGCAATTGATAAAATATACTATCCAAGTGAACCTAATGGATTATATGAACCAATAAAATATACTCTTAGCGAGGGGGGGAAACGACTTCGCCCACTTCTTACCCTTGCTACATGTGATGCTTTAGGTGGAGATATTGATGGTGCAAAAAATCAAGCTATTGGAGTAGAGATTTTCCATAATTTCACTCTATTGCACGATGATGTTATGGATAAAGCCGATATAAGAAGAGGAAAACCTACTGTACATATCAAATGGGATGAATCAACTGCCATCCTATCGGGAGATGCAATGTTAACTCTTGCTACACAATACATGGCTAAAGGTGATGGCACAAAAACATGGGACGTATTGTCGTTATTTAATACAACTGCAATGGAAGTATATCAAGGACAACAATACGATATGGACTTTGAAAAACGTCTTGATGTTACCGTAGAGGAGTATATTGAAATGATTCGCTTAAAAACATCTGTACTTCTCGGTTGTGCATGTAAATTAGGCGCAATCATGGCTGGTGCCTTTGATTCTGAGCAAAAAGCATTTTATAAATTTGGTGAGAAACTTGGATTGGCATTCCAATTACAAGATGATTATCTCGACTCATTTGGTGACCCTGATATTTTCGGAAAAAAAATTGGTGGCGATATTCTCAATGACAAAAAAACATGGTTACTGATTTCGGCCCTAAATGAAGATCTGAGTGGTGAATTAAAGAATCTCATTGGTAATACTCAAATAGATTCTATCGAAAAAATCAAACGAGTAAAAACTATCTACTCTAATCTAAATCTTGATAACCGCTGTAAAAATCTAATGGAACAATATGTGGACGAAGCTATAGATGCATTAAAAACTATTGGTCTAAATGAAAATGACATGAAATTCTTTAAAGATTTAGCTAAAGGAGCTATCGTTCGTTCAAATTAATCAACAATGTAATGCTTATTGACACTCATACTCACTTATATTTAGAGGAGTTTCAACCAGCTCCGCAAGAAGCAGTTACGCGTGCGATACAAGCTGGAGTGGCACAAATGATATTCCCTAATGTGGATTTATCTACTATCCCATTAATGCAAAATTTACATAACCAATTTCCTCAAAACACATTTATGGCAATGGGGTTACATCCTACTGCAATTAAAGAATCATGGGTGGACGATTTATCTAAAATCAAAAGCGAAATTGACAAAAATAGAAACAATTATATTGCAATAGGCGAAATTGGCATTGATTTGTATTGGGATAAAACATTCAAAGAAGAACAAATGCAGGCTCTTGAAAAACATTTTCAATGGTCAGTTGAATCGAATCTACCGGTAATTATCCACAGCCGCGAAGGTCTTGACGAAATATTAGAAATCCTTGATGGATTGGCAATTAAACCTCAAGGTGTATTCCATAGTTTTGGAGGAACAATTAATGATGTTGAAAAGATTAGGACATGTGGCGATTTTTATTTTGGCATAAATGGCATTGTTACATTCAAAAATTCAAAATTACGAGAAATATTATCTTATATAGGTATTGACCGGATATTACTTGAGACAGATGCTCCATATTTAGCACCTGTACCACATCGAGGCAAACGCAATGAGAGTGCCTACCTAATTCACACGGCCGCATACATTGCTCAATATTTATCCATTTCCCTAAATGAAGTGGCATCAACAACAAGTGCCAATGCCAAACATTTATTCAAAATCCAATAATCTATTATATTGGATTATTTATTACAATAAATACATTTAGATATGTAGCCAACATCAGCCATATAATATATGGCGCAAATAGCCATGCTGATAACTTATTAACACGGTAACATGTGACAACATAAAATAAGACTGTTAAATCCAATAATATCAAATCGATTAATCCACTGAATGGGTCTTGTAAATAAAAAAACAAGAAGCTCCAAGCAAAATTAAAAACTAACTGAAGAATAAATATCCACCCGATTCCGGAATCTAACATTTCTCTTTTATTCCATATTAACCCAATAGATAAACCGCTACATAAGTATATTATGCCCCATGCTATTGGAAATACATAATTTGGTGGTGTTAATTCTGATTTGACTAATGTCGGGTACCATGATGTTAAAGACTCCGCTTGGAATATACTTGCAGTATAGCCTACGCCAAAACAAATCAAAATTGCAACTAAAATATAAATCACACGTTTCATAACTCAATATATTTATAATTTCATTTATATAACATTAAAATATATTGAGTTGTTTTGTGTAAAAAAAAATAAAAGTGGCAAAACGTTTATGTTTTACCACTTTTATGAGTTATAAATTAATTTGATTAGCCTTTAATTGCTGCTACACCCGGAAGAACTTTTCCTTCAATAGCTTCAAGGAGTGCTCCTCCACCGGTTGATACATATGATACTTTGTCTGCCAAACCAAACTTGTTTACACAAGCAACTGAGTCTCCACCACCAACAAGTGAGAATGCTCCGTTTTCAGTTGCTTCAACAATAGCTTCAGCGATAGCTTTTGAGCCACCTGCAAAGTTATCAAATTCAAACACTCCGGCAGGTCCATTCCAAAGAATTGTTTTTGCGGTGCGAATTACATTAGCAAAAGATTCGCGAGTAGCAGGACCGGCATCCATGCCTTCCCAACCTTCGGGGATATCCATTGCAGAAACAACTTGAGTATTTGCGTCATTGCTGAATTTATCACCCGCAATACAATCGGTGCCAAGAACAAGGTTTACACCTTTTTCTTGAGCTTTTTTCATAATATCAAGTGCCAAATCAAGTTTGTCATCTTCGCAAATTGACAGACCGATTTTACCGCCTTGAGCTTTAGCAAAAGTATATGTCATACCACCACAAAGAATCAAGTTATCAACTTTATCCATGAGGTTTTCGATGATACCGATTTTTGTTGAAACTTTTGAGCCACCCATAATAGCGGTGAACGGACGTTTAATATCGCTAAGAATATTGTCAACAGCTTGAACTTCTTTTTCCATCAAGTAACCAAGCATTTTGTCTTCTTCGCTAAAGCTATCAGCGATAACAGCAGTTGATGCGTGTTTGCGATGGGCAGTACCAAAAGCATCGTTTACATAGCAATCAGCATAACTTGCAAGAGTTTTAGCAAAAGCTTTTTGGCTTTCTTTCATTTCCTTCTTAGCTGTTTCGTATGCAGGATCCTCCTTGTCGATTCCTACAGGTTTGCCTTCCTCTTCGGGATAGAATCGAAGGTTTTCAAGCAAAAGCACTTCGCCAGGTTGCAAAGCAGCTGCTGCATCAGCGGCTTTAGCACAATCTTCAGTAAATTTTACATCACGACCAAGTGCCGCACCTACAGCTTCTTTGATTTGAGCAAGAGAAAATTTAGGATTAACTTTACCTTTTGGTTTGCCCATGTGTGACATAATGATTAAGCTACCACCATCCTCGAGAATTTTTTTGAGTGTAGGAAGAGCTCCACGAATACGAGTGTCATCAGTAATGTTGCCATTTTCATCGAGGGGGACATTAAAGTCCACTCTGACGATTGCCTTTTTACCGGCGAATTTGTAATTGTCGATAGTCATTTTCGTTTGAAAATTTAATTAATTATAACGTTACAATAAGTTTCAATAATTTAGAATGCAAATTTACATTATTTTTTTCAAATAGAGCAGGTTTAAGCATTAAATGATGTTATGAATTTTAAGTAAGTCTCTCATCTGTGACGCAAGTTTTTCCGACTCTTTAGCTGCCGCTTCGGCAAAATCCACTCCATTTGAAGCATAAATAATGCCACGAGATGAGTTTACCAATAAACCACAATCCTCAATCATACCATATTTTGCAACTTCTTCAAGACTTCCTCCTTGAGCCCCCACTCCGGGGACTAACAAGAAGCTATTAGGTGAAACCTTGCGAATATCTTTGAACATAGCTCCTTGTGTTGCACCAACAACATACATCATTTCATCGCTTGAAGCCCATTTAGCCGAGGTTTCAAGTACATGTTCAAAAATGCGCTTACCCCCGTTATCCTCAATTAATTGGAAGTCGTGACTACCTTTGTTTGAAGTCAGCGCAAGAAGAATTACCCATTTACCATCATATCCAAGGAATGGTGTTACACTATCTTCTCCCATATAAGGTGCAACGGTAATAGCATCTACATCAAGATGTTCAAAAAAACTACGAGCATAAAGTTGAGATGTATTACCTATATCTCCACGTTTTGCATCGGCAATGATAAATTGATCGGGATATTTTTCCTTGATATATTTTACGGTTTCTTCAAGTGCAATCCAACCTTCTACTCCAAGACTTTCATAAAAAGCGAGATTGGGCTTATAGGCCACTGCATATTGGGCGGTAGCATCAATAATAGCTTTATTGAAAGCTAATAACGGATTTTCTTCGTTTAGAAGATGTTGAGGAATTTTCTTGATGTCGGGGTCAAGACCTACACAAAGGAATGAACCTTTGCGACGTATATTTTCAACTAATCCTGTTCTTTTCATAATCTATAATATTAGTTTAGAGTTCGCTTTCTTTTAATTTTTCAGCATTTTCGGCTATAATAAGTTGGTCTATACAATCTTGAATATCGCCATCAACAAATGCTTGAAGATTATATATTGTATAATTTATACGATGATCTGTGATGCGACCTTGAGGATAGTTATATGTACGAATTTTTGCCGAACGGTCGCCTGTTGACACCATGGTTTTGCGCCGTGAAGCAATGTCATCGATATACTTTTGATGCTCTTTGTCGTAAATAAACGTGCGCAAACGGCTCAATGCTCTCTCTTTATTTTTTGGTTGGTCGCGAGTTTCGGTACACTCAATGAGAATTTCTTCAGTCTCACCTGTGTTTGGGTTCTTCCACATATAACGAAGACGCACACCCGATTCTACTTTATTTACATTCTGACCGCCGGCACCACCACTTCGGAATGTGTCCCATTTAATTTCACCTTCATTGATTTCAACATCAAATGCTTCGGCTTCGGGTAATACCGCAACTGTTGCGGCCGAAGTATGTACACGTCCTTGTGTCTCGGTTGCAGGCACACGTTGCACTCGATGCACACCGCTTTCATATTTTAAAGTACCATACACACCTTCGCCACTTACAGCCATTACTATTTCCTTAAATCCGCCGGCAGCACCTTCACTGAAACTTGTAATGGCAACATTCCAACCTTTTGACTCACAATATTTACTATACATCTTAAACAGGTCTCCGGCAAAAATCGCAGCTTCATCACCACCCGTTCCACCTCTTATTTCAAGAATTGCATTCTTTCCATCTTCAGGATCGGCAGGGATTAATAGCAACTTTATTTCTTCTTCAAGATTTGGCAACTCGGCATTAGCATTGTCAAGTTCTTCTTTAGCCATTGCTCGCATATCTTCATCACTTTCTGTATCAAGAATTTCACGAGCCTCTTTAATATTGCCTAATAAATTTCTATAACGACGCGTGGCAGCCGTCAACTTTTCTAATTCTTTATATTCTTTTGTCAATCTCACATAACGTTTCATATCAGCAATCACCGAGGGGTCGGTAATTAACGTGCTAACCTCTTCAAATCGCGCTTCAATGCCGTCAAGACGTGATAATAATGATGTATCAGCCATATACAAACTATTTTTCTGCGAAGTTAACAATTTTTATCCACCCAACCAACCGTTCACACTAAAACCTCTTTTTAAGTTTTAAAATAATATTTTGGATTCGTCATAATTTTATTCTTCATGTATTAATCATAACTCCAATTTTTGATTTTTGTCAAATGAACATAACAAACTGTGCGATTGAGACTATGGCAAAAAAAATATGAAAGTGTGCAACTCCCAAACCGGTTACACACCTCCATAAAATATAGCATAAAGTAAAATTATTTCACAATTTCTTTGCGGGTGCGTCCATCGCTGTATTTTACAATATTAATACCTTCTTGTGGCTCGTTTAGTTTATGACCATAAATATCATAGCGAGCCTCTTCCTTGGCGTTATCATTAGTTTCTATATCATCAACCCCACTAACGCCTACATTCACCACACACGAAGCCGAAGCACCCGAACCGTCATTTGCTGTGGCGGTAATGGTTGCCACACCTTCAGCCACACCTACGATAGTAACCGAACCACTGCTGCTGTTCCCTTTTATATATGCTATATTCTCATCACTTGTTGACCAGGTAGCTGTTTTATTTGTAGAATTGGTAACAGTGTAAGTTAAAGTCATAATTTCATTAACCGGAAGATTTGCCTCAGTTTGCGAAATGGAAACAACAGTTTTCACTTCATTTACGGTCACAATGCAAGATGCCGACACATTCGACCCATCTATTGTTGTTGCTGTTATAGTTGCCGTCCCTGCACTTATTGCAGTGACTTTACCCGTTCGATCAACAGTCGCTACGGCAGGATTATCGCTTGTCCACAATAAAACTGATACCGAAGCATTGCTTGGAGCGATAGTGGCATAAATGGTTTCAGTCGTTGCTTTATCTAACGTGATTGCCGACTTATCCAATGAGATTGATGTCGCAGTGGCTTCAATCTTTTTGATATTTGGGAATTTCCCCCACTCTTCATCTATAAAATACTTGGCATAACTATCTTTGGGAACATATAAGGTTGGTGAATAATAATCAGAAAAAGACCTGCTTGTACATGTGGGAGGAGTGGAATTTAATGATACGATAGCTTCTAAGCCACTGCATCTTTCAAATGCGCCATCAATTTCGGTTACGGAATTGGGGATGGTTACAAAGGTTAAACCAAAGCACTGATAGAACGCCCAGACACCAATTGATGTTACGGAATTAGGGATAGCAACGGAGGTCAACCATCTGCAATTATAGAACGTATAGTTTTTAATTTGTGTAATATCATTGGGAATAACTAAATCTTTAATCTCCTTACCATTTAAATATAGATGGGAGACACTTTGAAGGTCGTCATTAAAGGGGTGGGCTGAAACATCTTCAAATTCAATTTTACACCAAGCCGACAGATCAGAAATATTGACTCGCTCCAAATTCGAGCATCTACTGAACGCCATGCTCCCAATCTTCGTCACTGAATTTCCGATGGTGACCTTGTCAAGCCCAAAGCACTCATAAAACGCCCCCTCACCAATCGATGTAACGGAATTGGGTATAATGATAGAAGTCAATCCTGAGCAGCCCCAGAACGCATAGTCGCCAATCTCAGTCACGGAATTAGGAATGGTTACCGAGGTCAAGCCTGAACATCCTTCAAACATACAGTAGCCAATTTCTGCCATTGAATTGGGTATTGTTATTGAGGTCAAACTTGAGCAAAAACGAAACGCACCATCGCCTATATTCATAACTGAGTTTGGGATTGCAACTTCAGTCAAACCGTAGCACTCAAAGAACGCTTCCTCACCAATTGATGTAACGGAATTTGGGATAGTAACGGAGGTTAATCCGTCGCAAAAACGAAACGCACTATTCCCAATCCTATCCACAGAATTGGGGATAATGATTGATGTCAATCCTGAGCATTCTCTGAATGCAAAACTGCCAATTTCGGTCACTGAATTAGGAATTGAAACAAAAGTCAACTCTAAGCAGTCATTGAACGCACTGTCGCCAATCTTGGTTACGGAATAACGAGTTCTATTATAAATTACCGATGAAGGAATCATTACGGAACCTGAGTATAGTGATGTTCCTGAAGTTACTTCAACTGAGTTTGATGAGATAATGTTGTAGTAAATGCCATCGACCTCAAATTCGTGGGCAGAGATAGGGATTGAGGTTAGGAACAATGCTACAAGTAGTAGCGGGATTTGTAACAGCTTTTTCATACGCTTAATGTTTTTGTGTGCCTCCTGTGTCCCCTAATTTGGCAATTAATAATAGGTTATCGGGTTATAAAAATGCAAAAACGTGGGACATTGCTCAGTTTATTTTTTACGAGGCATCGCCAAACGCCCATCACAGAAATAAACAGCCCACCCCACGCCATACCTATATGTATAACACCCCGCCTATGGGGTGAGTATAGGCACGCATAGGCGTTTTATGACCGCTTAACCCTTCTGTGATTGAAAATTGGCGATTTCCGTAAAAAGGATAAAGCTGAAAACGCTTTCACTAAAATGTCTCCCGCAGGGAGGGCAACACTCTGCCACCCACAAGATTGACACAAAGTTAGTAATTCTTATGTAGAAATTGCATATTTTTACCGATAATTTTGAGACCGACACGGGTTAATATGTATTTTTACTTTTCAGTGATAAATTTTAGTTATAAAAATTTTACGCATGTGATAAATTCGTAGGTTGGCAAAATAAAACCTCAAATGGTTTTGTTTTATCATTATAATGTGTTAATTTTGCAAGAAAGATAAATCAAATGATTACTAACCAATAATTTTTATACATTAATTTAATTATTTCATGAAAAGAGTTTATACGTTTGGCGACGGTAAAGCCGAAGGTAATGCCTCGATGAGAAACCTCCTCGGTGGTAAAGGCGCAAACCTCGCAGAGATGAACTTGTTGGGTATGCCGGTTCCTCCCGGTTTTACAATCACAACCGAAGTTTGTACTGAATATACCCAAAAAGGTAAAGAAGCTGTAGTTGCTCTCATCAAAGAAGAAGTAGAAGCTGCTATTGCTCACGTTGAAAAATTAACAGGTAAACAATTTGACGAACCATCTAACCCATTGTTGGTATCAGTACGTTCAGGTGCACGTGCTTCTATGCCGGGAATGATGGATACAGTGTTGAACCTTGGTATGAATGACGCAACAGTAGCATCACTTGCCGAAAAGAGTGGCAACCCACGTTTCGCATGGGATAGCTATCGTCGTTTTGTTCAAATGTATGGTGACGTTGTTCTTGGTATGAAACCAAAGAGCAAAGCTGACATCGATCCATTTGAAGCTATCATGGAAAAGGTTAAAGAAGAAAAAGGTGTTAAACTTGATACCGAACTCGAAGTATCGGATCTTCAAAACCTCGTAAAATTATTCAAAGCCGCTGTTAAAGATTTCACAGGCAAAGATTTCCCCGATAGTGCTTGGGAACAACTTTGGGGTGGTATTTGTGCCGTATTTGATAGCTGGATGAATGAACGTGCTATCCTCTATCGTCGCATGAACCAAATTCCTGAAGAATGGGGTACTGCAGTAAACGTTCAAGCAATGGTTTATGGTAACATGGGTGACAACTCTGCTACAGGTGTTGCATTTAGCCGTGACGCTGCTACTGGTGAAAATATGTTTAACGGTGAATACCTTATCAATGCGCAAGGAGAAGACGTTGTTGCCGGTATTCGCACTCCACAACAAATCACTACCGAAGGTTCACGCCGTTGGGCTGCACTTCAAGGCATCAGTGAAGATGTGCGTGCAAGCAAATATCCTTCACTTGAAGAATCTATGCCTACTCTTGCAGCTGAACTTATCGCCATTTCAAATCGTCTTGAAGATTACTACAAAGATATGCAAGATATGGAGTTCACAATCCAAGATGGTAAACTCTGGATGCTCCAAACTCGAAATGGTAAACGTACAGGTGCTGCGATGGTTAAAATCGCGATGGATCTTCTTCGCGCAGGTCAAATCGATGAAAAGACTGCCCTACTCCGCATGGAGCCACAAAAACTTGACGAACTTCTCCACCCTGTATTCGATAAAGACGCGTTAAAACGCGCAAAAGTCGCTGCAAAAGGACTTCCGGCATCTCCTGGAGCTGCAACCGGTCAAATCGTATTCTTCGCTGATGAGGCTGAAGCATGGGCTGAAAAGAAGAAAAAAGTTGTTCTTGTTCGTATCGAAACATCTCCCGAAGACCTTCGCGGTATGGCAGTTGCTCAAGGTATCTTGACAATGCGTGGCGGTATGACTTCTCATGCTGCTGTAGTTGCTCGTGGTATGGGTAAATGTTGTGTATCAGGTGCCGGCGAAATCAAGGTTGACTATGAAGCAAAAACACTCGAAATGAGTGGTAAAGTATATAAAGAAGGTGATTGGATTTCATTGAACGGTTCAACAGGGGAAGTTTATGATGGACAAGTACCTACTGCCGATCCTGAACTTGATGGTGACTTCGGCGCAATCATGAATCTTTCAGATAAATATACTAAAACCCTTGTTCGTACTAATGCAGACTCTCCACGCGACGCTAAACAAGCTCGTTATTTCGGTGCTCAAGGTATCGGTCTTTGCCGTACAGAACACATGTTCTTCGAAGGTGATCGTATCAAAGCTGTTCGCGAAATGATTCTTGCAAGCGATAAAGAAGGTCGTGTTGAAGCATTAGGCAAATTACTTCCAATGCAACGTGGCGACTTTGAAGGTATCTTTGAAGCAATGGATGGTTATGGCGTAACTATTCGTCTTCTTGACCCACCTTTGCATGAATTCGTGCCTCATCAAACAGCAACTCAAAAAGAACTTGCTGAAGAAATGGGTTTGTCTCTCGAACAAGTAAAAGCTAAAGTTGATAGCCTTGAAGAATTCAACCCAATGCTTGGTCACCGTGGTTGCCGTCTTGGCATCACTTATCCGGAAATCACTGAAATGCAAACTCGTGCAATTATCGAAGCTGCACTTGCTGTGAAATCTCGTGGCGTAGCTGTTTATCCCGAAATCATGATACCATTGGTTGGTTCTCTCAAAGAAATACAAAACCAAGCTAACGTAATTAACGAAACTGCTGCAAAAGTATTTGCCGAAAAAGGTGAAACAGTTGCATATAAGGTAGGTACAATGATTGAAGTTCCTCGTGCGGCTTTAGTTGCAAATGAAATCGCAACAGTTGCCGACTTCTTCTCATTCGGTACAAACGACTTAACTCAAATGACATTTGGTTTCTCTCGTGATGACGCTCCTAAGTTCTTGAAATTCTATAAAGAAAACGGAATCATCAAAACTGACCCATTTGAAGTCCTCGATCAAGAAGGTGTAGGTCAACTTGTTCGTATGGGTGTTGAAAAAGGTCGTGCTACTAAGCCTGAACTCAAAGTAGGTATTTGTGGCGAGCATGGTGGCGAACCATCATCAGTTAAGTTCTGTGCTAAGCTTGGCATGAACTATGTGAGCTGTTCTCCATTCCGTGTGCCCATTGCCCGTGTAGCTGCTGCACAGGCTGCAATTGAAGAATAATAAGTATTTTAATTATTCATTATGATATGACAAGTTCCTATTTTACACAATAGGAACTTGTTTTTATTATAAATATTATATAAATAATATTAGGAACAATTTATGGACTAAACAATTTATTTGCGTTTTGAATTGCGATGTCTTTTGGCAAGTTTACGATGCTTTTCAGCCATTTCTTCATCATCTATTTTCTCATATAAATCGGCAAGACGAAAATGTATGGCATATTCTTTTTCACCATTCGATAATGCGACCAAATACCAATTTAAAGCATCATACAGCTCTCCTTGCTTCATAAATATATTTCCTAATTGGAATGGCGCATTATAATTGTTGGGGTCTAATTCAACTACTTTTTTAAATGAATCAATTGCATAATTTATATCACCAATCTCCATTAACGCCAATCCCTTTCCATACCATGCCGGCACAAAATCATCACTCAATGATATTGCCTTATTATAGTTTGCTATCGCCGGAGTATAATCCATCGCCTCTTGCAAACAGTCATTGCCCATCATAACATATTCTCGAGCAAGTTCTCTAAATCGTTGTTTATGAGTTTCAATTGTTTTATGACATTCTTCAATCTCATTTTTAAGAGTTGATATCACATTAAGTTTACGACTAATCAATCGTGCGACCGAAGGACGGTTTAACTCATTTCGTGATTTTAGTCCTTCTATAAAACTTGACACTGCACTACGATAGTTGCCTTGTTCAAAATAGTCTGTAGCCTGTTGGTATGCCGCATCGGCCTTTGCCCATTGTAATGCATTATCAATCAATTGTGGATTATTAAATTCTTTACTGAATTGCACGATTGATTGATTCACAAATATATCACGCTCCGATAAGTAGCTTTTTAAAACCAATCCTTCTAAACTTGTACAACGACTTAACGCAACATAGGTTTGCCCACTACTAAATGCACCACGGCCAAAATCAATCATTACATTATTAAATGTCAATCCTTGACTTTTATGCACCGTCAATGCCCAAGCCAATTTCAATGGATATTGAGTAAATGTTCCAAGTTCTTTTTCTACTACCCTATTAGTCTTTTCGTCATACTGATACACAATATTTGACCAGATTTCAGGCTCTACATCATGTCGTTCTCCATTTTCGAGTTCAACCACTATTTGGGTTTGTGTTGCCAAATAAATTTTCCCTACCGAGCCATTAACCCACCTCTTTTCTGGGTCATTCTTAATAAAAACGACCTGTGCACCGGTCTTTAAGACTAATTCACGAAGAGTGGGTAATGAGTTTTCAGGAAACTCACCTTTTATATATCCTTCATAGATTACCTCTTGCGCCGGAAGTAAATTAAGCTGCTCATCGTTAATTGCATCAACCATGTCACGACGCGTGGCAAGTTGCATAACCATTTTTATTTTATCGCAATCAAATCGTTCATTTACTCGAGCATTTAGAACTGCAAGGTCATTTGCTGTAGCCGCACCTAATCTTATTCGGTCAAGCATTGAAATGAAATTAGAATCTTTCTGACGATATATTTTTCGCAATTCAATAGGTACAAGCGAAAATTCACGAAATGCAAATGCACTGAAAAAATATGAATTAGGATAGAACCTTCGTAATACATCTCGCATATCTGCTGTAACTACTGGTTCTAATTGAAAGACATCACCGACCAGCAACAACTGCTTGCCTCCAAAGGGTTCACGCATATTACCCGAATACACACGTAAGACTTTGTCCATAAAGTCGATGATGTCGGCTCGCACCATTGATATTTCATCAATAATGATTAATTCTAACTTCTTGATTAATTTACATAATGCTTTTGGATATTTCATACGTTGGCGCAATCGGGATACGGCAAAATCGGGGTCATCGGGGAGTAATGGTTTAAATGGTATTCTGAAAAAAGAATGCATCGTCTGCCCACCCACATTCACAGCCGCTATACCGGTTGGAGCAAGCACAACATATTTTTTCTTTGTCTTCGAGCAAATATATCTTAAAAACGTAGATTTTCCGGTCCCAGCTTTCCCTGTAAGGAAAACAGAGCTATGAGTGTAACGTATTAGCTTCCACGCATTTTGGAACTCATCATTTTCTAAGTCTATATTTTTCAATTCATCATTCATACCATAATTAATAATAAAAGGATAATGTATTTACACTATCCTTTTCACTCCATAAAGTTACTAAAAATAATTAGAACTTATAGCCTACACTCAAAACTATTGAGTTATTATTGTCTTTTATTGTTGCTTTGGGCGCATCAGGTGCATTTGACGCCAAATCGTAAGAAACTCCCGGTTCCAACCCAAATCGGGAAAATGCATTAAACTCACTTTCTCGATTTTTATGAACGTATGCAGCATCAATATAGAACCCATTTGTGCGATAACCAAGTCCGCATGTTATATATTGTGTTTTATTATCAAATGTATATGACGGATTTGTCCCCGATGTATAAATATACTTGTCTCCATTCATTACATCGTTTTTCACATTACTTGCTTGATAGTTATAACCTGCTCTTAGACTAAATTTAGGTGTTAATCGGTATTCTGCTCCAACTCTGAAAATATTTTGAGATTTAAAGTAGTTGTCAATATCACTATTAACATCATCAATTGAATATCCATCACCATCTTTGACTGTCATATCATTGTATGCCACATATTCATAATCAAAACTTATAATTGCCCTACCCTCAAGTACGGTTGCCGCACTTGCCATTAATCGCCATGGTGTTCGCAATTGAGAATCAAAAATAGCGATTTCTGTATAATCACCTTTGTCATATCCTGACGAATATTCATAGGTGGAAACAGCATCAAAATCATGACGTAAATCATAATATGTGGGAGTATGCACAGCTAATCCTAATCTAAGTTCATTTATGGGTTTAAAAATAAGACCGGCCTTGAAATTGAATCCCGTCCCACTTATATGTTTGATATTGTCAAGAGCTATATATGCATCACCTATTGTTGTCGCATTTCCACTTTCATCTGCAATCTGCGCTCCTTCTAATTGCTCATCATAGAATGTTTGATTAAAATAATCAAGGTCGGTAATGCCTATTCCAATACCCCAATATACAGTATTGACAAAGTTTCCACCAAAATTTATTGAATATTCATCTATCGAACCCTGTTCTCGCACCGCAAACATTGCATCACCAATAGTTCCATTTTGGAAGAGTCCATTATAATTACTCGTATTTCCTATAGGATTGATCATATAGGAATTATAAGCCAAAATACTCAACCAATCGGCATTAGATTCCCAGTATGGATTATATTCTTTAGTTAGCAATAATTCTTCGGGAGCATAACCATTAGAAAAGTCTGCAATATAATTTGATATTGATGTTGAGATATTTGGCATTCCCCCACGATATATTCTATCAAATGACGCTATGCGACCAAAAGAAATACCCCAATTAAATATTGGCATTAACTCACTATCAAGTTTGATCGAGCCTACATAACCAAAATTAGGGCATAAAACCTTAGTTTGATCCTCTTTTAAAGAATACCCCATTGCATTTGATTTGGTCGATTGCATATTTATATCTAAAGTTACACCAATCTCACTACTACGATATACTCCAATACCTGCCGGATTCTGTGTCAATGTCGATAAATCTCCACCAAGAGCGCCGAATGCTCCACCCATTGAGACAAAACGAGCTGTACCTTTCAAATCTCCTTGAGATAATTGATATGCATCTATGGCACTTTGTGCCACTAACAATGAAGGCGTAATACTTAATATTGATGCCAAAAATATTTTTTTCATATTAATATATTTTTTCATGATTATTATCTATTTCGTTAACGACGACCTCTTCCACCTCCTCCACTGCGACTTCCGCCGGAAAAACCACTACTGCCACGGTTTGAACTGCTACTTGGACGTGAGTATGAGCCACGGGGTCCGTTGTTATCTGTTCGCTGACGAGAATATGAGCTTTTATTGCTTCTATTTTGGTTATTTTCTCTGCTCATACTGCTACCTTGACGATTTTTGTTTCCTCGAGATGTGGAGTTATCTATTTGTAATGACCCGTTATTACGTTCTACGCCAGGACTGTTATATCGTCCGGTAGTTCCACTTAATGCAGAATTTGGACGAGATTGACGGTCATAAACCCCTCCTCTGCCATAGCGTGTCGTTCCATGTGGACGATGAGTGCGAGTAGCTCCAGGCGACACTCGATGCCCGACATGACGAGTGGGAGAATATGATGGATAGTGATGATGGTGGTGATGATAATAAGGATAACAATATGACCACCCCCAATACCAGGGATTATACCATCCATAGTAATTCCAATAGGGATCCCATACTCTGGTATAATATGGTGACCATGAATACCCATAGCCCCATGTCCAACTTGAATAAGGATTCCAATAATCATCAACATAAATATTTATTATAGGTTGATTTACATTATATGATTCTATCAACTCTTGGTTACCCGATCCTTTCACTATTTCAGGATTATAAAATCGTTCGATACGACTAGTATAGGTATATCCGTTCATATTGAGAACCGAATCATTACCTATAGTATCAATTATTGAATATGCTCCTTGTCGATTATATTCATCAACATCTCGCATAGGACCTCCATAGTAGTTATAATCAATATTGTTTACTATTGGTTGCGATTGATTATTATTTGAAATTACTTTTGCTGTTTTTTTCTTTGTTTTTGATGCATCAAAATATATGTCATCATCATAATAGTCATCTGCCATCGCCATTGGCGCAATAACTAACATAATAATTGCATAAAACAATCTATATTCTTTCATTTTCATAGCGTATATGATTTTAATTCATTATTTATGATATAATAGACTCAAACTTTTATATAAAGTTTAATCCATAATCAATTACAAATTTATCATAAATAAAAACCATATCATAATTTTTTATATATAATTATGTGTTTTTTCATATTTATTGCCGAAGGATTAAACGTTTTAGCTAATCCTTCGGCTTGCAAAACAACACTATTTCAATCGTTTTATTTCTCGGGACGCATATCGTTTGCAATAATCATTATGGTAAATCCCCAATAAATAAAGGCAATAGATGTGAGCAAACTTATCATTATTGCATCTTGCAAATAACCCGATTCGATAAAGAAGTAACTTATCACCAACAATAATATTCCATTAATTAAATTAATCCACCAATATTTACGTTTATGCGAAAATATTGCTCCTACAATGGCATTTACTCCCCAAAAGAAAAATACTATTGCAAAGAAGTAAGGAAGAACAATTTCGCTCAACACGATGCTTCGCACCAACATAAATCCAACAAATATATTGAGAATCCCTCCTACGAGCCACCATCCCCAACCTTTAGGATGTCTTGCGCTTGCCGATACACATAACTGAACAACTCCCGATATTATCAACAACCAGCCAAACAACATTGATGCGACCGCATAACCCATTACAGGAAACAGCCAATAGAAAAATCCGGCTATCACACATAAGATTCCTACTACGAGAATAGCCCACCACCAACGGCTATATCCCCAAAAATTCATACATCCAGTCTTCATAACATTACAATAAATTTATTAAACTTAAATTTGGTTTTGAAACTATAACAATCTTTGCCTTTATTTTGTTGAAAATAATAAAATTCAAACCTATTGCATTGTAGATTTGTTGTATCTGATGATTTTTGACACTCGTATTTTTTGTTTAAATATATATAGGTATGAAAAAGATTATTTTAATGGTAATTAGTGTTTTTTCTTTCACTATTGTAACCAATGGTCAGCACCACACTGAAGTTCAATTGGATTCTCTAAAAAGTAGTCATCAAATTACTTTTATCGGTGATGGAGATAAACCTCATGAAGATTCGGTCATGGCAATGCTTAACAAGTTTTATTTTGACCAATTTCGACATCTGCAAGACCCTAGAGCCCCTTATTTCATGTTTATGAGCAAAGATAGCAAATTTGCTATGGGTATTGGTGGAGTCGTAAGAATGCGAGGTTGGTATGATTGGGGGGGAGTAATTCCTTATAATGGATTTATTCCACAAGCAATATCAATACCTCGCAATGATATTGCTCGCAAAAAAATAGCAACAACTCCCGCTGGAACTGCATTATATTTTCGCGTAATTGGCAATAATCACCGATTGGGAGACT
Source organism: Bacteroidales bacterium (assembly GCA_015060975.1). Classification (GTDB taxonomy): domain Bacteria; phylum Bacteroidota; class Bacteroidia; order Bacteroidales; family Muribaculaceae; genus RGIG4079. Next base: position 173,028 of record SUXI01000004.1, read on the forward strand.
ATCAACTATATATCGAAACAAATTTTGATGGATATAACCAAGTTGGCATGAAACTAAAAAAAGCATATGCCACAGTAAACGATTGGACTATCGGATATGCCAATTCCACATTTGGCGACCCGGCTGCATTTCCCATGCTTATAGATGCTCAAGGACCACAAGCTGAAGTCCAAACCACTGCCGTACTTTTGCGTTGGATGCATTATTTTAATAAAAACTGGACTATGGCAGCTTCTGTCGAGACCCCGCAATCACAAGTGGGATATGACAATGTGACCACAAGCAAAGTTGACGATTGGGCTCCCAATATAGCAACATTCGGGCAATATAGTTGGGGTTCAAACCAACATTTACGTCTATCGGGAATTATGAGACTTCTCCCATATCACGATATGATAAATGAGTCAAACGAGCATAAGATAGGTTGGGGAGTCCAATTGAGTTCCATTATTCGCCCAACTAATTCTATAACTTTATATGCTACAGGGAACATTGGTTGTGGATATGGTAGCATGACAGGAGATTTGATTATGGGAAATTATGATTTATTAAACAATCCTAACTCTCACGGAGATATGTATGCGCCAAAATCATTTGCATGGTACGGCGCTATGCAATATAATTTCCGTCCAAATCTATTTGCGACTGCGACATTCGGGCAAGAACGTTTATTACCTCAATATAAAGTATCTGGCAATACTTATAAATACGGTCTTTATAGTGCATTCAACGTTTTTTGGGACATCACTCCACGATTTGAAGTAGCAGCAGAAGTCAATTTTGGCAAACGTGCAAACTTTGATGGAAATAGCAATTGGGCTCGGCGAGCCTGCCTTATGGCACAATTTAGTTTCTAAGCCAAGCTGCCATCACTTTTATTCTATTGATGGCAGCTCTATTTATAATTTTAGGGGATTGATTTTAATGTTTCGTTTAAAATATGTAACTTTACAATCCTAAAATTATAAAAATGAAGAAACAGATTTTAATCCTAATAATAGCAAATGTGTTTTTCACATCACTACTATTTGCCAATAAACATCCTCAATGGGTGGAAAACGATTCGGTTGAAGCTATAAAATATCGCATTAAAAGCGACTTTTCATTATCGATAAAAGATGCATCAACCGAATTAATGCGTTTATATCCATCTTTAGAAATATCTAAACTTAGAGAATACATTAATAACCATTTTTTGGAAACAATGGTCATTGATGGTGAAGAACGAATGCATCGCAAATCGCCGGGAAATTTCAAACTTTTATGCCCTGAATATAGGGGTAATTGGCAAGGAAGAGGAGGAAATGCTGATGCAGAAGATATAGATTTGGTCAAAAATATAGTGTCGTTATCTGATGGTAAAGGTAGCTTAAATAACGGAATGCGTATTAAATATCGTTTTTTTATTGATGTTCCGGCTCATGATTTCTTAAAGGGTGATACAATTAAAGTATGGATGCCTATCCCTATAGAATCGGCACGACAAAAAAATGTAAAAATACTATCAGTATCTCATCCTACATATATTTTGTCAAAAAATGCAGAATCTGAGCATAACACACTCTATATTGAACAACCAATCAGCACCTTATCCGATTCTATATTGCATTTCGAATATGTAGGAGAATATGATGTTTATGCTCAATTTTTTAGTCCTGAGTATATTACAAATAATATTAAACCATATAATAAAGCATCTAAGTTATATCGTAAATATACCGCTTTAGAACATAAACATATTATAAGAGATTCTTTAGCATTTAAAATCGTAGGCAATGAAACCTGTCCATTTCGACAGTCTGAGTTGGTATATGATTATATTTCAAAAACATTCCCATGGGCAGGAGCAAGAGAATATAGCACAATAGAGTCTTTGCCAAAATATGTTTTAGATGAGCTACATGGAGATTGTGGACAAGTCGCTTTATTATACATATCCTTAATGAGAACTCTTGGTGTTCCGGCTCGATGGGAAAGTGGTTGGATGCTTCATCCGTGGAGCAAAAACCTTCATGATTGGGCTGAAGTCTATTTTGAGGGAGTTGGGTGGGTTCCAATTGATGTGTCATTTGGCAGATTTGTAAACTCTCACGATAAAAAAATTGAATGTTTTTATTCTTCCGGCATGGATTGCTACAGATTTGCAACTAATACGGGAATTTGCTCTCCTTTATATCCTCAAAAAAAATATATAAGAAGCGAGACTGTTGATTTTCAAGTTGGAGAAGTGGAGTGTTCTAAGGGCAATCTTTTTTATCCCGGCTGGAAGAAAAAACTTGACGTGATATCAATAACTAAACTAAAATAAGATGAACTATAAAAAATTTGCGTTGTACATTATATTGGGATGTTTTTCGGTATTATGCACAAAAGGACAAGATACCTCTAATTGTATTGACACTGTTTATTGGGCACTACCACGAATCTCAGTTGCACATATTCGAGTTTCTCCAGGACATTCAGCCGAGTTATCAAGTCAAGCAATAATGGGTATGCCAGTCAAGCTACTTGAAAAAAAAGGAGATTGGTGGAGAGTTGAAACCCCTGATGGATATGGCGGTTATATAATAAAAAACTCTCTTATTGAAATGACCGATTCTCAAATAGACAAATGGCGGGATGCAGATAGAGTTGTTGTGTCATCAATACATCAAACTTACGTTGTTGCTCGTCCCTCAGCAAAATGCAATATGCGAGAAATCATAACAGATGTGGTTAATGGAGTAATTTTGGAAGGGACAAAAAGCGATAAAGAATATTCAAAGGTCACACTTCCCGATGGCAAATGTGGTTATATTAAATCTTGTGATATAACTCCTATCGAAAAGTGGGCATCACAAGATTTTGACTCAAAACTCATTTTAAATATGGCATATTCTATGCACGGATTGCCTTATTTGTGGGGTGGAACATCCACAAAATCATTAGATTGTTCAGGATTGGCAAAAGTATCATATTTGGCAAATGGAATAATTTTGCGCCGAGATGCTTATCAACAAGCCGAAACCGGATTAAGGATTGACGCAAAAGATTGGAGAAAACTAAAAGCCGGAGATTTGCTGTTTTTTGGTAATCCTAAAATAAAACGAGTTACACATGTGGCAATATATGATAATGATGGGATGTACATTCATGCATCAGGACGAGTAAAAGTCAATAGTATCAACCCCGATGATAGTGCATATATATCAACACCGTTTTTCCATGCTTGTCGCATAAATGGAATGGTTGGTACCGATGGAATAGTACAAGCCATAAATCATCCTTGGTATTTTAATAAATAATTAATATGAATCGCAGAAAATTTCTTCGCAATATAGCGTTAAGTGCAGCCGCGCTATCTTCGCCAATCTCATTTTCGGCATTTGGTGAACCTACTAAAAAAGTTGCTCGATCAGGTAAGCTAAACCTATCATTTGAACCTTATGAATTAAAATTAAGACATTCATTTAATTTAGCAAAATATAGCAGAACAACTACGCCCGACGTGCAAGTACGACTTGAATACGACGGTATAATTGGATATGGAGAGGCCTCAATGCCTCCATATCTTGGTGAAAGTGTAAATAGTGTAACTTCATTTTTATCAAAACTTGATTTATCACAATTTTCCGACCCATTTCGTATTGAAGATATTCATGAATACATGGAAACTGTGGCACCCGACAACCGTGCAGCAAAAGCATCTGTTGATATAGCACTTCATGACTTGTTGGGTAAAATCATGGGGCAACCCTGGTATAAAATATGGGGGTTAAATCCGGATAAAGCTCCCGATACATCTTTTACTATTGGCATTGACAAAGCCGATGTGGTTAGGAAAAAGGTCGATGAGGCGTCTCCATACAATGTTCTCAAAGTTAAGATGGGGTTAGATAACGACAAAGAACTTGTTGATATTATCAGAGAAAAGACTAATCGTCCAATTTGTGTTGATGCAAATCAAGGTTGGGACAATAAAGAAAAAGCACTTGAAATGTGTTATTGGTTGGCAGAACGTAATTGTTTATTTGTGGAGCAACCTATGCCAAAAGAAAAAATAGATGAAACTGCTTGGCTTCGTGAACGCAGTCCTTTACCCATTATTGCCGATGAATTTCTTCAGCGCCTACCTGATGTTAGACGGGCATCTCAAGCTTATGATGGAATAAATATAAAGCTTATGAAAAGTACAGGAATGCACGAAGCATATAAAATGGCAATATTGGCAAAGTCATTAGGAATGAAAGTAATGTTAGGATGTATGACAGAAACTTCATGTGCAGTGACAGCAGCAGCACAATTGTCGCCAATGGTTGATTGGGCAGATTTGGATGGGAATCTGCTTATAGCAAATGATATTTTTGATGGAATTAAAATCATTAATGGAAAAGTTACCATTCCTGAACGTCCGGGTATTGGGATAATTCCGCTATAAATTTAAAATACACCCTAATTAAAAAAAGGAAGCAATAAATAATTTGTTTAAATCATTTTTTTTTAGTAATTTTGCACCTCGAAATTGTGAATAATAATTAAAATAAAATACGGCAATGAAAAGAACATTTCAACCTTCTAACAGAAAGAGAGTAAATAAACACGGATTTCGTGAAAGAATGTCAACAGCTGATGGTCGCAAAGTTTTAGCTCGTCGTCGCGCTAAAGGTCGTGCTCGTTTAACAGTTTCTGATTCAATCGCAAGTAAATAATCGTATTTACATTGAAATTTATAACGCTGAGGCTTTAATTAGCTTCAGCGTTTTTATTATATGCATAGATGTTATGCTATCAGAAACATTTAGATTAATGAAGATTGTGTTTATAAAACATAAAAAAATGGGCAAACCAAGAGAATTGCCCATTTAACATATTAATAGATTAAACTCAGTCAAATTTTATAGCGTCTATTGCCGATTCATTTGTTATTGCGATATTGAAAACCTCTAACATTGTATTTACATAGTGGAATGTAAGCCCTTTGATGTAAATTTCACTGATATCTTCAACGTCCTTACGATTGTCAGCAGATAGAATAATATCGGTAATTCCGGCACGTTTTGCAGCAAGGATTTTTTCTTTTATACCTCCTACCGGCAACACTTTGCCTCGGAGTGTGATTTCCCCGGTCATAGCAGTACGCGCTTTTACTTTACGTTGAAGGAAAGTGGATACAATAGATGTTGCCATTGTGATACCTGCCGAAGGTCCATCCTTTGGGATCGCTCCTTCTGGAGCATGAATATGAATATTATATTTCTCAAATCGGTCGAGAGGTATATTTAGAGTATTGGCATGCGATTTTACATATTGAAGTGCAATAACAGCCGATTCTTTCATTACATCTCCAAGGTTGCCTGTTAGTGTAAGCTTCTCTCCTTTACCTTGCGCTAGAGATGACTCTATAAACAATATCTCGCCACCTACAGATGTCCATGCAAGACCTGTCACAACCCCTGCAAAATCATTTCCCTCGTATCGGTCTTTATTATATGACTCTATTCCAAGAAGTTGTTTAAGATCTTCTTTTGCAATTTTGGTTAAACACTCTTTACCACTCATTTTATCAAGAACAATCTTGCGAATTATAGCTGAGATCTTTTTCTCAAGTTGGCGCACTCCACTTTCTGATGTGTAACATTCTATGATTGCGGTTAGAGCATCATCTGCGAATTGAATCTCATTGGGTGCGAAACTATGTTCGGCGGCTATGCGTGGGATGAGATGGCGACGAGCAATTTCAACCTTTTCTTCAATAAGATAACCCGAAATATCGATTATCTCCATGCGGTCGAGCAATGGTTGCGAAAGAGTTGAAAGCGTGTTTGCAGTTGCAATAAACAACACTTTCGACAAATCGTAATCCACATCAATATAATTATCGTGAAAATGGCAGTTTTGTTCAGGGTCAAGAACTTCAAGTAACGCAGCCGAAGGGTCTCCTTTGAAGTCCTGCCCAATTTTGTCAATTTCATCGAGAAGCAACACTGGGTTAGACGAACCACTGCGTTTCATTGCGTCAATGATGCGACCTGGCATCGCTCCGATATAAGTGCGACGATGTCCTCTAATTTCAGCTTCATCATGAAGACCACCAAGTGAAACACGTTGGTATCTGCGACCAAGGGCTTTAGCTATCGATTGCCCAAGAGAGGTCTTCCCTACTCCTGGAGCTCCACAAAGGCAAAGGATTGGAGCTTTCCCTCCGGGAGTATTCATAAGAACAGCTAACTGTTCAAGAATGCGATTTTTCACCTTATCAAGTCCATAGTGGTCCTCATTGAGAATCTCCTCTGCTTTTTTGAAGTCGGTATTAAGTGGCGATTCATTATTCCAAGGAAGATCAAGCAATGTTTCAAGATAAGTAAACTGCACAGAATAGTCGGGACTTTGAGGGTTGAGACGACGAAGCTTTTCAAGTTCTTTATCGAATGCTTTGGCAACGTGCTCAGGGAATTGTATCTTATCGGCACGAGCACGAAGGTTGTCGGCATCGTCATTGTCACCATAAAGTTCTTGACGAATAGTTTCCATTTGTTGATGCAGAAAAACATTTCGTTGTTGCTCATCAAGCGATTTGCGAGCACGTTTCTGAATATCTCGACTTATATCAACCATTTGCTCATTACGAGTAAGTTCTGTTAATAACGCAAATGCACGTTCTTTAAGTCGGTTTTGAGCCAAAAGCGATTGACGGAATTCCACATCAAATGGCAAATGCGAAGATATGAGATTAATCAACCCAACAGGGTCGGGGAAATTGGCGATGTTAAACACCAATTCATTAGGACCTTCGCTTGTTTTTTTCAATATGTTTAATGTTGATTCTTTAATAGTGGCAGATAATGCCATGAATTCTTTATCATTGCTACGCGGATTAGTATCTTTTATAGGTTTAACTTTTGCACATAGCTCTGCCTGAGGAATTGTTGCTCCCTCCCCTTTGCCAATTATTTTGAATTTGCCACGAGCACGAACGATCGCCGTGTGGGAGCCATCCGGCAAATTGAATACCTTTAGCACATCGGCAAAAACGCCATATTTGAACAATCCCGTTGTTACAGACGGATTATCATCTTCGGCATCTAACTGACACACAACACCAATCGGAATTTGTTTTTTAGATGCCAATTCGGCGGTAGTGCGAGAGTTGGAACGCACTAACGAAATTGGGATAGTTACTCCGGGAAATAAAACAAGATTACGAGTGGCTAATATGGGCAGGTCATCGAGTGTAGGTTCGCCATTAAAAGCTGTTGCATCGATGTCGATTTGACCGATAGATACAATTGCGTGATTATCGTTGTTATTGTGGCTCATTATATTTATGTATATATGTTTGTCAATTCTAATTTCAAGACCTTTACAGCAAAATGAGTGCCAAAAATTGAGGTTGAAAATGAAAACTATGAAAATATTGTAATTTGCCACAAAAAATCAAGAAAAACAAAAATAATGTTTTGAAACATATTGAAAAAAGTTTGCAAATTCAAAAATAATGACTATTTTGCGGTCGTTTTGACAAACTAACTAACATAAATAATTAATCATTAAATCTAAATAATATGAAAGTTTACGAAACCAAAGAGATTAAGAACATCGCCTTGCTTGGAAGCAAAGGCTCTGGTAAAACCACACTCGCCGAAGCAATGCTTTACGAGTGTGGAGTTATAAAACGTCGCGGCACAGTTGATGCAAAAAACACTGTATGTGACTATTTTCCGGTTGAAAAAGAATATGGTTACTCTGTTTTTTCAACCGTTTTTTATGCAGAATTTTTAGGCAAGAAACTCAACATGATTGATTGTCCCGGAGGCGATGACTTTGTGGGTGGTGCAATTACCGCATTGAATGTGACAGACACAGGTGTTATCGTTATTAACGGACAATACGGTGTTGAAGTAGGAACACAAAACATATTCCGCACTACAGCGAAATTAAAAAAACCGGTTATTTTTGCCATGAATCAACTTGATGGCGAAAAGGCCGATTATGACAATGTACTTGAACAAATGAAAGAAGTATTTGGCAACAAGGTGGTTCCTATTCAATACCCATTGTCATGTGGTGCCGGTTTCAATTCTATGATTGATGTGCTTTTGATGAAAAAATATTCATGGGGACCCGAAGGGGGTGTTCCTACCATCGAAGAAATCCCTGCCGAAGAAATGGAGAAAGCAAAAGAATTACATCAACAGCTTGTAGAAGCCGCCGCTGAAAATGATGAGACATTGATGGAAAAATTCTTCGATCAAGGACATCTCACTGAAGACGAAATGCGTGAAGGTATTCGCAAAGGACTTGTTGACCGTTCAATTTTCCCCGTGTTCTGCGTAAGTGCCGAAAAAGATATGGGCGTGCGTCGAATGATGGAATTCTTAGGCAATGTAGTGCCATTTGTGGAAGATATGCCCATTCCGGTTGATGCAAACGGCAATGAAGTTAAGCCCGATTCAAACGGTCCATTAAGTTTGTTTGTTTTCAAAACAACAGTCGAACCTCATATTGGTGAAGTAACCTACTTCAAAGTAATGTCGGGGACATTGACTGCAGGCGCTGACCTTGATAACATTACCCGTGGGTCAAAAGAACGTTTTGCACAATTAAATTGTGTATGTGGTCAAATCAAAACTCCGGTAGAAAAATTATGTGCCGGAGACATAGGCGCGACAGTGAAAATGAAAGATGTGCGCACCGGTAACACTCTAAACGAAAAAGGATGTGAGTATTCATACGACGGTTATATTAAATATCCGGCTCCAAAATATCAACGTGCAGTTCGTCCGGTAGCCGAAAGTGATGCTGAAAAATTAAGCGCGATTCTCACTCGCATGCACGAAGAAGACCCCACATGGGTGGTTGAACAATCCAAGGAATTGAAACAAGTTATTCTTTCGGGTCAAGGAGAATTCCACTTGCGCACATTGAAATGGCGTGTTGAAAACAACGACAAATTACCTATTATATTTGAAGAACCTAAGATTCCTTATCGCGAAACAATTACCAAAGCTTCACGCGCCGATTATCGTCATAAAAAACAATCGGGCGGTGCTGGTCAATTTGGTGAAGTTCACCTAATTATTGAACCATATACCGAAGGAATGCCGGCTCCCGACACATATAAGTTTGGCGGACAAGAATTTAAAATGAATGTTCGCGACACTCAAGAAATTCCTTTGGAATGGGGAGGCAAACTCGTTGTTTACAACTGTATTGTTGGTGGTGCTATCGACGCTCGTTTTATCCCTGCAATTATTAAAGGTTTGATGGATCGCATAGAACAGGGTCCATTGACCGGCTCATACGCTCGCGATGTAAGAGTGTGCATATATGATGGTAAAATGCACCCGGTTGATTCAAATGAAATCTCATTCCGTCTTGCAGGTAGAAACGCATTCAGCGAAGCGTTCCGCAACGCAAATCCTAAAATCCTTGAGCCTGTATATGATGTGGAAGTCATGGTTCCGGGTGACGTGATGGGCGATGTGATGAGCGACTTGCAAGGTCGTCGTGCAATAATCATGGGAATGGAAAGCGACAGCGGATTTGAAAAAATCAGCGCTAAAGTGCCGTTAAAAGAAATGTCGTCATATTCAACCGCTTTAAGCTCTATCACAGGTGGACGTTCTTCATTTACTATGAAGTTTGCGTCATACGAATTAGTGCCGGGTGATGTTCAAGAAAAACTATTGAAAGAATATGCCGAGACTCAATCAGAAGATTAATCTCAATTCAAACTAAACTAATAGAGGGCGACCAAATTATATTTTAGTCGCCCTCTTGTTTTGTAATTGATTATTTGATACGATACAATGGCTTTTTAAAGTATGGGATATCGGTAACAGGGAGTATGGCAAATTGGCACTCGCGGTCTCTCGACTCGATGCGCACGCTTTCATTCTCCATATCAACAATCAAAGCATAAGCCCTTTCGTTGTCATTGGGATCAATGCTTCCGGTCCACATTCCATAGCCATCGGGACTTCGGGGTATGACAAATGAAAGTTCCCCCATAAGATCAGTTACCGAAGATCTTTTAATCGTCACTTGGGGTGCTACATTAACAACATCATAATCTATTGATACAATATCACACGAATTTATCAGCTCCTGCATTTCTTTTACCGAAGGCATTCGCCATCCGCTCGCCCATAGGCACTTAGCGGCATCATATCCCGATCCTGTAATATCGGAATTGCAGCCGGCACCTCCATAAATCGCCAAACAAGTGGAACGCGGAAGATAGTTGGGTGCCGACGGGGATTTGCTTTGAAATTTATGGTCGGGATTTGTCGAACCCCAATGATATATTTGCTTCCCATCACCCATCAACTCTGAAGCCCAGCGCACCGATAGACTTAGTTCTACCGGTTTCGGAATTTTATAACCTTTTTTATCTTCTTTACCTACGTCCAATCGTTTGAAATTCCCATAAATTCGATCGTCTCCATTCTCGTAAACAATTTGCGGCTCATCAAGATTGCCATCTTTATAGTAGTAACCATTATATATTTTGCCGTCACGCCACTCTCCATCAATCATGCTTTTAGTGTCTTTGTATTTAACCCACCCTTTGCCATGATATTTGCCATCTTTAAACTCACCGCAATATACAGTGTTTTTTAAGAAAAGCAACCCGAATCCATTTGGTTTCCCATTCGATTTCTCTCCAATATATTTATATGTCCCGTCCTCGTTTCTAAGCAACCCAAACGACAATGACTTCGCCGGTTGGATGCCGGTGGCTTTAGCAGGAATTGCAAACCCAACACCTAATAACAGGTGTGCCCTATTGATCGCGCCTTTATCCCATAGGAACAAGCATTCACTGATAAAGCGCTCACTATATCTTGCATACATTTCAATAAAAGAGGTAACAACAATACGCAAACATAATATATCAACAAATTCGTCATATCCTGAGGAAATAAGATTTTCCATATTTTGCAATGCATAATATGCCCACCATAATGCTTCCTCGTTGTTGTCTTCCTCATTATAAATATCAGATAATAAGCCTGCGCTACCTACTTTTGCTATTCCTTCCAAGCCTGCATCTGAATTCGTAACACACATGTAAAGGTATTTTTTAGCTTTGGCATAATCCTTTTGCACTCCATATTTTTGTTGCATATCCACATCATCATAACCATATATCCTCCCCAACAGATATTGCGCAATCCCGTCGCCATTATCGGCGGCTTGGATTAATTCGTCTAATGTATATTCTTTGTATGTTTTAGCTTGGGTGGTGGGAGTTGCAAGTGCCAATATGAGTAATACCAGCAAATATTTTATTGTTTTCATTTGTAATAATTATTAGGCATACATCTAATTTATTCCGCTCCCGCTTTTTTCTTCACCGGTCGTATCATCAATTGATTCCAACGTGGAGTTGACATTAACAAATGCCCTTTTGAGGGAATTACTCCGCAGTCAATTATATCTTTATCCTTAATACACCATGGAATTTCATGTAAACAAATACGGTAACAACCAATAGGTATGCCACCGTATTCATCATAAAAATCGTATGAACAAGTAAATGAAGTCCAATATGCACCATAAACAACATCTATGCCATCTTCTTTACCAATCTCATTGTTCCAACTGGGCAGAAATATTGAGTTACCATTTTTTGCGGTTACTTTATAGCCTAATGTGCCATTGATTCGTGTTATTTCCCATTCACAATCACTAATTAATTCACTAAAATCTAATAATGTGGGCATTTGCCAACCATTACCTAAATTGCGATGAACGACGTCGATATCTTTGCCAGCAATATTTTGTGGAGGTTCAAGCCCGCCATATATTGCCAAACAGCTTTCTATATCAATATAATTCTCCCCATTAGGGTCATCAGCCTGAAATCTAAGGACACCCGTAGGGTCACCCCATCCACAATATATACCCACTTCAGTGGGGTCTTCGGCACACAAATTAAATGAAGACCACAATACCGAGCCTCCCATATCAACAGCCATGGGCTCTTTTGGTGGAATTAGCTCTTCTTTAAGTTCAACATGAAAATCATCAATTTGCGCAAATGAACTAAAGAATGACAAACAACAAACGCATAACATCATAAAATTTACTCGTCTCATAATTATCTGAAATTTGAGTGCCTCCTGTGTCCCCTAATTTGGCAATTAACGAATTGATTGTTAGTTATAAAAATGCAAAAACGTGGGACATTGTTCGGTTTATTTAAATTGAGGCATCGCCAAACGCCCGACACGAAATAAACAGTCCACTCCCACGCCTCTATCGTATATCTCGAGCCCCTTGCCGGGGAGTGGATATGCGACAAGCATGAGCGTTTGTTCTGCTCTCCTTCGTGTCAAAATTTTGGCGAATTTTCAATTTAAGGATAAAGCTGAAAACGCTTTCACTAAAATGTCTCCCGAGGGAGGGCAACACTCTGCCACCCACAAGATTGATGCAAAAGTAGAAATTTAATTGATATTTAACAACAAAATCTAAAAATTCTTTTGAGCATTCATTTCCTTTTGCTCTCCCATAAAATAAGAAGCGCTCTTATTTCATAGATGTTGTGCGAAATTTGTTGGGTATTTGGGGGATATTAATTACCTTTGTAAATTAAAATATCGTGTGGAGTTGTAGCCGCACATAAATATATAATTAAACTAAAAAACGAAAGATGAAAGTACTAAAATTTGGTGGAACATCAGTTGGTACGGTTGAGAGCCTCGGCAGTGTAAAGAGTATTGTTGAGAGTTGTAATGAACCGGTAATCGTAGTAGTGTCGGCTCTTGGAGGGATCACCGATCAATTGATAAATACAGCCAAACTTGCGGCTCAAGGAGATAAGAGCCATTTGGATAGCTACGCTCGTATAGTAGAACGCCATAACAGTGTGATTGCCAACATGGTGCCTGCCGAAAAAATTGGCGAGGTGAAATCAATCATTGATCCATTGCTTGATGAACTTGGCAATATTTACAAAGGTGTGAGTTTGATAAAAGACTTGTCGGAACGCACTCTTGATATTATTGTCAGCTATGGTGAAAGATTGTCGAGTGTGATAATAAGTCGCATAATTAAAGATGCACAGCATTATGACTCTCGCAATTTCATCAAGACAGAAAAACAATTTGGCAAACATATATTGAACAATGACACGACCCAAAGATATATTCACGCCACATTTGATAACAACAACTTTAAAGTAGCGGTTGTTCCGGGATTTATTTCATCAGACGAAAATGGGAATATAACAAATCTCGGTCGTGGTGGCAGCGATTATACCGCCGCTATTCTTGCCGCCACATTAAATGCATCGGTACTTGAAATATGGACCGATGTAGATGGATTCATGACAGCCGACCCACGCGTTATCAACAATACATACGTTATAGATCATTTGTCGTTTATTGAAGCGATGGAGTTGTGTAACTTTGGGGCTAAGGTAATATATCCCCCCACTATATATCCGGTATGTCATAAAAACATTCCTATTTGGATTAAAAACACTTTTAATCCCACAGCTCCCGGAACATGCATCTCGGAACAACGTCCAAGTCCCGAAGGCAAGGCAATCAAAGGAATTTCATCAATCAATGATACTTGTTTGATAACCGTATCGGGGTTAGGCATGGTAGGTATTATTGGTATCAATGCCCGAATTTTTAATGCTTTGGCTAAGAATGGCGTGAGTGTGTTCCTTGTGTCGCAAGCATCGAGCGAAAACAACACTTCATTTGCGGTTAAGAATGCCGATGCCGATATGGCTGTATCGGTGCTTAAAGAGGAGTTTGCCGTGGAATTGCAATCGGGCGAGATAAGTGATATAGATGCCGAACCCAATCTTGCGACGGTTGCGATTGTGGGAGAAAACATGAAACATTCTACCGGTATTGCCGGCAAATTGTTTAACACACTCGGACGCAATGGTATAAATGTAATAGCATGTGCTCAAGGTGCCTCTGAAACCAACATATCGTTTGTTATTGATTTGAAAAATTTGCGCAAGGCGTTAAACGTTATTCATGATTCATTCTTCCTTTCTGAAACACAAGTACTCAACTTATTTATAGTGGGTGTGGGTAACGTGGGGCAACATTTGCTTGAACAAATAAGATTGCAACATGATAACTTATTAAAATATAAAGCACTTGAATTGCGTGTTGTAGGTATCTCAAATTCACGCAAATGTGTTTTTAGTCGAGAAGGAATCGATATTGCCAATTATAAAGAACTGTTAGATAAATCAGATATAACATCAACACCTCAGAACATCAAAGACGGAGTGCTGGGAATGAATATCTTCAACTCGGTATTTGTTGATTGTACGGCAAATGAAGGTGTAGCATCGCTTTATGCTGATTTGCTTTCTCATAACGTGAATGTTGTAGCTGCAAATAAAATAGCTGCGTCGTCATGCTATAATAATTATTCAAAGCTTAAACAAATCGCACGCAAAAAAGATGTAAAATTCTTGTTTGAAACAAATGTAGGTGCAGGACTTCCGATTATAAACACAATTAATAGTCTTATAAATTCGGGTGACAAGATTTTGAAAATTGAAGCAGTATTGTCGGGAACTCTTAATTATATATTCAATGTATTAAGTAGTGAAATTCCTATGAGCAGGGCGATAATGATGGCTAAAGAAGCCGGTTATAGTGAGCCTGATCCACGCATCGACCTTAGTGGAAAAGATGTGATAAGAAAATTGGTTATACTTGCTCGTGAAGCAGGTTATGCCGTAGAACAAAATGATGTTGAAAAACATCTATTTATTCCTCAAGAATATTTTGAAGGATCGATTGACGATTTCTTTGCGCGAATAAGTGAGGTTGATGCTGATTTTGAAGCTAAACGCTCTCAGGCTGAAGCAGAAGATCAACGATTCCGTTTTGTAGCTCGATTGGAAGAAGGAAAATTAGATGTGAGTTTGCAAAAAGTTGGTTCTTCTCACCCATTTTATGTTCTCGAAGGCAGCAATAACGTAATACTTTTGACAACCGAGCGTTATAATGAATATCCAATGGTGATAAAAGGTTATGGTGCCGGAGCCGAAGTTACCGCAGCCGGTGTATTTGCCGATATTATAAGTATTGCTAATATTAGATAGAGTTATGAAATATATTATTGTTCTTGGCGATGGAATGGCCGATGAGCCGATAGCTGACTTGGGAGGGAAAACCCCGCTTCAAGTTGCAAAAACTCCGTCAATGGACTATCTCGCTAAAAATGGAAAGACCGGGACACTTGTCACTGTTCCCGAGGGCTTTCATCCCGGTAGCGAAATCGCAAATTTATCAGTATTAGGATATGATGTTGCAAAAGTCTTTGAAGGCAGAGGCTCGCTTGAAGCCGCAAGTATGGGTATTGACATCGAAGCCAATGAAATGGCAATGCGGTGCAATCTTATATGTATCGAAGACGGGAAAATAAAAAATCATTCAGCCGGTCATATTTCAAATGAGGAAGCAACGGAATTAATAAGTTTTCTTCAGAAGAATTTGGGAAATGATGTAGTCTCGTTTTATCCCGGAATATCTTATCGTCATTTATTGAAGATAAAAAATGCAGATAAAAGAGTGTCATGTACCCCACCTCATGACGTTCCCGGTGTGGCATATAAAGATGTATTGGTTAAACCTCAAGTAGGAGATGCCACATATACATCTGATTTAATAAATAATTTGATTCTTAAGTCGCAAGAATTACTTTCCTCTCATCCAATAAATATCAAACGTGTGAGCGAAGGTAAAGACCCGGCAAATAGTATATGGCCATGGTCTCCAGGCTATAAACCATCAATGCAAACGATGTCGGAACTTTACGGTATAAAAAAAGGTGTGGTTATTTCGGCAGTTGATTTAATAAGAGGCATAGGCGTATATGCCGGATTGCAACCCATTATTGTTGACGGAGCCACCGGTTTATATGATACAAATTATGAAGGTAAAGTAGATGCCGCCATCAAAGCATTGCGAGATGATGTGGATTTTGTGTTTTTGCATATTGAGGCAAGCGATGAAGCCGGACATGAAGGAGATGTTGCACTCAAAATAAAAACCATTGAATACCTTGACAGTCGAGTATTAAGACCTTTAATTGAGGCATTAGACACAATAGATGATGATGTGACGATCGCAGTATTACCCGACCACCCTACTCCGTGTCGTATTCGCACTCATACTTCTCAGCCCGTACCATTTGTGATATATAATAAAGGCATAAAGGCTGATGCCGTTGAACACTTTGATGAAAAATCGGCTTTAAACGGTTTATTTGGAGAAATAGCCGGAGATGAACTTATAAAAAAAATGATTGTAAAACATTAAACCAAAATAAAATGCAATATTATAGTACAAGTGGAAATGCGCCCAAAACAACACTTAAAGATGCTGTTGTAAAAGGGCTGGCTCCCGATAAAGGATTATACATGCCTGAGCGTATTCCTGCTATACCTAAAGCTTTTTTCAATAATATAGGAGAAATGTCACTACAAGATATAGCATATGTTGTGGCAAATACTCTTTTTGGAGATGACATAGAATCGGAAACGCTGAAACAAATTGTAAATGAGACACTAAACTTTGACATTCCATTGGTTCATGTTGCGGATAATCGATATAGTTTAGAATTATTTCATGGTCCGACATTAGCATTCAAAGATGTAGGCGCTCGTTTTATGGCTCGCTTGTTAAGCTATTTCAACAAGAAAAGTGGCACCAAAGATGTGAATGTGCTGGTAGCAACATCGGGTGATACCGGGAGCGCAGTCGCAAACGGTTTTCTTGGAGTTCCGGGTGTAAAAGTGTTTGTATTATATCCCAAAGGTAAAGTCAGCAAAATTCAAGAGGCACAGTTTACCACACTTGGAAAAAACATTACTGCACTTGAAATTTCAGGGACATTTGATGATTGTCAAGCGTTAGTGAAAAATGCTTTTATGGATAGTGAATTAAATGAAAAAATGCAACTCACATCGGCAAACTCAATCAATGTAGCTCGTTTCTTACCTCAAATGTTTTATTATTTCTATGCATACGCACAATTAGCTAAAATGGGTAAACCATTAGATAATATAGTCGTGTCGGTGCCAAGCGGTAATTTTGGAAATATTACAGCCGGATTGATAGGAAAGCGAATGGGTTTGCCCATTAAGCGATTTATAGCCGCTAATAATAGAAACGATATTTTTTACCAATATCTATTGAGTGGAACATATAATCCTCGCCCATCGATTGCAACTATAGCGAATGCAATGGATGTTGGTGCTCCTTCAAATTTCGCACGGATTCTTGATTTATATGGAAATTCTCATGATGCAATAAGCGCAGAAATTTCAGGTTGCACTTATACCGATGAACAAATAGCTGAAACATTAAAAGAGACTTATAGAGCAACCGGATATTTACTTGATCCTCATGGTGCAGTCGGTTATCGCAGTTTGGTCGAAGGTCTAAGAAATGACGAAATAGGAATATTCCTTGAAACCGCTCATCCTGCTAAATTTAAAGATACCGTTGAAAAAATAGTGGAAGAAGAAGTTGTGATACCATCTAAATTAGCTGCCTTTATGAAAGGGACTAAATCAACAATTAAACTGCCTTCTACATTTCCTTCTTTTAAAAAATATTTATTATCATTATAATCTTAAATTGTCATGGCAAACAAAAGAACATTAAAAAAACAAATCAAGTATGCATGTGGCGACTTAGCCGGTGAATGTATTTTAGCTATTAATTTTATTGAAAGTATTGATGTCGCTAAGATGCAAAATGTAATATTTAATATTGCAGCAGTTCAAACAACGACCCTTAAAAGAACTTCTTTTTCATTTGATAAAACCAAATCAGAATTTGATTCGGTTTTTGCATATAATGTCGCAAAAACAAAGTACTTCAAGTTAGCATACAAAGCATTAAAAGACTCATTTGATCAAGATGTTTTGGCTATAGTGAAATCAATGAACGAGCTTTTGCCTCAATCTCAAAAAGATGCAAACAAAGAAACATTAAAAGGTAATTAATGAAATTTTTGGCTAAACTTATATTGAGGATAGCCGGTTGGCATGTATCTATTACAGCTCCCGACTATCCTAAATGTATTATATGTGTTGCACCTCATACAAGTAATTGGGATTTTATTCTTGGTAAATTGGCATATTTATCAGTTGGACGTGATGCAGGTTTTTTGATGAAAGAATCTTGGTTTTTTCCTCCATTAGGATATATATTAAAAGGTATGGGAGGTATTCCTGTATCTCGCAAAAAAAACGCATCTTTAGTAGATATAATTATATCAAAATTCAACTCTACCGATAATTTATGTATAGCTATAACACCTGAAGGGACTCGAAAAAAAGTTAGTGAATGGAGAACCGGACTGCTTCATATTGCTTATAATGCAAAAGTACCCATTCTTTTAGGTAAATTTGATTTCAAAAATAAATCTATTTATGTAGATAAGCAATTAGAATACACAAATGATATTAAAACAGATATGATGCGTATTAAGGATTTTTATAAAGACGCATCGGCATGTTACCCGGATAAATTTAGTATTTAATATTATATGCCATCAAAATCATTAAAAATAGCAATATTATCTCATGACATCACATGGGGTGATAAACATGAAAACATAATAACTGTTGCTGAGTTATTAAACAGAATTGACTGTGATACAGACATTGTAGTTTTGCCGGAACTTTTTAATACGGGCTTCTTGTCAACAAAAGAACAAATTTCTGAAATGGCTGAAGATTTCAATGGTGACACAATTATAAATCTACAACGTTGGGCTCAATATTTCGGTTTTGCTATATGTGGCAGTATGCTTGCAAAAGAAGGTTATAAATATTATAATCGAGCATTCTTTGTAGAACCAATGGGCGATATTACATACTATGATAAACGGCATTTATTTTCTTTTTATAAAGAAGATTTGTTATATGAAAAGGGGACGAACCAATCACCAATTATTAGATTCAGAGGATGGAACATTTCAATGCAAATATGTTATGACATCAAATTTCCTGTGTGGTGTAGAAGCCGAGATAATAATATTGATATAATATTAGTCCCTGCAAATACACCTGAAAAAAGCATATATGAATGGAAACAATTATTAATTGCCCGTGCTATTGAGAATCAATTATTCATTGTCGGGGCAAATCGCTCGGGTAAAGATGACTATGGCAAATATGTCAATTCGTCATTTATATATGATTTTCAAGGGAATGAAATATCTATAAAATCACAAGAATCTACACTTATTCAATATGCATATTTTGATAATATCGCTTTAAATAGACATAGAATTGATTTTCCAACATGTGAAGCCGCTGATTTATTTGAGATTTTGCAATAATAATGAAATTTGTGGCATTAAAGGAGTTGCGTCATCATTAATTATATTTATTGTATTTAAACGTTGTGATATGTGTTCGTGTTGTTGAGCTTTAATTCGAGCGCGGACTTGTTCCTCGGTAATATCATTACGCAACATTACTCGTTTTATTCTGATATTATCGGGAGCTGTAATATTCCATACACCATCTACGATTTTATCAATGCCACTTTGATAAAGTATAGCAGTCTCTACAAATATTGTTTTTCCAAATAACATTTGAGTTTGTTTCCACTTTAAAATATCAGCTAAAACTGCAGTGTGAACAATCGCATTTAATTTACATAGTAATTCCTTACTGTTAAAAACTAATTCTGAAAGAACTGCACGATTTATATCGCCATTATTTGTTATCGCATTAAAACTTATTTGAGTAGCTATAGATTCCTTTATTTCGTCACTATTATCCATTAGTAACTTTGCTTTACTATCACAATCATAGACGGCAAAGCCAAATGTTTTAAGAATCTTAGAAACGACTGATTTGCCACTCCCAATTCCTCCTGTTATCGCAACAAAATTAGGTTTTGATATCATTGTTCAATTATATACTCAACACTATCTGTAAATGTATTAATAACTTTATAATTATCAGGAATATCAATTAATTTAACCGGTAATTTATTTGAGTTTTGATATATATCCCTATAATCAACCACTACTCTAATTAATTTTTTCTCATTATGAAATAAACTTTTAGGTACTAAATAATTTAATTCAATTTGAGAGGGAAATATAATTAATCTACGATCCACAGGGATATTAAGCACTTCAATAGTTGCAGTTCGTTTTTTTGAAATTAGTTGTTCTACGGGGATATTAACGTCAACAGAGTCGGGAATAGCACGCATTCCTTTTGCAGTGTTTACTTTCACTTTTATAGAAGTCGTGTTTTTCAAGTCAGCACAATTTATAGGCATTGTTTCTACTTCAGTGAAATTTGATGGTATCGGGTCAATTGAATATACAATTACATGCTTTGTTGGAGACGTAATTTCTCCATTTATAATAAACAAATCATCAATATATTTATTTGCATTAATTTTTAGTTCAACTTTTTTCCCTGGGCGAGTTGTGTAATATACATTTATTGAATCTGGTGAAAATGCATTAGCTTGACTTGTCGTACCTGATATTTCTCTAATAATTTCATACATTTCAATATCACCTAATGATAAGCGATTCCTCTTACTATATCTGTTAAAATCTATAAGAATCGGAGGCAACTCACTTAATTTATGCTTAAAAAAAGAATAGCCTTTAGCTTTTAGATTTACTTTTAATTCATTAGGAGCATCAGTAATTAATGTAATACTATCGGGTACATTTGTAATTTTTATAGGATAAACAACATCGTATTGAAACTCTTCATTTAGAGTAAGTGCACCCCAAAAGAGAAAAGAAATTACTAAAAATAGAATAAATTGTAACAATTTCTTCTCTTGTGCAGCCTCAAGCTTGTTTTTAAGATTTATCAGATTTTTTATTGGCATATATTACTTATAAGCCACTTCATTGTTTTATATTGAAGTGGCTAAAAAATATTTATAATATTTTAGTTTTTCGTTTCGCCAGCGGCTTGAGCAGCATCTGCCGCAGATGGATATACAGAACCTTTATCAATCAAAATCTTAACGCCTTCAGCTATTTCAATTTGAAATGTTGTATCATTAACATTGCGAATTTTACCATGTATTCCACCGGCTGTAATAATATTATCACCAGTTTTTAATCCATCTCTAAATTTCTTTATTTCTTTTTGACGTTTTTGTTGAGGACGAATCATGAAGAAATAGAAAATTGCGACAAGTGCTACAATCATAATAATACCTGACCAATCATTGGCTGGCGCTTGTAGTAATACTGAGTTTGTTATCATATCCGACTATTTTAATTAATTAAACTTTATACAAAAATAATACATTTTAATTGTTATTTGTTCAATTTGCCCTCACTTTTAAGGTAGTTTATTACCGAATATAGAATTCCGTTTATAAACTGCCCACTTTTGCTTGTACTATAACTATTTGCGATTTCAATATATTCATTTAATGTTACCGGTAATGGAATAGAAGGAAATATAAGCATTTCTGATATAGCGACAGACATAATAATAATATCCATAAATGCTAATCGTTCCGAATCCCATTGTTCACTAATAAATTTATCAATATATGCTCGATATATTTCAAAATTAGTTATGGTATCGGCGAATAAACAAGGTCCAAAATTTTCGTCATCAATATTTTTATATTGTGGAATTAATGAAAGATTAGCATTTGTAGAATTACTAAATTGTTTTATGGTTTTTATGACAAAAGTACCTATAATATGTAAATCATCATTCCAATATGAAGATTTTTCTTCAAGAATATTAAGAAAGTCTTCATCATTGAAAACTATTGTTTTTAGTATATTTTTCCAAAAATCACAATCAGACTTACAATCGCTATATGTTGATGACATATAATTAGCATATATATCTGATGTCAAAATTTTATCAAGCAATGATTTTAAAAATAACGTATCATCATTCCAACTGATAGGATTTGATGATATATAATTTTTAAAATCATCATTTGATTCGATAAATTTTACGAGTTGATTATCTATAAAACGGGTATTGGGGTTTAAATCTTCATCAGAGGGCAAATATTTCGTTTTTGCAGCATCTAATCGCTTTGTTTGCATCTGAGTTAACTCAACAATCAACTCAAATACATAAAAATATAATTCATAAGATTTATTTAAAGCTTTTGATAATGCTTTTTGCGCATCCTTTAGTGATGTGCGTGTTTCACTATAACTATTAAATGTGTCAATAACCATTTGAACGCCCAATTCAAATCCCTTCACCGTAAATGCTGAATTTTGGCGTGCCTCATTTATAAATGACTCGTTCTTTAAAATTATTGTGCGCAAAATTATATTCCAAAATATAACATCATCTTTTATTTCGGGGGAAGATATTTTAGAATAATCCTTAAATGCCGAAGAAGAAATAATGATTTTATAAATAGACGGCAAAATACTATCAAAATTCGCAATATTACGTTTAAACAGACTATTGTTTCTTAATTCCTCATTAGAGATTAGGGCTTTTGCTAATTTAGAGTTGCTTAACGCATCTAAATGGCATTTTGAATTATCATTATGTATATTATAACCGCTTAATTTAAGAATAAACAAAATTAAATCAAAATACAACGAATATGCATATTTTTTATCACGAGATGCATCGACAGGCATTTCTTCAATTTTAAACTCGCTTCGTGTCAATAAATAAGAATAAAGCATCTGAACCACCTTTATTCTAATTAAAATTCGATTAATCATAACTATAATGTTCTATTTTGATTTGACTACAAAATTACAAATTTTATTTGAATTTACGAATATAATGCCGTGTCGATTGTTATTATATGCAAAATCCACCTCGATATCATCTATCGAAGTGGATTTTCTAATCATTGCAAATGATTCCACCCTTGTGCTTTTAGATAAATTTCATTGCCATCTCGTGTAATCATTGCACAGCCAAGATCTTCCTTAGTAATATGTCCGATAATTTTAATACCCCCAATTTTTTCGAGCTGTTCATGATAATGAAGAGGAACAGTAAATAACAGCTCATAATCCTCTCCACCATTTAATGCTGCTGTTACTAAATTCATATTAAGTTCTTCGGCCATTATCGCTGTTTGATAGTCAATAGGGAGTCGATCTTCATATATGCGACACCCTGAATTGCTCTGCTTACATATATGAAGTAATTCTGAAGATAATCCATCAGAGACATCAATCATTGCAGTTGGAATGATATTATTCTTTCTTAAATTTTCAATAATATCTTTGCGTGCTTCAGGTTTTAATTGCCGTTCGACAAGATATTCTTTACCCTCAAACTTAGGTTGAAAATCAGACTGTCCTACTGATGCTATTTTTTCGCGTTCCAAAAGTTGCAACCCCATATATGCAGCACCCAAATCACCGCTTACACATATTAAATCGGTATCTTTGGCCCCGCTTCGATATACAATCTCATCTTTTGACACTTCTCCAATGCATGTTATACTAATTGTTAATCCTGCTTTCGACGATGTTGTGTCACCACCAACTAAATCAACGCCATATATTTCACAAGCGAGCCTAATTCCTTCGTAAAGAGCTTCAATGTGTTCGACTGTGAAACGTTTCGAAATTCCAAGTCCAACAACTATTTGTCTTGGCGTTCCATTCATCGCATATATGTCTGAAAAATTTACCACTGCTGCTTTATACCCTAAATGCTTTAATGGCACATATGTTAAATCAAAATGGACTCCTTCCAATAATAAATCTGTAGATATAAGTACCTCTTTATCGGTGTAGTTTAACACTGCACAATCATCACCAACCCCTTTTTTGGTAGAGATATTTTTTATATTTATACCATTTGTAATGTGTTCAATGAGGCCAAATTCTCCTAACTGAGCTATCTCTGTTTCTATTTGTTTCATTATGTTACTTATATGCGACTGATTAATTCTGTAATTATATCCGCCATTTTGGGTTGTGCAACTATTGCGGCTTTTTGAACTTCTTCATGAGAAGGTACTTCTGTGATATCCTTACCACCTAAATCGGTAATAACAGAAAAACCAACAACCTCCATTGATGAGTGATTGGCGACAATAACCTCGGGAACTGTTGACATGCCTACTGCATCTCCCCCTATTATCCTAAAATATTCATATTCTGCAGGAGTTTCAAATGTCGGACCTGTTGTTCCTACATATACCCCATGCTTTATTGCAATTTTTTTATTTAATGCGATTTCATTAACGATATTTATCAACCTACGACTGTAAGCCTCTGTCATTGCAGGAAATCTATGACCCAATTCGTTATAGTTTTTCCCTCTTAATGGATTTTCGGGGAATAAATTAATATGGTCAGTAATCACCATTATATCCCCTACCTTGAAATCTTTATTCATTCCTCCTGCCGCATTACTTACAATTAGATTTCTTACACCTAACGCTTTCATTACTCGAACGGGAAAGGTCACCTCTTTCATATTATAACCTTCATAATAATGAAATCGACCTTGCATAGCCATAACGTAAATTCCATTTAAAGTGCCAAAGATCAAATTGCCGCTATGCCCTTCAACCGTTGACAATGGAAAATTTGGTATTTCTTTATAAGGAATATATGTAGCGTCCTCAATTATATCGACGATAGACCCTAACCCTGTACCAAGAATTATCGCAGTTTCTGGAAACCGATTAACCTTGGATTTTATATACCTAACAGTTTCTAATATTTTATTTAGCATATTAATCTAATTTATTATTTAATTATTTTCCTGCGGCCTTCTATCCCTTCTATTAACACTTCTATAAAAGACTTGTTCCCTTGTATATCATGGAAACCTACCTTGATGGGCAAATAAAATATATATGGCTTAAGTTCTTCAGGGAAATTTAATAGATTTATTATTTTTACAGCATCCTTTTCTGTAACGACGATGTATTTATTATTAAATTCAAAAGACTTAAATCGTTTTAAGATTATGTCTATATCATGTTTGGAAAAATCACAATGATCTTGAAATGCTGTAACTTTAACCTTTGCATTATATTTTTTTAATTGCTTTACAAATGGACGAGGATTCCCAATGCCGGATACTGCAAAAAGAACATCTTCACTACTTAGCCAATCAAGATATGGTATTGACTTCACTTTTTCCGGAAACAACGGCAATAACTGCCCATATACATAATGCGAGAAAGATATATGCTGATATGGATAAGTTATAAGGTTATTAGTGAATATTCTCATATCCATTGGTTTTATATAATCAGGGCACTTTGTCACAACAACCATATCAGTTCTACTTAATGCAGAAATAGGCTCTCGTAAATTCCCGTATGGCAATAATTTATCATAAAATAAAGGTCGTCCAAACTCAGTTAGCAAAATCGATATTGACGGTTTTACGTATCTGTGCTGAAATGCATCATCTAAAAGAATTAAATTAATTTCTCTATTTATACTTAATAAAGTTTTTATTCCTTTGCAACGATTTTCACATACTGCAACCGATATTTTTCCATTAAATTTATGAAAAATTTGATATGGTTCATCTCCAATTTCTTTTGGCGTTGAATGATTTGTCGCCAAAATGAATCCTTTTGTTTTTCTTTTGTACCCTCGACTTATAACCCCTATATTGTATTTATCGATAAGTTGGTCTATAATATATTCTGTATGTGGAGTCTTACCGGTTCCGCCTACTGCAATATTACCAACAACAACAATAGGGATGTCAAATGATTGTTGTTTAAGTATGCCCCAATCAAACAAACGATTACGCAATTCAACACCCATTCCATACAATTTAGAAACGGGCAGTA
Organism: Bacteroidales bacterium; assembly: GCA_015060975.1. GTDB lineage: Bacteria > Bacteroidota > Bacteroidia > Bacteroidales > Muribaculaceae > RGIG4079. The sequence continues at coordinate 198,800 of SUXI01000004.1, forward strand.
AAATATATTTAGGTAATTGTTTGTAATTCATGATATATTATAGTTATTTTATTTCAATATCCTCCATTTTACATTGGATATGAGACATACTTTTTATTCTATTAATAATTTTAATATAGTCTTTATAGTCTTTTATTGATGGAATTTCCACATTAGATAAACTATTAGCAGTAAGTATTTGATTGAGAATTGTTGATTCGTATATCGGATAATCTATATGAGTTGAAATCCCGGTAGAGTCTTTCATGGCACTGATAACATCGTATAATCCACCAAACTCATCAATTAGCCCAATCTCTTTTGCAGAAATACCATCCCACACTCGACCTTCGGCAATTAATTTTACTGAATCTACCGACATGTCGCGACCATTTGCACAGCGAGTGGTGAATGTTTCGTAGCCACGTTCAATGAGTTGCTGCATTTTTGCTTTTTGTAGATCTGTCATAGGTTTTGTAAATGAAGGGAAATCTCCATTGAGATTTGTGTTTACATTATCAGTCGTTACTCCAAGCTTATCGTTTAGCAGCTGTTTTACATTAGGAATAATTCCAAAAATCCCTATTGACCCAGTCAGTGTGGTGGGGCTTGCATATATTTTATCAGCACCGCATGAGATGTAATAACCACCTGAAGCCGCAACATCGCCCATTGAAACATAGAATGGCTTTCCTGTTGCTTTAAATTCTTCGAGAGCATGCCAAATTTGTTCTGATGCGAATGCACTACCTCCACCAGAATTAACACGAAGAATAAGCCCCTTAACTTTTTCATCTTTTGCCAAATCATGAATTTGTGGAGCCATAACATCGCCAACAATACCACCATCTCCTGAGTCAACAATATCCCCTGTTGCGTATAATACAGCAATGTGGTCACTACTTGTGGATTGTTTTAGAATATTTGACAGAGAACAATATTCTTTAGGTGAAATGAAATTTAATTCTTCAGAATCTTTAAGTTGCAACTTATTACGCATCATATTTTTTACGTCGTTATAGTAATACAACTTATCAATTATTTTCAAGTTTATGTATTCGTTAGGTGATTCTGTAAACACTAAACTATCAGCCCACATGTTAATGTTTGTATTATCTACTTTGCGAGCCGATGATATGTTACCACATACGAAATTCCAAATATTTCCTAAATAATGTTTTTGTTGCTCTTTGCTTGCCTCACTCATTTGAGTTAGAATAAATGGCTCAACAGCACTTTTATATGTACCAACTTTTACGATTTGAGCTTCTACCCCTATTTTATCTAATAATCCTTTATAAAAAATAGTGGTTGCCGATAAACCATGTATATCTACCGAACCAACCGGATTTAAGAATATAGAATCAGCGACACAGGATATAATGTAATCACTTTCGGTATAGTTGTCAGCATATGCGTATATCCATTTACCTGAGCTTTTAAACTGTTTAAGTGCGTCAAAAATTTCTTGACAGCCTGAAATACCTACAGCCGCTCCTTTGCAATTAATAAATATACCATGAATTTTGTCATCATCTTTTGCTGAAATAATTGAACTTATAATATCATTAAGATAGCTAGACTTTCCGTCAAATGACTGTAAGTCAGATAATGTTTCAATAGGTTTTTCTCGTTCTAATATTGAGCCGGATAATTTAATTTCCAATATACCTTTATCCGATAAATTAATATCAGAATTGCCACTACTCCCTATTGCAATTGCGAATACGACAAAAGCAATAACTAATATTATTAATGAAATCCAAAAACCGGCAATAGAGCCAAGCATTGCTGTTAAAAATTTTTTCATCATATCGTTTTATATTTTACTTAAACAATTAAATAATAACCCTATCTTACAAAGATACAATAAACATATAGCTTTAACAAAATATTTCATTAAAATGTTACATGTAGCGCAATTCTCACTCCGCTTTTATCTATATTACTAAATTTTCGATACGACAACCTCCAAACATAATCAACCCTTAGAACCTTAAATAAATTATCAATTCCCACCCCGGCTTCCATATATGGAGTTGATGTTAATCTCTGTGTATTTGAAGACATCGGAAATTCAAACAAATTAACATTTTTTTGTGGGTCATTTCTGTCACTCAAATGACCATATATACCCCTAAATGAAAAGGCTTCTCGCAATTTTAGTTTTTTCACTAACGGGATATAATTTAATACAGCTCCATTTGCCCAATATGTAAAGTCCCACGAAACATAGCTATCATTCACAAATTCCATTGGGTTCATTAATGCAAACGATTCTGGTTGAATTGTATATGACAAATTTGCATTAGGTATTAACAAATTAGGATATGGGGAACTGCTCCACACATGACCACCTTTTAAAATTACATCAATGAACCCAAATGCAGATAACCAAAAACGTTTTTGTGCGCTTAGTTCAGTCTTGTTTATTTCAAACATATTTCCCGCAACCCCTTTGGGCGCATAAGTATGCGTTAATTCAATAATAGGAGCATCGAGATTTATTGGCACTCTGTGGCTTTTTGTTTGATAAAATTTTTCCCCAGGAGCATATCTCAATTTTAAGTTTACTAATGTTTCGTTATAATGAGAGTATGAAATGCCATTCCCATTAATGAATGGCATAAAGAATGTGGATTCTTGACGTTCTTGAGAAACCCCGGCTATAATTGAAAGATTATTATATAATTCAAGTGTATATTCTATGTTTGATTTTCTAAGATACGTCATTTGGGTATCTTCATGACGCTTTAGCGACAAAAAAAAGTTATCTTTATTAGTGAATGAATATTGTTGCCCTAACTGATTAACATCATATAAATGAGCAAATTTAATTGAATGTATAGGAAACTCACGAGAATGGTATTTCTTTTTATTAAATGAATATTCCACTTCACCATTATATTTAAATTTTCGATCTTTTGTTCCGTATGCGACATAACCTCTAGCAAACACATTTTCGTTAAAATTTGCCGTAGTGAGACCTCCGATTTTTATACGGTACCCCTCAATATCATTATAACTGAGAAAGGTATTTACCGGTCCGATATCTATTTTTGAATCCTTTGCAGTGTGAACATATCCCGACACCAATATTCTTAAAAATTTCTCACCCCAATAATATATCGGAACAGAACGCAATTGCGTTAATAATGAACCCACATTTTGTTCTTTACTTGTAATATCAGATGTTCTGACATTATTCCAAAAAGTATTATCTTTTAAATATGCGTCTTCTGAGATTATGGATCTTCGCATGTCATCATAGATATAGGGATTGCTTGCTTTATTAAAATTATGATCAGAGTATGTGGTATTCCTCCTTGCATAAAGCCCTTGCGTGCCTGGCAAAACACTTATTTCCATAGTCATATCATCTTTTGTCTTTAGCCTGCTTCCATCTGACGCACGTATATATTCTTGTGAAATATACATGTGATCAATAAAGTTAAGATTTATCGATGGGGAAATTTTCATGTTTATTTTCTTTATAAACATTGTGCTATCACCGTCTAAAACGTATATATGCCCAACAAAACCAAAAGTTGAAGAATTATGTGGAGCGAAACTCAATTGAATGCAACGTTCATTGCCTATTTCAACGGTATCTGTAAGATAAAACTTATAAAAATCAGGTGCTATTTTAGATAATGGGCTGACAAATCTATTTTGTAATATATTTATATCATTTTGATATAAGTCAATTTCTCTGAATATGTCTTCCAAAAAAGTTTGCATACTTTCTTGGTCGGTCAAGTCATCAATACCTTCTCGTTTGATGCCTGTTATATATTCTTTTTCTGTTTCGGGTTCTTTTCTATAAATTATTTGAGATGCTTTTTCTTTAACTGAAACATTTAATATAGGTTTACCTGAGACCTCCGATGTATCGATATATTCATTAAGAAACTTGAATTGCCCCATCAATCCACCATTTTCTTGAAGTTCTGTGAAATTATTTATTGCAAGTGTGATTTTTTCATATTTATTGTAATTAAAGAAATCATGACGGCGAGGATTATTAAGGTCTCGGCGCTCCCTAATTTTATTCACAAAATCAACCGCAGGGTTATTCTTCTTTGAATATTTATGTTTTTGTTTTTTTACTACAACTTCATCGAGTGTGATTCCCTCATGTTGAAGATTTATTATAAGAAAATTTGTATCGTTTCTTTCTACTGCTATTTTCTTTTTTTGAAAGCCTAATCCTGAGACACTTAATATATCTTTATTTTCATTTAATTCAATCTCGAATTTCCCTTCCTCATTTGTCATTATGCCATATTTGTTTCCATTGGCGTATATAGTGGCATAAGCAACACCCTCACCTGAAACCGAGTCTATCACAATCCCCTTAACACTTCGTGGTTGTGCGTTAAGATTATATGACATGCCTATAATAATTGAAACAAAAAATATATATGTATAAATTTTACTCATTAAAAAACTATAATTACCTTTGCAAAGGTAGTCAATCTTTATATAATGACTTTACTCATTGACTACTTTTATCATAAGTTAAATTAAAATAATTCTTAACTTATATTTACATCATTCGTAATAATAAATTTAATTATTGCCTTATGCCTAAGGAAATTGAGCGAAAATTTCTTGTCATTAATAACAGCTATCATCAATTAGCATCAAAATCACACAACATAAAACAGGGATATATATCAGCCAATAAAAATACGACTGTGAGGATTCGCATTAAAGATGACACAGCATTCATCACTATAAAGGGAACGACAATAGGGTTTAGTCGTGATGAATGGGAATACCCAATACCATTATGCGATGCAAATGAGATAATATCAAATCTGTCTTGCGGAAAAATTATTGAGAAGACAAGATATATTGTTAATTTCAAGGATCACACATGGGAGATTGATGAATTTCATGGAGTTCACGAGGGATTGGTTATTGCTGAAATTGAATTGACCGATGAAAAAGAATCGTTTCCTATACCCTCTTTTATAGGTGAAGAAGTTACAGGAAACGTCAATTATTATAATTCTATTTTAGCCGGCATTTAAGGAGGCTTATACGGTTTCTAATCTTTCAACGTAAGCTTTACCACATTTTCCACATGGTGAGTGTGTGGAAACATATCAACAGGTTGAATAGCGTCAACATGATATTTTTCGCCAAGTAGTGCCAAGTCTCGAGCTTGTGTCGCCGGATTACAGCTCACATAAACGATGCGACGAGGTGATGCATTAAGGATAACGTCAACAACATCATTGTGCATTCCGGCACGAGGTGGATCGACAATCATCACATCGGGACGACCATGTTTTTCGATAAATTCGTTTGTCAACACATCTTTCATGTCACCGGCATAAAACAATGTGTTATTTATATTATTGACTTCTGAGTTTATTTTTGCATCTGCTATCGCTTCTGGCACATATTCAATGCCAATAACCTTTCTTGCTCGTTCCGCAACGAAATTGGCAATAGTACCTGTTCCTGTATATAGGTCATAAACCAACTCATTGCCGGTTAGTTCCGCGAAATTTCGAGCTACTTTATATAATTCGTATGCTTGGCGCGAATTGGTTTGATAGAATGACTTAGGTCCTATTCTGAATCTTAATCCCTCCATCTCCTCTTCAATGAAATCCTTCCCTTTGAATGTGATTATTTCTTGATCTGAAATAGTGTCATTCACTTTGAGGTTAACAACATATAGCAAAGAGGTTATTTGTGGAAATTTTTCATTAACTACTGTTAACAACTTATGAATTTTTTCTTGATCGTTCTCGCCAAACACCATCACTGCCATTATCTCACCGGTTGATGCTATGCGAATCATTAAAGTTCGCAATAACCCTTCTTGTGCTTTCAGGTCATAGAAGCTATAGCCATTATCTTTGCCATACTGCTTGATAAATAGACGCAGTTGGTTCCCAAAATCATCTTGCAAATGACAACAGTTTATGTCTAATACCTTGTCAAATGCTCCGGAAATATGAAATCCTGCGGCATCTCTATCGGGAAATTCTTCTCCACTATTAAGTTGCTCAAATGTCAGCCATTTCTTATTTGAGAATGTATATTCCATTTTGTTACGATACTCCCAAATATTTTTTGAACCGAGAATAGGTGTTATTTCAGGAATTTCAATTTTGCCAATACGTTCTAATGCGTCTTGCACCTGTTGTTGCTTGCATTTTAGCTGGAACTCGTAAGGCAGGTGTTGCCAACGACAACCACCACAAGTGCCAAAGTGCTCGCACTTTGGTTCAACACGCACCTCCGAAGGCTTAACCATATTTACGATATTACCCTCGGCATACGATTTGCGTTTTTTGCGAAGTTTCACATCGACAACATCTCCCGGTGCACCGTATGGGATGAACACCACCATATCATTAACTCGCGCAAGGCTGTTACCCTCAGCTGCTACATCTATAATCTCCACCCCCACTAATGTAGGAAGGTCTCTCCTGTTTTTTCGTCCCAAAATAACTAAAATTAAAATTTCCACAAAATTAGTCAAAAAACATGAGATATCATCTTCTCATATTTTAAAAATATGTAGAAATCATAAAAGGAATAAGAGATGTATCAACTAAATATGACACATCTCTTATTAAGATTGAGTAAATTAGAAGGTGATATTATTTCACTATCAAACGCAATGTTTTCACTTGCTTGCCATCGTTAACAGTCAATAAATACAAGCCCGACGGACAGTCGAGTTCTATCGCGTTCCATTCATCTTCGAGCATTACTCTGCCGCATGCAACCATCGAGCCGCTCATCGAGGTAATGGCATATTGGGCTTCGCCACCTGTCGCTCCGGCTATCTTCACCCAGGCGGTTCCGGTTGCCGGATTTTCCCGCAATGTCACTGTGAGTTCGTCGCTGTCTATTTCAATATAACCGATTCCCGCAGGGTCGTCGCCGGTGCTGAACTCTATCTCGTCGCCATAAACGGTGCCTTTCTCGGTTGTCACAAACGCGCGGTATTTATATGTCGAGTTATAGTCGAGATTGGTGAGTGTGGCGCTCATCGCTATGCCCGAGGCATTAACAACTTTGCGGTCGTCGGTTGATGCCGGCTTGATGGTGGTACCTGTTTTCCAATATTCAAATCCTTGCGCTGTGATAACATCGGTGCCTTCGAGCGCATAACCTTTCACCACTGCCGAATTGTTGTTCACTGCCACATTTGAATAAGTGAGGACTTCGGGGCTGAAATACACATTGGCGTCGGCAGTGTAAAATCCCACCCAATCGCCATAGTAAGTGTTTCCGCTTGCCGAGGTGTAATATGGGCGACACTTATAATATACATCGGGATTAAGATTTCGCAATGAACCCACAAGCATGCCATTCACCACAGGACATTCAACTTTAGATGACGCTATAATATCGGGAGCGTCTATTCGTCTCCACTCATATCCCGTGCCGAGGGTGGCATCGCAATTGGTCTCGACTATCAACCTTGCGCTTGTGGTTGAAGTGGCGTCATAACGACCATTGGCCCAATTCAAAGCCTCGGTGGTGAACGTTTCGGAAGTAGTATATGTCGATGTGCTTTCTTTTATTTTCACGCCGTAATAAACTGTGTATAATGTATTGGGGTCAAGATTCTCAAAAGTTACATTGTTTTTGTTGTCAAAATTTGTCACTTTGCTGCCTATATTTATCCCTTGACTCACAAAAGTGGCATCACCTTGAGTGTAGGTTCCGTTAGCAGAGAGTGTTGTCACTCCTATAGTCCCAGTCAAAGTCACATTAAATGGCAATGTGCTAATACTAAAACCATTAATGTAGCAATATGTGCCATTGATTATTAACCCATATTGATAATTATGATTAGACCCAGGAGTTAAATTTGTGAATTTATCACCTATACTTAAATAATCACTATTAAAATAAACATAAGGAGCGTATTGTGTTGGGGTTGATAGTTTTGTCAAGGTGATTGTTGTTTGTGTTTTGTCAAAATTGATATTCACCAGCTTGCCACATTCCATAAATGCATTGGTTGCTATGGAAGCAACTGAACTAGGAATATTGAGGCATTTTAGATTAAAACACCTTGCAAAAGCATAATCCCCAATCTCTGCCGCTAAATTGCCGATTGTTACCGAGGTCAAGCCTGTGCAACCATCGAACGCATAGTCGCCGATAGAGGTCACTGAATTTGGGATAGTAATTGAATCAATCTTAAAGCAACTATAAAATGTATAATCAGCAATCTTAGTAACAGAATTCCCAATTGTTACTGTTTCAAGTCCGTATTTATTTGCAAATGGGGAATAACCATACGATTGTTCTTCGTTATATGAAATATTTCTTCCAAGATATAACGAATCTATAGGACAATCATAGAATAAGCCTTCACCTCTTCGATTATAGCTACTATTATAATTATTATACCCCATTAATAAAAGTTCTGCTCCATTTTCAATTATTATTGAAGACAATCCATCACAACCACTAAATGCACAGTTCTCTATCTCGGTTACAGAACTGGGGATCGTGATTGAAGTCAATCCTGAACAATCAGAGAATGCATAAACAGAAATGCAAACCGTTCCATCTTTAATCACAACTGACGTATTATTTGGCATAATACCTTTATATTTATATAACACATTATTAATATATAACATACCATCTGGTTGATTATTATACCATTTGGTATCTTCAAATGCATATTGCCCAATTTTAGTTACAGAATTAGGAATAGCAATTGATGTCAACTCATTGCAACCATAAAACGCATAGTCGCCAATAGAGGATACAAACTTCCCGATAGTAACAGATTTAAGTTCACCAATATTATAAAACGGAGAATACCCATAGCACTGTTCTGTATCATAACTTAAATTTCGTCCAAGATATAATGAATCTATATGACAATCATAAAATAAGCCTTCGCCAGGTTTATGAGATGAATAAGAATAAGTATTATATCCTAATGTTAATGTATCTGTCCCATCTTCAATAGTTAAGTTGGTCAATCCTGAGCAACCATTGAACGCCCCTTTTCTAATCTCGGTTACGGAATTAGGGATGTAGAACGATGTCAACCACCAACACCCTTTGAACGCATATTCACCAATATATGATACAGACTTCCCGATAGTAACAGATTTAAGTCTGCTTTTACCAGCAAATGGAGAATAACCATATTCGGCGCCAGACGCATAACTTATGTTTCGTCCAAGGTGTATTGTCTCTAAAGGGCAACTCGAAAATAATCCTGACCCATCTGTTGCTCCAACTCCTACAGTTAAAGAGCTATAGGAGTTGTATCCTAATGAAAGAGTTTGAATCCCATCTTCAAAAATTAAATTTTTCAAACCAGAGCATCCTAAAAAAGTTTGGTTGTCAATCTTTGTTACAGATTCCCCGATAGTAACAGATTTGATTGTATTCGAGTTGTAGAATGGTGAGTAGCCGTCAAATTTCCTATTACTAAATGTTATATTTCTTCCAATATAAACGGAGTCCAAAGGGCAATCATAGAATAACCCCTCTCCTGTTCCGTATGAAACATATCGGTTTTCCCCTAATGAAAGAGGTTGTGTTCCGTCTTCGATAATCAATGTAGTCAAGTTTGTACAATTACGAAATGCAGCACTGCCAATTGCAGTTACAGTATAGGTAGAGTTATTATAACATACTGAATTAGGAATACTTATTGTGCCAGAATAATCACCGTAAAAATAACTAGACTTATAAGTCACTTCAACGGTTTTGGCTGTTTCATCTGTAATTCTGTAATAAATACCGTCAACCTCAAATCCATAAGTAGTGATAGGGAGTGTAGTTAGGAACAGGGCTACAAGTAGTAGCGGAATTTGTAACAGCTTTTTCATACGCTTAATGATTTTGTGTGCCTCCTGTGTCCCCTAATTTGGCGGTTAATAATTGAGTTTATCGGGTTATAAAAACACAAAAACGTGGGACATTGCTCAGTTTATTTTTTACGAGGCATCGCCAAACGCCCTAACCGAAATAAACAGCCCACCCCACGCCATACCTATATGTATAACACCCCGCCTATGGGGTGAGTATAGGCAAGCATGAGCGTCTTTTGACCGCTTAATCCTTCGGTTAATGAAAATTGGCGATTTTCGTAAAAAGGATAAAGCTGAAAACGCTTTCACTAAAATGTCTCCCGCAGGGAGGGCAACACTCTGCCACCCACAAGATTGATGCAAAGTTAGCAATTCTTATGTAGAAATCACATATTTTCGCATATTTTTTGAAATTCTAAAAAAACAACATTTGAGATTGGGAATTTTATGATTTTTATTAACTTTGTAGCTCAATTGAAATAATATATATTATCACCATAAAAACTTATTAGGAAATGGTAATTTTCTTCAAAAAAGGCGCAAATTTAGTTTATGCCGTAGAGAGTGATCACAAGTTTTCGGATACTGAAAAAGAAAAACTCTCATGGCTGTTTGATGGCGCAAAACCACTCTCAAGCACATCTTTAAAAGGTCGTTATGTGGGACCACGCAAAGAGATGATTACTCCGTGGAGTACTAATGCCGTTGAAATCACTCAAAATATGGGGATTCAAGGTATCACTCGAATTGAGCAATTTGAACTTTCACGTGATGAACAGCCAAAGTTTGACAAGATGTTGCAACGAGTGTATGACGGGTTGAATAGCAAAACATTCACAATCGTAAAAACTCCCGACCCTATTGTTTATATCGACGATATTTCGGAATATAATAAAGCCGAGGGGCTTGCATTGAGTGAAGATGAGGAACAATATCTTCGCGATTTGAGCGCTAAACTTGGACGTCCGTTGACCGATAGTGAGGTGTTTGGTTTCTCACAAGTGAACTCTGAACATTGTCGTCATAAAATATTCAATGGTACATTTGTGATTGATGGTGAAGAAAAGCCGATGTCGCTATTTAAGTTGATTAAAAAGACTTCACAAGAAAATCCAAATGGATTAGTGTCGGCATACAAAGACAATGTTGCATTTGTGAAAGGTCCAAAAGTAGATCAGTTCTACCCTATCAATCCTGATCGACCCGATTATTTTGAAGTTAAAGATTTAAATACCGTAATTTCTCTTAAGGCTGAAACTCACAACTTCCCCACAACAGTTGAGCCATTCAATGGTGCGTCAACCGGTACAGGTGGCGAGATTCGCGACCGTCTTGGCGGTGGTAAGGCGAGTTTGCCTATCGCCGGAACTGCGGTATATATGACTTCATACCCCCGCATGAGTGAAGATCATCGTTGGGAATTGATGATGAATCCTCGTGTGTGGTTATACCAAACTCCATGCGACATTCTTATCAAGGCTTCAAATGGAGCATCAGACTTCGGAAACAAATTCGGTCAACCTCTTATTTGTGGTTCATTACTAACGTTTGAGCACGACGAAAATGGCAAGCAATATGCATACGACAAGGTGATAATGCTCGCCGGCGGTGTTGGATTTGCCGCTAAAAAAGATGCAATTAAAGGCGAGCCAAAACCCGGTGAAAAAGTTGTAGTGATGGGTGGTGATAACTATCGCATCGGTATGGGCGGTGGTGCGGTTTCGTCGGTTGAAACCGGTCAATATGACAACTCAATCGAATTGAATGCGGTGCAACGAGCCAACCCCGAAATGCAAAAGCGTGTTTCTAATGTAATCCGCGCTCTTGCCGAAAGTGATAGCAATCCTATTATTTCAATCCACGACCATGGCGCAGGCGGACACTTAAATGCTCTCTCTGAATTGGTTGAAGCAACAGGTGGCAAAATAAACATTGATGCTCTACCTATTGGCGATAAAACATTATCATCAAAAGAAATAGTTGGTAATGAGAGTCAAGAACGCATGGGAATGGTCATCGAGGAAAAAGATATTGAATATGTAAAACGCATTGCCGACCGTGAACGTGCCCCACTATATGTTGTTGGAGAAACTACCGGTGATGACCGCTTTGTGTTTGAGCAAAAAGATGGTGTGAAGCCTATTGATTTGGGTATGGCTGATATGTTTGGCAACTCACCTAAAACAATAATGACCGACAAAACCATCAACACTACATATAAAGATGTAGAAACCGACGAAGCTAAGATAGATGAATATATAAAAGATGTATTAAGCCTTGAAGCTGTAGCTTGTAAAGATTGGTTGACCAACAAAGTTGACCGTTCGGTAACAGGTAAAATCGCCCGTCAACAATGTCAAGGTGAAATACAATTACCATTAAGCGACTGCGGAGTTGTTGCTCTCGATTATAAAGGAAAAGCAGGTATCGCCACATCTATCGGACATGCTCCTCAAGTCGCGCTTATTGACTCGGCAAAAGGTTCTGTAATGGCTATTGCAGAAGCATTGACCAACATTTCAATGGCTCCATTGGCAAAAAGTTTAAAGAGTATTTCTCTCAGTGCCAACTGGATGTGGCCATGCAAAAACGAAGGTGAAGATGCAGCTTTATATCGTGCAGTAGAAGCTTGTAGTGAATTTGCTTGCAAATTAGGCATCAATATTCCTACCGGAAAAGATAGTTTGTCTATGACTCAAAAATATGGAAACGACAAAGTGTATTCTCCCGGAACCGTGATTATTTCTGCTGCAGGTGAGGTGAGCGACATTCGCAAAGTAGTATCACCTGTTCTTCAAAATAAGAAATCTACATTATATTATATTGATTTCTCAAGTGACAATCTTAAACTTGGAGGTTCAGCACTCGCTCAAGTTCTAAACAGACTTGGAGCCGATGCTCCTACAGTTGCTGACACCGATAAATTTGCATCGGCATTTAATGCAGTTCAAAAATTAGTTAGAAATCGTGCGTTGTTAGCAGCTCATGATGTGTCGGCAGGTGGTTTGATTACAACATTACTTGAAATGACATTCGGCAATGTTAATGGAGGTATCGCAGTATCAACCGAAGGTTTTGCTCAATTAGGTGAAAAAGACCTTGTTAAGATATTGTTTGCGGAGAATCCGGCATTGGTAATTCAGGTTGCAGACAATAAAACCGAACGTGTAGAAAGCATTCTCAATGAAGCAGGTGTAAAATTCTGCGAAATTGGCAAACCACAAGCCGAACGTGCAATTATTGTTAATCACGAAGGAACCGAACATTTGTTTGGCATTGATTACCTACGCGATGTGTGGTTCCGTTCTTCATATTTGCTTGATACAGTTCAAAGTGGTGAGAAATGTGCAGCTATGCGTTTTGAAAACTATAAAAAGCAACCTATTCGTTATCGTTTCCCCAAAGGGTTTGATGGCAAACTCGCATCTCGAGGAATTGCATTGCGTCGCGATAACAAGAGCGGCATAAAAGCTGCAATTATCCGCGAAAAAGGCGTTAATGGTGACCGCGAAATGGCTTACTCACTCTACCTCGCCGGATTTGATGTGAAAGACGTTCACATGACAGACTTAATGACCGGTCGCGAAACTCTCGAAGATGTCAACATGATTGTATTCTGTGGCGGGTTCTCAAATTCAGATGTTCTTGGCTCGGCAAAAGGTTGGGCAGGCGGTTTCTTGTGGAACGAAAATGCTAAACGCGCGCTCAACAACTTCTATGCCCGTAAAGACACATTGAGTCTTGGTATATGCAATGGATGTCAATTAATGATTGAGTTGAACCTTATAAATCCGGAGCATGAACACCGCACCAAGATGGAGCATAATATTTCTCATAAGTTTGAATCGCAATATCTTGGCGTTACTATACCTGAAAATAATTCCGTAATGTTTGGCTCATTATCAGGAATGAAGACAGGTATTTGGGTAGCTCATGGTGAAGGAAAATTTAATCTGCCTGAAAAATTAGAAAAATATAATATTGTAGCAAAATACAATTACTCTGCATATCCAGGCAATCCAAATGGGTCAAGAGCATCAGTTGCCGGTATTGCCTCGACAGATGGTCGCCACTTGGCAATGATGCCACACTTGGAACGTGCGATATTCCCATGGCAGTGCGCATATTATCCTGAATCACGCAAAAAAGATGAAGTTACTCCATGGATTGATGCGTTTATTAATGCACTTCGTTGGATTGAAGAAAAAACAAAATAATATTAAATTAAACGGGTGGAAATCTTTATAAAAGAAGGTTTCCACTCAATCATTTTATAAAGAATATTTAAATGGGCGGTTTTTTTGGAGTTGCAAAACGCAACCGTTGTGTAAACGAATTATTTTATGGGGTCGATTATAATTCCCACATGGGGACAAAACGAGCCGGAATTGCGACGTGTAACAAAGGTATATTTACTCGCTCAATTCATAATATTGAAAATTCATATTTTCGCACAAAATTTGAAAATGATTTAGATGAATTTGAGGGTAATGTTGGTATTGGTGTAATAAGCGACACTGATGCACAACCAATTATTGTGAATTGTCATCTTGGAAAGTTTGCGATAGTAACAGTTGGACGAATTAATAATATTGTAGAATTAGAAAAGGAATTATTAGCAAAAGGGCATCATTTTTGCGAGCATAGTTACGATATTATTAATCCCACTGAAATGATAGCGGCTTTAATTAGCGAAGGAAAAGATTATGTATCGGGGATTGAAAATGTTTACAACAGAGTGAAAGGCTCTTGCTCTATGCTACTTCTTACAGAAAGTACAATTATTGCAGCTCGGGATAAATTGGGGCGCACTCCGGTTATCATTGGCGAGAAAGAAGGTGCGCATGCAGTTACTTCAGAGACTTGTTCATTCCCCAATTTGGGATATTCGATTGCATGCGACTTAGGTCCGGGAGAGATTATAGAAATCTCATCAGAAGGTTATCGACAATTGAGAAAACCAAATGAGAAGATGCAAATATGTGCATTTTTATGGACATATTATGGTTATCCGGTATGTGAATATGAAGGACGCAACGTAGAGCAAATGCGATATGATTCTGGAGTCAATATGGGTAAAGAAGATGGGACTGACGTGGATTGCGTGTGTGCAATACCTGATTCCGGAATTGGCATGGCTCTTGGTTATGCACAAGGTAAAGGTGTACCATATCAACGTGGAATAGTAAAATACACACCAACTTGGCCTCGCAGTTTTACCCCAAGTTCGCAAGAACGGAGAGAATTAGTCGCAAAAATGAAACTTATTTCGAATAATTCGATACTTAAGGATAAAAAAGTGATCTTTTGTGATGACTCGATTGTTAGAGGCACTCAATTACGAGACAATGTTCAAGACATGTTTGATTGTGGTGCGAAAGAAGTACATATTAGAATAAGTTGTCCTCCATTGATTTACCCATGTGAATTTTTGAATTTCACATCATCAAAGAGTGAAATGGAGCTAATAACACGTCAGGTAATAGCTAAATTGGAAGGCGGAGATGCTTATAAGAATCTTGAGGAGTATGCCAAGACTGATTCACCAAAGTATAATGCTATGGTCGAAGAAATTCGCAAACGATTAAAATTAACGACATTGAGATTTAGTTCTATAGAAAATGTTGTGGCGTCAATCGGATTGCCTAAATGTAAGATTTGCACCCACTGTTTTGATGGTTCAAGTTATGAATAATTGACAATTTTTGTTTTGAGATATTAATTCAAGTTGTTAACTTTGCAGACTTGAACAAATTAAGAATTCAATTAAATAATTATCTAAATATATTTTAATTATGAGTTTAAACATCATTGTGCTCGCAAAGCAAGTGCCAGACACTCGCAATGTGGGTAAAGATGCAATGAAAGAAGATGGTACTATCAATCGCGCAGCGTTACCTGCCATCTTTAACCCCGAGGACTTAAACGCACTTGAACAAGCGTTACGCTTAAAAGACGTCAATCCCGGTTCAAAAGTAACACTATTGACAATGGGACTTCCTCGTGCATCTGAAATTATTCGCGAAGCAATCTATCGTGGTGCCGATACAGGTATCGTTTTAACCGACCGAGTGCTTGGTGGCGCCGACACTTTGGCTACATCTTATTCACTAGCCCAAGCAGTTAAGAAGTTTGGTAATTATGACATCATTCTTGGTGGTCGTCAAGCTATAGATGGCGATACCGCTCAAGTGGGGCCTCAAATTGCTGAAAAACTTGGCATTCCTCAAGTTACTTATGCGGAAGAAATTGTTGAGTTAAAAGATGGATACGTTGTTGTAAAACGTCGCCTTGAAGCTGGTGTGGAAACAGTAAAAGCACCTCTACCTTGTGTTGTAACTGTAAATGGTTCTGCTCCTGAATGCCGTCCACGCAATGCTCAACGTGTTATGAAATACAAGTATGCAGTATCACCAAGTGAAAAAGAGAAACTTGCTGATGATAAAAAAGCGCTTGTTGAAGCACGTCCTTATCTTGCACTTCAAGAATGGAGTGCCGCTTATGTTGATGCCGATTTGAATCAAGTTGGCCTTGCCGGCTCTCCTACCAAAGTTAAAGCTATCGAAAACGTTGTATTTACAGCAAAAGAAAGTCGTTGTCTTGATAACAATGATGAGCAATTAGAAGAACTAATAAAAGAGCTCATTGCAAATCATACCATTGGCTAACTTTAAAATCATCAGAAATTATGTCAGAAAAAAATAACTTAATAGTATATTGCGAGTTTGATGACGGCAAAGTAGCCGATGTGAGCTTGGAATTGTTAACAAAAGGAAAAGTCTTAGCAACAAAATTAGGAGTTAAATTGGAGGCTCTTATTGTTGGAGACAAACTCGATGGTGTGGAATCTCAAATATTCCCTTATGGCGTAGATACAGTATATAAAGTAGCTGATTCTCGCTTATTTCCATATACATCAAACCCTCATGCCGCAGTTTTAATTAACCTATTTAAGGAAATTGAGCCTCAAATATGTTTAATGGGGGCAACTTGTATTGGTCGCGACCTCGGACCTCGTGTTTCATCATCTCTCCATAGCGGATTGACTGCCGATTGTACTTCTCTTGAAATTGGCGACCACAAAGACCCCAAAACCGGCAAAGAATATCAAAATCTCCTATATCAAATCCGCCCGGCGTTTGGTGGAAACATTGTTGCGACAATTGTAAACCCTGATTGCCGCCCTCAAATGGCAACAGTGCGTGAAGGCGTGATGAAAAAAGAAGTATTTGATGCAAACTACAAAGGCGAAGTAATCAATCTTGATGCAAACAAATATGTATCAGATGCTGACTTTGTTGTAGAAATCATCGATCGCCATATTGAAAAATCAAAAGTTAATATCAAAAACTCTCCCATCATTGTTGCCGGTGGATATGGCGTAGGAAGCAAAGAAAACTTTGATATGTTATTTGACTTAGCCAATGTTCTTGGTGGTGAGGTAGGTGCATCTCGTGCTGCCGTTGATGCTGGATTTGTTTCTGAACATGAACGTCAAATTGGTCAAACAGGTGTAACTGTGCGCCCTAAATTATATATAGCTTGCGGTATTTCAGGACAAATACAACATATTGCAGGTATGCAAGAAAGTTCAATCGTGATTTCGATTAACAATGACCCCAATGCTCCTATCAACACCATTGCCGATTATGTTATCACAGGAAATGTTGAGGACATAGTGCCAAAGCTCATCAAATATTATAAGAAAAACTCTAAGTAAAAGATTGTTATGGCTAATTTTTATACAGATAATCCCGATTTGAAGCATCATCTTTCTCATCCTTTGATGCAAAAAATCGTTGAATTAAAAGAACGTAATTACACTGAAGCCGAAAAGTTTGACTATGCTCCTCTCGATTTTGAGGATGCCATGGACAACTACGACAAAGTGCTTGAAATCGTAGGTGATATTTGTGGCAATATTGTTGCTGAGAATGCCGAAGATGTAGATCACCAAGGACCTCGTGTCGAAAATGGACGCGTAATTTATGCTGATGGCACAAAAGTAAATCTTGAGGCTTGCCGCAAAGCCGGGTTAATGGGTATGGCAATGCCACGCCGTTTTGGCGGGCTTAACTTCCCCATCACTCCATACATCATGGCTGCCGATATTGTCAGCCGTGCTGATGCAGGATTTGAGAACCTTTGGGGCCTTCAAGATTGTGCTGAAACATTATATGAATTTGGTGATGAAGACCAAAAGCAACGTTTCTTGACTCGTGTGTGTAACGGAGAAACAATGTCAATGGACTTAACTGAGCCGGACGCAGGTTCTGACCTCCAATCTGTAATGTTGAAAGCCACTCCTCAAGAAGACGGTACATGGTTGCTTAATGGTGTAAAACGCTTTATCACCAATGGCGATAGTGATATTCACTTGGTTCTTGCTCGTTCTGAAGAAGGCACAAAAGATGGTCGCGGTTTGTCTATGTTTATCTATGATAAACGCCAAGGCGGAGTCAACGTGCGTCGCATAGAAAACAAAATGGGCATCAAAGGTTCCCCAACTTGCGAGTTGACATATAAAAATGCAAAGGCTGAACTTTGTGGCTCTCGTCGTCTTGGTCTTATCAAATATGTAATGGCATTGATGAATGGCGCACGTCTTGGTATTGCCGCACAATCAGTAGGTATCAGCGAAATATGCTATCGTGAAGCTCTTGCATATGCAAAAGATCGTCGTCAATTCGGCAAAGCTATTATCGAGTTCCCTGCTGTACAAGAACTCATAGCTGTAATAAAAGCGAAACTCGATGCTTCTCGCTCTCTACTTTATGAAACAGCTCGTTTTGTTGACGTTTATAAAGCATATGAAGATATCGCAAAAGAACGCTCTCTTACACCTGAAGAACGTCAAGAAATGAAAAAATACAGCAAACTTGCCGATGCTTGTACTCCTATGGTAAAAGGTATGGCGAGTGAATATTGCAACCAAAATGCATATGACTGTATCCAAGTTCATGGCGGTTCTGGTTTCATGAAAGATTATGCTTGCGAACGTGTTTATCGCGATGCTCGCATTACTTCAATTTATGAAGGGACAACTCAATTACAAGTTGTTGCGGCTATTCGCCACGTCACTACCGGTTCTTACTTATCATTAATCAACTCATATAATGAACAAGAAGTTTCTGCTAATCTTCAACCATTGAAAGATAATCTTGTTGCTATGACTGCAAAATATGCAGAAGCAATAGAAAAAGTTCTTTCGGTTAAAGACAATCAAGCATATACCGACTTCTTAGCTCGTCGCCTTGTTGAAATGGCTGGTAACATCATGATGGGCTATTTATTATTGTTAGATGCGAATAAAAATGAATCATTTGTAGCATCAGCTAATGTTTACAACAAATTAGCCCAAGCAGAAATTGCAAAACACGCTAATTTTATTGCAAACTTCACTCCCGAACAATTAAGTTTTTATAATGCATAATTGATAGGAAGAATATAATTTTAAGAAAGCAATCGATTAACATCGGTTGCTTTCGTTTTTTTATATAACTTTGTAGTAGAATGAACACCATACTTTTTGATAATATTATATATTCACTTCAACGAACCGGTGGCATTTCCTCTCAGTGGGCAATACTACAGAATGGTTTGTCGCATAATGATGCGATTGACTTAATATTTTTGGAGCGTAAAGATGCTCAAAATAATATATATAGAAAATGTATTGATTTACCTACTGAAAAAATAGTTAGATTAAGATATAATTATCCTTTAACAATAGATCGATATCAAAATATTATTATTCAGAATATAAAGCCAACAATCTTTCATTCTTCATATTATCGTTGTGTGGATGATAATGATATAAAAAGTGTTGTTACTGTTCACGATTTTACATACGAAAAATATATGTCAGGATTACGACGATACATCCATTGTAAACAAAAATATAAAGCTATTGAAGAAGCAGATATTGTAGTATGCGTGTCACAAAATACTCGTGATGATTTACTACATTATTTACCATATATTGATAAAAATAAAATACAAGTGGTATATAATGGTGTTTCCGAGGATTTTTGTAAATTGAATAATGTTCAGCGTGGAGATAAATTATTATATGTAGGCAATCGTACAAAATATAAAAACTTTGATTTTGTAATTGAAACCTTAACAGGAACTAAACATCATTTGGATATATGCGGTGAACCCCTATCAATTAAGGAAAAAAAGTATCTAAATAAAAAATTAGGCATAAATAGATACACGGTTTATTCAAATATTGACAACCAACGTTTAAATGAATTGTATAATCAAGCACGATGTCTTATTTACCCATCAAGTTATGAGGGTTTTGGGCTGCCTATAGTTGAGGCTCAAAAAACCGGCTGTCCGGTTATCGCATTAAACGCATCTTCAGTCCCAGAGGTAATTGGCGAAACGCCATTATTACTTAAAGCATTGAATCGAACAGAATTATTATCGGCAATAAAAATGGTAGAATCCCCTACTTTTTTTGAGAATATAACAGAATTTGGGAACGAAAATGCAAGAAAATTTACAAGCAAATTAATGATAGATGGTTATATGGAAATATATAATAGTATTCTCAGTTGAGTAATTTATTATGAATTTTGCAAAAAATTTATCTAACGAAATAGTATCAATTGTAACTATTGTTTTAATGATTACAATTGCTATAATAGCTTTTGTTGATGATTGCAATACATCAGATGCTGTTGCTTGTCTAATTGCTACAATTATGACCTTGTTTTTATATATTTTGATTACGTTAATCCAAAGAAATACAAAACTATATAATCAACCTTATAAAATTCCAAAAGAAAATATCTTTCAAGCAAATAAATTAATTTTTGATTTTATTGTTTGTGTAAAATCATTATCCGTATTATTGCTTGCCATATTTGAAATCGCAATTTATTTAGGCGTTGATATAATTATCTATATTTCGGCTCTTTGTTACTGCATAATTTTGATGAAACATACAACCAAGTGTTTATACAAATTGAAATGTTTGCGTTGAAACTTTTAATAATTGACACTAATATACCTATGTCATTAATACCAAAACATCAAATCCGATTTGGATAGTACGCAGTTAATAGTTTACTGAATACATAAAATGTCATTCCGTTACGTATTTTTTGAAATTTCAGTCAAAAAGAGTAATTTTGAATAATAAAATATAAATTACAAAGCAACTATATTAATATTAAGAGTAACTAAAACTCCAAATATATAATATTCAATGATTTCAATACAAAATCTCTCGGTTGAGTTCTGTGCAAAATCTTTATTTGATAATATAAACTATGTTATCAATAAAAAGGACAAAATAGCCCTTGTTGGAAAAAATGGTGCCGGCAAATCTACAATGCTTAAAATAATTGCCGGACTTCAACTTCCCACATCGGGTTGCATAGCAAAACCAAACGATATCACAATAAGCTATCTTCCACAACAAATGGAGTTAAGTAACACTTTAACTGTTGTTGAAGAAGTGAGCAAAGCATTTTCGCATATCGACGATATGCGCTGTCAACTCGCCAAGATAAATCATGAGCTACAATCAAGAGAAGACTACGAAAGTAAAGAATATCAAGAGTTAATCGACCGTCTTTCCACTCTTAACGAACATATCGCTATCGAAGATAGCGAAAATAGAGAAGCCGAAATGGAGAAAACTCTAATCGGATTAGGTTTTAACCGCAATGATTTCAATCGCCCTACAGCTGAATTTAGTGGAGGTTGGCGTATGCGAATTGAGCTTGCGAAACTTTTACTCACCCGCCCAGATGTTCTTCTCCTTGATGAGCCAACAAATCATCTTGACATCGAATCAATACAATGGCTTGAAAACTTTCTTATAACAAAAGCCAATGCAGTTGTATTGGTTTCACACGACCGGGCTTTTATAGACAATGTGACAAATCGCACAATAGAAATTTCACTCGGGAAAATTTATGATTATGCCGTAAACTATTCCAAGTATGTTATCCTACACCAAGAACGTATCGAACAACAAATGCGTGCATATCAAAACCAACAAAAACAAATTCAAGATACAGAAGATTTTATTGAACGATTCAGATATAAAGCCACAAAAGCTGTGCAGGTACAAAGTCGCATAAAGCAACTTGCGAAAATCGATCGCATCGAAATTGACGAAATTGACACCTCACACCTCAATCTTAAGTTTCCTTCTGCACCTCGTTCAGGTGATTACCCAATTATAGCTGATAATGTTGGGAAGCGATATGGAGAGCATCAGGTCTTTGATCATGCAACATTTACAATTAAACGTGGTGAAAAAGTGGCCTTTGTAGGGAAAAATGGTGAAGGCAAATCAACTTTGGTTAGATGTATCATGAATGAGATCTCTTTCACCGGGAATCTCAAAATCGGGCACAATGTAAAAATTGGATATTTCGCACAGAATCAAGCTCAATTGCTCGATGGCGAACTAACTGTATTTGACACTATTGATCATGTGGCTGTTGGCGACATTCGCACTAAAATTCGTGATATTCTTGGTGCGTTTATGTTTGGCGGCGAAGCTTCTGATAAAAAAGTCAAAGTATTATCAGGAGGAGAAAAAACTCGATTGGCAATGATACGCCTTTTACTTGAGCCTGTTAATCTGCTTATCCTCGACGAACCAACCAACCATCTTGATATGCGCACAAAAGATATACTCAAACAAGCAATTAAGGACTTCAACGGAACTGTGATTCTTGTATCTCACGACCGAGAATTTCTTGATGGATTAGTTGAAAAAGTTTATGAATTTGGTGGAGGTAAAGTCAAAGAATGTCTCGGTGGCATCTATGAATTCCTTGAAAAGAAAAAGCTTGCAACACTAACCGAACTTGAGATAAATAACAACCATAAAAAAGACACATTAACCAAACAACAAAATATTCATGAAGCCCCTACTCCATCTCTGAGCAAATTATCCTATGCCGAACAAAGAGAAAGAGATAAAGCCGTAAAACGTGCCGAAAAAAAAGTAGCTGATGCAGAAAATGAGATATTACGTTTTGAAACTGAAATTGCTCATATCGAAAAACAAATAGCTAATGATAATATCAATGATGATATTTTCGAACAACACGCCGAAAAAAACAAGCAACTAGAAAATGCAATGAGTCATTGGGAATTAGCTTCAATGGAATTAGAAAAACTCAAAATTAAACAAAATAATAACTAATTAAAAACAATGACAAAATGAAGAAATTCTCCTACGCAATTTTGTCTATCGCTTTAACTTCTACGATGACAATGTGCACAACTAAAACGCCCAAAGGAGTAGATCGAGCCAATCTAAATGATTCCGTTACTCCTCAAGAAGATTTTTATGAGTATGCATGTGGTGGTTGGATGAAATCTAACCCTTTAAAACCTGAATACTCTCGTTTCGGAACATTTGACCAACTTGGCGAAAACACTCGCGAACAAGTGAAATCACTTGTCACCCAACTTGACTCCAAAAATGCAGAAAAGGGGTCAGCTGCACAACAAATTGGCGACCTATATGCAATGGGGATGGATAGTGTTCGCCTTAATAAAGATGGCGCTACTCCAATCTTAAAAGACATTGAAACCATTAACAATACCAATAAAGAAGATTTAATAGACCTTATTGCTACAATGATTGGTGTCGATGCTTTCTTCGGCACGGGTGTTGATGCCGACATGATGAATTCAAATATGAACACAATGTATTGGCATCAAGGAGGACTTGGTCTTGGCGATAGAGATTATTATCTTGAAGACAGCGAAAACACTATCGCAATACGTGAAGCATATAAAACGTTCATTAAAACTATTACCAATTTAGTTGGATACGATAAAGATGCACAACAACGCGTTGTTGACAATGTGATGAAGATCGAAACAACATTGGCAAAAGCCGCCATGACTCGCGAAGAATTACGCAATCCAATGGCAAGCTACAACCCAATGACAATTGAACAAATCTCAAAAGATTTCCCAAATGTAGATCTAAAACGTTATTTCACAAAACAAGGACTAGACGTTGATACAGTAATCATCGGGCAACCCAAATCTCTTGCCGCTGTTGATAGCATCATTAAGAATGCCGACATTCAAGCATTGCGAGATTATATAACTGCCGGATATGTAGCATCGGCGGCCAACTTCCTTAGCGATGATTTTATAAATGCAAAATTTGAGCTTTCAAAAGTTATTTCAGGTGTTCAACAACTACAACCTCGTTGGAAACGCGCATTAAGCATCCCCAATAATATGCTTGGAGAAGCAGTTGGTCAACTATATGTTGAAAAACACTTTCCCCAATCATCTAAAGATAAAATGCTCGAGCTTGTAAACAACCTTAAAGTTGCACTTGGTCAACACATCGACAATCTTACATGGATGAGTGATACCACAAAAGCTAAAGCTCATGAAAAACTATCTACATTCACTGTTAAAATCGGATTCCCTGACAAATGGCGTGATTATTCTAATTTGACTATAGATCCTTCTAAATCTTATTGGGAAAACGTTAAAGCGGCAATTAAACACAATGTGGATTTCAGTCTTGCTGATTATGGCAAACCTGTTGACAAAACACGTTGGTACATGCCTCCACAAACCGTTAACGCATATTATAGTCCGCTATCTAACGAAATATGTTTTCCTGCAGGCATTCTTCAAGCTCCATTCTTTGACCCCGATGCTGATGACGCACTCAACTATGGTGCAATAGGTGTAGTAATTGGACATGAAATGACTCATGGATTTGATGATCAAGGTCGTCAATTTGACAAAGACGGGAATCTCAAAGATTGGTGGACCGCTGAAGATGCCGAAGCTTTCAACAAATTAGCCGACAAGCTTGTGGCTCAATTTGACAGTGTAATTGTTCTTGGCGACACTCATGCAAACGGGCGCTTCACTCTTGGCGAAAATATTGCCGACCAAGGAGGTCTTCGTGTCGCATTCACTGCCTATCAAAATTCACTAAATGACAAGGAGCGAAAAGATATTGACGGATTCACTCCCGAACAACGCTTCTACCTTGCATACGCAAACGTATGGGCTGGTAACATTCGCGACGAAGAAATACTTTCACGCACTAAAACAGACCCCCATTCTCTTGGTCGATGGCGTGTAAATGCAACTCTTCGCAACCTTCAACCATTCTTTGACGCATTCAATGTTAAAGAAGGCGATAAAATGTTCCGCGCTGTTGATGAGCGTGTAGTTATTTGGTAAAAATCTGCATAAAACAAAGGAAGTGTATCACTGAAAACGATACACTTCCTTTTTGTATTATTTGTTAATTAGAAATCCACCGAAATTCTCACATTTAATTGACGCCGTGTCAAATAATTCGGCACAGCATACTGCAAATTATTAACATCAGTAACCCAATAATAGCTACTCACATTTGAGATATCCAATAAATTAAATACATCAACTCCCAACCACACACTTTTTATATTTCGCAACAAACCTGTACGGCTATTTTCCCTGCGTTCTGGAGACAACAACGCATAAGACAAACCTGCATCCACACGTTTATATGCAGGAGCTCTGAAATATCCTTTATCTCGAGAACCACGGGGTGCAGTAGTGGGTAGTCCATCAGAAAATATACCCCTCAAACTGAACTTAAGCTTTGGGCATTTTGGAAAATAATCAGTGAAAAATAATGCGAAACTATACCTTTGATCTGTTGGACGAGGAACGTTTACTCCATTTAGTTCTTCTTGAGTTTTCATTAATGAAAAACTTATCCAGGAGTCGGTTCCCGGAACAAACTGCCCAAATAATTTGCAATCTATTCCCGCAGTATAACCATTTGAACTATTTACTCCTGAATATGTTATTTTAAGATTATCTACCTCGTATGGAATAATATTATCTATCTTTTTATAATAGGTTTCTGCCGAGAATTTAAAGGGTCGGTCAAAGGCTCTGAATGTATAGTCTGCGCCTAATATAAAATGCAAACTACGTTGTGATTTTATGTCTGAATTTAATTTAATTATGTAATTTCCATTTGAGTCCTGAACCGGTTGCCTATATTCCTTATAAAATGGAGATTGATAGTATAATCCTGTTGCAAAACGGAATGCCCAATGCTGATTTTTATCAGGAACAAAACCCACATTAATGCGTGGACTTAACAATAATTCTTTATTAAAATCCCAATATGATAATCTCACGCCTCCATTAAGAGTAAAATACCCTTTAGAACTCATTATACGATATGTATCTTGAACAAAAAACGCCATTCTGTTGGTTGAAATATCTTGATTTGAGGATAGATTATATATCATATTTACAGCATCTCCGGTAGATGGCAAAGAATATCCTGCAGAGTCTCGTAATTCCCACTCTCGAGTACAATCAAAAATTTCCTCTCGATTAAATGATATTCCGTATGATAAATTATGTTTATTTATACCAGTATTACCTTTTAATGAAAGAGTAAACACCGATGCTTTGAGTCTATTTCTTGAATGCTCGTGATATCGCCCTACTCCTAACTCGCCACCCACAGCAGAGCCCGAATTCCCACCACCTGTTGTGCCGGCTTGATCCAACCAATACTCCCCCGAAATATCATATGCAACTAATTCATTTGTAAGATAACCTGAAACCAATAATGTATAACTTGATGATTTTGATGGGGTATAATTCAAAGATAAAGCACCAAAATAGGTCTCAAACTTATCTTTTTCTTGTCCATCAAAATATACTTTGAATTGTTTTGCATCGGTAGAGGTCCCAAAATTAGTGGTTCTATTTACCGGTTTGAACTTATAATTGTTTATAGCAATATTTCCTAAAAAAGACAATTTGAACTTGTCATTTAATTTATACGACAAATTTGTTTGGTAATCAAAGTATTTGGGATCATACTCACCTTTAGTGTCCATCGAACTCAACAATGATGAATTACTTTTATATCTGAATCCATGCAATTGAGAAAAATTTTTATGATTCTGTCCCAACGCGATACTTCCTCCCATCAAACTTAACGACAATGCACCTTCAAATGCTTGAGGTTCTTTATATGTAATATCCAAAACCGACGACATCTTATCTCCATATTCGGCAGAAAATCCCCCGGTCGAGAATTCAACTTCCCCCACCAAATCGGGATTTATAACACTTAAACCTTCTTGTTGACCCGAAGATATTAATTGTGGTCGATATATTTCAATTCCATTAATATAAACACTATTTTCATCGTATGTTCCTCCTCTTACTGAATATTGAGAAGACATCTCGTTAGAAGAATTTACACCAGCCATTGTCGTTAACATTGCTTCAATCCCTCCACCCGAAACATCGGGAGATAATTTGAATGTATTAGCATCAATCTTTTGCATTGCGCCGGTTTGCTTTCTATATTCTGTCACATTCACCTCTTTTAATATCTGTGAATTTGTGTACATGCGCATATTTAAAGTAACATCACCTTTTGCTTCAATAAGTTGGCGTGTTTCTTCTTTATATCCAATGCAACTAAATACAATTTTAAGCGTATCTTGCTCCGTTGTCGATAGCGAGTAGTCTCCATCTAAATTTGAAGAAGTCCCAATTGCAGTACCGGCAATTCGCACAGTTACAAACTCAAGTGGTTGATTTTCTTCATCTAAAATTTTACCGTGAATAGTTACTTTTGAATAACTATCAACCGAAAAAATAAAACAGACTATTAATAATATATATTTTAACGTTTTCATCACAAATAAGCATAAAACATAAATAATAACGACAAAAAAGCATTTTAAGTATAATGAAATTGGTAAATGTACAGTTAAAAAGTTCATTAAAGAATAGGCTCTGCAACAGCATCATTTTTTCGTTATTAGGAAGGGGGAAAAAATGCTCATAAAAGAGCGACAGATACAATAAAATAAACAAAAAACTTAAGATTACATGATTATTTTGCACCAAATTTCTACATTCAACAAATTATCACTACTTTTGTCGCTCAATATAAATTATATTTGCATTACAAATTAATTATAATAGTATAATTAATCCATAATATATATAGGCATGAAGTCGTTTGTCATCAATTTTTTATTGTTTATTTTTACTAATTTTTGCGCCATAGCTACCACAATCCCACACTATCCCCAAAATGGCTCGTATGAATCATCTGATTTTTATTTTATATGCAAATGTGACAATGACGCAGAACTTACTCTTGAAATTTCCAATGATGATACATTTGAGAATATAATATTTCGAAATTCATCACGGTGGCTAAACCTTGATGGATGGAAACAACTGCCTATGTCTCCATCTGAATTAGGAAATGGCACATACTATTGGAGAGTATATGACAATACTGATTATACTAAAATCATGAGGTTCACCATATATGGACAAGATGAGATTTCTACTAACTATAAAATCAAACATGATGACAATGAATATATACCACAAAAGATTTCAGGGTATGACGCACCGCTTGTATTAAGTTCATTATGGATTAGATCGGAAAACACTGAAAATGGATTATGTCAACCCGAAAAAGGTGGCAATAATCATAGTATGATTGTGATTGGCGATACCATATACATAAGCTATTGCGATGCCATTAATAACAATCCTCACATAAACAGAATTAATGCAAAGACAGGGGAATCAATAGATTCTATACATATCAATTATGGTTCATACTCAAAACCATATAAAGCGCTATGCGATTTAAACACTAATGGTTCAATTGTTTACACTACAAATTGTGGTTCTACAATGTCATCAAATAAAAGTGACTTATACATTGATATACTTGAATTAACTTCATTAGAGGCTAAAGTTGTAGGACGATACACTTGCAAACTACCCTCGTATTCCTCATTGGGAATGCCTTATGAGGTTTTATATTCTAAAGCAATTGGAGATATCGAATCAGGGAATTTCACTCTTTATAGTGCGTTAAATGGATTAACAACAACAAACAGTCCACTTATTGCAGTCTATAAATGGACTTTTTCTAATGGCGCTAACGTATGTGAAGCTCCTACATCCTCATTCCGCTATACCTCCACGTCAACCGGCACAAGAACACGAATATACCCAATTGATCTTGAAAAAGATTATTATATCATTGACAACGAAGTCATTCATCCCACAATATACAAGAGTAGGACATCAAAAAAAGATTTTTCGGTTGAGACATCCTTTAACGCTTCTACCGATTACAAAGGCAATGGCATACATATTTTTAAACATGGAGTAATTCCCATGATGATATATGCCCCATATTTCAAAACCGGTGGGTCTAAATTTGAATTAACAGCGCTTCCAACAACATTTTTTGATGGTAGCAGTTCACAAACCGACACATTTAAGGGCATAAAAAGTCTTTGGCAATTCCCAACAACAAACCTTGGAAACGTTACACCTATCGTAAATGCGACACTTGCAGCCTCTACTACCGATATGTCAACCAATGGCTATCCGCGTACTCGAATATTCATCTACTCTGCCGGCAATGGACTTGCGGCCTATCAATTATCTCACTACAAGACAACATCGGCAGAAAGCGAAATAACAGATGCCGGTTTAACGTATAACATTATCGATTCCACTATCAAGTTCTCTAAAACATTTAATAACATTCACATATATAACGCAACCGGCTCCCTTTTGGCATTTTCAACACAATCATCTAAAATCGACATATCCAATTTGCCCAAAGGTATATATTTTGTAACAGCCGATAATCACTCTTTCAAGATTTACATTTAAATTTTCATCATCTTTTATATTCATCATTTGTAATAACAGTATCATATAAACCTACCGATTGTCCTTCATGTCGATTTATACCGATGTACTCAAGACTGGCATCTTCATATCGTTTGAATTTATAAATAGCATCATTCATCAATGCGCTATTGAACACATTTAGCGACACGAGCAAATCAAAATCACGAACCGACAATCCCGTTACTTTTTTAAATAACCCCGGCTCAAGTTGAGTTATCACATCTTTAAGACATCGTTCTCGATAATCAGTAAGATACATAAACACCGGCACACGAGTAGCAAACTTGATAAGTTTCTCTTGAATTTTCTTACGCAACGACTTATATTCTTTTTCCTCTTGCGTCAATTCTTTTTTCTCCTCTCGAGTTAAGTCTCGCTCATTGGCTTCCTTTTTTGCATTCTTTA
>SUXI01000010.1 GCA_015060975.1 Bacteroidales bacterium
CCGGTACGGACGTTGAAGCCGTCCCCGGCTCGATAGTGCGGATATAGTTTTGCGACGATGTTTGCGCCGTCGCCATCTGTGACACGAGTGCTATCCACCCGGCGACAATCAACAAAATGATATGTTTGACACGTTGTTTCATGGCAATTGTAAAATTAAATGATTGGCAATTAAAATCAAACTATTTTTTGATAAATTTGAAAGTGTATTGAGAATTTTTAAGAAAAACAGTGACAAGATACTCCCCTGCGACAAGCTCATGGGTGGGATATGTGATTTCGCCTTGCGAATCGACCGCCACTTTATTGGTGTGCCACATCAACGCCCCTGCCGAGTTGTGGAGAGTCACCGCCACAATGCTTTCGGGCTGTGTAGTGTAGGATATATTGATCGCATCATACACGTCGGTGGCACTTATCCGACAGGATTCGTTGCTTCCGAAAGAAGATGAAATATCGTCATTGTCATTCCGCATAAAAGATTGCTGTGACGAATAATCGCGTGATTTTGTTGTGGCAATGTTATTGAAATTATTCCGGAATGAAATTTCGGCATCCGACAGCCTGATTTGTTCATTTAACGGGTCTGAAGCCAAATCGTGCGATTGAGACTCTTTGTCGCAATAAAGAGTCACAAACGAAGAATCAACTGTTTCACCAAAATACAACACTTTGTGTAGCCGGGTTTCCAAAATGGGGTATCTATATCCGCGAGCATATAAACGGTGATGTTCAATGAGGTGTGTAATACTGTCGTTTTGAAGATGCCACATTATGGAATCGGGAGATAAAATGGTCGAATCGCCCCATTTGCAACTATGAGAGAAATCGTTATCGATAAATGTTGAGCCATGTCGCATGTATTTAGTATGAAAAAGGTTGGAAATGGTGTCGGCTTCGGGCGTTATAATGATAAAATTATTGTAATCGGCTGAAATATTATAAATTCCCGATATGCGAGCATAATCACGCATGGCTCTGACACCCTCGGCAAAGAATAGACCCGAGACCGATTCTTGTGGACTTAAAGGAAATTTGAATGCCACTTCGGGTATTATATAATCGAGAGTCAATCCCGGTTTGCGATGTGATTTCAATAGGATGGTATCACCCGAATAGGAGAAGACCTCGGCTTCTCGATTTTGAGTGCATATTAGAGATGAATCTTTATACTCATTATATGATATTTTATAATCGTTGTCAATTTTGATTGTGGTTAAATCAATTACCGTTGTGTCATTGAGGTTGAACCACCTTTGGATTTTGTGTAAATTAATCTTATCTCCCGGTCGGGGAGCGTTTAAATCCTTTGTGATAAATGTGTTTGCCCATGAACACATATAACAGGCAAACATTATAAATATAAAAATATCTTTCTTTTTCATAATCATTATTGCTTATAGTGATAGTCATATTTGCGAATAAAATAACCGTTGTAGTCTTTTACTGTTGACAATCGTCCTTTATTGTCAAATGAAAAATGTGTGGTTATGCCTCGAGAGTCGGTAGCCGAAGATACTCCAATGAGCCAATGATAGGTCATGGTTGTAATGTCATGACTCGGTAACGCATTGCGCAATGAGTTGAAAAACGAGGTTAAATCATTTTCTGTAGAGCCTGTCGCCGAATAAAAATGTTCGGGCGACTTGCCTAAATTATAGATTGTTGATAGCAAATTGGAATAAGATATGTTTTTTACTTCAACAATGGGGTAGCTTCCACGATAACCCCAAAGGTATGAGGCTAAGACTTCGTTATTGAAACTTATTTGAACTAAATTGCCATGTGAATCATATTGGTAGGAGTATTCAGGTTTGCAAATGAGATTTTTGAGAGCGGAAGATGCCGATTTGTTTCCTATGCCATAATTACTGGCGTATTCCCCTCTATTGCTTAATCCATAGGATTTTATAAGTAGGTTGTTATTGTCATATTCAAAGTGTTTTGCATCGATGATTATTCCATTAACAACGGTTACTTCAGTTTCAGGGATATTTAAATAAGTCCCATTTATATTACGATAGGTATAGAATGTTTCTTTTGTTAGTCCATGAGAAGTGGTCTTTATTTTTGACCGCAATAAATTATAATCTAAATTTTGAGTATATTCATCATAAAAATACGTGTATTTTGTTGTATCGCAATAATCATCTTCGGTATATATTTCACTTTTTATGGTTTTATTATATGGAATAAGATGATATTTGCCTATAGAATAATCATATCCATTTATATTTATGCCTGGAGCAGGAGCTGTGGTAAAGTCGGCGATTCTGAACAAATCGGTTGTAAAAACACTTAAATTCTCTTGGTCGGGCTCAAAAATATTATATTCATAATTAATGCTAATGCTGCCACTGGTTCCGGCGAATTTACAGAACCGTTTGCAGGTAAGATCTCCTCTATAATGAGACTTGGAAGTCCACATTTGTGAACTTGTAGGTTGGAAATCAAGAAATGCGGTGTTGTTAAAGTCTCTGTATTTTGGATTTAAATTTGAGGAATAATTATATTCCACATCATTAGTGGTTGAGTAGGTGTGATTTTCCAATTCAATTTGATGTGAACACCACTCATTTACTTTGGAATATTCCACACCGATACTGCCTATTGGTAAATTATAAAAGCCATTTGATGAGATTTGATAAAATTCAGATCCTTCATATCCGTGTGCGACATCATTTGATGTGACATAACAGTATTTGCCGGCGTAATCGGGTTTTGTTGAAATGACCCCACTCGATATGTCGGGATCAGCAAGAGCATAATAATAACCTTTCACAATCGGCTCGCTATTGTCATCAGCTCTCGATATTATTCGTGATATTCTCAATCCGCCCCAATAATCTTTATTTATCATGTTTCCTGAGCCTCCTGTGGTTGTGTTTTTTATTAAAAAGATTTTACCACAAGGAGCATCGCTATATTTAAACTCCCGTTTGATTAATTCTTCAGAATCAAAGCCATCGTATCCATAAATAGAGGTTGGGTATTGTAACTCCACTCGATATTTTACATTTGGTTCCAAATAAACCTTTACTTGACTGTTGTATTTTCCCAGCATGGTGCAACTATCAATAAATACAGTGTGTTCAGCGCAAGTTTGATTGGTGCTTTGCTTAATAAATGATACACGAGGGTAATGTAGTCCTATGCAACTTGCATATTCATGACACTGACCGTAGAAATCAGAATTAAGCAATATTTGAGGATTGAAACTAAAGTAATTGGATAAATCAACAACCACATGTTGGTTGCTACCGACGATGTAATCATTAATGAATAACTTTTTTATAGGTTCTAATGCGATTAGTGTGTCGATTTGTTGCGTGGATGTTGTGGCTGGCATTGGGACTTCGACTTTTATGTCACTGAAATATCCATATTCATGAGTCTCCCATTCAAATTCGGTGGAACCACCGGTAGGATATTCTATGCTTTTTAATGCGCCATAGTAATTAACCTCGGGGTTAACCTCACGATTAGAGTGCATATAGGAATATTCATTATAGCCGGGTGCGAGACTTTCATTCTTTGCTTCATTGTAATATCCGCAAAAATCTTGGTCACATGGAAGATATGGAATCCCATTATTGGTAAATGGAAGTGTATAATAGGAGAATTTATATAAATCTATATTATTTTCAGAAATCTTGGTTAGTAATATACGATTATCCGCATCGTTTTCTTCAGGATTATAAAAAGGGCTATAGGTAAAATTAAATTCCTTAACGGGAGCATTGTTGTCGTTGTTTGTGTGAATTGCAATTTTTGTTATTTTCTCGGTGTTAATATCGTTATCGTAATAAAATCTAATAACGGCACTGCTACTTTCTATTGAAGATAGAGAAACGGGATTATATATAACTTTTGCACATGAAGCAACATTATTGGGGAGTTTATGCCTTAAGATTGGATTGGACGACGCATAATAGGTTTCTACGAGTGGACCAATTCTCGTCCGTTTCTTTTTAGTCGTATAATGAAACATAATACTGTCATTTTGTGGATTTTTAATCTTGGTTAAATGCCAAGCTGATGTATAATACATTGAATCCAATGTTTGATCGCCTGGATTACCATGGTAGTATTCATATTTTGTTTGTTCCTTTTGCTCAAAATAATATTTGGTACCGGTATTATCGGTGACAATATATTGGTCAGGATAGTTATAGTTGTTGAAGATGTGATTTGGTGAAATTGAAATAGGTTGGGAAGAACTTAGAGTTATATTTTTATTATCATCATAAATAAACGTTCCGGTTATTCCCATGCAGATAACTTTCAAAATATCGTTAGCCATGTCGGCTCGACCTAAATAATAATCTTCACCCCAATCATTATTACCTGTGCGATGTGTCAAGAAATAATTATAGTCGTCGGGAGCAAAATCGGCAATAGTCGATTTCGCAAATTCACGCAGAGTATCGCTTTTAGTCGTTTTATTAAACAATCCTTTTATATTGTTTGATTTTGCGCCGGCTTCATCGGGATGACCATAAACCGTGCGAGATATACATCCTCCTGCATTAAGAGACCAACTCAGCCCTAAATTGCCGGGTTGTTCGTCAACCTTCAGTCCGCCACTTTGGTATTGAATTGATATGGGAACATTTAATGAACCTTCGGTTATGGAATAAATGGGAAAAGATATATCTGGTTGTCCTGTGAAAGTAGAAACCGGATAATCAACATCTCTAACCATTGACGCCACTTCGGGGGAGGGAGGAATTATTGTCCAATCACGAGGGGCGTATGACGATACGTCGGTGGCATTGTTTTGTGCCGATAGTGGTAAGAATCCACATAAAAGTAAAACAGATAATAATAGTTTGGTAGTTTTCATGGTTTATTAAAGTTTTGTTAAAAAAAGGCACACGAAGCGAGTTGCCCCGTGTGCCGGGTGCATATAATAACAAGGATAATTTGGTTGCGAAATTACTTGTTATAGGGCGAAACTTCCCGAGTAGCAAACTCCATCGTCGGTAACTATCGAGATAGTGTAGCTGCCGGCAGAGGCAGAGGTGGCGATTGACGCAGAGCCAAAGGCAGAGTCGTCGGTTTGCTGCCACATTTCGCCGGTGGTTTCGTTAGTCACTGTTACATCCACTTCGCCCATATCATAACTGAATTGCAGATACACAACCCCGTCTTGATAATAAGCGGTGATGTCACTACCAAAATCGGGTGTGCGTGGACGTGTTTTTTTGTCTTTTTTAATAGGGATTTCTACAATGTCTCCGGTGCCATTAGGGGTGCCAGGATTAGATGCTCCATAAAAAGCGGAGCAAAACAAGAGGACTAATGTTACAATAAATTTTGTCATAAAAATAATGTTTAAAAATTTTCAGACAAATTAAATATATAAAAGTGTAAAATAGCCTAAAATGCATTACGCATTTAGTACTCATTTTTATGGCGCATCTTTAATGTATTGATTTTTAGGGTTATAACGCTAATATGAAATCATCAAATTCTTTAGATGTTCCAACTCTATGAAACATTTTTTTGTATAATCTACTCCGAATAGAAGAAACACCGGTTTTACTTTTATTTAAAAGAAATGCAATTTCTGTTGGAGAAAATAATATTTTAATCAAAATGCAAACGTGTAACTCTATATCGGAAATTTTACAAAACTCATTTAGCCTTTCTATGAAATTTGGATAAAATTTATTGACCAAATTTATAATTTCCAACCATTCGGTCTCTGAAATAGCAGAGTATTCTAATGATAGTTTTTGTTGAAGCTTTATATATGTGTTTGATGACTTAATTATGTTTTCTTGTGTTTGTTTTTGTTGAATCTTTTGTGCAATTAATTTATTTACAGTTTCTAATTCCTCTTTTTTCAATTCTAAATCTTTTCGTAAATGAGAGTTTTTAAGAGTATATTCACTTAGTTGTTTCTCTAATTGGGAAATTAAAACTTGATTTTGTTCTATTTGATATTGGCTATTTATCCGTTGGTCGTGCAATAGGTTTTGAAGTTTGTTTAGTTTGATTTTATCCATTAACCTTTTGTGCCGCATATAATAATAAAGTGCAAAAAGAAATAATGCAATAGTTATCCCCATTGAAATTGCTATAGTTAGGTATAGATGTTGTTTTTCTGATTTAAGTTTTAGAAAATCAAGTTTTTTAGAAATAACATTTCGTTGGCTTTTTAATACCGATTGATCCCAGATGATCTTAGTAGTATTATTTTGTTGAATGGTTTGTTGTTGTTTGAATTTTAATGCATTTTTATAGTCCTTTTTTGAAAGATATAACAAATATTTACCACTATTTAGGGCGATAGTATCTTGACAGGAAATTGAGAGATTCTCACCTTTAGACAAGTAGAATTCTGCACTATCTAACATATTGAGATGTATGTAAATTTTTCCAAGATTAGAATAATCAATAGATGATAAAGGTGTATTATATTTGTTTTTTATAGAATAGATGTATTTTTTAGCTTCGAGATATTTTCCTTGGTTTATTAATGCATGGCAGTATCCTTTTAGTGCGTTTAAGATATTTAGAGAGTCAATTTTATCGGTGTTGGTTAAAATTTCCTTATATATATTAGTACTTTTTTTAAAATCATTTACGTTATTATAGCTCTCAGCTAATCTAATCTTCGCATTATTAATTTGTTTGAAGTCTTTTGTTATATAAAATTGTTCTAAAGATTTATTACTATAATATAATTCTTCTTCAAAATTGTATGTATAATTATAAATATACGATAAAAGGGCATAAATTTTAGCAAGTTGGAAGTTGCTATTAATAATTTTAGCATATTGTTCAGACTCCATGCATGCAATAGCACTAGCTGATAAATTATTTGCATTAAAAAAAATAACTGCATTATAATAATGTGCTAGCATTGCATAAAGAGGTTCTTCACCACTGGCAAAATATTTTACGGCGGGAGCGATGATTGAGTCGGAAGCGATGTCGATATAATTCTTGTCGAGTGCTTGTGAAAGGAGAAGGGCATAAATGGCGCGTCCGCGCTCGGTGGATAGAGATGCCGAGTCGATGCTATCTTGCAAAATCGCCAGAGCCACCTCGGCGCTATCTTCCATCACAGTTTCGGCTCGTTTGAGTAATTGGCTGTTACGCTCGCTTTCGCCACAGGCAGTGAGCAACATAATGGATAAAATGATGGCGAAGATGTGTTTCATAAAAATAACAAGATTATTACATTTGATTTTTATCTCCGGCAATAGAAATGCGCATTTTATCAATGTTAAGATATTTTTGAGCTAATGATGCAATTCTCGTTGATGATAGATTGGCAAGGGAGATTTGCATTTGTTTAAAATAGTCGGCAGGAGTAAGCGCATGCCGCATATTCTCATAATAATCCATTATAGAAAAAGGAGAGTCAAGCATACCTGCAATTTGTGTCATTGCATACCGTTTTAACCTGGTAAGTTCATCATTGCTAAAATTGTCGAGTTTCATTAGTTCAATTTCCTTTTTTACTTCTTCGATTACCGCTTTGGTGTAGCTGTTATCGCATTGTGTGGATATTGTTATCACACCACCTTCCCAGTGTCCCAACAACATCGCCGATATTCCGTAGGTATAACCTTTATCTTCACGGATGTTGGTCATTAATCTACTACCGAAATAACCACCGAGTGCCATTATTGTATATCGCAAATCAATATAATCGGGATGGGAGCGAGGTATTGATGGGATTGACATAGTGATTGCGCTTTGCAAAGAGTTTGGCACATTGGTTATATGAAGTTGTTCATTAGATGGTTTAATAGGGATTATTTGATGTTTAATAGCATTAGCAACCAATGGCAATTGCCCCCAATAATTATTTATAGTGTCTTCGATATGAGGTGTTATTCGTCCGGCAAGAAACAATTCGCAACCATTAGGTGTATATACTGTTTTGTGTAGTTCGGCGACATCTTTAATAGTTATGTTTCTAATATCATTGGCAGTTTCGTCGATAGAACAAGGGTGATTTTCACCAAATATGAGTTTTTGATTGCTTTGATTGCTTAAATAGGCAACTTTTGTTGCGTTTAATTCTTTTCGCTTGGCTAATTTTTCTTTATTGATTTCAAATTCTTGTTGCGGAAAAATGGGAGAAGCGATAGTTTCAACTAATGTAGGTAAAACCGCGTCAAATTTGTTGTTTATAGAATGTAGCACTAAAGAAGAATGATGTGAATGAAAATTACTTTTCAACCAAGCTCCGTTAAAATCAAGAATTTCGGCAATTTCGACTCCGTTATGTCGCTCGGTTCCTTCTCGCATCAGTTCTGTCGCAAGCATTAGCGTTGAAAAGCTATTTACATCATTTGCACCTCCATTCCAAGATGTAGTTAACCGATTTACATCAAATTCACCTTGGTCAATGATGTTAAGTTTAATACCATTATCGAGTATCAGTTTGCGACATTCAGGGATTGTCAGCATACCGAAGTCGGTTAATTGTGGTGCCAATTTACGGTTGAGAGTCATTGCTTAGTTGTTGATGGTTTCACAAAGTTTTCGTGCCGCTTCAAGGTCGGCTGGGGTGTCGATGCCAATAGTAGGGCAATGGGTGATGCCGACTTTAATCTTGTAGCCGTTTTGCACCCAACGCAATTGTTCGAGCGACTCAGCTAATTCGAGCGAAGATTGAGGAAGTAGAGTAATCTTTCCGAGAACCGATGCCCTGTAGGCATACATTCCCACATGAGTGTAGAAGTCAACGTTGTTAATCCACTCTCTCCATTCGTGATTTCTAACGTATGGGATAATAGAGCGACTGAAATAGATTGCGTTCATATCGTTGTCAAACACTACTTTGGGTGTGTTGCAGTCGAATAAGGCTTCAAACCCTTTTGATGGGTCGAATTTGCGCACCAATGTGGCTATTTGGGTGTCGGCTGAGTTAAAACACTCTTTAATCGCTGTAATTTGTGTGGGGTCAATGAATGGTTCATCACCTTGGATGTTGATTA
Source organism: Bacteroidales bacterium (assembly GCA_015060975.1). Taxonomy (GTDB): domain Bacteria; phylum Bacteroidota; class Bacteroidia; order Bacteroidales; family Muribaculaceae; genus RGIG4079. Next base: position 8,966 of record SUXI01000010.1, read on the forward strand.
TGACATCGGCATCGCTTTTGAGGTTGTTGTATGCCTCAAAGCATCGGTCGGTACCGCTGCGATGCTCGGTTGAGGTCATTACCACATTTCCACCAAAGGCTTTTACCGCCTCGGCGATGCGTTCATCGTCGGTCGCTACTGCAACATTTTCAAGCTCTTTGTGGGCTTGGATATAAACACGTTCAATCATTGATTTACCACATATATCGGCTAATGGTTTGCCGGGAAATCGGGTAGAGGCGTATCGAGCGGGGATTATCCCAATGAATTTTAATTTGGAGTTCATATATTTATTTATTCTTGATTAATTTGTAATACATATAATTGACTGTTTTCAAATTTCTTTACAATTATAGGAGTGCCTTCGTTAATGAAGTTCCCATTTATTGATACTGCATCAAATATTTCACCGTCTATTTCAATTTTGCCTCCCGGGCGCATATCGGTTTTCGTGAGACCGGTTGCTCCTATATATCGAGACATTGTTGTATCAACCCCTATATATCCATCTTCTACTCGCTGGGAATGTTGAAGTTCAGAGTGCCGAGTGATGAATTTAGGCCCATGTTGGGAAGTGAGATAAAATATTAACACAATTCCAAGTATTAACCCTATTGTTACAATAAGGATAGCCTCCCACAAATCTCCCATTGTGAGACTCTGAATAGAGAAGCTGTCAGCGATGCCTCCTACTAATGCAATGAAGATTGTTATACCACCAAATATGCCGCAGATGCCGGTGCCGGGTATCACGAATATTTCGAGTAAAACGAGAATAAGACCTACCACAAACAAAACTATAATCCAACTTTCGGCAATGCCTGTGATATATAAAGGTAAGAAGTATAGTACAGCCGAAACGATTGCGGCAACTGTAGGAAATCCAAGTCCGGGACTTTGTAATTCAAAATAAATTCCCCCAACAATAAACATTATAAGAATTGCTTGTACTGCCGGATTGGAAAAGAAGCCAATGAGCCAATCGGTAAAATCGGGTTCAAAAGAGGTTATTGAATATTGGTTGATATTGGCATGTTTTAAAACATCTTCGATCGAATTGGCTTCGCTTTCGCAATAACCCCATTTTATTGCTTCGGAAGTTGTGAATGTGAGGACTTTAGAAGAATCGATGAGTCCGGGAACTACAACACGAGGGTCAACCATCGCTTCTGCAATCAAAGGGTCGCGATGCCATTTTTCGGTAGAATCATTTGAAAGATATTTGCCGTGACTTTCGGCAGTAGAGCGCATAATAGAGCGCATATACGATTGATATTTATCGGGCAATGCTTCGGCGTTTTGGTTGACAACAGTCGCGGCTCCCATACTTGCTCCTTTTTGCATATATATCGAGTCACAAGCAAGGGCAATCAATGCACCTGCCGATGCTGCGTTGTTATCAACGAAAGCCAATGTGGTTTTTGGAAAGTTCAATATGGCAGATCTTATCGAGTCGGCATGTTGAAGTGTGCCACCATAGGTGTTTAGATGCACCAACAAAATATCAGCGTCCATAGCTTTTGCCTCTTCACACGCATGACGTGTGTGTTGCCATGTCATTGACCCAATTTCGTCATTTATGGGCAATATATATACTTTAGTATCATTGGCAATCATGCTTAAAGCTATTGTCGTAATTAAGCTAATTAAGATGTTCAATCGTTTCATAATCGGTTATTAATATTTTGTTTTGTTTCTTCTATTTTTTTAGCGGATAGAAATGAGGGTAACATAAATATACCTATGAGCATATAAATATAGTAACTTAATATGCGCCACAATAGAGCTAAAATAAGTACCATACTTCCGCCTACTATTAAATCACCATAATACTCACTAAATAGATATTCACTAACACCACTGCCACCCGGAGTGGGACTTACCATTAATATTGCCCACACGATAAATTGGCGACCAAATATTATCAGTTGGTCGGCTGCGGGATATAATCCCCAAAATAGCGCATTGACGAGCAGGTAGCGAGAAAACCATGAAATGGCAGTGGTGGAGAAAGCCTTTATCCACCATTTTTTGTTTCGGGTTTTAATGTCGATAGAAGTCGATAACATGTTATTACTCATCTCATCCATGCCTTTTTGCCATCTGCGTAATAGTCGCCATGAAAATATTTTCATTAAGATATTGCGCACTGCTTGAGGTTTTACTATAATACCTATATATAATATTGCAGTCCATATAGCAATAGCAATATATATTATCCAGAATATTAGTTTGAGTCCTTGTGAAAATTCACTATCGGCAAATCCAAATAACTGTTCACTTGGAAATAGTAATATTACTATAGGGCAGGTTATTACAAAAAACAATTCATCGAGAAATAGAGTAATCATCGTAATGGTTGTGGCTCGTCCCCAGTTAATTCTTTCACGGTTAAGAAAAATCATGCTTAAAGCTCCACCACCTACCGATGTGGGGGTGATGGTTGAGGTAAATTCGCATAGCATTGTAACTTTTAAAGATTGTCGCCATGTGAGAGAATTATCGGTAAGGGTTCTAAATCTCCAGCACATACCCCAATCGCGACCCACAACAAAAATAATCGCAAATATTAAGGAGGTAATCAATTGATTGTCAAGTGTTATTTGTTTGAAAATATTGAGGCTGAACTCTCCGTGAAACATCCAAATAAACACAGCCAATCCAATTGTAATAGGTAATGTGATTTTTGCAATGGTTTTTATTGTCTCAGTAGTCATGATACCGGTTCCTTTCCATTGTAAATTTAGTGATAATAAATAAAAAGTTTACCACTCTTTAAATAAAAGAATTTATCGTTTAATATGGTATTTGCTTAAATGATGTGCAAAAACTATGCTAATCGGTTGTAAAGTTTGTTTAACACAGCTTTGGTGTATTCTGTAGGGTTGTCGGCATTTATTATTGCACTCGACATTGCGATGCCATTAACGCCTGTTGCCATGATGTCTTCAATATCTTCGAGTGTGATGCCACCTATTGCGACAATCGGTAGCACAACCCCGGCATTGCGAATCTCATTCATAATTTTGCGATATCCATCTAAGCCAAGGATAGGAGAGAGATTTTCTTTAGTGGTAGTGTGTCGGAATGGACCAAGCCCAACATAATCTACATCAATTCCTTTTAGAGCGAATATATCGCCGGCCGTGTTGGCTGTTGCACCAATAATCGGACCACCTTCGAGCAAATTTCTTGCCTCAGCCACAGGCATATCCTTTTTGCCGAGATGCACACCGGAAACTTCAAGTTCTTTTACTAATTCCACTTTATCGTCAATAACCAATATGGCATCGGCTTCTTTACATAAAGGTATTATTTCTTCTGCGACAGCCTTGGCTTCTTCGTCGGTGGAATTTTTCATGCGTAGTTGAATCCATTTGCAACCTGCTTCAAGTACCATTTTTACCTCTTCAACTATGCTATATCGTTCACTTGGGTGTGTAATAAATTGTAACATTTTATTATTTAGATTTTAAAGTATAATATATGTTGACGCAAATGATTTTGGAATTATATTATTAACCAATAGAAGCACGTCTATATAATATTATTGCGATAATTGAATAAACAAAATTTGGAATCCACATTGCAACCATAGGAGATGTTAGCCCCGAAACTGCAAATGATGATGTGACAGTCATGAATAATATGTAACTGAAACTAAGCACCAATCCAATTCCAATATTTAATCCCATTCCTCCTTTCACTTTTTTTGACGATAATGTGAGTCCGATTATAGTTAATATGAATGCGGCGGCGCACATAGCATATCGTTTTTCATATTCAATCTCGAATGATTTTATATTTGCAACGCCACGCTGTTTTTGTTGTTGAATATATTCATATAATTCAGGAGATGTCATTTTTTCGTGGTCGTTCTTGGCAATAAGGAAGTCACGAGGTTCAAATGGAATAATGGTATCTAAATTTTTTCCTGATTCTATATTTTCTTTTGTCTCTAAAAAATTGCGTATTTCATAATCTCTAACTTGCCACTGATATGCAGTGTCCCATTTTATGATTTGAGCAGTCAATCGAGACTTGAGTTTCTTGTCTTTAAACGATTCAAGAGAAAATTTATAACCGGTTTTTGTGGTATTATCATATCTACTCATGTATGCGATTTGTCCCGGTGCAACTTGGAGCATAATGTTATTGCCATAATCAACACGCTTGTTTTTTACATATGTATTGGTAAAGTCTATTCTTTTAATATTTGCCGGTGGAATGATATATGCACTTAGTATATATGAACTCATGGCAATGACTAAAGCCGATATCATATAAGGAAATAGTAATCGTTTATAACTCATGCCGGTTGATAGCATTGCTATTATCTCGGAATTGTCAGCCAATTTTGATGTGAAAAATATTACGGCAATAAAGGTAAATAGTGGACTGAATTGATTGGCGAAATATGGAAGGAAGTTTAAGAAATAATCAAAAATAGTCTCATCTAATGGGGCTTTAATAAATGCGTCTAATTTTTCATTAATATCAAACATAACAGTAATTGCCAAAATTAAAATAATGGCAAATATATATGTCCCAAGAAATTTTTTTATGATATATCTATCTAACGTGTTGAAAATTTTCATTGTTTTTCAAGTTTTACAACCGCTGTGTAACTTGTTTTACCATTATATTTTTCCATGATTTGAAATCTCCGGCAATTATGTGCTTACGGGCTTCTTGCACCAACCATAGATAAAACGCAAGATTGTGTATAGATGCTATTTGCATAGCTAATATCTCTTGACTAATAAATAAGTGTCGTAGATATGCTTTGCTATACATTTTATCCACATAGCTTGGACCATCTTCTTGAATCGGACTGAAATCGTTTGCCCATTTTTTGTTTCGCATATTCATGATGCCGTTGGCGGTGAATAGCATGCCATTTCTTCCGTTGCGTGTGGGCATAACGCAGTCCATCATGTCAACTCCACGATCAATAGCTTCGAGGATGTTGGCAGGAGTTCCCACTCCCATAAGATAACGAGGTTTATCTTTGGGTAGCACTTCGTTAACGACTTCAATCATGTCATACATTACTTCTGCCGGTTCTCCTACGGCAAGACCACCAATCGCATTCCCATCAGCTCCTAATTCAGCAACCGTATGTGCCGATTGGCGACGAAGGTCGGGGTATGTACACCCTTGAACGATAGGGAAGTATGCTTGTGAATAGCCATATTTACCTTCGGTTTCTTTATAATGTTTCCACCCGCGCATTAACCAACGAGTTGTCAACCCCAAAGATTTTTTTGCATAGTCATAATCGGCAGTTCCGGGAGGACATTCATCAAGTTGCATCATGATGTCAGCTCCAATAGAGCGTTGTATATCTACAATATTTTCGGGGGTAAACAAATGCTTGCTACCATCGATGTGGCTACGAAAATAGGCGCCTTCTTCTTTAAGTTTGCGATTTGAGGAAAGAGAGAAAACTTGAAACCCTCCACTATCAGTTAGAATGGGACGATCCCATCCATTAAATTTGTGTAATCCACCTGCTTGTTCAAGAATTTCAATACCGGGACGTAAATATAAATGATATGTGTTTCCCAATATGATTTGGGCTTTCACATCTTCTTTCATTTCATGCATGTGCACTGCTTTTATCGCACCGAGGGTTCCTACCGGCATAAAAATAGGTGTCTCGATTTTGCCGTGGTCGGTTGTGATAATTCCGGCACGTGCTTCACTATTGTTTGCTGTAGCTTGTAGTAAAAAATCCATATCTTTGCAAAGTTACGGCAAATTATCCAAATATTGTTTATTTTAATTCGTTATCTGCTGAAATTTATTTTAAATGCGATCAATAACTGTTGCGATTAGGTCGTAGATTGCGGTCTTGTAGTTAGGAGTGGCTTCGTGATTATTGCGATTTGCTATAATAGAACACACAGTCATGGCTTTATGTCCGAGCATTTTGGCAAATCCTTGCAGTGGAGCACTTTCCATTTCGTAATTTGTAATCTTTCTGCCTTTATAACTGAATTTTTCAATTAAACTATTGAGCTGAGGATGGGCTAATTGCAAACGCAATTCTCGACCTTGAGGACCATAAAAGCCCACAGCAGAAATCGTATTCCCTCTAACCATATCATTTCCACCAATACGAGCTACTAATTCGGCATCGGCATCAACTACATATGGTTTTGCCCACAGCCGATTCCATTTTACAGCGTTGCAAAATGCATGCTCAAAATCAATATCTGCAACAGCATTTCTTCCTGCGTAAAAATTGAGTACACCATCAAACCCTAATGCTTTCTCGGCAATTACAGGTGTGCCGAGTTTTAATTCAGGTTGTAAAGCCCCGGATGTTCCTATTCTCACCATTGTCAATGTGCGATGAGTGTCTTTGACTTGACGTGTTTTAAAATTGATATTCGCGAGAGCATCAAGTTCGTTAATGACAATGTCCATATTATCGGGACCTATACCATGGCTTAATGCCATTATCGGTTTTCCTTTATAAGTCCCTCCAATGGTATGAAATTCACGAGATGCAACTTCAAATTCTTTTGTATCAAAAAATGAAGCAATCATATCTACGCGCCCGGGGTCTCCACAAAGAATAATTCTGTCGGTTAATTGTTGGGGGTGGAGATGTAAATGGAAAATCGATCCATCAGGGTTAATAATCATCTCTGAATTTGGTATTGTTTTGTTATTCATGGTTATATTGTTTAGTGATTTTACTTAAGAAATGTTATATCTGCCACCGGGATAATTTACTATTAATCCTCTGAATTCCAAGTCGATTAGAGTAGATGTTAGTTTTGATATTGGTATATTAACGCCTATTGATATTTCATTTATTGACGACAATGGTGTATCATTTATGAAATTTATTATTTTTTGTTCGTCTTTGCTTAGTTCGGCAAACATTTCTGTTTGATTCCCCTCAATAGGTTTGGCAGTCCATCTCATAACGTCTATAACATCTTGGGCCGATGTAATTAATGCGGCTTTACCTAACGATATTAGCTTGTTGCATCCTTGGCTATAGGGGTCATTTGCCCTGCCGGGAAGTGCTAACACATCACGATGATAGCTATCGGCAATCCCGGCTGTAACTAACGCTCCGCCTTTTTCGCCCGATTCGGCAATAATTATACAATCACACAGCCCGGCTACTATTCGATTCCGAGCGAGGAAATTGCCGCGATGAATATTGTCGGTGGAAGTATAATCGGTTATAAGCATACCATTTTTTTTAACCATGTCGGCAGCAATATTGCGATGTGCCGCTGGATATATAGTGTTTAGCCCATGCGCCAAAACAGCGTTTGTGGGTATATTATTATTCATTGCTGCGCGATGGGCTGTGATGTCAATGCCATAAGCAAGGCCACTTACTATAATGATGTTGTCAAGACGCTTTGATAAATCGTCAATAATGCGTTCAGTCATATCCACTCCATAGTGAGTGGCATGGCGAGTACCAATGAAACTAATTATGTGAGAATTGTTAAGGTCACAATTCCCTAATGTATATAGCATTAAAGGGGCATCATCACATTCTAAAAGCCGTTGAGAGTATTTTGGATCCTTATAATAGATTGGTGTGATATTATTTCGGGTAATAAAATCAACCTCGGTTAGGGCTTTTTCAACAAGTTGTTTGCGATAATCATCATCAGTGATTTTTGAACTTTTCCCGATTTGCATATTGAGCAAACGGGAAGATGAATTGAAGAACTCTTTTTCTGTTCCAACTCTTGACAAAAGCTCATCGGCAATAATGCGGTTATTACCACGAATTAATGAAAAAGCTATGCGATATGTCAGCTCTTTGTCATACATTAGCTATAAATATTTCTCGAATTTTTGAGCGAGTAATTCACCTCTACCTAATCGCCCGTTTTCAAGACAGGCTACTGTTACAATTGATTTAACAACGGGAGTGCCATCGGGTTTGTATATGTCTTGTTGAAATATAAATCGTGCTCCTTTGCGATAGATATTGAGTTTGCTAATCATCTCTTCTCCCAGCCCTAATGGAGTTAGATATTCAATCTCCACTTTGCGTAGCACCGGGTCAATTCCTTGTGAGTGCATTTCACGGAATGAGAAACCTGCATGATGACAAAACTCATGACGAGTATGCTCAAGGTAATGAAGATAGTTGGCATTATTTACAATCCCCTCAGCGTCGATTTCATAATCTCGTACCTTTATAGGTAATTCAAATACATAGTTGTCGTTATTTCTCATTATGATCATTTTAAAAAGGTAAAGGTATAAAATTTATAGTTTTAAGCCAAGTTTATTTCCATAAAAGAATTGAATGTTTTGTGCCGATGTTATATGATTTTGCGTTTTAAAATATGTTTAATAAAATAAATGAGTAAAAATTAAACAATCTTTTAGCATTTTGACTAACTTTGCACATGTAAAATATAATTAAATATGAAACGAAAATTAATATTAATTTTTGGATTGTTTTTGTTGGTTGGAGTACAAGGCTTTGCATGTACATCTGCAATTGTGAGTGCAAAAGCTTCTAAAACGGGGCGTCCATTACTTTGGAAAAATCGAGATACCGGCACAGAACATAATTTTGTGGAAAAGGTTGATGCTAAAAATGGTAATTATGCATACGTTGCATTATATAATGGAGGTGATTCTACGTTACGAGATGCTTGGTTAGGCATGAACGAAGTTGGTTTTGCAATTATGAATACCGCTTCTTATAATCTTGCTCCCGACACGGCAAAGCTCAAAGACCAAGAAGGATATGTGATGAGTCTTGCTCTTCAAAAGTGTCGCACCCTTGCTGATTTTGAGATACTTCTCGACACAATAAGTAAGCCAATGGGGGTGCAGGCCAATTTTGGTCTTATTGATGCAAGTGGCGATGGTGCTTATTACGAAACAGATGATTTTACATATACTAAATTCTCATTGAGTGATGCTGAAAATGGGGTTTTAGTGCGCACTAATTATTCATATACAGGAGAAAAAGATGGAGGATATGGTTATATTCGCGAAGATAATGCATGGTATCTTTTGCAGCCATATTTAAAAAATGGTAATATTGAAGCATCGACATTTACCGATGGTTTATCTCGCTCTTTTTATCATTCATTGAAGGGTAAAGATGCCGAGAAGGGTAAGGACCGTTGGATTGTTGACCAGGATTATATACCTCGTCGCACTACAAGTGCATCAGTTGTAATAGAAGGTGTTGTTCCTGGTGAAGACCCCGGTTTATATATAATGTGGACAGAGATTGGCTATCCGCCATGTTCTTATACATTGCCGGTAATGATAGATTATATTCCCGAAGAATTACGTCCTCAAGGTAAGGAATGGAGAAGTCCGCTTTGTGACGAAATAATATGTAGGAAGCATCAAGTGTTTTCAGTTAAACGAGGCAGTGGAAAACATTATGTAGATATGAATGCAGTGCGTAGATTTTCTGTTGATGGTAAAAAGAAAAGCCTCGAAAACTATAAAAAGGGGTATGAGATGCGAAAAGCAAAAGCAAATAAAATAAAAAAATGAGTGCAGCAATATCAACAATAATACTATTAATTATTTCAAATGTATTTATGACTTTTGCATGGTATGGACATTTGAAACTACAAGCAGCCGGTACATCTTCAAATTGGCCACTTTATGTGGTGATACTCTTTTCATGGGGAGTGGCTTTTTTTGAATATTGTTTTCAAGTTCCAGCCAATCGCATTGGCTTTGAAGGTAATGGAGGTCCGTTCTCCCTTATTCAACTAAAAGTAATGCAAGAGGTTATAACGCTTGTGGTATTTGTGATTTTTAGTTTGGTGGCATTTGAAAATACAGAAATTCGGTGGAATCATATTCTAGCATTTGTATTTCTTGTCGCGGCTGTTTATTTGGTATTTATGAAATAAACTGCATAAATGAATATTTAACGAATTTTATCCTCGAAATTTCTTGGAATTTCGAGGATTTTTGTTTATGTTTGTAAAACAAACCTTACCATTTAAAACATAACATTATGGATATTAATAGTATCTTAAATGCTCTTGAAGCAAAACACCCCGGTGAATTGGAATACCTTCAAGCTGTGAAGGAAGTGTTACTTTCGGTAAAAGATGTATATAATCAACATCCTGAGTTTGAACGAAACCGAATCATAGAACGCATGGTTGAACCAGATCGCATTGTAACTTTCCGTGTTACATGGCTCGATGATAAAGGTGATGTGCAAACAAATCTTGGTTATCGTGTTCAATTTAATAATGCTATAGGTCCATATAAGGGCGGTATTCGTTTTCATGCATCTGTAAATCTCTCGATTCTTAAATTCCTTGGATTTGAACAAACATTCAAAAATGCATTGACAACTCTCCCTATGGGAGGTGGTAAAGGCGGTAGCGATTTTTCTCCAAGAGGAAAAAGCGATCGAGAGATAATGCGTTTCTGTCAAGCATTCATGATCGGATTGTGGAAAAATCTTGGACCAGACCGCGATGTGCCTGCCGGAGATATTGGTGTTGGTGGTCGTGAAGTAGGGTATATGTATGGTATGTATAAAAAACTAGTTGAAGAACATAATGGTACATTTACCGGAAAAGGTCTTGACTTTGGTGGTTCATTGATTCGCCCCGAAGCTACCGGATTTGGAGCATTGTATTTCGTTGAAAATATCCTTGCTAAACACAATGATAGTATAGTAGGTAAAACCGTGGCAATTTCAGGGTTTGGAAATGTTGCATGGGGGGCGGCTCTCAAAGCAACCGAACTCGGTGCAAAAGTTGTGACAATTTCCGGTCCTGATGGTTATATTTATGATCCGGAAGGGATTAGTGGCAAGAAGATTGATTATATGCTTGAACTTCGCGCTTCTGGCAATGATGTTGTAGCTCCGTATGCTGATGAATTCCCGGGTGCTACATTCTATGAAGGTCGCAAACCATGGGAACAAAAAGTTGATATTGCTCTGCCTTGTGCTACTCAAAATGAGCTTAATGGCGATGATGCGAAAATGCTTATTGATAATAAGGTTAAGCTTGTTGCCGAAGTGTCAAATATGGGTTGTACTCCTGAAGCTATTGATGCGTTTATTGAATCTCGCACTATGTATGCTCCGGGTAAAGCAGTCAACGCAGGAGGCGTTGCAACTTCAGGGCTTGAAATGAGTCAAAATGCAATGCATCTTCAATGGAGTGCCGAAGAGGTAGATGATAAACTTAAAGGTATTATGAAGAATATCCACACCCAATGTGTTACATACGGCACAGAATCCGATGGATATATTAACTATATGAAGGGTGCTAATATTGCGGGATTCATGAAAGTTGCTAATGCGATGATGAATCAAGGAGTGATTTAAGTATAGTAAATGTGTTAGGAAATCAAGGGGGCTTAAAAGCCTCCTTATTTTTTTTGTGGCGTTCTCCTTTGCCGGAATATGTTGAATGTACTCTGTTTTTACATGAGTTTATTGTTTGTTGAATTTGCACATTTTTTATGGTTAAAAAAAAGAGAATAATCATTAATATATTAAATAAAATGACTAAATTTGCAGTCGATTTTGCCGAATTGCGTAAAATCAGTAACGATATATCGATAAAAACATAATTAACAGATGATAAATATAACATTTCCCGACAATAGTGTCAAGCAATATGAAGCCGGAATCACTCCACTTCAAATTGCAGAAAGCATTAGCTCTCGTTTGGCTCAAGATGTGCTTGCCGCATCGGTAAATGAACAAGAATGGGACTTGACTCGCCCAATCAATGAAGATGCGTCAATAAAATTATTTAAATGGGATGATGCCGAAGGAAAACATGCTTTTTGGCATAGCTCAGCTCACTTGTTGGCTGAAGCACTTCAAGAATTGTATCCCGGTGTGAAATTTGGTATCGGACCGGCTATTGAAAACGGTTTCTATTATGATATAGATCCGGGTGCGCATACATTAACAGCAGCTGATTTCCCGAAAATCGAAAAAAAGATGCTTGAGTTGGCACAACGCAAAGTGGATATTAAGCGTTGCGATATTTCTAAAGCTGATGCAATGAAACTCTTTGGTGATAGGGGAGAAGTTTATAAATGTGAGTTGATTAGCGAACTTGAAGACGGAACAATCTCAACCTATACTCAAGGTTCATTTACCGATCTTTGCCGTGGTCCGCACATTCCTAATACTGCTCCAATTAAAGCGGTAAAAGTAACATCACTTGCGGGCGCATATTGGCGTGGCGATGAAAAACGCGATCAATTGGTGCGAGTGTATGGTATTACTTTCCCAAAGAAGAAAATGCTTGATGAGTATTTAGTGATGCTCGAAGAAGCGAAAAAACGAGATCACCGCAAGTTGGGTAAAGAAATGGAATTATTTGCTTTCTCACAAAATGTGGGAGCCGGTCTTCCTTTGTGGTTACCCAAAGGAGCTGCATTGCGTGATCGTCTTGAACAATTTCTTCGCAAGATACAAAAACAATATGGTTACCAACAAGTAATCACTCCTCATATTGGTAATAAAATGCTTTATGTGACCTCCGGTCATTATGCAAAATATGGAAAGGATTCATTCCAGCCTATTCACACACCCGAAGAAGGAGAAGAATATTTGCTTAAACCAATGAATTGCCCTCACCATTGTGAGATTTTTAAAGCATTCCCTCGTTCATATCGTGAATTGCCATTACGTCTTGCAGAGTTTGGTACAGTATATCGTTATGAGCAAAGTGGAGAACTTCATGGTTTGACTCGTGTGCGTGGTTTTACTCAAGATGATGCACACATTTTCTGTGCTCCCGATCAAATTAAAGATGAGTTCTTGAAAGTAATGGATATTATCTTGTATATTTTCAAGGCTCTTAAATTTGATAACTTTGAAGCTCAAATTTCGTTGCGCGACCCAAATAATAAAGACAAATATATAGGTAGTGACGAAAATTGGCGCCTTGCGGAGAACGCAATTATAGAAGCTTGTGCCGAAAAGGGATTGAATGCTCGTACCGAACTTGGAGAAGCTGCGTTTTATGGTCCGAAACTTGACTTTATGGTTAAGGATGCATTAGGTCGTCGTTGGCAATTAGGCACTATTCAAGTTGACTACAATCTTCCTGAGCGTTTCCAATTAGAATATACCGGAGCCGACAACCAAAAACATCGCCCGGTTATGATTCACCGTGCGCCATTTGGCTCTATGGAACGTTTCGTTGCTGTATTGCTTGAACATACTGCCGGAAAATTCCCATTGTGGTTAGCGACAGATCAAGCGGTAATTCTTCCTATCAGCGAAAAATTCAATGACTATGCCTATAAGGTAGCAAAAGAACTCAACGATAAAGATATTCGTGCTATAGTTGACGATCGAAACGAAAAAATTGGCAAGAAAATTCGTGACAACGAACTTAAAAGAATCCCTTATTTGCTCATTGTTGGAGAAAAAGAAGCAGAAAATGATGAAATTTCTGTAAGAAAACAGGGCGAAGGTGATAAAGGTTCGATGAAAATTACTACCTTTGCACAAAATTTGGCTGAAGAAGTCGAAAAAATGATTAATCAATAATTACTTAATGGAGAAAAAGCCCTTTAATTCATCACAACCCAATAATGGGAATAATGCTGGTCAACAGCGCAAAGGCGATAAAAACGCTAAAGATACACATTTGATAAATGAGCAAATTAGAGCTCGTGAGGTGCGTCTTGTAGGAGATAATGTTGAAACCGGCGTATATTCTATTGATGAAGCTTTAAGAATTGCCGATGAGCAAGGTCTTGATCTTATTGAGATATCGCCAAACGCAGTTCCTCCTGTGTGTAAAATTCTTGATTATCAAAAATTTTTATATCAACAAAAAAAACGACTTAAAGAGCAAAAAGCGAAATCAACGAAAGTTGTTGTTAAGGAAATTAGATTTGGGCCACAAACCGATGACCATGATTATAACTTTAAGTTGAAACATGCGGTAGGCTTTCTTAAAGAAGGTGCTAAGGTTAAAGCGTATGTGTTTTTTAAAGGTCGTTCAATTTTGTTTAAAGAACAAGGAGAAGTATTGTTGTTGAGATTTGCTAATGATTTAGAAGATTATGGCAAAGTTGAACAAATGCCGGTTCTTGAAGGGAAACGAATGATTTTAATGATTACCCCTAAGAAAAAGTAACATCATCGCTACGTGTAGCGTAGATATATTTTAAATAACTCGAATTAATTTTTTTAAAAGTAACAAAAATGCCAAAGATTAAAACTAACTCCGGTGCCAAAAAGAGGTTTGCCCTTACCGGATCAGGAAAAATCAAAAGAAAACATGCTTTTAAGAGTCATATTTTGACTAAAAAAACTAAAAAGCAAAAAAGAAATCTAACTCATTTCTCAACAGTAGCAAAATCTGACGAGAATAACGTAAAAGCATTATTAGCTCTTAAATAATTTAGATTTCAAGTTTTAATTCGTGATTTTTTAATTTTTAAATTTTATTAACCGAATGTTTAGCAAATAAAGAGCAAAAAGCCGCTAACATTCAAAAATTTCAAAGAAAATGCCAAGATCAGTAAACCACGTTGCATCAAGAGCACGTAGAAAGAAAATCTTAAAATTAACAAGAGGTTATTACGGATGTCGTAAAAATGTGTGGACTGTAGCCAAAAATACATGGGAAAAAGGTCTCACATACGCATATCGTGATCGTAAAAACAAAAAACGTAATTTCCGTGCGCTTTGGATTCAACGCATCAATGCGGCGGCTCGTTTGGAAGACCTTTCTTACTCAAAATTAATGGGTCTTATACATAAAGCGGGTATCGAAATAAATCGTAAAGTTTTAGCCGACCTTGCACTAAACAATCCTGCAGCGTTTAAGGCTATTGTTGATAAAGTAAAAAACGCTTAAAGTTTACTTTACCGCATAAAAATAACGAGAGTTACCTTAAAGAGGATGACTCTCGTTATTTTTTATTGTAATTTTTAAATTAAATATATCAAATCTATCAGGAATAATCATTAATTTTGTAAATTAAAAATACATATAAACAATCGTAAAAATCACGTTATGTCTGAAATAACTGAAGTTGAAAATAGCGAAAGAAAAGGCTTGAATTTTGTAGAACAAATAGTCGCAGATGATTTGCAAGCAGGGAAAAATGGTGGAAGGTTAAATACCCGTTTCCCACCCGAACCCAATGGTTATTTGCATATAGGGCATGCCAAAGCAATATGTATGGATTTTGGTATTGCCGAGAAATTTGGAGGCACTTGTAACTTACGTTTTGATGACACCAACCCGGTAAAGGAAGATGTTGAATATGTAGATTCAATTAGAGAAGATATTCACTGGTTAGGATTTGATTGGGAAGACCGCGAATATTATGCATCTGATTACTTCCCTCAATTATACGATTTGGCAATACGCCTTATCAAAGAGGGTAAGGCATACGTCGATGACCAAACGTCTGAAGAAATAGCTGCTCAAAAAGGAACTCCCACAATTCCGGGCACAGAAAGTCCTTATCGAAATCGCTCGGTAGAGGAAAATCTCGATTTGTTCCAACGAATGAATGCCGGTGAATTTGAAGAAGGTGCTCGTGTGTTGCGTGCCAAGATCGACATGGCTTCATCAAATATGCACTTCCGCGACCCTATTATGTATCGCATTATAAAACACCCTCATCATCGCACAGGCACAACGTGGAAAGTATATCCAATGTATGACTTTGCACATGGACAAAGCGATTATTTTGAAGGTGTTACACATTCTATTTGTACACTTGAGTTTGTCCCTCACCGTCCTTTATATGAATATTATGTAAAGGAGCTTGCCGATGAGTCATATTGTCCGCGACAAATTGAGTTTAACCGCTTGAATCTCACATATACGGTGATGAGTAAGCGCAAGTTGCTTCAACTCGTTCAGGAGGGTTTGGTTGCCGGTTGGGATGATCCTCGTATGCCTACTATTTCGGGAATGCGTCGTCGCGGATATACTCCTCAATCAATAAAGAATTTTATCTCTACAATCGGATATACAAAATACGAAGCCTTAAACAGTATCTCGTTGCTTGAACATGCAGTGAGAGAGGATCTTAATAAGGTTGCTACTCGAGCCATGGCTGTGCTTAATCCGGTAAAAGTGGTTATAACCAACTATCCCGAAGGTGAATGTGAAATGGTAGAGATGGAAAATAATCCTGAAGATCCTAATGGCGGAACACATCAAATGCCATTCGGTAGAGAAATTTATATTGAGCGTGATGACTTTATGGAGAATCCGCCTAAAAAATTCTTCCGTCTTGCTCCCGATGGAGAAGTGCGTCTTAAAGGTGCATACATTATAAAATGCACGGGAGTGAAGAAAGATGCCGATGGTAATATTGAGGAAATACATTGTACATACGACCCCGATACTCGCAGCGGATTGCCGGGAAGTGCCCGCAAGGTAAAAGGGACTCTTCATTGGGTTTCGGCACAACATGCGGTTGATGCAACAGTGCGATTGTATGACCGTCTTTTTGAAGTGGAAAATCCGGCGGCTGAAACCGAGCGTGATTTCCGCGAAATGCTCAATCCCGAATCTCTTAAAGTTGTTGAGGGTGTTAAAGTGGAACCTTTTATCGCCGATAACGCCTATAAAGGGCATAAGTTCCAGTTCCAACGCATTGGATATTTTACTCCCGATTATGATTCAACTGCCGAAAACCTCATTTTCAATCGCACAATTGCATTGAAAGATAGTTGGGAAAAAACACAAAAGAAATAATATAATTTGTATTAAGCTATATTTAGGAGGTGTGTCATTGATTTAACACATCTCCTTTGTTTTAATCTATACTGAATTATCGCTGTCCGGTAAAAGTCGGTGGAAAATAAAAATAGGGTCTCAATCGCTAAATTTATGCGGTTGAGATTTCTTTTTTTGATTTACAAGCCTCATAGAATGGAGGTCGATTGCATTGCCGAAGGTAATATGCTTAGTATGTAGCCGGCTACATATTAATCAACCCCTTTGGGGTTGCATTTGCTCTTGAAAAAAGTGTTTATCAGACACCAATAATACTGAATGTTTTCTTGGATAATTTAAGGGAATTTCTATATATTCCACGAATAAATTAAACAATAGTTATTGGGGACGTTCTTTTGTGTGCTTTATGGTTGACTTCGTCCAAGTTGCTTTCGCTCAAAAGAACAAATGCAAGCTTTATTCTCTATTCGCTGAACCGCAACTTTTTCTTTGGCATCTTTTTGTTTTTGTTTCAATCGCAAGCTCGCTATGCTCATTTAACAAAAAAAATCCGCTCAAATAAAATTCATAAATCTTCACAAAGCAATTTGTAGAAGTTCCCTTAAGAAACACTCCTCTGCGCTTTCGCAGGTGTATGGTGGAGCCGTGAGGGTGTTAACCTACTAATGAGACTTAACTCTAATTTTGAAACAACCTCTTTTTTGTTGTTCTTGTTGTTGTGTTGCTTCTATTAACAAAGCTAAAAGTATTTGCTGAAGAATTTTTGAATTTTCGTTGTTAATATTTAATTAATTTCCTACTTTTGCATCAATCTTGTGGGTGGCAGAGTGTTGCCCTCCCTGCGGGAGACATTTTAGTGAAAGCGTTTCGCTTTATCCTTATTCGTGAAATTCGCCAAAATTTTCTCTGAAGGATAAGTGGTCAAAACGCCATTGCTTGTTGTATATCCCACCCTCTCAAGCGGGTGTTGATATATAATTGGCGTGGGTGGGCTGTTTATTTCAGAGAGGGCGTTTGGCGATGCCTACGAATAGATAAACCGGCAGTGTCCTACGCCTTTCTTATTTTTAAACTAACAATTTATTAACCGCCAAATTAGGGGACACAGGAGGCACACAAAAACATTAAGCGTATGAAAAAGCTGTTACAAATTCCGCTACTACTTGTAGCTCTGTTCCTAATCTCAATCCCCATCTCCGCCCACGACTTTGAAGTCGATGATATCTATTACAGCATCACAGATGAAACAGCCAAAACTGTTAAAGTAACCTATTATGATTTATATAATAATGGTTACGCATATTCAGGTGAAGTCTCAATTCCTTCTTCGGTCACTTATAATGGAATTACTTATTCTGTGACTGAGATCGGAGGCTATGCGTTCTCTGGTTGCACCGGATTGACCTCGGTAACCATCCCCAATTCCGTGACCTCAATTGGTGAATCTGCGTTCTATTATTGCAGCGGTTTGACCTCAGTAACTATCCCTAATTCCGTGACCTCGATTGACTACAGTGCGTTTGAGGGTTGCACCGGTTTGAAAGAGCTAATTATTGAAGATGGAACTAAAGATTTATCATTGTCATATAATTATTACAGCGATTATTATTCTGGTGAAGGTTTGTTTTATGATTGCCCTCTTGAAAATCTATATCTTGGAAGAAATTTACTTTATGATACATCTGGTAAATTTGGTTACTCTCCGTTCCATAAAATAACAACGCTTAAATCAGTAACGATAGGCAATTCTGTAAAAAAGATTGACCGTTATGCGTTCTCTGGTTGCTCCGGCTTGACCTCAGTGACCATCCCCAATTCCGTGACCGAGATTGGCTACAGTGCGTTTGAGGGTTGCACCGGTTTGACTTCAGTTACTATCCCCAATTCAGTGACCTCGATTGGCGACGAGGCATTCTATGAATGCTCCGAGTTAACCTCTATCACCATCCCCAATTCCGTGACCTCGATTGGCTACAGTGCGTTTGAGGGTTGCACCGGTTTGACTTCAGTTACTATCCCCAATTCAGTGACCTCGATTGGCAACGAGGCGTTCTATGGCACAGGTTGGTATAATAATCAACCTGATGGGATTTTATATTTGGATAATTGTTGTTTAGGTTATAAAGGCAGCAAACCTACAGGATCGCTATTAATAAAAAAAGACACTCGTTTGATTGGTTCCTATGCGTTCCGTGATTGCAGCGGATTGACATCAGTAACTATCGGCAATTCCGTAACCTCGATTGGGTACTGCGCGTTCTATGGTTGCACCGGGTTAGCAAGTTATACAATAACTGTAAACCAAATTTCTGCCACATTAACAAATTTATCAACCCCTACACAATATACCCCTTACTTTCAATTCCTAAACAAGTATTATAAGTCAGGAGATAAAATAACCGGATTGACACCAGATAGAAAATACGACTACTACTATGGCTTGATTATAAATGGTATTTATTGCCAAATCGGTTATGATTCTTTCACGACATCTCAGTTTAATGTAAATCTTTCCGGCAGTGCTACCGCATCTTCAGTGTCGGCAACAGGCTCATACACTCAAGGAGATGCCACACTTGTGGGCGAAGGGTTGAATTTAGGCAGCGAAGTGACAAATTTTGACAACAAAAACAATGTAACTTTTGAGAACCTTGACCCCAATACATCATACACAGTTTATTATGGTGTGAAAATAAAAGAAAACACATCGACATATACTACTTCCGAAACGTTCACCACCGAGGCTTTGAATTGGGTCAACGGTCGTTATGACGCCACCTCAACCACAAGCGCAAGGTTGATTGTCGAGACCAATTGCGACGCCACCCTTGGCACGGGATATGAGTGGAGACGAATAGACGCTCCCGATATTATAGCGTCATCTAAAGTTGAATGCCCTGTGGTGAATGGCATGCTTGTGGGTTCATTGCGAAATCTTAATCCCGATGTATATTATAAGTGTCGCCCATATTACACCTCGGCAAGCGGAAACACTTACTATGGCGATTGGGTGGGATTTTATACCGCTGATGCCAATGTGTATTTCAGTCCCGAAGTCCTCACCTATTCAAATGTGGCAGTGAACAACAACTCGGCAGTTGTTAAAGGATATGCGCTCGAAGGCACCGATGTTATCACAGCTCAAGGATTTGAATATTGGAAAACAGGAACCACCATCAAGCCGGCATCAACCGACGATCGCAAAGTTGTTAATGCCTCGGGCATAGCGATGAGCGCCACACTCACCAATCTCGACTATAACTCGACATATAAATACCGCGCGTTTGTGACAACCGAGAAAGGCACTGTTTATGGCGACGAGATAGAGTTCAGCACCGGTGACGACCCTGCGGGAATCGGTTATATTGAAATAGACAACGACGAACTCACAGTGACATTGCGGGAAAATCCGGCAACCGGAACCGCCTGGGTGAAGATAGCCGGAGCGACAGGTGGCGAAGCCCAATATGCCATTACCTCGATGAGCGGCTCGATGGTTGCATGCGGCAGAGTTATGCTCGAAGATGAATGGAACGCGATAGAACTCGACTGTCCGTCGGGCTTGTATTTATTGACCATTAACGATGGCAAGCAAGTGAAAACATTGCGTTTGATAGTGAAATAAGACTATTTCACATAAAAACAGATTTATGGCTGTGGGCGTGAGCTCACAGCCATTTTTAGTATTACATATAATATGTAAGCAGTTAAAATGCCTATTTTGAAAGAATGATTACAGATATGGGTTGTTGAGTTTTTCGTTGCCAATGGTTGTTTCGGGTCCATGTCCGGGATATACTATAGTATCATCGGGCAACGAGAGCAGTTTAAGATTAATAGTATCAATCAATTGTTTATAATTACCTCCCGGCAAATCGGTGCGACCTATGCTTGAATTAAACAATACGTCACCCGAAATCACAAATGCCGATTCGGGGGCATAAATCACAATGCTACCGGGAGAGTGTCCCGGAACTTGTAAAATGTGTATTTCTTCATCTCCGAGCAGTAATTTGTCGCCATCTTTTAAATTAACATCTATTTTCAAGTCGTCGATAGAGATATGAAGTCCAAACATTCGTGCCTGTTCCCTCAATCGTTCAGCCAAAAATTGATCGGCAGAGTTGCATTCCGGTTTCAGTCCATATTTTTGTGATATATGTGTGATGCCAAACGAATGGTCGATGTGCATGTGGGTATTGATTAAATGAATGGGATTAAGGTTGTTTGACGCAATAAAACGGTCTAATGAGTCACATTCATTATCATCAATCATTCCGGGGTCAACAATAATCGCTTCTTTGCTATTATCATCCCAAAGAATGTATGTGTTGACTCCAAACATATTAAAACAAAAACGGCTAACTTTCATGAGGATATCTATTACATGGGTACATAAATGATTTTTTTTGTTTCAAAAAATGGTTCATTGAAAAATTCGGTTAACGGGTAGTCGATTACCGGATAATTTACGGCATTGATTTCTTCGTCAAGTTCTCCTCCTTTGAGGCATATTAGTCCGTTTTGATATTTATTCCTGTTCCCTTTTGCAATGTTCTTGCGAATAAGAGGTAGTAGCTCATCTAAACGCATGACGGCGCGACTTACTACAAAATCATATTTCTGACGACACTCACCAATATCCCCATGTTGAAAAGTGACATTGGTTAAGCCTATTTCTTCGGCAATAGATGCGGCGACTTTGATTTTTTTGCCAATTCGGTCAACAAGGTGGAATTGACAATTGGGAAACATTGTTGCAAGTGGTATTCCCGGAAATCCGCCACCGGTCCCCATGTCTAAAAATGCAGTTTCATCAATAGGGTTTATAAATTTGGCTATTGATAAAGAGTGTAATATATGATTCATATACAAATTGTCAATATCTTTTCGAGATATGACATTAATTTTAGCATTCCATTCGGGGTATAATTTCCCCATTAGTTCAAATTGGCGTATTTGTGTCTCTGAAATATTGGGGAAATATTTTAATACAGAATTATTCATATTCCATTTAATTATCAACAATTAATACTTTTATTTTCTTATTTTTAATGTATTTCCATAAAAATGCTGTTATTTTGTACTACAAAAATAATACTTATATGTTGAAAATAGGAAAATTTAATACCCTTAAAGTTTTAAAAATTGTAGAGTTTGGGTTATATCTTGATGGTGGAAATGATATAGAGATATTGTTGCCTTCGAGATATGTATCAGAGATTCCCCAAATAGGGCAGGAGTTAAATGTTTTTATATATGCCGATTCGGAGGACCGTTTAATTGCTACAACCGAAAAACCTTTAACTCAGGTGGGGCAATTTGCATATCTAAATGTGAAATCGGTAAATAGGATTGGGGCATTTCTTGATTGGGGATTGATGAAAGATTTATTGGTGCCGTTTAGTGAACAACGCGCACGAATGAAACAAGGTGGCAAATATCTTGTTTATACATATTTAGATGACGCAACCAAGCGTATAGTCGCTTCGTCTAAGATTGATAAATTCTTGGGAAATACAATTCCGGCATATACAAAAGGCGAAAAGGTGGAGTGCCTTGTATATGATGAAACAGAGATTGGCTATAAAGTAATAGTAAATCATTTACATAAAGGAATGATTTACAAAAATGAAATTTTTCAGTCGGTCGATATTGAAGATGTTGTTGATGGGTATGTCAAACAAATCAGAGATGATGGGAAGATAGATATAACTCTAAATGATTCAACGATTAATCGCATTAATGCTTTGGCTGAACGTTTTCTTCAGTTCATAAAGATTAATGGAGGAAAGACTACTCTTAGTGATAAATCCAGTCCCGATTTAATTAAATCAATTTTACAATGCAGTAAAAAAGATTTTAAGAAAGCTATAGGGCTTCTATATAAGTCTAAGTTGATAAAAATAGAAGAAACATCAATAAGTTTAAACGATGAGTAGTTGAAGGCATTTGTCGGTCGTTTAGCTTGCTAAACTTCCTCCTCTATCTTGAAAATTTATCAATTAAAATCTCAAAATCATTCCAAATCAATTTATAGGACCTGCTTTAAGCAGAAAATGTGCAAAAGTGCCATTTTCAATAATTAAGATAAAAATATTTTACGGAAGTTGCCGAAATTTCCTTGAGGGAACTTCTATAAATTGCTTTGTGAAGATTTATGAATTTTATTTGAGCGGATTTTTGTTCTTTGTTGAATGAGCATAGCGAGCTATGCGATTGAAACAAAGGCAAAAAGATGCCAAAGAAAAGCATAAAGCACACAAAAGAACGTTCCCAATAACTATTGTTTAATTAATTCGCGGAATTTATAGAAATTCCCTTAAATTAATGTTGGTGTATCTATTTTTTGGCAATAATTATAAATATGTGAATTTTTTTTAGCATCTTTGTAAAATAAAATATAAATAAGACTATTTATGGAGTTTACAGCCAATCAAATTGCATCACTTGTGAACGGAACAATAATAGGTGATGGTAATGCTACGGTTAAAACATTTGCAAAGATAGAAGAAGGGCATCAAGGAGCCATTTCTTTTTTGGCAAATCCAAAATATACTCATTATATTTATGAGACAAAATCATCTATTGTTCTTGTTAAGAATGATTTTATCCCAGAGAAAGAATTAACAACTACACTTATAAAAGTTGAGGATCCGTATGCAACGCTTGCAATGTTGCTTGAGATGGTTTCTAAATTAATGAATCCACAACCAACAGGTGTGGAGCAACCAAGTTATATTTCTTCAAATGTAACTATTCCTGAAGATGTGTATATAGGTGCATTTGCTTATATTGGAAGCGGAGTTAGTATTGGGAAAGGGGTAAAGATATATCCACAAGCCTATATTGGCAATAATGTGACAATAGAAGACGGCTCTATAATATATTCGGGAGTAAAAATATATCATGGGTGTAGTATTGGCAAAAATTGTATTATTCACGCCGGTGCGGTTATTGGTGCAGATGGATTTGGTTTTGCGCCCACAGAGAATGGCTATAATAAAATACCCCAAATAGGTAACGTCATAATTGAGGATAACGTTGAGATTGGAGCAAATACTACAATTGATAGAGCAACAATGGGGTGTACGCGTATAAAAACAGGTGTTAAACTTGATAACCTTATTCAGATTGCTCATAATGTTGAAGTAGGCGAGCATTCGGTGATGGCAGCTCAAGCCGGAATTGCCGGTTCGGCAAAACTTGGGCAATGGTGTATGATAGGCGGTCAAGTAGGTGTTGCCGGACATATTACGGTTGGTGATAAAGTAAATATTGGAGCGCAATCGGGAATACATTCAAGTGTAAAATCGGGTAGTCGGTTAATGGGGTATCCTGCCGCCGATGCAAAAGATTTTATGCGTCAAACTGTATATATTAAGAATTTGGGCAACTTGAATGCTCGAGTAAATAAAATAGAAACAAAGTTAAACAATTAGCATAATGAAACAAGTTACATTAAATAATTCATTTAGCGTAAAAGGAAAAGGTCTTCATACCGGATTGGAGATTGAAGCGACTTTTTATCCTGCTCCTGAGAATCATGGTTATAAGTTTCAACGTATAGATTTAGAAGGTGAACCTATAATAGATGCCTTGGCCGAATATGTCACAGCTACAACCCGTGGCACGGTAATTAGTCGGGGTGATGTGTCGGTTAGTACAATAGAGCATGCCATGGCTGCATTATATTCGGCTGGAATAGACAATTGTTTAATTAAGTTAAACGCTCCCGAAATGCCAATTTTAGATGGTAGTGCATCGGAATATTGTGAAAGGATTGCGGAAATAGGAACAATTGAACAAAAAACAGATAAAGATTATTATATAGTAAAACAAAAAATAGAAGTCAGAGACGATACTACAGGTGCGTCAATAGTAGTCCTACCAGATGAGGATTTTAGTATTGATACAATGGTTGCTTTTGATTCCCCGGTATTAACAAATCAATTTGCATCCTTAGACCGTTTATCAGATTTTGCTTCAGAAATTAGTGCAAGTCGTACGTTTGTTTTTGTCAGAGAGATCGAACCTTTAGTAAAAGGAAATCTAATAAAGGGAGGGGACTTGGATAATGCAATTGTCATATATGATGCCGAATTGCCTCAAAGTGAGCTTGACCGCATTGCCGATTTAATGAATGTCCCTCGCAAAAATGTATCGGAATTTGGATATATTAATAATAAACCTCTAACGACCGAAAATGAGCCTGCTCGTCATAAATTGATGGATGTTCTTGGAGATATTGCGCTTATTGGGCGACCGTTAAAAGGAAAAATCATTGCGACACGTCCGGGGCATTCAATTAATACGACGTTTGCAAAAAAAATTCGACAAGAGATTAAGCGTCAAGATATTCAAGCGCCCGTTTATAATCCATCAATACCTCCATTAATGGATAATAATAAAATCAGGGAGTTGCTTCCTCATCGTTATCCATTCTTGTTGGTTGATAAAATTATTGAAAAAGGAGAAAACTATATTGTCGGGATAAAAAATGTAACAACAAATGAACCATTTTTCCAAGGTCATTTTCCTCAAGAGCCGGTTATGCCCGGCGTGTTGTTGGTAGAGGCAATGGCACAAACAGGGGGGCTTTTAGTATTAGGAACAGTTGAAGACCCCGAGCGATACTCTACCTATTTTATGAAAATAGACAATGTGAAATTCCGTCAAAAAGTAGTGCCTGGTGATACGTTAATATTTCATGTGTCATTTATGACCCCATTGCGTAGAGGTTGTGCGGTTATGAAAGGGTATGCATTTGTAGGAGAAAAGATAGTTACAGAATGTGAATTTATGGCACAAATTATTAAAAACAAATAATAGCTAAAGATATAATGAAACAACCGTTAGCATATATACATCCTGGAGCAAAAATTGCACCAAGTGTAGTTATAGATCCTTTTGTTACTATAGAAAACAATGTTGAAATTGGAGAGGGGACGCGAATAGGAAGTAATGTTACAATTATGGAAGGTGCGCGTATTGGAAAAAATTGTACAATCTTTCCGGGAGCAGTGATATCCGGCACTCCACAAGATTTAAAATTTCAAGGAGAAGAATCTCTTGCTATTATTGGTGACAATACAACAATTCGAGAATGTGTGACAATAAATAGAGGTACTGCTTCAAAAGGTAAAACTGTAGTTGGCAATAATTGTTTAATTATGGCGTATTCGCATGTCGCTCACGATAGTTTTGTTGGTAATAATGTAATAATTTCAAATGCAACTCAAATCGCCGGAGAAGTTATAGTCGATGATTTTGCGGTTATTGGAGGTGGAACATTAGTACACCAATTCAGTCACATTGGACCACATGTTATGATTCAAGGTGGAGCTCTTATAAATAAAGATATACCTCCATATGTAAAAGCTGCGCGCGAGCCAATTGCATATACCGGCGTAAATTCAATTGGATTGCGTCGTAGAAATTTCTCAAATGAGCAAATTCGTGAAATTCAAGAGTTCTACAGATATCTATATTTATCGGGATTGAATGTGACAGATGCGTTGGAACGTATAGAAGCTGAACTTCCGGCAACAAAAGAAAGAGATGAAATGATTATGTTTATCCGTAATTCAAAAAGAGGAATTATTCGCGGATATGTGTAAAACAAATAAATAAAATGGAAAGGACGGTGGTTAAAAAGCAACTGCCGTCTTTTTTATAAATTGAGAAATATAGTAATGTTGACGAATTAATAATATTGTTTTTATTATATAGGTAAAAAACATAATAAAACAACGAGAATTATTGCGTGAGAATTATTATCTTCGTGAAAAATATAAAAAGTAAATCGACAATCATTATAAAAGAATGTCTAAGTTAAGATTCAAAGTCGTAGAAGAAGCATACAACCGCAAGGCAACGCCGGTAGAAATACCTATTGAACGTCCAGATCAATATTATGGAAAATATGTTTTCAATAGGCAGAAGATGGCACAATATCTTCCTAAAGATATATATGAAGCATTAGTTAATGCAATAGATAATAAAGAGCCGCTTTCACGACATGTTGCCGATAGTGTTGCTGAAGGAATGAAACGATGGGCAATAGATAATGGAGCTCGGCATTATTCTCATTGGTTTCATCCATTAACCGATGGCACTGCAGAAAAACATGACGCATTTATTGACCTTGATGGAAATGGCGGTGTTGTGGAAGAATTTTCGGGGAAGCTGCTTGTTCAACAGGAACCCGATGCTTCGAGTTTCCCCAATGGTGGGATTCGTAATACTTTTGAAGCTCGAGGATATTCTGTGTGGGATGTTTCATCTCCGGCGTTTATATTGGGTAAGACGCTTTGTATTCCTACGATATTTATATCTTATACAGGAGAGTCTCTTGACTATAAGGCGCCGTTATTGCGAGCAATAAATAGTATCGATAAGGCGGCAACCGGAGTGGCACAATATTTTGACCCGTCAGTAAAACATGTTACATCTTATCTTGGATGGGAACAAGAATATTTTTTGGTTGATGAATCGTTATATTCGGCACGCCCCGATTTGGTTTTGACAGGTCGCACACTCATGGGGCATGAAAGCGCAAAAAACCAACAACTTGAAGATCATTATTTTGGTGCAATTCCTTCGCGTGTTGAGGCTTTTATGCTTGATCTTGAAATTGAGTGTCATAAATTAGGTATTCCGGCAAAAACACGTCACAATGAAGTGGCTCCGAATCAATTTGAGTTGGCTCCTATATTTGAAGAAACCAATCTTGCCAATGACCACAATTTGTTATTGATGTCTTTAATTGCCGAAGTTGCTCGCAGGCATAAATTCCGTGTATTGCTTCATGAGAAGCCATTTGCCGGTGTAAATGGGTCGGGAAAACATAATAATTGGAGTTTAGGTACAGATAAAGGAGTGTTATTGTTTGCTCCTGGGAGAACTCCTATGGGAAATTTGCAATTTATCACATTTGTTGTTAATGTGATGGCAGCAGTACATCGACATAATGGATTATTAAAAGCATCGATAATGTCGGCTACAAATAGCCATAGGTTAGGAGCAAATGAAGCTCCACCTGCAATAATCTCAATTTTTTTAGGTACGCAATTAAGTGGGATTTTAGCACAATTAGAACAAAGCACAAAAGATGAATTGATAAACCTTGCCGGGAAGGAAGGATTGTCGCTTGGAATGTCACAAATACCCGAGATTCTTGTAGATAATACCGATAGGAATCGCACATCACCATTTGCATTTACAGGGAATCGATTTGAGTTTAGAGCCGTTGGTTCTTCGGCTAATTGTGCATCGGCAATGATAGCTTTAAATGCTGCGGTGGCAGAGCAATTATTTGATTTCAAAGAAAAAGTAGATGCTCGTATCTCAAATGGAGAAACATTAAATCATGCAATACTTGAAGAAATAAAAATCTTAATATCAGAATCAAAGTCAATCCATTTTGATGGGAATGGATATAGTGAGGAATGGAAGATTGAAGCGGCCAAGAGAGGTTTGGACTGTGAAATAAATGTCGCAAAGATTTTTGATGCCTATTTAGAGGATAAATCTATTGAAATGTTCCGAAAAACAGGTGTATTTTCAAAAGTGGAGTTGGAGGCTCGCAATGAAGTGAAGTGGGAAATGTACACTAAAAAAGTGCAAATTGAGGCACGAGTGCTTGGTGATCTTGCAATTAATCATATAGTCCCTGTTGCGATGCGTTATCAAGCGTTTTTAGTTGACAATGTATTGAAATTACGAAAACTTTTCAGTGGCGAAAAAGGAGAGGATATAACAAATCGAGATATTGTAGCAATAGAAAGTATCGCATCTCATATAGCTAAGACAAAAGATGAGGTTGCAGAAATGATAGAGGCTCGAAAAAAAGCTAATCGCATTGAAAATGAAAGGGAAAAAGCAATTGCATATCATGATACCGTTGTTCCTTCAATGGCGAAGATAAGGGATTATTTAGATGCTCTTGAGTTGATGGTTGATAATGAGATGTGGCCATTGCCAAAATATAGAGAACTGTTATTTATACGATAATAATATAATTAAACTAATAAAAAATAATTAGTGATGAGACAACGAGTATTTTTATTTTTAGTGATTTTAATGAGCGTTTTTTCGCAAAATATTTATTCAGGGACAAGATTATCAATACTTCGACCAAAAAGTTCAGTAACTCACCAATGGCAATATTTGCCGTCGGGCGAAACTGTAACACAGCAAGGATTGAGAGATAAACAATATCCATTAAGTCTAAATCCATTGGCAACATATTTGCAGTCAGAAGAAATTAATGTTGAAGGGTGTGATTTAGGGATGACAGTGAGATATTATGTGTCAACAGTAGATACACATGCATTGAAATTTGAGTTGGTTGATGCCGATGGAAAGGTATGGTATTCGTTTATTGAAGAAAATCCGGAACTCAATACCTCTACAATGACAATAGGTCATGATGTTCACATAGGGAAGATTAAAGATGCCAAGAAGGTAATGATTAAAGTTTCATTGTCCGATGCATATAAAAGTGACGAGTCTATAAATATTGATGAGTTGGAATTATATTCACATAATGGTGCCGGCATTAATGATGTGATTGATGATAATCAAGAAATAAAAATAGTAGATAATTCTTTAATCATAAACAGTATTAGAGATTCATATATTGAAATTTGTGATTTGAGTGGTAAAGTTATAAAAAATGACATTTATAAAGGAGAAAATCAAATCACATTACCATTTGGATTTTATATTATAAAATTTGATGATAATAGCATAAAGAAAGTATATATCCATTAATTTAAAGAATTATATATTTCTGGGTCTCGTTACATGATTATATGACAAAGCGAAAACTGATAAAGATATTACAAATAGCAAAGCGTACACGTTTTAATAAGGATTTGCTACGTTATTTATTAAATAAACTAAATAGCTTTAAATTGAGGCTATCAGGTTCTAATGAAGTTGCATATCCAACATGTATAATGCTTGAATTAACCAATCTGTGTAATATACAATGTATTACATGCCCTCGTCAATATGCCTATGGAAAAGCGATGGATAAGGGGCTAATGCCATTGGAAAATGCAAAAAAAATAATAGATGAGATATATCCTTATTTGGATTCAATAGGATTGACAGGATTAGGTGAGACGCTTTTATATCCACAACTCGCCGAAATCGCATCATATATAAAATCTAAAAAAAGAAGTGTGGTAGTCTCATTATCAACAAATGCGAATGTGCCCGATTTTATTGATAAAATTAAGGGGGTATTACCGTATATTGATACAATTCAAGTTTCTACCGATGGAATAGGTGATGTATATGAGCAGGTTCGGGTTAAAGCGAAGTATAACGACTTGATTGAAAATATAAAAAGTCTAATGCCTTTAGCTCAACAACATAGTGTTGATTTGATGTTTAATGTGGTTATTACCAAAGAGAATTATCATCAAATGGCACAACTCATAAAACTTGCCGATGAATTAGGAGTTTCATATCTTAATTTTAACTACTTTAATTTAGCGAGTGCAACCGATATTGATAATGATTATTATAAATTTTATTATACCAAAGAGTTTGAACAAGCGTTAGCCGAAGCATATTCTATGGCAAATAATCATAAAAACGTCGAGGTTACAGGGTTGGACTTCAGAGGTAACACAGGTTTCCAAAAATGTCCATTCCCATGGTCGCATTATTATATTACATGGAATGGATGGGTAGTGCCGTGTTGCTCAAAGCCATTTCCTAAAATAATGAATTTTGGTAACGTGTATAATGATGGAGTAATGGATGTATTAAATAGTACTTCATTCATGAAATTCAGAGAAGGGTGGAGGCGAAACATACATCCGGCATTTTGCAATAAATGTCATTTCATTGATTTATGAAACGATTAAAAATATGGTTGCAGGGGCTGTCATTTCGCACGGGCGTAGTGGTTATTATTTTGTCGGTAATATGTTATGTTATTTCATTCGCTCAAATTTTATTACCAATTGGCACATCGGCAAAATGGGTAATATGGTTTGTGTTTTTTGGTATGGCAAAGACATTTCAATATAGTGGGTTGGCTATATTAGGAGTGGCAGGGATTCAGCGATTGAAACGATTTTGGAAAAAGAAAAAAAGAATATAAATATAGATTAAAGATGGGCAAGAGATTGTTATTATTCGCTATTGTGTTGATGTGTGTGCAAAATATATATTCTGCAACAAGATTATCGATATTGCGTCCAACCAGTTCTGTTACTCATCAGTGGTATTATTTGCCGGCTGGTGATGTTGTAACTCAGCAAGGACTTAAAGATGAATCATATCCGTTGGTTATAAATAATGGAACTAAAACATTGCTCAGGTCTGAGACAATAAATATCAATGGGTGTGATTTAGGAATGACAGTGAGATATAAAGTGTCAACCAAAAACACTCATCCGGTAAATTTTGAACTTGTTGACGATTTTGGGAATGTATGGTATTCATTTGTAGAAGAGTCTCCCGAAATAAATACCTCAACAATGACAATGGGGCATGTCGTGAATATTGGCAAGATTGAGGGTGCATCTAATGTAAGTATTCAAGTGTCGCTTTCCGATGCCACATTAAGTGATGAGGCTATAAATATCATTGAGTTAGAGCTATATTCCTATAATGGATTGGCTGTGGAAACCGGTATAGATAATATCTTTGACGATGCTTATGAAGTGTCGGTGAGTCGGGGGCAAGTTAATATAAAAAGTGAGAAACAAAGTGAGGTTGAAATATACGATATAAGTAGTCGATTGATAAAAACAGATGTGGTGTGTCCCGGTATAAATGAAATTAAATTACCGGTAGGATTTTATATAATAAATATCGATGACGATAAAATCGTTAAAGTGTCAATCAATAATTAACCAAAAAGATTGACATTGCTCAAAGTTCCTTTAGGATTTTTCAAATAGATTTTGTAGTTTTGTAGTGCCCTACGCCGAAGCTTTTCAAAGTGGCGGGTGGGGCAGACATATTAAAGGCGTTTATTGACGCTTCGGTTTTGACATTCTGAAATCGTAGGAAAATTTCAAATTGCAAGTTCAGAACCAAGCAACGATGAATGCCCCGTGGGTATGTTATATACAACCCTTCCTATGTCTTGTTGTCATTGGTGTATCCCTACGCCAATGACAACCATAGGCATAGATTAGTGGTTATACATATCGGCGTGGGGCTTTAGCGTTGCTCGCTTCAACTTGCAAAGGCCATTCCTACGAGCCTCAGAATGTGAAGCGAGCAACAATGCAAGGGCTTCACGCTTTTTTTATGCTCTTATTAATCCATTGTAAAACACAACGGCACAGTAGCCCTTGCCGTAAAAACAAAGGGCTATGAGCACCAAATTTTTCAACAACACACCCGGCAACACCCTTTTTGACAAGCTTAAAGGGATTGCAACAAATATGGCTTCTTTCGAGAGATTTCTCGCCGTTGTAGGCTTCTTTCGTTCCTCGGGATATTTCAAATTAAGAAAAGAATTAGGCGATATTTCTGAAATAAAAATATTGGTAGGAATAAATATCGATGACATCTTTCGCAAACACAACAAAGCGGTGTTAATGTTTGGCGATAGTGTAAAGGCAAAAGAGATATATGAAAACGGATTTAAGGAAGATATAATCAATTCAAAATATAGTCCCGAAGTTGAAGCCGGCATCATTCAGATGTGTGAAGATTTAATCGACGGTCGATTACAAATGCGTATATGTGCCGATAAAAATCTACATGCCAAATTCTACTTGTGTTTACCCATCGAACATAGTGAACATAGCGACGGTTGGGTAGTGATGGGTTCATCAAATATATCGGAATCGGGATTAGGATTGAAGCAACCGCCACAATATGAGCTAAACGTGGCGATGAAAGACTATGACGATGTAAAATATTGTCACGATGAATTTGTGGAACTATGGGAAAAGGCGATACCACTGAAAGCCGATGATATCGTATCGTATAAAAACAAGACACACTTAGGTTATCAGCCCACACCCTATGAATTGTATATCAAGGTACTTATCGACACATTTGGCAACCAAGTGGAAGATAATTTCACAATGGAATTGCCCCAAGGGGTCAAAGACTTGAAATATCAAAAAGATGCCGTGATTCAAGGATACCAAATGCTGATGGAGCATAACGGATTGTTCCTTGCCGACGTTGTGGGGCTTGGAAAAACAATGATTGCCACGATGATAGCCAAACGGTTTGTGGAGGCCAATGGTGGCAACACAAATATATTGGTTATTTATCCGCCGGCATTAGCCAAAAACTGGGCCGATGCGTTCAAACTATTTGGTATCAAAAACAAAGCACAATTTATTACCAATGGCAGTCTGTCAAAAATTCTTAAAGGTAAAGACCAATATAAAGATAAAAGCGAATTTGACTTGATTATCATTGATGAAGCCCATGGTTTCAGAAACGACACATCGGGACGATATGACGAATTGCAAAAGATTTGCAAGGCTCCATGCGTGAACGGCGGCTTGTTACATAGCTATCAAAAGAAAGTAATGTTGCTCTCAGCCACTCCACTTAATAATCGTCCGTCTGATTTATTAAATCAATTACTTCTATTTCAAAATAGTCAAAGTTGCACAATTGATGGTATTCCCAATCTCAAAGCATTCTTCTCTCCATTAATTCAAAACTATGACCGATTGATGCGAGAACGCGAAGAACGCGATGTAACAGCCGAAGTTGATAAAATATATGAAGCGATAAGAAATAAAGTTATCGACAAAGTTACCGTGCGACGCACTCGCAACAATATACAAAATGACCCCGATTACAAAGCAGATATAGCATTGCAAGGCATTGTGTTTCCTCAGATATTGCCACCTAATGAGTTGGTATATCAGATGGATAGCGACACAAGTGTGCGTTTTTACAAAACACTTAAAATGCTCACCGACAGCAAATCAGAGCAAAATCCACTCGGCATAGGGCTTAACTATGCTCGCTATCGAGCAGTAGAATATCTCAAAGAGGAATATCGAGCAAAATATAAAAACGCAGTACATATAGGACAATCATTGGCAGGGATATATCGTATTCACATGGTGAAACGCTTGGAAAGTAGTTTTTATGCTTTTAAAAAATCACTTGCCACACTATTGCGTATCACTACCGATATGATAAAAATGTTTGAAGAAAACAAAGTTATCATAGCCCCCGACTTAAAGGTCAAGGACTTGCAAGCCAAAGATATGGAACTCGATGAAATAATCCAACTGGCTCTTGAAAAAGGCTATCTCGAAGAGGATATATTATATGAAGCCGAAGCCATTGCCCCCGAATTTCTTGAAATGCTACATTATGACAGGGTGGTTTTAGAGCAGTTGAACAATGATTGGAACAATGAAAACGAAGACCCCAAGTTTGACCTATTCCGCAACCGTCTTGAAACGGAGTTTATGAACGAGGATATA
Source organism: Bacteroidales bacterium (assembly GCA_015060975.1). Classification (GTDB taxonomy): domain Bacteria; phylum Bacteroidota; class Bacteroidia; order Bacteroidales; family Muribaculaceae; genus RGIG4079. The sequence goes on from SUXI01000010.1 coordinate 43,110, forward strand.
AATGCAAGTGGCAAACTTGTGCTATTCTCAGAGAGTGTAGATACACTCAATTATCTATACGACCGATTGACCACAGAGATAGGTCGCACCGATGTATTAAAAATCACTGCGGCCAATCGCGACAGATTCCGTCAAATTATAGCCGACAACTTTGATGCCAATAACGACACCAAAGCCTCACAATATAACATCATTATCACATCAGATGTGTTGGCCGAGGGAGTGAATCTTCACCGGTCGAATGTGATAATTAATTACGACTCACCATGGAATGCAACCCGATTGATGCAACGCATAGGTCGTGTAAATCGTATCGGTTCGGTTGCTCCACGCATCTACAATTATATGTTCTATCCTTCGCGACAAGGTGATAGAGAGATTCAGCTATATAAGAACGCTCTTGTGAAACTTCAAGGTTTTCACTCGGCCTTTGGTGAAGATGCACAAATATACTCTCACGAGGAGATTGTAAAAGAATTCAAGATGTTTGACAGCAAAGTAAAAGATGTTATCGACAAAAAGATTGCTTTGCTACGAGAGGTTAGGGAGCTATACAATCGCGATAGAAATCTTTATAACAAAATCAAATCGTTGCCTATGAAAAGCCGAGCAATGCGTAATACCGGCAAACATAGCGGCAAATCAATTGTATTTGTGTCTTCTAATGTAAAAACTGAATTCTATCTTGCCTCATCGTCGAAAGTTGAAGCAATTGACTTTTTAGAGGCTGTGAAATATCTGAAAGCCAATCCCGAAGAACAACCCGCTACATTCACCAACGAGATGGTTCATTTCAACCATGTGAATGAGGCGTTGCAAAAATTCACATCAGAATATATCGAAGCGGCCGACACATCGTCAATCAATGTAACCCGCAAGGACCTTGACCGCACATCGCTCGAAGCAAACAGTTTCTTAAGAACAATAAAGCAAGTGAGCAATGATGACAGGCTAATATCTTATTGCGACACTCTCACAAAATATATCAACGAAGGGATATATCAAAAACTTCCCCGACGAATAAAGGAGCTATCTCGAAAGTATCGGAATGACCGGGCAAAAGTAAAATTAGCTCAATATGATATACTCCAAGATATCGAAAAACTGGTGGGAGAGTATAAGACAATGAATAGTGACCAACGTCGTGACGCCCAAGATGTTTCCAATCCGTTGGTTATCATTTCCGAGACATTCGCATAACACATAAACAATCAACCAACCAATCAATCACCCTATTAACTTAAAATCATTATGGCAACTTACAAACCCGAAGAACTAAGAGCAATATTTCGTAATAAATTTGACAAATCACAATGGATTACGCTATTGCGTGAGCTGTTTAATGCTACAGAATTGCGTGTGACACCCGAACTGATTACCGACTTCGACTCTGTAGATAAAGGGTATTATTTAGGGAATATCGAAACAACTGATTATTTCAGGATAGGGTTGTTTCATTACGAAATCAATGCCGGGTCGGTTGCCAATAAAAGGGTAGGGCTGAGAAATCTTATCAAGCCGTTTTTGAGATATGAATTTGATGCGGCATTGGTAGTGTTTGATAGTAGCGACCATTGGCGGTTGTCGTTTATTTGCGACATAAAAGAGGAAGCCACATCTCCCAAACGATATACCTACGTATTTGGAGATAAAGAATTGCTTTATCGCACCCCAATAGATCGATTTAACCTATTGCAGAAGAAAGGTATCTCGTTTGAAAACATCAAAACAGCATTCTCGGTAGAAGCTCTATCAAATGAATTCTTTGACCGATATCGCGAGCAATATGCCGATTTCATTCAATATGTCACCGGTAAACGTGTGGTTAAATCGGGTAGCAAGTGGGTTGAGAAAGAAGTATCGGCCCCTAATGTGAAATTTATGCAAGCGTTTGGCAACAACGAGAAACGCATACGCGATTATATCAAAAAAATGATGGGACGCATCACGTTTCTACACTTTTTGCAACGCAAAGGGTGGCTGAATGGCGACTTGAATTATATGCAAAATATGTTTGAACAATCACGCCACAAAGATAACTATCTCGATGCAGTGTTGGAGCCTCTTTTCTTCGGCATATTAAATACCAAGCCCTCGCAACGAGAGAGCGTGTTTGAGCAACTTGGTTGGGATAAATCATTACTCAACGAATGGGCTGAAATTCCATATCTCAATGGTGGATTATTTGAACGTGATGCCGAAGATGAGCCTGATAGCGTGTTCCCGGCAGAATATTTTGCACGATTATTCCAATTTTTCAGCGAATACAACTTCACTATCGACGAAAATGACCCCAACGATGCCGAAGTGGGTGTTGACCCCGAAATGTTGGGTAAAATCTTTGAAAACTTGCTTGAGGACAACAAGGACAAAGGTGCGTTTTATACCCCGAAAGAGATTGTTAGATATATGTGTCAGGAATCATTAATCGCCTATCTTGAGACAAACACCTCTATTGCCACCGACAAAATTCGCCAATTTGTGTTGTCGCCCGAAGAAGGGGCAGAGAATATCCCTGAAATGAAACGTCCCAAACTTGTCAAAGCTCTTGAAGATGTGAAGATTTGCGACCCTGCCATTGGGTCGGGAGCATTTCCCATGGGATTGCTCAATGAGTTGTTGCGTTGCCGAGAGGCATTGAGTGGTGAGCATTACGACCGAGCAGAGATAAAAAAGAGTATTATCCAAAATAGCATTTATGGGGTCGATATCGAAAAGGGTGCTGTGGATATAGCCCGATTGCGTTTTTGGCTCTCAATAGTGGTTGACGAAGAAAAGCCATTGCCATTGCCTAACTTCGATTATAAAATTATGCAAGGAAACTCTCTTATTGAGAGTTTTATGGGTGTGGATTTGAGCGAACTTACCTACGAGCGTCAATCAAAAAATGATAGTGGGGCAGGTTCATTGTTTGACGACGAGAAAAACCGATTGCAAAAAGTGGTGTCGGACCTATTGCGTGAGTATTATTCATGTAGCGACCATGATAGCAAAATAAGGCTACAACAACGAATAACCAACACTATCAACGCCCAACTCGAAGCTCAAAATTACGACCCCGAAATACTTCAACAATTACGCAAAATAAATCTCACCGAAAACAATAAATTCTTCTTGTGGCACACATGGTTTAGCGATGTATTCAACCGCAAAGACGGCAAAAAAGGCTTCGATATCGTGATTGGCAATCCGCCGTATGTAGTTGTTGCAGATGTTGATAAAGAACACTTGTATTATAAATACAAAACCAAGAACTGCTTGGAATTGTATTCCTATTTTTTTGAACATAGCATAAATATATTGCAACACAATGGTGTACTAACATTTATCACTGGAGCATTATATACAAAAGGAATTAAGTTCGAACCATTAAGAAGTTTCCTTGAAAACAATAGTCAATTGATTTCTTATCGTAATGAAGGAGATGAGGTGTTCAAGAATGTTAATATGCCTACATCCACAATCCTACTATATAAGTCCAATATTCCTAATTGGAGTTTTGATGAATTATTGGGTAATTCAAACAATATATTGGCAAAGATGAATGCTTCTTCAAAACCATTATCAAGCATATCTATAATGCAACGAGGTTTTGAGGTCGGCAGGGATAGAGTTTCTAAAGTAGAAGGTAAATATAGATTTCTAACAGGCAGCAATGTTGAAAAGTACTGCTATAAGACTATTTCATATGTAAATCAAGATGTTGTAACTGAGTTTCAAAAAGACGCATTTTTTTATACAGGGGAACGCTTGCTTATACGAGAAACTGGCTCTTATTTAACTGTGGTTTACTTAGATGAAAATTTATACTGCAATAGAAGCCTATATTCTACGATAATAAAGGATTCTACATTTAATGTTCAGTATGTTGTCGGAATACTTAACTCAAAAGCTATACAATACTACTACCAACAAAAATTTAAGGCCGAAACAGAGTTGTTTCCCAAAATAAGAATTAAACAGGCAAAACAACTCCCAATACCGGTTGCCTCATTAACAGAACAACAATTAATAGTTGCATTGATTGAGCAAATCAGAACATCAAAGAAGATGACTCCTAACAACTCTATAGAAAAACTCGAAAGAGAAATAGATAAAATAGTGTACCAACTATATAACCTAACCGATGCCGAAATAAAAATCATCGAAGAAAGTATATGACAATATGGCAGTAATTATTTGTTTGTCAGATAAATATTAATAGATTTGTTAATTTGGTGTTAAATCAATGACAATTTGACGCAGGATATTACTTTTAATACTTTTAACTTAATTCTTCTTAAATTTGGCATATTATTTGATGATTAACAAGTAATCTGCAATAGTGCAGGGACATCAATATAAATAATAAGTTATGGCAAATTTTTATCATTTTACGCCAATAGATACTCTTATAAGTATGTTGACCGATTCTTTAAAAGTTGATAAAAAAACTAATCAACAATATATAGAATTTTGGGCTACAGAAATAACGGCTCTAAATGACACAACTGAAAGAGATTTATTTGTTAATGTATTAATCAATAAAGTAAGACAATATGCAACGGAGCAACAAAATCGCTTGACTGAAGATCAGGAAAGAGATTTGGGTAAATTATGTTATTCAGATATGTATGTAATATCTTTAACTAGTAAAGATTTATCTTTATCAGATGAACTAAATATGTGGCGTGGGTATGGTGGAAATGGATGTGGTGTGTGTTTAGAATTAGATTTCTCAAAAATACCACCATTTTATCATACGAATACAAATATATATCAATTAGAAGACTCTTATATATTGCGTGAATGTGAATATGTAAAGCCTGAAGAAATCAAGATTGAGCAAAACCTGGTAAAACAGATTTACGAGAGTTTGAACTTAACTGAGAAAGAAAAAATTAAATGCACATTAATAAAAGCAAGTATCATGTCACATATTGCTAATCTGTCTCCATATTATAAACATGAGGCTTATAAATCAGAACATGAATGGCGATTTGTTAAACATTCGCTTAAAGAACCAAAATATAGAAAACGAGGTAATTTATTAATACCATATATTACATATTGCATCCCTATAACAGCGATATCATCAATAACTATTGGACCTTGCTTAAAAGATTCAGATACTATTAAAAGTTTGACACAGTTTATTGAACGGAAATTAGGACCAAAATTTGATATAAAATTTTCTAATATACCATATCGGGGATAAGTTGAAAACTGATTTTACAATCTAGTTAACACTAAAATGAGAATCATCAAACGATGCATCTAAACAAGACAATAACCAACGATTCGCAGACCATTATTGCAGCATAAATATGTTATAAGTACCTTTGTTGTTGAAATCAAAAGAAGACAAATGGAAATAGCAGTTCCAAAAAATATTAATTATTATTAACTATTAAAATTGTAGGAGATGAACCATTATTTAAATAACAATTCAGATATTGCAAAGGCAAAAGTTCATGCCATATTATCAACAGAAAAATTACCTGCATTAAATGAAACCATCAAATTTATTTTTGATATTTGTCATGGACGAAGAGCAAGAATTAACACAAAAACAATTAATGATGCTTTTGAATGTATTGATAACCGTGATAAAACAATCATATATTCAAGCGATTTACATCCTGAAGAGAAAGAGCAACGAATCCATCAAACCGAATTGGATCTAGAAACACGCAAACAAATGTTAAGCTCTTTTCTATCTTTCATGGAAGCAAAATACAAATATCAACAGTACAATAATTTTCAGGGAAACAACAATTTTAAAAAAAAGAATAAGATATGAGTGCATTAGTAATTTTAGGCAGTGGTTTTGATATTGATTTAGGGTTAAAAAACTCTTGTGCGGATTACGCCATAAATTATCTTTGTCCTATCGCTGGAAATAAACAATGGAGTGCTTTTGAAAATACACTCCGAGATGAGGTTATACAATGGTACAACAATGGAAAATGCGAGCAAAAGGCAGAAGAATTAAATTTACTGTGGCAGGTTTATGTTAAAAATATATCCTGGTTCTTTACGGATAAATCTGATGATTTTCTCGTAAGAAAGCATCAAAAGGGAAGGAAGATAAAGAAAGTTCAAACCTCTTGTGCATATAGGTTTCTTAAGCAAATAAAAGTAAACTGTAGAAGCAAAGTTTATACTTTTAATTATACAAATCCTTATGAGTATATAGATATACCACAGATAAAAGAATTTATACATCTCCATGGTAAGCACTATAGAGATACACATAACAAGCCCTTAATGGTAATGTCACAGGGCAATAATATTATTTTTGGAATTGATGAATGTATCCCCGAAGATGGAATAAAAAACACTTATATTCATCCATTAATTAAGAAATATCATTCCCAATATAAGAAAACAGATATTATCACTGATTTATTAAATGCGGAGAATGTTATTTTCTATGGGTTCTCTATGGGTTTGATTGATTATGGCTATTTTTCAGAGTTCTTCAATGCTATCTGTAATGGCACTACTAGTTGCAAAAAGATTTATTTTGTCACATACAACAAAAAGGGACTCAAAGATTTTATTGAAAATCTAAATGCTAACAACTTGAATGTTGATGATATTTTACAACAGGTATCAATAATCCCCATATACACAAGGAATGGTTTCAAGAATAGGGATTTCCGCATGATGTTAAGGAGATTGTAAATATGGAAACATTACCAGCATATCTCGAAAATAACGAACTTCTCAAAATGAGAAATGGCGGATTTCTAGCTTCTCGTAAGATTTCCCTTGCTTCCTTTTCGGTAATTTGGCATTATTCTATTCGGCAAAATAGACTAAAACAACTCCTCATTCCGCACCTCACATTCTGCACTAGCAATAATTGTTGCTGTGTTTCTTTTATATCTGCATAGAATTTTGTATTACTGCCAACTTAAAAGACATTGAATAATCGCACTTAGTACGCTTAACATACTTGTGTTTAGTATCTTCCATTTTTTGTTACTTTTTATTGTAACGCTATGTTAGGACTAGACAAACTTAATCTAAAAAGAGAGTAAGTTTCTTGCAAAAACTTACTCTCTAATATTTTACAATCTAACAGAAATTTTGTTATTACTCAAAATTGCTGAAATACTTTTTGATTCGTTCTAATTGAACTTTTGTAATATTATAAAATCTTAAAGACGATACAACTCGTTTTTTGCCAAATTTGTTTATTAATTGAGCAAACGACGTATTCATAAATAGTGTGGGAATAGTTTCCACATCTGCCATATCTATACACACATCTTTGTTATTTTCAATTAAGGGTTGAGATAATTGAAATAACATTGTTCCTCCGTCGGGATATGAACCATTAACTTTCGCCAATATTTCTTTTACCAATATTCTATCCATAATCATTACCAATCTAAGTCATCATCTAAACTCCCATATCCTATAATTTCTTCCGATTCAAATTGAGAAATATTTATAGTATATGATATTAACGTTCCTTGAAAATTAAAGTTTAAATCCGCTGTCCTTTCTATAATTACATCTTGCGAACATGAATAAACATACATCTCATTATTACTTATTATAATAAGATTATTATCAGACCCTTGCATACAATCTTTGAGTGTATCTAATCCAAAACCGGCATTATGTTCATTTGATTTTGCAGTAACACCTTTTTTTGTTGCATACTCAATATAATGCTTATTTGATAAAGGGTGCAAATTAGCATTTTTTAGGCTATTAGGAATCCCAATACCAAAATCACAAAACGCTACGCTTATTGTTTGTTCTAATTCGTTATATTGAATATAGGAATAGGCGACCCCGTTTGATTTAGAATGGTCTGCAACGTTTGCATATAATTCATCAAGAGTTGTACCAAGCATAGAAATATCTAATCCCTTAAAATATTCTTGCTTTAAGTATTTTGATAAATTATCACGATACAAAAAAGCTTCTTCAGGGACAATTTTCCATAGATTTAGGATTGTTTTAGACTTTGCTTCAATGTGAGAAATATCCTTGAAGTATTTTTGAAGATACAAATCATTCATTAAAAAATCCGTTAATTCTTGACTTGTTTTTATACAAATTCCCGAAGCTTTTGTATATATACAATCAATAAAGCATGCTAATGATACGATGTGTAATGGAGTTAAGTCAGAAGGTCGTATGCATTTATCTATTTCGATAAGTACATTATCATCTTTAGAGACAACTATACTTTGGTGAAATTGATTAAATTCTTGAATCCACCAAATCCTACTCGTTTTATCTAATAATAGTCTATAATCCATAATCAAAACACAAATTTATGAAAGAAAATTCAACAAACCGTATTACGTCAATAATAGATAATTGCATATTAACAATATTTAATACATCAAACACAATGGTAAAAATATTTTGTAATGAGCTAAAATTTTCGCAAGAATTTATCTTTGTTGCTGTGTTTCTTTTATATCTGCATAGAATTTTGTAAATTTGCACCTTAAAATAAAAGTAACTATATAGTAACAATGGATAAGAAATTCAACGAATATAACGGTTTTAACCTATCAAACGTTAATAAAGAGGTTCTTGAGCAATGGAACAAGAACGGATTGTTTGAAGAAAGTATGAAAGTGCGTGAAGGAAATCCTTCATTTGTGTTTTACGAAGGACCACCCTCAGCAAATGGTATGCCCGGTATTCACCACGTGATGGCTCGTACTATCAAAGATATTTTCTGCCGTTATAAAACGATGAAAGGCTTCCATGTGAAACGTAAAGCAGGGTGGGACACTCACGGGCTTCCTGTGGAACTTGGTGTGGAAAAAGCCCTCGGTATCACTAAAGAGGATATTGGCAAAAAAATCTCGGTTGACGATTACAATGCCGCTTGCCGTCAAGAGGTGATGAAATACACCAAAGAGTGGGAAACATTGACCAAATCTATGGGTTATTGGGTGGATATGAACGACCCATATATCACCTACGACAATCGTTACATCGAATCGGTGTGGTGGTTGTTGAGCCAACTTTACAACAAAGGTTATCTATATAAAGGTTACACTATCCAACCATATTCACCTGCTGCAGGTACCGGATTGAGTACTCACGAATTGAACCAACCCGGTTGCTATCGCGATGTTAAGGACACAACAGTGACAGCATTGTTTGCTATGGTTAATCCACGACCCGAAATGGCAGAGTGGGGTAAACCTTACTTTGTAGCTTGGACTACTACTCCTTGGACTTTGCCTTCAAACACTGCATTGTGTGTTGGTCCAAAGATTGAATATGTGTGTGTGCAAACCTACAATCCTTATAATGGCGAGAAAATCAGCATCGTGATGGCTAAGGACTTGGTTAAGTCTTATCTCAAAGCCGAAGGTGCAGAACTCCCAATGGAAGAATACAAACAAGGTGACAAAGTAGTGCCATATCGCATCGTTGCCAACTATATGGGTAGCGACCTTGTGGGCATGCAATATAAACAACTCATGCCATGGGTAAAACCTCTTGAAAAGGTTGATGCTAACGCAGCTCCTTTCGTTAAGGAATATGCCGAAACAAATCCCGACAAATGTTTTGCCGTAGGTAACGATAAATTCGTTGAACTTGAAGAAAAAGCATTCCGCGTAATTCCCGGTGATTATGTAACAACCGAAGATGGTACCGGTATCGTTCACATCGCACCTACATTTGGTGCCGACGACGCCAAGGTGGCTAAAGCTGCCGAAATCCCTTCATTGTTTATGATTAACAAGAAAGGGGAGACCCGTCCAATGGTTGACCTCACCGGTAAATATTACACTCTCGATGAATGTGCTCAAGAATTTATCGACACTTGTGTAAGCATTGATGCATATTCAAATCACGCAGGCGATTATGTGAAGAATGCTTATGATCCTCAATATAACCCCGGAGGTAAATTCGACGAGCAAGCTGCTCAAAAAGCCGAAGACCTCAACGTGGTTATCTGTATGGAAATGAAGCAAGAGGGTGTAGCTTTCAAGATTGAAAAGCATGTACACAACTATCCTCACTGCTGGCGAACTGACAAACCTGTGCTTTATTATCCTCTCGATAGCTGGTTTATCAAAACAACAGCCGCTCGCGAGAGAATGATGGAACTCAACGAAACCATCAAATGGAAACCACAATCAACCGGTACCGGTCGTTTCGGCAAATGGCTTGAAAATCTTCAAGATTGGAACTTGTCACGTAGCCGTTATTGGGGTACTCCACTCCCAATTTGGCGCACCGAAGATGGCACAGAGGAATTGTGTATCGACAGTGTAGAAACTCTTTACAACGAAATAGAAAAAGCGGTAGCTGCCGGCATTATGACAGCAAATCCATATAAAGAAAAAGGATTTGTTCCCGGTGACTATAGCAAAGAAAATTACGAAAAGATTGACCTTCACCGTCCATACGTAGATGATATCGTATTGGTATCGGCATCGGGTAAAGCGATGTATCGCGAACTCGACTTGATTGATGTGTGGTTTGACTCAGGCTCAATGCCTTACGCTCAAATCCACTATCCATTTGAAAACAAAGAAGGTCTTGATTCGGGTGAACTTTATCCATCTGACTTTATTGCTGAAGGGGTTGACCAAACTCGTGGTTGGTTCTTCACGCTTCATGCAATTGCCACAATGGTATTTGACTCGGTAGCATATAAAGCCGTTATCTCAAATGGGCTTGTACTTGATAAAGATGGCAACAAGATGTCAAAACGTCTTGGCAATGCAGTCAACCCATTTGAAACAATTGAAAAATATGGCTCTGACCCTGTGCGCTGGTATATGATTTCAAACTCATCACCATGGGATAACTTGAAATTTGACCCGGCAGGGGTGCAAGAAGTGAGCCGCAAATTGTTTGCAACATTGTATAACACATATTCATTCTTTGCACTTTATGCAAATGTTGACGGTTTTGACAACAGCCAACCTCAAGTTGCATTGGAAAATCGTCCTGAGATTGACCGTTGGATTATCTCACTTCTCAATACACTCGTAAAAGATGTAGATGAAGCCCTCAACGATTACGAACCAACAAAGGCAGCTCGTGCAATCAATGATTTCGTAAACGACAACTTAAGTAACTGGTATGTTCGCTTGAACCGCAAACGTTTCTGGGGTGGCGAAATGAATGAAGACAAACTCTCGGCATATCAAACATTATATACTTGCCTTGAAACAATCGCTAAACTTATCGCACCAATCTCTCCATTCTATGCCGATAAGTTATATCAAGACCTCGCAGGTGCCGGTTCGGTTCACTTGGCATTGTTCCCCGAAGTTAACGAATCAGCTATCGACAAAGCTCTTGAAAATCGCATGAATATTGCACAAGTGATTACCTCAATGGTTCTTTCACTTCGTCGCAAAGTAAACATCAAGGTGCGTCAACCACTTTCTACATTGATGATTCCTGTGATGGACGATGCTCAACGTGATGCAATCGAGTCTATGAGCGAATTAATTCTCAACGAAGTGAACGTTAAGAACTTTAAATTTGTTGATAACGAAGCCGGTGTATTGGTAAAACGTGTTAAACCCGACTTCAAGAAACTTGGTCCAAAATTTGGTAAAACAATGAAGGCAGTTGCTGCAGCTATTACATCAATGAGTCAACAAGATATTGCATCACTTGAAAAGAATGGCAATATCACTCTCAATGTAGATGGCAATGATGCTGTGATTGAAGCTATTGACGTTGAAATTATTTCAGAAGATATCCCCGGTTGGTTGGTTGCTAATGAAGGCAATATCACTATCGCCCTTGATGTAACAATCACCGACGAACTGAAACAAGAGGGTATAGCTCGCGACATCGTAAACCGTGTTCAAAATATTCGCAAGAGTCGCGATTATGATATTACCGACAAAATTTCACTCGTATTTGCACCTAATGCCGACACTGATGCAGCAATAAATGCATATAGCGACTACATTGCTCGTCAAGTACTTGCTACAAACATTACTATTGGCGACATCAATGGTGCAGAAGGAGTTGAAACTCTTGAAATTGACGAAATTAAAGTTGATGTAAGCATCACTAAATAATAACATTAAATAACTAACTCTAAAATATACAACCATGAGCGAAAAAACAAGATATTCCGACGAAGAACTCCAAGAGTTTAAGGAAATAATACTTAAGAAACTCGAAAAGGCTCAAGCCGACTACGAATTGTTAAAGTCAAGCATAATGAACACTGATGGGAATGATATTTCTGATACATCTCCCACATTCAAGGTGCTCGAAGAAGGAGCAAGCACTCTAAGCAAAGAAGAAGCCGGACAACTTGCTCAACGCCAAATGAAGTTTATTCAGCACTTACAAAATGCACTTATTCGCATCGAGAATAAAACATACGGCATTTGTCGCGAAACAGGAAAACTCATTCCTAAAGAACGCCTTCGTGCAGTACCTCATGCGACATTAGGCATTGACCAAAAATTAGGCAAGAAATAGTTAATGAAAATATCAAAAGGCTATCTCGCAACATTTATCATCATTGGAGTTGTTATTCTTGACCAGATTTTGAAAATTTGGGTCAAGACTAACTTCTACCTTGGTGAAAGTTTATATATTACCGATTGGTTCCAACTTGTTTTTATCGAAAACAATGGAATGGCTTTTGGTATGGAGTTTGGGAATAAACTATTCCTAACACTATTTAGAATAATAGCTGTTTCAGCCGGAATTTGGTATATCAGTCGCATTGTCTCGAAAGATTATATTCCCAAAGGCTACATAGCATGCTGTTCTCTAATCGCAGCCGGAGCCGCTGGAAACATTTTTGATTGCTTATTCTATGGACTTATATTCAACAATCCTATACCACCCGAGGTAGCAACTTTTATGCCCGAAGCAGGTGGCTATGCGTCATTATTTTATGGCAAGGTTGTTGATATGTTCTATTTCCCTTTATTCAGCTTTAATTGGCCCGATTGGATGCCATGGATTGGTGGAGAACATTTTATATTCTTCCAACCAATATTCAATCTTGCCGATGCCGCTATTTCTGTAGGTATATTCATTCTTATTCTATTTTATTCTAAATATCTTGCCGCACCATCAAAAGAAAATGAGGCAGCACAAGATAACGCACAATAATAAATGAATAAATATGGAATATACATATTATCTATATTTATAGGAATAGCCCTATTTTCAAGTTGTAGTTCAACTCCCGACGAAGTATTGTCCCAAGAAAAAATGGCACTACTGCTTGCCGACATTCATATTGGAGAGAGCATTGTTGAATTAGAACGGTCTAAATTTTATAATGATTCTTTAAAAAAAACAGTTAAACAGTCAATTCTTTTAAAGCATGGAATAACTCAAGAACAATTAGATACATCTTTCGTATGGTATGGGCATAATATAGAAAAGTATGTTGAAGTTTATGACCGTGTAATTGAAATTATTGATGATGAAATAAAACATATTGATTTAGATAAGAAAGAGAATGTCAATGTAGCAATTGATGGCGATTCAATTGATTGTTGGCAGTGGGTTAGATATTATAATATAAATAAGTATTCAGCAACCCAATATATAACTTTTAATCTTAAAAAAGATCAATATTGGAAAAATGGGGATTATTATATATGGAGAACGAAATTAATAAATAGTATATCTCCGGTTAAATATGGTATAGTTGCAGATTATGCCGATGGTACATCTGAATACAATAATATAGTAACTCGTAATAATGGTTGGACTGAAATATCTCTAATATCTGATTCAACGAAAAAACTGAATAGGATATATGGATATATATATATGACTCCGGTTGACAATGAACAAATATATATTGATAGTATATCCTTAGTAAGGATGAGGGTAGATAAGAATATATATCAAAAAAGGTCTTATAATAAAACTATTGACTATAATAAAAAATAGTTATAGAAACGATTGGCTATAAGCAAAAAATTAAATTTTATTATTCCTTAATGCATAAGGTGAACTCCACGGGTAAAATATCATTATTACCGTTAGCTATAATTCATCAAGGTCGTAAATATAATAATCATTTATTGACGATTGAGAATAATAGAATAAATATACATTGTTTTGAAAGTGAGTGTGAGAATACAAGATTTATATCTGCAATTATAATTATATCAAAACCTCAGATATTTGATTTTTTTGAAAAATTGCAATTGATTTCTGACCCATATAAGCAATGTAGTGAAATTATCGACTTTTATAATCATTGGAATCTTTTTGTGAAAAATGACGAAGAGCCAGTTTTTTTATGCGCTGACTCTTCGGGATATAGAGTAATGACATTTGACTAATTCAAATTATGCCAACAATGTCGTTAATATCTTTAATTCCATGTCGTTGACAATAATCTTCCATATAGTCAATAATCTTCATAGTTACTGATGGGTCAACAAAATTAGCTGTTCCAACTTGTACTGCTCTTGCACCAGCAAGCATAAACTCTATTGCATCGCGACCATTCATTATGCCTCCAAGACCAATAACCGGGATTTTAACAGCTTTTGCAACTTGCCATACCATGCGAACAGCAACCGGACGCACTGCCGGTCCCGACAATCCACCTGTAATAGTTGACAAATATGGACGCTGACGTTCCACGTCAATAGCCATTCCCAATAGCGTATTTATCAATGAAACCGAATCGGCACCTTCTGCCTCAACTGCACGGGCGATTTCTGTGATATCAGTTACATTTGGTGATAATTTAATAATTACAGTTTTGGGAAACGCATTACGAACGGCCTTTGTTACTTGTGCTGCACCTTTACATGTGGTTCCAAATGCCATACCTCCTTGTTTTACGTTGGGGCATGAAATATTCACCTCAATTGCATTTATTTTATCAAGAGGGGAGAGCTTTTCACATACAGCGACATAATCATCAATTGTTGCGCCCGAAACGTTAACTATCACATGTGAGTCAATATCTTTAATGCGAGGGTATATGTTCTCAATAAAATAATCCACTCCTTTATTTTGTAATCCTACAGCATTAAGCATTCCCGATGGAGTTTCAGCCATGCGAGGATATGGATTGCCTTCTCGATGATTTATTGTAGTTCCTTTTATAACAAATCCGCCTAAACGATTTAAATCAATAAAATCGGCAAATTCTTCACCATAACCAAATGTTCCCGATGCGGTCAAAACCGGATTTTTGAGCTCAAGACCGCCAATATTTACACCTAAATTTACCATGTCAATTCATTTATATTAAACACCGGACCTTCGGTGCATACACATACATTTCCTTTAACCGTATTCTCAACACAACATAAACATGCACCAAGTCCACATGCCATCATGTTCTCAAGAGATACTTCACACTCTATTTCTCGCTCTTTAGCAACCTTTGCTATCGCTTTCATCATTGGGGCAGGTCCACAACAATAAATTTTATCTATCGATGTCGACAATATACTATTAGTTGTGACCAATCCCTTTTCTCCCATTGTTCCATCTTCGGTAGATACAGCTACTTTTCCTATTTTCTCAAACTCATCAAGTTGCAATACATCTTTTGCCGATCTGGCTCCTATAAGAAATTGTGGATTATATCCTTTTGTTTTTAAGTAGGCTCCCCAATATAACATAGGTGCGACTCCAACACCACCGCCTGCAAGTAAAACATTATCTTCAATATTTGTCGGTAATGAAAAATAGTTTCCTAAAGGTAATATTACATTGAGATTATCATTTGTTTTTAATGTCATTAAAGCTCTTGTGCCTTCGCCAGCATTTCGCACTAATAACCAAATATTATTGTTTTCTCTATCAACATTGTTGATAGAAATCGGACGGCGTAAAAAAGTGGTCTTTGATCCATCTACAGCCACCTGAACAAATTGTCCGGGTAGCATTTCTGGTAATAGAGAGTTGTCGGCAGGAGTTAATATAAGTAGAGTGTATAACTCATGAATCCTGCGATTTTCAATAATTTTTAAATCTAATATACATTTCTTCATATCATATTAATTTGATTAATCAAGTAAAATTATATTCCAAGCATTAATATTCGTGATATTATTGTCTATTTTTCGTTTCTCAGAATATGTTGCGATTGCCCAACCTTTGTTACTATCAATAATTTGTTTAAAAAAATTGATAGTTGGAATTTTAATGTTGCCAGATTTATTATAATATGTAGATTGGGTATTAACTGTTATTAAATCGTGTTCACCATTGGATAAAAAATCTTGAGTGATTTTCATGTGAGTTTTAGATATTATAGAATCGGGATAATCAATTTCAGCCCCATCTGTATATTGCAAGGAATTATATTCATGGTTTAATTTTAATTTTTTATTATTAAATGATAATAAAGATGCAAAAGGGAAGATATTATTAGAGGTTTTTCTGATGTCTCCTTTATTCCATGCGAGAAAACCATCCCAATTCAATATTTTTATAAGTGCTCCATTTTGGTTAGTCATTAAGCGTAATGGTAGTATATCTAAAGCTGTTGAATCTATATTTTTTGGCTTTTCACATCGATTATAATTTAACAAATATAAATGTTGTGTTGAATCTTTAATCTCAATCGTAAAATCTCGATAAAAATTGGTCGTTATAATTGTGTCATTTTCAATTATATCATAAGTTAATTTTGAGTATCGAAAGGTGTGCATTTCAGTTTTATGCCAATCCGCCGATATAATAACAATACTATCGTTTAATGTTGCTCCATAAACAATGTCACTAATGACTAATGTGACTATCGAAATCAAAATTACTTTTAAATAACGATTCATTGATTCATGATATTTTATCACAAAGATACATCATAAATTTCAGAATGCAATAGAATTAATTTATATATTATAATAGAATTATTGATGGCTATTTTTTTTCAGGTATAAATGTTTCATAACTATTATCGGTATAGAATACCATTATATGTTTAACTTCTTTTTTCTCAAATGTATTAAAATGGTTTTTATCAATTGGGATATTTTTATGCGAGTCAAATATATTATTTGAGTTATTTATTAATTCATGTTTATTTTGATTTAGAGGGGTGGTAAGGTTTATATTAGATTGGTCCATATCGTTTGGGTGATCAAAATTGAGCTCATTCATTATTGATTTTTGTTCAATGATATTTTGCTTTAATGAAGCAGTGAAGTCTGAGTCCTCATGTTTTTTGGATCCTTGATTTTGGGAATTTTCTACAACAAGCATTTCACCTTCTCCAAACATTAACCATAACATAGAAAGAGTGGGATATGCATTATGTATTTTTGAAATAATTTCATCGCTAATTTTTTTATTTCTCCCATTTAATATTTGTGAAATAGTTGGACGAGGAATGTAGCAAGTATCTGCAAATTGAGAATTTGCAATATTTAATGATTGCATAAATGTTTTAAGCCGAGATACAATATCCATGTGATTTACAAATGTAATAATTATCTTTTGCAAATATAGATATTTTTGTTTAGAATAGCAAATTTGCAAATGTATATTTGTCGTTTCGATGTTAATTATTGGTATGGTTGAAATAATCTTAGATATTTTTGCTATAGTAGATTATGTATTATATATGTAGTTTAAGTTATTTGATATAATTATATGTGTATCATTTGTTTATGTGGTAGTGCGTTGCTAGGTGGTGATGATTGTGTGCGTATATTTAAATCTTAGGTGTAGTTATTGGCATCTAACTGCTTGGTATATGCATTGTTATATGGCATTGTTAATGAATTTTAATAGGCGTTTTTGGATACACAATTACTGTTGACAGTTGAAGGATATTGTGATATTATATTGTTAATTGTGTGTTTTGGGGATTTGCGATTGTCAGACATGTGTATAGCTGCTTTACAAAAGTAAATAATCAGCGGTGCCTTAGTTTGAAAGTTGAATTTACATATATAAATTTAATGTTTTGATGTTAAATCCTAAAAATAGTTACATGAATAATAAATTCTCAGGAAAATTTGTAATCATGTAAATATTGATAAACATTTATATGTGAAATTCGATATTGTGAACTTATATAAATATGATTTTAAATATAAGTGGATTTTTTGATTTTGCCGAATGAACTTGCAAGCTATGCGATAATGGAAACGATAATAAAAAATCTGTTTAAGGTAATTTAATGAAACTTTTGAGTGGTATTTCTTTAAATCTAAATTATAGCAAATCGCAAACTATTATTTGGATTGAATGGTCGATCTATTGTAAAATTGTTTGACTTATTTTTTTTGGGTATTTAATGACTCACTTTATAGTATGATATTGCTTTTTATTACTGTCCTATAAAAGTTTTTTAGGGGCAATGTAACCCCTAGAGTGGATAAGCTCGGTAATGTATTAGACAGGATTTGTTTCTGAAGAGAACATTAATTGCTTCTAATTAATTCTCCAAATTCAATTCAATGCCATTTAGTGCATTGGCCCGAGAAGGCTATGCACGGCTACTTATTAAGCATTACCTTTGGCGATACCATTGAACCTCTATTCTATGGGGCTTGTGAGTTAAAGAAAAGGAGTCTCAATCGCTGAATTTAAGTGATTGAGACTCCTTCTTTATATCATTTTTTATTTTTATAGGACAGCAATATTATAATATAGAATCTATTTTTTCTGGATATATTATTGTGTCGTTTTGTTTGACAACCGTTTTGTTAACGTCAATATTCGTTGTAGAGTCAGAAATAGAGTTTGCTATAGTGGAATCTGCCGCAGATTTGATTAAAGTGGTATCATGTTCGATAATTTTAATCGTATCTGATAATTTTTTGTTTGCACTATTTAAAGAGTCTTCGATGGCTTTTTCTTTTGCTAGTTTTTCTTTAAATTTTTCAAAATCTGAAGGGTATTTTACTTCAACATCAGGAATGATAAGCATAGGTATATTATGACCTTCGTGTTTGTTTACTGCATCGTCTTTTGGTCCGGGATTTACAATTATAGGCATACCCTTTTCGGCAAAATTAAAAAGGTATAGTATTTGCTCATTTTGAATGCGAATGCAACCATGACTACAACGACGTCCAATAGACCATCTGGCATTTGTTCCGTGTATGCCTATCTGAGGTGCAACTCTTATGAATCGTGGACCAAATTGTCCTTTAATAGGAGATGTATATCCCCAGTCGTCGGTGTAAAGCCAATCGGTGCTATCATATTTTCCTCCACAAGTGAAATATCCTTCAGGAGTGCGGGAATCAGCTTTTTTACTTTTATGTCCATAGTTTTTGCCGCATGCCATTTTAAAGTTTAGTTTTCTACGACCATATTTATCATATAAAATTACCATCATAGCGCCTTTGTCAACAATTATAAAATGGTCAAAAGTGCTTTTTATTAACTTTCTAGCATAAGGAAGATGTTGATTAATTATATCGGGAATTATGCCTTCGGAATATTTATCCCAATTATCTGAATTTTGTAAAAAGATAATGGCTTCTTGTGCAGAGCAGTTATTTGGCAAGGTATCTGTTTGGTTTGCAGAAACTTTAAGTGTGGTGTCGGTGTCATTGGATGTGGTGTCAATATTCAATGTGTCAAATAAATCATTACAAATTTGTGCTGTATTATTAGAATTGTTTATACAGCAATACATTAAATTTAGGAAAAAGGTGACCATAATGGTCTTTATGAATGATTTCATGTATATGAAAGATATTTTAAAATATTTTTGCAAAAATATAATAAATATGTGATGAATCCAAATGGCTACAAAATAAATAATTTAGGTTTTGGAATCTTTATTTAGTAATTTCAGAATCTTCAGTGAATATTAAGATATTTATAGTTTCATTGAATACGAAAGAATGATAAAATCTAATAATTTATAATGTCAAAAAGCCTGATTTTATTCGGGCTTTTTGACATTATAAATTAATTAAAGAATTCCTTTAATAGATTATTGTTGCTTCTAATGGCGCTAATTTACCTTTGATAGTGCCATTTGCTACTTCTATGATGGAACCGGAAATTTTATCGGTATATTTCCCATCATTTAATGTGGTTGGTAATGTGTATTTTGCATCCTTATTTGAAAAATTAATAATTGCAATTCCTTTTGAACCACGAGAAACTGCAACGATAACCCCATCTTTAGTTGCGGTAATTTGTTCGGGCTGATTTTTCATCGCTTTGCGAAAGTGATTAATTGTGATTATTGTGGGATGTTTGAATTCGTCGTTTCCTCGCTCTCCGACTTTGTTGTTTCCCCAGTAATTTTGACGAGTGCTACCGGCTGGGCGACTAAAGAAAAGCGGTGTCCCTCCTTTGCGAGCTGATAGAAATACCCATGCGGCACGAATTTGCTCATCTGTCATTCCTGCCGATTCATGTGCGTTGCAATAAGTATCGTGAGATTCTACCCATGTGACAAGTTTATCGGGAGAAACTGGATGATGCCATGATAACAAATCATTATTGAAAGTTTCATTTTCAATGGCTTTGCGTAGCACATGACCATAGTTACTTGCTGTTTGGTCGATGTATTCGGCATATTCAAGTTCTTTTACATTTTTGTCTTGTAACACTTCTCCGTATATAAATAGACTATCTGGCATTAAAAGGGATAATCCTTTGACTCCTTCTCTTCCTGTTGCAATATCCCAAAAGTTATTGCGTTCGGATTTTGGGTCTAATGGGTCAGATGGTAAGCCAATGTGTTTAGCAGTGTCATAACGAAATCCTCTTGCTCCAAGGTTAATTAAGTCATTGATATATTGAAGATAATAATATTGGAAATTAGGATTTTCTGTGTTTACATCTGGTAGTCCTCCCATTTCTCCGGTTGTACATTCCATTCGATCGTTCCATTTTGTTATTGGAGTAAATCCGTTGGCATGATATAAGTTTTCATGTCCGCCAACAGCATTGTCGAGGTCAGGTAATACGGCAGAGTGGTCTATTGCGGTATGGTTGGGTAGTACATCAACAATTATCTTTACGTTATATTTATATGCACTATCACACATGGCTTTAAAATCATTACGAGTCCCCAGCATATAATTGCCTATTTTCCAATCGGTAGGTTGGTAATAATAATACCATTTGCCTTTAATGCTGTCATTTGGGGTGCTAAATAGAGCCATTCCTCCATTTTCTCCAATATAACAAGTATTTGCTGGAGAAGTTTGCACAAAATCATATCCTGCATTGGCAATGTCTTTCATGTTTTTAGCGATAGTATTGAAAGACCATGACCATGCGTGAAGAATCACTTTGTCGGAGTTTTTTGTTGCATTTGCGGCTTTGTTTTCAAATGATGCGGAGGTTATTGCTATAAGTGTTGCAATGGCAAAAAATTTAAATTTCATATTTGTATAAAGAATTAATTATTTCATAATGTCAAAGATAGTAATAATCAAATTTTAAAGCTATAAAAATAGAATATAATCATGCGATTTTATGAAAGTTTATGATTTAAACAGTTGATGTTTGACGATAATTCAGGTTAATTAATATCAGTGTTTGATGAGGTTTTTAGAAGCTGTAAAAAGTTAAGACTATGCCGGAATTCTTCATTTTGGATTCTGGCATAGTCTCAATATAGATGATGATAATGAATTTAGTCTAACTTGTGAATTACGAGACCGGAACGGAGTTTTGGTTCAAACCAGGTTGTTTTAGGTGGCATGATGTTGCCGGTATCGGCTATGTCCATCAGTTGTTTCATTGAAACTGGGTATAGAGCGAGAGCCATTGCCATTTCTCCACTATCAACACGGCGTTTCAATTCGCCAAGGCCACGGATACCTCCAACAAAGTCGATGCGTTTGTCGCTGCGGAGGTCGGTGATGCCAAGAATATCGCGAAGAATCAAGTCGGAAGATATTGTAACGTCAAGCACACCAATAGGGTCGGCATCATTATAACGACCTTCTTTGGCTGTTAAAGAATACCATTCGCCACTAAGGTAAAGAGAGAAATTATGTAATGCAATGGGGCGATATTCCTCAGTGCCTTTTTTCTCTACTACAAAGTCTTTTTCAAGCAAAGCGAGGAACTCGTCAGCATTATGTCCGTTGAGGTCTTTTACTACACGATTATAGTCGATGATTTTGAGGTGAGAAGCGGGGAAGCACACTGCCAAGAAGTAATTATATTCTTCAGAACCGGTGTGATTGGGATTTTGTTGTGCTTTCTCGTTGCCAACCAATGCCGCAGCAGCAGTGCGGTGGTGACCATCTGCGATATATAAATAAGGAATATTAGCAAATTCTTTTGTGATTGCTTCAATCATTTCAGCATCATTGATTACCCAGAAGTGATGGCCAAATCCGTCGGGAGCAGCAAAGTCATATTCGGGATCCTTGGCTGTTACGGTTTTGATTATGTTTTCAAGTACATCGTTGTCGGGGAATGCAAAGAAAACAGGCTCAACGTTGGCATTGTTTATGCGCACGTGTTTCATACGGTCTTCTTCTTTGTCGCGACGGGTAAGCTCGTGTTTTTTGATGCGTTCGCTCATATAGTCATCTACATTAGCTGCCACTACGATACCATATTGAGTGCGTCCGTCCATTGTTTGAGCATAAATGTAGTAGTGCTCATTTTCATCTTGAACAAGCCACCCGTTTTTTTGGAATGCATTGAAATTCTCAACGGCCGAATCATACACCTTAGGATCGTGTTCATCTGTGCCCGGTTCGAAGTTGATTTCAGGCTTGATGATGTGATATAATGATTTAGGATTGCCCTCAGCTTCTTGACGAGCCTCTTCAGAGTTTAATACATCATAAGGGCGAGATGCAACTTCTGTCACCATTTCACGTGGTGGGCGTATTCCTTTAAATGGTTTTACTTTTGCCATAGGTTATAACGTTTATTTGTTACGAATAATAGTTTGTTCGCGGTCGGGTCCAATAGAAACAATGGTAATAGGTGTTTTCAATGCTTCTTCCAAGAACGCGATATATTCTTTGAATTCCTGAGGGAATTCATCTTCGCTCTTGAATTTGGTCATATCGGTTTTCCAACCTTTAAATGATTTGTAAATTGGAGTCATTGATTGTTCATCATCAATGCAGAAGGGGAATTGATTGGTTTCTTTGCCGTCGATTTCGTAGGCAACACATGCCTTGATTTCATCAAAGTCATCAAGCACGTCACTCTTCATCATAATGAGTTGAGTAACACCATTGAGCATGATAGAGTAACGAAGAGCTACAAGGTCAATCCAACCGCAACGACGCTCACGACCGGTTACAGCTCCATATTCATGGCCAAGGTCTCGAATGCGAGCTCCGGTTTCGTCAAATAGCTCAGTGGGGAATGGCCCACTACCTACACGAGTGCAATACGCTTTGAAAATACCAAACACTTCGCCGATTTTATTAGGAGCAACACCTAATCCTGAGCATGCCCCGGCACAAATTGTGTTAGAAGATGTTACAAATGGATATGAGCCGAAGTCAACATCTAATAATGTGCCTTGAGCACCTTCGCAAAGGATTGTTTTACCTTCATTGAGGAGGTTATTTATAACATATTCACTGTCAATAATATCATAACCCTTGATATATTCGATGGCGTCGAGCCATTTCGCTTCAAGTTCAGAAATATCGGGAGTTTCACCCATTGATTTGAGTTGTGCGAGATGCTTATCGCGTGCAGCAGTGTATTTAGCTTCAAAGTTGTGGAATGCATCGCCTAAGCGCAATCCGTTACGACTGATTTTATCGGTATAAGTAGGGCCGATGCCTTTTCCTGTTGTGCCAATCTTTGCTCCACCTTTTGCTTTTTCATTTGCCGCATCGAGTAAACGATGTGTAGGCATAATGAGGTGGGTTTTCTTAGAAATCTTTAAAATCTTTTTCAACGCTATGCCACTTTGTTCAAGAGCTTCAGCTTCTTCTCTAAATAATACAGGGTCGAGAACTACACCATTGCCAATGATATTCACTTGACCATGTTGGAAAATTCCTGAAGGAATAGAGCGAAGCACATATTTTTTTCCTTCAAATTCAAGAGTATGCCCTGCGTTAGGTCCTCCTTGGAAGCGTGCTACAACATCATAACGAGGTGTGAGCACATCTACAACTTTACCTTTTCCTTCATCGCCCCATTGGAGCCCGAGCAATACATCAACTTTCATAAATTTATTTCTTAATTGGATGTTATATTTTGATTATTTTTTTATGCTATTTTTTTTAATTTCTTTATTTAGTCGCGAGCATCGAGAACATAAACCATAAACATATAGTGCGAAATACGACGTATTAAATGCTGAGTAACGATGAGACTTTAACATATTTACAAGTGTTGTGTCTTTTACTTCTTTTATGCGTCTGCATTGAGTACATATTAAATGGTGATGATTCTTAATTCCTGAAACTTTTTCGTATTGAGACGTTTTTCCGTCAAATTGATGGCGACGAATTAATCCACAATCCACAAATAATTGTATCGTGTTATATAGCGTTGCTTTACTTACATGAAATCCGTCAGATTCCAATTCGGAATACAATGTTTCTATAGAGAAATGATCCTCTATATCAAACACCTTGTCAAGTATCGTGTACCGTTCAGGTGTTTGTCTCATATTCTTTGAGTGAATGTATTGTGTTAGAGCTACCCGAGCAACTTCTTTAGATTTATTTTCGCCCATATCGTTACAAAGTTATATATAAGTTTTCACATCTGCAAAACTATCTGATGATATGATTGTAATAAAATGGTTTTTCTTGTAATAAATAGATTTAATTTAGGGATTTTGTTAATTTTAAATATAAAATTACTTACCACTTTCAATTAATGGTGAGCATCAAATAATAAAAAGAAAAAATAATATTATCTTTGCATACGAAAATTTGGAGTGGTGCTCGAGTGGCTGAAGAGGCACGCCTGGAAAGCGTGTAAACGTCAAAAGCGTTTCGGGGGTTCGAATCCCCCTCACTCCGCAACGTAAGCTAAAATAATCAAATGTAAACACTACTTTGATTAGATTTATTATATGTGATTGTAGGGTAGAGCCTTTGAGGCTTTTGCTCCCATGTTTTTGAGTTTTTCTGCTCTATCCAATAAATTACCATTACCTTCAGACAGTTTATTTATTGCTTTATCATAGGCGTCTTTTGTTTGAGATAATGCTTTGTCGATGCGTTTCATGTCGTCAATGAACCCCACGAATTTATCATACATCTTTCCACTTTCGATTGCAATTTCTATGGCATTTCGATTTTGGCGGTCATGTTGCCAAAGTTGATCAACAAGTCGCAATACCGAAATGAGGTGTGTTGGAGAAATAATCATTACTCGTTTATCATATGCTTCTTGCCATAATTTTTGATCTAATTGCATAGCTGAAACGTATGCGGATTCATTTGGGATAAACATCATTACGAATTCAGCTTTTGTTTTTCCTAAATAATCTTGATAGTTTTTTTTGCTTAACTCGTTTATGTGATTTCTTACTGATGATACATGTTTTTTCTTTAAAACTTCTTGTTCGTCGGTGTCATTACAATTTACTAAATCGGTATATGCATTTAACGAAACTTTGGAATCAATCACTATTTTACGACCATCGGGATAATTAATGACAATATCCGCAATAAGTCTTTTACCATCTTCGTTAGTTGTTGATTCTTGTACAGAAAACTCGCGTCCTTTCTCTAATCCTGATTTTTCCAATATACTCTCAAGAATCATTTCTCCCCAATTCCCTTGTATTTTATTATTTCCTTTTAATGCAAGTGTGAGGTCTTTGGCTTCTTTCCCTATAGATTGATTTAGTTCAATTAATTCTTTTATTCGTTCTTGTAATGAAAACCGTTCTTTCGCGTCTTGTGAATAACTATCAATTATTGTTTTTTTAAATTGTTCTATATTTTCTTTTAGGGGGGTAAGTATTTCTAATAAACGAGTTTCATTTTGTTCTTTGAATGAGATGGTGTTGTGTCGCAAGATGTCATTGGCTAAGTTCTTAAAACGTGTTTCAGATTCTTTTGTTAATCGATCTTTTTCGTTTTCAATATAATTTATGCGTTCTTGTAGTCGGCTGTTTTCCTCTCGTAATGATATTTTTTTAGCATATAATTCCTCATTTAATTGTTTTGTTTCAGATAATTGTTGTTGTACTATATTTAATTGACTTTCGGCTATTATTTTTTCTGAATTAATAATGGAGTTAGCTAACTTTTGTTTAGAGAGATTTTTGATTAGGTGGAAAATATAACCTAAACAAGCCATTATAATGATTGAAAGAATTATTGTATATAACATATATAAGAATTTATTAAACGCAAAGTTATATTAAAAATGTATTATTTGGGAATTTTATAGTAACTTTGTAGCATATTTCTGAATTAAATATGAAAAGACGGAATAAATCAAATTCTTATTTTGGGTTATGGTCAATAATGGCAGTTGCATTAGCTGTCTTTATTGTTTTGTCAATATATGAACCGGTAACGATTTGTGGTATCGAATTACGAGCCATAAGCATGCTTGATCGATTAACAAAAGCTCCCGAACCAACTCTAGAAGAAATAGCAGAAGTTACGCGTTTGGAAGAAGAAGCAAAAAAGAAAGCTGAAAAGCCTAGATATGACTTATCAAAGCCACAAACTTTCTTGTTTGTAGGAGACTCGATGCTTGAAGGTTTATATCCGCGTCTTGCTGCGTATGCAAAAGAAAATGGACATAAGGTTTATGCTGTAATATGGTATAGCTCAACTTCTGAAATATGGGGTGAAACAATGAAACTAAAAGAATATATAGAGCAATTTAAACCTACATATATATTTATATGTTTAGGAGCAAATGAATTGTTTGTAAAAGATATAAAGGAGAAACGCGACAAATTTGTGAAAAATATGATTTCTCAAATTGGAGATCTCCCATATCTTTGGATTGGTCCACCTAACTGGAAACCCGACACTGGAATTAATGAGTTAATTAACGAGAATACACCTGATGGATATTTCTTTTTATCTAACGGCATGAAGTTTGATCGAAAGAGAGATGGAGCACACCCAACTCAAAAATCATCAATATTGTGGATGGATAGTATATTGCGTTGGATGCCTGATAGTTGTGCGAATCCGATTGTAAATATGAAAATTCCAACAGAAAAAACAGCGCGTGCCGAGCGGGTTGTAGTCCTACAGCCCAAAAGATAGAGTGTAATTAAATGTTAGATATATTGAATATATATAATAACATAGTGGAGCTTCTTTCATATCAGAAAGATGCTCCAATGCTTTTTTCAAGTGGTTTATTTTGGGTGTTGTTTCTTCTATTTATTCCAATGTATGCCATGTTGAAAAAACGCCGTTGGCAGATGATTACATTTGTTGTGGCTTTCAGTTTATATTTCTATTATAAATCAAGTGGCTTTTTCTTCCTTTTATTGGTTGGAACATCATTATTAGATTGGATATTATCGCATATAATAATTAAACTAAATTCTCGATTCGCTCGCAAACTATGTGTTACAATTTCAATAATTTGTTCTATTGGGATTTTGTGTTATTTCAAATATGCCAACTTTTTTATGTGGAATTGGAACCAGATGGTAGAGTGGAACTTCCAACCTTTAGATGTAATATTGCCCGTAGGGATTTCGTTTTATACATTTCAGTCAATTAGTTATATTGTAGATGTATATAAAACAAGAGTAACTCCAACTAAAACATGGTTGGAATATCTATTTTTCTTGTCATTTTTCCCGGCGTTAGTGGCAGGTCCTATTGTTCGTGCCGATTATTTTTTGCCTCAAATAACGCAGAATAATCGTGCTACTCGCAATGATATTTATTTCGGTTTTTGGTTGATTTTATTAGGGGTAATCAAAAAAGCGATTATAGCCGATTATATTGCACAATATAATGACTTAATATTTGCCAATCCTACAGGTTATACCGGATTTGAATCATTGATGGGGGTGATTGGATATACAATGCAGATATATTGTGATTTCTCGGGTTATTCCGACATGGCAATAGGTATAGCATTGATAATGGGTTTTAAACTGAGTAAGAACTTCGATTTTCCTTATAAATCAAAGAGTTTGACTGAGTTTTGGCATCGTTGGCATATCTCTTTATCATCATGGTTGCGTGATTATATTTACATCCCGCTTGGAGGCAATCGAAAAGGTACATTTCGCACATATCTAAATAATTTTTTGACCATGCTTATTGGTGGATTGTGGCATGGTGCCGATTGGAAATTCGTTTTTTGGGGAGCAATGCATGGAGTTGGCTTGGCAATACATAAAGCATTTAAGCCCCTATTGGATAAAATCTCCAATACATGGTTAGTAAAAGCAATATCATGGTCTATAACAATGATT
Organism: Bacteroidales bacterium; assembly: GCA_015060975.1. Lineage (GTDB taxonomy): Bacteria > Bacteroidota > Bacteroidia > Bacteroidales > Muribaculaceae > RGIG4079. The sequence continues at coordinate 71,371 of SUXI01000010.1, forward strand.
GTTGTGTCGTTGTTGTGGGTGTTTTTCCGTGCCGACTCTTGGCAAGATTCGTTATTGATAATAGAAAATATTTTTATTGATTTCCGTCCTGATTATATACCGGTATTTGCTTCTGTTAGATATATTTGGATTGTGATGATGGCTGTGATTATTGTTTCTCATTCATTACCCCAGCGTTGGTATGATGCTATGGCAAATTGGTTTGTGAAATCTCCATGGATTGCTAAACTTGCAATATTTGTGGTTGTCGTGCAACTTGTTATTCAATTTATGAGTGAAGAGGTAACACCATTTATTTATTTCCAATTTTAGAAAAGTAAGTCAAATTTGACGATATAGCAACCGGGAGAGCTTCTCACGAAGACCTCCCGGTTTTTCATCACATTATGCTTATTAAAGTGCTATTGATATAAGATGAGAAAAGTAAATGCAAATTATATTTGTTTAGTATCTATCGCTAACGACGTCCCAATCTATAATGTCCCATAGCGCATGTAGTGCATCGGCTCTGCGATTTTGGTAATCGAGATAGTAGGCGTGTTCCCACACATCAAATGTTAATATCGGGATTAGTCCTTCAGTTAACGGATTAGAGGCATTTGAGCCTTGGGTAATAAATAGATTACCATCATCATCGCTTGAGAGCCACACCCACCCTGAACCAAATAGTTTTACTCCGGCTTCTTCAAATTGTTTTTTAAACAACTCGAATGACCCAAATTGAGCATTAATGGCTTTACGCAGATCTCCTTTGGGTTCACCTCCGCCATCAGGCGAGAATGAGAAAAAATAGAATATATGATTCCATGCTTGAGCGGCATTATTGTATAATGCACCATTAGAGGTTGTAATAATTTTTTCAAGTGGCATATCTTCGTTCTTAGTGCCTTTAATTAAATTATTGAGATTGTCGATATATGCTTTTTCATGTTTACCATAATGAAACTCAATAGTTTCTCTACTTATGACCGGAGATAGAGAATCATAGTCGTAGGGTAGGTGTGGTTGTGTATATAACATCGTCGTAAAGTGTTTAGAATTATTTTACTATTAAAACACTTCACGACGATAAATGTTTGATGAATATAATAAAAAAGATTACTTATCTAATAAGGCATATTTATTGAGTGTTGCCAGTATTTGGAAATATCTATATTCCACATTGAGATAGTTTTGTTGTGCTTCAAGAAAGAAGTTTACTTCTTGTATATATGTTATAAGACTGATTTGTCCGCCGTCAAGAGCTTTCTTAAGAAGCGTGAGATTATCATGACATTCTAACGTGGGGCGATATTCCTCCATTTCTTGATATAATGCAATGGCGTTTGAGCGTTGTGCTTTTAATTGCGCTAAACGTTCAATTTCAAATGCTTTGTTTTGTAATGTCAATGCTTTTTGTGAAGCAGAAATCGCATCACTTTTGTGCTTTTGAGAGAATACGGGGACTGAGATTCCGATAGAAAAACCATTGAAATAATTCCCAAGTTCATTTTCAAGTTTATACCCGAGTGAGAATCCTGGATGCTTGCTCATTTTTATTACTTTTGCATTTAGCTCGTATGTTTTAGCCATAGAGCGATATTGAGCTATTTGTGGATCAAATTCTCTAAGTAATTCTTCGTATTTTTCTTCGGGAAGAATTATTTCATTGGGATAATTATTTAGAGAAGATATTATTAAAGAAATATTATTGCCACCATTTTCATTAATTAAAGATGCTTTGAGCATCTCTAGCTGATTATTAAGAGATTTTATTTCTCGAGATATTGCAATCTTTTCAATTTTGAGTTTGTTTATGTCAAGTTTTGTAACCTCGCCATGTTTAAGCCCATGTTGATATTTAAGTGTAAGTGAGTCCATCTGTGCATCAAGTTGATTCACTAATGCCAATTGTTTACGAACATTAATAATATCAATAAGCAAAAGTTTCACTTCAACAAGTTTGTCAAGATAATTAGCTTTGTTGAGAAACTCAATTGCTTGCGACGCACTTTTAATGGCTTCGTTGCGAGTAGAATAAACTCCGGGCCATTCAATGCTTTGCGATACTCCAACGCCCCATTTCCGGCCTTCTTTGCCCCATTTGTGTTCAAAATCAATAGCGGGGTCGGGGAGATTGTTTTCACTTTTAAGAGTATTTACCTCAGCTTCATTTTGTGCTACTGATGAAGCGAGTATTGGATTGTTTGCTGCAATTTCATGTAGAATTTCATCAAAACTTTTTGCTTGAGCATTAATGGTAATTATGATAACAGCAAATAATATTTTTATTCGTTTCATTTCTCTGAGTTATTTGATGTTAAATAATAAATAACAGGGACTATAAAAATGTTTAGGATTGTAGATGATAGTAATCCGCCTAAAATCACAATAGCCATTGGTGATTGTATCTCATTTCCTGGTTCTCCTCCATTTATTGCTATTGGAATTAATGCCAATGCCGAAGTTAAAGCAGTCATGATTATTGGGTTCAGACGGTCGGCAGAGCCTTTCATTATTCTGTTAATTAATCCCATTCCTTCATCTTTTAGGGTATTATAGTGAGAGATTAGCAACATGCCATTACGAGTTGTAATTCCTAACAATGAGATAAATCCAATAATTGCAGGAATGTTAAGTTCTCCCGATGTACATCTCAAAATTATAATACCACCAATCATTGCCAATGGCATATTAATGAGAATGATAAGAGAGTGTTTGATGTTTTTAAATTCTTGGTAGAGAAGCAAAAAAATTATCATTAAAGCACCTATTGAAGTGAGAGCAAGAGTGCGCGATGCTTCGGCTTCACTTTCAAACTGTCCGCCATATACGATATAATAGTTTTCGGGTAAGGTGATTTTTTCTTCGATATGTTCTTGAATCTCATTAACAGCACCTCGCAAATCACGGTCGGCCACGTTAGCTGAGATTATTAATCGGCGATTTACGTTTTCTCGATTAATCGTATTTGGTCCACTTGTCGAAACAACATCGGCAATGTAGCTCAATGGAATTTTTCCTTGGTTGCTGTCTATCATCAAATTTGAAATCTTGTCGATTGAGTTACGATGCTCGTCATCAAGCCTTACTGTGAGATCATATGGCAATCCTTGCTCATACACTTGAGATACCACTTCTCCCCCCAATGCTACATTGATAAATTGGGTGAATTGAGATATAGTAATTCCATATTTTGCAAGCAAATCACGGCGAGGACGAATATCTAGTTGTGGGCGACCCACTTGTTGTTCGATATTGACATCTACAATGCCATCAACATCACTAATTGCTTGTTTGATTTGTGAACCGAGAGAGTATAGATGGTTTAGGTCATCGCCAAAAAGTTTTATTGCAATTTGTGATTCTGTTCCCGAAAGCATTGCATCAATTCGGTGTGAGATAGGTTGACCTATTTCAATATTGGCACCGGGAATTGTAGCAAGTTTTTCGCGAACTTCTCTCACTACTTCGCCACGAGTTCGGTCTGTCAGTTTGTATGGAGCTTCTATCTCCGAGGAGCTTACTCCAAATGAGTGCTCATCAAGCTCAGCACGACCGGTTTTGCGTGCAACAGTTTGTATTTCGGGAATTGACAATAACATTTTTTCAGCCTCACGACCTATTTTATCGCTTTCATCAAGGGCAATGCCTGGTAAAGTACTCACATTTACCGTGAAAGATCCTTCATTAAATGATGGCAAGAAACTTCTGCCAAGAGTGAAAAATAAAGCTAATGCAACAATAAATAAAATGCCAACTGATCCTAACACCCCTTTTTTATGGCAAAGGCTCCATTCAAGACTTTTTGAATAATAAAGTTTGAGCTTTTGACTAATCCATGGCTCTTTGTCAAGTTTTGAGGTAGTATTCTTTGTGCTTAACAAAAAACTACATAATACTGGTGTTAGCGTTAAGGCAACAATTGTTGACGCCCCCAATGCCACTATAAATGAAATACCAAGAGGAATCAACATGCGTCCTTCAATTCCACTTAAGAAGAATAGAGGCAAGAAACTTGCTATAATAATTAATGTAGAGTTTAAAATTGGCATACGTACTTCCTTTGATGCCTCATATACTACTGAAATTATATGTTTTCTTTCAGATTCAGGTAGCGCCTTATTCTCTCGTAATCGTTTATAAACATTTTCAACATCGACGATAGCATCATCAACAAGTGAGCCAATTGCAATGGCGATTCCTCCAAGACTCATTGTGTTGATGGTAAAACCCAAAAAGTGGAGGACTATTACAGCAATTATAACCGATAAAGGTAGCGCTACAAGAGATATTAGTGTTGTGCGCAGATTCATTAAGAAAAAGAATAGCACGATTACTACAAATATAGACCCCTCTATTAGAGACTGCTGTAGATTATCGATTGAATTGTCAATAAAATCACTTTGTTTAAAAATATTTGTCGAAATATTTAAGTCTTTAGGCATGTTTTTAGCCATTGATGATAATTCAGCTTCAATTTTTTCAGTAAGTTCAATTGTGCCCACTGCCGGTTGTTTTGTTACAGTCATCAGCACTGCTTGATTAGCACGTTCTGAAGCTACTCCCAATCGTGGCATTTTGTTCCCAATTGTTACATTTGCGATATCTTCGATGAGAACAGTTCCCTTTTCATCACTTCTCACAACAGCTTTGCCAATGGCATCGGTTGATGTGGTGTTTACATCTCCTTTAATAATGTATTCATTGCCATATTCATAAAGCACGCCTCCTGTAGCATTATTATTTATTCCTTCAACACATTCCATTACTTCGGTTAAGGTTACATTATAATGACGCATGCGTTCAGGCATAATTTGAATCTGATATTCTTTAATATCTCCACCAATTACAGCCACTTGCGACACTCCACCTATTGAGAGTAGGCGTGGACGAATAACTCGGTCGGCGAGGCTACGAATATCGCTCATTGATGTTGAATCTGCTGTTAACCCTATAATCATAATCTCTCCAAGAATTGATGATTGAGGTCCGAGGGTAGGGGTCTCAACTCCGGGAGGAAGTTGGTCGTTAATAGTGGATAACTTTTCCGATACAATTTGACGAGCGGTATAAACATCTGTTCCCCAGTCAAATTCTACCCACACGATAGAAAAACCTGTAGCAGATGATGAACGCACCCTACGCACATCGGTGGCTCCATTAACAGCTGTTTCGATAGGAAATGACACTAATTTTTCAACCTCTTCGGGTGCAAATCCGGGAGCTTCGGTCATCACAACAACCGTGGGTGCATTAAGATCGGGAAAAATATCAACTTCGGTACGAAATAGAATCACAGCACCTGCAACCATCATAACTAACGACAATATTAAAATTGTCAGACGGTTGTTTAATGAGAATCCGATAATTTTGTTCAACATAGTCGGTAGTTATTAATGGTTATGACTATGACCTTCAGGAACAGCACCGCTTGATTCTGCTAATTTCACTATGATTGCACCTTTGGTAACAACCTCATCTTTTCGGCTTAAACCGGCTAATATCTCAATTTCATCGCCGTTAGAGCTTCCAATAGTTACCAATCGCTTTTCATAACATTCATCATCAAGTTTAACATACACATAATATTTTCCTTGTTGCTCAGTTATAGCGTCATTAGGTAATACAATTGCATTAGGTTTGGTATTGCCAATAAGATACACTTCAACAAACGCACCGGGAATTGCCTCTCCATTGTTGTCAAACGAGAAATGTATAGGAATATATCCGGTTTGTTGTGCTGTAGCAGTTGTAGGCACCGACACCATTTTGCCGTTTACTTCATTAAGGTGGATTATATCATTGCCGTATGCAGGCTTGAAATTGGCAGTTGTAATTGTAGGGAGTTGTTTATAATATTTTTCAGGAAGGTCGGCTCGCAATGTGAGTCGGGTTGATCCTGAGATAACTGCAATTGGTTGTCCGGTTGTTACATATTCACCTTCTTTGACTAATAATTGAGTGATAGCTCCCGAAGTTGCTGCTTTTGCAATTCCGCCATTAGGCGTTCCAGAATAGGCCGATCGAGCTTCTTCGTAGGCTTGCTTTGCAGCGTAATATTCTTTAGTCGAAACAATCCCTTCATCATGAAGAGGTGTCAATCGGTCAAGTTCGCGTTTTGTTGCTTCAACAGCAATGCGAGCACTCTCATTAGGATCGCCACCTGCAATGTTCTTTGATGATATACGAGCAATTGTTGTGCCGTTCGACACAATTTTCCCCTCTACCATTCCATGTGTGAATTTAACAATACCGGGAGCAGTTGCAGAAACGATAGATTGGTCACTTGGTGCCGATTCAATTTGGCCTGATACTTTGATTATATTATTAAAATCACGTGGTTTAACCATTTGACTATAAACACCAAATTTTTTTGCTTGGTCGGCAGATAATACAATCTCACTGCCATGGTCATTTCCTCCATGGCTACTATGATCGTGATGGTGATGGCCTAATCCATCATCTTGAGCCGATGGTGTACAAGCAGTCATGTATATGATTGCAATAGAGCATATAACTATGCTACGACAAATATGTTTCATCATTATGTGAATTTGAGGTTATTAATAAATGTAGAGCCATTTCTGCTAGATATGAGTATTAGTGCAGAAATGATAAAAGAAAGATAGAAGGTTTAGCCGATAGGGGGGGCTCGTAACGACAGTCCACTCGTAACCCCTTCAACAATAGTAGTATTTTTGTCAAATGTGATATAAGTGCAAAATTCCGAATTGTTTAGAATCCTTATCTCGGAATCAGTTATTGATGCGAACAATAATATAGTAGGGGAGTCGTCTATTGTGAGATTTGTCTGTTTAGTCGCTTGATAATCACCCAAGTGGGCCGAACAATTTTCCCCTGTGCCACAATCATGATCATGGTGGTGCTCGCATCCACAACAATTAGAGTGTTTGCTATGTGAATGATTGTGAACATTCCCGTTACAAGTAATAGTCGTAACGGCAAAAATTATATTACCATTTTTATCATGATGATGAAACTGAATGATTGAACTCATCACAATCATCAGTATCACAATAATCGATATGCCTGAAAAACTTCGTTTCATTATGGTAATAATACTATCATTGCAAAGTTAATAATAAAAATTGAAAAATAAATACACATTATTAATTTAAGGGAACTTCTATAAATTGCTTTGTGAAGATTTATGAATTTTATTTGAGCGTATTTTTGTTTTTGTTGAATGAGCATAGCGAGCTATGAGATTGAAACAAAGGCAAAAATATGCCAAAGAAAAGCATAAAGCACACAAAAAAACGGTTTCAATAACTATTGTTTAATTAATTTGCGGAATTTATAAAAATTCCCTTAAGAAGCATTTCGGTTTTAATTCTAAATTTTTTTATGCTATCTTTGTGTAATCATTAATAATTAAATATAAATTTTTAATACAAGAAACAGATAGTATTTTAACATAACATATTATTAATCAGCGTTTGCTATTTTATTCGGTATTCCCTGAAACCTGAGAAATTTCAAAACCAATACACGGATAAAGTCGTTAACGTCTGCGCTATGGGCGTGGACGAGACTTATTTGTATTGGTGGGCAATCTCAGGGCCCTGGGAATAGAATAAGAAACTCAGTCCACGTTTCTTTATGTCTTTTTCTATGGCTCTTAGTTTTGCCTGCTAAATATCCGAAGATAAGTAGTCGGCGCATAACCATAGCGCAGTATGGAAAACAAATCCAATTGCGACTTGGTAGGGCAGAGCCTTATCAAGTCGCGTGAGCGTGTATCCCGGCATGGTGAGGTATTTACAGCCTTGCGTGAAGTGAATGCTATGCTCGATTTAGTTAAATCGGAAACCGAACGAATCGAATCGCGTTTCCTTGAGCCGGCATGTGGCAACGGAAACTTTCTTGCCGAAATCCTTCGCCGCAAACTCAATATTCTTTCAACTCGTTTTTCTCGATCACGAATCGATTATGAATTTAATGCTATTATAGCAGTAGGCAGTATTTATGGAATTGAGATACAGATTGATAATATAGAAGAATGTCGCAAGAGATTGTTGGGGATTTTCAGTGAAGAATATATGCGATTATTTAAGAAGTTGGCATCTGCTGAATTTTTAAAGTCGATAAAATATATTATTGATACAAATATATTGTGGGGTGATGCTCTAACACTAAAAACTCCCAATGGGGATAAGCCAATAACATTTGCTGAGTGGTCGGCGGTAACAGCCGGAAATATTAAACGTAGAGATTTTACACTCGACAATCTATTACAGAATCAACCAATTGAAGAACCAAATCTTTTCTCCGATCTTGGAGATGAGGCGTTTATCCCCACGCCTATACGAGAATATCCTATTACTCACTATCTTAAATTATCAAATCATGAATACACTAACAAATAATTACAACCCCGATGTTTTGTCGTGCCTTGCAAATCTAAGTAATGACGAAGTCTTTACCCCTCCGGCTATTGTGAATAAAATGCTCGACATGCTTCCTGCTGAATTGTGGAGTAATAAAGAGGCTAAATTTCTCGACCCGGTGAGCAAAACCGGTGTGTTTCTTCGTGAAATTGCCAAACGATTAATGGCTGGACTTGCTGAAGAGATGCCCGATGTGCAACAACGTGCAAATCATATCTTTAAGAATCAATTGTATGGTATTGCAATAACCGAACTAACCTCAATGCTTTCGCGTCGCAGCCTTTACTGTTCAAAACATGCCAATAGTCAATATTCTGTGTGTACTGAATTTGATAATAATCAAGGAAATATAATTTTTAATCCGACTAATCATGAATGGCAAAGTGGTCGATGCCGTTTTTGTGGAGCAAGCGAATCGGTATATAGCCGAGGCGATGAAATGGAAACACATGCATATCAATTTATACATACTCTTAACCCAAATGAAATTTTTAATATGAAATTCGATGTTATTATTGGAAATCCTCCATATCAATTAAGCGATGGGGGTGGTGTTGGAGATAGTGCAAAGCCATTATATCATTTATTTATTGAACAAGCCAAAAAATTATTGCCCAAATATGTAAGTATGATTGTCCCTTCAAGATGGATGAAGGGAGGAAAAGGGTTAGACTCATTTAGAGAAAAAATGTTGTTAGATACTAGGATTAGATATATCCAAGATTATGAAGATGCGAAAGAATGTTTTAGTGGACTTCATATTGATGGAGGTATATGTTATTTTTTATGGGATCGTAATTATAATGGGAAAGTAGAATATCATTATAAGTCTTTAGACGGATATGAATCTATAAGTTCCAGATATTTAAAAAATACATTATCGTCAACTGTAATACGAGATATACGTCAATTAGGAATAATTGAAAAATCAGTAAAATATAATGAAACAAAATTTAGTACTATCGTAAAAGCAAGAAATCCATTTGGATTTAGTGCTGATTTTTTTAATGCTCCAGATAATTATAAAGTTAATAGATATAATGATTATGGATACAATAGGTGCTTGATATATGGAGTGAAAGGAAAGAAAGGTGGTGCAAAGAGAACAAGTTGTTATATAGATAAGATTAATGTAACAATAAATGTAGATTTGATAAATAGTTATAAATTATTCTTTTCAAAGGCTTATATGACAACATCAACTGTTCCCCCAGAGATTATTAAAGGATTGCCAAATCAAATTTGTACTGAAACATTTTTATCAATTGGACAATTTTTAGATGAGAATGAAATGCAAAATTGTTTAGCATATATAAAAACAAAATTTTTTAGAGCATTACTATTTTTTAATCGTCATTCATTAAATATATCTCGAGATTCATTTGAATTAATCCCTATTCAAGATTTCAGCAAGCCATGGACCGATGAGGAGTTATATGCAAAATATGGCTTGACCGATGAAGAAATTGAATTTATTGAAAGTATGATTCGTCCAATGGAATAAATTTATATACTATGGCACAACAAAATTTTTTCCCTGAGCGTCCGGCATTAAAGCCGATGATTTATGCTTACGAAGATACTAATCCACAGTATCGAGGTTTGTTAAAAGTAGGTTATACGAGTGTAGATGTTGCAACTCGTGTGGCTCAACAATATCCCACATTACGACCCGGTGCATTACCATATCGCATAGTGGTATCGGAGAGTGCAATGCGGCAAGATGGATCATCTTTTCTTGATTATGAAG
>SUXI01000011.1 GCA_015060975.1 Bacteroidales bacterium
ATAAGGGAACGATTTTTCTTGATGAAATAGGCGACTTGGATAAAAGTTGTCAAGTTAAATTGTTGAGAGTATTGCAAGATCATACATACGAGGTGTTGGGCGATAGTCGCAGTCGTCGTTGTGATGTGAGGGTAATAAGTGCGACAAATGCCGACCTGCGTTCTATGGTTGAAGATGGGGCGTTTCGAGAGGATTTATTTTATCGAATCAATCTAATTACATTGCATTTGCCTCCATTGAGGGAGCGCTCCGAAGATATTCCGTTGTTGGTTAATCATTTTGTTCAGCGTGTTTGTGCACAAAATGGACTAAAATCGGTGTCGGTTGATGAATCGGCATTAAATTATCTAAAAGGATTGCACTATTCGGGAAATATAAGGGAATTAAAAAACTTGGTTGAACGCACTTTGTTGGTGTGTGATAAATCAAAACTTACTGCCGACGATTTTAGAGCACATTATGGCTCGGAAGTGGTTGCAAAGTCGAATTCGCAACAGTTGATGTCGGGAATGACGCTTGATGATATGGAACGACAAACAATCGTACAAGCCATTTCTCAATATGGTGGAAATATGACACATGTTGCATCGGCGTTGGGTATTAGCAGGGCAGCGTTATACCGACGTATGGAAAAGTATGGAATAGCGAAATAGAATTATAATTCTAAAACGAAATAGTGAAGCGGGTTAAGCCGTCATCGTAGGTGTAGAGCGAGAAACTGCAGTTGTGCTTTAGTAGCACATCACGAATGAAAATAAGCCCAAGACCCTCTCCATTGGGCTTTGTGGAGAAGAAAGACGTAAATAGTTTGTCGGCTGTGTCAAAGGGAATACATTTGCCATTATCTGTGATAATTAAGCAAGGCGGATTTGAACTTGTTGTGATTGTAATTTCTCCATCGCTAACAATGCTTTCGGCTGAGTTTTTTATGATGTTAACAAGTACTTGTTCAAAAAGAGTTGTATCGATGTTGACCATTATGTCCTCACTGCAAAGATTGAGCGATAAAGTGATGTTTCGATTTAAACAAATATTTTCCATAAATGCGTTGCATTTGCTTATGCAGTTGTTGAGGTTTACAAATTCAGTTATTGGTGTCGGGATTTTTACAACATTCGCAAATCGAGTAATAAAATTACTTAATCCATAACATCGTTCAATGCAGATAGTTATCGCATCAGAAACATCAATTGACTGGTCTTTGGCAAAGTTTATGTTGTTAATTGAATCAAGAATTGAAGTAACGCCGGTAACGCTGTTGTTTACTTCATGAGCTATCATTCTAATAACTCTCTCGTAGGCTTTCTTCTCGGCAGTCATGACTTCTTCTGTAAGACTTTCAATGAGAATAAAAGGTCGTTGAAATCCTTGATCAATGAAAGATAGCCGAGAACAACGAAATATTTTTGCATTGCCAATTCGGATAGTTTCAGTTGTGCCTTGGACTAATGAGTTTATGCGTTTGGCAAGAGGAGTGCTTATTGTGCCAATATTTTTGTTGGTAACATCTTGATTGGTTTTAAGTTCAAGATGTGTTAATGCTGATTTATTAATTGATGTAATTTCATTGTCAAAGTTAAGAATGATTACTCCCATCGGAGAATTGCTTATTATTAAATCGAGAAAGTGGTTTTGCTCTCGCACTTTTAATCGCTCGTATTTTAATTGATTAATCATTCGGTTGAATATTTCAACAATATGATCAGTGTCTTTTTGCCCAGTAAGAGATAAACGGTTGCTGAAATCTTGAGCACGAAGCAACTCAAGACCTGTATTGAGAGCATTAAGGGGCTTCATTATTTTGAAGTAGAAGTAACAAGAAAAACCTATGCATAATGTCAAAAATCCTTCAGCAATATAAAATGCGTAATTGCTGATTTTAGAGGATATGGAAATAAGCCCTATAGCGGTGACGACGAGTAATGCCGTAAGCAGAGTGAATAAAATGCGAAGTCTCATTGCTATATGAGGTTTAAGATTTCGCCGGGGTGGTTTATGATGTGATTGGCGTAATGATCGCGTAGTTCGCCAACCGAACGGAAGCCCCATGTAACACCCACTGAATCAACGCAAGCACGTCGAGCTGTTTCCATATCTACCCCTGAATCTCCTACATATAAAATCTCCCTTTTGGGAGTTGGTGATTTGAGCAGTATGTCAAAAACGATTGATGGGTTAGGTTTAACCGGATAACCATTTTTGTGCCCTTCAATAGCAACCCAATTTTCATTAGGGAAATAATGTTTGATTAGTCGCTCAACAGCTTCGTGATATTTGTTAGACGCAACGGCAAGTTTTATGCCTCGTTGACTTAATACTTTGAGAACTTCCGGAATTCCTTGATAGGGAGTGGTGTTAACGGAGTCGTGTTGATTATAATATTCAATAAAGTGTTTTCGCAAGGTCTCTATGTTTTCAGATGTTCGTGCTTCTTTAGGAAGAACGCGTTCAAGAAGTTTGGTCACTCCATTGCCAACATAAAGGGGGTATGATGAAATGCTATGTATAGGGTAACCACATTGAGAAAGTGCATAGTTGGCAGCCTCCCCAAGGTCGTCGATAGTGTTGAGGAGTGTGCCGTCAAGATCAAATATTACCAAAGACTTCATGTAGAGTTGAAAATTAAAAGTTGAAATTATGCATTATGCATTAGAATGGGTATCCTACTGAAAAGTGGAATGACGCATCTCTACTGAATTTTGGATTTAGGATAGGCCATTTTTCTTGGTTTATAGCTGGATTGTGGGCTTTCATGCCTAAATCAAAACGCAGTAAGAAATATGTAAAATCAAGACGTATTCCCATGCCGTATGCAAGAGCAATCTCGTTGTAAAAATTATTGAATTTAAACTTCCCACCGGGTTGATTCTCATATTCATGTATTGTCCAGATATTTCCGGCATCAATAAAAAACGCTCCTTCAATAAGCCAAAATAGTTTAGCTCTATATTCAAGACTTAAGTCCAACCTAATGTCACCACATTGATTGATGAAGTTGGTTACAGAATTTTGGGAGTCGTATGTCCCGGGGCCTAAGGTTCTTACTCCCCATCCTCTTACTCCATTTGCCCCCCCGGCATAAAACCGTTTTTCAAAAGGCAACACTTCTGAGTTCCCGTATGGAACGCCAACTCCTGCTCCAAAATGAAACGCAAGCGACTGTCGAGCATTGAAATTGAATGCATACATGAAATCAATTTCGCTTTTAAAATATTGTGAATATTGTATGCCGAATATTTTGTAAACATCATTTTCTCTGTGTTGGTTTGTAAGAGATGAAAATGCATATAATAAATTCCCTGCAAACTCAGCCGATGCTCTAATGCTGTAAACCGATGGCTGAAAAGTGTATCGTTGGAGTGCTGCTGCGGTGGTGGTGCGTTTGTTAGTATGGTAATATGTATATCCGGTTTTCATTATGAAGTGATCCTCGTAACTATATCTTAAAATAGGGTTTTCAATCTCATCAATGAAATTTATTGTGCTATTGGGTAGATATACATAGTTAATGTCGATAAAATCAAATGTGCTTCGTTCGGTGTTGTTTCGATTAGACCAAATGTATTTCCAAGCCCCCCCGGCAATAATGCGAGTGTATTCAGGTCGTTCTTGATAGTTGAACGAAAGTGTAAATTCTGTTGACGCTTTCATGCGTTGTTTGAATCCGGTAGAAAGGAATGGGCTTTTGAATTTGGGAAATTTGATGCCTACTTCTCCTGCAAATTCAGTATAACGGTCATTTATAAGTCCATCAAGATTTCCTGACAAATTTTCGTATGCCATACGAAATTTAGTAGTAAGAACTTCAGAGCCTTTTGCGATATTGTGATGCTGATGCGTAATTCCTAAACCAAAACCAAAGTCTCCTTCTGAATTAGTACCTTCAACCTCGACCGTTACACCTTGCGTTTTGCGTCTGGAAAGATATATATATGTGTCAAGCCATTGTTTGTCGTTATTTTTTCCTATAGGTCTCATCTCAATATTAATATATTTGATGATTTCCAAGCGCGCAAGTGCTTCGTAGGTGCGGTCCACGTTAGATACGTTATATGGTGCCCCCGGCATTATAAAGCATTTTTCAATTATAGCCTTTGGTTTTAGATACTTATCTTTTCCATATATAAAATTTACGCCATTATATATGATTGTGTCTGAATTAATGGCATTAATATCATCATCATCCGACATTGGTTGATAGTTGGTTACAATGTATATGTTGCGAATAAAATATGGTTCATGTTTGTTTATTATTGTGATTGTGTCTTTTTTTGACGTTGGGTTGTTTAACGACATTGTTAATTTCACATCTTTTGAACCGGCTATTGTGTCGGCGATATATGAGATATAATCTTTGTTGAAAGCGTAATATCCACGGTTTCGTAATTGTTGAGATATTAAAGCTCTATCTGCGTCAAGGTTGTCACGATTTAATAGTTTTCCTGGCTTAATCGAAAAACGAGCCGTGTCATGCATCACAATATTTCGTATTATAGTATCGGGTATATTATATGAAACTTGTGTGACTTTGTGGGGTTTCCCTGCTTTTATGGTATATTTTATGTCTATTTTTTTCTTGTTGGGAAATGCTATGGTGTCAACATCGACCGTTGCGTCTAAGTAACCCTTGTTTATCATGGCAAGTTGTAATTGCTTGACAGATGCATCGGTTAATTGATGATTATATATAACTGGAGCTTGCCCGAGTTTTCTCAACCATCTATTATATGCCTTTGTCGAATCTCGTCCGGATAGGTTGTATGTGGCTAATTGCAGTTTTAAAAAACCAATAACTTCGTGGTTGGGTATTTGACGTAGATAATTATACAATTCTGTTGATGAGACATCTTTTGTTTCTTCTACTTTAATTGATACATTGTCAACGAGATACTTCCCTTCGGGTACATGTTTAGTAGAACTGCAACTCCAAATAAAAGCCACACCACAAAATATTACAATTAATCTCAGTATTCCGCTAAAATTCATTGATGCTTATTTTCAAAGACAAAGGTAATGTAAATTTATTGATTGTAACAAATCATTAAGAGATATTTATTATTTTTGCATAGTTAAACCACATAAATAGTATGCAAAAAAAGAAAAAAATAATCAGAGTGACAACTGTGCCAACCTCTTTGGATACATTTTGCAAAGATATGCTTCGAGAGTTGGACGAAACCTATGAGGTGGTAGCGGTGTCATCGCCATTACCCGAATTAGAAGTGGTGGAACAGAGAGAAGGAGTGAGAACGGTTGCAGTTAAGATGGAGCGACGTATTTCGATTATTCGCGACATAAAGTCACTATGGCAATTATATCGACTTTTTCTCAAGGAGCGTCCATGGTTGGTTCATAGCATGACACCCAAAGCCGGGTTGTTGAGTATGGTGGCAGGTTGGTTGACACGAGTGCCTAATAGGGTACATACTTTTACCGGATTGGTGTGGCCTACCGCAACCGGTTTGAATAGGGCAATTTTAAAAACGACTGACCGCATATTGTGTGCGTGTGCCACTCGCATCATCCCTGAAGGGAATGGGGTAAAGCAAGATTTAATAAAAGGAAAAATCACACGCAAACCGCTTAATGTGCTTGCTAATGGTAATGTACGTGGGATTGATTTGACTCATTATGTTCGCACGCAAGATGTCGAGGAGCAAGCAAGCCTGATAAGAAAAGATGGAATATTGACATTTGTTTTTATTGGACGGTTAGTGCGCGATAAAGGTATTCACGAGCTTGTTGAAGCCTTTGTGAAACTTAATGAAAAATATCCGCAAACTCGATTGGTGCTTGTGGGTAGATCAGAACCAAAACTCGACCCTTTGTCGCCTGAAACGCAAGCGATAATAGATACACATAAATCGATAGATGCGGTAGGTGAGCAGTCAGATGTACGTCCATGGTTGGTGGCAAGTGACGTGTTGACTTTTCCAAGTTATCGCGAAGGTTTTCCGAATGTGGTGATTGAAGCTGGTGCAATGGGATTGCCTTCGATTGTGAGTGATATAAATGGGTGCAATGAGATAATTATTCCTGGAGAAAATGGTGTGATAGTGCCACCTCGCAATGCTGAAGCGTTATATGATGCGATGGAAAGAATGTGTGTGGATTCAGAATATCGCAAGTCATTGGCAGTAAATGCACGCGAATTGGTCGCTTCGAGATTTGATTGTCGTATTGTTCGTAAGGCGTTATATGATTTTTATGATTCGCTTGAGGTAAAATAATTTAAATTGTTGCCTATCATTGACGAAATAACTAACTTTGCATTGTGGGACGATTATTATCAATAGACTATGGTCGAAAACGTTGCGGTATTGCTGTAACCGATACATTGTGTATCGTGGCAAATGGATTGACAACAATCCCAACGCACACGTTGATTGATTTTATAAAAAAGTATGTGACAACCGAGCCTGTTGATAAAATAATTGTAGGACACCCCACAACAATGCGTGGCGAAGAATCGGAGTCGATGAAATATATCACCCCGGGCATAAATCGTCTGCGAAAAGAGTTGCCTAATATCCCTATCGAATTTTGGGACGAGCGTTTTACTTCAGTGATTGCTCATCGCTCAATGCTTGATGGTGGTATGAAAAAGATGGCTCGACGCGATAAAGCTATCGTAGATGAAATATCGGCCACGATAATATTAAATGATTATTTGCAAAGTAAAACATATAATACATGAAATTACCAGTATATTTATATGGCCACCCGGTGCTTCGTAAAGTTTCGGGAGATATAACGCCCGATTATCCCGATTTGAAAAAACTTATTGATGATATGTATGAAACCATGTATGCATCAGAGGGAGTGGGGTTGGCGGCACCGCAAATTGGTCGCAATGATCGAATAGTAGTTATTGATGCAGATCCAGTGGCTGAAAATTTTCCTGAATGTGCCGGTCGAAAACTAACACTTATAAATCCTGAAATTGAGGTTCTTGAAGGAGAGTCGGTTACGCGTGGAGAAGGTTGTTTGAGTCTCCCCGGGTTGTCGGAGAATGTGTCACGAGTAGAGCATATTCGTCTTCGTTGGATTGATGAGAATTTCGAACCTCATGAAGAAGAAATAAGAGGGTTCCTTGCTCGCATCGTTCAACATGAATGCGACCACCTCGAAGGTAAATTATATATCGACCATGTGTCGTTGATTCGCAAGCAATTGATTCGTGGGAAACTCAATAATATTATTGAGGGTAAAATTCGATGCGATTATCAAGTGCGTTATGCACCCAAAAAGAAAAAATAACAACCATGAAACCGAAATTAACAACTCAAATGTTAATATTGGAGGCCGCTGCATTTTGTAAGGAGTTCAGTGGTGTATATTTTGAGGAACTGTTTGGTGCTACTGATGGCAAAGCTGTTGGAACTTTTGTAGAACATCGTTTTCAGAGTTATTTGTCCGAAAGATATGATGTTGATATGGGGAGCTCAGCAAATGGATTAGATTTGCCTTCAGTTAATACTGACATAAAAGTAACATCAATTAAACAACCTCAATCGAGTTGTCCATTTAAAGATAGCAAACAGAAAATTTATGGGTTAGGATATAACTTAATAATATTTGTTTACCAAAAGTATGATAATCCCCAAACGAAAAAGGCGATGTTGGACATCTTGGATTGCGTATATGTAGACAAATACAGAACTGCTGATTTCCAAATGACAACAGGGTTAAAGGCTATTATTGACAATAATGGCAATGTTGATGATGTATTCGCCTATTTGATTGATCATAATATTCCCGCTGATGAAGTTTCTTTAATGAAAATGGCTGAGGATATATGTGTTAATCCACCACAAATTGGATATCTTACTATTTCTAATGCTTTGCAATGGAGATTGCAATATCGAAGAGTAATAACATTGCCTGAGACAGTTGATGGAATAATATCTGTTTTAAAGAAATGACAAATCAGGATACGCATATAAAATGCCAGAAACTTGAATATGGTGATTGGCAGACAAATTACAATTTGGCTGTCGATGTTTGTCGTTTGCTAAAAGATGAAGGCTTTAATCCTCAGGTTATTATAGAACCTACTTGTGGTATCGGAAACTTTATTCTTGCGGCATTAGATGTTTTTGATGGTATTGAATGCATATATGGAATAGAAATTAATAAAGCATATTTAAATACGCTATCAGTAGAACTCAAATTGCGCGAGATTAATAATGTAAAAATAGAATTAATTGCCGATAACATTTTCAACTTTGATTTGAAATGTATTCGGTCTCAAATTAAAGGTAAACAGATATTGGTGTTGGGAAATCCACCTTGGGTTACTAATAGTAAATTAGGACGAATTGATGGAAAAAATTTGCCTAATAAAACTAATTATAAGCATTTGAAAGGTATTGATGCTATAACCGGGAGGGGGGGGTTTGACATAGCCGAAGCAGTGTGTCGTAAATTTATCAGTGGGCTACACGATGAAAACCTAACACTTGCGCTTCTGCTAAAAAATAGTGTTATACGGAATATTGTATACGAACAATGTTCAAGTCACAATTGTAATGTGTCGTTGATGCAATATAATATTGATGCAAAAAAAGAATTTGGAGCAACGGTTGATGCGAGTTTAATGTTGGCAAAGATCAATACACTTGTTTCGCCGCAATGCCAAGTTATTGATTTCTATACGAAAACAGAATTATATAAATATGGTTGGATAAACAATAAATTTGTCTCAAACGTCAGCGAATATAATGGCGATTTAGATGGTTGTTGTCAATTGCAATGGTGGTCGGGGATAAAACACGATTGTGCTAAGGTTATGGAACTGACAAAAAAAGACGGCATCTATTTTAATGGTTTTGGTGATGTTGTAGACATAGAAGATAGTATAGTTTATCCGTTGTTAAAGAGCTCAGATGTCGATGGAAAGGAGATTACGAGCACAACGCGTTATGTCATAATTCCTCAGCATAATACTTCTCAAGACACCGAACAGTTGAAATACTCATATCCGAAAGCTTATCAATATTTGTTACAGCATGCAGATAAGTTAGACGCACGAAAGAGTATAATATATGAGAAGCGTCCGCGGTTTTCTATATTTGGGATAGGAGATTATTCATTTAAACGATATAAAGTAATCATCTCAGGTCTATATAAACACGCTAAATTCTCGTTTGTTGGGCTAATTGAAGGCAAGCCTGTGATGCTTGATGACACCTGTTATATGATTGGCTTTGACGATGTCGGTGATGCGATTGCCGTGTTCCGCACATTAAATGATGAGAAAGTTAGAAGATTTCTACATTCATTGATGTTTCTTGACGCAAAAAGAGTAATAAATAAAGAATTATTAATGCGCATTGATTTAGATAACGCATTAAATATTGTGTGTAAAAAGTATAACTTAAATAAACCACAATTGATGAGTCCCCAACAATTATCTTTGTTTTGAATTAATATCATAAATTATGGCTGACGACAAAAAAGTAATATTCTCGATGGTGGGAGTGAGCAAGATTTATCCTCCCCAAAAACAAGTGCTTAAAAATATTTACCTATCGTTTTTCTATGGAGCCAAGATTGGCATTATAGGTTTGAATGGTTCGGGTAAATCATCATTGTTGAAAATTATTGCCGGGATTGATAAGAGCTATCAGGGCGAGGTTGTGTTTTCACCCGGATATTCTGTTGGATATCTTGAACAAGAACCACAACTTGACGCTGATAAAACCGTAATTGAAGTGGTGCGTGAAGGTGTGCAACCGATTATGGATCTTCTTGCCGAATTTGATGAGGTAAATGCTGCTTTTGGTGACCCCGATGTGCTTGATGACCCTGATAAAATGGATGCCCTTATTGCTCGTCAAGCAGAATTACAAGATAAACTTGATGCTGCTGATGCATGGAATATCGATAGCAAACTTGAACGTGCGATGGATGCTCTTCAATGTCCTCCCGATGACCAAACAATCGGAACTCTTTCGGGTGGTGAACGTCGCCGTGTTGCTCTTTGTCGCTTGTTGTTGCAGCAGCCCGATGTGTTGTTGCTTGATGAGCCTACCAACCACCTTGATGCCGAGTCAATCGATTGGCTTGAGCAACACCTTCAACAATATCCCGGTACGGTAATTGCCATTACTCACGACCGTTATTTCCTCGATCATGTGGCAGGTTGGATTCTTGAACTTGACCGTGGAGAAGGAATACCTTGGAAGGGGAACTACTCTTCTTGGCTTGACCAAAAAACTAAGCGTATGGCTCAAGAAGAAAAACAAGCGAGCAAACGTCGCAAAACTCTTGAACGCGAGCTTGAGTGGGTGCGCATGGCACCTAAGGCTCGTCAAGCCAAAGGTAAAGCACGTCTTTCATCTTATGACCGCTTGTTAAACGAAGACCAAAAAGAACGTGAAGAACGTCTTGAAATATTTATTCCTAATGGACCTCGTCTTGGTAACAAGGTGATTGAGGCTTCGTCGTTGGCGAAAGCATACGGCAAAAAACAATTGTTTAAAGACCTCAACTTCTCATTGCCTCCTAATGGTATCGTGGGGGTGATTGGTCCTAATGGTGCAGGTAAAACAACTTTGTTCCGTTTGATTATGGGACAGGAAACACCCGATGCCGGTACATTTGATGTGGGCGAAACGGTAAAAATAGCTTACGTTGACCAAACTCACCATGATCTTCTTCCCGAAAAATCGGTGTATGAAGTGATTTCACAAGGCGTTGAGTCGTTCCGTATGGGAGGACGTGATGTTAACGCTCGTGCATATCTCTCAAAATTCAATTTCTCAGGAGCCGATCAAGAGAAGAAAATCGGAGTGCTTTCGGGTGGTGAACGAAATCGTTTGCACCTTGCAATGGCATTGAAAGAGGAAGGAAATGTATTGCTCCTCGACGAACCTACCAATGATATTGACGTGAACACGCTTCGTGCGCTTGAAGAAGGTCTTGATGACTTTGCCGGCTGTGCAGTAGTTGTGAGTCACGACCGTTGGTTCCTCGACCGCATTTGTACTCACATCCTTTCATTTGAGGGAGATGGTGAGGTGGTATATTATGAAGGGTCATATTCAGATTATGAGGAATTTAAAAAAGCCCATAATGGAGGAAAAGAATTGCCACGGCGCCGTTATCGCAAGTTAATGGAATAATAAACGACTAAAAAAGCCCCTCGGATTTAGGGGCTTTTTTAGTTTACAATGATACCATCAAAAGAGGGGTGTAATTTGTGATTATGATTATAGCTTCGAGCAAATTGTTTGATGAAATTGATGGTCAATTTACTTGGCATTATGTTTTGTTTGTTGACCTCTTTCGATGCATTAATTGTTGTGATTTGGGTAGAGTTTATCTTCATAGGCAAAAATATTTTATAATATATTGTTTTAACGCAGTAATGCTAAATTTTATTATATATGAAATTTTATTTTTTTATTTCTTAAATAAAGGCGGATGATTAACAATGATATTGTGAGTTATTGTGTAAGTAGTGTTAAAAAAAATAAATTTAAAGTATCTTTTTTGTGCTATTGAATAAAGATTGCTATTTTTGTTGCGTAATATTGAAAAACTAATCATTAATCTTAAAACATTTTTGCCTATAGCATATCTCTACTCAAATCATAAAACTGAGTTATAATGCAAAAATTAAAAACGCTTACCGATGATTTATTGGTAGCAATGTATGCTAAAGGAAATAATGAGGCATTTGATGTCCTTCTTAATCGTCATCAGTCTCGTGTATTCTCTTATATATTACATATTGTAAAAATTCACGATTTAGCCGAAGATATATTTCAGGAAACATTTGTAAAAGCAATTATGACCATTAAGCAAGGTCGTTATTCTGAAAGCGGTAAATTTTCGGCATGGATAACTCGCATTGCCCATAATCTCATTATTGATCATTATCGTCAAGAAAAATCAGAAAATACAGTCTCAACCGATGAGGAGGATGCAAATTTTCTTAATCGGAAAGATTTATGTGAAGAGAATATTGAGGACGTAATGGTGGTAAATCAAATTCACAAGGATATAAAAAGAATAATCAAGGCTTTGCCCGAATCACAACGTGAGGTTCTGATTATGCGTTATTATCGCAACATGAGTTTTAAAGAAATTGCCGATGCCACACAAGTTAGTATTAATACAGCTCTTGGGCGTATGAGGTATGCGATTTTAAATATGCGACGTATCGCCGAAGAGCATAATATAGCTCTTACATTGTAAGAAAAACATAATTTTATATATTAGCTCCCCATAATATAGTAATATATTGTGGGGAGCTCAATTATGTTAGATGGTAGTTCGAGCAAATGGGACTTCGTCGTAGTGGCAAAAATCGCCTGAGAGATATTTATAATATCCGGCAATTGCTACCATTGCGGCATTATCGGTAGTAAAAGCTCGTTCAGGGATAAATGCTTTGATGCCGCGTTTGTCGCAAAAATCAGCGATGGCTTGACGCACACCTGAATTAGCTGATACCCCCCCACCTATAGCAACCTGTTTCACACCGGTAGCCTCAACGGCTTTTTTTAGTTTGTCAAGTAGTATGTCAATTATTGTTTTTTGTAGTGATGCCGCTAAATCGGTCATGTTTTCTTCAATGAAATTGGGATTTAGTTTCTTTGCATCGCGCAATGTGTATAAGAAAGATGTTTTCAATCCGCTAAAACTGTAATTATAACCTGGGATATGAGGTTTGGCAAATTTAAATCGAGAAGAATCACCTTCTTTGGCGAGACGATCGATGTGTGGACCTCCCGGATATGGCAGTCCCATGACTTTTGCACATTTATCAAAAGCTTCACCGGCAGCGTCATCAATGGTTTGTCCTAAGACTTCCATGTCATTATATCCCTTGACTAATATTATTTGGGAGTTCCCTCCTGAAATTAATAGGCATAGAAATGGGTATTCGGGAACAATGTCATCTTGTTTTTGGCGAATAAAATGCGATAACACATGGCCGTGAAGGTGATTTACATCAACGATAGGAATGCGAAGCCCAAGCGATAACCCTTTGGCAAATGATGTGCCTACAAGTAATGACCCTAATAATCCCGGTCCGCGAGTAAAAGCTATGGCACTAATATCCTTTTTGTCGATTCCCGCACGTTTTATTGCTGAGTCAACAACCGGAACGATATTTTGTTGATGTGCACGCGATGCCAATTCCGGTACCACTCCGCCATATTCTTCATGAACTTTTTGGCTGGCAATTACATTCGACAAAAGTAGCCCGTCTTTGATTATTGCTGCACTTGTGTCATCACACGAAGATTCTATTCCAAGTATTATGATGCTCATTAGGTTTTGTCATTAATATAAAGAATGTTCAAAGTGCAAATTTACGCAAAAGAAACGAATTTGCTTGTAATAAAATGTTGATAACGTTGAAAAATTATTACATTTGAAGTGAGGGAGCGGTCGCTTGTTTATAAAATAGAATGTGCGATACAAATTCTGCATCGCACACATTGTTAATAATTGATATTTATTGATAAATAACCTGAGTTTGGTTGGTGAGAGTTTATGTTATTTGTTGCAGTTGTGTGTGCTGAAAGCTACGAGCATCCACACCATTTTTTCTTGTTCGGCGATATATCCGGTAAGCATATCGGCAGTAACTACATCGTGAGCCTCCTCTGCTACTTTCAATGCGTCTTTTTCAAGAGCGATGAGGTATTTGTAAGAGTCGAGCACATGTTTCACTGCTCCGTCGCCGCAAGTGATACCGGTTGCTTCGGGCAATTTAGCTACTTTGAGATATTCGCTGAAACGGTTTTCGGGAACTCCGCCGAGCATCAAGATGCGTTCAGCCACTTCGTCGATTTTTGCTGCCATTCCGTCGTAGAGGCTTTCAAATTTTTCGTGAAGGATAAAAAATCCGCGACCTTGAATGTGCCAGTGTATGCCACGAAGGTTGGTGTAATGTACTTGGAAATCGGCTAAGAGTTGGTTGAGAGAGTTAACTACTGCGTTAGCACTATTTTCATTGATGTTGATGTAATTTAAAGTTTTCATATCTATAATTTTTTGAGTTGTTAATATTTTTTCTTTCCTTTGCATTACAAAGGTATAAATTGGAGTTGCTCTTTGCAACCGATGAAATCTATCGTGTTATTGATAGAATTAATAATGTAGGATAAAAATCTGTTTGTCATGACTTTACAACAATTTGAATATATCGTGGCGCTTGAAAAATTTCGCCATTTCACCAAGGCTGCCGAGTATTGCAATGTGACTCAACCCACATTGAGTGCGATGATTCAGAAACTTGAAGATGAACTCGAAGTGAAAATTTTCAACCGTTCACAACAACCCATTGCTCCCACCGCAGCCGGCATCTTAGTAATTAAACAAGTAAAAGAGGTTCTTGTTCAAGCAGAACAGATAAAAAATATCGTTCAAGAGCAAAAACAAGAGGTTTGCGGAAAATTTACACTTGGGGTGCTGCCCACGATTGCACCTTATTTGTTGCCACGATTTATCTCCACTTTGACACAGAAATATCCTAAATTGGAACTTCGCATAGCCGAATTGAAAACGCATGAGATTAAAAGAGCGTTGCTATCAGGGGATATTGATGCCGGTATTCTCGCCGATATTGAGGATTTGGACGAATACAATATCTCACATCTCTTTTATGAGCAATATATGGCTTATGTGTCAAAATCATGTCCTTTATATGAAAAACAGTTGGTGAAAAGTAGCGACCTTCAAAATCATCAATTATGGTTGCTTGATGAAGGGCATTGTTTCCGCGATCAAATGGTGAAATATTGCCAAATAAAGTCGGCACAACAAAGCCAGATGACCTATAGCCTTGGCAGTATAGAGACCTTTATGCGCATGGTTGAAAGTGGCTGTGGCGTTACGTTTATCCCATGGATGGCGGCACAACAATTAAGCGAATGTCAAAAAGACCTTGTGCGGCCGTTTGCCATACCCATTCCCACACGTCACCTCGTGGCAATCACCAACAAGAACTTCATTCGCCACACAATCATGCAAGCCATCGTAGAGGAAGTGCAAGCCTCAGTGCCTAAATCAATGCACTCCCTTGCCACATCACAAGTCGCAGTGTATTAAACTAATAACTTAAAATAAAAATTGGATATTTTTTTCGTGCAATGATTGTTATGGACGAGTTGAACGATTATCTTGAATGTACTTGTGGGAGATGTGATGACGGCCTCTGCCGTTGTAGCGACTTCGACAACGAACCACCACAATACACAACCGATGACGACCTCAACTATGATTATGATGAGGACGATGAAGAAATAGAGGATTGGGAATAAAATAGATTCATATAATTAAACTTAATTGAATATGAGGAAAATAATATTTTTATTTTTATTTGCTTTAACTATGACAAGTTGTGAGCAATTTACAAATAAATTAAATCAAATAATAACATCCCAAAATTCAGAACCATCAATTATTGGTAATTGGAAAACAAATATAACTACTAATAAAGGGAGTATGGAAATTAATTTTAGTATTTTTCAAGATGGTACTGCCAAAATGTGGGGTAATAATGAAAATGGTATGACTGAAAATTTAGACAATATTAGTTGGTCTAAAAATGGTGATATAGTTTATCTTTATAAACAAGGAGAAGATGTTTTAGAAATGGAAATTCGGTCATTGGATATTAATTCATTAGTAGTTCATTTTGAAGGAGAACCAGATGATGAAATTTTTTATTTTAAGCGATATTAATCGCAGAGATGTTACTATAGCATTAGATGTGCTGATATAATAAAATAAAAATAGCCTTGCGAATAAAACGCAAGGCTATTTTTGTATGTTCTTTAGTTGCTCTAATGCTATCTCTCGATTTGCGTTGATGAGGTGGGGGTAGTGGGCGTCGGAGTTGATGATGATAGGCACTTGGGCGTTGATGAGGCGTTTCCAGTAGCGGGAGTGAGGGAAGAAACGGTTGTGCTTATCACATGCTTTGGTGTTGATTTCTATTGTGAGTTTTTTTGCGATTATCGAGTCGATTAGTTCGGTGACGAGTGCTTGATACCACGGTTCATCTTCGATGTCCGGGCAATAGTGTGATGCGTTGTTGCCTATCTTGTCGAAGTGACCAATGAGGTCAAATCCTCCGGCACAGACCATCTCGATTGATTGAGCATAGAATGTTTCAACAACATAACGAATATCGCCGGCGAAGTATCGACTCATTTTGCGGTCGAAATTTTCGTGGCTACCATCTACATCAACCATCTCACCCTTTTGCGAAGGAATGAAATGCACCGAACCTATGCGGTAGTCGAGTGGTAGGGTTTGGAAATATTCGTGCGAGGGACCCCAATCTTTGCCAAGGTAGTCAATTTCCATTGAGGCATAGAAATTCGTTTTGTCGCCATATTCATCTTTGATGTGGTTGACCTCTTCAAGATAAACAGGCACGTCAACTTTGAGCATATTGCATGATGACTCAATGGGAATGGGAGAGTGTGGAGAGAAACCGTAATGGGAGAATCCTTGTGCCACAACTTCGCGTGCAAACATTTCCATTGACGCACGCCCATCGCAAAATTGAGTGTGCGAATGGAAATTATATAGCTCGCTATCGGCTATTGTGGCAAGGAAGTCCATTAATATTCAAATTCGCGAGAGAGTTTGCCGCTATTGATTCGTTTCATGTAGAAGCAAAATAGACCAAGGAATATTATAGCCATTGCCACACCTGCCCCCACTGCAATGGGATAACTCAACCCGAAACCTTCGGGAGTTGGTGCAAAAAGAATATACGACACGCTCACGGCTGTCATAAACATTGCAGGAATGAGGGTGATGATATATATTTTCTTATGTCGGGCAAGGTAAACAGTAACAGCCCAAAGTGTGAAGACGGCAAGAGTTTGGTTACACCATGCAAAATAACGCCACAAAACCGAGAAATCAATCATCATAATGCCAAATGCTGCGGCAAAGATGGGTACTGAAATTATGAGTCGTTTAGCGATGCTTGATTGGTCATAATGAAGGAAATCGGCAGCGATTAGTCGGGCACTACGCAATGCAGTGTCGCCCGAGGAGATAGGAGCGGCAACAACACCAAGTAGAGCCAAAATGCCACCAAATGAGCCTAACCAAGATATTGAAATATCGTTTACGAGAGCACCGGCACTATTATTATGTTCAGCCATATATGTAGCTAATTGGTCATAACCACCAGTAAAAGCAATTGCGGCTGCCGCCCAAATCAAGGCAACAATACCTTCGGCGACCATAGCTCCATAGAAGACCGGGCGTGCAAGTTTCTCGTTTTTAAGGCAACGAGCCATCAATGGTGATTGAGTGGCATGGAAGCCCGATATAGCACCGCAAGCAATCGAAACAAACATCATGGGGAAGATAGGCAATTCCTTGGGGTGTTGACTTTGTAGCCCTTGAGTGAAATCAAGATTTAATGTTGATTCACCAAAGATGAGAACACCTAAAATACCTACCGCCATGAACAAAAGCGCAAAGCCAAATACCGGATATAGGTTCCCGATAAGTTTGTCAATAGGCAATAACGTGGCAAGCATGTAATATATAAATATTACAATAACCCAAAATACACGGTCGAGCGATTCGGGTGTCATGCCTGCAATGAGGTCGGCAGGTTGACTCACGAAAACAGCTCCCACTAATATCATTAATACGAGTGAGAACACTCGCATCACTTGTTTAATTCCGGTGCCCAATTCGTTGCCCACAATTTCGGGCAACGACATTCCACGGGCACGGATAGATATTGCACCTGAAATGAAATCATGAACCGCACCGGCAAAGATTGTCCCGACAACAATCCAAATGAATGCAGCCGGACCAAACATAACACCCATAATGGCACCAAAGATAGGCCCCAATCCGGCAATGTTGAGAAACTGAATTAGAAACACTTTCCATGTGGGAAGTGGCATATAGTCAACATTATCGCGCATGGTGTAGGCGGGAGTTTTGCGTTTTGAATCAATGCCGAATATTTTTTCGACAAAGAGACCATAAATAAAATACCCGCCAATCAATACTGCAAGAGCGATTAAAAAAGAAGTCATTTTATTAGGTTATAATATTATTTATTTGTTTTTTGATGGGGTTGCAGGAGAGGCGATTGAAGGTCTTGCTATGGTTTCTCTCATATTGGTGTCGGCTTCCATATTTTTCATACGGTAGTAGTCCATTATGCCAAGGTTTCCATTTATAAAAGCTTCTGCCATAGCACGAGGTAACTCGGCTTCGGCTTCGATAACTCGAGCGCGGGCTTCTTGTGCTTTTGCAATCATTTCTTGTTCGAGAGCGATAGCCATTGCACGGCGTTCTTCGGCTTTGGCTTGCGCTATGTTTTTGTCGGCTTGCGCTTGGTCGATTTGAAGAGCGGCACCAATGTTTTTACCTATATCAATGTCGGCAATGTCGATTGATAAAATTTCAAAAGCAGTACCCGAGTCGAGACCTTTTCGTAATACCAATTTAGAAATTGAGTCGGGATTTTCAAGTACTTCTTTGTGACTCACTGAAGAACCTATTGAAGAAACGATACCTTCGCCTACACGAGCAAGAACAGTATCTTCTCCGGCTCCACCCACGAGTTGACGAATGTTGGCACGAACAGTAACACGAGCTTTGGCAATAAGCTGGATACCGTCTTTTGCAACTGCAGTAACCGGAGGAGTGTCGATTACTTTTGGATTAACCGACATTTGTACGGCTTGAAATACATCTCGACCGGCAAGGTCTATGGCAGTAGCCATCTTAAAACCAAGATCAATGTTGGCTTTTACGGCAGAAACAAGAGCATGCACCACTTTTTCCACATTACCGCCGGCAAGAAAGTGAGCTTCAAGATCGTCGCGAGTAACATCTTGTAGCCCGGCTTTGTGAGCTTCAATCATTGCTCTTACAATTATTGATGCGGGAACTTGACGAATACGCATCAAGAATAGTTGGATAAGTGAGATGCGCACACCGCTCACTCGTGCCGAAATCCATAAAAAGAATGGCACATAATAAAAGAAAATACTTAGCAAAACAAAGGCTACGCCAATGATAATTGCTAATGTTAATGAAGTAAATTGCATAATAATGTTATTTTATATTGTTAATTTTGTTATCTGATGTTGATGATTCAATGGTTATCACAATATTCCTAAGTCTTGTTATCTCAAAATCACAATCTATAAGATATTTTTCAAGTGAAAGAATCTCGTCAGCAATGCTTCTATTGCCATTGGCATAATCTTGTCGAAGTTTTTGCAAATGTTGCTTTTTGTTGATCTTATCTTCTTCAGCGTCAATATATTCTTGCATGGCAATAGCCGCTTCCTGATTTTTGAAATCGGAAAACTGAGTGTATATGTCGCCATTAGGTAAGGTTAGAGAAAAAGCAGAATTGTCGGTAGTGTATTCTGTTTCATTAAGAGATTTTAATTGATTTAAAATGTCATTATAATTAATATTTTCTTCCCAGGTGTCTTTTATTGAATTGATTTTTGCAATATTAATAATATTGGGATTGTTGGGGTTATAGTTTTTTCTTACCTCGTTAGGAATAAATAAATATATTGTAACTTTTCCTTCGATATTGTTACGGTCAGATGCCCACCATCCAATGCCGGTTATTTCATCGAGAACAAACATATAATCATTTGCAGGTGAATTATATGGCATTCCTATGTTTTGTGGCTGCAGATAGCCATTTTCGTCACGACGCGAATTGAAAATATCATATCCACCTATAGAATTTTCTCCATCGCACGCAAAATATAATGTGATGCCATCGGGCATTATATACGGATAATTGGCATTGCCAATTTTATTAAGTGCTTCACCTAAAAAGTGAGGCATTTCCCATGTGTTATTTGATAATAATGCCGATGAGACGAGCTTTGATTGTCCTAAAGAATCATTCATTGCCCATACCATTTGGGTTTTGCTTTGAGGTTGATAAACAATAGTATTTTGAGTGGAAGGGAATTGTGTTGGCAGTATTGATACCGAATTTAGAGAACCGCTTTCTTGTGAAATTTTATAAAATTTAAAAAACGAATCAGAATCGACATTGATACTATCAATAATTTGAATATTTTCCACACGTTCAAGCATATTTTTTGCGTTAATAGCTTTGGTGTATAATAAATCAATAGAATTGGGAATATCTGTGCCTGACTCTTCTAATGAGGTTTTATATTTATCAAGATAAAGTATTGCATCGTCAAAACGATATTGCTTATATGCAATTAACGCTAAGTAATGAGGCGCTTCTGTTATAGATTTAGAATCGGCATATTTTAATAAGGGTATAGCTTTATCATATTGTCTCATGTGATAAAGACATACTCCGGTCCATTGATTGAGAGCGGCATCTTTAGGCGATTTTGCCAAAGCTTCGTTGAATGTCGGGTACGCTTCGTTGTATTCCCCTTTTTTATATAGCGCTTTTGCTTGTTCAAGTGTTATTGCATTGGCGCAAAGTGAAAAAATAAAAATTATGGCAAATAAATAAAATCGGTTCATAATTAGTCGTTTGCAATAATTATTTCAAAATTACGAACAATTCCGTTTTCAGCCAAATAAAATTTACTGAAAATAGAATTTATATAATTGAGATTTTATAAAACGACTATAATATTTGTTCTAACCCCATTTCTTTAGCACAGGCAAGCATATAGTTATAAGCGTCATCGTGCTCGTTGGGGATTATCCCATCGAGAATGGCGTCTTTTATTTTTGCTTTTAATTCGCCAACTTCGCGACATGGAGGAAGATTGAATAGTTTCATTATTTCGTCGCCATCAATGGGCGGTTGGAAATTGCGAATGCGATCTCGTTCTTCAAGTTCTTTCATTTTTTGTCGTACAAGAATGAAATTCTCGAGAAAGCGTTTCACTTTTTCTTCGTTTTTAGATGTAATGTCGGCTTCGCAAAGTGTCATTAAATCTTCAATATCATCTCCTGCATCAAATAGTAATCGGCGAACGGCCGAATCGGTGACAACATCTTCAACAAGAGCGATAGGGCGCATGTGAAGTTCCACTAACTTTTGCACATATTTCATCTTTTCGTTGAGGGGAAGTTTTAGACTTTGGAAAATGCGTGGAATCATTTTTGCCCCAATGAAATTGTGGTTGTGGAAAGTCCATCCAATTTTATCGTCCCAAACTTTTGTGCGAGGTTTTCCAATATCGTGCATTAATGCTCCCCAACGTAACCACACATTATTACTTTTTTGTGCAACATTATCAAGCACTTCCATTGTGTGATAGAAATTGTCTTTGTGACCACGTCCGTTTACTATTTCTACTCCTGCCATTGAAGCAAGTTGAGGGAATATTAGTTTTAGCAGTCCTGTTTTTTTGAGCAAAATCCAGCCGATAGATGGACGGGGTGATGCCATTATTTTCATCAGCTCGTCGGCAATACGTTCTTTTGATATAATGTTTATGCGTTCGGCATTTCGTGCTATTGCATCAAGTGTCTCGGTATATATAGTGAAGTTAAGTTGTGTTGCAAAACGAATAGCCCGCATCATTCGCAATGGGTCATCGCTAAAAGTGATGTCGGGGTCGAGTGGAGTGCGAATTAATTTTCGTTCTAAATCGCCTACTCCATCATAGAAGTCAATCAATTCTCCAAAACGATTTGCGTTAACACACAATGCCATGGCGTTGATTGTGAAATCGCGCCGAGAAATATCATCTTCTAAAGTGCCGTCTTCAACAATAGGTTTGCGGGAGTCACGACGATAAGATTCGCGGCGAGCACCAACAAATTCAAGCTCTAAATCGAGACATTTAACTTGTGCTGTGCCAAAGTTTTGAAAAATGTTGAGATGTGCTTTGCGACCGAGTGCTTTTGCTGTACCTTGAGCAACCTCAATGCCACTTCCGACGGTGACGAAATCAATATCTTTAGATGTTCGATTAAGAAATAAATCGCGAACATAGCCTCCCACCGCATAACAATCGCGATTGAGACTATCGGCGACATTTCCTACAAGGTGGAAAATAGGTTTGTCTATTTTAGTGGCAATAGGATGCATTTAATTTTTTGTTGTTTTTTAATCAAGACTAATAATTTCTTCAGGAGCAAGGGTTATACATTCCATTCCGTTT
This sequence comes from Bacteroidales bacterium, assembly GCA_015060975.1. GTDB lineage: Bacteria > Bacteroidota > Bacteroidia > Bacteroidales > Muribaculaceae > RGIG4079. The sequence continues at coordinate 22,107 of SUXI01000011.1, forward strand.
GGAGTAACGATATATGTATTCTCAATTCCAACAGCACCAATACCCGGAATAACAAATTTAGGTTCGAGTGCAATGACGTTGCCAATAGCGAGAATGTCGCGACTGCGAGGTGCAATTACAGGTGATTCGTTAATCTCAATGCCAACGCCATGACCAATGAACCCGGCTTTTTGGCGATGACCCATAAATATGTGTCCTAATTCGTTTTCTGTAACAATCTCTATGGCTTTGTCATATAGAGCTTTGGCTTCAATACCAGGTTTGCCCATTGCTGAAAGCTCTTGGCAGATGTGACAAGAGCATTTATGAGCTTTTATTGAAAGTTCATCAAGTGAACCTACCGAAAAAACTCTTGACATATCGGTTGTATATCCGGTGTAATTGCCGTTTACATCGACCATAATAGCCATATTGGGTTTTATTTTTGTTCCATTGCATCCAACCGGAAGCGATGGGTGTATTCCTGCTCCACCCATAGCAAAGTCGTATGGTGACGGGTTGTCGGCATTATCGCCACAAATTACATTTCCCATGTATATTTCCATTGAATCGCCACTAATGCGGAATTGACCTAAACAGCCATTTAATCGTGAAATACGTTCTATTTCGACTTGAAATTCAAGATCGGTCATGTTTGGAGTGTAAATATCACGAATTTGGCTGTAGGATTGGGCATGTTTTATCCCCGATAGCTTTAGTAATTCAATTTCATATTCGCTTTTTATTGAGCGAGCTTGACGCATGATTCCCGAAGCATTGACAATTTTTGTGTCGGGGAAGATTTTTGCAATTCGCTGCACTACCGAATATGGAGCTAAGTCGAGTTCCAATCCTAACGAAGAAGGAAGTGATATGCCTTTTGATCTTAATATTTCGGTAATGTTTTCTGGTTTATGAATGTATTCAACATTATCTCCCGAAAGCTCTACCGGGCGACGAATAAAATGTATAGCATTCCCATTGGCTGTTATATATGCGTATCCATTATATACTCGTCCCGAAACGTAAAATTTATTTGCATTATCGCTGATTAAGACAGCGTCTAGATCTATTTTTTGCATTAATGATTTAATGCCGTTTATTCTGATTGTTGCTTCAGAAGAAGTTATTTGCAATAAATTTTCCATACAATAGATAGCGTATTATTCATAAAGTTTCTTGTAAAACAAATCTAATAATTGAGGGAATGATTCTATTTCATAATCTGCATTTTCACATTTACCGAATCCATATTTGGCAAATACCATTGGAATGCCTGCATTGTGTGCTGCATTGCAATCTCCTTGGGTGTCACCAACATATACGGCATTTTTTATATTATGTCGTGAAATTAAAAGTTTGATGTTGTCGGTTTTTGACAACATCGTTTCGCCATGAGTCAAAGTATCACTGAAATATGGTTTGAGTTTTGTGAATGATAAAAAGTTATTTAATCCATCGGCACCACAATTGCTAACCATATATAGTTTATATTTAGTTGAAAGTAATTTTATACCCTCAAAAACGCCATTGTAAAGCTCTCCACCTAAAATAGGCATCATTTCACGCTCATTTTTATCGAGTAATGCCAAATATTTTTGTTCATCGACATCAACTTTCACAATCTTATGGAAAATTTCATCGATTGGTAAACCCATGCATTCCAATAATTCTTGACGACCTACAATTTGAGTTTTTCCCATTTGAGAAAATGTGATGTCCCATATCCTGCAATATGAGTCCACTGCATCCCATAGGGTGCCGTCCATGTCAAAAATAATACTATCAATGCACGTTGTCATAATAAATTTACACTGTCAGATTCAATTCCATTAAACGAAAAACCGATTTGTTCTATTCCAGAGAGTTTGTCAGCTCTCATGATGTGGTTAATCATTATGGGTTTATTTCTATATAGAGTTATATTATTTGAAACAGTAAGCGCATATTGAAAATTTGCTCCAATGCCATTCCCATACCATCGCCCATACACATCTGCCATTTCGATATTTACAGTGTCAAGTCGTATTGAGTCTCCGTTGAAATGCCGAATTTCAAGCCATAGATTGCTATAAATATATGCGTTGGAATGGCGAATTATAATTTGTAATTCACCATAGGTTATGGAGTCGTGAGTGTCGGGATAATATTTTAAAGTGTCGCCATATTTCCACCCATCAATAGGAATATCTATATACTCACTATAATCATTGTGCCCGGGAGCGCACGCTCCCAAGCACAATAATGTAAGTAGTATGAAGCATAAGTTACGCATCTGTTTGATTTTCGTGATTATGGTTGTTTTTGCGTTTAAGTTGGCGTTCTCCGTTTATATTGCGTTTGGGCTCAGTTTCTTTCTTATGCCGTTGCTCTTCATTATTAAAGTTTGTCGGGCTTGCTTCTTTGTGTTGACCTTTTCCGTTTTTCTTTTTTTTCTTTTTTTTGTCAAAACGAGTCAAACTGTCCTGACCAACAATATCACCAAATTCATTGACTTGTTTCTTAGGTGTTTCGTCTCCCTCTCGTTGCAGTTTTAATGGCTTTTCTCCATTTTTGTTCATTGCAATGATTTCAAAAGCTCGTTGTGAGTCAATTGTAACCAAATTGGCGGGAATTGATTTGTCGGTAGAATATGTAATTTCTCGTTTGAAAATGTCGGTTTTGAAATGGTAGTATGTTGCATCGGCAGTTTCAAGACGTATCTCTTTTCCAGGCATACGTTTTACCGCTTCGGCGTATGTGTCAACTTCAAAATTAAGACAGCATTTTAACTTAGCACATTGTCCGGCTAACTTTTGAGGGTTCATGGAAATGTCTTGAAAACGAGCTGCGCTTGTCGCTACCGATATGAAGTTAGTCATCCAACTTGAACAACACAATGGTCGTCCGCATGGACCTATTCCTCCAATTCGACCGGCTTCTTGGCGGGCGCCTATTTGTTTCATTTCAATTCTCACCTTGAATACATCGGCAAGAACTTTTATGAGTTGGCGAAAGTCAACACGTTCATCGGCAATATAATAGAATATAGCTTTATTGCCATCGCCTTGATATTCAACATCTCCAATTTTCATGTTGAGGTTAAGGCTCTCGGCAATTTTGCGAGAACGTATCATTGTGTCATTTTCTTTAGCTTTGGCTTCTTCGTATTTTTCAATATCGCTGGGCTTCGCCTTTCTGAAAATGCGTCGTATCTCGGTGTCAGCCTTTATGTTGGCTTTCTTCATTTGTAGTTTAACTAAAGCTCCTGTTAAAGAGACTTGACCGATATCATGTCCGGGTGCCGCCTCTACAGCTACCATATCACCTACTTCTAGTGGTATGTTTGTGCTGTTTTTGTAATATCCTTTACGGGTATTTTTAAATTGCACTTCCACTATGTCGTAGTCGGCAAATCCTCCCGGTATGTCTTCTAACCAATTATAGCAGTGAAGTTTGCCCCGGGGTACGTCGCAACGGCTTATGCTGTTGTCGTTGTCGGTAGCTGTGGCATTTATATCGTTATTGATGTCTGTTGCCATAAGAAGTTGTCGCAATTATTTAGCAAAACTAACTGAGCGGGTTTCGCGAATGACAGTAATTTTTACTTGACCGGGATATGTCATTTCATCTTGGATGCGTTTTGCAATTTCAGCTGACAATTTTTCGGTTTCAATATCATCAATTTTATCAGCACCAACAATTACACGCAATTCGCGTCCGGCTTGGATTGCATAAGTCTTAATAACGCCGGGATAAGATAATGCTAATTGTTCGAGGTCGTTAAGGCGTTTGATATATGCTTCAACGATTTCGCGGCGTGCTCCCGGACGAGCTCCTGAGATAGCATCACAAACTTGTACGATAGGTGCAAGAAGAGATGTTTGTTCTATTTCGTCGTGGTGAGCTCCAATTGCATTGCATATTTCGGGCTTTTCCTTGAATTTTTCAGCAAGTTTCATGCCTAATATTGCGTGTGGCAATTCGGGATCTTCATCGGGAACTTTGCCTATATCGTGAAGTAATCCCGCACGACGCGCTTTTTTAGGATTAAGTCCGAGTTCCGACGCCATGATTGCACAAAGATTTGCGGTTTCACGGGCATGTTGCAAAAGGTTTTGTCCATAGCTCGAACGGTATTTCATTTTTCCGACAAGACGAATCAAATCGGGGTGAAGACCATGAATGCCGAGGTCGATAGCTGTGCGTTTACCTGTTTCAATGATTTCTTCTTCAAGTTGTTTGCGCACTTTGGCCACAACTTCTTCAATGCGGGCAGGGTGGATGCGACCATCGGCAACAAGCTGATGAAGAGCAAGACGTGCGGTTTCACGGCGCACTGGGTCAAAACCTGATAATACAATGGCTTCGGGGGTGTCATCAACAATGATTTCAATTCCGGTTGCCGCTTCAAGAGCACGAATATTGCGTCCTTCACGACCAATGATGCGTCCTTTGATTTCGTCGGAGTCGATGTGGAATACAGTTACGGAATTTTCGATGGCGGTTTCTGTGGCTACACGTTGAATCGATTGCACAACAATGCGTTTCGCTTCTTTGTTTGCGGTCATTTTTGCTTCATCCATTATGTCGTTGATGTAAGAAGCCGCAGCGGTTTTAGCCTCATCTTTGAGAGATTCGATAAGCTTTTCTTTAGCTTCGTCAGAAGACAACCCTGAAATGTGCTCAAGTTCTTCTTGAGCTGCATGTTTAAGTTTGTCGAGTTCTGCTTGTTTGTTTTCTACGATATTGAATTGAGCTTCAAGATTTGCTTTAGTAGCTTCAATGTCATTGCGTTGACGTTGATTTTCACTTTGTTGTTGGTTGAGTTGAAGTTCTCGCTGTTTTATCCTTGCTTCTGATTGTTGAATTTTTGCCAATCGGCTGTTTGCTTGTTTTTCAGCTTCGGCTTTGATTTTTAATTCTTCTTCGCGAGCTTCTAAAATTTTTGTTTTTTTGATGTTTTCAGCTTCAGATGTAGCTTCATCAATGATTACTTTAGCTTTACTGGTCGCAATTTGTTTTTGTATAATTAAAGTGCAAACTATACCTATTGCGAGAGCCACAATGCCAATAATAAGATAAATTATTATATCCATTTTTTTTGTTGTTTTAAATTAGTTAATATAAAAAGCACTCATTAATCATTATTACATGATTAAGAGTGCGGTTGTCTCTATAATAATAAAAAACTATTTAATTCCTAATAACAAGAATTGAATGGACAATTCTTTTATTCGGTTTTTAAAAGGTGTGAATCTAATGCTTTCTCAAAATCGGTTAGGATTTTAATCATATCAGATTCCAATTCCTCTTTTGTATAATATAGCTTGGCAAATTGAAATGCTACCATTGCCATTATCTCAATGGGGGATTTTTCTTTACCATAGCGTTTTTTCCACACTTTCCAAAGGTGTGTCACATTGTCTTCGGCTGCATGTACCGCTTCAACTTCATACTCGCTAACGAGAATGGGAATCGGTGCAAAATCAGCTATGCGAACATCTATTTGTTTTTTATCATCCATTGCATCATTCGTTAAGTTCTAAGATGCATTTATCGATTTCCCGCACTAATTCAGATAAGAATGCTCTACTTTTTTCCACATCATTGCGATTTGGAGTAAGAGTAGTTACAACTTTGAGATATTCAATCTCTTGTTGTTGCCTATCAATCTCTTTTTGTTGTTGCTCAATTAAAGTAGATAACTCTTTAATGCGTAAATCAACATCTTGCTTTTCTTGAAGCAATTTTCGGTAACGTTCAATTAATATCTCAGATTTACCGCGTAGCCGTTCAAGTGTTTGCTGAAGATTGTCGGTCATTCAAATCCAAATTTCTACAAATTTAGTGTTTTTTTTTGAAAAGACAATCCTTTGGCATTTAAATTTTATGATATTTTTTATATAGAATGTGGATTGTGCGTTTTTTTGAACGTAAGCATCTTATAAGATGGGACTTAATAATCGAGTGATTGATTCTGCTATTTTTTGGGTTAACGGTCGTCGTTTCCATGTGTTTTTGTTTATGCGTGTGCTGTGTTTTAAATCTTCGGCAAATATCTCACGCATGGAAGTGTTGACTTTTTGAGAGTAGATGAACAGGTTGCATTCAAAATTATGTTCAAAGCTGCGGAAATCAAAGTTTGTGGAACCGATAGTGCAAAATTCATTATCGATTACTATCGTTTTGCTGTGAAGCATGCCTGCGTCATATAAATAAAATTTTATGCCCGATTTAATGCACTCATCAATATAGGAATAAGACGCATAGCGTAATATCTTGGAATCGCTGCGACGTGGAAGCATTATTCTCACTTTTACATTTGATAATGCTGCGCTTTGCAGGGCTTTTAAAAGGCTTTCGGTAGGGAGAAAATAAGGAGTTTGTATGAGAATGCTTCGTTTGGCATTTGATATTGCTTTAAGGAATACTAATGCAATATTCGACCATTGGCAGGTTGGACCGCTTGATAGCAGTTGCATGCCTATGTTTTCAGCTGTGTTGTTTGTCGGTTTTATTGTGTGCATGTCTTCCTCTGCTAAAGTGGGTTTTAGAAAGTTCCAATCTATGGTAAAAGAGTATTGTAGTGCAGATAGTATTGGTCCGGTTACCCGAAGGTGGGTGTCGCGCCATGATGGGAATTTACCACCAGTTAAATATCGGTCGGCAATGTTCATGCCTCCGATATATCCAATCTCGCCATCAATGATGCATATCTTTCGGTGATTGCGCCAGTTGACTCGGGTAGCAAAAACCGGTACTGAAACCTTGAAAAATGGGTGGGTCATAATCCCGGCATTCTCCATCTCTTTGAAAAAGTTGTTTTTTACTTGAAACGACCCAACATGGTCATACATGACTCTGACTTTTACACCTTCGCGGGCTTTTTTTATCAAAATATCTTTTATCTCAGTGCCAATAGCGTCATCTTCAAAAATGTAATATTGAAGATTTATATATTTGGAGGCTTTTAGAAGGTCGTTTTTCAGGGCTTTAAACTTGTCATTTCCATTTGTGTAAATTTTTAATCCATTATGAGTATAGAACCGGGAGCCATTAAGGCTTCGGGTGAGGTTTATTTGTTGAATGCTTTCGGGTGACAGATTCTTATTTTCAATATCGGTAGTTTGAATGTAATGAGAATAGTTGCGTTTTAATCGTCGTTGGTTTCTACGAGATATCATGTGTGTGTTTTTGATGCTTCGACCAAAAAAGATATATAATACAAGCCCTATGGCAGGTAGCAAAAGAAGTACTGTTACCCACGCAAGTGACTTTACCGGATTGCGATTCTCTGACAATATAATTGCGACAATACTAAGTATTGTGATTGAGTAAATTGTCACAATAATCCAATAAAGCCATGAGAGATTTATGTAATCGGTAATGGAGTATTCAGCCATGGCATTATAATGAAAGTTTTATTTTCCCGAAAAAGATTTATTTCATTGCTAAGTTACAAAAATATTTTTAAAGAGAAAATTATTGTATTATTGGAAACAAAAAAACAGCACCTTGAAAATTATTGGGTGCTGTTTTTTTTGATTGTTATAGGTAAACTGAAATTATTCAGCTACTACTTCAAATGGGATTTCAACAGAAACTTCTTTGTGAAGGTTTAATGTTGCGGTATAGTTGCCCACTTCTTTGATTGAGCTGTTTAGCACAATGAGTTTGCGGTCGATGTTGTGACCGAGTTTTTCGAGTGCTTCAGCAACTTGGATGGTGTTAACCGAACCAAAGATAGTGCCGGTAGCGCTAACTTTTGTTGCGATAGTGAATGTTACGCCTTCCAATGAAGCTGCGAGAGCTTCAGCGTCAGCTTTGATTTTAGCAAGCTTGTGAGCACGTTGGCGTTGATTTTCGGCAAGCACTTTAAGAGCTGAAGGAGTAGCAATTACAGCTTTGCCTTGGGGGATGAGGTAGTTGCGGCCATAACCGTTTTTTACTTCTACAACATCATCTTTATAACCAAGATTGGTAATGTCTTCTTTTAGAATGATCTTCATAATTCCTTAGCTTTTAAAGTTATTTCATCAAGTCGGTTACATAGGGGAGAAGTGCCAAGTGGCGGGCACGCTTAACAGCTTGAGCTACGCGACGTTGGAACTTGAGAGAAGTGCCGGTAATGCGACGAGGAAGAATTTTGCCTTGCTCGTTGAGGAACTTCTTGAGGAATTCGGGATCTTTGTAATCTACATATTTGATACCGCTTCTTTTGAAACGGCAATATTTTTTCTTCTTAACGTCCACTGATAGTGGAGTGAGATAGCGAATTTCTGATTGTTGTGCCATAATTTAGTCCTCCTTTACTTCTTCTTTAGGTGCGTTAGCTTTAGATGCTTTCAAGCTGCGACGTTTTGCAGCATATTCAGCAGCGTACTTGTCGAGACGGAATGTCAAGAAACGGAGCACACGTTCATCGCGGCGATATGCGGTTTCGAGTTTTTTGATGACTTTTGGGTCAGCATCAAATTCAACTAATGTGTAAAATCCGGTAGATTTCTTTTGAATTGGATAAGCAAGCTTGCGCAAGCCCCAATTTTCTTCGTTCACGATAGTTGCGCCATTGTCAGCCAACACTTTGGTGAACTTTTCTACCGCTTCCTTCATCTGAGCATCAGACAAAACGGGAGTCAAAATGAAAACGGTTTCGTAATGATTCATAAAATTAATTTATTAAATTGGTTGTTAAAACTAGTGCAAAGGTAGTGATTTATTTCCAATTATGCAAAAACGTTGAGAGTTTTGCAGTATTTAAAAAAAACGAAGTGCATAATGATTGTATTGTCGAAGAAATAAAGAACCGTTGCCGGATTGATTAAAGGATGTTGTTTCCCTGGAGGGGATTGAATTTTTAGTCTCAATATACTCATCATTCGGCATCATCAGAATTGGTTGTGAGAAGTCTCTATATAAATATATCACCTATCGCTTTCTTAAATTCAATACGAATGAGGTGTTAATGAAGACGCTTTTGAGAGGAATTAAATAATTTTGTGAACTTTTCTTGATTTTGATGTGTTAGAATTTTGCTAGTTGAAAAGTATTTACTAACTTTGCATAGTCATCGATCGAAGAACGAAAGACTTGGTTGGCCGCATTACCGTAAATGCGGTTTTTATTTTATTCGATTTTGATATTTGCGCATATAGTATGCATGATTATCTTGATCTATACAAAATCCCGTTATCAATGCAATATCTGGATTAATAAATTCTACTACAACCATATATCCCTTCAGAAACCAAAAATATTCTCTTTCATTTCCTGCGGATTCTAGGCACTTGAATCTACGTATTCGGTTGTCATTACAATTCTCTATTATTGGTTTAATCCAATGAATACGCAATGCCCTCTCTGAACGAAACTCTCTAATCTTTTTTGAAGATTTTCGTTTTGTTTCCTTTTTCTCGCGAGTTATGATATGCACAAATTTTTCAGTTAATCCATTATACCATTCTGGTAAATGATCTTTGTGTGCTCCATTATATACATACGGTTTAACCTTTACTCTTTGATCATCAAGCATTACTGATCCTCCGATAAAATCTTCACAAAATTTGTCATGCAACGCTTTTATGATATCTTCATCGTTTTCAGAAATCTCACAATTACAAAATGGGGATAGGCAACCCAATACATCTTTTTCTTTATCCATTTCTTTTCTTGGGTTGAAAATCATATATACTAAATTTTGCATCACCAGGTTCTGTCCCCTCATCTATATTATATCCGGATAAGTTTTCTATGTGCTCAATTAGTTGTAATTTTGCCTCACTCCCAGTTAACTTTCTTGATTTATAAGCTATTGCTCCAATGATAATATCAGCCAATTGGATAAATACTGATTCATGAGATCTGATGTTTTGAAAATGAGAAACTTCATTATTATGTCCCAATCCCTCATGCAATACTGTCTTAATTGCTTGTAACTTTCTGGCACCATGAGAATCCTTTAAATCGAGATAAACCCTAAAATTATTATTGTTGCCACCATTATGACGTACAGAAAAACGAATTAATTTTTCTACAATAGAAAAATAAAATTCATTATACTCTATTCGATTTAAGGTGTGTGCAGAAATATTACTCTTATTTTTAATCAATATACATCTGAAAGACATTTGAGAGGAAAAGAAAAATTCTAACAACTCCTTATACATATTGATTCGAGTTGTGCTAATAGTATTCCATTTTATCTCATGCAGAATGGAATACTTTCGTTTAATTGCTTTTATGGCATTTTTGTACTCTTGTATTTTTTCTGATGGAACTACTATGCCTCCAATACACATAACATCTGAATTGTCATACTGCAAATGACAACTTTCATCAAAATATAGATTGTATTTATTTTTTTCTTCTACCATACTACAAAAGTACGAAATATTTCGGAAGAAACGGCCTGATTTTCACAGATTATTACTAATTTTGCAGTAGCAAGCCGTTGCTTGTTACGAAATTTTAGATAAAAAAGAAGCGTTATGCGTAATCTTGTGATTTGAGAACGTAGGAAATTCGACAAATAGCACAAGGATTAGCATAGTGGTTCTCACGCGTATAGCGTGAGCTACTATTGTTACATCTGTGCTAATGGTTTCCTACGACCTTCAAATCAAGACGTGGCATAGTTGGCTTACGTTTTCTTTGTTTAATCGTGACGAGAACCAGGAAGCTTGTAACAAGTAAATTTTTTAATGTCAAATAAATATGTACAACCGAATAATAATATTTCTCATTACTATAACCTTTATTTCTTTTTCTGCTTTAAGCAAAAAGAAACCTAGCGAGTACCCGCAATCTGAAATAAAGGTTAGCTACAAATATCATGAAAAATTTCTGCGTGGTAACGTACAATTTACAGAAAGAGAAATCCCAATGCTTTTACTGGCAAATGGAGAATATTCTAAATTCTATAGCCCTGCTACCGAATACAAAGACTCTCTTGAATCAACTCCGTCTGGGCGAGCCATAGCTAACCAAATGTTTGATATAGCTATAAAGAAATATGCGGAGTCGAAAGATGAGGGTGCATTGGGTTCTATTGTCTATAAGACTTTTATGTATATATTTAAAAATAACGCAGAGCAATCTTTCACGGCATACGACATCGCGGGCTTAGGCGAACGAGGTGTTTATTCAGAACCTTATTCCGAACTTGTATGGGAGATAGGCGACTCCACCAAGACAGTGCTTGGATATGAATGTATTAAGGCAACCACAAACTATCATGGTAGAGAATGGACTGTGTGGTTTTCTCCTGAAATACCTATTCAAGACGGACCATGGAAACTTCGTGGTCTGCCGGGACTTATTCTTGAAGCATCCGAACTAAAAGGTCATCATAGTTTTGTGGCATATGGTATTGAGCAATCAAAATGCACCATCTATCCGATTTATAATCAAGACAATTATGACCAAATGAGTCGCATCGAAATGTTGCAAGCTCGACGCCATTCGCTTGACAATAACCATGCTATAAGTAAAGCCCAAACATCGGGAATGCTTGACCTTGGTCCGGATGCACCGGTGCAAACTGAATATGATTTTCTTGAAACAGATTACCGATGAGACATTATTTGTTAGTTATATTATACCTTATTGGAACGATTTCTCTAATGGCTCAGATTAATGTGTCGGGTACGGTCATAGACAAAGAGATAAATGAGCCTGCTGTTGGAGCGTCAGTGATAGTTAAAGGTGCTGATAATAAAATCAAAAAGTTCGCATCAACAAAGGCTGATGGCACATTTGCGATGTCCGTACCGTCTGTAACGGGTTGTCGTTTGGAGATAACTATGATGGGGTATGCAAAACAAGCTATTCCTCTTGATAGTGTAACATTGCCTATTACTGTATATTTGGAACCTGGGACAACTGTACTAAAAGAAGTAATCGTAAAAGCTGACCGAATTCGTGAGCAGGGCGACACTATCAGCTACCATGTCGGCAGTTTCGCACAGCAGCAAGACCGCTCTATAGGTGATGTACTTCGTCGAATGCCGGGCATTGATGTTGCTCAAAATGGCAAAATCCAATATCAAGGAGAAGACATCAATAAGTTTTATATTGAAGGTTCCGACCTTCTCGGTGGTAGATATGGCATTGCTACCAACGGAATAAATCATGAAGATGTTGGTTCTATTGAAGTAATGGAAAATCACCAACCTATGCAGGTGCTTTCAGGCATATCATTTTCCGATAAAGCTGCAATCAATCTCAAACTTAAAAATAAGGCCAAAGCATCTTGGACTTTTCATGGCGATGCAGGAGGTGGTTGGTCGTGGCAACCAGAAGGTGCGAATTGGGACGGAGAGCTATTCGCTATGGCAGTAATGCCTTCGTTTCAAAATATGACAACTTTTCGGACAAACAACATTGGAGAGGATTTATCATCATCAAGCACGGATTTCTTTGCTTCGCGGAGAGAAACGGGACTGAGTCAATATGTTGGTGTTGGGCTGCCGGGTGTGCCATCTCTGAGTGACAAGCGAACTCTTTTCAATCGTTCATTCCTTGTTTCTACAAACAATCTTTGGAAACTAAAGAACGGTGAGTTCAAAGCAAATATCGATTATTCATTCAATCGCGTGACTGCTCAAGCGATTAATATCACCACATACTTTTTGGAAGGTGGCAACCGTGTTATAGCAGAGCAACGCAACGGCACGGAGCATACCCATTCAATCAGCGGAAAGTTCATTTATGAACTAAACCAAAAGACGGCTTTCATCAACAATACACTACAAGCCAACATTGACTGGAACGATTTAAGCCTACGTACAGACGGAACACTGCCAAATACACAAAGTGTTGAATTACCCAACTATTACATCTCTAACAAATTCAAACTAATAAAGCGTTTCAATGGTAAACATTTGGTGACGTTCCAAAGCGTGAATGAATGGGAGTCGCTACCACAGACGCTTAACATTGACATGGATGGGCAATTGTTCCGTCAGAATATATCCGACCATGCTTTCTATACTCATGAAAGTGCTGCATACGCATTCAATATAAAAGGTATAACTCTGAGTCTTGAAGGAGGGATAAAAGGCTGTGTTCGCTCAATGGACTCTCAACTACCTGAAATTCCTCAGGAACTACCAGGGCTTACAGAAAATGTGGTAAACACAAACTATTTGACAATATATGCCACTCCTAAGTTTGAATATTGGGTGCGTCGCGTTAATATCTTGCTCAACCTGCCGATAAGCTATGCTCACTACAATTTTGATAAGGCGATAGCCAACCATGATGAGGTGTATTTCTCACCATCACTTAGTTTCATTTGGAAACCAAATAATCGTTTCTCCGGCACGATTCGTGGCGGTCTCGGACGTTCTCCAATGAGCCTTAACCTCATACACTCTGGATTGATAATGACCAATTATCGCACACTGAAAGCCGGAATGGAACATTTCTATAATTCTTCTTCGCAGAATCTTTCGGCTAATATCAGTTATAAGCATTCTCGCTACGGTCTTTTCGCTAACGGAATGGTGTTACATTCGTGGACTCATGTCCCTTATACGATGGCACAGCAACTCTATGGCGATTATGTGGTTTACAGCTATGCTGATGCAAAAAATGACAGCAAGATGTTGTTAGCGATGGGAAACATCGGCAAGACGCTCGATTTCATGCGAGGGAGTTGCAATGTTAACGGCTCCTTTAGACGCAATGAGTCTCATTTATTATCTCAGTGGCAAACCGTAAACTCTGTAAGTACAGGCTGGAGTGTTGGAGTGAAGATAAATGGCAATCCTTGCAATTGGTTCAGTTTAGATTATCGCATTGATTATTCAGACAATCTCTTGACAATGAACGGACAGAGCGAAGCGTGGCTTTCGACATTGGAAAACGTATTGAGTCTGACATTCAATCCTCATAGTAAATGGCAGTGGACTATCAGTGGAGAGCATTATTGCAATGAACTTTCTGAACATAATTTTAAGAATGAGGTGATGCTTGACACTAAACTAACCTATCAACTCAACAAGAAGATTGAACTTGCTGCCAGCCTTTCGAACATACTCGACAAGCGTAACTATAACTATACCACATACTCTGAGTTGACCTCTTTTGAAAGTCAGAGACAACTTCGTGGTCGTCAGATTCTATTCTCAATAACACTAAGAAAATAAAAATCATACGTTATGAAACATGTATTATCACTCATCTTTATCGCTTTTGCGATAATAGTAAATGCACAGCAGAAAGCAAAAATAGAAGTCAGCTATACCGAATATCAACCGAATATGCGTACCGGTGAAAAAAATGGTATTACTCATCAATACATCTTGCTTGCCAGTGGCGATGACTCAAAATTCTTTTCACCGCGAACCGAATATATAGACTCACTAAACTCCACTCCGGAGGGTAAAGCAAAATATCAAGAAATGGCACGTTCTGCATACTTGGGCGGTAAGATAGAGGACATGCCTCGTGCCGATGGTAGCTATTATGTAGTAAAATCCGGTGTAGATAATAAGTTCTATTATTATGATAAGGTTGGTACTGAAAGATTTTTTTATTCAGAAGAAACACCACAACTAAACTGGGAAGTAGGTGACTCTACCAAAACAATTCTTGGATATGAATGCTTCTTTGCTTCTATTGATTATCATGGAAGAAAGTGGATTGCGTGGTTTACTCCTGAAATCCCGGTTGTTGCAGGACCTTGGAAACTACAAGGAGTTCCAGGATTAATCCTTGAAGCAACCACAGAGGATGGTCTATATAGTTTTGTGGCTGACGGCATACAGCAAACAGAAAAACTGATTACTCCTATCTATCTTGTTGATGAATATGAGAAAACCAACCGTATCAAATTCCTAAAAGCCAAGCGTGGATTTATGGATAATCCCGTTGGAGCTATTAATGCACAATTCGGAGGTTTAGGAGTGAGTATTCGTAGCGTAAAAATATCTGGTGGGGCTGATTCTGGTGGTAAACTATATGTCACACGCGAAACAGTTGACTTTATCGAAACTGATTATTGAAGAATCCATATGAGCCAATAAAATAACCTCAATAACTTTATTATTAAGAAAAATGAAAAGACTACTTTTAATATTTGTATTGTTATTTGCTGTATCTGCTTTATTTGCACAGAAAGCACAGCTGAAAGTTGGCTACGATTATCACTTTTTCGACCCACGAGGCATCGAAAAACATCATGATTTTATTCTTCTCGCAGGTAAAGATTGCTCAAAATTCTATAATAATCAGTCGCAATGGCTTGATTCCATTCGTTGTACGAAAGATGGTAACAAATGGTATAATCAGCAAGGACTTATTATGATGGGTGAGGTTATGAACAAATCGCAAGAAGAAAGGGAAGCCATTTTGAATAGTTCCCCTATCGGTCATGAGGTTGATTTGTATGTAGTGCGAGACAATGACATGTTCAAAGTATGGGACATGGTTTACTATGAATACCGCAAATATTCAGAACCGATTGAGGAACGCGACTGGTCGATTATCGATGATTCCACAAAGAACATCTTAGGTTACGAGTGTATAATGGCGACAGCAAATTACCACGGTCGCCATTGGATTGTATGGTTTACTCCTGAGATACCTGTTGATGCCGGACCTTGGAAATTGCTTGGATTGCCTGGATTAATATTGGAAGCATCCGATTCTACAGGACACCATCATTTTACTGCCAATGGCATTCAATCCGTCAATATGAATATACCACCGGTATATGAGCCATATTCCTACGAGAAAACAACGAGAAAGAAATTTTTGGAACTTTGCCGTTTCAGATATGATAATGTTCAAGGGATGAGTGACCTGCATTTCGGAGGAAACGGACCACGACTCACACCCGAAAAGATTGCCTACGAAAGTGGTAAAGAGGGATATGACTTACTTGAAACAGATTTTTCTTTCTGAAAAATTTGGATAATTCGCTGGGGGGGTAACTTTGTGCCCAAATACTCTAATTTCTATATCATTATGAAGAAGTCAACTCATCTATTTGGAATGTCACTTTTGCTTTTTGCAACCGCATGTTCAAATGTGAATGCAAACCAAACAAAAGAGCAAGAGACTGCGTTTGACACCATTAATTTAGTAAAAGGAATAGGAAAACTTATGCTTGAATACAAGAATATTCTTCGGCCTCTATTCGGGAAATATTATAAGCATGAGCTATTAAACAACCTATTCTTTCACCCATACACTAAACTTGAATATTTCCAACGAGATATGTCAATAAGTCGCCAAACGGCATCTAAATATCTTGATAAAATTGTGTCAATAGGATTATTGGAGAAGATAAAATTAGGTCGTGAAAACTATTATGTAAACAAAGGATTAATGGCTCTATTCCTAATTGGTTCTCTCGAAAATATAGAGGAAACTGACACGATTGAATCAATAAATGAGTAAAAACGTGTTAATCAAATCGGCATTTCGTTAACATGACAATCTGAATATGTCAAGCAAATGGCTTATTCGTTGACATATTCAAACTACATATATATGAAATCGCCATATCGTTAACATGATTATTATTTCTTACATATAAAGATTCGGCACTTGGCAAGCATCTTTAAGTGAATTATTTTTACGATAGACATACTTTGATGTGCCGTTTATTCTTGGCTTTGGCTCTTCTATCACACGCAACCGACTTCGGTAAACATCATTTAATTCTCATATTAGACCACTTGGCTCAGACTCTCACAAGGAGCGAGCCGAGTGGTTGTTATTGAAATGGGGCTCGATTTGCAGTAGTGGATTTAGTTGTTTAATTTGAAGATTGTACCTTCGATGAGGGAGGTATAAACATTGCCTGTTGTTGGGTCGAGATCAATGCCGTTTGTCTCGGATTTGCCAAGGGTGAATGTCTCAATCACAGATTGAGTTTCGGGATTTACTGCAACAACTAATCCTCGGCGGGAGCCTGCATAGACGATGCCATTTTTTTCGGTGACAATACATGGAGCATGTTCGTAGCCAAGTTTCATGTCAACAACCCATAGTTTGTTAAAATCGGCAACGGTCGCATCAACAGCAACCAATTCTCCATCCATTGTTTTTGCATATATGCGAGTGCCGTCTTCGCTGTGTCCGAGGCTTTCGCGGTATTTGTGATCCTTGTTTCGCCAAATGGTTTTACCGGTCTTTCGGTCGATGGCTGTCATGTAACGGTCGGGTGCTACGATGTATATCCGTTCAGGTGTTACGATAGGGACAACGTTGCCCGGACCGAGTTGGTTGCGAGTCGAACCATTGTTCCATTTCCATTTAAGTTGTCCGGTTTTTGCGTCAAGGCAATATAAATATGTGTCCCATGCGCCAAAGATTACATCTTCACCATCAATAACCGGTGCTGCTTGGCAGTAATTGTTAAGTGCATCATATCGCCATATTAGTTTGCGTTTCTTGACGTCCCATTTCTCAAATTTGTTATATCCACCAATATAAAGAGCGTTATTGATGCACACGCCGTCGGCAACGTATGCACCTTCTGAAGCATCACGTTGAACAATTTCTCCGTTTTTAGGATTTACCCACAATAACTCTTTTGCCGCCGATGGTATTACAACATATTTCCCGGCAATAACCGGGCGGGCAAATAGTGATGCTCCAGTGGGGATTGACCATAGTTCTTTGCCACTCTTTTTGTCAATGGCTTTGGCGTAACCAAGTGAGTTGCCAAAGTAGATATTCTTTTTGTCAAAGCCTAAGCGGGTGAATATTGATGCGCTGTCGGTATAGAGCGGTTGGTCGTTTCGCTGTGTAGCTATATTGCTCTCGGCAGATGGATATGAAATGGCAAAACCATCAATCTTTACCGGCTCTTTTCCTAATTGTTTGTTGTGGAAAATAATTGAGTCGGTACTGATATCCATAACCGTATATCCGTAATTGCCTTTTTTGAGGTCAAGAGAGCGAACCATCATGCAGTTGATATTGCCAAAATTTTCGCTTGCATATTTTTCATATTTATGGTAGTGACCATTAACGTGTGCGATAACCGGATATTTGCGAAGAATGCGAATATAGTCGTCGTAATTGTCGAGATCTTTTTTGAGGGGGTAGTGGTTGAACGAAATAACTTGTTTCCCTTCAGTGCAATGTTTGGCAAGCGTTTTGTCGAGCCAATGGAGATCTTCTTGCTTGATGTGACCATCACCCATCTTCATGTAGGGGCCACAGGCGATACCTATAATTACCAAAGAATCTATTTCGGTGACAAAACGGTCATTACCCCATAGGTCGAAGATGGTTTTTGTGGCACTTTGCGACCAAGTGGTTTCGTGGTTGCCGGGGAGAACATATAGAGGTTTTTTGATTTTATCGAGAATCGATTTTACATTAGTGAGCTCCAAATCGGAGCCTTCATTGGTGAGATCCCCATTTATTATCACTAAATCAGCGTTTGAATTATTTACCTCATCAACTGCAATGCGTAAGTTCTTTTCACAGTCGTTACCCGGAAGGACATGAAGGTCGGCAAAAACGATTATGCGGGTGGCATTAGTTGATAAAACTATAAATAATAGAGTAATACTAATAAGTAATGATTTAAGTTTCATGTCTTTTAATGGTTGTATATAACTATTTTATAAAATTGCTTGTCAAAGATAAGGAAATAAAATCATATTTCACTAATTTTGTAGTCTTGAAAATTGCTATGAAGAAAATAGATCGAGAAACAGTACAGAAAATCCTTGACACTGCCGAAATTGTCGATGTGGTGAGCGATTTTGTGCACCTTAAACGTCGCGGGGCAGGGTATATAGGGTTATGCCCATTTCACAATGAGCGAACTCCCTCATTTTCGGTATCGAAATCAAAGGGGATATGCAAATGTTTCAGTTGTGGAAAGGGTGGGAGTCCGGTTAATTTCTTGATGGAATTGGAACAAATGTCGTATTATGATGCTCTTCGTTATCTCGCAAAAAAATATCATATAGAGATAAAAGAGCATGAAATGACCGAAAAGGAACGTGAAGAAGCTACTGAGCGAGAAAGTATGCTTGCAGTGAGCGAATTTGCGTTACAACATTTTGAAAGCAATCTCAAAAATACCGAAGACGGACAAGATATAGGCTTAAGCTATTTCAGGGAGCGAGGCATAAATGATGCGTCGATAAAGAAATTCAGATTGGGTTATTCTCTTGAAAAGCGAGACGACTTGCTTTCATCGGCTAAAGCTAAGGGATATAATGAAAAATACCTTGTGAGTACAGGGTTATGTATTCAAAATGAAGGAGGACGCATTTATGACCGATTTAAGGGTAGGGTGATGTATCCTATTTTAGGGATAAGTGGAAAGGTTTTAGGCTTTGGTGGTCGCACATTGCGAAAAGATAAAGATGTTGCAAAATATGTCAATTCTCCCGAATCGGTTATTTATCGCAAAAGCTATGAACTTTATGGCTTATATCAAGCAAAACAAGCAATTGTAAAGAAAGATAAATGTATTCTTGTAGAAGGATATATGGATGTCATCTCAATGTCGCAGTCGGGGGTGGAAAATGTTGTCGCTTCATCGGGCACGTCATTAACCGAGGGACAAATACGTCTTATTCACCGATTTACCGAAAATGTGACTGTTATCTATGATAGTGACCCTGCCGGAATAAAAGCGTCGTTAAGGGGTATTGATATGTTGCTTGCCGAGGGGTTGAATATAAAGGTGATGTTGTTGCCCGAAGGTGACGACCCCGACTCTTTTGCTCAAAGCCATTCCACTGCCGAGCTTGAAGAATATCTTGCGTCGCATGAACAAGATTTTATTTCATTCAAAACTTCAATTTTATTACAAGGGGCTGAAAATGATCCGGTGCAACGCTCTAAAGCGATTACAGATATTGTAGGTTCAATATCGGTAATTCCCGATGATATAACTCGTGCATTATATATAAAGGAATGTAGTAGGCGATTGGATATCGAGGAACGGTTGCTTACTCGCCAAGTCGCAAAAAAAATTACCGATAGAATAGAAAAAGAAACTCAACAACGTCAGCGCCAAGTTGCAAAACAAACACTTGATGCAATCGAAGATGTTGAACCGCAAGTTGTGATTGATGAAGATTTTCAAAATGAGCATCAAAATGCACAGCCATTACAAATTGATGTTATCGCTATTGGCAATAAAGATAGTAAGTTCCTTGAACCATACGAGCGAGAGGTGTTACGATATGCGTTGAAGTATGGAATGCTAACAATTTGCGAGTTATGTGATGAAAATGGAAATACATCGCCGATTAATGTGGTTCAATATATTGATTCGGAATTGAAAGGTGATGATATGAATTTTTCAAACCAAGATTATGCCCATGTATATGAGGTTTTGCACGAAATAATTGATGCGCAGTTTGCAATAGATTATCAACAATGTGTAGAGCGTTTGAGTGCAGAGCGTGAAGCTATGCGGCTTTCAGGTATTGCCGAAATTCAGCAATCGGCAATAGACCTTGCCGATATTACACGTCAAGAGCAGATGTTATTGCAAAAATGTGATAATTATTATCAGTCTCAACTTGTTGATTTTTGCATGATGTATATTGCGCGGGTTTTAGTGTCAAGCCCCAATGATGTGGTTCGTCGCATTACTACAAATCTTGTTAGTGACAAATATGTATTGAGCAAGGTACATACCAAATATGCCAAAATAGAAACAGAGCAAGATAAACTTAATGAACTTGTTCCTCGTGCAATATATGAATGGAAAGATGCGATTCTTGAATGTCAAGTAAGAGATGTTAGGGCAAAATTAAAAGAAGCTAGTGAAGCAGGTGATACTCAAGCCATGAACATATTGATGAATAGAAACATGGAATTGCAAAAAATAAAAAGTGAATTTGCCAAATATTTAGGTGAACGCATCATCGCCCCTCGCAAATAAAATCAATGATTCTCTTTGAGAGATAAAATGATTTGTTCTTTATGAAAATTTTGGTAATATTCCCAAAATTTTTTTTTGTTTCTATTATCGAGCTAATGATAGATTGAGTGAAATACCGTAACTGCTATTGGTCGTAGGGTATGCTGTTGAAGAAACAAGCGGAGTGTTGATTTGATGGTCAATATAAGCGCCAAGAGTGAGTCGTTTGCTCATTACATAATTAGCTGTAAAGTTGATTGAAATAGTGCGGGTTCCACTTGTGGCTTGAGTATAGTTGTTCTCAATATTGCGAATCAATGCCTGACTTTGTTGATAAGAGAAGTCGGCATTGAGAGTTAAATCATTACTAATGCCTGTTGATTTTTTCATTTTTAGAACAGAGTTAAAGCCAATGATTTTATATCCTGCCCCAACAGTAATCGCTTTGTTTGTGGCTTCTACAATTTGCCCAGCACTTGAGTTGAGCGTGAGGGTTCGCCCATCACGGTATTCGGCGTTAAATGATAAATCATTTTTCATTGTTGCGTTAAAACCAATAAGAGGTGCGAATTTTTCGGTGATAGAAACCGATGATATGTTATATGGCGAAGATGGGATTGGAGTTCCGGTGAGTTCATCTAATGTGAATCCAAATTCGCCATCGGCTCCTACCCAATTCAAATAAGAAGAGTAAGAACCTACGGTGTAGGTACATTGATAAGCGTGTGTGAGCTTGAATGATTTGAAAATATTTTTCATGTTTCCAAGTTTTATCAAGCCATCGTAGGTTACACGCCAATTGGGCAATACATGTGCGAATGACGGGAATGGACTGAGATATATGCTTGATGCGTTTTTACCTGTATATGCGGCAATAAATGACGGGATTAAAACGTCGGAGCTGGTTTGACTCACTGTCCCAACTTTAGGGTCAAACGGATTTCCGGCGTGAACATTGTCTCTCATAAATCCGGTCGCCGGATAGTTTAATCCATGGAATTTTTGTTCATATCGTTGTGCTACAATAGGTATATTTGACAGGAATGTCTCAAATGCTTCGTTGTAATATCCGTTATCGGCATTGCCAACACTGCGTAATGATGTAGCTATGGCACAATGTGTCATGGTAAAACTACCGGAACGAGATGTTGGCATATCGTCATACATGAATTGTATTTGATTAGTGCGATTGTCGGTTCTATTTGAGGTTAATTGAATTTTTAATCCTTTTACCGGTTCAAGGTTTAGTTCAACATTCAATTCTTTTGTTTTATTCCATATTGCAGGAGATGTTTGTCCATTGTCGGTAATTAGCCAACCACGGTCAAGAGCTCGGTCAATATATGATTCATCGGTAAATCCAAATGCAAAATCAAGACCGGGAGACATTGGTCCGTAGCTATTGGATTGACCAAATATATTCCCGATTTCAGGAGAGAATAGAGGTAATGAAAGAGAGTTTGATGTGCGATAACGCACGCTCATATTTCGTGTCATTAATGCGAATCGGGTTGCATATTCGCCAATTTCACGCCATATACTTTTATTTTCTTCGAGATTTTCGATAATTGTAAATTTAATATTTTGGTCTCCGCGCGTTAAAATTTCTATTGAGTTTGCATCAATAACACGCGATTTCACTGTAAATGGTTTGTTTTTGGTTGTAACTGCGGTTACTTTCACTTTTTTAGTGCGCAAATTGTGTTTTATTATAAGTGAGGTGTCTGACTCTAATTTATATGTGCGAATGAATTTTTTCGCTTTTCTATTAGCCGATTTTTTAGAATTTGAACCAAAGCGTTTTTCCACATCTTTTAGATATGGTATTTTTTTATAGAGTGACTCAAAATTAAGACGCCCATCAATACTCCATGTTGCTTGATTTGAGATTGTATTGCCAAGATTTACATCTTCAACTTGAGCGCCACGATCCCACTTATACATTGAATTATAGGTAATCGAACCTGTTAAAAAGTCAAGAACCGGTATTTTGCTGAATGGAGCCTTGTATGTTGCTGTGAATGTTTGATTATAGGCCCATGGAGTTCCCATGTGAAGGATGTTTTGCCACACCGAGTCTTTCCATTCTCGATATTTATCGGGGAATAGTTTTTTGTTTACCGCACCGATAGGTTCTTCTATTCGGGCCGATGTGTTTGAATTAAATGTGAAACTTAGTTGTTTGGTGAGGTTCCATGTTAATGCTAATTGACGATCCCATAAGAAGTTTTTGCTAACAGAAACTGGAAGTCGGAACATAACATCTACTTCACTACGAGTTTGTTGTTCGTAGTAATAACGAGACATCGATGTGAGGAATGAGATTGAATTTGGTAAATAATTTATTTCCCAATCTTTAATGAATTTTAGATTTTTATTTTTACTCTTAATCCATGAGAACGGTTTGATACCTTTGACGTATGGAGAATATGAGTATTGGAAACTGCCACGATAATCATTTGTGTATTCATATTCGGTGGTAGGATCCATTTTGGTTTGCTTATTAAATGAAAAATTCAATGTGAAGTTAGCGGGGTCCCAAGGCATAGGATTCTTGCTTTGGACATCAAATTTTAATCCTGAAATACTGAAATTCTGTATTGTGGTACGTTCAATCGCAAAACCTTCGATCGAATCTTTTTCAGCTTCATTCGACGCATTGTCCAAAGCGTCTTTTAATAACACATCTTGGTCGAGCGGATTGTATTTAGGTGATGTTTTTTCTTTTGAAATTGAATAATATATAGGCGCTTTCAATTTAGCTTTTTCAGGGAGGAAACGACCCAAATCGGTTTGAACAGCAAAGTTGTATTGTTCATAGTCATCCATGCGTCGGCTATTGAGTGATTGGTCAACGCCTCCGAATCCGGCGGTTTCTATATGTGCTCCAAAATTCAATGTTGCTACATCTGAGATGCCGAGGGTTGCATTTGCTTTTGCCGCCCATCCGCCACCATTTTCAAAATCAGTGACTTTTAATTCATTAAACCACACTGTTCCATCTTTAGTGGTGCTGGAGTTGTTGCGCACCCCTACAAGTATCACTCTCACGTCGCTCAATGATGGGTTACCAAGCACATACATGCGATTGTTTTCATTATTTGGATCCCGACCCGAGAATAATGTCGCATATCCAACACCGCTACCTTCTTCATTTTTTTCGATGTTGCGTTCTTTCTTTAGATTTACAAGATTCTGAAGATCGATATCCATGAAGTTTGATGCCGGCCACACTTCATATTGGTCAGATGTTGAGTATGTGTTATATTTGCCCGGAGGGGTAAGAGTCAATGGTATTTCGTATTCATAGTAGTTGCTTTTCACATCAGACCCAAGACGAATAAACATTGACATTTCTCCTGAGCGAAGACTGGTAACATCATCGATAAGAGCTTCGGCGTGAACCCACATTTGTAATTTTTTGTAATTGCGTAAATCGAGTTGTGTATTTCGATAAACGCCTCTGGCGTCACCTGCTTGCAATCCCACAACTTTCATCATTAAAGATTGCTCATTAAGTTGAGTGATTTGAGATTGTCCGGGATCAACAATTCGTGTTACTCCGGGAGGTAATACATAGTTAACCGGTTGACGGTCGGCATTTTCTTCAATATTTACAACCGAAACGTCAAGTTGCCCTTCGGCTGGAGCGTCGCCACGATTATTTAGATTGAAATCGTATGTGCGCCATTCACCTCTCACAAGTTCTAACGTTGCGAAACGTAAGTGGGTGACTTGTTTAAAACCGGTCATAAACATACGGGCAAATCTGATGGTAGAGAAATCAGAGATAGATCCTACAACTCGTTCATAGTCATTTAAAGGTATTTTAAATTGATACCATTCAACCTCTTGATCTTGACCATCACGTGTGCGCACCATTGAGACTTGTTTGTCGGTGATATAGTTCTTTCCTACCACTAAATCCTCGGGACGGATAGATACCTTATATTGGAAATATCGTTCATACTCATTAAGCGTGTTGTCTTGATTTATATCTTCAACGTCGGGAACACTACGAGATGATTGATATAGAGGCTCATTACTATCCTCAGGCGACAAAGAGTTGCCTTCAACGCCATTATAATGTTTATATCGTTCAAGAATAGATAGTCGTTCTTCGTCATAGTCATAACCTCTAAAGAAATGGTAATTATCATTTGCAGGGTCATTAAATGGCGAGAAACGGTCTTGTTGCATATCGGCAATAGTCGCCGGTGATAATTTTTGGCGTAATTTGTCGAGATAATTTAAGTAGGTTTCATGTTGAAATTCTTCATCATTGCTTAATCCATCAATACCCACGTCCTGTGCTAAACGTGCTCCGGTAGAGTTGTCAAATGCGTATGTTAGTGAATTTTGAGTTGAAACGTTACCCCAAACTGTAGATTTGAGAAATTGGTTATTTCCATCTATGGGTAATCCATTTTCGTATGATTTCAATCCATCTTTAAGAATGTCTTCACTTAATTCACCAAAATTAAAATAAAGGTCACCACCGTCATAGTTAGGATTCTCAGGGTCAAGGAATGGATTCATCATCCAAAATTGGAGATATTCAATGTTTGATTGCTCAAAATTGGTGTTATCCATTTTACGCATTATTCCACCCCAACGTTTTTCGGGGAAGAGCAAATTGCCTTGGTCATCGATGTTTGTGGCGTCAAGGTTATATGGTCCGCGTTCGGTGGGATAGAATGACAGGTTTAATGTTTGAATAGTGGAAGATTCTCCGTAGTTTAATTCTCTGCCGGGGAATATTTCTCGTGAAGTTACTTCTCTAACGTATGGGTTGGAAAGTTGCTTTAGATCACTTTTTATGTAACCGGGCGCAAGACTTGAATTGCGTTGAGTGAACATTCTGTCAATATAATACCAAGAAAGCAACGCACGGTTTTTGCCATATTCAATGTTGTTTGTTAATGATGCTTCGGGGAATAGAGCATTGGAGCCTTGTTCGTATGGGGTTGAAGCTAAGAACCAAGAATAAGGTGAACGCATATCAACACCTGTTTGTGATGATTCAAAGTCGTCAACGTATGAACTTCCTTTGTTTGAACCCGATTGCTGTTTATGTGGCACAAGTTGAGCAAATTCACCGGTAAAACTTAATTTTGAGGGTTGTGTGGCATTTACAGTGGGGATTTTGTTTAATAAATTAGTAAGCCACATGAATTCGGAATTATATGATATGTTTGCTCCCCATATTGTGTTGTTTATCACCTCATCACCAATGCTCACTTTTTCGGTTAAAGCTTTTTCAGAAAAATGCATCATCGTTGCTCCAATGTTGAAGTCTTTGTTGATTTGGTATTGGAGGTCTAACCCAAGCAATGTCTTACGTTGTGTACTGAACATTGATTGATTTTCGAGTGAAACACTGATGTTTTGTCCCGAGTCGATAATGCTTTGGTTGGTTATGGTTACAATCCCCATAGAATAATCTACGGTGTAATCGCTATTCTCAACAAGTGTGACACCTCCGGCAGTTACCACAACCGACCCGCGAGGCACGTTCATTGCGTTTAACCTTATCTGAGAGCCCGATGATGCTTGATATTCTCCCGATAGTATAAATTTGTTTTTATCGGCAAATTGTCGAGCGACGACTAATGTAGAGTCATATAATTCATTATAGACATATTGTTCGGCAAGTACCGGATTATTGATTTTTTCAGCTAAATGTGAGCCAAAAGGTTCTGCAACGGGGAATATTATTCGTCCGGTTGCCGAAAGAACAGTATAACCTTCAATATAATCAAAAAATCCGTCGGGATTAGATTGTTCATTGTTGTCTATACGATCAAGATTCATCACTTGCAGTAGTGATTGGTCATTAAGATTTGGAACCGGAAGATAGTTAATCTTAGTCCCGGTTGTGTCACTTAGATATTTAATGTTTAATTTGAATTTGTTTTTTTGTATTTTATATGCTCCAAGTGAATACACATTTTTCATCATCAAATCCCACATAGGCAATCGTGGGTTTACGGTTGTGCTTTTAAGCATTTTTACATAAAGGGAATTGTCGGTAGTTGTGACATCGCCCGAAAATTCTCCAACTTGAAACACTTGTCCGTTATAAGTATATTCGTATGCCACAGCAAGTACCTCGTCGGCATTTAATGCGCTTTTTATTGAGATATATCCTAAAGTTGCATTTAAGGTATATTCACTTTCACTTAATAGACGAGCGCTCTCAACTTTTTCAAAATCCTTACCACCATCAATTCCAAAAGCCGATAGCGGTTCAAGTGATTGAGTTACTAAGTTTATGTTGCGAGCATCGGGGTATTCGTTTTTGATAGTTGAAAGCAGGTTGTTTGATGCGTTTGCAGGGTTGTTGAATGAATGGTCGGGAACCCAATATTTATTTGCCAATCGCTTGTTCTCACCTAAATCCATAAAAGCAACTATATTTCGAGATTGGTTATAGTTGTTGCTTTTGTTTGTAACCCACACTTCTATGCGTGTAATGTTTACACCCGAAGATACATATGGTAATTTTGAGGCAAATTTATCATAATTATCCCTGAAATAATGAGCTAAGAAGTAGTGGCGATTTTGGTCATACTCATCGGCGTTAATTTCAAAATCGGTTGTTTGTGCGCCACCTTTAGAACTGACGGTTTGAGATTCAGAGTTTTGTTGTGAGACGAGAGCTGTTGCCGTTAATTTGCCAAATTGGAGTTTTGTTTTTATCCCAAACAACGCCGCGCTACCTTTTATTAAAGAAGAACCGGTGGTCATGCTCACATTTCCGGCTTCGATACTTTTCACAATATCATCTTCTTTCCCTTCATAAGCCAGTTTGATGTTTTTGGAGTCAAAATCAAATGTCGCATCAGTGTTATATGACATGTTAAATTTCATACGGTCACCAACCGATGCGGTAATGTTGGCTTGTATTTTTTGATCAAAGTCGAAATATGTTTTGCGACGCGATTCAAGTGATAAAGATGGGTTGTCTGTTTTGTTTGACTTCACACCCACATTCATTGTTATAGAACCTTGTGTTTTGAGTTGAACTCCTCCCGGTCCGAAAATCTTTTCCAATGGACCTAACGCAAAGTTCATATCAAAAATATTAAAAGGCTCTTTTGCTTTGTTTTCAACAGCTTCAGAGTTTCGTTGTCTGTAATATTCTTGCATAGATTCTCTGATTTTCCAGTCGTTATACTGTTTTTCAGAGAGAATGAATGGTGTTATTATTTCCCTGTCCCCAACAGTTGTGCGTATTACATAGGTGTGTGTTATTGGATCGTATTCGGCATGCGATTCAATGTTTGAAGGTTGTTTTAGGTCAATGGGCGTTTCTTGGGGATTCAATAATTCCTCATAAGAATGTGGCGCGGCTTGTTTTATAGGATAGGGGAGGTTGGAATCTTCGTTAGATGAATTATCCGAACTGCTTTTAATTGGAGCCACCGATTGAGCGGGAGCGGGAGCCTTGAGCGTTGATTTGTGATATTGAGCCACAGAAAAAAACGCCGAGGTTGAGAGTAATGCAATGATTACCCCCAAAATATTTGCATATAAAATCCGTTTTTTTCTAATCCCTTTTCCCATCTAAAATGCTTTGTCGCTCAATGTTACATCATAGACAAGGCTTTCTTAATCGCTGTTTCAACTTTTATAGAAGGCTCTGCGTCAAAAAGTTTTTTGAGCGTTTTCTGCGACTGAATGCGGTTGAACCCAAGCATTACCAATGCTGCCAATGCTTCTTCAAATACGTCATTCGTCTCAGGCTGTTGTAATATTAACGCATCATATACGGGTTTTATTTTATCTTTGAGGTCAACAATTATTCGTTCGGCGGTTTTTGCACCTATCCCTTTTACTTTTTTTAGTTGAGAGTGGTCTCCCGATAGAATAAATTGTTCTAATTGTGGGGCGGCGATTGATGATAATAACATTCGTGCGGTATTGGCTCCAACACCCGATACTCCTATTAACAGTCTGAATAAAGAACGTTCTTGCTCATTGATAAAACCATATAAATTATGTGTGTCTTCTCTGATAATCTCATGCACAAGTAGTTTTGTTGTCTTGATATTCTCAAGTGCTGAAAATGTGGGTACCGATATGTTTATCATATATCCTATGCCATTACATTCTATAATGGCATAAGTGGGTGTTAATTCGCTGATTTCGCCTTTGATATATTCAATCATGGAAATATCTTATTTATATGAAAATTAATAATACAAAGTTACGCATAAATTTTCACTTTTAGAAAGTGTTGACTTCATAAACAGGTATTATTTACTATCTTTGTAACTAATATTCCAATCTCACATCTTTTTAGATTTTTATTAAAGTGATTTAAACTGCTTCTAAGTAATGGAACAATTTGAATATATAATTAAGTCGGTCAGCGGATTTTTATGGAGTTGGCCCATGTTGGTATTGTTGTTTGGCACCCATATATATTTAACGATTAAACTTCGATTCCCTCAGCGCAAGTTGGCTACAGCCATTAAATTATCTGTTGCGTCCGATAAGAAATCAAAAGGAGAAGTGAGCCCGTTTGCGGCGTTGACAACCGCGCTTGCGGCGACTATTGGCACTGCGAATATTGTAGGGGTGGCAACAGCTGTTTCGCTTGGAGGACCTGGAGCGGTTTTTTGGTGTTGGCTTACCGGTATTTTAGGTTTTGCGACAAAATATTCCGAATGTTTGTTGTCGATTAAATACCGCACGGTATCACCTGCCGGCGTTGTCGTTGGGGGACCAATGTATGTGCTTAAAAATGTGCTTAAAATGCGTTGGTTGGCAATCTTGTTTTGTGTGTTTACGGTTGTCGCTTCATTTGGAATAGGTAATATGGTGCAGTCAAATGCAATTGCGCTTCTTGCAAATGAGTCATGGACGATCCCATATGAAATTTCAGGGGCTGTCACAGCTATATTGGTGATGTTGGTGATAATATTCGGTTTAAAAGGTATTGCGCGTGTTTGTTCTACATTTGTACCATTAATGGCGGCGATATATATAATAGGGTGTTTGTTGGTATTGATAATCAATATTGAATATATACCCGACACGATTGTTTTGATAGCGAAATGTGCTTTTAATCCCGAGGCAGCCGGAGGCGGATTTGTGGGAGCGGCTATAACGATTGCGGCACGCTATGGAATAGCGCGAGGATTGTTCTCAAATGAGTCGGGAATGGGTTCTGAACCCATTATAGCGGCATCGGCACAAACCCGAAATCCGGCACGGCAAGCATTGGTTTCGGCATCGGGTACATTTTGGGACACGGTTGTGATTTGCGCTCTTACCGGTATTGTTGTGGTAAGCGCAATTATTGCCAATCCCGAGATAAGTTATAATGAAGGAGGACGACTCACTGCATTGGCATTCTCGAAGATACCGATATTGGGTGAACATATTTTGTCGATTTCGTTATTCACATTCGCTTTCTCCACATTGTTGGGGTGGAGTTATTATGGAGAAAAGTCCATCGAATTTTTATGTGACAAAAAGCATGCGGTTACTACCTATCGCATTTGTTGGGTTGTGGCTGTATATATAGGAGCGATAGCAAACTTGTCGATAGTGTGGGGTATAGCCGAAATTATGAATGCATTTATGGCATTGCCCAATCTCATTGCGCTATTGTTATTGTCGGGGGTAGTGGCGAAAGAAACAAAATATTATGTATGGGGTAACCGCCTTGATGATTATGACCCCACGTCAAGCGCCAAGCAAAATCAATAAAACATTATTTTGTAACCGAGCCGTTGAACTTTAGTTTCACTGTTTTTGTTTTATTTTCAAAGATTAATTCTTATTTGATTTTTGGAAAATATGGCAAAGAATACAGGAATGGGGAGTGTTTTTGTTGAGTTACTCACAAAAAGCAACGATATGGGCAATCGTTTCATTGCTCCTGAGATTGATGAGATAGTGAAAAATGACGAGTGTGCCGAGATGTTTGACATTCTTGTGGTAAATGCGTTGGGACACAAATGCCCTATTTGCGAATCGACCATCGACACGGCTATTGCTTTCATCATTGGGCGTTGTCACAATGAAATCAACGAAAGTGATTATGACGACAACGAAAAGTTGATAGAACGCCAACAATGCACCGATTTTTACAACCAAGCAGCCCAAAACCTCAAACAACATTTCGACGAGTCGGGTTTGTTACATCGTTGTTGATAGAGAATAACAATGGGCTGCGCACTTCACATTTTGCACAGCCCCTTAAAAATTAAGATTAGTTATTTTATCAACTCTTTGCGAATGCTTCCGTCGCTCATTTTGATGATATTTACGCCTTTAGTAGGCTCGCTTAATTGGTGTCCATGAATGTCATAACGACCCACTTCTACGGCATTATTGTCAACTTCTACATCTTCCACCCCGGCAATCTCTTGTATATTTGTGAATTTTTTCCATTCTGGGGCATTGGCATACGCATCTTTTGTCCCCTCCGGCACTTTTAAAATAGCCGAGTAGCTACCAACGAATGAAACGGTCCCACATTCTGGAGGAATTTCACAATAAGATGTAACAGACTCTAAATTACACTTGTAGAACGATCCGGTGCCAATCGTTGTCACTGAATTAGGGATAATTATCGAGGTTAATCCTATGCACTTTTCGAATGCATTGTTCCCAATTGAGGTTACAGAATTAGGGATAGTTGTATTTTGACAACCAAAGATAAGTGTATTTGTGGATGATTCAATTATTGCATTACAATTATCACGAGAATCATATTTAGAGTTTCCACTTTCAACAACAATTGATGTTAAGCCTGAACACAATGTGAATGCTTGGTCGCCAATATTGGTCACTGAATTTGGGATGATTACAGACGTCAACCCCATGCAGTTCGTGAATGCTTTGTCGCCAATATTGGTCACTGAATTTGGGATGATTACAGACGTCAACCCCATGCAGTTCGTGAATGCTTTGTCGCCAATATTGGTCACTGAATTTGGGATGATTACAGACGTCAACCCTAAGCATCCACTGAAGGCATTATCTCCAATCTCTGTCACAGAATTGGGGATAATGACAGATGTTAAGCCTGAGCAGCTGAATGCATAGTTACTAATCACAGTCAAAGAACTAGAGATTGTAACTGAGGTTAAGCTGGTGCAACAGTAGAACGCACAACTCCCAATTGTAGTTACTGAATTGGGGATTGTAACTGAGGTTAAACTGTAGCACTCATAGAACGCATATTCGCCAATTTCGGTCACGGAATTGCCAATGGAAACAGAAGTCAAACCCGAATGACTGAATGCATAGTTTTTAATTTCAGTTACGGAATTAGGGATGGTTACAGAGGTCAAGCTGGAGCAACCTGAGAACGTCCCGTTGCCAATACTTGTCACAGAATTGGGGATTGTAACTGAGGTTAAGCTGTAGCACTTATAGAACGCATCTTCGCCAATTTCAGTTACGGAATTAGGGATGGTTACTGAGGTCAAGCTAGAGCAACCTGAGAACGTCCTATCTCTAATCTTGGTTACGGAATTTGGGATGGTGATAGAGGTCAAGCCGCTACAATCACAGAACGCATCTTCGCCAATTTCGGTCACGGAATTGCCAATGGAAACAGACGTTAAACCCGAATGACTGAATGCCCGGTTTCCAATCCATGTTACGGAATTAGGGATGGTTACAGAGGTCAAGCTGGAGCAACCTGAGAACGTCCCGTTGCCAATACTTGTCACAGAATTAGAAATGGTTACAGAGGTCAAGCTGGAGCAAGCTGAGAACGTCCCGTTGCCAATCCATGTCACAGAATTGGGGATTGTAACTGAGGTTAAGCTGTAGCACTTATAGAACGCATCTTCGCCAATTTCAGTTACGGAATTAGGAATGGTTACAGAGGTCAAGCTAGAGCAACCTAAGAACGCATCTTCGCCAATACTTGTCACAGAATTAGGAATAGTTACAGAGGTCAAGCTGGAGCAACCTGAGAACGTCCCGTTGCCAATACTTGTCACAGAATTGGGAATTGTAACTGAGGTCAATTCTGAGCAACCTGAGAACGTCCTATCTCCAATCCTTGTCACAGAATTAGGAATGGTTACAGAGGTCAATTCTGAGCAACCATAGAACGTCCTATCTCCAATCCTTGTCACAGAATTAGGAATGGTTACAGAGGTCAATTCTGAGCAACCATAGAACGCATCTTCGCCAATACTTGTCACAGAATAAAAGCTCCCATTATAAATAACAGATGAGGGTATGGTTACAGATCCGCCATAAACCCAACCAGCCACTTCAACGGTTTTGTTAATTTCATCAGTGATGTTGTAATAAAGTCCATCGACCTTAAAAGTGTAGGCGAGAGTGGGAGGTCCTGCAGAAACTATTGCCATAATGATGACAAAAGCTTTTAATAGTAAATTGTAATTTTTCATTTTAAATAGGTTATATTATTGGTTTGTAATGTTCCCCCTTTAATTGCTTTGCAATCAATAGGAGAGCTGATTTTGAGCAAGAGTTGGTGAGAAAACTGTCTCCTTTTTTGAAAGGGGGACGAGGCTCGCAGAACCGGAGGGGGATAGAGCAATGCTCAATTTATAACTCACAATGCGTCTGCCCTTATATCCATTCAGTCAAAACTCCTTTGTGCATTGTCAAAGAGGTTATAGCTCCTTAATCTTTAATCATAATTTTCTTTGTTGAGCCATCGCTCATCTTCACAATGTTTATGCCCTTTGCCGGTTCGCTTAGTCGGCGACCGTGAATGTCATAGCGACTTGTTTCCACAGCGTTATTGTCAACTTCTACATCTTCCACCCCGGCAATCTCTTGTATATTTGTGAATTTTTCCCATTCTGGGGCATTGGCATACGCATCTTTTGTTCCCACCGGCACTTTTAAAAGAGTCGAGTAACTATCATAGAATGCATTATAATCACAAACAGGTGGTGTTTCGCAATAAGATGTAATAGTTTCTAAGTTGCAACCCTCGAACGCACCACCTCCAATTGTTGTCACTGAATTAGGGATGGTTATATCAGTAAAGCGATCGCAAAAATAAAATGCGGAATCTCCAATAGATATTACTTTATCGTGAATTTTAACAGTTTCAAAATCTAAACCAGCAAACACATATTGTTTAATTTCAGTAATATCCTCAGGAATAACCAAATCTTTAATTTCCTCACCATTTAAATACATATTGGATGCAACATAGCTTGGATTTGCCATAATATTGCCAAATTTAATCTTACACCATGCGGATAAATCAAAAATATTAACGTCTTGTAATATAAAATTATTATCAAATGCATTGTTCCCTATTTCTGTAACAGAATTAGGTATATTTATAGATGTCAAATTTATACATCCATCGAATGCACTTGCTCCAATTATGGAGACTGAATTGCCTATAGTTACAGATGCCAAATTTAAGCAACTTCTAAAAGCATTTACGCTTATTAATGTAACTGAATTGGGAATTATTACTGAACTCAAGTTGGTGCAAACCTCGAACGCCCCGAGTCCAATCTCGGTTACGGAATTGGGAATGTCAACCTTTGCCAAAGGACAAAAAGAGAACGCCCAATCACCTATTGAAATCAACGAATTAGATAAAGTTATCGATGACAATTTAGAACAGCCTTCAAATGCCCAGCCACCAATTTTTGTCACGGAATTGGGAATGGTCACTGAGGTCAATCCAGAGCAAAATGCGAACGCATATTCTCCAATTGTGGTTACTGAATTGGGGATGGTGATAGATGTCAAGCCAGTGCAGTCCCTGAACGCATAAGGAGAAATCGAAACAGTTCCCTTTTTTATTGATATTGATGTGTTATCGGGCATGTCGCCTTTGTACTGATACAAAATATTGTTTAGATATATTTCTCCATCTGGTTTATTTTCAAACCAAGTAGTACCTGAAAATGCATAATCACCAATAGCAGTTACGGTATTAGGAATCGTTACTGAAATCAAACCAGAACAATTTTCAAAGGCATAGGGAGAGATCGAAACTGTTCCTTGTTTTATTGATATTGATGAGTTATCAGGTATGTTGCCTTTATACTTATATAATACATTGTTAATATATACTTCTCCATCAGGTTTATCTTCAAACCAAGGAGTTCCATCGAACGCATAACGTCCAATTGATGATACAGAATTACCAATAGCTACAGACGTCAGGCTTGAACAACCAAAGAATGCAAAATTGCTAATCTTTGTCACTGAATTTGGTATTATAACTGATACCAAACTAGTACAATTCATAAATGCTCCGTCTCTTATTTCTGTAACTAAATAAGTTTTATCATTGTGTGAGACTGATGAAGGGATTACAACAACACCTGAATATTCTAATGAACCAAAAGTCACTTCAACAGTTTTATTAGATTCTGAAAGAAAGTTGTAATAAATCCCATCGACTTCAAAGTCGTGTGCAAGAGTGGGAAGTCCGCCGGAAAGCATTGCCACAATAGCGACAAAAGCTTTTAATAATAAATTGTACTTTTTCATTTTAAATAGGTTATATTATTGGTTTATAGTTGATTATAAGATAATTAGTTATGAAATTATGTTCTCAGTTTTAATAAGAGAGTGTCACAAATATCTTAAATATCTGTAAATCAACCACATAAACCAAGGCAAAATATGACGACTTGCAACGAAATGATTAATCTCGTTGCTATTTTTTATGAGTTGTATTTTGTAAGCGTTTGATTTTTAATTACTTTTGCAAAGTGACACTCTCTTATTAAGAGAGTGATTTTAATAAATTTTAAGTATTGAAATTGCATACCGATAATCAAGGGAGATAACAAACTGTCCCCTTTTATGTTTATTTTGTCAAATAACCCCCTCCCGGCTACGCCGTACTGACTCTGTTTTCGATGGGCTGCATTCGGCAATAATCAAAAATATCCTCAAAGAAAATCTAATAAATCTTCACAAAGTAATTTATAGAAGTTCCCTAATGAACTTTTTTAAAGTAGGTTTTGTTTTCTTTTCAAAAATTGAGTTAAACGGAATTTAAAAAGTTGTACAGCGATGAGGCTTACTGTTGGTAGTGGTCCTTTTGTGCGATTAATGTTTCTTATGGTTAGGTATTACACTAAATTGCTCTAATATGAAAAGAAAACGACTCACATCGGTAAATGGGCGACCTATTGCCGATAATCAAAACATTCAGACTGCCGGGGTGCGCGGACCGGTGTTGATGCAAGACCCTTGGTTTCTCGAAAAACTTGGTCATTTCGATCGCGAGGTGATTCCCGAACGACGCATGCACGCTAAAGGCGCAGGGGCATACGGTACGTTTACCGTGACTCACGACATTACACAATACACTCGTGCCTCAATTTTCAGTAAGGTTGGGAAACAGACGGAGTGTTTCGTGCGATTCTCTACCGTGGCAGGTGAACGAGGTGCCGCCGATGCCGAGCGCGACATTCGTGGATTTGCCATGAAGTTTTATACCGACGAGGGGAATTGGGACCTCGTGGGGAACAACACCCCGGTGTTTTTCTTGCGCGACCCTCTGAAATTTCCCGACCTCAACCATGCCATAAAACGCGACCCCAAAACCGGTATGCGTAGTGCCAATAATAATTGGGATTTCTGGACATTGTTGCCCGAAGCGTTGCACCAAATCACCATTACAATGAGTCCGCGAGGCATTCCGTTATCCTATCGCCACATGCACGGTTTTGGCAGCCACACCTATAGTTTCTACAATGCCGACAATAAACGCACATGGGTGAAGTTTCATCTTCGCACACTGCAAGGTATTAAATGCCTCACCGACCAAGAGGCTGAAGCCATTATTGCCAAAGATCGCGATTCGCATCTCCGCGACCTTTATAACAGCATAGAAAAAGGCAACTATCCACGTTGGCTTTTCCAAGTGCAACTCATGAGTGAGGAGCAAGCCGAGAATTACCATATCAACCCCTTTGACCTCACTAAAGTGTGGCCTCACGGCGACTTCCCGTTGCACGATGTGGGAATCCTCGAACTCAATCGCAACCCCGAGAACTATTTTGCCGAGGTAGAGCAATCGGCCTTCAACCCCATGAACATTGTAGAGGGTATAGGATTCTCGCCCGACAAGATGTTGCAAGGGCGTTTATTCTCCTACGGCGACGCACAACGCTACCGTCTTGGGGTTAATGCTCATCAAATACCGGTCAACCGACCTCGATGCCCATTCCACGCCTATCATCGCGACGGTGCAATGAGAGTAGATGGCAACTATGGCGACGCTATCAGTTATGAGCCCAATAGTTATGGTGAATGGCACGACTCGCCACACCTCAAAGAACCGCCATTGGCGATTCATGGCGACGCGTTCAACTACAACGAGCGAGAGTATGACGACGATTACTATACCCAACCGGGCAATCTGTTCCGACTTATGCCCAAAGAAGAGCAGCAACTGCTTTTTGAAAACACAGCACGAGCCATGGGGGATGCCGAACGTTTCATCAAAGAACGTCACATTATAAACTGCTACCGCGCCGACCCCGCCTACGGCATAGGCGTAGCCAAAGCCCTCAACCTCCCCTTGCCCGAAGGATTGTAAGTCTCAAGTCTCGATTCAGATATATTGGTCAACTAAGTTATAACACAACAACGGCTACCGGGAATTGGTAGCCGTTGTTATATTTGTGAGATGCGAGTTGGAATGTCAACAGAAAATTCAACACTCCGCATCAAATCGGTTTCTATTTTTTGAGGAAGCAAGTTTTGAGGACAATGCTGCTGCCGTCGATTTTGCAGTCAACCTCTTCGGGATTATCGGTGAGACGAATGCTTTTCACTTTTGTGCCGCGTTTGATTACCATTGACGACCCCTTCACTTTAAGGTCTTTGATAACAGTTACCGCATCGCCATCGAAAAGCTCGGCACCATTGCTATCTTTTGCCACATCGGCATCATCGGGGTTGAACTCGTGAGCACAATCGGGGCAAACGTAAAGTGAACCGTCAAAATACACATATTCACCACCGCACTTTGGACATTTTGTGATCTCTTCAGCCATTTTAATCTATTGAGGATTAGAATTCAGCATTGTTTGGAGTACGTGGGAATGGAATCACGTCGCGAATGTTGGTCATACCTGTAACGAACAACAAGAGTCGTTCAAATCCAAGACCGAAACCGGCGTGAGGCACAGTGCCGAAACGACGAGTGTCGAGATACCACCACATATCTTTCATTGGGATATTCATTTCTTCGATGCGAGTCATGAGCTTGTCATAGTCTTCTTCACGCACACTACCGCCAATGATTTCACCGATTTGTGGGAACAACACGTCGGTACCTTGAACAGTCTTGCCATCTTCGTTCATCTTCATATAGAATGCCTTGATATCTTTTGGATAATCTGTCATGATGACAGGTTTCTTGAAGTGTTCTTCCACGAGATAACGTTCGTGTTCGCTGGCAAGGTCGCAACCCCAATAAACAGGGAATTCAAATTTCTTGCCATCGGCAACTGCTTCTTCAAGAATTTTGATACCTTCAGTGTAAGGCAAGCGAACAAATTCGGTTGAGATAACTTCTTTGAGACGTTCAATCAAGCCTTTATCAATCATATTGTTGAGGAATTCGAGGTCATCTTTACAATTTTCGAGAGCCCAGTTGATGCAATATTTGATAAATTCTTCTTCGAGGTCCATGAGGTCAGAGAGGTCGGCAAATGCAACTTCAGGCTCAATCATCCAGAACTCAGCCAAGTGGCGAGGAGTGTTTGAATTTTCGGCACGGAATGTAGGGCCGAAAGTATAGATTGAACCGAGAGCAGTAGCTGCCAATTCGCCTTCGAGTTGTCCCGACACGGTGAGGCTTGCTTGTTTGCCAAAGAAGTCATCATCATATATGATTGAACCGTTTTCGTCTTTCTTCAAGTCGTAAAGGTTCTTTGTTGTCACTTGGAACATTTGACCGGCACCTTCGCAGTCAGAAGCTGTGATGATAGGTGTGTGGAAATAAAAGAATCCATGGTCGTGGAAGAACTTGTGAATAGCGATTGCCATGTGGTGGCGAATGCGGAACACTGCACCGAAAGTGTTGGTGCGTGGACGCAAGTGTGCTTTTTCACGAAGGAACTCCATTGTGTGACCCTTCTTTTGCATTGGGTATGTTTCGGGGTCGGCTGTACCATAGATTTCAAGTGTTTCGGCTTGAATTTCGGCACTTTGACCTTTACCCATCGATTCAACGAGTTGACCAATCACATGAAGACTGGCCCCGGTGGTGATGGGTTTCAACTGTTCGTCGGTAAATTTTTCCATATCAAAAACAATTTGAATGTTTTTGATAGTCGAACCATCGTTGAGTGCCACGAATTGCACATGTTTGTTGCCACGATGGCTACGCACCCACCCTTTTACGCTCACTTGTTGACCAATGAGTTGTGGGTTAAATATATCTACGATTTTAGTTCTTTTCATTATGAGAATATATGTTATTAGCTTTTATTATTCAAATGAACCCATTTTCAAGAAATTTACCTCTTCTTGAGTGAGGTAACGCCAACGACCTCGCGGAAGGTTCTTTTTTGTCAATCCGGCAAAATATACACGGTCGAGTTTTGTCACATGGTAACCGAGTGATTCAAAAATGCGACGTACAATGCGGTTGCGGCCTGAGTGAATTTCAATACCGGCTTGATTGCGGTCTTTTTCGGTTGCATAGCTTATAGCATCGGCATGGATTGGACCGTCTTCAAGTTCTATGCCATCGGCAATGCGTTGCATATCTTCTTCAGCGATATCTTTGTCGCACCACACATGATAGATTTTTTTCTTCACATACTTGGGGTGGGTCAATTTTGAAGCGAGATCACCATCATTGGTCAAAAGTAACACACCGGTGGTGTTGCGGTCAAGGCGTCCAACAGGATAAATGCGTTCGTTACAAGCACCTTTGACGAGATCCATCACTGTTTTGCGTCCATTGGGGTCATCGCTTGTTGTGACAACATCTTTTGGTTTGTTAAGGAGTATATAGCATTTGCTTTCAAGCGCAACAACTTTTTCATCATATTCAACGACATCGTTGTGAGAAATTTTTGTTCCTAATTCGGTAACGGCAACGCCATTGACAAAAACCAATCCCTGTTGAATCAATTCATCGGCTTCACGGCGAGAGCAGATGCCTGCATTAGCCATAAATTTGTTGAGACGAATTTGTTCGTTTGGATCGGGAATAGGCATCTCATATTCAATGCGTTTTGGTCGAGCTGTGAAGCTTTTACCTTTGCGTGGTTGTACGTTTTGATTTTTGCGTCGTTGATTAGGGTTTGCTTGACGTGCCGGACCTTGCTGGCGGTATCCGCCTTGATTATATCCGTTTTGGTTATTATATCCATTTTGATTGCCATATCCGCCATTTTGACGGTTGTTGTAGCCGTTTTGGCGGTTATTGTTTTGACGGTATCCACCTTGGTTGCCATAGTTGTTTTGGCGATTATTGTACCCACCTTGGCGGTAATTGTTTTGGCGGTAATTGTTTTGGTTATACCCTTCATTTTGTTCGCCATCAACATAGTTGTTATATTGGCGAGGTTGGTAATTGTTGTTATAACGATTGTTGTTATATCCGCCTTGGCGATAGTTACCGTTTTGGTTGTTATATCGGTTGTTGTAATTGCCTTGACGATTATATGAACGTTGATGAGAGTAGGGGCGTTCTGATTGGAAATCAGAATCAGATGAATAATTAACTTTCTCAAATCGTGCGGCTCCTTCGGTTTCTTCTATTGGCGCATTTCGGTTTTCTCCGATTCTAGGTCTTTTGGGTTTCTTTTCAATACTATCCATAATTTAAAAATTAAGCCTCGCGGCGTAAAATACTTGTGGTTAATAAGGTTGTGTTTAAATTTATAACAGTAAAAAATGTATATTTTTATAACAATGCAAAATTACATCAATATTTTCAGTGACACAATAAAAAAAACATTTTAATTTAAAGAAAAGATAAAAAATATTGATTATGTAATGTTAGAGTGAGAATGTATTATGAAAAAAGAACACCCTTGATGCCATTTTGGTAACCAAGGGTGCGGAATTTATCAATTTTTTGTTTAATATTTTAGAAACGGAAGCTGAGATAGAAACGGGTAGAATTTGTTTTGAGTTTCTCTTTGTTTGAGCTGATAATTTCGGTAGAGTTCATGCCTTCATCAAGTGGAGTAAATGTTTTGTATTTGCCTTCTCCCCAACGAGATTCCAATCCAAAAGAAATAACTTTATAAGAGATTGCGCCACCGGCAACGAAGAATGAGGCAAATCCGCCACTAAACTTAGAGTCACCTTCTTCATCTTCGCAAAGTACTCCCGAGAAAGATGGAGCATAACGGAAGTAACCGTTTATTTTTAGATGATCAACAGGGTTGATTGTTAAACTTGCACCTATGTGCATAGAATATTCCATTTGGTGTTGTCCGAGGTCTAATTCTTCGTCAATTTGGCTTGAAAAATCATTAGATACAACAGCATCGTTTTCAAAACAAGGTTTTAGTTTGGCATAGTTTAAGTCGATTTGAGTCCAATCAATACCAAATTTAAATAATCCAAAGATGGG
This sequence comes from Bacteroidales bacterium, assembly GCA_015060975.1. Lineage (GTDB taxonomy): Bacteria > Bacteroidota > Bacteroidia > Bacteroidales > Muribaculaceae > RGIG4079. The sequence goes on from SUXI01000011.1 coordinate 63,482, forward strand.
TTTTCTGTGAAGATAATAAGTTGTACCTTTTACAAAAGAGAAACCGTATTCGCTTTCCCATTTCATATTTTCTCCATTCTTGGTTTTGAGGTCCTTGCTTTCAAGGGTTTGGTCAACCCACGACAAGTTGATGTAATTTTTGCGATTCCATTGAGCTTGAGCTGGAATGCTTGCAATTAATGATGCGATTGCAACAGTAAAAAATATAAGCTTTTTCATAATATTCAGACTTCTTAATCCTCTATGAAGCCGATAAAAATTAATAATGAAAGTGTGAGGATTACATTTGATATAATGACACTTTTTTGATAATTTTTTGCAAAGTTATTAAAAAATGAAATTTGGTAAAAGGAATATTCATTAATTGTGCGACTATTTTATTGTGATTTAGATTTTATTAACAATAAAGGTATTGGTAAAAGAAATAAAATATTACAGAGAATGGTTCATTCTCTGTAATATACACGTTTTACTCTTTGTGAAATAGACGTTAATATTTCGTAAGGGATAGTGTCTAACTGTGAGGCTATTTTTGTAACAGGTATATTTTCACCGAATATCTCAACTTTGTCTCCAACGTTACAAATAGCGTCGGTAACGTCAACCATACATATATCCATGCATATATTACCTACAGTAGGACATAATGTGCCATTTATCATTACATGGGCATTTCCATTCCCAAGGTGTCGGTCAATTCCATCGGCATATCCAATGGGGATAGTTGCAATGCGAGAATTGCGAGTTAACACTCCTCGACGGGAGTATCCTATTGTTGTGCCGGTTTCCCATTCTTTGATGGAAATTATCACACTGTGGAGTGATGAAACTTGGCGCAGCTCGCTTTGAGAACCGTCGTTCATTGTAGGTATGCCGTATAAACAAATACCAAGACGCACCAAGTCGCATTGGTGCTCGGGGAAACGGGTTATTCCGGTAGAATTAAGTATGTGTCGCAATATGTGGTGTTCGAATCCTTGTTGAAGCATATCACAGCAACGGTCGAATACTTCAAATTGGCTCAATGTGTAATCATCCATGTCGGGACAATCGGCTGTGGCTAAGTGAGAGAAAACCGAACAAGGTTTAATTGAGTTTTGAGATGATAACTTTTTAACTAATAATGGAATGTCGGATTCTAAAAAACCTAATCGATGCATTCCGGTGTCGAGTTTTATGTGAACAGGATAATTCGTAATTCCAAATTTTGTGGCTTCTTTTATGATTTTATCAAGTATATCGAAGCTATATATTTCAGGCTCAAGTCGATAGGTGAATAGTGTGGCGTAATTTACCACTCTGGGGTTTAAAACCATAATAGGCATTTTAATGCCGGCTTTGCGTAGGTCAACCCCTTCGTCGAGAACTGCCACTGCAAGATATGCTGCACCTTGCGATTGTAAGGTTTTAGCCAATTCAAATGAGCCGGAACCATATCCTGAGGCTTTAACCATGCACACAATGCCTGTTTCGTGTTTTATTTTGGAACGATAAAATTTGTAATTATGTACAACTGCATCGAGATTTACTTCAAGCACGGTTTCGTGTTGTCGAGCTTCAAATATATCGCTTAGTGCCTCGAAATGAAAATGAGCTGCACCTTTAATAAGTATAAGTTCGTTTTTGAAGTCATTTGTAGATGATGCCGCTAAGAAAGAACTGGTAGATGGATAAAAAGATGCATTGTTGTCAAAATATTTTTTAAATCGAGAGATGTCTTCTCCAATTCCAATAATTCGTGTCACGCCTTTTTGTTGTAAAAGCCGAGAAATTGATTGATATAGAATTTCACCGCTCATTGATTCGTGCATAACATCACTCAATATCACTGTCGTTGACCTTGAACCGGTTGCCCTTTGTCGCATGAAATCGAGAGCCGGAGCGAGTGATAGAAAATCGGAAGTGTATGCGTCGTATATGAGTAGGCAGTTGTTTACACCTTCAATTACATTTAAACGAGTCCCGACGGCAGATAGCGATGCCATGCGCTTCGCTATTGTTTCAAAGGGACAACAAAGATATAGCATTACGGCTAAGCAATTTATAGCATTTTCTATATCGTAATCTGATGTAAATGGAATTGTGATGGAATTATCATATTTAAGGTAGGAATAATTTATTGTAGAATGTTTGTTATCGGTTTCTATTGATGATATGAATAATGGATTATCGGGATTCTTTCGCGACCATGCAATTTCTTTTACCGTTAACCCTGAATTGGCAACGACCTCACTAATAAGCTCATCATCTCCATCGTATATTATACAATCACAATCGCGGCACAATATTACTTTTTCTTCGCATTTAAGTCGATTCGATTCAAAACCTTCACTATGTTCATCGCTAATATTTGTTATTATTGCCAATTGTGGGCGTATCATGGGTTGTAATTTGCCCATCTCGTTTGGCTGTGAAATTCCGGCTTCAAAAACCGCTAGTTGGGTATCGTCATTTAATTCCCAAATGGATAATGGCACGCCTATTTGTGAATTGTAGCTACGAGGGCTGCGCACAATGCTGTAATCGGCGCATAATAGCTGGTAAATCCATTCTTTTACTGTAGTTTTACCTTTGCTACCGGTTATCCCTATTACCGGTCCGGCAAAACGACCTCTGTGGTATCGGGCAAGAGTTTGTAATGCATTAAGAACATTGTCAACTACAAGAAAATTTGCATCTATAATATTTTGCATTGTTGCCGGAATGTGATCGACAACAAAATTTCTTACGCCGCCATTATACAAATCATGTAAATATCGATGCCCATCGTTGTTTAGGGTGCGTAATGCGAAAAATAATGTTTCTTCGGGGTATGTCAAAGAGCGGCTGTCGGTCAACAAAATGCTTATTTTAGAAGCCGGGATATGAGGTTCGGGTAAATGCAAAATTTGTGCAATGGTAGCAATAGAGTAGTTCATTTCAGTTTATTTTAGATTGAACTTGTTTAAAAAAGGATATTTAGTATATAGTTTGACGCCTATTTCATTGGTGGCATTTTGGAACCGATTTATAGCCTCAATGTCATCGCTCATTATTTTGTGATTTAATCGACGAGTGAATTTCTCGCATTCTGAGGCTATTGAAATGGTTTCTTCTGTCATAAATGATTGAGAGAAAAGGTTGTAAATGTATTCGATGGCGACATCTGACGGATGTAACATATCGGAAGCATAAAAACGATAATCTCTTAAATCATCATTCATAATCTCATAGGCAGGAAAATATATTAAGGAGTCGTTGTGGGTTATTAATTCATTGATGGCGACATGCAGAATAGATTTACTGACTTGGTTCCCATGTAAACCATCACCTTTATGTCGAATAGGACTTATTGTAAATATGATTTTTATTTTGTTGTTATAAGAGTTTAGTGCTGTTATGATTTCTGTCCAAGATTCAACTATTTCAGAAATGGATAATAAAATGCGATTGAATGTGGATTGTGGAAGTTTATGACAATTTGAGACAACTTGATTATTTGATTTTAGTTTATAGACCCATGCCGACCCAAATGTGATTATAATAGCCGATGCTTGCTTTAACGAATCGTGAGCTTCATTAATTTTTTCATTGATTTTTTCAAGCATTTGATGCTTATCAATACTTGAGAATGATGAATGGTGCATAAAGCTATGCCATCTGTTATCTTCGGGGTGCTTAAATAAATTATCAATAGAGAAAATGTTATTTTTAATTATGGCATTAATTGCGCAAGCTATGCTTGCCGGATTGTATAATGTTCCAAACGGGTTGATGTTTACGTTAAAACAAGATTCTTGCAGCCGTTTTCCAATATTGTCACTAAAGCATGAGCCCACCATCATTATTTTGTGATGGTGGTCAATTAGTCCGCGATTTTTCAGCGGTGAAACAACGGTACGAAAGTCGTGTGACATTTTAGACTAATACATCTGAAAATCAACTGATAGAACTTGAAACTCGGTGCGTCGATTTATTTGGTCGGCAATCTCTTGATCCTCTTCGCTAAGGGTTTCAATATACTCTTCGGTTAAAACTGTGCCTTCTTGAAATTGAGGATGAAGTTTTGTTATTTTTTTTGTTACAGCTTTAGGTCGAGTTTCGCCATATCCTTGATGTTGTAGGCGATTTGGATTGATGCCCACCTCGGTAAGATAATCAATAACGGCCTTAGCTCTGCGATGAGATAGATTGATGTTATAATTATCGTCTCCCCATCGGTCGGTATGAGAAGCCATTTCTATGGTGATGTTAGGATTGTCATTTAAAATTTGAACGAGTTCATTAAGCGCTTCTTTTGATTCGGGTCGTAATGTAGCTTGGTCGAAATCATAATAAATATTATCAATAACATTGGGCTTGTTTATTGATGATAAGAAAAAGTCAATTCCATATTCGGCGTCTTCTTCAGCATTGTCGCTAACAAATTCTTGTCGGGCATTTAGATATCCTCTTGCTCCGGCAAGCATTACATAACTTACACCACGTTTTAAAGGAAATTCAAATGACCCATCATCTTTGGCTACGGCTTTTTGATTAGAACCATCATTGCCGACAATTCTGATAACAGCATTAGGAACCGGTTCTTCGTCTTTGTCAAGAACCCATCCGCTTATTTTTATTTTTAAATCAGGTAACTCAAAAGAGAATATGTGGTCATATCCACGGGCGTCATCTCGGTTTGAACTAAGATAACCGCTTTCTATAAATCCGCTTTCGCTTTTTCCAAATGTTATTCCAAAATCATCGGCATGAGAATTGATTGGGGTTCCCATATTGCGAATATCCCAATTCCCAGAAGGCAATAGTATTGCTTTAAAAATGTCTAATCCTCCATAGCCGGGATGTCCGTCTGATGCAAAATATATAATACTATCGCTATATATATATGGAAAGACATCATCTCCTGACGTATTTATCGCTTCTCCAATGTTTTCAAGAGAGCCGGCTTTCTCTTTTAGGTTTATTCTCCATAAATCCTTCCCTCCTTGTCCTCCCGGCATATCCGATGAGAAATATAAGTATGTTCCATCGGGAGATATTGCAGGATGTGCATAGCTGGAGATGGTATCTGAAGTTATTTCAAATTTTACAGGGGCACTCCATTTTGCATCGGAGCGTTGAGATGTGTATATTTCTACTCCGGTGTTTGCATTTGGTTCACGTCTTGCCCTTGATAGATACATCGTGTTTCCGTCGGGGGAAAAAGATATGATACCTTCGTCAAGTTCTGTGTTTAACTCTCCTTCTACAGCTTCAGGGCGTTGCCATTTGCCGTTTTCATCTTTTTTTGATACCCACACATCGCCTTTTTTCATGCCGGTAATTTCACTTTTCTTTTCCCCTATGACTTTTTCATTTGTGGTGGTGAAGTATAACACGTCACCGGTTTTGTCAATAAACATAGGAGCATAGTCAGCTCTGCGGGAATTGAATAATTTTGCGTTTTTTACGATATAACGAGTTGATTTATTCCCTTTATGTGATAAAGCCATTTTGCAACCCAACAATCCAATTTCTGCATTTTTTGAATTTGGAGTACGCATTAAAAATTCTTCATAAATTTTTATTGCGGCCGCATATTTGCCCTCAGCATGTAACATCTCGGCAAGATGTAATTGAGCCAAAGAATCGGGATAGCCATATCGTATGGCGTTTTGGTATGCGGCTACCGCACGAGCACTTTGATTAAGATGTCGATGACACTCAGCCATTTTAAAGGCGACTTCGCCACGTAGCCCTCGTTGTTCTTTTTTTGTCAGTTTATTATATACTTTACGGTAGGTTTTAGATGCGTCAAAGTATTCGCCTCTTTCCATTTGTTCATCAGCAACCGATAATTTCGCACCTCGACATCCGGTGAAAATGAATGTCGATATAATCAAAGAAAATAAAATGATTTTATTCATAAATTTGCAAAAAAGACATTATGCGTTATAAATATAGTAACGTAATGAAAACGTCGATATTTTTCAACGAGCAAAATTAATTTCATTTTTAATAGGTGTTGTTAATGTGTGGTATAATCTTTTTGTGTAATTTTGTGGTATAAATAATATATGGAAACAATATGATAAAGAATTTGTTGTTTGATTTGGGTGGGGTAATAATGGATATTTGTCGCTTGAATTGTGTCGCTTCTTTTGAACGATTAGGAATGAAAGATGCCGATTCCTTTCTTGGTGAATATTCGCAAAAAGGACCGTTCTTGCAACTTGAGGCGGGAGATATAACAGAGTCTCAGTTTAGAAAAACGGTTAGATTACTTATAGATAAAAATGTCACTGATGTTCAAATAGATGAGGCTTTTTGCGATTTTTTGGTCGGTATCCCGGTTCAACGACTCGCTAATTTACGAGAATTGAAAAAAAAGTATAACATTTATCTGTTATCTAATACAAATTCAATTATGTGGAATTCACGCATTGCAGAAGAATTTAAAAAAGAAGGATTGGTTCGAGACGATTATTTTGATGGAATAATAACCTCATTTGAAGCTAAAAGTATAAAGCCCGAAATCGAAATATTTGACTTTGCAAAGAAAAAGCTAAATATATTACCCAATGAAACGCTGTTTTTGGATGATTCGCAAAAGAATCTTGACGCATCATCTCAATTGGGGTTTAAGACCTTGTTGGTTAAACCTGGTGACGATTTTTATGAATTGCTAAAAACATATCTATAATTATGCCATCTGAAAATAACAAGACGTCGATAACGGAGCGTCGCATTGCTGTAGTGGGTGTGTTTGATGGCGTTCATCTGGGGCATTGTTTTTTGTTTGATTGTATGTTGAAGCAAGCTCGAGAGAGAGGGTTGCTACCGATGGTGATAACTTTTCGACGTCATCCTTTGAATATCCTAAAGCCTGGGATGGAACCGATGATGTTAAATACATTGCAGGAACGGCTAGGCTTAATTAAACAATGTGGCATAGAAAATTGCTTGTTGCTTGATTTTGATGCTTCGTTATGTGTAATGACTGCGAGTCAATTCCTAGAAATGCTAAAAATCAAATATAATGTTGGCGCATTGATGTTGGGATTCAATAATCGGTTTGGCAGTGATGGGATAAATGACTTTTCCAAATACTATCGCATTGGAAAAAAGATAGGCGTTGAGATATTAAAGGCACCGCAATATGGGAATGGAATTAGTTCCACGGCTGTCCGCAATCTGATTAGTCGTAAGCAAATCGAAGATGCAAATAGGTTATTAGGATATAAATATGCTATTGAAGGAGTCGTTGTTAAAGGTAATCAAATAGGTCGTACGATAGGGTTCCCTACTGCAAATATTGAGGTCGTTGATGATAAAAAACTAATACCACCGAAAGGAGTTTATGTGGTTGACGCATTAATAACGAATGGAGTAGGGAAGAAGCGTTATCGTTCAATACTGAATATTGGGCGTCGGCCAACGGTTAGCGGGGAGTGTTCTCATGTCACAATAGAAATGCATATTATTGACTTTGAAGGTGATTTGTATGGAGCTGAGATTCGTGTTGAATTCCTAGGCTTTGTTAGGGAAGAACAACAGTTTTCGACGCTTGAGGATTTAAAGAAGCAAATATTGAGAGATAAACAATTGGCGATAGAGTTTGACGAGATTGGGTAGTATGATGAGTAATCTTATGAAATTTTAATTAAATAATGAATGTGGTTTTCTCATTTTTTTTGCCAGAATTAAGCTGATAAACCAATTGTTTTAGTTATGATATATTGCAAAAAGTGAAAAAAATATCAAAAAATTTTGCAGTTATGTGTATTTATAATATCTTTGTGCTGAAATTTAAACTAAATTTTTAAAAACTATACACAAATGAAAAAAGTTATTCTTTTGGCTGCTGTGGCATTCGGAGTAATGTCGGCACAAGCTCAACAAGCTGTTGAGGTTCCTAAATTGACTGATAATTTGTCAGTTACAGTAAAGGGAGGTCTTATTGCTCCTATGAGTGGAGGTTATGACTTCATTGATGATATGCGCGGTATCTTTGGTGCTGAATTCCGCAAACAAGTAACTCCTGTTTATGGAATTGGTGTTGAAGGTGACTTTAGCTTGAAGACAGGTAGTTTAGCTAAATATAGTGGTACAAATATCAATCACCTTTATGTAGGTTTGTTCGGTACTGCTAATTTGTTTAATCTTATTGATGGCTATAAAGCAGATCGTAAATTTGATGTTGAAACTGTAGTAGGTGCTGGTTGGTTGCATGCATTTGTGCCCTGGTATTCTAGTGGAGTTTACGATGCCAAAGGTACAGACGGTTGGGACAAAAACGGTCTTGCTGTTAAATTTGGTCTTAACTTGAACTATAACTTGAATCAACAATTTACCGTTAGCTTGAAGCCAGCTATCAATTGGGGAGTTTTGGCAGATGCACAAAGCGCATGGCCTGCAGTTGACAAACGTGCTAACTTCGAACTTCAAGCAGGTTTGACTTATCACATTGGCAAAAAAGGGTTCAATAGTGTTAAACCTTATGACCAAGCTGAAGTTGATGCTCTTAACAAACAAATTAATGATCTTCGCGCACAAAACAATGCTTGCAACAACAACGTAAATGCATTGAAATCTCAAGTTGCTAAACTTCAAGCTGAACTCGAAGAATGCAAAAACGCTAAACCAGTAGAAGTTGTTAAAGAAGTAACTGCAGAACAACAACTCAGCACAGTTCGTTATGTATATTTCCGCAAAGGTTCTTCAAAAATTGCTGCTGACCAAAAACCAAACGTTGAAATGATTGCAGCTTACCTAAAGAGCCACCCAAAAGCAACTGTATCTATCAAGGGTTATGCTTCTCCAGAAGGTAGCAAAGAAGCAAATGAAAAAATTGCAGCAGCTCGTGCTAATGCAGTAAAAACAATGCTTATCAAAACTTACAAAGTGAAAGCAGATCGTATTAAGGCAGAAGGTCAAGGTGTTGGCAACATGTTTGAAGATGCATCATGGAACCGCGTAAGTATCTGTACTCTTGAAAATGCTAAATAATATATAGTGTTATAGAAAATAGAAACGCCCCAAATTTGGGGCGTTTTTTTGTTGCCATATAATATGAAAAATATATTAACATTAAGAATTAAGAAGTAAGAGCTTGTAGAGTTTAACCTATATTATGTTCGTATTCTCCTTTTGGATATATTAATATGTAATATCGGATTTTTTTCATTAACTTTGTACATTGGAATTGGAATATATAAATTGCAAATGTTCAAGATAAAGAGATTATATACGTTTATGCTGCAGAGTTTTCTGCCATTATTTATGATGACATTTTTTATATGTCTCTTTATTGTATTGATGCAGTTTCTATGGCGTTATATTGATGATCTTGTAGGAAAAGGATTAACGGTAGATGTAATTGCCGAATTGTTTTTTTATGCGGCGTTAACGATGGTTCCTATGGCATTGCCTTTGGCGATATTGCTCGCATCGTTGATGACTTTTGGAAATTTAGGGGAACAATTTGAATTGACAGCAATGAAAGCATCGGGGATATCATTGTATAGAACTATGCGTCCGCTTTTTGTGCTTATGGCGTTTGTGGCAATCGGCGCATTTTTCTTTCAAAACAATGTTTTGCCCGTAGCCCAAGCTAAAATGTGGACTTTATTATATTCGATGCGTCAAAAATCGCCCGAGGTTGAAATTCCGGAAGGTTCATTTTATGATCAGATTCCAGGGGTAAATTTGTATGTTGCTCATAAGAACCCAGACAACGGAATGCTTTATGATATGATGATCTATGAAGTGTCGAAAGGATTTGATAATGCGCGTATTATTCTTTCTGATTCCGGGAAACTCAGTTTCACTGAGGATAAAACGCATTTGTATTTGCAATTATATAGTGGAGAGCAGTTTGAACAGTTGCAAGGACAGTCAATGTTTTCTTCAGCATCAAAAAACAATTATGTGCCGTATCGGAAGGAATCTTTTACAGAAAAAGAGATTAGGGTGGCGTTTGATGCGAATTTCTCAAGGATGGATGAAAGTACGATGCAGAATCAATATGTGGGAAAAAATATCGCACAGTTGAATGCAACAATTGATTCGGTAAACTTAACGGTGGACAGTGTAGGGGAAGAGTATGCTCGGGAAATAAAAGAAATGCCATACTTTGGGTTACAATATTATAGAAATAAATACAGAAACCATAAATTAGTGAAAGAACGTCAGGAGTCTGTATTATTGAGAGATACATTGAGTGTGGATACTCTGTTATGGCAAAAAGGGAATAGTTATGCTCGTACTTATTTATCACAAGCCTTGAGTAAGGCAAAGCGCAGCCGTCAGGATTATGAATTTAAGTCATTTTCAGTAAAAGATCGACGCAAATCAATACGCCGTCATGACATTGAATTACAAAAGAAATTTACGTTGTCGTTTGCATGTATAATATTCTTTTTCATCGGGGCTCCTCTTGGTGCGATTATTAAAAAAGGAGGGATAGGCACACCGTTGGTAATTTCGGTGATATTGTTTATTGTTTACTATATAATAGATAATACGGGATATAAAATGGCTCGTGATGGACGTATTCCGGTGTGGGTTGGTATGTGGGTTAGCTCTGGGGTGTTGTTGCCTCTCGGTGTGTTTTTCACATACAAGGCGGTTAATGACTCGGCAGTATTTAATATTGATGCTTATAGGAATTTCTTTCGAAAACTATTTGGTGTAAATGAAGTGCGTCATTATGAATTGAAAGAGGTCTCTATGGTTGATGTTTTGACGACAGAAGCAATAGAAAAGATTATTAATTTGCAAGAAAAGTGCACTGCTTTTATTAGTCGATATTCGACTCGTCAAAACTATATTGAATATTGGCAAAGAGGATTGGATAGGTCTGAATTGAGCAGATTGATAAAAGAAATGGAAACAACAGTTGAATATTTGTCAAATAGTAGGGATCGGTTATTGATAAATAAGATTTCGCAATATCCCATATTGAAAAATTTATGGATTTATCACCTTGTAAATTATGGCTGGCTGTCGTGGAGTTGTATGATATTATTCCCAATTGGGATTTTGGGATATGCGATAGGTGCCAATAGGCAGGCTTCATTGTTGTGTGATTTAAAGCAAGTGCAGAAATTGAATAATGAAGTATTGGAAATGTTAAAAGAAAATAAGGTATAATCAAATATAGATATGAAAGATGTTAATGATATAAAACTCGATACAATAGAAGAGGCTATAGCCGATTTTGCCGAAGGGAAAATGATTATAGTGGTTGATGATGAGGACCGGGAAAATGAAGGGGACATCATTGTAGCTGCCGAAAAAATTACCCCCGAACAAGTTAATTTTATGCTGAAAAATGCTCGAGGTTTATTGTGTGCCCCAATTTCGATTTCTCGGTGTAAAGAGTTGGGGCTTGATAGGCAAGTGGCAGATAATACTTCTGTGTTGGGGACTCCGTTTACAGTAACGATTGATAAGTTGGAAGGTTGCTCAACGGGAGTGTCTATATATGACCGTTGTGCTACAATCAGGGCTCTTGCTGATGAAAGTTCTACGGCGGCAACATTTGGTCGTCCGGGTCATATTAATCCTTTATATGCACAGGATCAAGGCGTATTGCGCCGTCCGGGTCATACTGAAGCGGCAGTTGATCTTGCACGTCTTGCAGGATTATATCCAGCGGCGGCTTTGATGGAAATTATGAGCGATGATGGATCTATGGCTCGATTACCTGAATTGCGTAGGCGTGCTGATGAGTGGGGTATGAAATTGGTTTCAATAAAAGACCTTATTGCATATCGTCATGCTCGTGAGTCGTTAGTCGAAAAGGGTAGTGAGGTGGATATGCCTACTATATATGGTCATTTCAGACTCATTCCATTTAGACAAAAAAGTAATGGGTTGGAGCATATTGCAATAATAAAGGGGGATGTAAAATCAGGAAAACCGGTATTGGTGAGAGTTCATTCATCATGTGCAACAGGGGATATTTTTGGCTCTATGCGATGTGATTGTGGAGATCAACTTCATAAAGCTTTGCAAATGATAGAAAAAGAAGGTTGTGGCGCAGTGATCTATCTAAATCAAGAGGGTAGAGGAATTGGTTTAATGGATAAAATAGAGGCTTATCGATTGCAAGAAAAAGGCATGGATACTGTAGAGGCGAATTTGCATTTAGGACATAGAGCTGATGAACGTGACTATGGTGTTGGTGCCCAAATTTTAAGTGCATTAGGCATTTCAAAGATGCGGTTGATGACAAATAATCCTGTGAAACGTATTGGCTTGGAAGGGTATGGCTTGACTGTAGTAGAGAATCTGCCTATTGAAATAACCCCTAATGAATATAATCGATTCTATTTGGAAACAAAGAAGAAGCAAATGGGACATAATTTACAAAAAGTGGATTGATAGGTATTTATAAGTTTGGGTATCGTTGCATAAATGAAATACGAGCCTATCGCTGATTAAGTGATAGGCTCGTGGTTTTTAATTTGTTTACCATTCAAATTCACCTTTGTTTGCTTTATCTAACATATACTTGGCATCGCGAAATCCTTTTTTTACTGCTATTTCTAAATATTCGATTGCAGTTGTTGTGTTTTGTTCTACGCCATTGCCATAAAGATAACAAAGTCCCAGCATATAAAAGGCTCCGGGTATATCAGCTTGCTCTGCCTTGTGAAATAATTCCAGCGCAGTATCGTAATTGCGTTTGCATTTTTCACCATAATAATACATCTTTCCTAGTTCATAATGAGCTTCTGCAATGTCGGCTTGAGATGCTTGACTCCAATATTGGAACGCTTTTTTTGAGTTCTTTTTTGTACCGCTACCATAATAATAACAAGCTCCTACTTTGTATTGTGCGATGGGATGACCGTCATCGGCGGCTTGTAGATATTTATTAAAGGCTTTGTATATGTCTCGTTTTACTCCATTTGATCCGCTTGAATAATTCATTGCTTCAACAAAAATGTCGTGAGCCGGATAATTGGGTCTTGACGGAGCGACGTTAGTGGCGTTTCCTAATGTCCAACTCCCGCGTAATGATTTAAGATCTTGAGCATCAGTATTACACCAAATTGAGAAAAATACAGCAATAGCTAAAAAATGAATTTTCATGATGTACAAATATGTAATTTTATAGAGCTATAAGCTCTTTAATCTTTTCTTCAAGAGTTTCCTTTGATTGAGAACCTGCGAGTCTGATTGATGTCTTTTTCCCATCTTTAAAGAATAGAATAGTAGGTAATGACATAATGCGGTTGTCGGTGCTGAAATCGGTTTCATCCTCAACATTGTATTTGCCAATTATTACTTGTCCGTCGTATTCAGTCGCTAATTCATCTATGATTGGCGACATAGCCATACAAGGTCCACACCATGTAGCCCAAAAGTCGATAACAACTGGTTTTCCTGATTCAATGATTTCGTTGACGTTTTCGTCGGTAAAAGTAAATGCCATGATTTAAAATTTAGTTATTATAATTAATGATTTATTGAAATTTATTTGTCTATTGTAAATTCAATGTCCATATTTTCTAACATGTTTACTAAATCCCTATTTAATGGAATTGTATGTGCTGATGTCAATTTTATCGAGCGATTGATTTCGGGGTCATATATAATAAAGGAAAGGCTTTTGCGATTCTCTGCCGTGGAATTTATATGTTCTGATAGTAAATCCATAAAATTGGAACTAATCAATTGGGCGTTTAATTTGATGTTTATGCCCGATAACCATTGACCTTTAATGTCTTGGAGTAATCTTATATTAGTGATGTTAAAACGGAGTTCCTCCGATTTAAATCGTTTCTGAAATTTGCCTGTGACAAGGATTGGAGTGCCTGGTTGTCCGTATCTTCCAAAATCAATATATTGTTGCCCGAAAAGCATTAGTTCGGTGCTGCCTGTATAATCTTCCATTTTCAAAATTCCGAAATTGCCACCTCGTTTAGATGGCCGAGATTGAAAATCTGTTACCATCCCGCCAAAAGTCAACTCAGCGTCCTCAATAGGAGTTTCTTCATCCTTAGCTTTGATATTTGAATTACAACCATAGTTTAATTCCATATAATAAGGATCTAAAGGATGCGCTGATAAATACATTCCCACTAATTCCCGTTCTTTTTCTAACTTTATGGCATCGACCCAATTAACAGATGGCTTTATCTCGGGGCGTCCTGCAGTATTAAAGGAGGCATCGTCATCTCCAAATAGCGATATGCTTTGTTGTAATGCCGCATTTTGAAATAGTTGACCATATCTCAACATTTGCTCTGAGAGGCTTTCATCTTTATTATTTCTTTCAAAGAAATCTTCTCGTTTGATTTCGCTGAAACAATCAAATGCTCCAGCTAATGCTAATGATTCAAATGTGCGTCGATTTAAGGCGGATAGAGGTACTCGTTCGACAAAATCGTATATAGACTCAAACGGTCCACCTGCATCTCGTGTGGCAATAATGTCTTTAACAACATTTTCGCCAACGCCTTTTATCGCCGAAAGCCCAAATCGAATCTCTCCTTTCTTGTTAACCCCAAATTTGTTGAAACTTTCATTTACATCAGGGCCTTTAACCGGAATGTGCATTTTTTTGCATTCATCCATAAATCCCGTTAATTTAGTGATGTCAGAACTGTTTCGACTAAGAACTGCTGCCATATATTCAGCCGGATAATTGGCTTTGAGATATGCGGTTTGGAATGCAACCCAACTATAACAAGTGGCATGACTCTTGTTAAATGCGTATGATGCAAATTTCTCCCAATCGGCCCAGATTTTTTCAAGTACTTTGGCGTCGTGTCCATTTTTCTGTCCCCCTTCAATGAATAGAGCTTTAAGCTCATTCATTTTGTCAATCATTTTCTTGCCCATTGCTTTACGCAATGTGTCACTTTGTCCTCGTGTGAAGTTGGCTAACAATCTTGACAAAAGCATCACCTGTTCTTGATAAACCGTAACCCCGTATGTGTCTTTTAGGTATTTTTCCATTATGGGAATATCAAAGACAATAGGGGAGCGGCCATGTTTACGGGCGATGAAATCGGGAATATAATCCATTGGACCGGGGCGATATAGGGCATTCATCGCAATCAAATCCTCAAAGGTGGTGGGCTGTAGCTCGCGAAGATACTTTTGCATGCCAGCCGATTCAAATTGGAAAGTTCCTGTCGTGCGACCTTCGCAATATAATTGATATGTTTTTTTGTCATCAATATCTATTTCATCAATATTGATGTCTTTTCCTTGAGTCAGTTTTATATTAGCAATGGCCTCTTTTATAATAGACAGTGTCTTGAGCCCTAAAAAGTCCATTTTAATGAGTCCGGTCTCTTCGATGACTCTGCCTTCGTATTGGGTAACGAGTAGTTTGCCGTTTTCTTTATCGTCGGCAGTGCTTACTGGAACCCAATCGGTGATTGGGTCGCGACATATTATGACTCCGCAAGCATGTACACCGGTGTTTCTTACATTGCCCTCAAGTTTTTCGGCGTATTTTAATGTGTCGGTTATAAGGAAATTATTGCTTTGTAACTCTGGTGCAAATTCAGGAACATGTTCATAGCAATTTTTTAACGTGGGTTTTAGTTCTTTGCCATTGACTTCGGGCATGTGTTTTGGAATGAGCTTTGTGAGTCTTTCGCTCTCCGACAATGGTAATTGTTGTACACGAGCAACATCTTTAATTGCCGATTTTGCCGCCATTGTTCCGTATGTAATAATGTGCGCAACTTTTTCCTCTCCATATTTTTCGGTTACATAGCGTAAAACATCTGCACGTCCATCATCATCGAAATCAATATCGATATCGGGTAACGAGATTCGGTCGGGATTTAAAAAACGTTCAAATAGAAGATCGTATTTGATTGGGTCTATTTGAGTGATGCCAAGGCAGTATGCTACAGCCGATCCTGCGGCGGAACCACGTCCAGGTCCAACGCTGACACCTAATTGCTCGCGGGCTACATTAATGAAATCTTGTACAATCAAGAAGTAACCTGGGAACCCCATGGTCTTCATTATGTGTAGTTCAAAGTTTATGCGTTCTTTTAGCTCGGGAGAAAGAGGGTCTCCATAACGTTTTTTAGCTCCATCGTATGCTAATTTTTTTAGATAATCAGCTTCAAATTTTATACGATATAATTTGTTATAGCCTCCAAGTTTCTTAATTTTATCTTTGGCGGCATCTTCGCTCATCACAACATTGCCATTTTCGTCTTGTGTAAACTCGTCGAAAAGATCTTTTTCGGAGAGTCGTTGGCGGTATTCCTCCTCAGTGCCAAACTCTTTCGGAATGTCAAATGTTGGCATGATTGGGGCGTTGTCAATAGAGTAGAACTCTACTTTGTCAAGAATTTCCAAGGTGTTGGATAATGCTTCAGGCACGTCACTAAAAATTTCATTCATCTCGGCTTGTGTCTTCATCCATTCTTGCTTGGTGTAGAGCATGCGATTTTGATCGGCAATAAATTTATTGGTTGAAACACATATCAGTCGGTCATGAGCTTCTGCGTCTTCAGCATTAACAAAATGCACATCATTTGTAGCGACCAATTTGATGTCAAATTTTTTAGCAATTCTAATTAGCTCGGGATTCACCTGTTCTTGAATCTCATATACATTATGATTCGATCGAGGAATGTCTGTTTTGTGGCGTTGAAGTTCTATGTAATAATCTTCGCCAAATGTTTCTTTCCACCATTGCACTTGTCGCTCGGCTTCCTCAATCTCTCCGGCTTGGATTAATCTCGGGATTTCTCCACCGAGACATGCAGAACAGATTATTAATCCTTCATGGTAATTTTTTAATTCTTCTTTGTCAGTACGAGGGTGAGAATAGAACCCTTCGGTCCAAGCGCGTGACACAATTTTGATTAGGTTGTGATATCCTTTTTGGTTTTTGGCTAGGACCACAAGATGGCGACCGGTATCACGTTTGTCAACATGCTCAAATCGTGATTTTTGAGCTACATACATTTCACAACCAAAAATAGGTTTGAAAATTTGCTTTTTTAGCATTGTTATTTCGGCTTCTTTTTCGGCAATGATTTCGTCGTTGCCTTCTTCCTTTGCCTTAGCTAATTCTTTTTCGGCATCTTTTATAGCTCCTTTTATTTTCCCATTCTTTTTGTTTACATAATTGTGGAATTCTTTAATCGCAAACATATTTCCATGGTCAGTTACGGCGATGCCGGGCATGCCATCGGCTATAGCCTTGTCAACCAACGCAGGTACGGATGCTTGACCGTCAAGAACGGAATATTGTGTATGTACATGAAGATGTATAAAAGGTCGCATTCTATAATTTAATTTATACTTTTCATCAAAGGTACGAAATTTTCAAATTGATTATAGAGAATAATTCTATCTTTTATTAATATTGTTGATAAGTCGTTTTTTTTGTTGATATTTATATTGTGTTGGAAATGTCCTTTAGGAAAATAGAATAGATGAAAAAATATATATTAGAGAAAAGTAAAAAATATTTACATAATGCATTGAGTTGGATAATAGTGATTTAGGTTTGATGTAATAAAAAGTTTTTGAAAAAAAGTTTAAAAAATATTTGGCTGTTAACGAAAAAGTCTCTACCTTTGCACTCGCTTTTGAGGACGAACCGCAGTGGCGGTGGCAAAGGGTGGGGCAGGTTAAAGCCTGTTAATTTTTTGACAAAATTTTCACGGAATAAAAATTTGTTGTACCTTT
>SUXI01000022.1 GCA_015060975.1 Bacteroidales bacterium
TGAGCGCCACCCCCACAAAAACCATAAAGATAGAAGATGAGATTACTCCCGGTCAAGAGGTTGACTTGGGTTTGTCTGTTAATTGGGCTGGTTGGAACGTTGGCGCATCTTCTCCTGAGCAATATGGCGGCTATTATGCTTGGGGCGAAACCGAGGAGAAAAGCGTTTACACAGATGAAACATATAAATACTGGGTTGACAGTGACGGAGACGGATATTATGATTATGGCGAATATGCAGATATCGGCACTAATATCAGTGGTACCCAATATGATGTAGCCCGCCAGAAGTGGGGTGGATCATGGCGTATGCCCACAAAGACGGAGATTGATGAACTCACCTCAAAATGCAAATGGACTTGGTCTCAATATAAGGGAGTTAAAGGTTATAAAGTTACCGGTCCTAACGGTAACAGTATCTTCCTGCCTGCTGCGGGCTACCGCAACGGCACTTTGCTCTACAACGATGGCAGTTACGGGGACTATTGGGGTGCCACGCTCAATGAGGACGGCTTCAACGGCGCATGGGGCCTCAAATTCAGCGATGGCCGCTACCGCTACAACGACTTCTTTCGCTACGGCGGGCTCTCGGTTCGCCCTGTTAAATAGCGCAGCATTTTGAATTGATAACAAATCCGAATCGAGATGTTTGAACCTCAATTCGGATTTGTTGTTTTGATTTATTGCTGTCAATAAAAAGTCAATATAAAGGGGTCTCAATCGCAGATTTTATGTGGTTGAGATTTCTTTCTTTTGATTTACAAGACCCATTGACCTTGAAGAAAATTTTTATCGAATAACAATATATCCTTTTATAATGATAGCTTTTCTTTGAGATATTTGCCGGTGTGGCTTTGAGGGCAATCGGCAACATCTTCGGGCGTTCCGGCGACAACAATATTTCCACCGGCTTCGCCACCTTCGGGACCAATGTCAATAACATGGTCGGCGCATTTGATAACGTCCATGTTATGTTCAATAATTATCACGGTATGACCTTGTGAAATGAGTCGGTCAAAAGAATTCATTAGAGTGTTTATGTCGTGGAAATGCAATCCGGTTGTGGGTTCGTCAAAAATAAACATAGTGGGTTGCGGTTTTTCCGAGGCAAGGAAATAGGCTAATTTCACTCGTTGATTTTCCCCACCCGATAATGTAGATGACGCTTGCCCTAATTTTATATATCCCAACCCCACATCTTGTAACGGTCGCAAGCGATTGACTATTTTTCGTTCGGTAGAACCTTTCCCTTCGCTGAAAAACTCTATGGCTTGATTTACTGTCATATTTAAAACATCGTTAATGTTTTTTTTGCGATATTCAATATCGAGCACATCACGTTTGAACCGTTCGCCATGGCAAGCTTCGCATGGGATTGTTATATCGGCCATAAATTGCATTTCAATGGTGATTGTTCCTTCACCTTTGCATTCCTCGCAACGCCCACCCTCGGCGTTGAATGAGAAATGAGCGGGAGTAAATCCCATTTGTTTTGAGCTTTGTTGGTCGGCAAAGAGGCGACGAATTTCATCGTATGCTTTAAGATATGTAGCCGGGTTGCTGCGTGAGGATTTTCCAATGGGATTTTGGTCGATAAATTCAACTGCAGTGATGCGTGACGTATCACCCTTTAACCCATAAAATGCGCCCGGAGCGTCACCTGCATCACCCAAATGGCGTATCATGGCACGATAAAGAATGTCGCGAACGAGAGTTGATTTCCCTGAGCCGCTAACCCCAGTAACAACCGTCAGCACTCCAAGGGGAAACTTTACATTTATATTTTTAAGATTATGTTGTCGAGCTCCAACTACTTCAATAAAGCTGTTCCATTTGCGTCGTCTTCGAGGTAGAGGTATAGACTTTTCTCCATTTAGATACTGTACGGTATAACTGTCAGTCGCTTTTTGCAGATTATTTACATCGCCTTGATAAATGATTTCTCCGCCAAGACGCCCGGCCGCGGGCCCCACATCAATGATGTAATCGGCGGCTCGCATAATTTCTTCATCATGTTCAACCACCACAACAGTGTTACCAATGCCTTGTAGTTTGCGCAATACTTTGATGAGTTGTTGTGTGTCTCGAGAATGCAGCCCGATGCTCGGTTCGTCTAATATGTAAAGAGATCCAACAAGGCTGCTTCCTAATGAAGTCGCCAGATTGATGCGTTGACTTTCTCCACCCGATAGTGTTGATGACAAACGGTCGAGGGTTAAGTATCCAAGCCCAACATCAACAAGGAATCCCAAGCGGTTGCGAATTTCGGTTAATAATCTTTGTGCAATCTTTGCGTCATGTTCATTGAGTTTAAGATTATTGAACCATCCTAACAAATCGCTTATTGGCATTTTTACTATTTCTGTAATATTTTTCCCTCCCACTTTTACATAAGATGCTTCTTGACGCAGGCGATTGCCATGGCATATAGGACATGTGGTTTTTCCTCGATATCGAGCGAGCATCACTCTGTATTGTATCTTATATTGGTTTTCTTCCACCATTTTGAAGAATCCGTCAATTCCTTGGAAATCACCTTTGCCGTGCCATAATATAGATTTTTCATCATCATTAAGATCGCAATATGGTCGGTGAATATGGAACCCTATTTGTGGGGCCAAATGAATGAGGTGACGTTTCCATTCGCTCATTTTTTCTCCTCGCCAACATACTACGGCATCATCATAGATTGAGAGGGTGGGGTTGGGGATAACTAATGCCTCATCAATGCCTATTGTTCGTCCAAAACCCTCGCATTCAGGGCATGCTCCGTATGGGTTGTTAAAATTAAACATTTGGTCGTTTGGCTCTGCAAACGTTATTCCGTCAGCTTCAAATCTTTTAGAGTAAATATGGTTTTTAATGCCATCTTCGCACCAAACTACTATGTTACATTCATCATTCCCTTCAAAGAATGCGACTTCGATAGAGTCGGCAAGTCGGCTAAGCTCGTCTCCGGAGTGTGCAACCGCCAACCGGTCAATGACAAGAAGATAATCCTTTTTATTGAGGTCGCCGGTTCGATTAATGACATCCTCAATCATGGTAAATTCGCCATTGTGAAATAGTCGTGAGTATCCTCCTTTTAGTAGGACTTCAAGCTGAGTGGAGAATTTGCGCTTTTGTGGTGTTATAATAGGGCATGTGACTGCAATTTTGGTGCCATCGGGATATTTTGTCACTGTGTTTATTACATCTTCAATTGTGTGCTTTTTTACTTCGCATCCCGATATGGGAGATATGGTTTTCCCTATGCGTCCAAATAGCAGGCGCAAATAATCATATATTTCGGTGGATGTACCAACAGTACTTCTCGGATTTCTCGTGTTAACTTTTTGTTCTATTGCGATTGCAGGCGGTAACCCTTTAATGTAATCGCATTCGGGCTTTGACATTTTGCCCATAAATTGTCGGGCGTATGACGATAAACTTTCAACATATCGTCTTTGTCCTTCGGCGTATAGTGTGTCGAATGCCAAAGATGATTTCCCCGAACCTGATAAGCCTGTAATAACTATAAAACGGTTTCTTGGCAACTCTACATCGATGTTTTTTAGATTGTTTACACGAGCGCCTTTTATCGTAATGTTTGATTTCTCCATTAGAATTTCTATATATGCGCAAAGTTACGTCTATTTACTCGTAAAACATTAAAATATCTGTAAAATAAATTGTAAATAGATTAAATAGGGTTATTAATTTGTTTGAGTGAGCGAATTTGTATAATTTAGCAGTTGAAACAGATGAGAAAATTATATCACATACTTAACTTTTTCCTTTTTTTAATTGTTATAGTGATGTAATAACTTTTTAAATATAAAAATATGAAAAATCTTAGTATTATACTCGCCGTATTAGGAGGCGCATTGGCAGGTGCTGCAGTTGGATTGCTTTTTGCTCCAAACAAAGGTTGTGACACTCGAGTGAAAATTAAAGAGTATCTAAAAGCTCATGGGATAACATTAAAAAAGGACAAAATTGAAGAGCTTGCATCTCAAATAGAGAACGAATTGGCAAAGTAATTAATGGAAATTAATCAACGATAGGAATTATGAGCAGTAATTTAAATTGGTTGTACGCTTTTTTGGGCGGAGCTATAATTGGAGCCGGAGTTGCAATCTTGTTTGCTCCCGAAAAAGGTGAAGATATGAGAAATCGCATTAAGGATATGTTGAAAAAGAAAGGATTGTGTTGTTGCGATTCTGAACTTGATCGATTAATCGAACAACTGACAGATGAAACAGATGTTTAGAGATTAAAATATGATTGACAGCATCGACCAATATAGAATGGTCGATGTTGTTTATATTCATGAAAAAATAAGTGATGGAAGACAAAAAAGATACATACAAATCGTTATGGCAACTCATTAAGAGATATATTTGTCTTTTGTTAGAGAATATAAAGTTGTCATTAGTAGAAAAACTTACATTGATATTTTCGGCAATAGCATTTTGTTTTATTGCTATAATATTTAGCATTGTAATAGTGTTCTTTGGATCAATGGCATTATGTCACATTTTATCACAATTAATGGAAATGCATTATGTGTATATTATTATGGCATTGTTTTATTTGTTAATGTTAGTATTGGTATATGTATTTAGAAAAATTTTGATAATAAATCCTATATCGCGTTTCTTTTCAAAGTTGATGCTAAACCCTCCAAAAAAATGATGTCATGAATGAAAAAAAGTGGAACGGATATACAATTGATGAATTGAGATATATGCGTGCATTGTCGGTTGTCAAATGTGAGATGCAAAAAGAAAAATTAATATCGTCAGTGGCACTAATAAAGCAAAATACCGCGCTATTAATGAAGCCGAATATCCGTAGCGGATATGTTGGTAAATTATTGAGTGCATTTGATTTTTTTGATTATGCTTTTATTTCGTTTAAATTAGTTCGTAAACTATATCGTTTTTATAATAGGCAAACAAGATCTAAAGAATAATTATGAATGATTATATTGAAGTGAGATTTGATATCTCGAATTGCAATGCAACCGCTACTGATGTTTTAGCGGCTTTGTTGTGTGATTGTGAATATGAAAGCTTTGTTCCTGATGATAATGGATTGACGGCATATATCAAAAAGGAGCTATTTGATGAAAGTGTTATAAATGATGTCGTGTCTGATTTCCCGATGGATAATATCATTACATATAAATATGTGTTGATAGAAGGGCAAGATTGGAATAGTGAATGGGAAAAGAATTATTTTAAACCTATAGTAGTTAAGGATAAATGTGTAATTCATAGCTCTTTTCATACGGATATTCCAAAATTGCAATATGATATAGTTATAGATCCTAAAATGGCTTTTGGCACCGGTCACCATGCTACGACTTCATTGATTATTGAGCAATTGTTAGATATGGAGCTTAATGATAAATCTGTAATAGATATGGGGACGGGAACGGGTATTTTGGCGATTTTGGCTAAAATGAGAGGTGCGTCTAATATTACAGCAATAGAAATTGATCCGGTAGCTCATGTCAATGCTGTCGAGAATCTGAAAATAAATAATGCTGACACCGTGGATTTGTTGTTAGGTGATGCATCACTGTTGCCGTCGGTATCAATGGCTGATGTGTTTATAGCGAATATAAATAGAAATATAATTTTAATGGATATAGAGGCATATTGTGATGCGCTTAACGATGGCGGAATAATGTTATTGAGCGGGTTTTATGAATCGGATATTCCTGTTATAATGGGAAAGGCTAAGCTACTAAATTTAAAATATGAGTCACATACAGTTAGAGATAATTGGTCTTGCTTGCGATTAATTAAACAATTGACCTAAAAAAGCTGTATTTACTTTCATTTTGTTACTAAAACTCTCTATTTGCTTTTAATTTTGATTGGATATTATTGAAAATATCTGTTGAATTATTTGAATATTTCAAAGAAACATATTAAATTTGCATCAATTAAGCACAATGACTGAAATTTAATGTAAATAAATGATTAAAATGAATGATTTTCTTAATTTTATATTGATTGTGGTTATTGTTGTACTCGGCTTGATTATGTGACGAGAAAAGAATGTTATATGACTATATATTTAACCTTTCTTCTAACGCAAGGAAGGTTTTTTTATAAAAATGTAAATTATATTTTGAAATTATATGAGCGATAGATTATTTATTTTTGACACTACTTTGCGTGATGGAGAACAAGTTCCCGGTTGCCAACTTAACACCGTTGAAAAGATAGAGGTGGCAAAAGCATTAGAAGAACTTGGAGTAGATGTTATTGAAGCCGGTTTCCCTGTTTCAAGTCCAGGGGATTTCAATTCTGTAGTTGAAATCTCAAAAGCAGTTACATGGCCAACAATTTGTGCGCTAACTCGTGCAGTGGAAAATGATATACGTGTTGCCGCCGATGCACTGCAATATGCTAAGCGTAAACGAATACACACCGGTATAGGTACATCGGATTACCATATCAAATATAAATTTAATTCTAATCGCGAAGATATTTTAGAACGAGCAGTTGGTTGTGTGTCTTTTGCAAAGAAATTTGTTGAAGATGTGCAATTTTATGCTGAAGATGCGGGTCGTACCGACAATGAATACCTTGCACGAGTAGTTGAGGCTGTGATTAAAGCCGGAGCTACTGTAATCAATATCCCCGATACAACAGGTTATTGCTTGCCATCTGAATTTGGTGAAAAAATCAAATATTTGATGGAACATGTTGATGGTATTCACAAGGTTACCATTGCTACACACTGTCATAATGACTTAGGCATGGCTACCGCTAACACGATTTCAGGTGTTATGAATGGAGCCCGTCAAGCTGAGGTTACTATTAATGGTATTGGCGAACGTGCGGGTAATACATCGCTTGAAGAGGTGGCTATGATATGTAAATCTCATAAAGAACTTGATATCGTTACAAATATAAATACTACAAAGATTTGTGGTATTAGTCGCATGGTGTCAAGTCTTATGAACATGCCTGTTCAACCCAATAAGGCTATTGTTGGTCGCAATGCTTTTGCTCACTCATCGGGTATTCATCAAGATGGTGTGTTGAAAAATCGTGAAAGTTATGAGATTATCGATCCTAAAGATGTGGGTGTTGATGAAAACTCAATCGTATTGACAGCCCGCAGTGGTCGTGCGGCATTGAAACATCGTTTGCATGTGTTGGGTATTGACATGGAAAAAGATGCTCTCGATAAAGCATACGAAGCATTCCTTAAACTTGCCGACCGCAAAAAAGAAATCAATGATGACGATGTATTGATGCTCGCAGGTAAACATCATCAAGCTAAACATCGCATCAAGTTGGATTATCTACAAGTTACAAGTGGGGTCGGTATTCATTCTGTAGCAAGTGTCGGTCTTGATATAGCGGGTGAAAAATTTGAGGCGTGTGCTACAGGTAATGGTCCGGTTGACGCTGCTATTCGTGCAATCAAGCAAATTATTCATCGCACTATGGTTGTTAAGGAATTCCTTATTCAAGCAATCAACAAGGGTAGTAACGATGTGGGTAAAGTTCACATGACTGTAGAGCATGATGGTAATAGCTACTATGGCTTCTCGGCCAATACTGATATTGTAGCAGCAAGTGCCGAAGCGTTTATTGATGCAATTAACAAATTTGTTAGATAACAAGAATAATAATTTTACACATATATATAATGGCTAATACATTGTTCGACAAAATATGGGATTCACATGTGGTAAATCTCATTGAAGGCGGTCCATCTCAAATATATATTGACCGTCACTATTGTCATGAAGTAACAAGCCCTCAAGCATTTGACGGACTTCGTAAACGTGGGTTAAAGGTATTCCGTCCCGAGAAGACTTATTGCTCTCCCGACCATAACATTCCCACATTAAACCAAGATAAACCTATTGCTGATCCTGTTTCACGTAATCAGGTTGAGACATTGACACGCAATGCAAATGATTTTGGATTGACTCTTTATGGTCTTGGACATAAGAAAAACGGTATTATCCATGTTATTGGTCCGGAAAATGCTTTGACACTCCCTGGCTATACTATTGTATGTGGTGATAGCCATACCTCAACTCATGGAGCATTTGGGGCTGTTGCTTTTGGGATTGGTACTAGTGAAGTTGAAATGGTGCTTGCTTCGCAATGTATTCTTCAACCCAAACCTAAAACAATGCGCATCAATGTGAATGGCAAATTGCGCGAAGGTGTAACTGCAAAAGATATCGCATTATATATTATTGCTAAAATGACCACAGGTGGTGCAACCGGTTATTTTGTTGAATATGCCGGTGATACTATCCGCAATCTTTCTATGGAAGAACGTATGACCGTGTGCAACCTTTCTATCGAAATGGGGGCTCGTGGTGGTATGATTGCTCCCGATGAAACAACATTCGAATATTGCAAAGGTCGTGAGTTTGCTCCCAAAGGTGAAGAATGGGAAAAAGCTGTAGCATATTGGCGTACTCTCAAGAGCGATGATGATGCTGTATTTGATAAAGAGATAAACTTTGATGCCTCAGATATCGAACCTCGTATCACATTTGGTACTAATCCCGGTATGGGTATTGGCATCAGTGAAGCAATCCCTGCTCCCGATCCACAAGATGAAGCAGGAAAAGTTTCATACGATAAATCTCTTGAATATATGGGCTTTGAGGTGGGTCAAAAACTCGAAGGTTATCCTATCGATTATGTATTCTTGGGAAGTTGTACAAACGGACGTATTGAGGACTTCCGCGCATTTGCATCGGTAGTGAAAGGGAAGAAAAAAGCCGATAATATTACAGCTTGGTTGGTTCCCGGTTCATGGATGGTAAATGACCAAATAAAGGCTGAAGGTATTGACAAGATTTTGGCCGAAGCTGGTTTCGAACTTCGTCAACCTGGTTGCTCTGCATGTTTGGCTATGAACGAAGATAAAGTGCCTGCAGGAAAAATTGCAGTATCTACATCAAATCGTAACTTTGAAGGTCGTCAAGGCCCCGGCTCTCGTACAATTCTTGCCGGTCCACTTGTTGCTGCTGCTACTGCAATAACAGGAGTATTAACCGACCCTCGTAAAATTTAATCTCTCACCATTCATAATAAAGTCAAATGAAAGAAAAATTCAATATAATAACTTCAACATGTGTTCCATTGCCAATGGAAAATGTTGATACTGACCAAATTATTCCTGCTCGCTTTCTTAAGGCAACTTCTCGTGAGGGATTTGGCGAAAATCTTTTCCGTGATTGGCGTTATGACAAAGATGGGAATCCTATTAAAGATTTTGTATTAAACGACCCCACTTATTCAGGTTGTGTTCTTGTTGCCGGTAAAAACTTCGGTTCAGGTTCAAGTCGCGAACACGCAGCATGGGCAATCGCCGATTATGGTTTCCGTGTGGTTGTATCAAGCTTCTTTGCTGACATTCATAAAAATAATGAATTAAATAATTTTGTATTGCCGGTTGTGGTGAGCGAAGAATTCCTTGCCGAATTGTTTGACTCAATCAATTCTGATCCCAAAACTGAGGTGACAGTGGATTTGCCTGCTCAAACAATCACCAATAAGGCTACCGGTAAATCAGAATCATTTGATATAAACCCCTACAAAAAACATTGCTTGATAAATGCTCTCGATGATATTGAGTATTTGTTGTCAAAGAAAGATGATATTGAAGCATACGAAGCTAAGAAATAGTCATAAATAGATTATCTATTATGAACGTAGAAATTTTAGATACGACATTACGTGATGGAGAACAAACATCAGGTGTGTCGTTTTCTGCTTCTGAGAAATTGAGTATTGTGCGACTTCTACTTGAAGAGTTGCATATCCCTCGCATTGAGATAGCTTCAGCTCGAGTTTCAGAAGGTGAATTTGAAACGGTAAAGAATGTGTGTTCTTGGGCTGAGAGAATGGGGCACCTTGACAAATTAGAGGTCCTTGGATTTATTGATGGTGGTAAATCTATAGAATGGGTTAAGAGTGTAGGAGCAAAAACGATTAATTTGTTATCAAAAGGCTCTGAAAAGCATTGTGTGTGCCAATTAAAAAAGACCCCACAAGAGCATTTTGATTCGATATGTGAAGAGGTGGAACGTGCAGTGGCTGCCGGCTTGAATGTTAATCTATATCTTGAAGATTGGTCAAATGGAATGAAAAATTCCTACAAGTATGTTTATGATTTGATGGATGCAGTGCGTCATCTGCCAATCAAACGCTTTATGTTGCCCGATACTCTTGGAATTCTTAACCCTTATGACACTTTGGCTCATATTCAACGCATGATTAAGCGTTATCCTGAGCTACACTTCGATTTTCATGCACATAACGATTACGATTTGGCTACATCTAATGTTTATGCTGCGGTGCTTGGTGGAGCGAGAGGTGTACATTGCACGGTAAATGGTCTTGGCGAACGGGCCGGTAATGCTTGCTTGTCAAGTATTGTTGCCGTAATTCATGACCAACTTAAACGCGATACAGGTGTCGATGAGACTAAAATTAATAAAGTTAGTCGTATCGTAGAATCGTTTTCGGGCGTTTTGATTCCTCAGAATAAACCCATTGTAGGTGAACATGTATTCACTCAGTGTGCAGGTGTTCATGCCGATGGCGATAACAAAAATAATTTATATTTCAATGATCTTCTACCCGAACGTTTTGGCCGTGAGCGTGAATATGCTTTAGGTAAAACATCGGGAAAAGCTAATATAAAAAAGAATCTTGAAGCCCTTGGTATTGAGTTGACCGATGAAGATATTCAAAAAGTAACTCAGCGTATCATCGAACTTGGTGATAAAAAAGAGCTTGTGACTCAAGAAGACCTCCCATTTATTGTTGCTGATGTGTTAAAGCAAGCAACGTTGCCCGATAAAGTGCGTATTATTAATTATGCTCTTAATTTATCAGAAGGATTGCGTCCCACGGCAACAATTAAATTAGATATTGATGGAGTAGAGTTTCAAGAAACAGCTGTTGGTGACGGTCAATACGATGCTTTTGTGAAAGCTGTGAGAAATATTTATTGCAGAGACTTGAATCGCGAATTTCCTGCACTTACTAACTATTCGGTAAGTATTCCACCCGGAGGTCGAACCGATGCCCTTGTTCACACCACAATTTCTTGGGAATATAAAGACCATTCGTTCAAGACACGTGGACTTGATGCCGACCAAACAGAAGCGGCCATTCAAGCGACAATAAAAATGCTCAATATAATTGAAAATATATAATAACGACATAAATATGTTATAATCATGGATTTTAAAATTGCAGTTCTTCCCGGTGACGGTATAGGTCCCGAAATTTCAAAACAAGGTGTAGATGTGATGACCGCTGTATGTGAGAAGTTTGGTCATAATGTATCATACAAATATGCTCTTTGTGGAGCAGATGCCATTGATAAAGTAGGAGATCCATTTCCACAAGAAACATTTGAAATTTGTCGCGATGCCGATGCTGTTTTATTCTCGGCTGTAGGTGACCCTAAATTTGATAATGACCCAACTGCTAAAGTTCGCCCCGAACAAGGTTTGTTGGCAATGCGTAAACAACTCGGATTGTTTGCAAATATTCGTCCGGTAGAAACATTTAAATGTTTGATTCATAAATCTCCACTTCGTGCCGAATTGGTAGATGGTGCCGATTTTATATGTATTCGTGAATTGACAGGTGGTATGTATTTCGGTGAAAAGTATCAAGATAATGATAAAGCATACGATACAAATGCTTATACTCGTCCCGAAATCGAACGTATTCTTAAAGTTGCATTTGAATATGCAATGAAGCGAAACAAACACCTCACAGTTGTGGATAAAGCAAATGTGTTGGCATCAAGCCGTCTATGGCGTAAAATAGCTCAAGAGATGGCTCCAAACTATCCCGAAGTGAATACCGATTATATGTATGTTGACAATGCTGCTATGCGCATGATTCAAGAACCTACATTCTTCGACGTGATGGTTACTGAAAATACATTTGGCGACATTCTCACTGACGAAGGAAGTGTTATTAGTGGTTCAATGGGCTTGCTACCTTCGGCATCTACAGGTGAAAGCACTCCGGTATTTGAACCAATCCACGGTTCATGGCCTCAAGCAAAAGGGTTGAATATTGCGAATCCATTGGCTCAAATCCTTTCGGTTGCGATGTTGTTTGAATACTTCGACCTTAAAGAAGAAGGTAAATTAATTCGTGAAGCAGTAAACGCCTCACTCGATGCAAATGTTCGTACCCCCGAAATCCAAGTAGCCGAAGGTGCAAAATACGGCACAAAAGAAGTAGGAGAGTGGATTGTCAACTATATTAAAAATAAATAATGATATTTTTTCGATTATGGTATTAAGGTGGGCTTTTGCTCACCTTTTTTTATGGTATTATGGCGATATGTTTGTAATGAAAGAAAAATTATTGTTGAGTATGTTGTAAATGTATGGTTTATTGGGTATTAAACTCTGCTGTTGTTAGATGGGTTATTTCTGTTTTATTCCTGAATTTTAGTCAGAATCATTATCTTTGTAAATAAAAAAAGGTTATGAATATTAGAATTTTTCAAATTATAATTTTGGTTGCTGTTGCATTTGTAATCAGTAGTTGTGAGAATGCGACAATAAATGAGCAAATGGATAAAGCAGAGTGTTTGATGAATGAAAAACCAGACTCTGCTTTAATAATATTGAGAAATATAGATAAGACTATAGAACTGAGTGAATCACAAAATGCACGTTACGCATTAC
>SUXI01000023.1 GCA_015060975.1 Bacteroidales bacterium
GCTCCCATCATTCACTCTCGACCGCCCGTTTATGTTTGCTCTCACCGAGCAAAGTTCCGGCGCTATTCTCTTTATCGGAAAAATCGAAAATCTTTAACTCGTTTTATAACCGTGTGTATGCAGCCGGGTGGAGCTGTGCGCTCGGGAGGTACTTTGAATATCAATGCCGCAAATGTGATAATGGAGGGCAATTTCATTTCTGAACATGGAGCGGCAGTGAATATGTACGAAACCGGGAATTAATTTTTAAATTAAAATTTTGAATTATGGATTTTTATAACTTACTTTGCGAAGTTAAATCCTTAAACATTATAATTATGAAAAAATTTTTACTTTCAGCTTTTGCTTTGTTAGCGGCATCTTCGGTATCACTTGCAGCTTCAACAACTGATAATGAAACTGAGTACACTTATAAGCCACTTGTAAACGAAGGGGTGACTTGGAGTGGAGACATGAAAATACGTCATAACATCCCTGTTGACCGGCAAGAATCGTATGCCTACACTATTGAATTGAAAGGCGATACGGTAATAAATAATCTAACTTATAAAAAATGCTATTATCATTTTTTCAATCTAAGAATTTATGACAACTCTACTTTACGGGGATTCTTGCGCGAAGATATTGACAATTGGCGGGTATTTTACCTTGCAAACAAAAATTATACGCCCAAAGTCAAATTTAATGAATATGAAAACCCTATTTATAGATTAGACGATGAGATCTTACTCTATGATTTCGCCAATATCAATAATCCTCAACAATATTGGTTGGCAAACGCAGGTGATAGATGTGGCAATATCATTACTGTAGGACCAAGAACTCTAAACGATGGTGTGAGCCGTCTTCATCACTCTTTAGTAGGTGGTTATATAATAGAAGGGGTAGGATTCAGAGAACATAAGGGGCACAACCTGTATAAGGGGCACGACCTGATAAATGTATATAGTATTGATAATTATGAGATGCCTTTGCAATCATATCCTATGATATATGCTATGCATGACGCAAACGGCAATATCATCTACAACGATCGCAATGAGTCCAATTATATGCCACTTGCAATAGAGGGGAACAAATGGATGTGCGGCAAAGTTGACGTGACTGCCCAAGGCACTACACACACGCCTTTCTGTTATGTTATTAAAGGTGATAAAGAAGTGAATGGAAAGACTTATAAATGTTGCTATAAACTGATTGGTGACGATACTGCAATTGATGAGTCCAATTTATATGCCTTGCTACGCGATGACAACACGGAACATAAAACATTTGTTGTATATCCCGAATCTTTAACCGAGGAAACTGTTTTATATGATTTTTACAACCCTCTCAATTCTGAGATGCTGAAACATTTTGGATATAATGCCCCCCAAGCCGCAGATTTGAAAATTGAGGAATTCCCATTCCCCGGAACGGAGAATCGTTATCGTCTCAGACTGTCGGCAATTGAGCAAAATTTGTTTTATATCGAAGGTGTAGGTTTTGACGGCACTCAAAAAGGGGATTTATTCAATGTTATGACCGACTCGGAGGATTCTTATACCCAATTTTACGAGCTGATAGACGCCGACGGGAATGTGGTATATACTTCGCCTGCATCTGACCCTACCATAGATTATTCAGAATATGTTCCTTTGGTAAAAGAGGGCGTAAAATGGGAATGTAATTATCGCATCAGCCATTGGTATAGCGCCCCTTGCGAGACCCCTTACACCATTGAAATAAAAGGTGACACAATTATTGGGGATATTGCTTATAAATGCTGTGTTTATACTTTTAAAGGCGGTATTTGCGAATGGGATGGATATGTAATCCCGGCTGACACTTTGACACTTGCGTTTATTCGTGAAGATGTGGAAAACAAAAAGGTATATGCCCGATTTAACGACTCGGTGTGGCACGATGTATATTGCCAGAATGGATTTTATAATTATGATATGGGGGCCTACAAAGACTTTCTCCTTTATGACTTTGCCTATATAAATAATCCCGACCAAGCATGGCAAAGAACATACGATTCAGGATGGCCACAGACTATTAACACCGAAAAAATAATAATTGATGGCGTGGAAAGAAATTGTTATTCCATTGGTAATGGAAATGCCGGATATATTATCGAGGGAATAGGTTATGACGGTTATGGATTTAACCAAAATGCAGGTGACTTGATGTGCCAATTCCCCTTATTTCTCACCGGCGGCTCTGATACCTTTCCGGTTTTCAAGGCATATAAAAACGCCGAGGGAAAAACCGTTTATAACACCGGCGATGCCGCCAATGTATTCAGTGGAATTTACGGCATTGCCACCGATAACGAAGAATCGATATTTCATATAGCGAATGGAACAATCGCAGTCAACGGCGAGGCTTTGATTGAGATTATTGACCTCAACGGTCGCAAAGTCGCTTCGGCATATTGTGATTCGTTCTCTACCGAAACCTTGCCAAAAGGCATGTATATTATTCGAGCAACAACACAATCAACAACCCAAACAGCAAAAGTCATTGTTAAATAAACTCATTTTATAACCGTGTGTATGCAGCCGGAGGAGTGTCAATGCGTTGAATTGACACTCCTCCTTGTTTATGATAAGTTGCACACTTTTTCCCTTAATTCTCTTAATTGTGTAATAATTGTGTCATTTTGAATTGTTTTTCGTATCTTTGTCAAGATATTTCGTAATTTAGAATAATTATTTGCAATTATGAACATACTTGAATTAAGCGAACAAGAAATAGTGCGTCGTGGCAGTCTCGACGAAATGCGCAAAATGGGTATTGACCCCTATCCTGCGGCAGAGTTTAAAGTAACCGGTTATACCGATGAGATAAAAGAAAATTTCAAAGACGATGAACCACATCGCGAAGTGAGCATTGCCGGTCGCATTATGAGCCGTCGCATTATGGGCAAGGCTTCATTCATCGAAATTCAAGACTCTTGCGGTCGCATACAAGTATATATCAGTCGCGACGATCTTTGTCCTGACGAAAACAAAGACCAATATAACGTGGTTTTCAAAAAACTTCTCGACATAGGAGACTTTGTGGGTATCGATGGATATGTGTTCCGCACTCAAATGGGCGAAATCACCGTTCACGCTCAAAAACTCACAGTGTTGAGCAAATCATTGCGTCCACTCCCCATCGTGAAAGTGAAAGATGGTGTGACTTACGATGCATTTGACGACCCCGAATTGCGTTATCGCCGTCGATACGTTGACTTGGTTGTTAACGATGGTGTAAAAGATATTTTCATTAAGCGCAACAAGGTTTACACCTCAATGCGCAACTACTTCAACGAACATGGCTACATGGAAGTTGAAACACCTATACTACAATCAATTCCCGGTGGTGCATCGGCTCGCCCATTTATCACTCACCACAATGCGCTCGACATTCCTTTGTATCTTCGCATTGCCGATGAGTTGTATCTCAAACGCCTCATTGTGGGTGGTTTTGAAGGTGTGTATGAGTTCTCCAAGAACTTCCGCAACGAGGGTATGGACCGCACCCACAACCCCGAGTTTACTTGTATGGAAATCTATGTTTCCTACAAGGACTACAACTGGATGATGGACTTCACCGAAAAGATGATTGAGCGCATCGCGCTTGAAGTAAACGGCACCACACAAGTGAAAGTGGGCGACAACGTCATCGACTTCAAAGCTCCATATAAACGCGTTACAATGATTGATGCCATCAAAGAATTTACCGGCATCGACATCACCGGCATGGACGAAGTGCAACTTCGCGACGTGTGCAAGCAACTCGGCATTGAAGCCGACGAAACAATGGGTAAAGGCAAACTCATCGACGAAATCTTCGGCGAAAAATGTGAAGGTAACTACATACAACCTACATTCATCATCGACTATCCTATCGAAATGTCGCCATTAACAAAACGCCATCGCAACAATCCCGAATTGACCGAACGATTTGAGTTGATGGTAAATGGTAAAGAACTTGCCAACGCTTACTCAGAACTTAACGATCCAATCGACCAATATGAGCGTTTCGTTGAACAAATGAAACTCGGAGAAAAGGGCGACGATGAAGCTATGATTATCGATAAAGACTTTATTCGCGCGCTTGAATATGGCATGCCTCCAACATCGGGTATGGGTATAGGCATGGACCGCCTCGTGATGCTCATGACAGGTCAAACCACCATTCAAGAAGTGTTGTTATTCCCACAAATGCGTCCCGAAAAAACTCAACGCCGCGACAAAGAGGAAGCATACACCGCAATAGGCGTTCCTGCCGAGTGGGTTGCCCCAATGCAAAAAGCCGGAGTGCTCACTATCGACGCTCTTGCCGAAGCCGGTGCCGGCAAATTGCATCAAGACCTTTGTGGAATAAACAAAAAGTATAAACTCGAATTGAAAAATCCATCAATCGACGATGTTACCGCATGGATTGACAGTGCGAAAAAATAAATTTCCGCACTTCAATTTGTTTGAGTTTATACCTTAATTATTTACCAAAAGATACACTGAATGAAATTTCCGGGAAGAATAGCAGTGATGGGAGGCGGTAGTTGGGCTACCGCCCTCGCCAAGCTGTTGCTTGAAAATTGCGAAATGATTGACTGGTATATGCGTCGTGACGATCGCATTGAAGATTTCAAACGCCTGCGCCACAATCCCGCTTATCTCACCGATGTGCATTTTGACGTGCAACGCATCGAGTTTTCAAGCGATATAAATAAAGTGTGTGCCGAATGTGACACACTGCTCATGGTGATGCCATCGCCCTACTTTAAAGATCACCTCGCAAAACTAACAGTCGATATCAGTAACAAATATATCGTTTCGGCAGTAAAAGGTATCGTGCCCGATGAAAATGTGCTGATTACCGATTATATGATAGAAAAATATGGCGTGCATCGCGACCACATGTTGGTCGTAAGCGGACCTTGCCATGCCGAGGAGGTGGCATTATCACGCCCGTCATATCTCACCGTTGGAGGACACGACCTGCCTCATGCCGAAAAATTTGCGGCATGCCTGGCAAGTCGCAACACTCACACCATTACATCGGACGATGTTGATGGCATCGAATATGCCGCTGTGCTCAAAAACGTGTATTCTATCGCGGCAGGGATTGTTCACGGCATGAAAATGGGAGATAACTTCTCGGCTATGCTCGTGGCAAACGCCATTCGCGAGATGGAACGCTTCCTCGAAACAGCGGCGCCACGTCAACGCCAAATATGCGACTCGGTTTATCTTGGCGACCTTCTTGTCACATCTTATTCCCGTTTTTCTCGCAACCACAACTTCGGGGCATTGATAGGGAAAGGGTACTCGGTGAAAGTGGCGAAAATGGAGATGGAACAAATCGCAGAAGGATATTACGGCACCAATTGTATATATCAGATAAACCAAAAGTTAAATGTCGATACTCCTATTCTAAACGGAATGTATGATATTCTTTATCGCAATGTGAGAGCCGAAAAAGCAATTCGCGCTATAGCCGAAACATTTGTATAACAAAAAGCATTTTAAGTATATAGAGATTATATAATCGTGATTTAATGATGAAAACTATCAACGTAAATATCAAAGATGTGCTCGGTTTTGTGCCTGAAGCACAAATCGAAGCTCTCGACAGCGCCGCTGCCGACGGACTTGAAAAATTACACAACGCATCGGGCGAGGGTAACGACTTCCTTGGTTGGCTCGACCTTCCTACCCGCACTCCCGCCGCACTTCTCGACGACATCGCGGCTACCGCTCAGTCGCTCCGCAACGACTGCGAAGTAGTAGTAGCAATCGGCATCGGTGGCAGCTATCTCGGTGCAAAAGCTGTAATCGAAGCTCTCAGCGACACTTTTGCCGCTTATCGTGGCACTGCTCCGGCTGTGCTTTTCGCCGGTCAGAACATTGGCGAAGACTACCTCTACGAACTTCAAGACTATCTCAAAGATAAAAAATTTGGTATCATCGTGATTTCTAAATCAGGAACCACTACCGAACCCGCTATCGCGTTCCGCTTGCTCAAAGCGCAACTCGAAGCACAAATGGGCAAAGCCGAGGCTTCACGTCGCATCGTGGCTATCACCGATGCAAAACGTGGCGCTCTCCGTCAGCTCGCTACCGAAGAAGGCTATAAAACATTCGTTATCGACGACAACGTGGGTGGCCGCTTCTCAGTGCTTAGCCCTGTGGGATTGCTCCCAATAGCTGTGGCAGGTTACGACATCAAAGCCCTTATGCAAGGCGCTATCGACATGGAAAATGCCACTAAAGAACATTCAAAAGATAACATCACCGAGATTTACGCTAAAACCCGCAACGCACTATACAACGCCGGCAAGAAAATCGAAATTCTTGTGAACTATAACCCAAAACTCCACTACTTCAGCGAATGGTGGAAACAGCTCTATGGCGAAAGTGAAGGTAAAGACCAAAAAGGAATCTTCCCGGCTTCGGTCGATAACTCTACCGACCTCCACTCTATGGGTCAATGGATTCAAGACGGTGAACGCACAATCTTTGAAACCGTTATCTCGGTTGAAGAACAAGCTCACTCGGTTATCATTCCAAGCGATGACGCCAACCTCGACGGATTGAACTACATTGCCGGTCGTCACGTTGACGAAGTGAACAAGATGGCAGAACTCGGCACTCGCATCGCTCACATCGATGGTGGTGTGCCCAACATGCAAATCACTATACCCGCACTCAAAGAAGAATACCTAGGCCAATTAATCTACTTCTTCGAAAAAGCATGTGGTATTAGTGGTTATATCCTTGGCGTGAACCCATTCAACCAACCTGGCGTAGAGGACTATAAACGCAATATGTTTGCCCTCCTCGAAAAACCAGGCTACGAAGATGCAACCGTAGCAATCAAAGCCCGCATCTAAAGAAATATTTTAATATAATACAAAAGGGTGAGCCACAATGGCTCACCCTTTTGTATTTAAGCTATTATTACTTGTTTACACATTTTCAATGTAACTCATGATTGACATGATTTAGCCCCTCCAAACTGCGTTCACAATTCTTGTACGTAGCACATTTCTAATTTTATCATAGCAACATTTAAACCCCATTAAAGACACTTTTAAGGCACACTTAAAATCTAAAGAAATGTAAAAACCTACCCCCCCCCTTAATATTTGTTAACATTTGCAATTATTCCAATATATCACTTGACATTTCAATTTATAACTCTTAAATTTGTTGCAATGACAATTAAAAAAAATAACTACTAAAAACACTATTATCTATGACAAAGCTATCAAAATTTACCGCGTTGGCGATATCACTGTTAATTCACTTTTCAACGTATGCCTCAATTGAAATAAACGGATTGTTTTATGAGTTAGACTCCGATGCAGCCACTGCGTCAGTTGTTCCAAAACCCGACAACACTAAATACGCCGGAGATATTATTGTGCCCGAAACAATCGAGTATGATTCAAAAACATATAATGTTACATCGGTTGGTGAAAGTTTCACCAATAGTCCCGAACTTACCTCATTGTTCCTTAGTAAGAATTGCGTTTCTTGTGATGGAGTTTATGGGTGTTCTGAACTTAAATCATTTGAATGGGACATCACTGAACAAAAAGAAGGTAGATTAATGAGGTTTTCTTCGAGAAACAACTTCGTTAATGAATGTAACAAATTAGAACGACTTATTTGTCCCAATAGTTCTGTCAACACATATTATTTCACTGCTGCGATTAAAGCGCTCCCTTCCATCACAGAAATTCGATTCCCCAATATCTCATTTCAAGCAGAATCTCTTGCCTACTCAAAAATTAAATCTATTGATTTTTCTTTTGTGAAACAATTGGGGACCGAAACATTTGCCTATTGCGATAATCTGACATCTATTGCGTTACCCGATTCTTATGTTTTTAGTGGCTCCGAATTTTACACTTTCTATAAATGCAAGAATCTATCTTCGTTTACTCTCCCCGAAGGCACAAAATTCATTCCTGAAGGATTCTTAGCGGGGTGCGAAAATTTGGTCAACATCAATTTCCCCATTTCGCTTGAAGAAATTCACATTCAAGCATTAAACGGCACAAAAGCCGGACATAATGCAACACTCAATGAAGGGTTAAAGAGAATTGAGAATGATGCGTTAGCGTTGAGTGGCGACGTAAAAATTCCATCTACATTAGAATTTATCGGCAATAACTTGAATTCATCTCGCATTTTATCAATCACTGTAGCTGGTGAAAGTAATTATTTTAAAGCGATTGACAACATTTTATATAGTGCCGACGAAAAAACGATTTACTCGTCAGCTACAGCTAATGCATCCACACAAAATTGGGGTATAATCAAGAACAACAATGTTGAAACTATTAAATCAATGGCATTTCTAAATGCTCCAATTTCAGGATTTGACTTCCCTGCATTGAAAACTATTGAGTTAGCCGCTTTTAGAAATACCAATATAAAATCGGTAACCATAAAGAAAGACATCATTTATGAGTCTTCGGCATTTTGGGGCAATAGACAATTGACCGAGATAATTATTGAAGATGGTGTGATTTCTCTCCCCGAATATATGTTTTGCTATTGCGACAAATTAGAAACAGCACCAACCTTTCCCGAGTCAATGATTTCCATAGGTAATTCATGTTTCGTTTTCTGCAATTTCAAATCTATTGAATTTGGGCGCAATCTTCATTCTATTGGATATGGAGTTCTCCCCGATTGCATCACCCAAATAGCTTGCAAAGCGCCTATCCCTCCAACAAATACCCACTCAACCGATTCATACCTCACCAACGTCACTTTAACGGTGCCAATGGGATGCGTTGACTCTTACAAATCACACCCCTACTGGAGCCAATGTAAAGAAATTATTGGTGACGAAAACTTTTCGTCAGAGATGCCCAATCAAACACTCCCCTATGGAATATATTTTGCAACAAAAGATGGCAACATTAAATTCTACGACAATGGTAAGATTTATGACACCCATATCAATGCGGGCGCTCACCCATTTAATATGCAAATATATAACAACAAAATATATGTAACTGATGCCGGAAAAATATTCACATATACCAGTTCGTCTGAACTCGGCGATGGTGGCATATATCGCATTTCTCAAATAAATGATAGCATTTTCTATAAAGAAGTAATTGTAGAAGCAGGCAACACAAACGATTTTGACCCATACACATGTTGGATCGATAACACAACTGGCACTTTATACACTACCAATAGCTATCAAAGTGTTGACAAAATCGACCTCAACACATTTACACCTAACGCATATACAACAGCAACGATTCCTAAATTGGTTCAAGCATGGAGTTACCTACCTTATTACAATAGAGGCATTGCATATGGAGCCATTACAACAGGCTTCCAACGCGACAAAAATGGTGTAAATTGGCAAGCGTTCAATTTTAATGGACAAGGGATATATCGTTACAACGACTCCGACATTAAAAAGGACGCATCTAATTATGGTAACGAGCCATTCGCTATAATTGCCAATGGGACTAAGCCTTCGGCAATGTACATTGACGAAACAAACAGATATTTATATGTTTACGAGTGTGGCTATCAAGAAGGGTTATACCGAATTACTTTAGACAAATTGTCGGATGCAACTTCAAGAATTAGTCTTAGCGATTTTGAATTAATAGAAAGATCGAATGCTTTATTTGAAAACAACAACAATGATGAAGGTTGTTCAGTGCGACAAATTACTGGCGACGGAAAAAACATTTATTGGAATTTCATTGCCGACCCCTACGACACAACAATCCCATCGGGTATCAAGATGATTCCTGCAACAGGAACTCCCACTGTGTCTTATCTCATAGAAGGCGTTGAGGTTTATGGATTGGCCGTTTGCAACTCTACAAATTCGGCAGTTGAAAATATTCACATTGACAATTCAACATCAAATGCCCCAATTATTTATTATAATCTTCAAGGCATA
This sequence comes from Bacteroidales bacterium, assembly GCA_015060975.1. Classification (GTDB taxonomy): domain Bacteria; phylum Bacteroidota; class Bacteroidia; order Bacteroidales; family Muribaculaceae; genus RGIG4079. The sequence goes on from SUXI01000023.1 coordinate 9,934, forward strand.
AAAGTTGATGCACAAAATCTCACTCCCGGAATATATATCAAATGTCAAGGCAACAAAGTCACAAAAATCATCATTAAATAGCACACAAATCTAGCCCAACAAATCTTAAATAAAAGAAACGTCATCTCTCAAATTGGGAAATGACGTTTTTGATTATCTTTATTATATATGTTATTTTCTTCCGAAGTCGGCGGGAATCTCGCCCCACTCATCGGTGTTCCATTTGAGGATGGTATTTTTTACCGGATAATGAGCCAAGAGCCAAGCATCGGCGCGAGCTAAAAGTTCAAAGATGCGCGCATTCTTTGCAGTGCGTGCCAATGTGGAACGATGAGCCCCTTTTTTTATCCATGAAATTGCAGTGCGCGAATCGCTATATATTGGAGTTGTGGTATCACCCTTTTTATCAAGCAAAGCGAGTGCATGAATGAGCGCGAGATATTCGCCCACATTGTTTGTTCCATCTTCGAGCGGACCTACATGAAACAACTGTTCACCGGTGCGCACATTCACCCCTTGATATTCCATCGGTCCGGGATTTTTTGCACATGCACCATCAACCGCAATACTTTCAAGTATTATTTCGGGAAACGCCGCATAGTTAATCACATTTGCCTTATGCGAGGCAATAGAGCGCAAAACACCTATATGCTCCGAAGAATCTCCACGAAATGCGAGCGTAGCTGTAGTTTGGTCATCAAACGCCTTGTATTTTGCCCCGGGGAAATTATTCACTTGAGCCTGACATTCTTCCCAAGTGTCATATATGCCGGGATTAAAGCCTACCCACACCACATAAAATTTTCTTCGTGCCATAGCGCTTTCAATTACTTTTTAATAGGGATTGACAATAGTTTCGCAAATTCACGAGCCGTGTTGGCTATTTCAGATTTATTTTCGAGCCGTTCCGACGAAAAAGTGATTTGCGCTTTTGAATAATGTCCCATACGCATTGCAAGAGCCTCTTTAATAAACACGAGCAATTCGTCATCGCTTTTATCGGCAATCAAGGGGCGTTTATGGCGTCCCCGCATCAATCGTGAATGCAATCGAGGTATCGGAGTGTTGAGAAACACTGTTGTGCCATGCCCGTTCATATACTCCATATTATCAAAAAAACACGGAGTGCCACCACCACACGCCACAATCACATCTTCAAAATCTGCCACCTCTTGAAGCATACGTCGCTCCACATCTCGAAAACCGGGCTCTCCCCGTTCGGCAAAAATCTCTTTCACCGAGTGATGATAACGACGCTCGATATAATTATCCAAGTCAATAAAAGGCAAGCCTGTCAACTCCGAGACAGCACGCCCCATAGTTGACTTGCCACAGCCCATATAGCCGATGAGAAATATCGGTCTCACTCCTTATTTCTTTTCCTTCAATAGATCACGAATTTCAGTAAGAAGCATTTCTTCTTTTGATGGAGCAGGGGGAGTCGCAGGAGCCTCTTCTTTTTTCTTTTTAAGTTTCATAATACCCTTTATCATAAGGAATATACAAAATGCAATAATGATAAAATCTACTACATTTTGAATGAATTGACCGTAGTTTAGATATACCGCAGGAGTTACCACTGTTTCACCATCCATAACAGCTGCCGTCAATTCATATTTAAGATCGGTAAAAGAAATATTTCCTGTAAATTTCCCAATTGCCGGCATAATCACATCATTCACCAAAGAAGTGACAATCTTACCAAATGCACCACCGATGATAACACCGACAGCCATATCAACTACATTGCCCTTAACGGCAAATTCTTTAAATTCAGTAATGAATTTTCCCATAAAATTTAAACTTTTAATCGATTATTAAATTTTTTACAAAAATAAAAATTTTTTTCTATAAAGTCACATAATAACCCTATTTTAGATTTTTTGACCTATTTATTTCAATATCTTTGGCGTTGTGTATATGTTAATTAAAAAAAAAGTAGTAATTTTGCACCGCTTAAACTATTAAAGCAAGGTAAATAAGATTATAAACCCAATATTTATTTAATTACAATTATGACTAAAGTAGGTATTAATGGTTTTGGTCGCATTGGACGTTTCGTTTTCCGTGCTGCACAAAACAGAAATGACATCGAAATTGTAGGTATTAACGACCTATGCCCAGTTGATTATTTGGCTTATATGCTTAAATATGACACTATGCACGGTCAATTCGAAGGCACTATCGACTATGACTTGGAAAAAAGCCTTTTGATCGTTAACGGTAAAAACATCCGCGTAACTG
>SUXI01000012.1 GCA_015060975.1 Bacteroidales bacterium
TGTCTATATTACGGTCGAGAAAGGCGTTGAATTGACCGTCGTTACGGTAGATATACATTGCATTTTCAGCATGCGACACTGTCATGGCTGAAATGAGTGCCAGGATAATAAGGCTTCTCTTTTTCATGGCTGTTTGGTTATTTTGGTTGACACTCCGTTAACACTCACGATATAAACCCCTGCGGGCAACCCGGATATCTCTATGGTGTGATTACTGGTGGCTCTGACGCTTTCAAGCAATTTCCCGTCGCTTGAATATACATCTATGGCGCTGTCGGTCGGAAGGCCAGACAGATACAGCGTCGAGCCGTTGTTCCCGATGGTGACCGCACTTCGGTCAATCCCATCGACGCCGCTTAAATCCGTGACATAGTTGAAGCGGGCGACTTTCAAGCGGTCAAACTCGGTAGAGACGGCATCGGAATGGACCACAAGCTTGTCGGATTGAAATTTGATCACCGGTTTTTCGGAGAAACTGATGGTGGTTGTCGTGCCGTCAACCAGCATCACCAGAATTCCCTCGTAACTCTCGGCATGCGATAAAACACCAAAAGCCATTAAAATTACTGATAGTATCGTTTTTTTCATAATATAAATAATATTTGTATTCCGCAAATATAGGCATAAATTACCCCCCCCAAGTTAAAAATAGTTAATTTTGTAAATTTTCATAAAATTAAAATGTAACAAGAGGCGGTTATCATAATATTGCTATATTATAAAAGGTTTCAAAAGCAAAGGCAATCCATCTCATAAAACTCAAATTGGCTTATTAATGAGGCTGTGTCAAAATTAACCCCTCCGTCACTTCGTGCCACCTCCCCTAAAAATTTTTCAAATTTTCAGAGAAGGAGTTGCCAAGATTATTGACATAAGTATCATTAGCTCTCCCTCTGATTGCAAAGTAATTAGGGGGAGTACGGGTAGCCGGGAGGGGGTTGGAACACAAACTCATTTTAAGAAAAGAATTAAACAAAATGAAGAAGCTGTGTCAAATTTTTGAATTTTGACACAGCCTCATTAAACTTAAAATTTTATCTAATAATAATATTGTGTTATTAGTTTACCCTTGGTGAGCCGGACGGAGCAAGTCGTTGACCGTTTTAACCGGATTAAATGTTTCGATAGGAACTTCTACAAATATCGTGTTCCAATCGCTCATAGCTCCATTCCACAATCCAGGCAATTCGAGTGCACGCAATTCTTTGCCATGTAAGGATTTATTTGAAATAAATCCCGTAGCAGGGTCAACATATTTTGGCAAATCATAATGCATTCCATCAATATCTTTAATATAGCACACCAAATCTACCGGATTAAAGTGAGTAGCTTGAGCCATCATTGCTTTATAGTCCTCACGAGACAAATCTATTTGATGGCTTTCAAGAATTTGAGGCGAAGTGGAGCCATCGGCATTATAAGCTATATATGGACCTCCACCGGGTTCACCCTCATTACGCACCATACCGCACACACGCAAAGGTCGATCTAGTTTTTTCTTGATATAAAGGACAAGGTCGGCATCTTCAAGATGTTTCATCTGCTCATCACGCACATTGAGTTCTTTATGTAAGAAATCAATCATTTCCCTTACATCCTCAATTGTATAGCTTCCGCTATTTATTTGGCGAAGATATTTTTCAATTTTATCATGAACTTGCATCATGCAACCGGCAATCACCTGTTTATATTGCAATGTTGCTCCACGCAATGAATCGGGCACCACATTGTCGATATTTTTAATAAACACAGCGGCATGGTCTATATCGTTAAGATTTGCTATCAACGCACCATGTCCCCCCGGACGGAATACCAACGAGCCATTTTCCCTAAACAAAGTATTATCGGGATTAACCGCAACGGTATCGGTCGATGACTTTTGTTCCGACATGGATATATCAAACTTCACTCCCATTTTTTCTTCAAGAGCAGGCACTTTTGCGGCAAGTTTATCGGCAAACAATTGTCGATGGTTACCCGATACGGTAAAATGAAGATGCACTACCCCATCGGCACCTGTAGCCGATTGTGCGCCCTCAACAAGCTGTTCTTCTACCGGAGTGCGAGTTGAGCCATCGTTATATGCATGGAAGGTAAGCAATCCCTTGGGAAGATTTCCATAATTAAGACCTTCGGGAAGAATTATCGCAGCAATCACATCTTTATTGCGACCTTCGGCGATAAGCGCATCCACATCTTTACCATGCAACTTCAACACCACTTCATTAAGTTCGCCAAAGAACGCCAAATTGTGAATATCGGCAATCAATTTTGCCACATCAGAACCTTCGGCAGGCGCATCATTTTCACCTTCGACAAAAGAGAATAATGCTTTAAACATACGAGACGCCGCACCCGATGCCGGCACAAATTTACACACCTCACCACCATCGGCAAGATATTTTTTCCATCGAGCCACAGCATCGGTCTCTTCTTGAGGAGTAAGTTGTTTTATTCCATTACCAATCTGAGCCGAATTAGCTATTTTAAGAAATGGGAAACCTGTTTTAAAACGATTTATTTGCGATTCCAATTCATTTTGAGATACGCCCTTTTCTTCAAGGGTCTTAATGTCTTCAGGTGTAAGCATAAGGGATTTTAATGTTAAATTATTAATAATTACCCAAATTTAGGCAAAAAAAAGTAATCAGGAAAATTATTTTCCAAGAAATTTCTTTTTTGTTGACAATTCATATTTCATTTCATATCACAACCTAACGTGACATGCGCTTAATGAGATTATATGACGGAATCACTCCATACTCACCTGCCTTACTTAGATTTGACATCCCGGCATTCTTATTCCCGAGTTTTAAATATACATATCCGCGGTTGTAATATGCCTCTCCCATAGTGGGTTCCAATTCCAAGGCTTTGTTATAAGCATCAAGCGCTCCAACATAGTCTTGCATTTCAAGCAATGTATTTCCTTTATTATAATATGCAATAGCCATTCGTGGTTGCAACGAAATGAGTTTATCCCAATCACTAATTACACTTTGCAAAGCCGCATGCCTGCTCAACGCATTCATTTTTGCATCATCGGCTGTCTTTGAATCAGTCATTTCTACTGCTTTATCAACCTTTATTTCATTATATCGAGATATGGCTCTCAAAAAATATCCCAGTTCAAAATCGGGGATAAGCGCTATGGTTTTATCGGCATCGGCAATAGCCGCTTTATAATTGCGAGTAACAAAAAAATCAAGAGCCCGTCCAAAATAATCTATAGCCCGAGGTTTATGGGTCGCAATGTATGAATTATAATAATCAATCGATTCAAAATGTTCGGCTATGAGTTCTTCATCAACAAGCGTATATTCTCTATTTGTCACTACAATATTAAATCGCAATATATGTGATGCATTTATCTCATCAACCGCCTTTATATAATTGGTATTTATATCCAGTTCGGATGGAGTGGAATAATAGGTCAATACAAACATTGGCTCGGGTTCTATCGTTGAATTTTTATCTTGCACATTTCCTCGTATGTCTTTACTGTTATATTGTTGTTCAATTTCTGTATCGGAATTAATAGTCAACATCGAAGAGAAACGTCGAGCCACAACCTCCTCTACATTTGAATTTTTCTCTACAATCGCCTTTGCAAATGGGTCTCCTATTTTTTTTGTATCTTCAGATGCCGACAATTTCTTTACTAACGCTATGGATTTATCATATTCTTGCAATGCTTTTTTTTCTTCTCCCATCTTTTGATAGATTTCATAACGCAAAAAATGAGCCACAGCAAAATCGGGCAAAACCTCTATAACTTTTGACACATCATCAAGCGCATTTTCATAATCTTGTATATCTCTATAAAGAATTGCCCGATTATAGAGTGTACGAAAGTCATCGGGATTCATTTTTAACACAGCGGTAAAATCGTCAATTGCCCTATTTATATCCTTTATCTCCGCTCGCAATATCCCCCGGTTATAATATGCGATATAATTATCGGGGGTAAGTTCTATTGCATAAGAATAGTCGTCTAATGCTCCATTATAATCATCTAAGTTGTAACGCACCTGCGCCCTTATTACATAATATTCAGCCTCACTCGGTTGCAGCGTTAATGCCTCGTTCATATCGTTTAATGCCCGTTCATAATCTTTTTGAAAATCAGCCACAAGACCCGCTCTCATTGCATATGCTTCATGAATATTTTTGTTAATTTTCAATGCCGAATCAAGATTTGCTATAGCTGCCACCGTATCTCCTTGTGATAATCTCAACTTTGCCCGACCTCTATATCCCCGATCATAATTGGGATGAATTGACAATAACAATCTAAATGTTTCGTCTGACGCATCATAATCCTTAATAGCCTCATAAGCAAGAGCTTTATTGAACAATATTTGTTTATTTTCAGGTAATGATTCAAGAGCTTTATCATAATCAGCTATTGCCTCTTTGTGTTTTCCCATATTTTGCCTTGCCACCCCTCTTATCTCATAAATGTCATTAAGAAAAGGATTTCGCTCTATTGCCAACGTCGCATCATCTTCAGCTCCACGAAAGTCCTCAAGATTAAATTTCGCAATAGCTCTATAAAAATATGGTTTAGCTTGCTCTGGTTTTGTTTGTATCACAAGATTAAAATATTGAATCGACAACATATAATCTTCGAAATATAACGCATTCTGACCTATTCGCATAACCTGCTCGGTATTTATCTGCGCCTTGACTGAAAACGCCATAAATAAAACCAATATATATATCATCAATTTTCTATCCATCCGACAACAACCCTATTTTTCAACCAACTCACACAAAGTTTTCTGAACAATATCAACCATCACTTTATATCCACTTATTGTAGGATGGCATCTATCTTTTGTATATTCCTCTTTGAGCGCACCATCAATAGTTGACATGTCGCTATAATAATCCACATAATTATAACCCATCGATTCGGCATATTCCTTTATCAATCTATTAACCTCGGCTACAATAGGTGCAGGATAAATATCTTTACGCCACACAAAATAATCACAGGGCAATATTGAACATAATACCGGAATAATCCCATTTATTTTTGCGAGATCACACATTGACGCAATATTATTCAAAATATTTTCATTTGAAACAGGACCATTATTTTGTGCAATATCATTTATTCCGGCAAGTATTACCACTATCTTAGGATGTAACATAACCACATCTTGACGAAAACGCGCAAGCATCTGTTCAGTAGTTTGTCCACTTATTCCCCTTCCCACATAATTATTATCAGCAAAAAATGCAGGCATTTCTTTTGCCCAAAAATCAGTAATGGAATTCCCGATAAAAACCACATCCGGAGTCTTTGACAGTGCCTCATTTAAAGATGCATATCGTTCATATTGCGCCCATTGCTTTTTATTTTGTGCCAACGAATAAAAAAAAGTTGACATTATAAACGGCATCAACAAAACACAGATAAATCTCACCATATAATTATTCATTTGTATAACATCGAATTATCAGTCGCAAAGTTACATTTAATATTATCAATAACATAAAATTTAATAATGGTTTTAATTATACTTTGTTATTTTTTTACTTATTTTGTTGTATCTTTGCATAATCATAATAGAACATTCATTAAAACTTGAGTGATTTTTAATTGTTGAATATTAAAGATTAATTTTTAAGTTATGACTGAAAAGAAACGAATAGTTGTTGTTGGTGGCGGTTTTGGTGGTTTAAACCTAATCAAACATGTAGATAAAGACAAGTATGATATTTTACTTCTTGACCGCAATAATTATCATAGTTTCCCTCCCTTATTTTATCAAATAGCCTCATCGGGTCTTGACCCCGGCAGTATATCGTTCCCTTTCCGTCGTGAATTACGGAAAGGCACAGCAAAAAATGTAAAATTTAATATGGGGGAGGTAAAGTCCATTGATTTTGCAAAAAAGGAGCTTAAAACCCATAATGACACAATCACATACGACATCCTAATCATAGCCGCTGGCACTACCAATAATTTCTTTGGAATTGAAGGTCTTCAAGAACAGGTTTACACTCTAAAAAGTACCGGAGAAGCGCTACGTTGCCGAAATGAGATATTATATCGTTTAGAACAAGCGTGCGTAACAAAGGACCCCGAAGAACGTCGCAAAATTTTAAGTTTCACAGTAATAGGCGGAGGTCCTACAGGAGTGGAAATTGCAGGTGCCATTGGAGAGATGAAACGCTATATACTTCATCGCGAATATCCCGATCTTAGTACTGACGATCTCAAAATTACTATTATAGAGGGTACCGACCGTTTGTTACGGAACATGAGTGAAACAGCGTCGCGAGAAGTTCTTGAGTATTTAGGTCATCTCATGGTTGATGTAAAATTACAAACCACGATGAAATCATATAAAGATAATATTCTCACACTTGCTGATGGCGAAGAAATATATAGTGAAATGGTAATTTGGACCGCCGGGATTACAGGTGAATCATTTAACTTCATTGGCGGCAATCCTGAGATCACTCGTGGGAATCGTTTTGTCGTAGATGAATACAACCGAGTTGCCGGTGTAAACGATGTTTTTGCGATAGGCGACATTTGTTGCTTAAGCAACAATGAATATCCACAAGGTTGCCCTCAACTTGCGCAAGTTGCAATACAACAAGCAGCCACTCTTGCCAAGAATCTCAACAAAGGGGAGATGACTTATTCTTTTAAATACAATGACAAAGGAACTATGGCGACTGTGGGTCGAAATCGTGCCGTTGCCGATCTTAAACATATTCACCTATATGGACGTCCGGCATGGGTTACATGGATGTTTGTTCACCTTATTTCAATATTAGGGATGCGTAATAAGCTAACAGTACTGATAAATTGGATATGGTCATATTGCACATATAGCACATCTTTGAGGCTCCTATTACATCCAACAAAATACCCAACTAAAAATTGCAGGAGAAAACAGATGTAGTTATTTCTATTAATTCAATTATAAAACGAATTTATATATTTAAACAATCTCAGATATTATTAAGTTAGGCATTATAAATTATTATACTATCTTTGTAATATTATTTAAGCAATAACCAATCGTGACTACCCAAAATATTGCCTCTATTAATGACGATATAAAACAGGCGTGTGATATAATGCGCCAAGGCGGATTGATTCTATATCCTACCGACACTGTTTGGGGTATTGGTTGCGATGCTACCAACGAGAAAGCTGTAGCCCGTGTATATGAATTAAAACGACGTTGTGATAGCAAAGCTTTAATTATAATGCTTGCTAACGAAAATCAGCTTCAACGATATGTACTTAATGTTCCCGATATAGCATACGAACTTATTAGTGTTGCCGTAAAACCATTGACAATAGTTTATGACAATGGGATAAATATATGTAAAAACTTGTGTGCCGAAGATGGGAGTATAGGCATTAGAATTACGCAAGAAAATTTTTCGCACAAATTATGTAACACATATCGCCGACCAATCGTATCAACATCGGCAAATATTAGCGGAGACTCGACTCCATTATCTTTTCATGACATAAGTGATGAAATAAAGAATGGTGTTGATTATATAGTGAAAAACCGGCAAAACGATACTATTAATAATAAGCCCTCAAGTGTAATAAGATTAAACAATGATGGCACAATAAAAATTTTACGTCAGTGATAAGTGAATCAAGACAACGGCTTAACTATATTGTCAGCGACTACATTTCTACTAATGTAGCATGGATGTTGTTTAATATAGTTAGATTCTATTTTCTTGATACTACCCGCATTGATTATAGCTCTTTATGGTCTTATCTTACCTCACAACAAATAGTATTAGGTCAGATTTTTTTTCCCATAATGATGTTAGGGATTTTTTATCTTTCGGGATATTATAACAAAGTGTTCTTAAAGTCACGATTACAAGAGTTTGTTGGCACCTTTAGCACATCTTTTATTGGTATGCTTGCCATATATTTCATCGCACTTATTAATGATAATACCCCCGAGCGGTTACGCAGCTATGAACTAATGGCAATTCTATTGGGGATAATGTTTTGCATCGTATATTCATTGCGGTTCTGCATAACCCAAGTTGCAACACATAATATTCACCGACGAATATGGTCTTTTAATACATTAATAATTGGCGCATCTCAAGTTGCGGCAGACCTTGAAAAGCGGTTGCGTTCTTCAAAAAAATCGATGGGATTCAATATAATTGGATATGTGGAAACGTGTAAAGAGCATGAGTCTCGAACATTGAATCTCCCCATATATGACTTAGAACAATTACCAAAATTATGTGCCGATCTTAACATCAAAAATCTCATAATAATACCGCACCGTCATGGCATGAACGCCACATTGGACATGATAAACAAGTTATATCCTCTTAATCTTCCGATGTATATCTCGCCCGACTTATATAATCTAATAACAGCCAAAGCTCGTGTATCAAATATCATTGGGGAACCATTAATCGATATTTCTCGCGCAGAAATGAGTGATAGCACTGAAAACATAAAACGAATTAGCGACATTATAATTTCTGCATTTGCATTATTATTTCTTTTTCCATTATTCATAATTGTTGCCATTCTAATAAAGTTGGATTCACCCGGACCAATTCTATATAAACAAAAACGCATAGGCTTTCATAAAAAACCTTTTTATATATATAAATTCAGATCAATGTATGTTGATGCCGAAGCAAATGGACCAACATTATCCACACTTGAGGACCCTCGCATTACAAAAATTGGTAAAATAATGAGAAAATACCGAATCGACGAATTACCGAATTTTTGGAATGTATTCATAGGAGATATGTCTCTTGTGGGACCTCGACCCGAAAGAGAATTTTATATAAACCAAATTATACATCAAGCGCCATACTATTCCTTAATACATCAGGTAAGACCGGGAATTACATCATGGGGAATGGTAAAATTTGGATATGCATCAAATGTTGATGAAATGATCTCACGATTAAAATACGACTTATTATATATTGAGAATGTTTCATTTGCAGTAGATTTAAAAATATTATTTTATACAATCCACACTGTACTTACCGGTAAAGGAATATAATGAAGAAATATACAATTCCCAATATTAAAGAATGGTTAAATGACCGATTTTTACAATTGGTCATGTGGAGAGAGCATCATATAAAAGAAAAAACATTTGTTATTTTCTTGGCATTAATTGTAGGAATACTTTGCGGTCTTGCCGCATTATTATTAAAATCTCTTATTCACTTTTTTTCTGGTCTTGTCACTTCGCATATTGAAATTTCACAGGGGAATTATCTTTATATTATATATCCGGTTATTGGTATTATTCTAACCAGTTTATATGTAAGATATATCGTCAAGGATAACATATCTCATGGTGTGACCCGTGTGCTACATTCTATTTCTCAAAATAAAAGCCGTCTTAAACGTCACAACATTTATTCTTCAATAATCGCAAGTTCAGTGACAATAGGATTTGGGGGGTCGGTTGGAGCAGAAGGACCAATTGTATATACAGGAGCGGCAATAGGGTCAAATCTTGGTCAAGCATTCCGTTTATCGCCTCGCATACTTATGATATTGGTAGGATGTGGAGCCGCCGCAGGCATTGCCGGAATTTTTAAAGCACCTATAGCCGGTATGCTTTTCACAATAGAGGTTTTAATGCTTGATTTAACCACTGTATCAATTATGCCATTACTCATTGCATCAATTACCAGTGCTACAATGGCATATATTTTTACAGGATATGATTTTGAATTTTTCTTTGTTCAGAGTGAATCATTTGTAACCAACCGCATTCCATTTGTCATTTTATTAGGTATTTTTTGTGGCATGTCATCCCTATACTTTACCAGAGTAATGAATATGATGGAAAATGTTTTCAAGAAAATTGGCACGCCATGGAAAAAAGCTACAATAGGAGGTCTCATTCTTGCAGTATTAATATTTTTATTCCCTCCACTATTTGGTGAAGGATATTCATCTATCATAAATTTGCTTGGAGGCGATCCGTCAACAATAGCCAATGGTAGTATTTTTTATGGAGATAAAGATGATGTTTGGTTTATCACTATATTTATCGGACTAATCATACTCACTAAAGTATTTGCGACATCAGCGACAAATGGCGGTGGTGGCGTGGGAGGCACATTTGCACCTTCTCTATATATGGGTTGCATGTCGGGGTTCTTTTTCGCATTTTTATTAAACCACCTATTTGGATTAGATTTATCTATTAAGAATTTCGCTTTAATGGGAATGGCAGGAGTAATGTCGGGAGTTATGCACGCTCCTTTAATGGCAATCTTCCTTACGGCAGAATTAACCGGTGGATATGATCTTTTTTTACCATTGCTCATCGTTTCAACCATATCATACGGCACAATAAAAATATTTGAGCCTTATAGCATTTACACCATGCGACTTGCTCAGCGAGGGGAATTATTAACTCACCACAAAGACAAAGCTGTGTTGACATTATTAAAGATGGATAGCGTGATTGAAAGAGATTTTGCCACAGTTAATCCCGAAATGAGTTTAAAAGAAATGGTAGAAGTAATATCCCAATCAAACCGCAATTTATTTCCGGTAATAAACTCAAAAAATGAATTGCTCGGCATTGTATTACTTGACGACATACGAAATATAATGTTCCGACCCGATTTATATCGGAAAATGTATGTAAGACGATTCATGAGCATGCCTCCTGCCAGGGTCGAAGTTGGCGACAGCATGGAAAGCGTAATGAAAACGTTTGATCGCACCGGGGCATGGAATTTACCCGTTGTAGAAAATGGCAAATATGTAGGATTTGTATCTAAATCTAAGATATTCAATTCATACCGACGAGTGCTTCGCCACTACTCAGAAGATTAGATTTCTACTAAAATAATGCATAACCCAAATAAACCTCACGTCACAACAACATCAAGGTTTAAACAAAATAAAACGTTCTATTATATATTTAAAGATGCAAAAAACTCTTTGCGTAATGAGGGTGATATTTCAAATTCTCCCATATATTCAACCGTAGTTGTTGAAGAATCTTGTTTTTCCACACCTCGCATCTTCATACACAAATGCTGAGCATTACATGTAACAATAACTCCTTTCGCATCTAAAACTTGAGCTACCGCCCTACACACTTCAGCCGTCAACCGTTCTTGCACTTGCAAACGCTGTGCATATACATTTACAATTCGAGCCAATTTACTTAACCCAATCATTTTACCATTTGGGATATAACCTATTGACACTTTTCCAAAAAATGGTAAGATATGATGTTCACAGAAAGAATAAAATTCTATATCTTTAACAATTATCAATCGAGAGCCACTATGTTCAAAAATCGCTTGATTAGCAATCTCAACGGCATCGGCTCTATAACCTTTAGTTGCGTAATATAATGCTTTTGCTGCTCGTATAGGAGTTTTTTTTAGTCCTTCTCTCGATGAGTCTTCGCCTAAAAGCTTTATTATCTCTTCAAAATGAAACGCAATTTTTTCAACGGTCTCGTTTGTATCCTTAATATGGTTCATTATATGCACCTCCTATATAACACAATTCACTGCACCACTACTATATTTTTCTTTCTTATTGTCATTGTATTTCCAGGGAATGCCCGTCTCAATTCTCGTTGCGCTTTTCGTGCATCGTCTTCATTAAAAAATGTCCCCACCCACACTTGCCAATAAGGTAGATTTGAACTCACTTTCGCACCGTATTGGGGAAATTTTGAATTTATCTTTTGTGACAAGTCAACAGCCTGCTTACGCTGATTCGCTTTATTGAAAGCCAAAATACGATAACTCAACTGTTTCCCAGTTGATATAACCGGTTTAAATTGCGCATCCTGAACATCCTTATCATCCACTTGGTCATCTGAGATTTCTAAAATACGGTTATTCAAACCTTGTGGTTGACTTATTTTTATTTTTGAGTTAGAATCGGCATTGATTATATCGACAATCGTAATATTATCATCTTTATTATCTGCATAGGCAAATAATACAACCGACGATATAAACATTACAGATATTATACGATATAAATTATAATATGTCATTTCTAAAGCTAAAAGAGACTAAGGCTACAATTTATTTCGCAGCCTTAGTTTCATATAAAAATTAATTAATTAAAAGGCTGTTACAATTCCCATAAATGATTCAACTTCAAGAGAAGCACCGCCAATAAGACCACCATCTACATTTGGTTTTGCGAATAATTCAGCGGCATTTGAAGGCTTACAACTACCACCATAGAGAATTGAAGTATTTTCAGCAATGGTTTCTCCATATTTTGCAGCGATAACGCCACGAATAAATGCATGCATTTCTTCTGCTTGATCAGCTGTTGCAGTCTTGCCTGTTCCAATTGCCCAAACCGGCTCGTATGCAAGAATTATTTTATCGAAATCCTCTGCCGATAGTTCAAAAAGAGCTTCTTCAATTTGTGCTTTTACGACTTCGAGATAAGAGCCGTTTTCACGTTCTTCAAGCACTTCGCCTATACAAAATATTGGCGTTAAATTATTTTCAAGGGCAAGGTTTACTTTTGTTTTCAATATTTCTGATGTTTCACCATAATATTGACGACGTTCCGAATGACCAAGTATCACATAAGTTGCACCTGTTGAAGCCACCATTGGAGCAGAAACTTCTCCTGTATATGCACCCGATTTATGATCGGCGCAATTTTCTGCGGCTAACCCAAGCTTTGATGAATCAATAACATCATTAACTGAAGCGAGATGAGTAAAAGGCACCCCAATAATTACATCACAATTAACATTAGTGTTATTTAATGCATCATTAACACCTTTAGCAAGAGCAATACCTTCTTGTAAATTAGTGTTCATCTTCCAGTTGCCGGCTACAATTTTCTTTCTCATTTTACTTTCTAATTATATTTAAACTTTAATTGTTTTGTTTTTTATTTTCAATTTGCAAAGTTACATTCTTTTTTTTGTTTTTGCGAGAAAAAATAAACTTAACAACAAATATTAATGTATTAATAAGCCATAATGTTACCAATGACAATAAAAATGCAATTGAAATATTTCTGAATTGTTTTTCCCCTTCGGGATATAATACTTCCAATTTGCCTTTTTTCTCTTTCTCTGAAAAAATATCTGTAGGTATCGATGATAGCGTGCGTTTCCATTGTATTATTCCATCATTAACATATACCACCGATATTTTCCCTCGCGCAATCTCCTTTATAGCAGTATCTTCTGCGATAAACATTGGCCATTTCGCAAGAGAAATATCCATCCATCTACCTATTTGTTCTTTATCTTTTATTGCAAATATCCCTATCATATCTCCACCTTGACCAACTACATAATCATACATTTCATTAATAAGATATGAATATGAAATATCAGCATAATTCAATTCAGGGATAAGTAATAAAATCTGTTTACCCGACTGAGACAATACTGTCGATGTCACATCTTCTCCATCAATATTTGATATTATTATGTCGGTAGCGTTTTCTTGTAATCGCTCATTATCTTCCTTTATCGCAATACGATCTACAAATGTCCATGTACTATCGGGCAAGCTATCTACTGCAAAACATTTCTTTACACCATCTCTTTCATATTCAAATTCATATCGACAATTTTCTTCAACATCCCAATCCGAAAGAATAGAGTGTCCCTCTTTATAATTCCTAAAATCTATCAAAGGCTGCACATTATAACCCCAAAAACCAATAGCCATAACATACACATACGCCAACCCTGCTACAATCCATTGAAAATGTTCATGGAACAACCCCTTTGTTTGGTTATTAAATTTCAACAAATAAACAAGAAATATTACTATTGCTACATTTTTAAAAAATGTAGCAACATTTGATATTTTCAAAAAGTCGCCAAAACACCCACAATCGTCAACCGGATTTGCAAACATAATATATGTACTCAATGGTAACATAAATATCATAATCGCCATTGACAACCATACCGACACACGTTTATAGCATCCCACAGAAAGGGTTAAACCTACTACGAATTCAAATGCGGAAATAGTCATTGCCAATATGACAACAAGTTGCCTTATGACATCCCACCCCCATACATTTAAATATTGTTCAATCTTATAAGTGAAACCCCATACATCAATCATCTTTGACAGACCCGACACGATGAATGTCGCACCCACCAATATACGAATTACCCATGTTACATAGGGAATATAACGCTTATTTGATTGAATCACACGACTCATTTATTTTCGGTAAGCTTAATAATTGCAAATATTGAATAATTAATCATATCCTTATAATTGGCATCTATACCTTCCGATACCAATGTTTCACCATTATTATCTTCGATTTGTTTTGTGCGAAGAATCTTCATCAATATTAAATCGGTATATGAACATACTCGCATTGACCTCCACGCCTCATCATAATCATGATTCTTTGCAATCATTAATGTTTTTGTTTCTTCAACAAGGCAATCATAAAGTTTGATAGCATCCTCCGGGATCATATCCTCTGTTTCGGAATGCCCCTTAAGAAGCTGTATCAAGCCAATTATACCATAATTCACTATACCAATAAATTCAGGCAAAATACCTTCTCCCACTTTTGACTCTTTTTTTATTTCAAGAGAGCGTATGCGATTGGCTTTAATAAATATTTGGTCAGTAATAGATGTCGCTCGCATTATGCGCCACGCCGCACCATAATCATGCATTTTTTTTACAAATAAATCTCTACACAATTTCAGAGCCCGGTCAAACTGAGCATTTGTATCTACCATAATTATTATTATTTTTCAATATTACATTATAACCACAAAGTTACTTAAAACTCCGAAAATATCAAATGTTACACAACGCAAATATTAATTTTATGAAATTTATAATGAAATAAACGGAACAATCATTACGTTTAATGTATATTTGGATTTTAAATATTATTTTTGCAAACAATTTAAATTTAAAACAAAACGAATATGTTAAAAACAGTATTATCAATATCAGGACGTCCCGGGTTATTTAAATTAGTTAATCAAGGTAAAAACATGCTAATCGTCGAATCATTAGCAACTGGCAAACGCACTCCTGCATACGCCCACGACAAAGTTATTTCACTTGGGGACATTGCTATATACACATTTGAGGACGACGTGCCATTAGCTGATGTTTTTGAATCTATAAAGGAAAAGCACAGCGGAAAAACCATTGATGTAAAATCATTAGGCAATGAAAATGAGATTCGCAAGCATTTTTCTGAAATTTTACCAAACTTTGATGAAGAACGTGTATATACCAATGACATCAAAAAAATATTCAATTGGTACAACACTTTAATTACAGCAGGAATCACTAAATTTAAATCAGAAGACGACACAAATTCAGATGAATCTCAAGATTAAGACAGAATAAGAGATATGTATTATCTGCTACCTATAGCAGGTGTTATCTTTAATCTAAATTTACACAAATAAACAAGGTAAACCATTTCCCGGCTCATCTTGTTTATTTGCTTTAATAACAATCAAAAAAAAACAAAAAAGCGGACATTATTCCATAAAACTATTAATGCTAATTTTGATAATCAAATTTATTATACTATATTTGAATATCATTTTTTACTTATTACTAATTTTAGTAATTTAAATCTTAACCAAAATGAATGACATAACACAACTTTTCAATTCTTTATTAGACCAATATCAAAGTATCGATATTGCTGATAATGAATTAAAAAAAATGATTGCAGAAGATGACGAACTTCGTGAGGAATATCGTGAATGGTGTCATGCCGTAGGCAGCAGTGAAAAAAAAGGCTTCTTAGATTATTGTGATGAATACAAACAATCACAAGACTCTATATGGGAATCACTTAAAGACTTTGACGAATAAAGATATTGAAATATGCTACGATTACCTGCCGAATGGGAATCTTTTGGGGCAGTACTACTTTCTTGGCCCCATAAAGATAGCGATTGGAACTACATGCTTGATGAAGTAACCAAATGCTATATAAATATAGTTGAAGCTATTACAACAGAAACAAATGTAATTATTATTGCTCCCGACATTGAAATCCCTCAAAAACAATTAAGCCATATAAATCAATCACTCATCTCATTTTATGAGATTCCAACAAACGACACTTGGGCTCGCGATTTTGGAGTTATTACCACATGTAATGATAATGGCAATTTTATACTCAACGATTTTCAATTTAATGGTTGGGGACTAAAATTCGCCTCAAACAAAGACAACCTCATCACTCGATATATGATTAAACAAAAAGCAATCAATGGCACCTACAATAATTGCATGGGGTTTACTCTTGAAGGTGGGTCTATTGAAAGTGATGGGAAAGGGCTTTTGCTCACCACTTCAGAGTGTTTATTATCCCCCAATCGCAACGGTGATTTATCGAAAGAAGAAATTGAGCAAACTCTCATATCAACATTAGGCTTGAAGAAAATCCTCTGGCTCGACCACGGTTTTTTAGAAGGTGATGATACTGACAGCCATATTGACACACTCGCTCGCATTGCCCCTAATGATACGATTGTATATGTTGGCACAAATGACGAAACCGACATTCATTATTCAACATTACAGTCAATGAAACAACAATTAATGCAATTTACCACAATTGAAGGAAATTCTTTCAATCTTATTGAATTACCACTCCCCGACCCGATTTATGATGAAGATGGCAATAGGCTCCCAGCTACTTACGCCAACTTTCTCATAATGGACAAATCGGTAATTATGCCAATATACGCTCAACATCATAAAGATTTATTGGCAACACAAATAATGCAAATCGCATTCCCTAACCATAAAATAATAACCGTTGATTGCAACGCTTTGATAAAACAACATGGCTCACTCCACTGCGTCACAATGCAACTTCCTAAAGAAATATTATAACTTATGTCAACTAAAATATTACGCACAGGCATTATACAACAACACAACACAGCCGATATTGCCGACAATCGCAATCGTTTAGCTCAAAAAATGCGAAAATTAGCTACACAAGGTGCCAAACTAATTGTTAATCAAGAGCTACATGACTCATTATATTTTTGCCAAGTAGAATCAACCGACAATTGCGACCTTGCTATTGCGATCCCCTCGGAAACAACCGATTTTTATTCATCTCTTGCAAAAGAGCTTGCTGTTGTAATTGTAACATCCCTTTTTGAGCGCAGAGCACCCGGGTTATACCACAACACCGCTGTCGTATTTGAAAAAGATGGCTCTATCGCCGGCAAATATCGCAAAATGCACATTCCAGATGACCCGGCATATTACGAAAAATTTTATTTCACTCCAGGAGATATAGGATTTGAGCCAATCGAAACCTCTGTAGGACGACTTGGGGTATTAGTGTGTTGGGATCAATGGTATCCCGAAGCAGCACGTCTCATGGCCTTGCGTGGAGCCGAAGTTCTAATATATCCAACAGCTATTGGATGGGAAAGTAGTGATACGCCCGAAGAACAAGCACGTCAACGCGAAGCATGGATTACAATACAACGTGCTCATGCTGTTGCTAACGGACTCCCTGTCATATCAGTAAACCGTGTGGGACATGAAGCCGACCCATCGGGCAACACCAATGGTATTCAATTTTGGGGAAGCAGTTTTGTTGCAGGTCCACAAGGAGAATTTTTATTTAATGCTCCTTCCAACTCAGAAATTGAAACTATAATTGACGTTGACATGCTACGTTCTGAAAATGTTCGTAGGTGGTGGCCATTTCTTCGAGATAGAAGAATCGACGCATACAACAATCTAACATCTAGATTTATTGATTAATATATAGTTTTTATGTTACAATAATCAACCTATTTAATACACGTTTTGGTCATCTATAATGTATTATTAGTTGAAACGCCTCAATTATAATGACAAAAAGCTATTGAGATTCACCTCGATGGCTTTTACTTTATTCTTCATTAATGAAATTTTTCCATAAAATATTCATTTTTTATTGGGATATGCACAAAGTTTTTGTAATTTTGTGTGATTAAGAATAAACTTTCTAAAAACAATAAATTTAATAACCTTATTATGGCAGAAAACAAAGAAAAATTGTTTGACCAATTTCCACCGATTTCTACCGAAGAATGGAAAGCAAAAGTAGATGCCGACCTTAAAGGCGTACCTTTTGAAAAGAAATTGGTGTGGCGAACAAACGAAGGTTTCAATGTTCAGCCCATGTATCGTGCTGAAGACATTGCCGACCTCAAAACAACCGATTCTCTACCTGGAGAATACCCCTATGTGCGTGGTACTCGCACTGAAAATGACTGGCTCACTCGCCAAGAAATTATCGCCGACAATGCTGCCGACGCTAACAAAAAAGCTCTTGACGTATTGACTAAAGGTGTTACTTCTCTTGGCTTCAAAGTTAAAGAAGCCGGTGATGTAGCAACTCTTGTTGCTGGTATCGATCTCACAAAAGTTGAAATCAACCTCAACTGCTGTCCTAAAAGCGCTGCTGCAGTAGCAAAAGCACTTGTTGATGTAGTGAAAGCAGCCGGTGCCGAAGATGCATTTAAAGGCTCTATCGACTTCAATCCATTCCGCAAAGCGTTGAAACATGGTGTTGAATTCCCCGGCGACATCGCTAAGATGGCCGTTGAATTACTCGACGTGGTTAAAGAAGTTAAAGGCTTGCGCGTGCTTGCTGTTGACTCTGTAATGCTTAACAACGCTGGTGCTTATATCTTCCAAGAACTTGGTTATGCTCTTGCTTGGGGTGCTGAATGGCTCGCTATGCTCACCGAAGCAGGCGTAGATGTTGACACTGTAGCAAAACGCATCAAGTTCAACATGGGTATTTCTTCTAACTACTTCATGGAACTTGCTAAATTCCGTGCTGCTCGCATGCTTTGGGCTCAAATCGTTGAGCAATTCAAGCCTGCTTGCAAATGTTCTTGCAAAATGATGGCTCACGCCGTTACATCGGAATTTAACCAAACTGTATTTGACGCTCACGTTAACTTGCTCCGTAGCCAAACTGAAGCAATGTCGGCTGCTCTTGCTGGTGTTGACTCAATCACAGTTACTCCATTTGACAAATCATACAAAACTCCCGATGAGTTCTCAGAACGTATCGCTCGCAACCAACAATATCTTCTCAAAGAAGAAAGTCACCTCGACAAAGTTGTTGACCCTGCCGGTGGTTCATATTATGTAGAAACTCTCACAGCATCTATCGCACAAGAAGCATGGAAACTCTTCCTCGATGTTGAAGAAAAAGGCGGTTTCCTTGCCAACGTTAACAACTGCGCAATTCAAGATGCAGTAAATGCTTCATCTGAAAAACGCCACAGCGATGTTGCTCGCCGCAAAGAAATTCTTCTCGGAACTAACCAATATCCTAATTTCAGCGAAATGGCTGCCGACAAAATTGAAAATGCCGGTGGTTGCACTTGTGGTTGCTCTGAAAAAGAAGACAACGGCCGTGGTCTCTCTACTAAACGTCAAAGTAGCGATTTCGACGCTCTTCGCCTTGCTACCGAAGCTGCAGCTAACCGTCCTAAAGTGTTTATGCTCACTATCGGTAACCTTGCTATGCGTCTTGCACGCTCTCAATTCTCAGCCAACTTCTTCGGTTGCGCAGGATATGAGATTATCGACAACTTAGGATTTAATACAGTACAAGAAGGTATCGACGCCGCTATTGCAAAAGAAGCCGACATCGTGGTTATCTGCTCAAGCGACGACGAATATGCTACTCTCGCTCCCGAAGCCTATAAGGCTCTTGATGGTCGTGCCGAATTTGTTGTTGCTGGTGCTCCTGCATGCAGCGAAGAACTTCAAGCCGTAGGCATCACTAACTTCATCAATGTGCGCAGCAATGTTCTCGAAACCCTTCAGGCTTTCAATGCTAAACTTCTTAAATAATCGATTATGAGACCTGATTTTAAAAATATCAATATAACAGCTGATGCATTTGGTGGCGCACAAGCCCCCATCGCACAAGGTGAAGAATGGCTCACTCCTGAGTTGATTCCCGTAAAACCTATTTATACAAAAGATGACCTTGAAGGTCTTGAACACCTCAACTATGTAGCAGGTATTCCTCCATTCCTTCGTGGTCCATATAGCGGCATGTATGCTATGCGTCCTTGGACTATCCGCCAATACGCAGGCTTCTCTACTGCTGCTGAATCAAACGCATTCTATCGTCGTAACCTCGCATCGGGTCAAAAAGGTCTTTCAGTGGCATTTGACCTTGCTACACACCGTGGATATGACGCTGACCACGAACGTGTAGTGGGCGACGTTGGTAAAGCCGGTGTATCTATCTGCTCTCTCGACGACATGAAGGTGCTTTTCGATGGGATCCCCTTGAACAAAATGTCGGTTTCAATGACTATGAATGGTGCTGTGCTTCCTGTACTTGCATTCTACATCAATGCCGGTCTTGAACAAGGTGCCAAACTCGAAGAAATGGCAGGTACTATCCAAAACGACATATTGAAAGAATTCATGGTGCGTAACACTTACATCTACCCACCCGAATTCTCAATGCGTATTATCGCCGACATCTTTGAGTACACTTCTCAAAATATGCCTAAATTCAACTCAATCTCTATCTCAGGTTACCACATGCAAGAAGCAGGTGCAACTTGCGACATTGAGTTGGCTTACACTCTTGCCGACGGTCTTGAATATCTTCGTGCAGGGGTAAACGCCGGTATGGACATCGACGCATTCGCTCCTCGTTTGTCATTCTTCTGGGCTATCGGTATGAACTTCTTCATGGAAGTAGCTAAGATGCGTGCCGCTCGTATGCTTTGGGCTAAGATTGTAAAACAATTCAATCCTAAAAACCCAAAATCACTCGCATTGCGTACTCACTCACAAACATCGGGTTGGTCACTCACTGAGCAAGACCCATTCAACAATGTGGGCCGTACATGTATCGAAGCAATGGGTGCCGCTCTCGGTCACACTCAATCGCTCCACACCAATGCGCTCGACGAAGCTATCGCGCTTCCTACCGACTTCTCGGCTCGTATCGCTCGTAACACTCAAATCTACATTCAAGAAGAAACCTACATCACTAAGGAAATCGACCCATGGGCAGGTTCTTACTATGTAGAATCACTCACCAACGAAATCGCTCAACGCGCTTGGGCTCACATTCAAGAAATTGAAAAACTTGGTGGTATGGCTAAAGCTATCGAAAGCGGTCTTCCAAAACTCCGCATCGAAGAAGCATCGGCTCGCACTCAAGCCCGCATCGACTCAGGCCGTCAAACAATCGTTGGTATCAACAAATATCGTCTTGACCACGAAGATCCTATCGATATCCTCGAAATCGACAACACCGAAGTGCGCAAAGACCAAATCGCTCGCCTCGACGTGGTTAAAGCCGGTCGCGATGAAGAAGCTGTTAAGAAAGCACTCGAAGCAATCACCGAATGTGTTCGCACTAAAGAAGGTAACCTCCTCGACCTCGCTGTTAAAGCTGCAGGTCTTCGTGCTACCCTTGGTGAAATTTCAGATGCCTGCGAAGCTGTCGTAGGTCGTTATAAAGCAGTAATCAGAACTATTTCAGGCGTGTATTCAAGCGAAACAAAACAAGACGCAGACTTCGTTAAAGCACAACAATTGTGTGAAGAGTTTGCTAAGAAAGAAGGTCGCCAACCTCGCATCATGATTGCGAAGATGGGACAAGATGGTCACGACCGTGGTGCTAAAGTTGTTGCTACAGGTTATGCCGACTGTGGATTTGACGTGGATATGGGACCTTTGTTCCAAACTCCTGCCGAAGCTGCTCGTCAAGCTGTTGAAAACGACGTACACATTCTCGGTGTATCATCATTGGCTGCAGGTCACAAGACCCTCGTGCCTCAAGTAATCGACGAATTGAAGAAACTCGGTCGCGAAGACATTATCGTTGTTGCCGGTGGTGTTATCCCAGCACAAGATTATGACTTCCTATATCAAGCCGGTGTTGCCGCTATCTTCGGTCCCGGTACTCGTATCCCTGTTTCAGCAATCAAGATGCTCGAAATCCTCATGGAAGAATAATCCCCAACGGATATTCCATAAAACCAACGGCACCCCCACTCGGAGGTGCCGTTATTTTTTTTGCAATATTATCTTATTTTTTTCACATGAAATCGTGCTATCTCACTATAAATTTTGATATATAATAATTTTTTTCATCAAATACTTTTATAAAGTAAATACTTGGCAATAAATGTCTGATATTCGCGACTTTTTCTTTTCCTGATATCATTAGTTGCCCTCTTATATCATATATTTCATATTCAATTTTATCTCTGGGGGCTTGAATGTATAATTTCTTAGTTGAATCTAGAAATATTTTTGTTTCATCTTCACATGGCTTATTCACCGATGCTGTACTACTTGAAAATTTAACCAACATATTTAATAAGTCAACTTCTACATATAACTTCGATGAAGGCCATTGCGAAAATGCCCACTTTCCTTTTCCTTTTACAATAGTTCCTCTATATATTCCATTCTCATCTACTTCATATTCATATGGGGCATCAATTACTTCACATCCATAGGAACCGCCATCCCAACCGGTTAATTCACCATAAAACATAAATATTAGTTGCTGACTGTTATCAATTTCAAAATCCCCCTTATATAGATATTCATTTTCTTCACTATTTACAAGACGCCATTTCTTTAAAGTTTCTTCAAAATCAAGAGTTGGTGCAGACCATCCCGATGGAGTGCCTATGAGATATAAATATTTTGATTTATTTAATGTGTCACTACTGAATGATATTGTATTTGCAGTTGAATCATATATAAAAGTGACTCTACATGCTATTTCCAATTCATTATTAATCCAATACCGAGGAGTATTAGCAATATCTGTTGTACCAAAATACTTTCCATCAAAATCAAATTTGACAACTTCTGCATTATCCGGCACTATATAATCGGTTGAGTCCCCATTAAGCCCTTTTGCAAAACAAAATTCAAAACCATCAATTGGTATTGAAAATGAGCCTTTAAATATTCCATCTCCATCGGCATCTATAAACTTCGCATTCTCAAATGAGTCTTCATTCTTTATCGTTGGTTCAACATATCCCGTCGGTGCTCCAACTAAATATAATATATCTTCAGATTCAATACTCTTATTATATATTTTTAATCGTTCAGTTTTTGCATCAAAATCAAGTTGAACCTCGCCTCCTATCCAATTTGAACAACTAATATTTTGTGACATATTCTTTGTTAACTGAATTTCGGCCTTATCTATTAATTCAAACGTTTCTTCTGCCCTATAGATATCTTGTGAATTCCAATCTGTGAGTCCCTTAAATAACACAAAGTTAAATTTATTTTGAGGAATATCAATTGTCAATGAATATACACTATCACCATCTTCATCAGTCAAAGCATATTTCTCCCTTTCTATTTCTGACATATCTTTAGGCGCATTATAACCGGTCATATCTCCTACAATATAATACTCATCTGCCGATACACTAAATCCAATAAGCAACGACATTACAACACCTAAAAAATAAATCTTTCTCATAGTTTTTTTTATTTTTTGTTATTTACAATATTCACAAAGATATATTTTTTTTATTAAAAAGCATAAATATATCAATATTTTTATCACTTGCTGCAACCTTTTATGAAGATGGTGCATCTAATGAGTAAAATGCGAATTTATAAATTCATTACATTAATATTTTCTTAAATATAACTAAATTTGAAACATTAAAATAATAATAGATATGAAACGAATAATTTATCTTTTAGCAGTAGCACTCGTTGTTAGTATTTCATTTTCAAGTTGTCAACGCAAAGCAATTACACAAGAGGAAATTGATGAGTTTAGTCGTCAAATCAATGAGCGTTTAGAGGAAATTAACAATAATAACAAGAACAATGATACAGTAATCACAATCGATTCAACAGGAACGGATACTACCGTAAAAATAAACACAAACACACCTCAAACAAAACAAGACACCGAAATCACAATTATTCAAAGAGATAATACCAATTTTGGAGAAAGCATAGAAACTGTAATCATTGTATTTATAGCAATTATCACACCTTTTGCCTGTCTCGTTTTAATTGTATTCTTTATTATCAAAGGTATTACAAGCCGTCAGCGCGATCGAAATAAACTTATCGAAAAGGCGATTGAAAACAATTATCCCCTATCTGAAGACTTTTTTGCTTCTCAAAAAAGTCCGCGCACACGATTGCAATCGGCACTTGTATGGCTCGCCTGGGGCATTGGAATTATGGGATTTTTCTACATAGTAGCTCCCACCGAAACTGTTTATGCTATTGGATTGATTCCGCTATTAGTGGGAATTGCGAAACTCATAACCTATTTTTTAGAGGATCGCAAAAAAGAGAGCGAAGAATAATCATTCCAATATCGTAACGCAATATTAGATGCTTACTCGATTTGAAGAACTGAAACTGATAGCCCGATGCATCGCCGGCGATGACCGCGATGCATTTGGGCAATTAGTCATTGCCTATGAGCAGGGACTGAGGCGGTTTCTATTTAATCTATGTGGCGACGAAGCATTGACCAACGATTTGGCACAAGACACT
The DNA here is from genome assembly GCA_015060975.1 of Bacteroidales bacterium. Taxonomy (GTDB): domain Bacteria; phylum Bacteroidota; class Bacteroidia; order Bacteroidales; family Muribaculaceae; genus RGIG4079. The sequence continues at coordinate 24,574 of SUXI01000012.1, forward strand.
TTTTTGAAAGCATATCTTGCCATTCGCTCGTTCCAAGGCATTAGCCGGTTTAAAACATGGCTCTATCGCATTGGGTACAACGAGTTTCTATCGCATCGACGCAGTTCGCACATAACTACCGATGATATCCCGCCCGATATCGGCTCTACGAGCCCCACTACCGCCACTGATGCCAGACTAACAATAGAACAATGCCTCTCACAATTATCAGAGGCTGAACGAACAGTGGTGATGCTCTTTTACCTCGAAGATATGCCCATAAAAAGGATTGTGGAAATAACCGGAATGCCCGATGGCTCGGTTAAATCATATCTTCATCGTGCAAAATCACGAATGCGACAAATTCTTGAAAACGACGAATCAATATAAACTCAATACAAGATGAAACGAAACAACTCCGACGACATACAGATACGAGAATTGCTTGACAAGTCTTTGCCTCAAGCCACACGCAACGATTGGTTTGTCAAGAAGACACTCAACCGATTGCCCGAGAAGCGACGCAGCCCGGTATCAATAATTGAAATTATCGGATATATAATTGCGATTTTGATAATTATAGGCATTGAATGTAACATAGTTTATAAATTTACAACAACCGGCACACTTACATTAAATGATTTGGTGTGGTTAATATCTCTTAATATTGGACTTTTTGCCATTATCATTGCATTTTTCACACCTCAATTTCGCAATAATTTCAATTCATACTGATATGCGAGAGATATATTACAACTATATTGTGAAAACAATCCGCTCTCGGCTTAAACATAAAAAACAATAGAGAACCAAATAGCGAAAAAAAGGGTGGCTAAAAACACATTTTAGCCACCCCACCCTATTATTTTTAATGCATTAATTGAATTTCAAGTTTTTTGTATCACGAAATGATTTAAATGCAGATTTAAGCATCGGGAGTACACCTTTAGCCGATTTAACAGATTGTTCATCTGCCATTTGAGATTCATAATAATAGTAAATAGGTCGATTATTATAATATTCAACTCTAATAGTCCCATTATCATTAAGTATATAAGAAAAATTATAATTATTATACTCAGGCCAGTCTCCTGTAAATGTTTGTGAACAACTTACAGGGAAATAGGCAGGTCCAACACCAAACAAACCTACACATCCAAAAAAAGAACACATTTCACCATTACACATGTCACTTATTGCAACCGGATTCTGTCTTATTGGATTTGCCAATGTCCCATATTCATAATTAACTATAACTTTTTCCACATCATTGTATTGCTCTCCATCTTCATAACCAGAAGTAACACCTTCTGATTCATATTTAATGAGTTTACCATCCAACCATGTTAACTTTCCTGTACCTTCAGCTTCAGCAGAGCCACTATCCCCATCTCCATAATTCCACTTTCCAGATCCATTAGCTTTTGTTTTAATCATCTGTCCATTTGAATCATACTCAAAAGTATATGTAAAATTTTGTTTATCATAATATGAACCATATTTGAGGTCACACGACATATTAATTTTTGTAATAAACCCGGCTGCATTTAAAGAAAAATTAATATTATATGCGCCATCTTCTCCCTCATAATTCATATCAATCTTATTTCCTTCAATATAATATGTTTCATCTGAATCTGAGACGCTCTCTAAATTACCATTTTCATCATATCCAAAACATATTCCTCCTACAGATGTCAATTTTACTCTTTCTCCATTAATATCAGTTAATGTTGATAGTGGATTTGATGATAATCCATCACTATCATCTCCACATGATGATAAATTAACACACAACATTGTTGCCATAAAAAAATTAGCAATAAACTTAATTCGTTTCATAAAACTATAAATTTGTAAAAATATTAATTCAAAATGCTACACACTTTTCCATTTTCAAAAAACAATGAAAAATAAGTATTATATGACCATTGCACTATACCATTATTCTCAAAAATGTTTTTTGGTTTGCCAAACGCAATACGGCATTCATCTTCGGTAAGTCCTACAACCGGCTTCCTATATCCAATTTCTTTCCAATGCGAAACCCTTGGTTTATATTCATTAACAAAATCAAACATTGTGTTAAGTGTTGAAGATACTGATGACACAAAATCGTCCATCGTTTCATTATGCGTTTCTTTTTTTGCCGGGTTTAATTTTTCAAATGGAGTGATTTTCTTAAAAACAACCGATTTAGACTCCACTTTTATATCGTGTATAGAATATACCAATCGACCTTGTACTACACTAAATGTAGCTGTACAATAATATATATTTTCCAACCCCGATCCTGGCATTGAACCCAATGCCATATCAACCGAAAATCTATACTTATTAACATCAACATCAGTTATTCCATCTCGCAATTGTGGACAAACATTATTAATAATCCAAAGCATGGTATTAGCAAATATATCATTATCAGTCGCTGACGCAAAAGGCGTAAAACCACTAACCACATATTTTTTACCATCAACACTCAACTCATATTTTTTTGCTATTTCAGAAAATGTATCAGCCTGAATTGTCGCATGTAAACTTGCTATAATGAGCAGAATGATTATTATTTTTCTCATAAAGATTCCATAAAAGCAACAATGTCGGCATCATACGACAATGAATGACACCGATATTGCTACAAAATTACATTAATAATAAAACTTATTTACAATTAAAATGCCACACCTACACGAAGCATCAAATTATTGGTACAAACCTTTACATCTTCTAATGGTTCCATAAAACCACGTTGCCATGAGAAATCTATATTGTAACGACCATACCAGAAACCAACCCCCAAAGTTAAACCGGCATCTAGTTCTTCATAACCTTCCATATCACCAAGATCATAATCATAACCTTCGCCATCTTCTTTAAGTTCGCCACCACCCCATAAATCGTAGCTCACCCAAGCACCTAAATGGGCATCAACTTTCATTGTTTCATTAATTTGATATGCATAACCAAATGTAAAAGGTGAGAATCTCACATTATTTGCCAAATGATCCCATCCATAATCACCTTCATCAAAAGAAAATCCACGAGTACCAAGACCTAATTCCATTCCCCAGAACATCCCAAAATCTGATAGCGGTTTTTGGAATGATATCGCCACATCATAACCTATCTTTTTATCCAAACCCTCAGCATCATCACCTGATAATCCGGCAAAATTTGCACCGGCGCGAAGAATCCATTGTTTAGGAGTTGAGGACTCGGTTTTTACAACATTCACACCTGTCGAACCAACAATTGTTGATTGAGCGTTAGCCATACTTCCTAATGTTAAAGCAATGGCAATACTAAGAAAAATTTTTTTCATAATTTAATTTTAATTTTAGATTAATTAATTTATATTATTTTATAATCGCTCTGAGATTTTCTCTTTCATCTGTAGTTTGTGTTTGCTCCATCTTAATCCACTCATAATCAGCAGGGGTTGCTGTTTTCCAGTTAATAAATTTTGCAGGAAAACCAACAATAGTAATTTGATAACCATCTATTATATTTCCCATATTATCACGATTATTTGAGAATGAAAATGTGGGAACCAATATCACATCGGCACTACAATCTTTGCAAGCTTGAAACACTGCCCAACTACGAATTTCAGACATTTCGCCACGCATAGTTTTTTCAACCCACTCGGCATCGCGAGCGTAAGTTAGTGTTACCCTACCATCAATCGTTTGAGTCCCTTGCGCTAATCTTAAGTTTTTTATCACCTCAAGTTCCACTGTAAGAGGTTGCACATAGGTATTCATTGTGCTTTCCGATGAAATACGCCCTTGTGTATTTTCATACAATAATTGATTTTTTTGTGCGTGCGACATAAAAAAAGTACACGAAACAAACGCCAAACTTAATACTAATTTTTTCATACAAGATTGTTTTTTATGTTTTTAATCAATTCCGTAGTATATTTATTTGATTTAAAAAAAAAATCCATCTATTCTCATGACACAAAACTTATGTTTGCAAATGTACATATTTTTCATTATTTCACAATTACCCCCCCCTTTTTTAACCAATATTAACCTAAATCATCCAAAACCTTACGATTTTACTTCGTATTTATGCCAATTCTGCGATAGAACATCATTTAAATATTTATTATATAACCTGCATCTGTATATCCTATTTTAACGTGAGTTCGATATAAGAATTAGAAAAGCGTAAGTTGATTATCGTCCACAAATTCCACAGAAATAGACGGCTTCTTCGGGAAGAAACAATAAGCAGCAATAGCACTCAAGGCATTAGAGATAAAGTTCTCAAAAGAACGATGCCTTGAGAGTTCAATTTGAGCAATATTTTTCAGTTCATCGTTAACCGACTCAATCAAAGCTCTTTTTCGTATCATGATTTTATCAGTAACCGAAAGTAACATATTTTTCATGTTGTTTTTTATTTTGGTTACCAACTGAATGCCATTCATAAACAAGAACTCAAACAATTGAGCACCAAGATAGCCTTTATCCCCACATAATTTCCCTTTTACATTTTTGATGAAGTTTTCAGAATAAAGAGGTTGTCTGTCATCTACATTCCCTGGAGTAAACATAAAGTTCAATATCTCACCTTTGTCATTGATTATTAAATGTAACTTAAATCCATAAAACCACCCCATGGAACATTTGCCTCTTTGGGCAATACCCTTGAATGTTTTGTGAATTAGTATTCTTTGCGATTTGCATACCCTTAAAGGAGTTGAATCCACATATGCAATACCGGTACACTCGCTTAATAAAACATTCTTGATAAATAATGCTAAAATCAATGTGACAGATTTCTGTAATTCCACAAAACGATTGTATGAAACAGTTTTAGGGAATAAGTGTGTCAAATGTTTACATACATATTGGGTATAATAATGCTTCAAGCATTTAAAACCTCCTTTGTGGAATAATATCAAGATTGTTATAACCTCAGCTTCAGATAGCCTGGAAGGTTTGTTTCGATGTTTTTTACCATCATCAACTTGTGATTTTTTCAATTCTGATGAAAAATATTTGCAGAAATCATCTGCAAGATAGAAAATATCTGTAATTTTGTCTTCGGTAAACATTGCGATAATCTTTTGTAAATCTTGTAATTAGGCACTATAAATTTACTAAAATTATCCGTAATTACCAAGAGAATCAGCCATTTAGCATTAACTAAATGGCTGATTTGTTTTTATATAACTATTGATCCCCTTATATCGAACTCACGTTATTTTATATTCTTAAACAAGTATTAAATACACTTCTAAAAACTTTTCACAATTAAATAAGCAACGACATATTATTAAATTAAAAAAAAATGTGTTACTTTTGTTAGGTAAATCATTACTTACATGAAATGAACCTAAAAAACTTGATAATTCGTAGTCTTTCGGGAGCTATATATGTTGCGTTAATTGTCCTTGGGGTAACCACAACAGAATGGTCATTTGTTGCATTCTCCGCTTTGTTTACCTTTCTTGGGACAAGAGAATTTCTTAAGATGACAAAAGCTGATGGCTCAAAATTAAATCTTTGGGTTGACATTATTGGAGCAACAACTTTGGTGGTATCTGTAGGCTATTCTTATTTAATCCAAAATTCCACATCAGCACTGATTGGTATTGCAATAATATTACTATATTTTTTGTTGCGTTTAACAATACAATTATATAATAAAAAAGAATCCCCAATAAATAGTTTGGCATTTTCAATCTTTGCATTAATATATATTGTAGTGCCAATGTTGTCAATGGGCGCAATATACACACAATCACAAACATTGTTGTTATTAATATTTATAATGATATGGATGAACGATACAGGTGCGTTTCTTGTGGGTTGCACAATAGGCAAACACCGATTATTTGAACGCATTTCCCCTAAAAAATCATGGGAAGGCTTTTGGGGTGGTATGGTATTCTCTATACTCTCGGGGATGGTTTATTATTATTTTATCGAACAATCATATAACATAATATTTTATGTGATGATGGGTGTTATTGCATCAATATTTGCTACATTCGGTGATTTAGTGGAATCTATGTTCAAACGTAGCATTGGAATTAAAGATTCAAGCAACCTAATCCCAGGGCATGGCGGGATTCTTGACCGTATTGACTCATTGCTTTTTGTTCTACCGGCAACAGCATTGTTTCTATATATTTATTTAGCTATATAAAAAACAACATAAATTATGAGCGATCAACGTTATAATATGCGAGGCGTATCAGCCTCAAAAGAAGATGTTCACAATGCAATAAAGAATGTCGATAAAGGGTTATACCCTAAAGCATTTTGTAAAATCATTCCCGACATATTAGGGGGCGATGACGAATACTGCAACATAATGCATGCCGATGGTGCCGGCACAAAATCATCGTTGGCATACGCCTATTGGAAAGAGACAGGCGATTTAAGTGTGTGGAAAGGGATTGCGCAAGATGCGTTGATTATGAATATTGATGACCTTCTTTGTGTAGGTGCAACAGATAATATTCTTGTTTCGTCAACAATTGGCCGCAATAAGCACTTAATTCCAGGCGAAGTTATTGCCGCTATTATCAATGGCACAGAAGAACTTCTTGCCGAATTGCGAGAAATGGGCGTAAGTGTTTATTCAACCGGAGGAGAAACCGCCGATGTTGGCGACCTTGTGCGCACTATTATAGTTGACAGCACGGTAACTTGTCGCATGAAGCGTAGCGATGTAATCAATAATGCAAACATCAAAGGTGGTGATGTTATTGTGGGTTTAGCTTCATACGGTCAAGCATCATACGAAAAGGAATATAACGGAGGTATGGGTAGCAATGGTTTGACATCGGCTCGTCATGATGTATTTAATAAATCTGTTGCTGAAAAATATCCGGAAACATACGATGCGGCGGTGCCACAAGAATTAGTTTATTCCGGGTCTGTCGGATTAACAGATGCGGTTGACGGCGCACCTGTAAATGCCGGCAAACTTGTCCTATCACCAACTCGCACATACGCCCCTGTTATAAAGGCTTTACTTGATGAAATGCGCGATAAAGTACACGGAATGGTTCACTGCTCAGGCGGTGCCCAAACAAAAGTGATGCATTTTGTTGAAAATAAACATGTGATTAAAGACAATCTTTTCCCTGTTCCACCATTGTTTGATTTAATTAGCCGTGAATCGGGAACAGATTGGGCTGAGATGTACAAGGTATTTAATATGGGGCATCGTATGGAAATATACCTTGCACCTGAAGATGCTCAACGTGTGATTGAAATTTCTGAATCGTGGGGTATTCCAGCTCGTATCATAGGTCGAGTAGAAGATGCCAATAAAAATCACCTAACAATTATCTCAGAAAAAGGAAAGTTTGAATATTAATAAGTATAATAACCATTAAACATTTATATTTATGAAAAAGAAATATTTTAGCGTAGCTCTTATTATTGCATTAGCAGGATCTATTTTATCTACATCCTGCATTGGTAGCTTTTCATTAACCAACAAACTACTCTCATGGAATCAATCGGTAGGCAATAAATTTGTTAATGAAGTTGTGTTCTTTGCATTTTGGATTGTTCCTGTATATGAAGTCGCAGCATTAGCCGATATTTTAGTATTAAACTCAATAGAGTTTTGGAGCGGAAATAATGCTTTGGCAAAGGGGACAAAAGTTATCGAAGGTCAAGATGGTCGTTATCTTGTTGAATGTGACGAAAAAGGATATACTATCAAGAGTGAAAATGATGGCAGTGTAGTGCGTCTTGATTTTGATCAAGAAGAACAAACTTGGAGCGCAACAGCCAATGGTGAAACTCATAACATTTTGACATTTATTGATGATACACATGTAAAAGTACCATCAATAAATGGTGGTTTTGAAGTTGTAGAACTCTCTCAAGAAGGAGTATGGGCATATCAAGGGAAAGTCTCATCATCTCAATTTGCTCTCAGATAAACATTCTCTATAACCATAAAAAGGCGGAGGAGAAGCTAATTTTGCTCTCCTCCTATTTTTTATAGTAAAAATCATTATCTTTGTACTAATAAAGATAGAATTAATGCAAGTATTGTACGAAGATAATCATATTATAATAATAAATAAAGCTCCCGGGGAGATTGTGCAAGGTGATAAAACAGGTGATGAACCTCTTGTAGAAACGCTTAAAACGTGGCTTAAAGAAAAGTACAATAAACCGGGGAATGTGTTTTGCGGTGTTGTGCATCGTCTTGATAGACCCGTGGGAGGAGTTGTTGTGTTTGCAAAAACATCTAAGGCATTGAGTCGTTTAAACGATATGTTTCGCAATGGGCAGGTACACAAAACCTATTGGGCGATTTCTCGCAACCGCCCTCCAAAGAGTGAAGACACACTCACTCATTATATTACAACCATAGAACGCAACAACAAGTCATACGCTTCGCTCAATCCTAAATCGGGCGCAAAAGAGGCTCGATTGAGCTATCGTCATATAGCATCGAGCGAACGCTACCATCTACTTGAAGTGAACCTAATGACAGGTCGCAAACATCAAATACGCGTGCAACTATCGTCAATAGGTTGCCCCATAAAAGGCGATTTAAAATACGGCGACAAACGAAGCAATCCCGATGGAAGCATCTCACTTATGGCTCGACATATTGAGTTTGAACACCCGGTGTCGCATCAACTCATTTCGGTGACAGCACCGGTGCCCGACGATACCCTTTGGCAAGTGCTTGCCGACAATGTACAATCATAATTTATCTCATAAGAAAGCAATGAAAAAAGAAGATCTTAAAATAGTATTTCTCGGAACCCCCGATTTTGCAGTAGAAAGCCTCCGTCGCATTCACCAAGGTGGCTATAATATAGTGGGAGTAATAACAATGCCAGACAAACCTGCCGGTCGTGGGCATAAACTGCTTCACTCTCCGGTAAAGCAATATGCCGTGGCAAATAATTTGCCATTACTCCAGCCGGTTAATCTCAAAGACCCTCAATTTGTTGAGGAATTACGCTCACTTGGAGCAAATCTATTTGTGGTCATAGCGTTCCGCATGCTCCCTGAGGTAGTGTGGTCGATGCCCGAACTTGGTACATTCAATCTTCATGCCTCATTGTTGCCTAAATATCGTGGGGCAGCCCCTATTAACTGGGCGGTCATAAATGGTGATACAGAAACCGGAGTCACGACCTTCTTTCTCAAACATGAAATCGATACGGGCGACATCATTCGTCAAGAGCGCATTGAAATCGCTCCTACCGACAACGTTGGAGATGTACATGACCGACTTATGATGCTTGGTGCCGACCTCACAATCGATACTATCGACCATATTATTGCCGGTGACCTCAAGCCTATCCCTCAAGATGAGATTTTGCAAGGCACAGAGCCAACTCCTGCTCCCAAAATATTTAAAGATACCTGTTTGATTGACTGGAACAAATCGGCTATCGATGTTCATAACCTTGTGCGAGGTCTTTCACCATATCCTGCAGCTTGGACCACATTTGAACAAGAAAGACGCGAACCAATCACAATGAAAGTATTTGAAACAACAATTATAAAATGTGAAGGACAATTATCCCCGGGTAAGTTTACTATCCAAAATGGTCATTTATATGTTGATTGTGCCGATAATCGTATTGAAATACTATCTTTGCAAGCAGCCGGAAAGAAGCGAATGCCTACTGCCGACTTTCTTCGTGGTCTTCAATGAAATATTAATTTATTTCATTGAAGCAACAAACTCAGCGATGCGAGGCAATATACTATCGGTTCCAACATAACCATCAATATATGTCTCTAACGGGCATTGACCTGAGCCATCTTGATTTCTGATATAATCTACGATTTCACCATAACGACCATTTATTCCTTTTTCTTTGAGAAAATTATAGGCATCACAACTTATCACATGAGTATAGAATTGATTAACTCCGCCCAATGCCATTAACGTTGCAGCACCAACACCTATTACTTTATCTGCAACAATTGCACCATTAAGCAAATGTGGAGTTTTTGTATAAAGTTCATATAGGTCAGAGACTCCTTTTCCGTTAAAAACTTGCACACCCCCATCTGCAGCCCTCAATACCAATGAATAATTACCCGCCACCAAACGATCCTTCATCTCATCAAGCAAATCATGACCACGTTTTAAAGATTCTGTATATTCATATATTTTTTGAAGTTCTTTATCAATTGCAATTCCTTGAGGGCAATGAGCCAAACATGCACCACAAGCGATACAATGTCCGGCTTGCCGCAGCTTTGGAACAGCCCTATCATATCCTACCAGAAACGCACGACGAGCCGCCACATATTGAGAATCTCGTTCATCATCAACAATATTACCTTCATTTAAACATTTGTTATAGTGTGTAAAAATCGCCGGTATATCCAATCCATAAGGACATGGCATACAATACTCACATTGCGTACAGGGAATTGCCGGATATTTCAGCATAAACTGTGCCATTTTCTCTAAAAAGACAGACTCATCAACCGACACAGGTTCAAGCGGAGAATAAGTCACAATATTATCGTGTAAATGCTCTTTGTATGTCATTCCACTCAACACTGTCAATATCCCCGGGTGTGTACCGGCAAAACGAAATGCCCACGAGGCCACACTATCATTGGGTCTTCGTTGCTTCATTTGCGTCACTACCGCATCATTAACATCGGCTAATCTACCGCCAAGCAACGGCTCCATCACCATTACCGGGATTCCTCGCTTTTCTAATTCTCCATATAAATATTCGGCATTAGTATTTCGTTCATTTATTTCCTTTGCATGTCTCCAATCCATATAATTAAGTTGGATTAACACAAAATCCCATTTTATATCATCATGTCGTGACAACAAGTAATCAAAGACACTCACATCACCATGATATGAAAAACCTAAATTACGGATTCGCCCTGCTTCTCGTTCTTTAAGTAAAAATTCGAGTAAACCATTATCTACATATCTTGCATTATATGCCTCCATACCATTCATTCCAATTCCATGTAGATGCATATAATCTATATATTCGGTTTGCAATTCCTCAAATGAACGCTTATACATTGCTATGGACTTTTCACGTGTCCATGTTGATTGAGAAAAGTTTGACAACTTGGTTGACAAAAAATAGCTTTCACGTGGATAACGACTTAAAGCAATCCCCATTGCTCTCTCCGACAACCCTTTACAATATGCCGGAGATGTATCAAACAAATTTACACCATGTTTAATCGCATAATCAACCAACTCATTTACAGCCTCTTGGTCAATCATATCCTCACTATCTCTTGCACTTTCGTTTGTTATAGTAGGAAGACGCATACATCCATATCCTAATAATGATACTTTTTCTTTAGTCTTAGGATTTTCCCGATAGGTCATCTCTCCTTTTATTTCTCGTTGCACGCCATTTTTAGTACTTTTATTATCGTCACTTGTGGATATACACGATGGTACCGCAATAGCAGTTGCTCCTATTCCTATAAATTTCAAAAAACGACGGCGATTTATAGTTGTTTTTTTATTATCCATAGCCTTAACTATTAACTTAAATCATACGATGTGCCTCATTCCCTTCTACATATATTGCACTCAATGGTCTCACCGGGCAATAATATTCACACGCCCCACACCCTATACATTTTGCTTCATTCACAACCGGCATATATCGTGAGTTTTCATCTTCGGGATTTAACGGGGCAAGTATAATTGCGCCAGAAGGACAACGGCGAGAACAATTTCCGCATTGTTTCCCTTGTGAAGACATAATACATGCATCTAAATTTACGATTGCCCGACCTATTTGAATTGAACTTTTTTCTGCAACCGTAATGGAGTGAAACGCTCCTGCCGGACATACATCAGAACATTTTACACACTCAGGTCGGCAATAGCCATTATTATATTGAACTATTGGCTGCATAAATGTATCTAAATTATGAGATGGGAACAATACTTTATTATCACAAGCCGAAATACATAATTGACATCCGGTGCAATGACGTTGTAAATGCGACAAACTTACCGCTCCCGGTGGCACTATACGACTTTTGCGTTGTGGCGCTTCTTTATCAATTATTTTTGCCAATCCCCCATCGGTAATTTTATCGGTGGCTTTAACAGCTGTCGCAGTTGCCAACGCCAATCCTGTAGCAATGAAATTTCGACGCTCATCATCAATATTATGCTTGCTTATCTCATCATTTGTCTTTAACGCACTCCTTACTTTGTAGGAAATTGCTCCAGTCGAACAATTATTAACACAATCTAGACAAACTACACATCGCGAATAATCAATAACGTGTTTTTTTGCATCAATACACGAAGATTTACAATTTCGTGCACATTTTTGACACCCATTACATTTTTTGACATCTATTACAGGCTTTAAAACTGAAAAACGGCTAAAAAATCCCAATAATGTTCCCACCGGACAAATTGTATTACAATAAATTCTTCCCCCAATCCAAGCCATTGTCCCTACAATCAATATAGTCACAAAGGCAACAATAATCAAATGCAACGATACAAAGGTTTCAACGTCATAAAACCAATAACATTCACTATCAGCCACTGCATCGGCAACCAAATTATTACCTACATTATATATAGGAGCAAACAACGACGAAGCAATACGCCCATATGCACTATAAGGTTCTATAAACGAAACCATTGTCATACTTATAATATTACACAACCCTAATACAATTAAAAACACAAATACAACCAGTACCCCCAATCTTAACCACGATTTAGGCTCTATATAATTAAATCTATTTTTGCGATTTTTCTTTTTACCAAATTTTCCTCTAAGACTATTTATGATATCTTGAATTATACCTAATGGGCAAATTACAGAACAATACACCCTACCCATTAACAATGTCAACAATAGCAAAAATATTACAGCTACAACATTTAATGACAAAAGTGCCGGCACTAACTGAATCTTAGCCAACCAACCACAATATTGTTGTGTTATCCCGGTAAAATCAAGGAATAGCAACGTCAATACCACAATACTAATTATCGCAACCAATACTCGAATTTTCCTAAGCATAATTTAACTAATAAAGTTATAATTGTTATTTGTTTGCGAAATTAACAAAAAATCCACATAAATTCAATATAAGGGGTTTAAATTTATTCCCTCACTCATAATCAATAAAAAAGCCCTGGAAACAGGGCCTCTATATCAATTATAAACTTGTGTGCTATATCACATTACACATTATTCATAATACACATTACCATATACACTTATCATGGATTTTGTTAGAGTTCAAAAACACATTTTTTTAACGATAATCATTCAATATTTTTTGCAATTTTTGCCTTGCAAAGAAAATTCGACTTTTTACCGTTCCTAAAGGGAGATTCATTTCTTCGGCAATTTCATTATACTTATAACCTGCTACATGCATTGAAAAAGGAATGCGATATTCATCAGAAAATGAGTTTATCGCTTCATTAATTTCTTTAGCTGCATACGCCCCCTCGGGAGTTTCAAAACCAGAATCTTGCGACAGATTTAAATGATATAAATCTTCAGTTTGGTCAATAATGGTCGATGCTCTAACAACTTTGCGATAATTATTTATAAATATATTTCGCATAATTGTAAATACCCAGCCCTTAAAATTCACATTATCAACATACTTGTCCTCATTATCGAGAGCTTTTAGAGTTGTGTCTTGAAGTAAATCATAGGCATCATCCCTGTTTGATGTTAAGATATAAGCAAAGTTTAATAGATTACTTTGCAATGACATCAATTTTGATTGAAATTTTTTTGAACTCATAAATCTATCTTTTAAAAATTAAAACTAAATGACGCTACAAATATACAAATTATTTTAATATCAAAATAATTTTGGTGTTATTTTTTGTTAAAACAATATATTTTTATCATACACAAAACTTATTTTGCTAAATATCAAACATTTGCATTATATTACATTTTGTTACACTAATATTACACACCTTTATACATTTTGTTTCATTCCTATGTTTTTGAGACAATCAATGACACAAACACCTTAATTACACATTATATCTTCCTTTCATTATAATTCCGAATCCCACCTTTATATCTATAATGTTTTGTGCAACAATGAAAAAGTTATTATCTTTGCATGACATTAAAAATAAAATGGACACTATTCAAAACGAAAAGCAAGAAATTTTAGATAAACGCTATCTGCGAATGTCTAAAATATGGGCAGAAAACTCATACTGTCAACGAAGAAAAGTAGGAGCCATAATAGTAAAAGACCAGATGATTATATCAGATGGATACAATGGCACCCCATCCGGATTTGAAAACATCTGCGAAGATGAAGCCGGAGTCACCAAGCCCTATGTTTTACACGCTGAAGCCAATGCAATTTCAAAAGTTGCACGAAGCAACAACAGCAGCGAAGGCGCAACATTATATGTAACGGCCTCACCATGCGTTGAATGCGCTAAACTAATAATTCAATCAGGGATTAAACGAGTTGTATTCAATGAGCTATATCGCATTACCGATGGAATAGATCTACTCATCAGAGCTAAAATTGAATGCATACACATTGAGAATCTTGACAATTAATCACAATTGCATTATAAATAAATTTCTATATGCAATCACGTTTAAATACAAAAACACTTCTGCCAATAATTTTTATTGTGGCATTGATTTCAGGAATGTGGATTGGCAGATACTTTACCTACAATTCATTAGGATTTGCCAATAACAAATTAAACTCAATTTTAAACCTCATCAGCGAAAAATATGTCGATACGATTTGTCCCGATAGTATCCTTGAAAAATCATACCCTAACATAATATCTCAACTCGACCCCCATTCTTCATACATACCCGCAAAGGACCTGAAAGCAACCAATGAAGAACTTGATGGTTCATTTAGCGGTATAGGTATTTCATTTTCAATAATGAATGACACAATCACTATTATCGAAATTATACCTGGAGGACCAAGCGAGAAAGCCGGGCTTTTAGCAGGAGACCGCATAACAAAGATTGACACTATAAATGTAGCCGGTATTACAATTTCCAACGAAAGAGTAATGTCCCTACTTCGTGGCAATTCCGAAACAAAAGTATCATTAGAAATAAAGCGCAATAGTTCTCATACACCGTTAAAATTTGACATAACACGAGGCAATATCCCTGTAAATTCAGTAGATGCAGCCTATATAATAGCTCCAACCATTGGATACATCAAAATAAACAAATTCAGTCGCAACACTTACGACGAATTCATCACAGCATTAAACAATCTGCAAAACCAAGGTGCATCAAAATATATCATCGACCTAAGAGAAAATGGCGGAGGATACATGGGAAGTGCCATACTTATGGCAAATGAATTTTTACCTAAAGGTCACATGATTGTAAACACCAAGTATCGTACTAGCAGCAGCCCCACATATAGCGATGGTAATGGCTCTTTTACTAATGCCGAATTAGTGATTTTAATAGATGAATTCTCGGCTAGTGCCAGCGAAATATTTGCAGGAGCAATACAAGACCATGACAGAGGTCTAATTTTAGGTCGCCGGTCTTTTGGCAAAGGACTTGTCCAGCAACAAATTGAATTATTAGACAGTAGTGCTATTCGACTAACTATTGCTCGATATCATACCCCATCGGGACGATGCATCCAAAAGGAATACAAAGCCGGAGACAAAAACTACAACTACGAAGTATATGAGCGTTTCAATCACGGGGAAGCTTTTAATGCCGATAGCATAAAATTAAATGAAGAACTTGAATTTTTAACCGCAAATGGGCGCAAAGTATATGGTGGAGGTGGAATTATGCCCGACATCTTTATCCCCAATGACACATCTGGCATTACCAAATATTATTACAAAGTAGCAAACGCAGGTCTGCTACAAAAATTCGCATTTAATTATAGCGACAAAAACAGAGCACAATTTAAAGATTGCAAAACTGCAAACGACGTATTATCAAAATTGCCAAACGATGATCTTCTATTGTATGACTTTGTTGACTTTGGAAAGAAAAATAATATTCAAGCCAAATGGTATCAAATAAACCAGTCCAAGAAGCTGATTCTCATAATACTAAAATCACTAATAACGCGCGACATAATTGGTAACCATGCTTATTATGAAGTTTATAATACTTATGACAACAATGTCATAAATGCCGTTGAACAATTTGGGCGCGGAACGACTAAAATTCCTGTAACAATTGAACACAAATGGAAAAAGACAGAATCAGAAAAGAAATAAAAATTTTAAAAAAATCGCTTTCCGCACACGATAAAATCAATGCAGCACGCATGGTTTACAAAAAAATATGTCAGTCATCATGGTTTAAAGACGCAACAAACATCTTAACATATCATTCGTTACCCGATGAGCTAAACACTCATTTTCAATTGCTTTCATGGAAAGATAAAAAAAATATATTTCTCCCTCGATGCAATGGTGATTCATTGGATATTTTAGCTGCAAACGAAACAGCTATCGGAGCCTACAACATTTACGAACCGACCGGCGATATTACCATCCCCCCTACCATTATTCAACTTGCAATTATCCCTGGAATAGCATTTGACACAAATGGCATGAGACTTGGTCGCGGAAAAGGTTATTATGATCGTTTTCTACGCAATACAACCGCATTAAAAATAGGGATAGGTTATGATTTCCAGATTGTCAATTACGTTCCAACCGAGCCTCACGACATTCCAATGGATGCAGTCATTACTCCAAACAACACAATAATTTTAAACAAGGATAAAAAATGGCTATAATCTCTGCAAAAAACAGTTTATGTAGCGTAATAAGTTCTAACCCGGACATAATACCACTAATTAACCGTTTTGGCATCACACTTGGCGTCAAAGACAAAACAATTGAAAGGATTTGCAATGACAATGCGCTCGACATCGAATTTTTCATATCAATACTCAATACATATATTAATGAGGATTTTTTCCCTGAAAAAATTCTTAAGTCTTTTCGTGCCGAAACAATCGTCAATTATATCTCACAAACATACAACTACTATATCCACTATATGCTTCCAAACATCGAACGACATTTCAATCTATTAATAGCCCATAGTGGAGACAACAACAACCTTGGATTAATGTTCCAATTCTTTAAAGAACTAAAAAACGACATTCTACAAAATATAAATCACGACATACACCAATGGTTTCCCCTAATAATATCGGCAAGCTTAAATGAGACAGCACCGAATCTTAAGTTTATCGCTCCCTCAAACAGTTCAATAATAGAAGATAAAATCAATGATCTCAAAAATATGTTTATTATACACCTAACCGGCAAATACGACTTAAACTTGTGCTATGCCGTAATATCTTCTATCATTTCATTTGAAAAAGACATACGACAAAACAACCGCATACGAAACCGCATACTATATTTAATTTATAAAAACACGATTAATAAATAATCGCATTAATGGTTTTTGTAATAATTCACGATACTATACAAGCATTAGGGTTGAAATATATTTTTAAAAACTATTTCAATATATCAATAACTCATGTACACCCCTCACTAATGCATACAATTATTGATAACGAGTCCTCTATTTATATAACCACCCCACATCTTTTACACGAAAATAACGACTTTTTCCAGTCAAAGAAAAACCAAACAGTTATCATTACTCAAGCCCCAACAACCGACCCAATGTCAATAAATTTACATCATGAAGAATGTGATATTATTCAACAAATATCATCAATTCTAGAATCAATAGGAACGACTTCACAGAAGCCCTCCGATAGGCTTTCTCAAAGAGAAATCGAAGTACTTAAACTTATCGCAATGGGATATATTAATAAAGAAATTGCACATAAGCTATCCATAAGCTTCAACACCGTTCTTACCCACAGAAAGAACATATCCTCAAAATTAGGCATCAAAAGCGTATCCGGACTCGGAATATATGCAGTAATGAATGGATATATATCTGAACCAAATCTCAAAAGATAAAAATTCTATCCTTGTTTAATAAATTTAGCGCTATCCCTACACACATGGAATTTAATGACCGAATACACCATAGTTTGAAGAGGAGATAATGACTTTTCAGGATTTACACCCATTATCATATCACTTACAAACGCACTCGCAACCGCAACTCTTTCATCTTCGGGCAAGGAATTTATTGTATTAATCACATGCGGAGTAATCACAATTGAATGTTTAATCGCTTTCATTGTATATCTAATTTTTAGGTTAATAAATACATTAGCTTTTAATTAACATTGCAAATGTAACACCATACACGGGCAATAATCAAGCCCAATAATCATAAAATACGCTAATTACATTCTATTTTTCCAATCAAGCACAACATACTAATTACAGAATCACATAAAAAAGGTTATTTATATTATTGTACAACTCATTTACTCAAAATCTTAAAATATTTTTACTAACTTTGTAGCATATATTTATATTAACTTATATATTAAAAATACAATTAATAAAATTATACACATGAAAAAGATTTTATCACTATTCTCAATGATGCTGTGCGTGGCTATTTTTGCATCGGCACAAGTATTCACCCCATCACCATCTCCATTGCAAGAAACAAGTAAGAATGTAAAAATTACATTCCATGCTGACAAACAAAATGTAGCCGGACTTAAAGGCTTATCGTCAACCACCCCTCTTTATGCTCATATTGGGGTATTTACCACAAAAAGTCCGAGTGTATGGTCATACGTTAAAACCGATTGGCCCCAAAGTGCATCTGATAACAAAGCAAATATCGAAGCAAATAAATTTAAATATGTATCTGAAAATACATACGAATTAAACATTGGTGATATTCGCACATACTTCGGTATCACCGACCAAAATGAAACAGTAACGCATATATGTATTATCGCTCGTACAGCCGATGGAAAAGCGCAAACTGCAGATAATTTTGTTGAAGTAAAACCTGGTGGCTTCCAGATGACATTCAATCACTCTGAAGAATCAACAATTATCTCTAAAGCGACAACTGTAACATTCAATATCACAACCACTGAAGATTCAAAAATCGATTTAACTGTAAATGGGAAATCTATCGCTAGTGTTGCAAACGCCACATCTTTGTCTAAAGCACATACTTTCAGTGCAAAAGGCACATACGAAGTAAAAGCGACAGCCAACAATGGCTCTGAGACAAAATCTGAGGCAATCACATTCATATATATGGACGCTGCCGTACAACAAAATTATCCGGGTGGCACTCCTAAAATGGGTGCAGTAGAAAATGCTGATGGCACTGTTACATTTTGTCTTGCCGCTCCCGGCAAAAAAAGTGTAATATTAGTTCCATCATGGGATGATTACCAAACTCTTGATAAAAACGTAATGAAATATCAAGATTATAATGGTAATCGTTACTTTTGGACAACCGTCAGCGGTCTTGACCCAAACAAAGAATATCCATATTATTATGTAGTTGATGGAACAATAAAAGTTGGCGACCCATACGCAAAACTCATTCTTGACCCTTATAGCGACAAATGGTTAGATAAAAGCATTTATCCAAATATGATTAACTACCCATTCGACAAAGGTCTTGATGGCATTATGTTAGCCGTATATAAAGGCAATCGCGACAAATACAACTGGAAAGTCAAGAATTTTGTGGCACCCGACAAAAAAGACCTTATCATTTATGAGTTGCTATTCCGAGACTTCACCGGAACCGAAGGAGAAGCAAATGGCAATGGCACAATTCGTCAAGCGATTGCCAAAATACCATATCTCAAAGCTCTTGGTGTTAATGCCGTAGAATTAATGCCTATTATGGAATTTGATGGTAACAACTCATGGGGATATAATACAAACTTCTACTTTGCTCCCGACAAAGCATACGGTACCCCTGACGATTATCGCGAATTTATCGACCTATGTCACCAAAACGGCATGGCTGTAATTCTTGATATCGTATTTAATCAAAGTGCAGGATTACATCCATGGTATCAAATGTATCCAATCGAATCCAACCCATTCTATAATGAAGAAGCTCCTCACGCATATAGTGTATTGAATGACTGGAAACAAGATAATGCACTCGTTCAACAACAATGGAAAGATGCGTTGAAATATTGGTTGACAGCATACAAAGTTGATGGGTTCCGTTTTGACTTAGTAAAAGGTCTTGGCAATAATGCCAGCTATGGTGGCGACACTGAGAAATATAATCAATCACGCGTTGATAATATGAAAGCTCTTCATGCCGCAATGAAAGAGGTTAATCCAAATGCATATCACATCAACGAACACCTTGCCGGTTCACAAGAAGAAAACGCAATGGCCGCCGACGGGCAAATGAACTGGGCAAACCTCAGTAATGCTTCTTGTCAATTTGTAATGGGATTCTCAAGTGGTGCTGATTGTAATAGATTCATGTCAACAAAAGATAGTCGCACTTGGGCATCCACTGTATCATACGCTGAAAGTCACGATGAAGAACGTATGGGCTACAAACAACAAGCATACGCAACAAGCTCATACATCAAAGGAAACCACACCAACAGCATGAAACGACTTGGGTCTATCGCCGCTCAAATGCTCCTTGCTCCAGGAGCGCACATGATTTGGCAATTTGGTGAATTAGGTGCAGACCAAACAACAAAGGATGCAAATGGTGGAAACGACACATCTCCTAAGAAAGTTATTTGGAGTTATCTCGATGACGACGACCGCAAAGGATTACACCAATCATATACCGAACTATGCAATCTTCGCAAATCAAATCCAGATTTGTTTACAGAAACATCTTTAAAAGTAATGAACTGCAACTCTGGAAACTGGGCTGCAGGTCGCACAATACGTTTGGAGAGCGGGAACAAAGAAATTATATGCATTATCAATCCAAACTTAACAGGTACTCGACCCTATTCTACCGCCGCAAGCAAAATAAATGCAAACAACTATCAAGTTTTGAGTTGTTCTCATGGATTTACACCTCAAGTAACATTTAGTGGTTCAAATGTATCGGTTAAAATTCCGGCACACTGCTATGTTGTGTTAGGCACAAAAGATATTGCCGGTGTTGATGATGTTATAGCTGATAACATTGCATCTAACTTAATAGTATATGGCGCAAACGGTGAAATCGTTATTGAAGGTGAATACAATAATGTAGCCATCTATTCAATTTCAGGACAAAAATATTCTTCATTAAAAGTTCCTGCAGGTATATACATTGTTAATGTCGATGGAAACACAACTAAAGTAATTGTAAAATAATCATTGCACATACTTGAAAAAATCAAGAGTAGCGTTTTTTTACACTACTCTTGATTTTTATTTGTTAAAACATTAAACATTGATTAACTTTGCAAATCAATGGAAAATCTCTTATATATAATACCACGAGGGGTAGCTATTGGAATTTTGATTTCGGCGCCAATGGGTCCTATCGGCATGCTTTGTATTCAACGGACATTGAATAAAGGTCGTTGGCCTGCATTTTTTACCGGAATCGGAGCCGCCCTATCAGATATTATATATTGTCTGTTGACCGGACTTGGGATTTCATTCATTACCGATTTTATAGAAAGCAATCAAACTGCCTTACAAGTCTTAGGAGGGATAGTTCTCATTGCCTTTGGGGTATATCTCTTTCGAAAAAATCCCACTCGCACATTAAAACCGGCAGCCGAATCAAACAATAATTTTTGGACAAATTTTGTAACAGGCTTCTTTTTTACATTTTCCAATCCTCTGATATTATTTTTCATCATTGGATTATTTGCCCGATTTAATTTCATTCAACAAGAATATCACGCCTACCATTACATCGTAGGATATTTTAGCATATTCATCGGTGCAATATTTTGGTGGTATATCGTAACCCTATTTGTCAATTTGGTAAGAAACCGTTTTAACGTGCGCTCTATGTGGATTATTAATCGCATAATCGGCTCCATACTCATTGGGATGGCAATATTTGGTTTCGTTTGGGCATTTAAAGACACTTTTAAAATATGAACAGATCTAACATAAAAACAATATCTATTCCTCGCATTGACGCGATTGAGAATATTCAACACGATAATATTATTAACATTCTTGAAGAAAAAGGATTTAGAACTATTATTGACTCTAATAATTGGAGCAAAGAATTTCCATACTGCCCTCTTTCATCTTTTACCACTGCGCATGATGGAAAGTACATCTACATTGATTTCTTTGTTAGATGCAACTATCTAAAAGCTGAAAACTATGAAAATAATTCTCCCGTAAGCCAAGACTCTTGCGTGGAATTTTTTGTGGCTCCAAAAGGAGACAATCATTATTGGAATTTTGAATTTAATTGTATTGGCACCATAAATGCCTCACATCGCACCGAGAGAAAAAATCCCACTCGACTAAATGACGAAGAATTAGCACAAGTTTTACGCTATGCGTCATGTGGGAACAAGCCTTTTCAAGAACTTGAAGGCATTTTTTCTTGGAATTTGTTAGTTGCAATACCATTATCACTTATTGGTATCGAATATCTGGGAAAGCCAATTGAAATGAAAGGCAATTTCTACAAATGCGCATCGGGATGCACTCAACCACATTATCTAAGTTGGAATCCTATATTTACTGAGAAGCCCGATTTTCACCGTCAAGAGTTTTTCGGTAATATAATTTTAGAATAAAATAACAGTCACATTCATGCATAGTAAAAAAAGAAGTTTCATTTCTGAAACTTCTTTTTTTTTGAGGTTCCTGGCGGATTCGAACCGCCGTACACGGTTTTGCAGACCGCTGACTAAGCCACTCATCCAAGGAACCCTTTGCGATTTACATGTGCAAAGATACAACAAATTCTTTATTCTCACAAATATTTATCAACTCTTATTAGATAAATATTTTACTTTTTCTTTTTACAAAGTTTATTCAACTCACATTCCACACAATCACCAATGTTGTTACAACCACTCCCATTGTCGCGCTTACGCCCTCTATCTATAAAATACCATACTGCAATAGCAATCAATATAAATACAAATATCAATTGTGCGTCTATATTCATTCTATAAAATACTTAATACGATTATATTCTTGTTCAAAATTAGGTGTTAAAATACCTTTACCTATAACTTGCTCAATTTCATCAATATGCCAAAAACGAGCCTCGTCAATTTCGATAGGGTCATTAACGGTCTCAAAATTTTCCCCAACAATTATATAATACACATTAACCATTTCTTGTTCAATCTCAGAATTAAAAATATAATTAACTATTTTTTGAGGGTTTATGTCGGTCAATCCCAATTCTTCACGAGCTTCACGAAACAAAGCCTCCTCCACCGATTCTCCATAATCAACATGTCCTCCTACTGCCGTGTCCCATTTCCCCGGCTGAATATCTTTATTTAATGCTCTTTTCTGCAAATAAACATATCCACCCTGGCGAAATATGTGTAGGTGTACAACCGGATGAAGCAGCATTGAACCCGAATGACACTCTTTACGAGTTGCTTTACCTATTATCTCACCTTGAGTATTTAAAATTGGGAAATATTCATCCATATTTGTTATCTATTGTTGATGAGTTTATTGAGTTTTGATGGTGTAAGCGTTTGGGGATATTGTTCAAAAAGTAATTTTAAATCACATCCATTCTTATATTCACTACACCCAAATGCCGTATGCCCTTTTAATATATGCCCTTTGCCACATTTAGGACATACCACTTGCTCAAATGTAGTGATTCGTTTTCTCTCTCGTATAGTTCTTGATTTTGATTTCTTTTCTTCTACTATTTCAATTTTTTTTGAGAAATTGTCGCGAAGCACATTTATCACAACTTCTTCAACCATTGATTTTAGTTCTGCAATAAAATCTGATGCATTATACTCACCTCTTTCTATTTTTCGCAATTTATTTTCCCATATACCTGTGAGTTTTGCACTTTTCAATAATTCGTCATTTATTGTGGCAATAAGTTCTATTCCGGCATTTGATGCCATAATATTTTTACGCTCACGATAAATATATCGCCGTTTAAATAATGTTTCAATTATCGCAGCTCGAGTTGATGGACGCCCTATACCATTTTCTTTCATCGCATCGCGCAACTCATCGTCATCAACCGTCTTTCCTGCCGACTCCATTGCACGCAACAAGGTACCCTCGGTATAATATTTAGGAGGTTGTGTCACTTTCTTTAATAATGAAGGCTCATGTTCCCCGCTTTCTCCAATTGTAAAAGGTGGCAATATTTTATCTTCGTCTTGCTCAATCGTTGTCGATTTTTCAGAAGCATAAACGATCCTCCATCCCGGTTCAACAATGACTTTCCCAATTGCCTTAAATTCCACTCCATCGGCATTACCAATGACAGTAGTCGTCATAAACTCGCAATCGGGATAAAACGCAGAAATAAAGCGTAATGCAATTAAATGATACAATTTGCGTTCTTCACCCACTAATGATGTTGGAGCTTGCCCTGTAGGGATAATTGCATGGTGGTCTGTTACCTTTGAATTATCAAATACTTTTTTACTTTTAGGTAACTTTTTAGACAGAATCGAGCTGATGAAGTTTGCATATGGAGTCATTCGTTCTAATATTTCCGGGACTTTTGGATATATATCTTCACTCAAATATGTAGTATCTACACGAGGATAAGTTGTTACCTTTTTCTCGTAAAGCGACTGAATGAGTTTTAAAGTATCTTCAGCCGTCCATCCCCAACGTTTATTACACTCAACTTGCAACGAGGTCAAATCAAAAAGTCTTTGTGGCGACTCTTTTCCTTTCTTTTCCGAGACCTCAGTTACAACAAATTGAGCATCTTTGATTTTTGCTAATACCTCATTTGCTTCATCTAAGGATGTAAACCTACCAGAAGTGGCATTAAAAACAACATTTCGATATGTGGTTTTAAGTTCCCAAAAATCTTCTTGCACAAAATTAGCAATTTCATGATGACGTTGAACAATCAAAGCTAACGTTGGAGTTTGCACTCGACCTATTGACAATACTTTTCCTGAAGAAGAATATTTTAATGAATACAAACGAGTAGCATTCATCCCTAAAATCCAATCACCTATCGCTCGAGACAAACCTGCATAATAAAGGTTATCAAATTGCGATTGTGGCTTTAAATCTCTGAAACCCTCTTTTATTGACTCATCAGTTAAGGACGAAATCCACAACCGTTTCACAGGAATTTTACAATCGGCTTTTTGCATTACCCACCGTTGAATCAATTCCCCTTCTTGCCCGGCATCTCCACAATTTATAACCTCATCGGCTTCAGATATTAAAGATTTTATAACATTAAACTGTCTTTTTATGCTTTCCTGTTCTATGATTTTTATACCAAACTTTGGTGGAATCATTGGCAACGAACCCAACGACCAACGTTTCCACATATCTGTATAATCGGCAGGTTCTTTTAACGTGCATAAATGCCCGTATGTCCATGTAATTTTATATTCCCCTCCTTCATAGAATCCGTCACGTCTTACTGTTGCCCCTAATATAGAGGCAATATCTTTCGCTACGCTGGGCTTCTCAGTTATACAGAGTATCAATATAGAAAAATAAAATTAATGTTTATGTTCTATCAATTTTGCCTCATTCCACAACTCATCCATCTTAGCAAGAGTCATTTGTTTTAAATCTGTTCCTCTTTTTGCCGCTTCTCGCTCTAAATAGTTGAATCGAGATATAAATTTTTTGTTTGTTTTTTCAAGTGCATTCTCAGGATTAATATCATATAACCTAGCAACATTTACAATACTAAATAACAAATCGCCCATTTCTTCTTCCATTTTGACTTGATCCATTTGGTCTATTTCATGAGCCAATTCTGCCATTTCTTCATTTACTTTTTCCCACGCTTGATGCGGTTCTTCCCAATCAAAACCCACATTTGACACTTTTTCTTGAATGCGATTTGCTTTTATTAATGCCGGTAATGTCGATGGGACTCCCGCCAATACGGTTTTATTACCTCCTTTTTCTTTCAGTTTTATTTGCTCCCAATTTTGCTCTACATCATGTGCGTCTTTAACATTAACATTTCCAAACACATGAGGATGACGGAAAATTAACTTAGAATTAAGGGCATCAGCTACATCTGCAATATCAAATTGACCTTTTTCCTCTCCTATTTTTGCATAGAAAAGCACATGCAATAACACATCTCCAAGTTCCTTCTTTATATTTACAGAGTCATCACTTATCAAAGCATCACATAGTTCATACACTTCTTCAATTGTGTTTGGGCGAAGACTTTCATTAGTTTGCTTTCTATCCCATGGGCATTTTACCCTCAACTCGTCGAGAGTATCGATAATGCGCCCTAAAGCTTCAATTTTTTCATCTCTAGAATGACCCATTATTTATTTGATTTTTTATAGTTCTCAACACCTTCTAATAACCATGCTTCAAAAAGATCTATACTTTCAGCAGGATCATATCCTTTAGAACCCATCAAAGGGTTACCATTATTGTCAAGAATTATATAATAAGGCTGACTATTTGCATGGAATTTATGACGTTGCAGATATGACCATTTATCGCCAACCGTTTCTATTGCTGTGGTTTTACCATTTTCTTCAACTGTATATGGTTCACTCAAACTTTTTTTATCATCTACAACAAGTTTTATTAATACATAATTCTCATTGATAGCTTTCCTAATACGTTCTGTATCAAATACAGCACTTTCCATTTTTCGACAATTAACACAACCAAAACCGGTAAAATCTATCAAAACAGGCATATTATTTTCTTGAGCATATTTCATCCCTTCGTCAAAATCGTCAAATTCCTTGAATCCACCACCATATAGGTTAAAATCTTGAGTGCTTAATGGTGGAGCGAAAGCACTGATGCTTTTCAATGGAGCACCCCATAATCCAGGAATCATATATACAACAAAAGCAAATGATGCTATTGCAAAAAATAATCGAGTAACTGAAACATGCTGTATATCTACATCATGAGCAAACTTTAGTTTACCCAACAAATAAAATCCCAACATCGAGAATATCACAATCCATAATGCTAAGAACACTTCACGATCAAGAATTCCCCATCCCTCACACAAGTCTGCCACTGACAAAAATTTCAAAGCTAATGCTAACTCTAAAAAGCCGAGTACAACTTTCACAGAATTCAACCACCCCCCTGATTTTGGCACACTTTTAAGCATTGAAGGAAATATTGCAAATAGTGTAAAAGGAATGGCTAATGCAATGGCAAAACCTGCCATACCAATTGCCGGACCTGAAATATTACCAATCGTAGCGGCTTCAACCAATAGAGTCCCAATTAATGGTCCGGTACATGAAAAAGACACTAACGCAAGAGTAAATGCCATAAAGAAAATACTAATGACCCCTGTAGTCTGCTCAGCTTTTCCATCTATAGCATTTGACCATTTTGATGGTAATTTAATATCAAATGCTCCAAGGAATGAAATCCCAAATACGACTAACAACACAAAGAATATTATATTGAATACAGCACTTGTAGCTAACTCATTCAATTTTCCGGCACCAAATATGACAGTTATTGCCAAACCTAATAATAAGTATATTACAACAATGCCTATTCCATAAGTCATCGCATCTTTAATAGATTTTGCTTTTGATTTGTTTTTTTTCAAGAAGAAACTTACAGTCATAGGTACCAAAGGCCACACACATGGTGTTACCAATGCCGCCAAACCACCTAAAAATCCATAGATAAAAATCATCCACCATGGAGAATTTGTCGAAGGTTGGTCTGCCGACTCAGTTGAAAGAACTTTTACCGGATTCCACCACGTTGAAGTTGTTTTATTTCCATTATCTGATTTTTTCTCCTCAGCAACTATAATATTATTCGTTTCAACAGAATCAACATTCAACGAAAAAATTTCTTTTTGAGGTGCAATACAACTTTGGTCATTACAACCCTGAAATTCAATTTTACCTGAAATTATGTGCGAAACTTTATCAGTAAATATAAAGGTTTGCTCGATTGTCAAATCTGAATCCCACCACGATAACGTGAGATTAAACATTTCATCAAATTTTTCTATAGGAGCTTTAGATGCCTTTAAATCTCCAATATATTCAACACCATTAATTTCATCAAATATAATTTGTGTTGACTTTGGTCCACCTTCCGGCAAGTTAAAGCCATACAAATGCCACCCAGGTTCAATTGTCACATTAAAAACAACCTTCCCTTCATATTGTGATGTCATCACAATATCACTACTCCATGTTATCGGATTCTGAATTTGTGACGACAAACTAAAAATAGATAGTATTAATACACTTATCGTTATTGCTAATTTATTCATATAACTTTAATTATTTAAATGGAGGGACTTTAATATTTATCGATTGAGCAGATGGAGGCAAGCATGTTTCATCATTACATCCCATATACAATATTCTACCCATAATTTTTGCATTTTTTTCTCCTGTCAATTTAAATTTTTGGGTAAAAATCACATCATTTTCCCACCAATTTAAATTCAAATCAAATACTTTATCATGCACTTCTTTTGGTTTTGACGATGGAGTTACCGACCCCACCATAACAACACCTTCAGATGAAGAAAAATCAAAGTTTGTCGCTTTCGGACCTCCATTGGGCAAATCTGTGCCATAAAGATGCCACCCATCTCCAATTATGGCTTTAATAGTTATAATTCCCTCTGATTGGCTTGTCATTTTTACCGAGCTTCTCCACTTGATTGGCTTCTGAGCTGATAATGACATTACAGAGAATACTATCAAGCTTAGGATTATTAATATCTTTTTCATTTCATCACCTAAATTTTTATATCTTAAAAAATTTGCACAAAGTTAACACATGATGCGTTTAAAAAAAAGAGCAACCCAATATTTTAAATTTCATTATCATTTCATCTTAATAGCTCTGAAATATTAATAAATAATGGTTATACACTCATATATACACTCTTAAATTCAAAAAAAAATGCTATCTTTGCAAAATAAAATCTTTAACCCAAAGTTAGTTGTAATGAACAACAATAAAGTATTATACATTTCTCAAGAAATAATTCCCTATCTACCATCAACTGAAATGGCTGTTTTGGGACAAAAAATTCCTCAAGGCATTCAAGAAAGCAAATTTGAAGTACGCACATTTATGCCAAAGTATGGTTGTATTAATGAACGTCGTAACCAACTTCATGAAGTGATTCGTTTATCAGGGATGAACCTTATCATTGATGACACTGATCATCCTCTTATTATCAAAGTTGCGACACTACAATCTGCAAGAATGCAAATTTATTTCATTGACAACGATGATTATTTCCAACGTCATCCATCTTCTGGTCTTGAAATCCACCAAAGCCCTGAGGATAATGATGAACGAATAATGTTTTATGTGAGAGGTGTTGTTGAAACGGTAAAAAAACTACGTTGGGAACCCACCATTGTTCATTGTTCCGGTTGGATTTCAGCATTGGCTCCTATATATTTAAAAAAGATATATAACGAGGATCCTTCTTTCCGTTCGGCAAAAGTTGCGTATGCATTATTTGACGAAACATTTGATGGGACTTTAAACGAACGTTTCTTTGAAAAAATGAAAATGGATGGATTTACCGATGAAGACCTTGAAATAATAAACAATGGCGCTGTTGATTATATTACACTTAATAAACTTGCCATAAAGTACTCCGATGGAATAATTCAAGCATCTCGTTCAGTAAATGAAGAATTGGTAAATTATGCCAAATCATTGGGAAAACCATTCATGGAATATCCCGGAGAAGACAATTATATTGATGCATACGCTCAATTCTATCAATCTTTGTAGTAATTATAACTCAATATAAATAACTATTATGAAATTTATATCGAAAATCCTTGCGGCAAGTTTAGCTCTTGCATTAATTGCCTGCGAAGATAGTTCCACTATCGGGACTTCGATAATACAAGAAGAAGTTGAGATTATTATAGATTCAACATTTACCGTTACTGGGAATACGGTAATGAGCAATCGCATACAATCTCGCTCAATAACCCAACTTCTTGGGAAATTAGATGCTAAAGGATATGGAAATTTATCATCTGACGTTGTCACTCAATTTATGCCTGCCGGACAAATTGACACCACTAATGTTTCAGTCAACGATATTGACTCTATAAAACTATTTCTCCAAATCCCCAATGGAGGATATATCGGAGACTCCATAACACCTATGGGATTAAAAATATACCGATTGAACAAACAATTACAATCTCCCATATATAGTGATTTCAATCCCAATGGATATTACTCAGAAAACGACTTGTTAGGAGAAACAATCTATACTGCAAATGCACTCGGTTTTTCCGACTCTATTGCCAAACTTCAATATCGTACAATTGCTATAAATCTTCCTATCTCATTAGGACATGAATTTTTCAACAAATACAAAGAAAATCCTGACATCTATTCAAGTCCCACTCAATTTGCTCAATTTTTCCCCGGTATATATATATCCAACTCTTATGGTAGCGGTAGAATAATGAAGATCACAAACTCACAAGTTAAATTATATTACCACAAAACCATTACAATGGACGATACCGGCAAAGATTCAACCTACCATAAAGTTGGGAATTATTTTGCGGTAACACCCGAGATTATAACCAATAATAATATCTCATTTTCAATTTCTGACCAGCTCAAAACAATGATTCAAAATGGAGATAACCTATTGGTTGCTCCTACCGGCACTAATTTGGAAATTAAATTCCCTACACAAGAAATCGTTGACAGCTATAATGCCAACAATGGAGATCTTTCGGTCATTAATTCGTTAACATTTGAAATTCCAGTAGAAAAAATCAAAAACGATTACAATATTACCCCCCCTCCTTATGTGCTTTTAATCAAAAAATCTAAAGCTGATGAGTTTTTTGCAAAGAACGAAATAACCGACAACGAAAATTCATTTTACGCAACATATAATAACGCTAAAAATTGTTATCTATTCTCTGACATGCGTTCTTATATCATAAATATGACAAAAAAAGAAAAAATCACAACAGATGATACAGAGTTTTTAATTATACCAGTAAGTGTAAATTCCGAAGGTACATCATATTATTCGTCTTCAGTATATCTCACTGATATAGTGCCTTACATCGAAACCCCGGTAATGGCTAAACTTCTTTTGGATAAAGCAAAAATCAAGCTCACTTATAGCAAACAAACAATTATTTTCTAAAATAGCATCAAGCCGCAATAGCTCAGTTGGTTAGAGCATTTCATTCGTAACGAAAAGGTCGTGGGTTCGAATCCCACTCGCGGCTCAAAAAATGAACTCAACAATTTAACATACCACTCCCCGGCTTTGGGGAGTTGTCATTTTTATGACTAATATTTACTATTTACCCTCACAAAAATATTTGACATTAATCGTATGGCAAGTTTTCTTCAAATAGAAAATCTCTCCAAAAGCTACGGCGACAGAATCCTATTTAACTCCATTACATTTGGAGTAAACGAAGGCGATAAAATTGGGATTATTGCAAAAAATGGCACAGGAAAAAGCACATTGCTTAAAATAATATCAGGAAAGGAAACGGCCGATGAAGGCAAAATAACATTCCGAAACAATCTTCGAGTTGCTATACTTGACCAAATACCTGAGTTCCCAGCTGATGCAACAGTTTTAGGAAGTTGTATGTTTGACAATTCAGAAACAGCAAAAGTTATTGAAGAATATGAATACGCAATTTCCAAAGGTGATGCTAATGAAATTAATCAAGCAATTACACTTATGGATAGTGCCAACGCTTGGGACTACGAAGATAAGTTGAAGCAACTCCTTTCTCAATTAAAGATTAATGATATTACCGCAAAAATATGCACATTGAGTGGAGGCCAACGCAAACGTGTGGCGATAGCACGTCTAATTTTAGAAAAACCCGACCTAATCATCCTTGATGAGCCTACAAATCACCTTGACATAGAGATAATTGAATGGCTTGAAAATTATCTCACACGCTCGCGCATCACCCTTTTAATGGTTACTCACGACCGTTATTTCCTTGACAGAATTTGCAATAAGATAATCGAAATTGACAATAAACTAATCTATACCTACGAGGGTAATTATGATTATTATCTTCGTCGTCGCAAAGAACGCATTGAGGCTATGAGTGCCGAACTTGCCAAAGTAAAAAACACTCTGCGTCGTGAACAAGAATGGATGAGTCGCCAACCTCAAGCTCGTGCAGGAAAAGCTAAATACCGCATCGATTCTTTCTATGAACTAAAAAAACGCTCTCAAGTTGACCTAACCGAACGCAACGTAAACCTTGAAGTAAAATCATCATATATAGGCTCAAAAATCTTTGAAGCAGAAGGAATCTCAAAACAATTTGGTGATAAAATAATTCTCAATGATTTTACTTATACGTTTGCCAGATACGAAAAACTAGGCATTATCGGTAATAATGGCGCAGGAAAATCCACATTCATAAAAATGCTACAAGGCTTAATCCCTGCCGATAGTGGAGAATGGAACGTAGGAGAAACTGTACGCTTTGGTTATTACAGCCAGGATGGCATTAAATTTGACGAAAATAAGAAAGTTGTTGATGCTATAACAGAAATAGCCGAAGATGTTATTATAAATGAGAATGTACACTACTCTCCAATGCAATTCCTTAACCACTTTTTGTTCTCTCCCACCGACCAACAAAAATATATTCACACATTGAGTGGAGGCGAACGATGTCGCCTACATCTTGCCACTGTGTTAATGCGTTCTCCAAACTTTCTTATACTCGATGAACCAACAAATGACCTCGACATCGTTACTCTTGGAATCTTAGAAGAATACCTTTGTAACTTCAAAGGATGTTTAATTGTAATCTCTCATGACCGATATTTCCTTGATAACATTGTTGACCATATCTTTGTGTTTGAAGGCAATGGCGTAATAAAAGACTTTCCGGGCAATTATAGCGATTTTCGTGAATGGCAAGACGAATTTAGTAAAACGAATAAAACAATTGAAAAACCTAAAGAAAAAACTATCGAAAAACCAAAGACTGAACGCCAACAAAAAATGACGTTTAAGGAACGCAAGGAATTTGAACAACTTTCAACTGAGATAGAGCGACTCACCGCCGAAAAAGCAGCCCTTGACACTCTATTTAACAGTGGGCAAGAAATACCCGATATTTTTGAAAAATCAGCACGATATAATAAACTAAAAGAGGAACTCGACGAAAAAGAACTACGTTGGCTAGAACTTTCTGAAAAAGATTAATATTGAATGTACAGCTTCATATTGTTACCTATTTGATTAATTATTCAACAATTGTCATATCAATCACTCCGGTAGATTCTTCAAGTTTATTGGTTGCGTTATTTAACAATGGAATCCATATAAGCACACTACCGTTGGCCCCTACGACATTAACATGAATAGAACCGGGTGCAACGGCTGAAGACCTAACGACTAATGATTCCGCATCTTCAGAACGATAATAAACCTGCCCCACACCATCGGCAGTGAGTTGATTAATAGCGATCGTAGAGCCTGGCAAACATTGAAACAACCACAAATCGCCTTCTTGTGTATCAACCAACAATTCATCAATAGAAGCAAGCATGGGATAGTTTTCACACAAAGTAGCATACGAGTCACAATCTTTAAGTCCTTGCATTGATGAATATTTTCCCAAACGAGCAACCGAAAGCAAACATTCATCCGTTTGAGCATTGGCTGCCACTATCTCTTCTATTGAATTATGCTCAACTGATGAATTTTCATCCATTGTCAACAAATTAGCCGAATAAACACTACCTGACAAAAATAATATTGTACAAAATAATAATCCTATCGCTTTCATATCAATCAAATAATGGATATACATTAATTTCATATTTTTTTCCTATACCCCAATTTAGCGGGTCTTTATCCTCTATAACAATATATTGATTACCATCGTCGTTATAGCTAAATGATCCATTTACAGTGTTTCCTACACCTTGATAATCAGATAGTATAAAATCAAAAAATCTCTTATTGCCTACATATCTTTCCTTGAATGTCCCTGCAAAACCATCAATATGAATATTCCATGTTGACGTCATTTCAATATAATGCTCGGTGCCGTTGACCATCAAAGAAAATTGAAAAGGTATATTCGTTGCAAATTTAACTTCGGCTTCCTCTCCCGATGCTCCATTTAGAAATATCTTATAAATATCCCCCTCTTTTCTTGACGACAAGCCTATAGGCGAAAAAAGTGACATATCATCACTAGGAGGCAATCCCAAGTCTAGTCCTTCAGGCACAACACACGCCACGACCTCTTGCAGACTCATTAGATATACATCTTCGGATTGCGTAATAAACACAAGTCCGATATTATTCATATCTGAATCGCCATATTGAGCCACAAGAACATATTGAGCCGGGTCGTTACTATAATTACCATAAGCAATATATTCTTCTCCATCATTAATTCTAAAGAAATCGGCCAAATTACCACCTTTCACCCATTTTGCCTTATCGACCGAGTAAATCACTCTCCCGACATTATCAATCCAAGCCTTTACCCCAAATCGGTCCAATTTTGAAACACGATTTGCATCAATAGGCTCTATTTCTTCCTTTACCCGCACCAATTTATTTCCATTAAATTGATATGTGCAAACGGTAAATTCATTTGCGTCACTGCGATACATGCTTGTTATACGCTTAAACTCCGCATCAACTTGAGGATTTGCAATTTCGGTAAAACCTTGAATCTGTTCAAAGCTGTGTTTCTCATCGTCCCACACATAAGCATCAAAAAATTCCGACACACGTCCCACTGTGTTTGTACCGATATAAATCATGAGATCGGGTATTCCATCAAAGTTAATATCCTCTTCACTTATCCAATTCACATCTGCAAGATCATTTTCCTCATATTCATGAATGAGTTCGCATCGACATTGAAAATGGATTTTAGTGCCATTATAAATGAGCCCTTCAACATTAACAACCGGGATTAATCCATTTTCATTTTTCACTAATGACGTGGTAAACGAATAATCACCTCTTTCAATACTCCCCTCTACTGACGAGTTTTGTGAATCTTTGTTTGAAGCCGAACATCCATAGGCTACAACACTACACAAGAATAATAAAATATAATTCCTAATCATAAAAAATTACTAAATCGTAAAATACCCCCAAATAAAACAATAATGGAGATGTCTCAAAATGGGTAATATTGACACATCTCCATCGAATTATAATTAACTAACTATTACTACATAACTTCTTTCATCATCTCAAACGATAATCTTTCAAATTCAGCTTTGAATTTTTCAAGAAGAGCGGGATCAATTTTACTACCTGCTTCTTCATTATCTTTTTGCCATTGCTCGATTTGTGCTTCTGCTTTAGACATGATTTCGGATTTTTCTTCCTTAGTATTAGCCGCTTTGATTTCAGCAACAACCTTGCTAATAGTTTCTAATTGAGTGTCAAGTAGTTCATTCCCTGTTTTTTCAAAAGGCACTGCAGGTGCTTCGAGAGCAGCAGAAACCTCTTGCGTCATAGTTGTATCTGTCACAATCGAATCTTGAGCCTCTTCGCCTGATTTGCTTGCACCACCACAACTCATCATCATCGTAGCCACTGCTACAGCACATAAAAACTTTTTCATGATTTCTTATTCTCAATAAATTATTTAATAACTTCAAGTTTCAAAGAATCAAGAACTTGAACAATCTCAGGAGATTCAATTACAGTACCTAAATCGTCAAATTTTTCAGTCGTAGGATAAACTTCAGCTACGAAATATACATCTTCGCCTACTTCAGGAGCCTCTACATTATATTCATAGCCCACAAGTGTAGGTTGATCATTGATTCTTTCGCTAATGTTTAGACGGAAACCTTTACGACCTGCAATATTGATTTCTTTATAACCTTCAGAATCTTTATATTTTGCAGCCCAAGTGGCAAAATTTTGATCATAAAGTTCGCCCTTTGTGAAACCAATTGCAATTTTATCACCTGCAAGATAGATTGGTTTTGAGATACTTGCTGCTTCTTGAATTGCTGATGGGATTGCTGCAGGAAGAGTGTCGTTTAATTTATAAACGCCTTTAGGCACCACTGCCGATACTTTCCAACTATTGTAATAATCCTTACTTAATGTTTCATACTCAACATTTGATCCACAAGATGTAACGAACATCGCTACTGCTGCTAAAGCAGCCCAAAGAATTTTTTTCATAATCTTACTGTTTTAAATGATTAATAAATTTAATTTATTTGTAATTTACTTTTTGTTTGATGGGAGATTTTTGACGCATGTCGTAGCTACCCCATTTGCCGGTCTGGTAGTTTTGCCACAACATTTGATGTGACACATAATACTCGCCACCATCTTTGATGATAACATCAACGTCAATGCTACGATGGTCGGTGCGGTTGAAATTATTGGGATCGGTATATACGTGCCAATCACTTTCCACCACGATAGCTTTCACGAATTGAGAGCCAAACTTAGCCTTAGCTTGTGCTGTTGCCTGATTCTTGATAGTGGCCGATACGGCAGCTTCTTTAGGCATGTCAACCGGAGCAGCGCCTGATGTTTGGACAACTTCGAGCCATTTTTCATAATATTGCTGATACATTAACTTGTAGTCATCTTCCATGTCCAAGTAAATGTCATCGTTCTTGCGGGTTGAATAGAAGCGGTCACGTTCTATATCACTTTTCATCATTCTATATTCCTTGAAAAGGAGGTTGAAAGCATCGGCAATGCGACCTTCGGCTTGAGCTTGTTTAGCTTCAGCCATTGTTTGCTGCATGGCACTACGCATAACTTCATAGGAAGTGTTATCCATAAATGCTCCGTAGGCATCGTCATTATCTACTCGTTTCCATCGTTTCAAACGATCATCTTCCGACTCTAACAAGTTGATTTGCGTTCCGTCATTGAGCAAAAGTTTGCGCATACCCGACATTCCTGTATATTCTTCGGCCCAACCAAGTCGAGTTCTTTTATAAGGCACAGTGTGCACAATAGAACTTAGGGCCAAGATTTCATATGCACGTCGCGCACGAATGTAGCATCTATAACCTTCAACTTCATTGGGGTGATTAATGAAGTAAGAGAAATAGGCAACTAAAGGATATTCAGTAACGTGTACTTGTTTTAATCCTCTCGTAGGTGATTGATAGTCAAAGAATTCAAACAACCAAAAATGCTCATCATTATCAGGCAAATTGCCGAGAGCAATCCACTTTTCATAATACTCTTTCACTTTGGGGTTGTTGATGTCGTAGAGAGGAGCATTGACAGGGTCATCAACCGGTTGGTAGATAAATACTTCGGGATTGAGCCCTTTCTTTGATGATTTTGATGATTCTTCACCATCTTCTGAACTACTTTCAATCTTAATTGCTTTTTTTGCTTTCTTCAACAAATTACCAAATTGAGCGTTTGCACAAATCGGGTTAACGAATGCCATGGCAATAGCCAAAAACAAACATGTGATAAATCTGTTCTTTTTCATCGTTAATATATTTTATATGTTACTATTTTAATCCTTTCCAATCACCTATAATATCCTGACAATGAGTATATGTTGACGGGCAATTATAAACTTTGTAAAGATTAGAGCCGTTTGCTTGAAATATTTCAACTTGTCGTTGCGCATATTCATAAATATCGGTATCCCAACCTTTACAAAGGATATATACAAAAGTGTCGGTTCCACCTGTCACTTTTTGCGGTTTATTTGCCGAAGCACACATCTCAACAGTATATGGTTCAGATGGAGTATATGCATTTTGAGGAGTAGCATCTTTGAGTAGAGCGGCAGCCATATATCGTTGTACATACGAATCATCGGCTCCCGATTCTTCACGAGGAGTAAAACGGTCTTTCAATATTCGCAATATGCCATCAACTGTTGATTGACTATTACATAATAGTTTAAAACATTCTTCGCCGGTTGCGGCATCACGCGCATATATTTCTATGGCCATGGGAATCATAGCAGCCGTGCCTTGAATTGATTTACCCAATAATCGTTATATACATCCTTAAAGGTATGTTTGTGAAAGTAACCCATGCAGTGGGAGTATCTCTACGTCCTGCCACCACTTCATCTGTTATTTCACCATTAACAGTATAAAAATGAGAGCCATACGAGATTGTATTTCCTTCAATCACCGGTTCGTAATGGGTTTCATTGACGAGAGAAGCCCATTTATCCTTTTTAGAGTCACTCAAGTGATCTTCACAACTTGACATGATGCAAATGCCAATAATGCATAGCAACAAGTAAGATGTATTTAAAAATACTTTTCTCATATTCCTTTATTTTTATATTCCTTTCAATTCAAAATCTCCTTTAATTATAGAGAAGGGAGCATTTTTATTATTTTACTAATATTTTCTTCCCTTTTTGAATCACTATGCCGCGATAATTATCATCGACCGGTTGACCATTGAGGTTGTAGCGAGGAGCATTGTCGTTGTCGCAGTCCTCTACATCCACCTCTTCAATGGCACTTGCAACCGTTCCCGAATAGGTTGAGCCATCATCAAATTTCATACTCCAACCTTTAGAACTTGCGATAGAAACCTGATCTTTTGTGAGATTATTGGCATCGGTTACAGTGGTAAATAGGATATCGCCATGATTGAATCCATTTTGGTATATATTCGGCAGATTTGCCACAAATGATTCTCCATTCTGAGCACCCGAGGGAACGTCATAAATTTGGTTATAATAACACGAAATTTTTCTGAGGGAGGAATTTTTAGAGAAATCCAACGTTGTGAATCTATTGCTATGACATTCAATTTCTTTCAATTTGGTGTTTTTTGACACATCTAATGCAGTCAACTGATTTTCACCGAGATAGAGGTTGGTCAATGCAGTGCAATTTGACACGTCGATTGATGTCAACGCATTGGAATTAACATTGAGAGTTGTCAACGTTGTACTTTGTGGCAAACTAATAGTCCTCACTGAGTTTGAATTGGCGGTGAGCGTTGTCAATGCAGTGTTTTTCGACACATTCAACGACATCAAATTATTGTAAGACACATTCAATTCGGTTAATCCGGTATTCTTTGTCAAGTCAACCGAAGTGAGTAAATTGTTGTTTAAGAGTAACGTTGTGAGAGTTTCAGTTTGAGGCAAAGTGATTGATGAAAGCGTATTATCGCTCATATTCAACGTTTTGAGTGCCGTATTTTTTGACAAATCAACATTTGCGAGTTTATTACTCATGCAGTTCAATTCAACCAAGTCGGTAAAAAATTCTATCCCTTTCAACGAAGAAATGTTTCTGAAGGACAAGTCTAACGATGTAGTAAATCTAACTCTTCCTTTATTAAAGCCACAAGGTAAAATTAAAACATTCTTATAATCAGTGTTCGTTGTTGACAATTCACTTAAAGCTTGGGCAAAATTTTTATCGGGGAAATATTTTGTATCATTATATAACACTGCTTTACAAATATAAATAACACTGCCATCAGTCCCAATTACCCCTTCTTTACATACGAAGTTTTGAGAGGACGCAACATATTCTCCATTTATTATACCCATATAGTCACCGATACATTGAAACGATTTTACTTTGGTGGCAAAATTTCCATCCTTCCAGTGAAGGATGTAAACAAATGAATTATCAACCTTAAATAAATTCAAGTCGTTTAACGTATAAGAATCTGCTTCAGTTAACACAGAAAACCCTATATCTGAACCACCTTGTATAATTACAGTTTCAGTTCCTTCATTACCCTCTAATGCAGAAGATTTCGTAGCAGAGACCTGAATATAGGCATGATCAAAAATTAAAGTTTTACCATCTCCTACGGTTATAGCATCTTCTGAACCACCGATAATTTCGGTTTGATTACTATCTTGAGTGGTTATTGTAGTATTATTATTTAATCGCACGGGCGAAGAATCTTCGGCCTTGAGAAGATTTTTCCCGATAAACACGATTTTCAATCCATCTACATCTTCATTCAAGACAGCACGATTTCCGCTACCGGTGCGTTCAATTCTGATATTTTTGAGGGTTAGAGTCTTTGTTGAATGGTCATACTTTACATAAAATTCGCCGCTTAAATTTGGCTTAATGTTATCACCGGTGACGTTGGTGCAGTTATCGGAAGTAACATCAACACCACCCACAGTCAAACCGTAGTCGGTGGCGCCAAAGGCGCTGACTGCCACAATTAATATTGTTGAGAGCAATATGCTTAGTCTTTTCATAATCAATTATTTATTATTTTATTAATACTTTTTTGCCGTTTTGTATCACTATGCCGCGATAACTGTCATCAACGGGTTGGCCCATGATAATCCATCTACATCTTCATTCAAGATGGCACGGTTGTAACTACCGGTGCGTTCAATCAGGATATTCTTGAAAGTAAGAGTTTTTGTCGCCGGGTCATACTTTATATAGTATTCATCGTCGGTAGCACTTGAATATTTCTCAATATGTTCGCCCGTAATATTTGAGCAATTATAGGAAGTAACATCAACACCACCCACGGTCAAACCATAGTCGGTGGCACCAAACGCGCTGACAGCAGTCAACGTGAAAATTGCAAAAAATGAGTAAAGTTTTTTCATAAATATTTGTTTTTAATATTATTTGGTAAAATTAGATATTAGGAATCAAAAAGGCCATGCACAATCGTGCATGGCCTTTGCATTATCGTGCAAATTGCACAATAAGAGACGTTTTTGGAGCAAAAAATATTATTATTTCTTCATTGATTTGATGATAGGTTCGAGGTATGCATTATATACCGATGCACTATCAGTAGGGAATGTAAATTGAGCATTGAGACATTTTGTACCACCTTGATGAACCAAGAAACAGATTTTTTCAACGCCGTCGCAGTTAGAGCGAACAATTACAACATTGTCTTTCACTTCTGAAGAAGTAACAGTTTCCTGAAGCGCCCTCAACATTGCTTCATAGTTGGTTTTAGATTCTTCCAATTGGCTTTCAGTGGGACCATCTTCGTTGAAAGTAACAGCCAATTTACAGCTACCATCTTCGTTGTCGATATTTACATTTTTCACACCTTCTGACATTTCAAAGCCAACGTGCATTTTGTCGGGATAGATAAACGACATGCCATTGTTTTCATACTTAGCAAAACCTGCAGGGGTTTCAGTTGCAGCAGATCCTTCAGCTCCTTCTTGAGCTTTTTCGTTACTTGCAGTGCTACTGCTACATGCTGTAAAAATCATTGCTACGGCAGCAAATGCCATCAAAATTGTTTTTTTCATCGTTTTATAAATTTATTAATAGTTAGTACCAAACATAAAGTCTTCGATTGAATATTCGGGCATATATTGACCCAGGTTCTTGCGCAAGTCATCGGGCATAGCCTCCTCAGCCATGATGAGAGCAAGATTAGTTTTCTCGATAATGCTTAGTTTTATCTTTTTATTATCGTTATTAGGCTTATACCATTCCATCGACGAGAACAATGCTTGCATATCTTCCGACTCAAAACGGCGACCATGTCGGGCATATATCATATTACGCATTATTCTTAATTCGGACTTTGGAAATCGGCTCAAATAGGGGCGATTGAGCAAACTTGTAGTAACCGAACACACACGATTGCCCACGAGTGACGGATAGGCCGAAAGGCAATAATCAACATCATCGGGGGTTAACAAAAGCACCCATTCCAACGTTTTATTTTTATTCAACACCTCAAGGAAATACATTCCGTCTTGACGGATATATCTCACAGAGCATCCAAAAGTAACATTAAATGGAGCGTCTTCGGCTTGATAACTGGGTTGAAGTGTGTATTCATTTTTTGATTTGTGCTTTAATGTCAATTCACGCCAATCGCCGTTGTAATCTACACCGGTAAAATAAACGATTTTGCCCATACGAATCTCTTGGCAAGTGTAAAGACATTCGCCATCAAAAAACTTATTGCCAACCTTTATCGTCTGACTTGATGCGTTATTCAAAAACATAATAGCGAAAAATACCATTAATATTTTCACATTTAAGCCCATGTTCAAGATCTTAGATATCAATTAAATTATCATCATTACGATATTCGGAGGGAGATATCCCATATTTGCGACGGAATGCACGAGAAAAACTTGTAGCATCTTCAAAACCACACCTGAAAGCAACTTCAGATATTGCCATATCGGTATTGTTTTTTAACAAATTACTAGCATGAGTGAGACGCACTTTCATCGCATATTGCTGGGTAGTCATTCCGTTAATCGCTTTAACTCGACGAGTTAATTGTCCACGAGTGATATACATCTGTGAAGCAATCGCCTCTAAAGAGACACTCCCGGAAGCCATCTCTTTTTTTATAATTGAGGTTAATCGTTCAAGAAAAAATTGATTTACTTTGTTATTACGCCTACCTTTATCCATATAACTTTTTTGCCATAAATATTTAGCGTTGTAAAGGTATATATAACAACAAAAAAAGACCTTGCACAATCGTGCAAGGTCTTGGCATTATGATGCAAAATAACCAAATTACGCTATTTTATGCACCTTTTTTCACCTCTCGTTGCGATATTGAGATGGTGATTTTTCAAAAGTGCGACGAAATGCTCTAGAGAAACTTGTGGCATCTTCAAAACCACATTCCAACGCCACTTCCGATATCGGTGTTTCTTTATTGTCAACGAGTAACAATCGCGCATGCTCAAGGCGTATTCGCAACACATATTGTTGAGTGGTAACTCCGGTAATTGATTTTATGCGACGATTTAATTGCCCACGAGTGAGGCATAACTTAGATGCTAACGATTCAATTGATACATCCCCTTGTGACATATTACTTTTTACCGCAGTTACCAATCGAGCTAATAATTCTTGATCAGATGTACTTAATTCCTCTTGTCCTATAATTTCTATTGGAGTTTTTTGTGGTTGCAATTCATTAATAATCGCTTGTAAAGCAGCCTCACGCATTCGCATTCGACGATTCATCAGCAACGATATACCTCCCACAAAAAGGATCAATAAAACACACCCTAAGATGATAATTTTTTGTGTTGTTGCTTTCTGTCGTTCGTTTTCGTGCTGTAACCAATCAGTTCCAAATTCTGCATTATATCGAGCGAGACATTCAGCTGAGGCTAGATTATAAAGTGAATCTTTTAGTTCATTGAAGCGTTCAAGTTCAATCTTCGCACTATCAGGATTACTACTCCATAGGCTTTCATATAATCCTTTTCGAGAATGCATCTCATTGCCACGATCTCCAATAGCCTTTAATATAGAGGCAGCTATACGATATTGTTCTACTGCTTCAATTTTTCGTCCTTGACACAATAATACCATTCCCATCTTATTTCTAGCTATAGCATGAGATTGTTTATCGCCTATTTGTTCAAAAAATGGGATAGCCTTGCTTAGCAAAATCTCTGCACACGCATAATCATGTAATCCTATTAATACTGATGCTTTTTGTGACAAGCGAACCATTAATTTGTATTCATTACCAAGTTCTTGTTCAATTTTACATGCTTCCTCAATATATTTCAAAGCTTCTTCATCGTTACCTTGTGCATGATATGCTTCAGATGCCATTCCTAACAATAC
Source organism: Bacteroidales bacterium (assembly GCA_015060975.1). GTDB lineage: Bacteria > Bacteroidota > Bacteroidia > Bacteroidales > Muribaculaceae > RGIG4079. The sequence continues at coordinate 68,143 of SUXI01000012.1, forward strand.
AGCCATGCGTGCTGAATTTTTTGCTTGTTTTGCCAATGCAATACCTTTGAGGATATATTGTTCAGCCTCCTTAGGCTGATTGGCACCTATATATATGCCGGCAAGAGTATTAAGTGAAGAACTCATTATATCGGGGTCGCCCGATTTTTCATCAAGTTTATAACATTGCTTGGCATAATTTGCCGCCTGTTCATAATTGGATTGACGAAAATATATCAACGATATAAGGCTTAAATAGTTTGCTTTATCAATATCATTATTACACAAAGGTAGTGCTTGTAAACCATATTTCAATGCTTGGGGATAGGCTTGATGAGCGTAAAAATATTAACTAGCCCAATACCACACTTGCTGATTTATAGAGTCACGAGGATTACTTGCATCAAACTTAACTATATCATCTACAATTTTAGCATCATAAAATACTTTCATCAACGAATTAGCTAGGTCTATGTGTTTACTGCCATTTGTTGATACATATTTTTCAATTTGGTTCTCAATAGAATCAATGTTGTTTGCTACAGCACTGATTGTATAAGATGCCACCAAAACGATTATTACACTAATATACAGCTTAAATTTCATAATAATAGCAAATTATGAGTTCATACAAATATATGAAAGAATATTATTTTTCCACAAAAATAACAAACATTTAACATATTAACCATCCAAAATCGTGCATCAATGAAAATCTACTAAAATATATGGATACATTTTGAGTAGATAAAAAATGGAGATAATCATTTTAATGATTATCTCCATTAAGTAATTATATTATTTCTGTCCGATAAAAATAGAAAAGGCCATAAAAAGAGGTCTAAATTGCTGATTTAATGCGATTGAGATTCTTTTTTTCGATTTACAAGCCCCAGTTTTCAGAAAAGCGTTAATTGTGGTGGAGGATTTTCGTCTGAAGTCACCATGTTTTCCCAGTCTTTTTCGGGATTGTTAAAGAAACTATAGAAATCAACATAATACATCAGTGTAATCCGTATCATTTTAGCCAATCCCGAGAAACTCCAAAGTCGTTCCAACCGTTTTTGCATTATCATTAATAGCAAATTTGCAATCAATGTAACCCAAATTTGAATTTTAATGGCATTAGCACTCTCTCCGTAGAAGTATTTCAAGGGGAAGTTTTGCTTGATTTGCTTGAAAAGCAGTTCAATTTCCCATCGTTGGCGATAAATGGCGATAATATCATTTGGATCTGAGCTCATATCATTCGTTAGCAATGATATCAGTTTATGCTTTTTAGTGTCAACATGCGTTATTATTCGAGCGTTATGGCTAATAGTTTCACCACCACTTGTTTTCTTTGTAAATGTAACATCCTGTATCCTAACTTCCATCAACCCATCAGTCGTTTGGTACATTGTATCGCTTATTATTGAATAATTTAGAGACTTTTTCTTCTTTGTGACGTATATAACTCCTTTTTGAGTAAGTTCTTCAAACTTCTCATAGTCAATGTAGGCTCTATCCATCGCAATAATATCCCCTTTGCTCAAATGCGATGGCTTTAGCATGAAAGAGTCATTTGTAGCCGCAGATGTGAACTTTATGTCAGACGGAACGCCTTCATTTGCATGTATTACCGTATGAACCTTTATTCCACCTTTTTTCTTGCCACTTTTAGGGTGACGTCCCACACCTTTGAATATCAGATTAGAGAACAGTGTTATTGTTGTAGAATCAATGATTTGGAGTCTATCCATCCATTTCGGGTGCTTAAGGCGTCGGCTGTCCGATATAAGTTCATGCCTATACTTTGCATACAAATCGCGATATATAGCCTCAAATATTGCTTCAGGGCGTCGTTTATTGGCATCGGCAAGAGTGCTACGACTAATTTTGAACCGTATTCCAATGTGAGCCAATTTGCGAGTATCTGCCAATAACGACGTGGTTATCTCTCGCAGAGAATCAAATCGTTTGATTACAGCATAAAGCATTACAGTCAAGTGAACCCACACATTAAAGTGTTTTGTGTAGTGTTCTCCACCCAAATCTTGGCTGATTTGAAGAATTTTCGACTTGTCTAGCAATTTTATTACTTGAGAATATAGCGGCTGTCCAATAAAATGTTTACTTTTGCTCATGGTTATATTTTAGTGTGGTAACTCAAAGATAACCAAAAAGGACTGATTCCTGCGAATGGAACCAGTCCTAATTTTTTATTCTATCAAAAAAGTTTTATCGGACACCAATAATTAATAATTAACCACAACTAAGCTTACTTCAAGATGCGGAACTTTCCTATTATAGGCAATTCCTTTTCTTGTCCATTTGCCGCATTTATAATGCCAATTACACATAACACTAAGAAACCTATCGACAAGAATCCCAATATGCTCACCAAGAAATACAATCTCCATGATATTGCAAGGATTATGGTACTTAACACGCTATATGCCACTCCATAAATAATCGATGCGATACACAACACCAATCCTTGATTGGCATGGAAACGCGCGAATTTTGAATCTTTGGCAGCAAAGATAGGGATCAATACAAGAATTCCCAAATAAGACAAAATTGCCATGGCCTTGTTTTGCTCTGCATCTTGCTTGTCACTCGTTTGCGTCGCATCTAATGAACTGCCACATGACGAACAGAATTTCACTTCATCGGCACATTGAGCGCCACATTTACTACAATACTTCATAATTTCTAATATTTCGGGTTAACACTATTTTTTTACATATTCCTTTATCGCTTTTTGCACCTCAGGGTCCTCAAGGGCTTTTTCGGCATCTTTCATTGTTTCATCAAAGCTTTTCTCCAAGCCCGGAGCAATTTGTACTCGTGCATAATACTTCTTATCGGCATCTTTTCCTAATTCATCAAGTTGCATATACACATGTAGCATTCGCCCATTTTTGAGGAATCCCCAATCATACATTCCTAAGTATATAATACCTTTATCTCCCGCCGCTATAAGCTCATCAATAGTGAGTTCTTTATTGGCCTCATCTTTGTTGCTTCTTTTTTCAAAGCCGTAAATGTTTATCCCATTATCGGAGACTTTTTTAGTGACATCATAAACTTTTTTAACGTATGCCTTGTACTCATCACGGCTAAGTTCCTCACCATTTTTCTTATAAAAAGCCGCAATTACATTTCTTTGCTCACCCGAGAACCACTTTTCCTCAGGAGTGCAGTCATAGGGGTAATCGGGCAACATGTCATTCAAATCAACCCCGGCCAATTCCTTCAAATAGTATTCGACGGCTGCTTTTGACTTTCGCTCTCCCGAGAAACCCTCTTTAGAGACTTTTTCGGCCATTTCAGACGCATCAACCTTATCGGTAGAGGCATTCTCTCCCCCACACGAGGCAATCAACATTGCCATTGAAGCCAAAAATAAAAATCTGCATTTCATAATTTCAATCTTTTTTACATTATTCATTTGCGGTATGCTCTTTTTGCTTCTGCTGTTCTTTTTCCATTTCCTCAACGACACCATCAACCAATGTCGGTGCCGATTCGGCCATGGCCGCAGTCCATCTCACAACAAGAGCCGTAAGCTCTATCTTCTCAAATGTAGAGAATTCTTTCTCATCAATGCTGTCAATGCCTAATTCCTCAAAACGTTTATTGAAATCCTGCTCCAGAAATTTCCACTCATCAACAGTGAGTTTACCTTTTTTAGACTCAACTTCCTCAACAAGATTCTCAAACTCATCAATAACTGTTTCAGACTTTGACTTAGCGCAAGATGTCATCAAAAACAATCCGGCGACTACTGTTAAAAACAAATACTTTCTCATAATCAACAAAGTTAAAGTTGATCCTACTCTATTAAAGCTTTTCGGTTACGCTTATTCATGATTATGTGGTAAAATTACATTTTCCGATACACCACGAACCAAAACTGCCCAAACAAATCGATTTCGGCATTCACGTAGCACTCATACTTTATACCCTGGTGGGTATAAGTCCACCAATGCGTGGTGCAGCCTGTGATTGTCGGCAAGTTGGTAGTGTTTCCCGAGATATCCCTTCCCTGCATCGGGTCGATGCTCGAAGCGTTTTCAGCACAAGCTTTGTATAGTTTCTCAGCCCACTCCCTTGCACAGGCAACGGTAGGTATATAACCTTCCACAAATTTAGCCCTAATCTCAGCGTACCAAGGCGAACCTTCTTCCCACTGAGGAATGAGCGACTTGGTGGAAAGTGCCAGTTGCACATTGATTTCCCGTGTATGCTTGGGGATGAATCCGCTTTCGTCGGTGATGCCTATCGGGTTTAAGACACCTTTCTTGTAGTCTAGTTCCATCTTGTCGTGGGAGAACGGTGTGAGTTCGATGACCATCGTCGCACCTGGGACTTTCAGCCCTTTGCGGAACGTCAGATCCCGGTCGAACCGGAATTGCATCTTTACGAACTTGGACTGCCTGTCGCCGTCCGACCCCACAGGGAAATAATAATCGATGGTCGAAGGTCCCTTGAAAGCGGGTTTGCGATGAATTCTCTTCTTGGATTCGGTGTGGCGGTTCCTGTGCAGGAATCCAAAGCGCTCCATTTCCGCAACCCAATCCGACACCTGTTGCGGAGTGGCCTGATATACAACCAACGGATATGATGTTTTTGTACCCTTGTCGGCATACAGCAACTTGGCACCCACCACCTGCGGAATACCGAGGGGGTCAAATACCTTGTGCGGAAAACTCACGCTCTGTGCATGGACAGAAGCGAGCCCAAACCACACTATAAATATCAATAACAGCCTCTTCATAATAACCCTATGTATTGTTGGTTTCTTATATTCAGGAATTAATAATATTCAGTCATTTTAATAAAGCCGAAGTTGTAACCTACGTGGCGTTCCACACGCACTGTGTTACCGGTGCGATATTCGGTTCTTCCTTTTGTGATATTGAAACCTTCGACACCACCTGTATAATTTCGGTTATATACAATGGTTGAGTTGGTTGTATTTCCTTCTTTGTCAATGGTGCGTGCACGTTGGCGAAGATTTTTGTATTCGCTGACGGGGATAAACTTTGAAGCACCACCCATAGCGGCTTTGCCTACTACATCAACCATTTTGCCTACAACTTTTTTGCCTGCCCATTTGCCTATTGTTTTTGTATATCCTTCTGGGTCTTGACTGTGTGGATTATCGGCAAGACTTTCATAAGTAGTGTATTCTGAACGTTCACCGGTTGTGAGATTGTTTATACTGGTCGTTCCGGTTGCATCATTATGCGAGATAAACGAATATTGGTCATTCTTCTTTTGCAATCCAAAAGAACCCCAAGGCAACGGAATATCCACTCTCCACCCCGGTTTGGGCTTTTCGCCATAGTTCTTGAGTTCAC
>SUXI01000013.1 GCA_015060975.1 Bacteroidales bacterium
CAAGAGATTGACTATAGTTGGCTGTAATAGTTGAAGATGCATCGAAGTAGTCAGAAGAACCTGTTGATGTCACCTCTATAATCTTACTATTTACCTTGTCATTTACAAGGAGCTTGCCATTAGATACTGCAGCAAAACGGTGGTCACCGGTAGCAGGACCGGCACCCGGTACGCTTGTAGTGTTTTGCCATACCTTGGTGAGACCAAGAGCGATTGCAGCTTCAGACACTCCATTTATTGTTACTGTCTTAGTTGTAGCACCCGATGAAGACAATGTAAGTGTCGCCGAATGACTACCTACAGAAGTAGGTTTATAAGTAACCGTGATAGTACCACCCGCCGCACCAAGTGTAGTTTTGTCAATTGAGAATGCCGCATTGCCCGTAACAGAGGCATTAACATTGCCCGTAAGATTTGTACCTGTTACTGTGATTGCTTTAGTTGCAGTTTTGTTGATTTCGGCATTCATAGTAACACTTGTAGGAGAAACAGTAATAGATGGAGTATTCGCAGGTTCTGTAAGAGTTACTTTGGTTGCAATTTGCACACGATATGTTGAAGTAGATTGAACTGCGACATAACTATCGTATGTACCGGCACCTTTTGAGAAATTTGTATTGAGTTTCAAACGAATAGTACCTCCTGTGAGGTCATTCCAACCTGAAAGTTTTTCAACCGTGATAGCTGAAGTCGCGCTGTTTACAGAGATATTAGTAGAAAGAGCAGTACCTGTTACTTTCACATCTTTATAGATATTGTCGGTTGAACCAACTTCACCTGAAAGTTCGATGCTTGCAGGGTCACATTTTACACCGGGTTCAACAGTTGTTCCAGGATTTGCACTTGCAGGAATACCAACTTTGATACTCCAGTACCAAGTACCGATGTTGGCACGACCTGAGTTGTAACCTACCCAGTCGTATGATGAGTGTTGACCGTCGTCATCACCCCAATAAGAGTCGTTGTCATCTCCGTATGGGTCATGACAAACGAATGTACCTGTACGGTTCACGAAACCACCTTCTGATGAACGGAAGTAGCAGTTTGTACGGAAACCAAGAATCAAGTGACCACTCGAATCGAGAGCGATACACAATGGATAAGGACGACCTGAAGCTGCTTCAGAGCAGAATTGAGTCCAAGATGTACCTACACTCCAGCAATATGTTGCTGAGGTACAACCATTGAGTGTATAGAATGTACCCATGCGGCCACCACCGGGAGAGTTGTCGCCGGTCCACATATAACCATAACCACCGGGAACGCTATAGCAACCATTACCGTATGCTGTTTCGTTGAATGTTTTAGACCCGGCTTTGTTGGTAAATACAGCACTAATAGCGTGTGCATATACTTGAGTACAAGTACCCATAGAGCCACCCGAGCGACGAGTTGTGGTCTTTTGTGGGAGAAGACCATAATAACCAAGGTGCATACATGCCGATGTAGGTGCACAAGTTACATAACCATGTTTTGTACAACCATTAACAGCCGGAGAATCATAAATTTGGCTCAAATAAGGGATATCAAGTTCGCCGATTGTACCTTCAGCAGGTATAGGATTAGGCTTGATGTCGGGATTGTCGTTAGGATTTGAAAGACGACCACCCACAACTTCTTCCTCTCCAAATTTAATCACTGATTTGTCGGCAATAGACGCTGCCAATGGAGTGATGCCCCCCACAAGGTCTTTCACAGCCAAACCGCGTTTTGCTCCGGTTTTATAAGGGATAACGAGTTTATTGTCTGATGTAAGAATAGCATCAACCGGAAGATTGTTTGACGAATTGACAATTTTGATTTCATTTGTACCATCAAAGTTCACTCTATTGATAGAGCTACTTGTTATTTCGAACTCATTCTTGCGTTCAGTTCTTGTTACGATCAATTCGGTCGAATTGTTTGCCCATGATGCCGATTCCACTGCACCAAGATCATAGAATCGTTTTGAACCGCAATCGAGAACCGAGAGTTTGCCTGTACCAATGTGAATGGCAACTTTTTGACCATCAGGAGACCAAATGCCACGATAACCATCAACAAGAGAAAGCACCTCTTTTGCTCCGGTTGTGAGGTCGATTATAAATGAGCGACCGTCAATATTACTATAAATTACTTTAGTCGCATCGGGTGAGATGTTTGCGATGTTGGCATAAAATCCAAGATCAAACGCCTTGCGCATATTCCCTTTGCGCACTATAAGGGTGTTTCCCATAGTGTAAGCCATTGTGCCATCATTAGCAAATGATACTTGACCACATTCCCACACATAATCGTCAAGGATTGTGACTGCACCTGTTGTTACATCAAGAACAGCCGGAGCTTGATAGTCATGCTTGTCAAAGCTCTTGAACCCAAGAAGTTTTCCATCCTTGCTCAAGTTTGTGTAAAGACCACAGTTGTTGGCTTTCAAAATTGGAGTCAAAGTGTTGCCTTTAAGAGTGTAGATTTCAGAGTAACGGTTATTTGTTACAATAATACCGTTAGCTGTTTCCATTGGTGTACGGAGATACCCCATATCACCCACTTCATAGGAGTCGATTTGTGCCGATGCTCCAAACGAAGTAATCAAGAAAGCCGCCAATACAGATTTCTTAATTGTTGATAATTTAGTAAAGAAACTCATAGATTTAAATTATTAGATTTAAAAATTAATTGTTCTTGTTAGTTATGTTTATTACAGTATAATTTTGGCAAAGTTAAGTAAAAATTTTTACTTTTAGATTATTTTGATAAAAAAAAGATGCATTATTATCTTAACGCATCTTTTTCAATATTTTTAGAAGATAATCAATAAAACTTCTTGATTCCCATTATTTCGCGAACTTCACTCAGTGTTTTTGCGGCACGTTCACGAGCACGATCAGCTCCTTGTTTGATTACGCGAGCCAACAAAGCATCATCATTTTGGATTTCAAGGATACGTTCACGAATAGGAAGCGTAACTTTCAAGATGTCTTCGGCAAGTTGTTTCTTCAAGTCGCCATAACGTATTGAGCAATCGGCATACGCATCACGATATTGCTGAATTACCTCGGGAGCCGATGTCAACTCCATCAAAGTGAAAAGGTTTTCTACGGGTTGTGATACAGGCGAATTTGGCACCTTTGGGCCCTCATCGGTTACTGCACGCATCACCTTCTTTCGAAGCACTTTTTCTTCGTCGATGAGGTAGATACAATTACCCTCGCTCTTACCCATTTTACCCGAACCGTCAAGACCGGGAACTTTTACAGCATTACCGCCAAAGTTGAAATTTTCGGGTTCGGGGAACAAATCCACGCCATAGAACGAGTTAAAGCGACGAGCAAAACGGCGAGTCAATTCCAAATGCTGTTCTTGATCTTTACCCACAGGCACTTTGTTGGCTTTTTGAATCAAAATATCCACAGCCATAAGCGTGGGGTAAGTCAACAAACCGGCATTAACCCGCTTATTCGACTCATTCCCGATAATTTCTTTTTCTATTTCACCTTCTTCCTTATCGGCTTTGAGACCAAGAGCTTTGCGCGCTTTATCTTTAAATGATGCAGTACGCATCAACTCTCCAATACCCACATGCATATTCAACAACAAATAAAGTTCTGAAATTTCGGGCACGTCACTTTGCACGAATATGGTAGCTTTTTCGGGATCAACGCCGGCGGCAAGATATTCGGCAAGGATATTCTTCACGTTAGTGTGAAGCGTTTTGGGGTCGGGATGAGTAGTCAAAGCATGCAAGTCGGCTATAAAAAACAAACAATCATAATCCTCTTGCATCTTCACAAACTTGCTCAACGCACCATAGTAATTTCCCAAGTGGAGATTTCCAGTAGCACGAATTCCGCTCAATACAATTTCTTTCATAATATATTATTGTGTGTATATTTTTATTAATAATTATTTAGTTTAGGCTGTCGAGTACTTGACGTATCTTTTCGTATGTAGTAATACGGGTTGGAACCAATGGCAATCTTAGCTCATTTTCTATATAACCCATCGCATTAAGCAAACATTTTACCCCGGCAGGATTTCCATCGACAAATAACAAACTGAATAGTTCGGTGAAACGGTGATGAATCAACAATGCTTTTTCAAAGTCACCATCAAGAGCTAAGCGCACCATCTTAGAAAATTCCTTGGGGAAAGCATTACCAATCACTGAGATAACTCCAACAGCGCCAAGTGTGATAAGAGGGAATGTAATACCATCATCACCCGATATCACCATAAAATCTTCTTGTTTATTTTTGATAATATCATCCATTTGTGTAATATTCCCCGACGCTTCTTTCACTCCTATAATATTCTCATGGTCACGAGCCAACCTAAGCGTTGTTTCGGCTGTCATATTCACCCCTGTTCGACCCGGCACATTGTAAAGAATAACCGGTATGGGCGAAGCTTTTGCAATAGCGCTATAATGCTGATATATACCTTCCTGTGATGGTTTATTGTAATAAGGCACTACTGACAACACCGCACTAAAAGGTGTAAGATCTGATGTTTTCAGTTCTTCAACAAGAGCCATCGTATTATTACCACCTATCCCTATCACAAGAGGCACTCGTTCTGCGACTCTTTCAACTATAAAGTCTCTTACCTGTCGTTTTTCTTCGGTTGAAAGAGTAGCGGTTTCGGCCGTCGTTCCAAGAACAACGAGGTAATCAACCCCATTTTTTATTTGATATTCGAGCAATCGCGCAAGAGCATCGAAATCGATTGACTTATCTTGTTTGAAAGGGGTAATCAATGCGACCCCCATACCTTTTAGATTTATACGCGCCATATATTTTGTGAAATAAAACTTTTCAAGTTGCAAAGTTAGGCATAAATACTTTTATTGCAAATATAATCATTGTGAAAAGTGGCAATCATTATGTTTTCCACCTTTTATTAGCTAAACTCGAAGCAAACGCCAAATGAGTTTTATAAAACAAAAAAAGAGAATCGTAATTGATTCTCTTTTGTCGGGGTACCAGGATTCGAACCTGGGACCCCCTGCTCCCAAAGCAGGTGCGCTAACCGGACTGCGCTACACCCCGATGCTTTTGCCTTATTGGCTTTTGCGAGTGCAAAGATAGGAACTTTTTTTTATCCATGCAAGCATTTTTTGAAAAAAATGAAATTCTCAATGAAATTACTTTCTTTTTAACACATCAGTAATAACCAATTCGGCGAGTTTTAAGCCAAAAATTGCTGTTGTGTGAGCCAATGTACCATTAATTGCCACCTTGTTAAATGTCATTGAGCCATCGGCTTCCACGTCTCCGCCCCGATTAGGAAATATCTCATCGCTATATACACATTTAAATTTACGCGAGGGCGATTGTCCGCTTCGCTTAAAACGGCGGCGCAATGCCGCTGCCAACGGGCAACCTTGCACTTTCCAAAATTCTGCTACAGATATGCGTGATGAATCGGTTTTCAACGCCGCCCCCATCGAAGCAAACAATGTAGCCGACGAATCACATGCATTACGAATTAGCAAAGCCTTGTCGGCAAGCGTATCGATTGCATCAATCACATAGTCGTAATCATTGAGATTAAACCTGGATGCTGTAGATTCGTCATATCGTTTTTCGAGTGCCGTAACTTGAGCATCGGGATTAATGTCGAGCAAACGACGTTTCATGACTTCCACTTTAACCCCGTCAATAGTTGATGTTGTAGCCAACAACTGTCGGTTAATGTTGGTAACACACACTTTATCGGCATCAACCAATGTAATATCACATATTCCTGAACGCACCAACGATTCAGCGCACCAACTTCCTACTCCTCCCACTCCAAACACTATTACACGCTTCGACATCACACAGTTCAACACATCATCACCAAGCAGCAATTTCAATCTATTAAATCGCGGATTTTCTATCATCTTAAATTGTGAATTGTGCATTAGAAATTATTATTTACATTCTGTTGCCACATAATGATGCTCGGCACTGCACTCATGAAGTGTGCGATCAATTATTATATGACGATTAGCCATTGTGGCTATACGAGACATTTCGTGCGACACAAGAATGATTGTGGTGTGCTGAGCCAATTGTGCAATTATTTCATACAATCGGGCTTCAAACGATTTATCAACATAACTCAATGGTTCATCAAGCACTAACACGCGAGGGTTTGACACTATGGCCCGACCAAGCAAGGTGCGTTGTAATTGTCCTCCCGACAATTCACCAATCAACCTCTTAGCATGATTCTCAAGTCCTACAAGAGTAATCGTTCGATTCACTTGTTCGCTTCGCTCCTGCTTCGACATTTTTTTTTGCGACATTAGTCCGAGTTTTACCACCTCCTCAACCGTTATAGGGAATCGGCTGTCGATTTGATTCTTTTGTGGCAAATAACCTATTTCAAGGTTATCCACCACCGTGCCACCACTACGATAGATGACTTTACCACTTGTTGGCTTTATTAATCGCAAAATCAGTCGCAACAATGTGGTTTTACCTCCTCCATTAGGACCGGTAATAGCCACAAAATCCCCCTCATCAATCGACAAACTCACATTTTGCAATGCCACATGATTATCCCATTGCATTGCTACCGAGTCAAGTTCTATCATTTTATTTTGAGGCAATCGCATCGACGATGCGTCTAATTTCGGTTTCCCATTCATAGCTCAATGGATTAATGGTTATCATCTTAGCACCTATCTGTTTATTTAGCACTGACGCTTGTTGTGAATCAAATTCCTTTTGAAAGAAAAACACATGCGCATTGTGATTGCGAGCATTGTCGATTTGCGTTTGTAATTGTTGCGCCGACAATTCTTTGCCTATTTGCCCCACCGAAATCTGTTCTAAGCCATAGTCACGGGCAAAATAGCTCAACGATGGATGCCACACAAGAAATGCCTCCCCTTTATGGGGAGCCAACTTTGCCGAAGCATAATTATCAAGCGAGTCAAGCGAAGCTATCAAACTATTATAATTAGCATTGTAATAATCGGTATTTGCCGAATCAACATCAAGCACTACATCAAGCATATTGCGTGCTATTATCTTGGCATTTATCACCGAGGTCCATGTGTGAGGATCGGCCGACAATGCGTGATGATGATCCTCTACACATTCGTCACCATGCTCATGATTGTGGTGTTGATGCTCGCAACAATCGTGAGTACCTATAATAAAATCTATCCCATGCGAAGAATCATAAACAAGAAGCGACTCATTATTTTGAGCGAGTTTGTCAACCAACACTTGCTCAAACCCCACATTCCCCATTTTGAGATAAGCCACACTGCGTTGAAGCGTCATAAGATCACTCATCGCCGGCTCATAATTTTCGGGGTTGGCTCCATTTTTCAACAAACACTCCACCTGAATTTTGTCGCCGACAATCTTATCGAGGAAATACTTTTGAGGTTCAAGACTCACTGTTATCGTTGGTTTACCGACGATAGATTTCGACTTATCGCCACATCCCGACATCACAACAGCAATAACGGCAACAAGGATATATAAAATTTTTGTATTCATTTGTTCTTTATTTATTAATGCAAAAATACCACAATTTTAACAAAATCAATTCAATTTTGCTCACAATCATCGCAAATAAAATTATTTCACACCATATACAACCTCCCGAAGCCTCCGAGATAGATGTTTCAAATCAACATTTTCCGATATTCTAGCTGTCATTAACATCAATGGCACCGATGGCAACCCATCTCCGTATGATGGTTGAATATACTCAAAATCGGGATGAGCCACAAATCCATTTCGCAAATAAAATGCGATGCGACGTTGCGCAATTTCTCCATTACGAGGCAATTCTACTTCAAGCACAACCGGTGTCAAACTACTTTCTACAAATTGCGAAATTGCTCTTGCTCCTATTCCTACACCCCGCCATGCCGATTCCACCGCAAAATGTTCCACATAGCAAAAATCAAGAAATTGCCACCACGATATAAATCCGACAAACTCGCCACCATGCAATATTAAATCGATATTATAGGGAGAAGATGCGGCTGCCAACAATCGCTCAATATCACTCCACGTCCGTCGCTCTTCGGGCGGAAACGAATTGTAATACAATTTTTTCACCCAAGCCATTGCCTGTTCGCAAAACCGCAAATTTTCAAATCTGATTTCTTCCATTTCCACCATTTTACTTGCAAAAATAACATTTTATTAAAAATTTGCCTTAATTATGCCTCTTATAAATTGAAACTATTTTATAACTTTGCTACATAATAATAAACAAAAATACATCTATGGCACAAGTACAATTAGATTCTCTTGATATAAAAATCCTGCAGATGCTCGCGGCAAATGCTCGCAAACCATACCTTGAAATAGCCCGGGCATGTGACGTTTCGGGTGCAGCCATTCATCAACGCATTCAAAAACTCACTCAAATGGGTGTTATCAAAGGCTCCGAATCTCTCATCAACCCTTCGTCGATAGGTTATGACACTTGTGCCTATATAGGATTCTTCTTGAAAGACCCGTCACAATTCAACCATGTAGTAAATGAATTAGAAAAAATACCCGAAGTTGTGGAATGCCATTTCACTACCGGACAATATGACATGTTCATAAAATTATATGCTCACAACAACGACCATCTACTACATATCATACATGAGAAGTTGCAACATTTGGGACTTTCACGCACCGAATCTCTCATTTCGTTCAAGGAAGTGTTCAAGCGTCAAATCCCCATCGGCAACAAAATAGACTAAACTATTGTTATAAATTCAGAAGCATAATCTAATTATTATTCCATGAATAATATTCACGACACAGCCACTATTTTAAACAATGCCATCTCATGGGCTCGTGAGGCGGGACACTTGCAACTTGAATATTTTCGAGGAAACAATCTTAATATTGAATCAAAATTCAACGATAGCGATATTGTCACAGTAGCCGACAAAGCATCGGAGCAAATAATCATTAACCACATCAAAAACGCCTATCCGGCGCATGCAATTCTATCGGAAGAGATGGGTGACAACGCAATAACCAGCGATTATCGTTGGATTATAGACCCACTTGACGGCACAACCAATTTCAGTAATGGACTGCCTCTTTTCTCTGTGTCGATAGCCCTCGAATATTGTGGCAAAGCTATTATCGGAGTAGTGTATGCGCCCTACCTCAACGAACTCTTTTATGCCACAAAGGGAGGCGGAGCTTGGCTCAATGGCAACAAGATAGCCACATCAAGAAAAAACTCATTGGCTCACTCGGTTGTAGCGACAGGATTCCCTGTTGATAAAGACCGCACAAACGATAATAATCTCGACAACGTAACCCGTGTGCTACCCCATGTGCGAGGCATGCGTAGGTTAGGGTCGGCAGCAATAGACTTATGCTATGTCGCAGCCGGTTTCCTTGATGGTTATTGGGAGATGAATCTACACACATGGGATGTCTCAGCCGGTCGTCTTATAGCAGAAGAAGCCGGAGCCAAATGCTCTTTATTCCGCAACGACCGAAATATATCTATTATAGCCGCCACACCACTAATCTTTGACTCATTATCTTCTTTATTATCCAACCAACCACATTCACCCCAATAACACACTACATTTGCAATGGAACTGAAGGTATTGGTTGATAATAATTTGGGAGAAGGTGATGTTTTAATCTCCGAACATGGATTATCTATATGGATGGAGGTTGATGGGCGACAATGGTTAATCGACACCGGAGCGAGCGATGCTTTTGCGCGAAATGCCATTCAACTTGGGATTGATATTGCCAATGTCGATTACCTTATCCTATCGCATGGTCACAGCGATCATTGCGGTGGGTTGGAAACGTTTCTTTCGCTCAATGGTAAGGCTCAGATATTTATATCTGCCAATATTGAGAATAATCTCTTTTTTTCAACTCGACGAGGAACCAAACGCAACATTTCGCTTAATCATTCATTAATTCAAAACAATCTTCATCGGTTCGTATTTATAGATAAAAATTTACGATTAAGTGAGAATGCAAATATCATCACAAAAATCACACACACGAGTCCTCAACCTCAAGCTAATTCCACTTTGCTAAAAAATGATTTACCCGATGATTTCAATCATGAAATTGCATTGGCTATAACAACATCAAAGGGGGTTATAATAATTTCGCCATGTTCGCATAATGGCGTTATCAATACTATTGAGTCATGTTCGCATTTAGGTGACATTACTCACTACATCGGAGGCACACATTTAGTTGACAACTTTGAAAGTGATGGGCAATTACTCAATTTAGCATTAAACTTGCGAAATTGCTATCCCAACCTCACATTAATTTCGGGGCACTGCACCGGAGAGTGCGCAAAAAGGGCTTTTCAAAAAGAGCTAAACGACAAATTCATCGTTTTTTACACCGGGTTTTCTTTATTTATCGATTAAAATAGCTATCTTCGTAGCGATAAATCTAACCATAAATCATACCAATATTAGGTTTTATCACATTTTTGAATAATCATAACCTCAAATTAAATATATGAAATCTCGATTTTTACATCTATTAGCGTCGGTGTTGTTGATGACAACTATCGCCGGCAACTTGTTTGCCACAAATCCTAAGCGCGAAATGCGTTCTACATGGCTCACATTAGTTTCAAACATTGACTGGCCATCGACCAAAGGCACAAGTGCGTCGGCTCAAGCCGCACAAAAAAAAGAATTAATAGCCTATCTCGACAATCTTGAAGAACTTAACATGACTTCAACTTGTTTGCACATACGCACAATGGGCGATGCTGCATATCCATCGGAATATGCTCCTTGGTCGAGTTATATCTCAGGTACTCGCGGAGTGAGCCCGGGTTGGGATCCATTGGCATTTTTCGTTGAAGAATGTCACAAGCGTGGTATCGAAGCATACGTGTGGTTGAACCCTTATCGCTGGAGTAGTAGCGGCTTGAATGCCTGGTCAACTGAAAAAGACTTGGAATGGAAAAACAACGACATGCTCATCGTTGGCGACAATGGTACTTATGTAACGTTCAACCCGGCATTAAAAGAGACTCGCGAACTTATCGTAAATGTCATTAAAGAAATCATTGATAATTATGCCATTGACGGCATGTTGTTCGACGACTATTTCTATCCAAGTGGTGGTACTACCGAAGGTTCAAGTGCACCCGACTACGCTGATTATATAGCAAGTGGCACCACAATGTCGATGGGCGATTGGCGCCGTCGCAACGTAAATGATATGGTTGCCGACTGTTATAAAATCATTAACGAGACACGCCCTGACGTACGTTTTGGTATCGGTCCAGCCGGTGTTTCAAGTACATCAGCAAGCAAATATGGTCTTCCATCTCTTTCTTCTTATGATTTAAGTGCCAGTGATTGGCAATATGCCCAAATATATTGCGACCCATTGACATGGATGTATGAAGGGACAGTAGATTTCATTTCTCCTCAACTTTATTGGGAAACAACTCACTCAACCAATGGGTATGAAGAATTAACACATTGGTGGAGCGATGCAGCCGATAAATTAAAATGTCACTACTATGCAAGCCAAGCCTCATATAAGATTAACAATTCGGGCTGGGGTGTAAATGAATTGATTAAACAAGTAAACCACAACCGCACTTATGTAAAAAACAACAATTGCGGTAGCATTTATTACAACACAAACACTTTCAAGAGTGGCATGAGTTCCCTTAAAAACAACGTGTATTCAACACCTGCTTTAACTCCTGAAATCACTTGGAAGAGTGGTGATAATTACAGCGCCGTTTCTAATTTGAAATATGATGCCGGCACATTGTCATGGGAGGCAACAACAAATGGCAACGCGATTATTCGTTACACTGTTTATGCAGTGCCTATGTCGGTAACTATCGACGAAGCCAAAGCCGCCGATGGCGACGGATTTGACGTGCAATATCTTCAAAAAGTAGTTTACGGCACATCATACACTCTCGACAGCGACAAGCAAGCAAACTATTGGTATGTTGTGAATGTGTTTGACGGATATGGTCATGAACACGAATCGGCAATCGTAAACTATCCTGAGGGGGACTCTGAAGTGGCAACACTCATCGCTCCTATCAATGGCACAACCGTTGCATGGAATCAAAATTTCTCTTGGAGCAATATCGCCGACGCAACTTTCACTCTTGAGATTTCCGACAACAAGGCATTCTCAACTATAGTGTTGCAACAAAAAGACATCACAACCAACTCAACAACCATTGACCTCAGTGACCTCGAATCAACAAAAACATATTATTGGAGGATTCGCACTGCCCAGGCCAACAAGCTTGAATCGGTAAGTAGTGTGGAATCATTCACAACAACCATGCGTCCAAGCGCACCCAAAACAACGCTCATCACTCCTGCCAATGGCGCGCAATTAGAGGACGACATAACCTTTTCATGGAGCAAAGTCGCATGCGAACAATACACATTCCAAGCATCGACCCTTGCCGATTTTTCATCTATTAAATATGAACAAACATTAACCGAAACCTCCTTGCCCATTGCATTATCCGTTTTTGGTAAAGGAACATTCTACTGGCGTGTAATCACTAAAGGAGCAACATTGACCGATACCTATTCCGACATTCGTAATTTCCAAATAACAAAAATCGCAGTGGGGAACTTCGAGCCGGGCTATACTGTGAAACTCGATAAAGATAATGGTTCATATATGGCAAACGGGAACTTGTCAATCAACAGCGTATGGTTCCGTTCTGTTCACGATGATTACAATAACATCACATTTGGCAATGATGGCTCTTTCAACCGTTCATTCTGTGTTGTGGGCAACACGGTGTATATGGTTGGACGATCTGAAAACTCAACCGGAGCAAATATATACCTACGCAAATTTGATGGCACAACAGGCGAAATAATCGGTGATATTATTTTAGGCGACGAAGGAAAAATAGCCTACTACCCCGCCAATAGTGTTGTAAAAGACTCTAAAGGAAACATCTGCATTGCCAACCTTTCACTCAATATCAAGTCAACCCCCATCGTTTTACATCGGGTTAACCTTGAAACAGGAGAGTTGACACAAGTAGCATCAGTAAAATATAGCAGTTCTTCATCACGTTGCGACCACATTACCTTGACAGGCGATGTTTCAACCGGCAAGTTCACTATCTATGCAGCATTTGCCAAAGCAAAAGTTGTTGTTCGTTGGAATTTTGAAAATGGAACACAAAAATCACAAGAAGTGTGCTCCCTCACCCTCAATCCATCAAGCGCAACCGCACTCGGCACCGCACCTCGAGTGATATTGATTGATGATAATTCATTCCTCGTTCGTGGTGGTGATACTGAATGGGCTCGTTACAACTTCTCATCGGGCAAAGTTGCTGACTCATTCAATAACAACCCCGACCTCAAACCTATCGCAGGCGAAGCCAATGGTGGCACATGGTTCACACTCAATAATACGAATTACTTTGTTTATCCCTACGCCGATTGGACCGACCCCGTTGGTCATCAGTTCAGTATCGTTAAAGCCGACAATGATCTATCATTTGAATCAATGGAGTTAATGTGGACATTACCCCAAGACGGCATGGGCGACATTGAAAGCACTACATTCCAAGCCGATGCCGACTATGCTCACATCTCTGATGGTCGTTTGATGCTGTATCTGTTTGTTCCGGGCAACGGGCTATGCGCCTACGAAATCACCGACTATTTGGCTAGCGGAGTTGAAAGCATTTTGAACACAACAGCTACCGAAGTGGCACGTTACGACATTCACGGACGCCTCCTCACCCAACCCACAAGAGGCATTAACATCATAAAAATGAGCGACGGCTCCGCAAAGAAAGTTGTAGTGAAATAAAATTAAAACCATCTTTTTCAAAACAAGGAACAATGTCATAACTTTTTATCTCGACATTGTTCCTTGTTATAATTATCTTAACCAATAAATTTATGAAAAGATTTAATCTCATATTATGTATAATTGCATCGGTGTATATGCTATTCTCAACAATTGCATCATGTCAATCATCATCAAAAACAGAAAGCACAAAAGACATAATTATTGACACCCTCTCCCCCAATAATAGTACCAATTATGCAATAGAAAAAGAAGATAGTGCAAAAAAAGAGGATAACATAAAAAAAGACTCTGTCATGGCAAAAGCCATAGACTTAGGGTTATCTGTACTTTGGGCAGATCGTAACATTGGAGCTTCTTCGCCGGAATGTAACGGAGACTATTTTTCATGGGGAGAAACAACTATTAAAGAAAAATACACTTGGCTCACTTATAAATTCTTTATAGACTCCGACGATAGTGGCTATCCTTGGAAAACCAATGGGGAAGAAGACGAAGATTGCACCCCGAATGAACTATCTAATCTTGGTGAGGATATCGCAGGAACAGTTTATGATGCAGCATATACTCTTTGGGGTGAAGATTGGATGATGCCCACACGCCAACAATGGAACGAATTAATTGAAAATTGTAGATGGACAATAACAACACAAAATAGCAACAAAGGGTACAAAGTAACCAGTAAAATAAATGGCAACTCGATATTCCTACCAATTGCGGGATATAGATGTGACACAACTTTACACGCAAAAGACGCTCCATTTTATTGGAGTTCAACTTCCGAGCCATCGTCTCCATACCATGCGTTTGGAGCATATTTTGAGTTCTTTGCATGCGCACCTCCATATACCGGATTCTGGCATCGCTATAATGGTCTCTCTATTCGTCCGGTAAAAAAATAATTCCCAATTTTTATATTATTTTATATAGGTGGCATCTCGGCAACGCAAAAGTCAAAATTGAATAATTCTCATTCTCAGAACTTAATTTATCCTCACGTCTCCATTTTTTTGGAAAAATGCAGATTTTTGCTATTTTTGCTTTGGAAAAATGCAGATTTTTGCTATTTTTGCTTTGGAAAAATGCAGATTTTTGCTATTTTTGCTTTGGAAAAATGCAGAAGCTATGTTAAAAAGAAAAATCTCCAACTATATTGAACACTTTTATAAGGTTAATAAAGGTGCATTACTTATTACCGGAGCTCGGCAAATTGGCAAGACATATTCAATTCGACATTTTGCGAAATCCAACTTTAAAAACTTTATAGAGATTAATTTTGTAGAATCACCAGAAGCTGTAGGAATTTTTTCATCAGCAAAAAGTTATAATGATATTTTACTCAGATTATCTGCATTTGTTGAAAAGCCTTTAATTAAAGGCGAAACATTAATCTTTTTTGATGAAGTTCAACTTTGCCCCGACATTGTTACTGCAATCAAATTTCTTGTTGAAGATAATAGTTACCGATATATTTTAAGTGGTTCTTTACTTGGAGTCGAATTAAACAATCTTCGATCTGTTCCTGTTGGATATATGGATATAAAGGAGATGCACCCCTTAGACCTTGAAGAGTTTATGTGGGCCGTAGGTGTCAACGATGATGTCATAAACTCTCTAAGAAATGCTTGGAACAATAAAATCAAGGTTGATGATTTCGTTCACAACAAAATGATGGAGATTTTCCGTCTTTATCTTATTATTGGAGGTATGCCTGCGGCAGTTATGTCCTATAAAGAGAACAACAATCTTCAAGACGTAATGTCTATTCAGCGAGAAATTATCCGGTTATACAGAAAAGACATATCTCAATATGACGAAAAACGCCAACTAAAAATTAAAGATGTTTTTGATTTAATTCCATCAGAACTCAATTCAAAAAGCAAACGTTTTTTTATCAAAAGTTTAAGCGCAAAAGCAAGAGCCGAAATGTATGAGGACGAGTTCCTATGGTTAAAAGATGCCGGTGTAGGTATTCCTGTTTACAATGTTGTAGAACCTAAAATCCCATTAAAATTATCTCAATCGAGAAATTTATTTAAACTTTTCTCAAATGATGTAGGGCTTCTTGCTTGCCAGTATTCCAACGGCATACAACTAAAGATACTATCAGGTGATGACAAAATAAACTTTGGAGCAATCTACGAAAATGTTGTTGCCCAAGAATTATATTCCCATAATTTCACTGAACTCTATTACTATAATAGTAAAAAAATGGGAGAGGTAGATTTTATTGTAGAATTCAATGGAGAAGTGTTCCCTATTGAAGTAAAATCAGGGAAAGATTATGATAGACATCGGGCGTTAAACAACATATTGGATTGCATCGATTACAATATCCCTAATTCAATTGTATTATGCAACGATAATCTATCTATAAAAGGAAATATTATTTATGCCCCTATTTATTTGATGATGTTTTTATATAAAGAACAAACAACTAATATCCAATTTAATTTAGACCTCAGTGGCTTGTAAAATTGGGATATAAAACATCAGATAAATTACAATGTCTAAGAACAACCTTCTCGGCAACGCAAAAGTCAAAATTGAATAATTCTCAACTCTAAATTTTCAATTTTATTTTGTACTATCGTTGACTCGTCTTAGGTAGGCTACGCCTCGGTAAATAGCAAATTTAAACAAGTTTAATTTGCTTTTACGCTCGGCTTGCACTATCTTTGTAGTTGAAAAAATGATCATATATAGACCAATAAATCACTCTTTTACAAATTATGAGCGACGAAATAACTCCTATTGACCCTGAAGAATTACCCATTGAAGAAACTCCCGAGGAAAATTCAACCAATAACAATCACGATTCTATCTCATCGTCTCCCGATAAGAATAATGATGTGGTGAAACATCAATTGCGTGGCATGTATCGCAATTGGTTTTTGGATTATGCTTCATACGTAATCCTTGAACGTGCCGTGCCACATATCGACGACGGATTGAAACCGGTGCAACGTCGCATTCTTCACTCAATGAAAACTCTCGATGACGGTCGTTTTAACAAGGTAGCCAACATTGTGGGTAACACTATGCAATATCACCCTCATGGCGATGCATCAATCAACGATGCACTCGTAACATTAGGACAAAAAGAGTTATTGGTCGAAACTCAAGGGAACTGGGGTAACATTCTCACCGGAGCATCAGCGGCTGCCGGTCGTTATATCGAGGCTCGTCTATCATCGTTTGCTCTCGAAACGCTCTACAACCCCAAAGTAACGGAGTGGACTTTGTCATACGACGGGCGCAAAAAAGAGCCTGTTACACTACCTGCCAAATTCCCATTACTTTTGGCTCAAGGGGTGGAAGGTATAGCCGTTGGTCTTTCATCAAAAATTTTGCCTCACAACTTCAACGAAATTCTCGATGCGGCAGTAGCATATCTTCGTGGTGAAGACTTTGTGCTTTACCCCGACTTTATGACCGGTGGCTTCATCGATGTGTCACGCTACAACGATGGAGAACGTGGTGGCGTGGTTAAAGTGCGTGCTAAAATAGAGAAACTTGATAACAAAACCCTTGCCATTACCGAAATTCCTTACGGCAAGACAACAGGCACTCTCATTGATTCGATATTGAAGGCCTACGAAAAAGGTAAAATCAAGATACGCAAAGTTGATGACAATACAGCCGAAACGGCATTGATTCTTGTGCATCTATTGCCTGGCACATCGAGCGACAAGGCTATTGACGCTCTTTACGCATTTACCGATTGTGAGGTTAATATTTCGCCCAACTGTTGTGTTATTTCTGACAAAAAGCCTCATTTCTTGGGTGTGAGCGATGTGTTGCGTCACAGCGTAAACACCACAAAAGCTATTCTTCATAAGGAACTTGAAATACAACTTGGCGAAGTGCGTGAATTGTTGCATTTTGCATCATTGGAACGCATCTTCATCGAAGAACGCATTTATAAAGACAAAGAATTTGAAGAAAGTCGCAACATGGAAGAGGCTATCGCACATATTGATAAGCGATTGGATCCATGGAAACCAAAATTCATTCGTCCCATCACCGATGATGATATTCTTCGCTTAATGGAAATAAAGATGGGCAGAATCCTCAAATTCAACTCTCAAAAAGCCGACGAACTAATTGCGTCATACAACGATAAAATTAAAGCATTGCTCAACGACCTCAACCATATAGTAGATTATACAATTAAATGGTATGAAGATTTGAAAGCGAAATATGGTGCAGCATATCCTCGCCACACTGTGATACGCGGATTTGACAACATTGAGGCTGCAACTGTGGCAGAGGCTAATGAAAAACTCTACATCAACCGCGAAGAAGGCTTCATAGGCACCGGATTGAAGAAAGATGAATATGTGTGCAACTGTTCGAACATCGACGACATCATCATCTTCTACAAAGATGGTAAGTATAAGATTGTGAAAGTGCAAGAAAAGATGTTTGTGGGTAAAAACATTCTTTACCTCAACGTGTTTAAACGTAACGACGTGCGCACAATCTACAATGTGATATATCAAGATGGCAGAGGTGGAGTATTCTATATGAAACGTTTTGCAGTTACAGGTGTGACTCGCGACAAAGAATATGACCTCACAAAAGGCAAACCCGGCACAAAGATACATTGGTTTACTGCCAACCCCAACGGCGAAGCCGAAGTGGTGAAAGTGACACTCAAACCCAAAGCACGATTAAAAACATTGCAATTTGATGTTGACTTCAGCGAACTTGCAATCAAGGGCAAGCAATCGCAAGGTAATATCGTGACCAAAAACGAGGTACACCGTTTCTCTCTCAAAGAGAAAGGCACTTCAACTCTCGGTGGACGTGAGGTGTGGTTTGACCCCGATGTGCTTCGTCTCAACTACGATGGACGCGGCAATTATCTCGGTGAGTTTAACGGCAACGATTTAGTTCTTGTGATTCTCAAAAGTGGCGAATACTATATGTCAACATTCGATGCCGCAAACCACTACGAAGATAATATCTTGCGAATTGAGAAATTCCGTCAAGGTCATGTGTGGACCGCTGTGCTCAACGATGCCGACCAAGGATTCCCATATATCAAACGTTTCACCTTTGAGCCTACAAATAAAAAGTTCCGTTTCATTGGTGAAAATGAGAAATCGACCCTCATTGCCCTCAGCGATGAACAAGGGGCAAGATTTGAAGTGAAATTTGGTGGTGGCGACGAATTCCGTGGCTCAATCATCATTGATGCAATGGAATTTATTGGTGTTAAATCGTTTAAAGCCAAAGGCAAACGAATTTCAAATTTCAACATTGAATCAATCGTTGAAATCGAGCCTCGCGAAATTGAAGTGGATGAACCTCAAGAGCCTCAAGTTGCCGAAGGTGAAGCGCCCATCGAAGGCGAAGAATTAGAGCCCGATCGCTCTGATGATGAAGTGCGCGATGAAATTAATGGTCAACAACGCATTTTCTAATTAAATTTCAATGGGACTCCTCGAGCTACTTATCATTGCCGTAGGATTATCGATGGACGCCTTTGCTGTGTCGATAAGTAAAGGACTTTCATTAAAACGCATTCGCCTTGAGCATGCACTAAAAGTGGGGCTCTGGTTTGGTGGATTTCAAGCATTGATGCCATTAATCGGATATATGCTTGGAAGCACTTTTGCCGAAATTGTTTCAGCATTTGACCATTGGGTGGCTTTTGTTCTACTATCTCTTATCGGTGGCAATATGATAAAAGAGTCACTTGAGAAAGAAGATGACTGCGAATGCAATAAAAAAGATAAAAATGGATTTGGGTTCACAACAATGTTTACCCTTGCCGTAGCCACAAGCATCGATGCATTAGCCATTGGTGTAACCTTTGCATTTTTCAAAGTTGCAATAATTCCGTCTATAATAGCAATAGGCATCACTACATTCCTATTCTCTATTGCAGGGTTAAAAATTGGCAACATCTTCGGTTGCAAATATAAATCTCATGCCGAATTGTTTGGCGGCATAATTCTCATACTCATAGGGTTAAAAATACTCATCGAACACACGATTTTCTGATTAGAATCCTACTTTAAACATTGCTGTTATGCGATTATTATGGATTGACTCGTTGGCAAAAGAGCGTTTAAGCCCATAATTATATTCCACGCCTATATCGACAAACGACGATGCTCGCCAGATGAAATTTACAGCGGCATAATGTTCATACTTCATGTGCTGACCAAAATCAATTGACCCATTTTCGTATTTATCTACATAATTACGCATATATCCATACATCGCTGTTGAGAACATATTAGGTTTATAGTAATATTGCAATGCTGCCAATCCGCCCCAAGCTTCGGTTCGTTTTAATTGACCTGAATTGTTTGCATCAGGTACCAAGTCCAAGCAAAATCCATCATTGTCTTTTAAATAGTTAGCGATGCCCGAGCCTCCTTGCGCCATAAAATATCCAACGACATTACCTATTTTGTAATTAGATGTAAATTTCAACCCATAACCAACCAATGAGCGATTGCGATTATCTACATAATCTCGATATGTCATGGTGCGCACTACCGATGATAATCTCACATGACCAATTTCTCCCCACGCATATTGCACATAAAACGGAATTGACGGTACCCGTTGATTCACCATCTGCTCATCTGACGCAGCCCATTGCGTATAACTTACCTTAGGCAATTCAATTCCTGCCCCAACCCTTATTTCTCTTGACAAATTACGTTGCCAGTTAAATGTCATATTTGAGTGACCTCCCGATGCACCGGGACCATTTCCATCTATAAGATAGGCATCGGCACTTTTATCATCATATACACTTGATGTGTAGCCCATTGTCAACCCCATACATCGAATATAGGCATGGTCGCATTTCACAAAATAATCATTACCAACTCCACCATTAAACATCAACATTGCAAACAAGCCAATGCGATATTTATTTTTAGGCATACCAACGATATTAAGGTTTATCGAACTCGATTTTATAGTCATTTGCAACGACTGCTCATTTCCCGGAAGTGCCTTGGTAAATGCAGAGGGTTTAAAGTCGGTAGGGTTATCATACGGATTAGCATAATCCTCCGAAATCAATGCTTTTACAGTTGCGCCAAGCGAAAGATAAAATCGCTGCTCTTTGTCAATAATAGCAAAATGAGGTGCAACAAAATCGGGATCGACCGGACGGTTTTCAAGCAACACATCATAGGGATTTGCCACCGAATCTTGCATAGCGCTATCATTCCCCACCACAAATTCAATTTTTCGGTCTTGGGTTACCATTGTCGGATGATATTGTGCAATCGCTATATTTGCACACATTACAACAGCGATATAGTTCACGATAAAAACAATTCGTTTCATGGCAAAAAATATTAGGTTAAATTACAATGACAAATATAGTGAAAGGTGAGCGAAGAAAAAACAAATTTACTTGATTTTTTATTCCGAACAGCATCCTATATTATCAAAATATAGTGAAAGGTGAGCGAAGAAAAAACAAGTTTACTTAATTTTTTCTTAATTCATCCAATCTATAATTATAGGTGTATCTAAATTTTTATTTTATTCTTGCTATTACATTAATTTGCATTATAGTTGGTTTCGCCTCGGCAAATCAATAATTAAAAACTTCGTTTTTCTTGCATTTGCACTCATATTGCACTATCTTTGCATTAATCTTGTGGGAGGCAGAGTGTTGTCCTCCCTGCAGGAGACATATTAGTGAAAGCGTTTTCAGCTTTATCCTTTACAAGAAAATCGCCAATTTTCAATCTCTATAGGATAAGCGGTCACAAAACGCCTGTGCGTGCCTATATCCACCCCAATGGGCGGGTGTTATACATATATAGGTATAGCGTGGGGTGGGCTGTTTATTATAGAGATGGGCGTTTGGCGATGCCTCTTGTAAAATAGACTGAGCAATGTCCCACGTTTTCGCGTTTTATAAACCCTACAAACTAAGTATTAATCGCCAAATTAGGGGACACAGGAGGCACACAAAAATATTTTATTTATGAAACAGATCTTACAAATTTTGTTTTTTTCCGTAGCCTCGTTATCTATTCCCATCACAGCTTCCGCCTGGGAATTTGCTTATGATGGAGTCATTTACAAGACGCTTTCAGACAATACCGCTGAAACAACTTACGGAACCGGAGGGTATGGAATTTATTCGGGTAGTAAAACTATTCATGCCATTGCAAAAGATTATGATGACAGCACATATATAGTTATTGGTATTGCCTCTAATACATTTCGAGAATGTTATGAATTAACAGGTATCTCAATTCCGGAGACAGTAACATACATTGGAGGATCTGCCTTTAGAAATTGTAACGGGCTGAAAAGTGCAAATATTCCCTCAAAAATTACCGCAATAGAGAATTATACATTTGGAGGCTGTAGCAGTCTTTCTTCCCCTATTACAATACCTGCCGGGGTCACTTATATTGGCAATAATGCCTTTGCTAATTGTTCGAATGTCCCAACTGTAACTTTTCTTGGCAACAATGTAACCACAATTGGAGATGAGGCATTTCTTAATTGTAGTAGCATTTCTTCGATAACCTTGGGTAGCAACATTACTTCAATAGGAAATCGTGCCTTTAATGGTTGTAAATCCATAACCGAAATAACCATACCTAATGGCGTAACTAAAATAGGTGAGAGTACATTTAGTTCATGCGAGAACCTAAAAAGTGTAAATCTCCACAATAACATTGATACAATAGAACAAGGTGCATTCTATGGTTGTGCGTCATTGGAATCTATTTATATACCAAACAGTGTCAGAAAAATATCAAAGAGCGCATTTTATAATTGCACTTCATTAAAGAATGTAAATTTACCCGAAGGACTTCGTTATATTGATATACAATTATTCAGCTATTGTGAGAATTTAACAAATATAACTCTCCCCAAATCGATATCATATATTGGAGACCATTCTTTTCTATTATGCAAAAATTTACAGAGCATAGCAATTCCCGATAACGTTCACACTATAAACAAACAAGCGTTTAATGGGTGCTCATCGTTAGAAACTATTTATTTAGGAACTAAAATTGATAGTATTGGTTATTGTGCTTTTTCATATTGCACGTCATTAAAAGAGATTCATATAACTAATCCCATTCCACCGGCTGTTTGTATTTTATCAAATAGTCACCCTTTTTATTATGGTGCCAACATTAACAACATAAACTTATACGTTCCCAACGGAAGCGCAAATGCATACAAGAACCATAGTTTTTGGAAACGATTTAACATCATAGAGAACCCACCTGTTGTAAACAGCGATATTAGAAGTGTATATGCCTACGACTTGTCAATGGAAGGAAACAATGGTCAATATACACTTATGTTTAATGTCACCGGAAATGCCAACGCTAATATCATTCTCACCGATACTGAAACCGGAGAAAATACAACCATAGAAGTGGGAGAAGTAACAACAGGGAACAACATTGTGGAATTGGATGCCAATAATTTCAGCTCAGACAAGCAGTTTAATTGGTCGGTTGAAATCATCAGTCCCACCATTGAAGAACCTTCGGTGATTTTTGATGCCGCCACAGCCGGACACACAATAACGACAAATACCCGTGGAGGTGTAACATTTATAACCGACACCGAAAGTGATGCATTCGGAAAAACAGTTGTATCGAATGGATATAATCAAGGCATAGATATTTATTCAGCCACACAACAATTAGAACGCACAATATCATTCCCGGGAGATGCCAATAATGCGGCATCGTCATACAGATGCGCTGAACACAACGGCATTGTATATATTGCCGACTGGAGCGACGCATGTTCGGGAATATATACATTCGACCCTGCAAGTCCCACTACCCCCAAACAATGGTTTGACGGCACTCGCAACTCGGAAGGTGTATTCACTAATACCAATGGTAATATAATTGGAGGCAGTGTTTCGGGGCTTGATTTCAAAAAGGGTGGAAATAACTCTAAGATGTTAGTATTTGGCAAAGATTATCCGTCTTCAAACAGTCAACAACTTGTTCGTTATGACTTCGGAGACGCCAAAACCTGGGCAAACGCTCCAAATGCGATATATCCTAAGGCTTCAGCGTTATTGATAAATACCAATGTGGATATTGTCGCTACACAAAACGGATTTTTTGCTTCGCAAGTGCGTTACACAGGAAACAACAGCGAATCAGTTCCTGCCTTTATTTATGTCGATGACAATGACAACATCTTATATAATTCAGGAGCCACCACCATTGTAAATGGATGTTGCGGAGCTATAGCAGTTAACAACGACAGCTCTTTATTTGCAATAGCCACCCCCGACGAAGGTATTGTTATATTTGCCCTATCGTGGAATGAAAATGGAGTGCCTGCATTTACCAAACTTTACACTTTGCCAAGTTCAATCTCATCAGGCACCAATAGTGAATTGACACAACTCGACTTTGATATTGCCGGAAATCTTCATGCATTCTTGCGTAATGACGGATACCGTGTATATGCACTACCTAAAGAATCGCCCAAAGCTGTCACTGCCGCAAAAAAACATCTTATAATAAAAGGGACGACTTCAGGTGTTGAAAATATATCCATCAACGAGAACAACTTCCCAATTAAATATTACAACTTGCAAGGCACTGAAATCACCAATCCATCAAATGGCATATTCATTAAAGTGCAAGGAAACTCAGCACACAAAATTCTAATCAAATAGTCATTCAACTCAGAGAATATGAGGATGTTTCAAAACGAGGCATCCTCATATCGTTTCAGCAATTTATGCTTTGGGGTGGAACCTTCAAAACTTGTTTCCAAAAGCCCACTTCTTGTTTTTGGAGGTAAAGTTTTTCCCTATCCAATCCATTTATTTTTTCATTGTTTGACCATGTACATATAACTATTAACTCATTTTATGTTATAGTGTCGAGAAAAATGCGTAATTTTGCACAATTATAAAATCAATATAAATAATTATGGCTCAACAAGAAGATGTTTTTAAGAAAATCGTTTCACACGCCAAGGAATACGGTTTTGTTTTTCAATCAAGTGAAATTTATGATGGTTTAGGTGCTGTTTACGACTATGGTCAAAACGGTGTTGAACTCAAAAATAATATTAAACGTTATTGGTGGGATGCTATGACATTGTTAAATGACAATATCGTAGGTATCGACTCGGCTATTTTCATGCACCCCACTATTTGGAAAGCATCAGGCCACGTTGACGCATTCAACGACCCATTAATTGACAATAAAGACTCAAAGAAACGCTATCGCGCCGATGTTCTTATCGAAGAAGAACTCGCAAAGATGGACGATAAAATTGAAAAAGAGGTTGCAAAAGCAAGCAAACGTTTTGGCGAAAGTTTTGACGAAGCACTTTTCCGCGAAACAAACCCTCGCATTCAAGAAATAGCAGCCAAACGCGAAGCCCTTCACACTCGTTTTGCTACGGCTCTCAACGATAACAATCTCGAAGAATTACGCCAAATCATCATTGACCAAGAAATCGTGTGTCCTATTTCAGGCACAAAGAACTGGACAGAAGTGCGTCAATTCAACCTTATGTTCAAAACCGAAATGGGTAGCACTGCCGACGGCGCAATGAATGTATATCTTCGTCCCGAAACCGCACAAGGTATTTTCGTAAACTACCTCAACGTGCAAAAGACCGGTCGCATGCGTCTTCCTTTTGGTATCGCACAAATTGGTAAAGCATTCCGTAACGAAATCGTGGCTCGTCAATTCATCTTCCGTATGCGTGAATTTGAACAAATGGAAATGCAATTCTTCGTGCGTCCGGGTGAAGAACTCGATTGGTTTGCAAAATGGAAAGAAACACGTTTGAAATGGCACAAAGCGCTCGGCCTTGGCGACCACAAATATCGCTACCACGATCACGACAAACTCGCTCACTATGCCAACGCTGCTACCGACATCGAGTTTGAAATGCCATTCGGATTCAAAGAAGTTGAAGGTATCCACTCTCGCACCAACTTCGACCTCTCACAACACGAAAAATATTCAGGCAAAAACATCAAATATTTCGATCCTGAATTGAACGAATCATACGTTCCTTACGTTATCGAAACATCAATTGGTGTTGACCGCATGTTCCTTTCTGTTCTTTGCTCTTCTTACGAAGAACAAAAACTCGAAGGTGGCGACACTCGCGTGGTACTTCACTTGCCTGCGCCATTGGCTCCGGTAAAATGCGCTGTTATGCCATTGGTTCGCAAAGACGGTCTTCCCGAAAAAGCTCGCGAAATCGTTAACGACCTTAAGTTTGACTTCGCTACTCACTACGAAGAAAAAGACTCTATCGGTAAACGTTATCGTCGTCAAGATGCTATCGGTACTCCATTCTGTATCACCGTTGACCACCAAACTCTTGAAGATGGCACAGTAACTCTTCGTGAACGTGACTCAATGACTCAATCACGCGTAGCAATCGCAGACCTACACAAATTGATTCACGACAATGTGAGCCTCAATGCACTTCTTCGCAAATTAGGTTAATATAAGCTATCACAAAAATGAAAAAACTACCATTTTTTTTCATATTTGCCATTGTTGCCATTGCGTTTGGTTGTTCCACCGGCGATGATAGTGCATGGGAGGAATATGCCGACTGGCGTGATGCAAACATAAGCTGGTTTAACGAACAACAAAATCGCACCAATGCAGATGGGTCTAAATATTACACAACTCTTGTTCCCGATTGGGACACAAGCAATTGTGTGCTCATTCACTATTTCAACGACCGTAAGTTGACCGAAGGGAATCTTTCTCCCCTTTACACAAGCACAGTTGATGTGAAATATATAGGACACCTATATAATGGCACTCCTTTTGATTCGTCTTATACATTAACCGCTTCATACGGCGACAGCATCTACCGCACTCGTTGCAATAAAATCATTCAAGGATGGGTTGTTGCCCTTGAGGATATGCGTGTAGGTGATAGCTGTGAAGTGATTATTCCCTATACTATGGCATACGGTTCACAAGACGCAGGTATAATAAAGCCTTATAGCACATTGAAATTCCACATCAAACTTGTAGATATTCCTTTCTACGAGGTAAAAGAAGACTAAAACAACTCTTCATAACCAAAACAGCCCCGCACCACAAAATGCGAGGCTGTTTTGGTTTATAATCACTCAGTTCCTAACATCTATCCACTGTACTTTCTTCACCGACAACACAAATTATGCTAATCGCATAATTCAATTTGCATAATTCAACTAAAATAATTACATTTGTGATAAAATAATATAAATTATGGCAAATAGACCTAATCCATTTATAGTAACAGGCAAGATAGCCCCTGAATATTTCTGCGACCGAGTAAAAGAGTCAGCAAGATTAATCAAATCAATTACAAATGGCAACAATTTGGTACTTATTTCTCCTCGACGTATGGGAAAAACCGGATTGATACAATTTTGCTATGACAAACCCGAAATAAGCAACAACTACTACACATTTTTTATCGACATTCTTCACACCTCCAGTTTGAGAGAATTTACATATATCTTAGGACAAGAGATTTTCAAAACATTGCTTCCTCGAAGCAAAAAAATGGTAAATGCATTTGTTCAAACACTTAAATCAGTCAGCGGCAAGTTTGGTTTTGACCCCGTTACCAACCTCCCATCATTCAGCATTGAATTAGGTGACATCACTCGCCCCGAATATACGTTGGAAGAAATTTTCCAATATTTGGCAAATGCCGATTTAAGATGCATTGTTGCAATTGATGAGTTTCAGCAAATTGCAAAATATCCCGAGAAAAATATTGAGGCACTATTGCGTATGCATATTCAAAAAATACGCAACTGCAACTTCATTTTTGCCGGAAGTGAACGCCACATTATGCAAGAAATGTTCACATCCTCAGCTAGACCATTTTACAATAGTGCCGACATGCTTGAACTAAAAGAAATTCCAGCTGACATATACATTCCTTTTATTGTTGACAATTTCAAGAAAGAACAAAAAAGCATATCTTACGAAACAGTTGAACAGGTTTATAATCTTTTCAATGGACACACTTTTTATATCCAAAAAACTTTTAATGAATCGTTTGCCGACACCCCAAAAGATGGAATTTGCGATATTTCTACTATTGAAAACGCAATAACCTACATTATCGACTTAAATGAAACATTATATCAAGAAATATTATCAAACATTTCGGAGAAGCAAAAAGAGGTATTGTATGCCATTGCAAAAGATGGTGCATCTCAAAATATCACTTCGGCTCAATTTGTAAAACGTCACAAACTCACCTCGGCAAGTTCTGTTCAATCTGCCACTAAGAAGCTTTTAGAAAAAGATATTATAACACAAATCAACAAAACATATTCTTTAACAAACAAATTCTTTGCACTATGGATTGCCCGGATATACGGCAATCGCAACAAGATATTTGAAAGTTAAGTAAAAACTGCAATCGGAACATCAATATAAACAGCCCCGCACCACAAAATGCGAGGCTGTTTATATTGATTTAAATACAGATTATTTTTACTTTGTAGCACAATGGGCTTGTCCACCTTTCCCTCGGAATTCATCGTGGTATTCGTTGAGGATTGTGCGGATTGCAGTGCCTATTTTGAGGTAGGATTTGCGGTCGAGGTTGGCAAGAGATATGCGCACCGACCAATCGGGACCGGCAAAGCCGTCGCCATTCAATAACACTACTGCCGTTTCATTGGCAAGGCGTATCACAAAGTCGAGTGGCTCATAGTTTTTAGCAAGGAACTCACAAAATTCATCTCCATAGATGCGTTTTGCCCACACCATTATATCCATTTCAGAATAATATCCGGCACGCAAAGGGTCGGGCTTGAGGGTGAAGCCTGTTGTTTTCCACAATGCATCTAATCGATTATTGATAATCGTTTGCATTCGTGTTTTATACACGTTCTCCCTATCAAGCAACGAATAAGCAGCAAAAAGCGACATTTGCATTTGTTGAGGCGTTGACAATCCGGCTGTGTGGTTGAGTGCCACCATGCGACTGTCAGCCACCATACGGTCGATAAACTTCATTTTTTCGGGTTCAAGCGTGAGCGAACCATAACGATTGTTCAATGCTTTCTTGTTTTTATCGCAAAGATGCTCAATGAGCGCATCAAAGATATTTAGTTGATTGAGAGCAATCACTGCAAGTCGCCACCCTGTCGCTCCGAAATATTTAGAGAATGAATAAACCGTCATGGTGTTGTGAGGCAATCGATACATCAACGACTTAAATTCAGGTACGAATGTGCCATACACATCATCAGTAACAATCATAAGGTCATGATTATCCTTATGCACCACATCGGCTATGCGGTCGAGCGTATGTTCCGAAAGGGTATATGAAGGTGGATTGCTTGGATTTACAACACAGAGCAACTTCACATCAGTATCACGCAATTTATCTATCTCTTCATCGGGATATTGCCAATAGTGCAAGCCATCTTCTTCAATTTTATTGGCACTTATGTTTATTACATTGAAGCCAAATCGTTCAAGATGAGGAATTTCAAGATAAGGGGTAAATACCGGTGTCATCAATGCTATTGTGTCTCCTTTTCGGAGCAATCGGTTTTCATAAAGCGAATCAAAGGCATAACACATTGCCGCCGTACCACCTTCTACAGCAAACAAATCATACACACGGCTCTTGCAGTCGCAACCGCAATCTTTACCCTCCTTACATTCACAATCATCGTCACATTGGCAATCGCCCATCTCTTTGGCGAGATAATCGCGCACAAGCAGTTCGGTGTAATGCAAAATGCGGTCGGGAGTGGGATATTGATCTCCTATCACAGCCTCAGCCCATTCATGAGCCACATCATTGGGATCGGCATTGTGGTTTATAATCAGATATTCAAACGCTCCACGCAATAGGTCGGCACCCTCTGCATTACGATTATTGTCGAGGAACAAGCGGAAACGCTCTCCGATACCCTCCTTTGAAGGTATTCCGGCAATTCCGTCGCCCACATCTTTTGTGCGACGACATTCATCTAACGCCCATCTGCCCAACAAGAAAAAGGCTTCGCGTGGAGTAGTTGCAATCCAATTGGGATTACCTCGTCCGGCATTCAAAAACGTTGCCGATGATTTGCGAGCATCTTCTTGAGCCATCTCTATAAGACGATTTTTTATCTCAAACGGACTCATTTTCTCAAGTTCCCGTTCAAATTTTCTTTTGTCCTGGCTTTTACAGCCTGTGTGTTCTTTACATTCCATAACTAAATTTTAATTTATATTTTTGTTATTATTGATTTCTATCAAATATTATTTCTCTCATTTTAATTATCCTCAACTCATCAACAATACTATTGCCACACCCCACAATATTAATAATGTGTTTCCTACTGCATAAGTCACAGTATAACCCATTGCCGGTATTGAACTTTGAAGTGAATCTTGAATAGCACCAAGAGCAGCAGTTGTTGTACGCCCACCGGCACAACACCCAAGATTTATTGCCGGATGAAATTTGAATATCTTTGCGCCCATCCACAAGCCTATAAATAATGGAATAGATGTGGCAAGGACTCCGGCTACAAACAACATTATACCCACTTTTTCAATTCCATGAATAAATGTAGGACCTGCAGTGATACCTACTACCGCAATAAACATATTCAAACCGAGGTTATTGAGAATCCACAATGCAGGTTGAGGTATGCCTCCGAATGTAGGACGTTTTGAACGAAGCCAACCAAATACCAATCCTGCTATCAAAGCCCCGCCACTTGTGCTGAGGCTGATAGGAACACCACCAAGATGCAATGTCAATGCGCCAATAATTCCTCCAATCACAATACCAAGACCAACAAACACGAGGTCGGTTTGATTTGTAGGGCGATCCACATATCCCATTTGCGGTGCGGCGGCATTAACTTCACGAGCAAGTCCGTTGATTGTCACCATATCTCCCGCACATAATTCAGTTTGAGCGAGCACAGGAATTTCTACGCCACCTCGACTAATTGATTTGACAATGATACCTGTCATAAATGGTTTTGCACGAAGTTGATCTACAGTTATACCATCAACGGTCTTTTTGGTCAACATCACTCTCACTTGTTCTATGGGAAACGAAAGTAAGTCATTGTCGGCAACTTCTGTCCCAATCCAACTTTCATCTTCAATCACATATTCGCGACGACCACTCAACACTATTTCATCACCTTTTTTCACTATGGTTGTAAAATCAGGATCTACAATTTTGCCATCAATGCGCAATCGTTCAACAAACACACGGCGATTCATTTTCTTGATATAATCTTCAATCTCAGCTACTGTGCGATTTGTTTCAAAATAAGATGATTCGGCTCGATAGGCACGAAATACCACTTGACGATTTGAATCGATATAAGAAGGATCGCTTGCAATACTACTTTGATTGAGTTGTGCTGCCAATTGAGCCGTTTGTTGTTTTACTTTATCCAAGCCACCGAGCAAACGAGGTCCGATATTGCCAAGAATATATGCCGAACCGATTGTACCAAAGATATATGTAACTGCATAGCACACCGGTATCATATCGGTCCACATCTTTTTATCGGCAGCCGAGGCATCGAGTGTTGCGATAGTATCGCCCCCCACACCTATCACGGCCGAGATTGTTTGCGCGCCACTTAACAATCCTGCCGCCTCACCAGGCGAATATCCAAATAATTTAGCAATACCAAATGTTACTAACAAGCACACCACACACAAAGCAACGGCAAAGCCAACTTGCTTCAACCCCGACCCTCGCAATGAACGGAAGAACTGAGGTCCCACACTATAACCAATGGCAAATAGGAATAACAAGAAAAACACTGATTTCAATGGACCGGAAATAGGAATATCCATCTGCCCAACCAGTACGCCTACAAGCAACACCGATGTTACTGTCCCAAGCGAAAAAGATTTATACTTCAGTTTCCCTATCCAGAAACCAACACCAATAGTCAAAAATATCGCCAATGAGGGATATTCTCGAAAAAGTTGAACTACTGCATCCATAATATACACTTTTTTCTAAAAATTCAATTACTGATGCAAAAACACCTTTACTATCTCAAAGGTTTCAAAAATCACATATTTTAACTCATAAAATCTTCCGCCTCCCCAACGATCTCATCGACCGCCTACGCCAACACGCAAGCTTCGAACTATGGGGACCCCAAGGCGAAACCCACTCCATCGTCTGCTTCGTCACCTCCCGGTCCACAACCTACACCGACATCAACCGCCTCATTGAATTAATATAAGATTTTACCCAAAGAATTCAAATTTAATTTGGTCTAATTGTTCTCTGATAATCTCAAATTCTTGATTTAAATCAAGTGTTTTGACCATAATTCTATTATTACCAAATTTTGCATCTAAAAATGGGTGTGTTTCTTCTTGTGTTTTTGCATACAGCAATATCCCCGACACATTTCCGCGATTTGACACATCTTGATTTTTTTACATAAGTAAAAATTTGGTACAAATTATTTGAATGGATTGTTTTATGATCAAAGTTTGTCTGCAAAGTTTTTGTATAATATTTTGTGTCAATTATCAACGTGTGATTTTCATCGGCAATAACAATATCACTTTTCATTTCAGGCAAAAAGTCTATCACACAATCATATTCTTCCGACAAATCCCATTCCGATCTTGGAACAGTTAAATTGTGTTAAAAATTAGGGGGGGTAATTTTCTATCTATATTTGCAAATAATTTGGAATAAGTAATAACATAATTTTTTAGTATGAAAACAACTCTATGCTCAAAACTCGAAATCCTTATTTGTCTGATGCTTTTTTGTGCAATAACACCTATGCATATAAACGCTCAAAACAAGTTGGATAAGAAACAGGAAAAAGAGGTTGCCAAAATCGCAAAAAAGGTTTCAAAAGATTTAGAAAAGCAAGGGTGGATTGTATCGGGAGGAATTAATACTCTTGAGGGGTGCTTGGTAGAACATCACACAAAATTAAAACTCAATTCCGATTTGCAATCGGTAGAAGGTACTGTGTATAAATGCCGTTCAAGCAATGCGTGTAAACAAGCTGCTGTAATTAATGCACAAACCGAACTAGCGCAAACCATTAGTGCCGAAATTCAAGGCACAACACGGCAACTTACGGTGACCGACGTGATTTCGACAGAAGAAGCCGATAAGTTGGTGACAGCCTTTGGTAAAAATATTAACACAAATTTGAGTGGAGCATTCTCTCGTAGTTTTGCCATAGAGAAAGATAATGGAGATGGCACACGAGCTTATAGAATTTATTTTTTAGTGGATAACAAAAAGATAAATGAAGCCACAAAAGCGGCTTTGCAAAAGTCGTTAGATGAGGTAAAATTAGCAAAAGAAATAAGTGACGAGATTTTTAATATAATTGAAGTAGAGAAGTAACCATATTATGTCAAAAGTCCTATCGGTCTTGTTTATATTAATGGCAAATATCTCGGTATTTGCCTCTAATTGTTATTGGTGTGACTCAAAGTGGAGAGATGCTAATTATCCTCAAGATATATATTATGTGGGGTACGCATCTTATGTAAAACAAACAAATGACTCGCCCAATGATGCCATTTCAAAGGTAAAAGAGGAGGCTCTTCATCAGCTATCACAACAAATAATTGTAAACGTCAGCAGCGCAAGTACCTCCAACATTACCGCAGTCAACTCCAATCAAGGATATGATGAGCAAGAAATGTTTGAACACATATCGTCAATAACATCTCAAGCCAAAATAACGAATATAAAAATAGAAAGTTTTTATGACACCAAAACGCTTACAGCTCACGCAATGGCGTTTGTGGTCAAAGAGGAATTAATCAATACATATAACAAGGAACTGGATATACTAATTTCCCGGATTGATAGCCACTTTGCAATATCAAGCTCTTTGATTGAGAAGAATGAAAAGACTATAGCAAAGAATGAATGTGATTCGGCATTGATGTATATTCCAAAATTGGAGGATTGCATAAAAATGCTGGTAGTAATTGACCCTAATTTTTCACATGGTGGATATTTGACTAAACTATCTGATTATAAAATCAATGCTCAATCTCTGAAATCGCAGTTGCTACAATGTATAAAAGTTTTTTTGAAAATAGAGAGCACAATAGCGGCAAATTACCAAAATTTGCTTTCAGGAGAAGTATTAGGTGGATTGACAGGAAATGATTGTTCGGTGTGTAAAAATGAGCAAGAAGCCGATTATATAATAACGATATTGCCGAATCTTAGGCATTCAAGTAGTGATGGAGATATTCAGTATGTGTTCGCCGATATTAACGTGGATTTATACAACACATATAAAAACAAGATAATATACACTAACAGTTATTCGGCAAAAGGTGCCGGGGGTTCGGAAGATAAAGCTATCCGAAAAGCCATTTCAAAAACCGCCAATTTAATATTTAATGATTTGATGACTAAAATAAAATGATAATGAAACGCTTTATATATTATTTATTCTTTGCGCTTGTGGCGCTTGCTAATGGTAATGCCGTTAAGGCTGAAACTAAAGTATTGAAAGTAGCAATATTAGACCCAGCAATTCCAGGGAATAATGACCCAGCATTGCAAATGGGGGTTAGAGAGTTAATCAGTAACTGTTTTGTTAATTATGGGCAAGAATACTCCATTGTGGAACGCTCACAATTAGACAAAGTAATGCAAGAGGCAAAATTTAGCAACACCGATGCAGTAGATGAATCGCAAGCCACTGAATTAGGTAGGCTTGCCGGAGCCGACAGGGTGGTGCTGTCGGTAATTTCGAAGATGGGAACACGTTCACTGATTAGTGTCAAGATGATTAATGTAGAAACTGCAAGTGTCGTAAAACAGCAGTCTAAAATTGTGGAAACCGATTTGCTTTTAGATGTTATTGAGCCTGTTACAATGGTTCTGTTAGGAAAAGAAAACGCATTAGCCGACATCGAAACACCCACTACGCCCAAGGATAACACAACTGACCAAACAAATAAGCAAACAATCACAATATCGGAAGATGCCACCGACCCATTTGCCGACGTGATAGGTGAACCGGGTAAAATCCCATCAATAAAATGTACACTCCCATCGCAAACAAAAGATTTCAGACCCGAAATGCTTATCCCTCTTTTAGATGTTAGTATAATTAATGTGGTATATGATTGGTCAGAACTCCAAATATACAATATGCCATTTAATACATTTTTACAAGAACTATGCGAAAATGATCAAGCAAGAATCGCGAATGAACATTTGCAAATTGATAACATAATAAGGTCGTCAATATCTCCATTTCTTGATAAAGCAAATGAAAAATTAAAAGATGTTCAATTGTCGTCAACAAATGATAAAAGTCCGATTCGGTTGATAATAAAGATGAAAAAACACGATGTGTTATCGAGTGTTATCGATTATATATTTGTAAATGTTGAAACAAATGATGTACTGAGTGGGATTAGGATTAAGAAGCAGGCTTTCCCAGGCAAAATATTCACTCTACCTGCTTCGGAAATTTTAGCTATACTAAAAAAGAAAAATATAACGACATCAATACCATTTTTTAATTATATGTCAACAATAATGGACAAAATGGGAGGTGAGTTTGGAAAAAAATTAAATAGCGCATTAAAAGATGCCAAGAAGAAAAGATAGCCTTGGTTTTTGAAGTCGCCTAAAGACGG
The DNA here is from genome assembly GCA_015060975.1 of Bacteroidales bacterium. Taxonomy (GTDB): domain Bacteria; phylum Bacteroidota; class Bacteroidia; order Bacteroidales; family Muribaculaceae; genus RGIG4079. The sequence continues at coordinate 35,435 of SUXI01000013.1, forward strand.
GGATATGGTATTGCGGCGAGTAAACACCAAAGTACTAATGAATAATCTACAATATGTTTTGGAAGATTCGAGGAGAATTTTTCCTGATTTTCATTGCCTAGAGAATAAACTATCTTTCTCACAAATAGTTTTCAATAATGCCGATAATAGAAATTACATCGTTGGAGAATGCGGGGGTGGAGGTGTTTACTTCGCTCACGGAGGCGCAGTTGCGAAATCGTATTGACCCGGAGAAGGGGGTGTTTATTGCTGAGAGCCCTAAGGTTATCAATGTGGCTCTCAATGCGGGATATGAGCCTATTTCGCTGCTATGTGAACGGAAACATATCACGGGCAATGCTGCCGACTATGTGGCACGCATACCTATGAGTCACGATGTGGATTCTCTCAACGTTGCCGCCGCTGCCGCAGTAGCCTTCTGACAACTCCGCACACGATAATGCCAAGTCCCTATTTTGAAAATCCCATGCCGATATCGGCAAAATAACCACAACTTCACCCTAATTTCACACACATTCTTGCCGATATCGGCAAAATATAGTAATTTTGCACTAAATTAATATTATTTGCCGATAGATATGACCGATATTATATCAGTTAAAGAATTTGCACTGAAACATAATATTTCAGAACGTACAATTCGAAATTATTGTGCTTCAGGGAAAATCAAAGGAGCATTTTTGACAGGTAAAACTTGGAACATTCCTTCTGATGCTCCAATCCCCAACTCTTCTCGAAAAAGAAACAAAACTACATTACTCGCCACCTTGCGAGATCAGATGGAAACAAAACTAAAGGGTGGGATATATCATCGCATTCAAGTTGACCTTACTTACAATTCAAACCACATTGAGGGGAGCAAACTTTCGCACGACCAAACCCGATTTATTTTTGAAACAAACACTATAGGTCAATGCAACGAGAACCTTAATATTGATGACATCATCGAAACTACCAACCACTTTCGTTGCATCGATTTAATAATCGCCAATGTAAACAAAAAGCTGTCGGAACGTTTTATTAAAGAGTTACATAAAACTCTTAAATCCAACACCTTCCAGAGCACCAAACAATGGTTTGCCGTTGGTGACTACAAACGCATGCCTAATGAAGTGGGAGGACAAGATACCACTGCTCCCGAAAACGTAGTTCAAGAGATAACGGAATTATTGAATCAATATAATTTCATCAAAACAAAAAGTCTTGATGATATACTTGATTTCCATTTTCAATTTGAACGGATTCACCCTTTTCAAGATGGCAATGGTAGAATAGGCCGTTTGATAATGTTTAAAGAATGTCTTGCAAATGGAATTGTGCCATTTATTATAACCGACGAACTGAAATACTTCTACTATAGAGGATTGCAAAATTGGTCCAACATAAAAGAATTTCTTCGCGACACTTGCCTTTCGGCTCAGGACGATTTTAAAACGATTCTCGATTCTTTCAAAATCAAATATTAAACCAATGTTCGCTCACCGAAAATCAATAGGACATATTGCGTGCTTTATTGCATACGCTATTTTTGGGGTAAACATCATAGTGTGTAAAGACCTCACAAGTAGCAATGCCATTTCGCCTATCGCACTGTTTTGCTTGCGGTCGATTGGTGCAGGGGCAATCTTTTGGCTTATATCATGCTTCATGCCATCGGAGAAGGTGGAGCGCAAAGACTATCTGAAGATATTTGCCGCATCGGTGTTGGGATTTTTCCTCACCCAACTCACGTTTCTCATGGCAATACCCCTCATCACGCCACTCGACTGCTCGATAGTGAGTTCGCTCTCCCCCATCTACACCATGATAATAGCCGCCATAGTGTTGCGTGAGCCTATCACCTTCAAAAAAACCGGAGGAGTGGCATTGAGTTTGGTAGGCATTCTATACCTTATCCTCAACAGCACCACCGGCACCGGAGGCATCACACAATCACAACCCATAGGCATCATCTTGATGATACTCAACAGTCTATGTTTCTCGCTCTACCTCGGCATATTCAAGCCCACTATCAGCCGCTACTCACCCATCACCTTTATGAAGTGGATATTCCTCTTCTCCACTATCCTATCACTCCCCATTGCCGGCAGCGAGATTGTATCAATTGATTATGGCGCATTGCCTCACGCATTCATTTTCGAACTCTCGTTTCTCATCATCTTCGCCACCTTTATCACCTACCTACTCATTTCCATTGGCCAACAACGCATACGCCCGACGCTCGTGAGTATGTATTCCTACGTGCAACCCATCATCGCCATTGTCATCAGCATCTACATAGGCATGGACACCCTCAGTTGGCAAAAAGTCCTCGCCGCCGCAATGGTCTTTGGCGGTGTAATCCTCGTAACCCGCAGCCGCTCCGCAAAAGGATAAAACCGACCTCCTATTTTTCTTCCGCTACATCGATGGCGAGGGTGGAGCCGAGGGGGATTTTCTTCCATGATGATTGGGGTGCATAGCGATAGAAGGTGTGGCCGGTCATGATGCTTGTGCGCATCTGAAAGTTGCGATTGCAGAAGTTTTCAAGAAATTCAACGGCTATCACATAGTCACCTTTATCTATCGCGATGGGCGTGGGTAACTGAAAGGTAAATCTACCATTTTCTATCGCATCTTTTGTGTAAAGGAATTGGTGCGACGACACAAGATTATTGGCGTATTTATCTCCTTGCGTCTTGTAAAGATTCAATCTGAACGGCATACGCACGAGCATACTATCATTTTCCACAATAGCAAAACTCACATTCTTTATCCACGCTCGTTTCTTGGTTTTGAACTGCATACCCATCTCTTTTCCGGCACCACAATCACCCTCTACAACAAGAAACATCGACCCTTTTGCCGACTTTCGGCCATAATGTTTTGCCTTTGTTTCGATGGGCATCACCTCCACTTCGGGCAATGGATATTCGACCGCTTCGAGAGCAAACTCTTTGCATTTTCGTGCATCAGCCACACTCATTGTCAAATCACCATACCCCACGCAAGAGATTCGCAACGAATCGCTGTCGAGTTCCATAGGAACATCGAGCGAGAAATGCCCCACGGTGTCGGCGAGAGTGCCGAGAGTGCGTTCCACCACTCCCACCGACGCATATGCTATCGGCTCACGACTTTGAGCATCAATCACTGTTGCCTCAATCTTTTGGGCAAATGAGAAGTGTGTAGCCGCCACCACGACGGCTACCACGATAAAAAACTGTTTCATTTCTATTCTATGCTTTTATTCTTCGTCGGCACGATATTCTATAATATCGGCAGGTTGGCAATCGAGAGCCTTGCAAATGGCGTCGAGCGTTGAAAAACGTATCGCCTTTGCCTTTCCGGTTTTCAATATCGAGAGATTGGCGATTGTGATGCCCACTCGTTCCGACAGCTCATTGAGCGACATTTTGCGTCGCGCCATCATCACATCAAGATTTATTATTATAGCCATAGTCCGTGTCCTCCCCTGTTAGATTGTCAAGTTATTCTCTTCGGCCACATCGGTAGCCACTCGATAAAGAAATGAAAACACAAAAGCAATAACAGGAACGCCAACCATGGTACCATCAACAACGATTTGCGTCAACTCCTTTGCGTATATCATTTCGGGGAGATTTGTGGCACAAAAATCATAAAACACCCACACAACACCCCACCACAATATAAGCTTCCAACAGCCGGGCTTAAACATTACGCCTTGCTTAAGGCTTCGCAACTGCATTACTAAAAATATCGTTTGGATAGCAATCAACGCAAGAGCGAGCACCGAATAGCCTATCACAATCGACCACCGCAATATATAATGCTCGTCATTCAACACACTCGCATCACCCATAAGAGTAATAATCGTGCGACCCACAGTCCAATAAATCCAACACAAAGCCACAATCGTAGCGAAGATTGCTAACGGCAAAATTTGATGATAATACTTTTTTGAGTCCATAATAAAATAATTTTTCGGGTTATACATTTTTCAAGGGCATCATTCTTTTTTATCAGATTTACACTCTGCCCCATTCTCTCATTCCGATACACATTCCATAGCCAAGGATACTGTCCCTCTGTTTGCAATGCAAATAGGGGGACGAGGCGCATAGCGCCGGAGGGGGTTAATTCCTCTGCAATGTAATCTGTTTCTAAAAAGCATTCCCAAATGACCACGCGTGCAAAATCAGCCAGAATTGCCATTTATCGAAATTCGATATGCAAATATATAATCAATTTATTGAGAAACAATAAATATTATCGAAATTTTAATATTTTTTATCGTTTTTCAATAAAAAAATCTCCTAATTAATACAAGACCGGGCTTATCCCCTATGAGGCTAAACCCGGCTATATACTAATCAACCCATTCGGGTTATTATTGTTATTAAGATTGTTAATTTCCCCTTCCTCGTTATTTCAATTTTTTGCCATCGGCGAAGGCGTGGCCGGCGGGGGTGCCGAGGGGGAGGTAGTGGTGACCGATGGGGTCATAGGTGATGGGGTTGAGAAGCGACACGTCGATTTTGCCGTCGGCGGTGAGAATTCGTTCATCGGCCGACACGTTGACAATGCGTCCCACCATGTGGCAAGTTTCCTCGTCATACGACACCAACTCACATTCCACCGTCATGGGCAGTTGGTCGATTATCGGTGCGTTGACAAATTCCGACTTTGTAGCGGTAAACCCGGCCTTGGCAAACTTGTCGGGTTCCTTGTTCCCCGACACAATCCCCACATAGTCACATTCCACCACCTTGTCGGCAGTGGCCATGCTCACGGTGAATGCACGTGTGGCAAGAATATTTTTTGTGGTCTTATGCCCTTCCGAAAGGCACACACATATCATATCGTCGGTATAGACACCGCCCCATGCCGCATTCATAGCATTGGGCACACCATTTTCATCATACGCCGCCACGATAAACACCGGCATAGGATATAACCATGTCTTTACTCCAAAATTCTTTCTCATAGTTTCTCTACTTTCATTTTTGTTCATTATGCCTATTCTGTCGAAATACTTCGCATTCCGCACTAAATATCCTCGTTTTCAATTGCTTCGATGTAGAAGCTCACAGGGCGGAAGCCGTCGGGGCATGAAATCATAGCCGAATAGCGATCCTTCATCCAATCGTCAAAGAAGTCGCCTCGACCACGGGCAAGAGTTTTCACATATAGCTCCATTATTTCCCAAGCCCAATCGCATAATCCGGCAGGTCTTTCTCCATTTTCCGAAATCCACACTTGTCCTTCCTTAATTTTGCAATCAAACTCCTTTGATCTCTCATATTTTGCAGCCAAATCATCATGGTTCACCTTGCGTATCGCTGTAATTCTTACCTTTTTCATAGCTAATAATTTTAAGGGAATTATATTGTTACTTTAATTTCTTTATCACTCGGCACGGATTTCCCACAGCCACACAATGGGCGGGAATATCCTTCACCACCACACTGCCGGCACCAATGGTAGCCCCCTCGCCTATCGTCACTCCCGGCACAATCACCACATTGGCACCAATCCACACATTATTGCCAATCGTCACCGGACGTGCATATTCGAGCCCCTTGTTGCGTTGCTCCACATCGAGAGGGTGTCCCGAAGTGTAGATGCCGCAATTAGGAGCCATAAACACATTATCGCCAATCGTCACCGGAGCCTCATCGAGTATCACCAAGTTGTGATTGGCATAAAAATTCTCGCCCAAAAAGATATTATAACCATAGTCGCACCAAAACGACGGCTCGATTGTGAAATTCTCGCCACAACGGCCAAACAACCCTCGCAACACCTCACCACGCTGTGGAGTGTCGTAGGGCAACGAGTTATATCGTTGGCACACGGTTTTACATCTATTGCGCTCTGCTATGAGTTCTTCGTTATAATTGGCATCGTATAGCTCGCCACGAAGCATTTTATCTTTTTCCGATAGCTGTTCCATAGTCATTAACTTAGTTTCTACTTTTCAAAAATCACCTTTGAGGCCAATTCATACCCCTCGTTATAAAGGTCGAGGAGCTTCGATGTGTCGCGCTCCATGCGGTCAACCACAATGGGGCGTTGAGGACGTATCACCGTCAATTCGCCCGCATCTTCGAGTCGTTCCACCAATTCGAGCTGCTCATTATACACTCGACTGCGATTGCGTATCGCCTCACGCAACGCCGGATATTTGCGATAAATCAACGGGGGTACAAAAGCCGATTTGTGGGGCTTGCGATAACCACAGTTGCGAGTCACCACCACCACATTATTGTCATACCCCAATTCCCGGGCACGGAGCAACGGAATGGAATCGGCAATGCCGCCATCGAGCATCGGTTGACCATCAACATAGGCTATGGGACACACAAACGGCAAACTGCTCGACGCTCTCACTATGTCGATGATGCGCTCGGGCGATTGCTTCTCCTCAAAGTAGCACGCACAGCCTGTTTCGCAACTCGTCGTCACCATCTCATACCGCTCGGGGCATTGAGCATACCCCTCATAGTCATACGGAATAATCTCATTGGGAAACGTGTCGAACAACAAATCAAAATCCATGATATTTCGCTTTGTCAACAGATAGCGGAACCCAATGTAACGATACTTCTCGAGCAAATCGATATTGCTATACTTCGCACGGCCACGCTGACGCGACAGATACGAGAGTCCGTTGCAAGCCCCGGCACTTACCCCTATCGAATAAGGGAACCTGATGCCACGATCCATGAAGTTGTCGAGCACACCGCAGGTAAACACCCCGCGCATGCCTCCACCCTCAAGCACAAGCCCCGACCGCTCATTCAATATCACTCGCTTTTCATCCATAATCACAAAGATACAACAATCTGAAGATTTAATGTTCTAAAAATAGGAACAAACATTATCTTTTATCTAAAAAAATAATGTTAAAATAAATTTTAAATATTTTCTTTTTTTATTAGCTTTGTCAACAAATATATTACTATAAACTCATGAAATTCATGAAGACCAATTTACTAACTCGTATTTTAATTGCCATAATACTTGGCATAGGCGCCGGCATCATACTCCCTCATACTATCGCACGCGTTTTTGTCACGTTCAATTCTTTTTTCAGTGAATTTTTAGGGTTTGCAATTCCTCTTATAATATTAGGATTTGTGACTCCGTCAATTGCCGACATCGGCTCACGAGCGGGAAAAGTGTTATTCGCAACAGTTTGCATAGCTTATAGCATGACACTCTTTGCCGGATTTTGTTCTTATTTTGTGAGCGACACCTTCTTCCCCTCTTTAATATCAACACAAGCCGGAACTCGTATAGCCGAAGATGCGTCACTCGCTCCTTATTTTACTATTACAATCCCACCATTAATGAATGTAATGACCGCCCTTATATTAGCATTCACTTTAGGTATTGGGTGCGCCAAATTATCATCAGACTATTTGCGTAATGCTATAACCGATTTTCACGGCATCATAAACATGGTAATTACCAAAATTATCATACCACTTTTGCCGATTTACATCTTTGGGATATTTCTAAATATGACAATTTCGGGTCAAGTGGGTGGCATCATCACCACTTTCGCAAAAATCATTGCAGTAATATTTGCCCTTCACATTGGCATATTGATTTTTCAATATTGTATCGCATCGTTTTTCAGCGGCAAAAATCCGTTTAAATCACTTGCCACTATGATGCCAGCATATTTCACAGCCCTCGGCACACAATCATCGGCAGCGACAATTCCGGTAACACTACGCCAAACAATCAAAACCGGAGTAAATGAAGATATAGCAGGGTTCGTGATACCACTTTGCGCAACAATACACATGAGTGGTAGCACATTAAAAATAGTAGCCTGCGCATTAGCATTAATGCTCACAAATAATATAGCGTACAATTTTTCAATATTTGCCGGATTTATATGCATGTTAGGAATCACCATTGTTGCCGCACCGGGAGTACCGGGGGGCGCAATCATGGCATCTTTAGGGTTACTTAGCTCAATACTTGGATTTAGCGATGCCGATAATGCATTAATGATTTCACTCTACATTGCCATGGATAGCTTTGGCACCGCATGTAACGTAACAGGCGATGGAGCGATAGCTCAAATCATCAACCGCATTTTCAAAAAAAACAATATGCTACATTAACAAATGTGGCATCCCAAATATTTCAATTTTGGCACACCACCTTGTCTTTTTTGACATAAAAAAAGCTGACCCTTGGCCAGCTAATTTTTTCCTTCGCTGTAAAGCGTAAATTAAGCAACTACAGAATCAGCTTTAGCTGAATCGCAAGCAGCAGAATCGCAAGCAGCAGAGTCACAAGCAGCTGAATCAACAGCAACTACAGAATCAGCAGCAACTGAATCAGTAGCAGCAGCTTCAGTTTTAGAACCACCGCAAGAGAACAAAGATACGCTGAATACTACAGCAAGTAATAAAACTAACTTTTTCATTTTTTTCTAGATTAAATAATAAAACATTTTTTTTTGCTTCAAAAACGGTACAAAGGTAATACTAATTTCCGAACTACCAAACAAAATTTATATCTTTTTCAAATATTTTTTTTGTGGCTCAAAAAAAATCAAAAAATTAGTATAATTTTTGCACATTTATTTAACATTTGTGTATAAATTTCATCTTTTTGCCACAATTGCATTTGCCATAACAACCGCTTTGGTAATATGGTCACAAATGTGGTCGTCACCTATGAGCTGATCAATATTGGCATTATGCAACACTTTGCGCACACTATCCTTAACGCCCGACAAAACCACATGAATGCCATCGTTTTGAGATGAGCGGATAAGCAGTTCCAAGTTATGGATTCCGGTTGAATCAATGAATGGTACTTTTCGCATGCGTATTATGCGAACAATCGGCTTCTGAGCCATTGACGAACGCATTAACTCATCAAACTTTGTGGCAATACCAAAGAAGAACGGTCCATCGATCTCATATACCTCAACACCCTTTGCCACATCAAGCAATTCGTGATTATTCGATTCGGTTCCTTCGGCAATATCAAGCTGCTCACTATATACCTTAATTTCGGTATTTTCCATTACACGACGCAAAAACAATACCACTGCAAGCAACAAACCTATTTCTATTGCAATTGTGAGGTCGAAAATAACAGTGAGGAAAAATGTCACCAACAACACCGAAATATCACTTTTAGGCGATTTGAATATCCCTACAACAGTGCGCCATCCACTCATATTATATGCAACGACAAGTAACACTGCCGCAAGGCACGCCATAGGCACATAATTAATAAGTGGCATCAAAAATAAAAATATCAACAACAATACTACAGTATGAATTATACCTGCAACAGGTGTGCGACCCCCGTTTGTTATATTCGTCATCGTGCGAGCAATTGCACCTGTAACAGGGATTCCGCCAAAGAATGGCACAGCGACATTTGCCAAACCCTGCCCAATTAATTCTGTATTACTATTGGTACGCGAACCGGTAACACCATCTGCCACTGTCGCCGACAACAAAGACTCGATTGCACACAATACAGCTATAGTGAATGCCGATGGCATTAATTGATTTATCGTTGCCATAGACAATTCAAATCCATGAGGCTCGGGGATTTCGCTTGACATTGACCCAAAACGGTCTCCAATAGTCTCAACACTTATCCCCAATAAATCTTTCAAAAAATAAACTGTAATAGTAACAACAATTATGGCAATCAAGGCTCCCGGAAGCTTCTTTGAAACTTTTGGAGTCAATATAATAATGAACAACGAAAAAAGTCCCACTCCCACTGTCACCCAATCAATCTTATCCAAATTTTGGAAATACATTCCCCATTTAGGAATAAATTCACTTGGCACATTTGTCAATCCCATACCAAAGAAATCATTAATTTGAGTGGAAAAAATTGTCAACGCAATCCCTGCGGTAAATCCCACGACAATAGGATAAGGTATAAACTTAATAACCGTTCCCAAATGAAACAGTCCCATCACAATAAGTATCAACCCGGCAATAAGTGTTGCAATAGCAAGCCCTTGCAAGCCATACATTGCAATAATATTATACACTATCACAATAAAAGCACCTGTAGGTCCGCCTATTTGCACTGAGTTTCCGCCAAACGCCGACACCATAAACCCTCCTAAAATTGCAGTAATAAGACCCACCGAAGGTGTTACCCCCGATGCAATCCCAAAAGCGATGGCCAATGGCAATGCAACAATACCCACAACAATACCCGCAATGAGGTCGTCTTTAAACTTTGACAACGAATAATGTTTCAACGAAGACAATAGCTTCGGTTGAAAATCAATAGAACCTGATAATTTCATAGTCAATATTTTAATATTAATGTAATGCAAAAGCAAATGACACATCTCATTATCGTGATGTGTCATTTGCTTTTATTGTTTCTGTTTATTGTTTACCTGAAACCGCTACTTCGCGAGAGATTTTAGCAACAAGTCCTTGAAGCACTTTGCCCGGACCGAGTTCCACAAATTCAGTCGCTCCATCGGCAATCATATTTTGAACCGATTGAGTCCAACGCACAGGAGCCGTCAATTGAGCCACGAGATTGGCTTTGATTTCGGCAGGATTTGTGTGAGGTTTAGCATCAACATTTTGATACACCGGACACATCGGCACAGAAAAATTTGTTTTTTCAATAGCTTCGGCTAATTCGGCACGCGCAGGTTCCATACAAGGTGAGTGGAATGCTCCCCCTACTTTAAGTTTCAATGCACGTTTAGCTCCGGCCGCAAGAAGTTGTTCGCAAGCTGCATCAATTGCAGGTTCTTCACCCGAAATCACTAATTGCCCGGGACAGTTATAATTTGCACACACAACTACGCCATCAATACCGGCACAAATTTCTTCAACTTTTTCATCGGGAAGAGCTAGAACCGCAGCCATTGTAGAAGGTTTAAGTTCACACGCTTTTTGCATAGCTTGAGCACGAGCCGACACAAGACGAAGACCATCTTCAAAATTCAATGCACCGGCAGCTACAAGAGCCGAAAATTCACCAAGAGAGTGACCGGCAGTCATTTCCGGTTTAAACTCGTCACCGAGTGTCTTTGCCAAAATCACAGAATGAAGGAATATTGCAGGTTGAGTAACCTTTGTTTGACGAAGATCTTCGTCTGTGCCTTCAAACATTAAATCTGTAATACGGAAACCTAAAACTTCGTTTGCTTTTTCAAACATTTCACGAGCTACGGGGTTGTTGTCGTAAAGGTCTTTGCCCATACCAACAAATTGAGCCCCTTGACCTGGAAAAACAAATGCTTTCATACCTATAATTAAATGTCTATTTTTAAAAAGGACTGCAAAGTTACGCTTTTTTCTCCAAAAAAGTGTCATATTTGATATTATTTCTGTAACTTTACCTCGTATTATTAAAACCTTACAGCATTATTCATTAAATAATTATGACAATATTCAATATTATACCATCTTTTTTAGGACTTCCAAGCGGAGCTGAATGGATTATTATCTTAGTTGTAGTTCTACTTCTTTTTGGAGGTAAAAAAATTCCGGAACTTATGCGCGGATTAGGAAAAGGCGTAAAAAGTTTCAAAGACGGGCTAAACGAAGCGAAAGAAGAAATAAACAAATTTGATGAAGCCGAGCCCTACAAAGGCAAGAAAGATTAGCCCACACTTTATTTAATGACCGAAAATCAACAGGAACTGAATTTCTGGGGACATCTTGATGTGTTACGAGGTGTTCTCATTCGTATTGTTGTTGTTGTATTGTTATTTGGTATCGCACTTTTTTCTTTCATGCCTTGGATTTTTGATAACGTGATTCTCGCTCCATGCAACGAAAATTTCCCCTTATACATTTTCTTCAATTATATAACCTCTTTTTTTGACGCAGGAAACAATCTTCCAATCGAGAGTTTCAACGTAAACTTAATTAACATCAAATTAGCGTCCCAATTTTTCATTCATATATCAACATCATGTTGGATGGCGGTAATTTTTTCGTTCCCATTCATCATATATCAATTATGGAGTTTCATCAGCCCCGGATTGTATGAACATGAAAAACGAGGAGTAAAACCGGCGTTTTTATTTGGCAATATAATGTTCTTCCTTGGGGTGGCAGTAGGCTATTTTCTTGTATTCCCCCTTACTTTGCGTTTTCTAGCCGACTACCAGTTAAGTGAAGCCATTCATAACACTATTTCATTAGAATCCTATATGGATAACTTCTTTATTATCACATTCATGATGGGTATTGTGTTTGAATTGCCACTTTTGGCTTGGCTTCTTGGCAAAATGGGCTTTTTATATCGAGAATTTTTCTCAACATATCGTCGCCATGCTATCGTTGTGCTTCTAATTCTAGCAGCTATGATTACCCCTACCGGCGATCCTTTTACCTTATCGGCTGTATTCTTCCCTATATATGTGTTATGGGAACTAAGTTCCAAATTAGTCCCGGCTAAAGAAATCCAATAAATATGCCACTATTATTTTATGCGATAGTGATACCCAAGTGTCACCATAATAGATGAGTGACGCGAAGCATCAAAAACATCCTTTTTACTTGATGAGAAAATATTGCCAAGACCAAAATAATAACGCCCCTCTAAAGATATTGAGTGTTTACGATTTAACTTAAACTCCATGCCGGCTCCGGCTGTTATTCCATAATCAAACTTATTGGCTATATCCATATTCAATTGTTCTGTCATGCGATTTTCCAATGGAAAGTTCGGAACAGACTGAATGTTATTGTAGTCAAAGTCTGACGATATTGAGCTACCCAGCAAATAACTCACCTCTGGTCCTAAATTTATAAATCCTTTAAATCGTTGACTACCAAAAAATATATGAGTCAATAATGGAATCTGCAAATATGTGAGTTTACGACTATATTCAAACTGCTCGCCTTCATCAAACTTTTCTTTCCAGCCTCTTTGTGCTATATTTATCTCTGCGATAAGTCCTACATGGCGTTCTTCAGCATATCGAAATGTAAAGCCACCGGTCACTCCATTAATCATCGACTGTTCGACACTTGGAGAAAAAGACATCGACGACATAGTCGCTCCACCTTTCACGCCTATATGCACATGGGATTTATATAATTTTTGAGCATTACCCATCATGGCAGTTACTCCAATCATCAACACAATCAACCAACGCTTCATTTAATTTTTATTTTTTTGCAATTAATACATCTTTCTATAAACAATGCCATCTTGACGATAACGAATAAAGAAGATAGAATTATTTTCAATTCCTGCCGATGGTGTAGCATCGTCAAAGTCAAAACCATATTGCATTCCTTCAGACTTATATAATCCCTTTTTCACATCTCCATTTCCTCGTCGAAGAGCGTTTAAAATATAATAACCGCTATCAAATCCCAATACAGCAAGCGCAGGAGGAGTCATCAAAAACGGAGCCTTGAAAACCGATTTAAACTTTTGCATATAAGCCTTAGCCCATTTTGTATTCACATCAAAGAAAAAGCGAGAATATATCACAGTATTTAAATCATGTAATATCTCAAGATTATAACCCTTGTAATTTATCCATTCGGGATAGCCAAAAAGTACGATATTAGCTTTTTTATCTGTTTTAAATTCTTTTAATGCCTCAACATATTTTTTAAACTCTTTCTCTGCACTCGACATAGGAATAAATATATATTTCTTCTTTGCATCAAGCACCGATGTCAAATCAGCAAGAGTCAAATCATGTGTAAAAAGAATTTCTTTTGAGGAAACACCTTTTTCCTTATATTTATGTTTAATATCATTAGCTAGTAACAATCTATTTCGATTAACCGACGAACCTATTATTACAGGTATATAATCTTTATATTGTGACACCAATTTATCAACAACCTTGGCATACATTTCATCTCTACCTATGCTAAATTGCAATACGTTATGAGATTTCAAATGGGTAGTGTCACCGGCATAAAACAAGTTTACCACCCCTGCTCCAGGCTTATCGCTCGCATCTACCAACACATCTACCGATGATGCATCACCGGGAGGCGCAATTATCACATCCATATTCTTTAATTTACCGGTGTGAAGCAATGACTTTAACGAATCGGGATTTTGATGCGAATCAAAAACACTTATTTTTATATTTGCGCCATCATGCCTCAACGAATCGGCAGCCAACAAAAATCCTTTGTAAAAATCAAGATATGTGCGAGTCGTTTGCGACATTTGCGATTCTTTTTGCAACATAAATGGCAATATTATCGCCACATTATATGTTTCGTCTTTTGCCTCAGACTCAACATCATTGTCAACGACATCAGTATTTGAGTCAGAATTGGGGACAAGACTGTCAACCTCATTTTTCAACACCAAATCTTTATCCTCATCCGATATCAATGATTTATCCTTTTTGATAATAAGCTTTTCACCGGCTTTAATTCCGTTTTGTGCCGAAGGATTAAGCTTAATCAGATCATCTAACGGCATATTATAAGTTTTACTTATTCCATAAACCGTTTCACCTTTTTTCACCTCATGTATAATTGTGGCATCAGAAACGTCAAAATCTTCAACAGGGAAATACAATGTACTGCCCGCCTTCAATCCATCTGCCAACACCGGGTTATATCGGTGCATATCTTCTTGCGACACACCCAATTTGTGCGATAATGAATATATCGTTTCTTTTGGTTTAACTTCATAGTAATAATAATCCTTACCGTCAAATGTCGTTACCGGAAGGTCATATACTTCAGCCCTAACAATTGCAGATAATATAATCGACAGTAATATCGTCGCAATAAAAACTCTAATTTTCATATTGATAAATCTATTAATTACAATCCAACAAATATGAGACAATAACAAGTCTCTGTTATTAGAATTTTTGCATATCAACAAGGCGTTTATAATGGCGGTTGAGAGCGAGCAACTCATCATGTGTACCACTTTCAACTATGCGACCTTCGTGCATAACGCATATCATATCGGCGTTCTTGATTGTTGATAATCGGTGAGCGATAACGAGGGTTGTACGATCTTTCATTAATCGGTCAAGTGCTTCTTGCACTAATTTTTCGCTTTCAGAGTCGAGAGCCGAGGTCGCTTCATCAAGAATCAAAATAGGTGGATTTTTGAGGATGGCGCGAGCAATAGAAAGTCGTTGACGTTGTCCTCCCGATAGTTTGCAGCCACGGTCGCCAATATTGGTTTCATATCCGTTTTCTGATTCCATGATAAAGTCGTGGGCATTTGCAATTCGTGCAGCCTCTTCAACTTGCTGCATTGTGGCATCTTTCACACCAAAGGTAATATTACCGTAGAATGAATCGTTAAACAAAATCGCTTCTTGATTCACATTTCCCATTACCGCACGCAAGTCATATACTTTGAGGTCTTTTATATTCACCCCATCGACAAATATGCCACCGCTATCGACATCGTAGAAACGAGGCAGAAGGTCGGCCATTGTTGATTTTCCCGATCCCGACTGTCCTACTAAAGCCACAGTTTTACCGGCAGGAATGCGTAAATCAACATTATGAATAACCGTATTATTTCCATAACTAAATGTTACATTCCTATATTCTATATCACCCTTTAGTTCTTTAATTGACACCGGTTTTATAGGATCTTTAATTGGATTATCACTGCTAAGAATTTTATCAACACGCTCCATCGACGCCAATCCTTTTTGTATTGAGTACATCGCCTTTGACAAATCTTTTGCAGGGTTTATAATACTATAAAAAATAACCATATAATAAATAAATCCTGCCGCATTTATATCGGAATACCCTCCCAATATTAATGTACCGCCAAACCACAACACAATAGCGATTGCGGTTGTTCCAAGCAGCTCACTCATAGGGTGTGCCAAAGACTGACGACGCGCTACATTATTTGATATGCGATAAAATCGTTGAGTGCCATCATGAAAACGTTTCTTGACTTTATTTTCAGCATTAAAAGCCTTTATAATACGCAATCCACTAAGCGTTTCCTCTATAAATGACATAATTAGTCCCATTTGTTCTTGACCCTCAAGCGATTTGCGCTTAAGACGTTTACCTACTCTACCCATAACCACCCCGGCAATAGGGAGCAATACCAACACAAAAACTGTCAATTGCCAAGACACGGTAATCATCATAATCAAACACACTATTATCATCACCGGATTTTTAAACATCATATCAAGCGACGCCATAATAGAGCTTTCGATTTCAGCGACATCACCACTCATTCGAGCAATAACATCTCCTTTTCGTTCCGATGTAAAAAACGCGATAGGCAATGTAACAATTTTATCATATACACAGTTGCGAATATCTCTCACAATACCCGAACGCATGGGAACAATAAAATAAGAGCTAAGATAAGTGGCTCCTGTCTTAAACAATGTCATTATCACCAACAGAACAGCAAGCATAGCCAATGTTGCCGAGGCACCATATTGCGCCAAAACCTCTTGCGTATAATAATAAAAATTATTTATAACCACATCCTTAACATCTCCACTGCCCCACGGCATAAAGCTATATGTTGCCTGTTTAATTTCAAACAGCATCTCCAAAATCGGGACGATGATTGCAAACGAGAACAATGTCAAAAACGCAGCCAAAATATTAAACAGAATATTCAGCGCGAGATATCTTTTGTAAGGGGACACAAACCTCCTTATAATTTTAAAAAATTCTTTCATACCACAAAGTTACAGATAATTCTTGGATTCCAAGCATCTATATACATAATTATATTGCCTGTTGTATTTAAAACGCCCAATCGTCTGCGCTCAAAAATACTCATTTTCCAAACAATCATCATGGCTTTTTATTGTTATTTTTTTAGTATAACCAAATTTATTATTAAATTTGCATTGTTATATTATCCAAATATGGATTATTGAAAAATTAATTATATAAATCGATTTATAAATAATAGTATTATGTCAAAAGTTACAGTTGTAGGCGCCGGTAATGTGGGCGCAACATGTGCAAATGTATTGGTAACAACAGGTGTTGCCGACGAAGTTGTATTGATCGACATCAAAGAAGGTCTTTCAGAAGGTAAAGCAATGGATATCATGCAAACTGCTAATATCCTTAACATCAACACTCGTCTCACTGGTGTTACTAACGATTATGAAAAAACAGCAGGTAGCGATGTAGTAGTTATCACTTCAGGTATTCCTCGCAAACCAGGTATGACTCGCGAAGAACTTATCGGTGTTAACGCTGGTATCGTAAAATCTGTTACTGATAGCGTTTTGAAATATTCTCCTAATGCAGTTATCGTGTGTGTATCTAACCCAATGGATACAATGACTTATCTTATCCACAAAACAAGCGGTCTTCCTAAAAACCGCATCATCGGTATGGGTGGAGCACTCGACAGCGCACGTTTCAAATTTTATTTGAGCCAAGCACTTAACGCTAATCCTAACGAAATCGAAGGTATAGTAATCGGTGGTCACGGTGATACTACAATGATTCCTTTGACTCGTTATGCTGCATATCGTGGTATTCCTGCTTCAACACTTCTCGAAGCAGATACTCTTGCAAAAGTTGCTGCTGATACTATGGTTGGTGGTGCTACTTTGACCGGTCTTCTTGGAACATCGGCTTGGTATGCTCCAGGTGCTGCTGCTGCACAAGTGGCTGCTGCTGTAATCCACGACCAAAAGAAACTTATCCCTTGTAGCGCATTGCTCGAAGGCGAATATGGCGAAAGCGACATCTGCATCGGTGTTCCTTGTATCCTCGGTAAAGGTGGTATCGAAAAAATCGTTGAATTTGACCTTAACGACGAAGAAAAAGCACTCTTCAAGAAAAGTGCCGACGCTGTGCGCAACACTAATGCTGCACTCGCTTAATAAATTAGCAAGTTAGGGCTTTGAGCCTATAATAATAAGCAAAGATTGGAGCATACACGTTGCGATTTATCGATGTGTGTGCTCCTTTGTTATATAAAAAGTTTTAACTATGAAAGAGATTAATCCTATTGAAATCAACGACAATTTCATTAAGTTGATTGCGACTGACTGGATGCTCGTTACATCAGGCACTTCCGACAACTTCAACATGATGACTGCAAGCTGGGGAGGTATTGGTGAATTGTGGGGAAAACATGTAGCGACCATTTATGTGAGACCCGAGCGATATACCGACACATTCATTAGTGATACACACCGATTCACTCTTTCGTTTTTCGACAACGATAAGAAAAAAATACTTGGCATAATGGGAAAAGAAAGCGGTCGCAATTTTGACAAAATGCATTTTGAAGGATTAACTGCAAAAACATTACCCACAGGTCAAATTACATTTGAAGAAGCCCGATTAGTTTTTGACTGCAAAGTCCTTTATACCGACACGTTAAGCCCCGAAAAATTTCTCGATAAAGAATCATTGGCAAAATGGTATAATGAAGCTCCCGGTGGGTCACTACACAATGTATATATTGCCGAAATCGTTAAAACATGGATAAAATAACTCGTAACTAATAATTTGAAGATATGAAAAAGATTAAATTTTTATTTATCGCGACAATCTTATCAATGTTTGTAGCTTCATGCGCATCAAGCGATAACAATAAAAACGTTCAGGATTCTGTCATAGTCGAATCTGAGGTAGTTGCTTCTAACGATAGTGTTGATGCTACAAGCAATAATGCCAATGCCGTTATCACATATACCGACAAAGCTACAAATAAAGTAATATTACAAGAAATTCCAGCCAATGGTTTGGTCACACCTGCGACCGTACAAGCTACAGGTCATGTAACTGTGATTGAGTTTGGCGCCACCTGGTGTGGTCCCTGCAAACAAGCCAAACCTATCGTTGAGGAACTTGCCGCAAAATATTCAGGTAAAGCCGAATTCCTTTATGCCGACATCGAAAAATGCGCAAAAACAGCCGAAGCATTTGGCGTAGGACAAAACATACCGGTTGTCGTTGTCGCAACTCCCGATGGAAAATTTGAGGTCGTTACCAGTCTTGGTGACATTAAATCACAACTCGAAAACAAGATTGCCACCGCCATCAAATAATCAACATTGCAATAAATTCTTTATTGCAATACAAAGAGGTGAGTCAAAATTGAGATTGACTCACCTCTTTCTTCGGTTTCAAAATATCATTAAATCCTTTTAGACATTTAATGTTACTGTAGCTCCAATGCCCTTTTATAGTTAAATATCAGGAAATTATTTTTTCATTTCTTGTTTCCACTCTCCATCGACCAATACCATATTGAATTTTTGAGTGTCAACAGAGCCATCGCCATAAGTTACGTCGTATTTTACTTTTGCAGTTTTACCATCTTCGGCAAGTTCTTCACTAACAAGAGTGTATGATTCAATACCGCCTTTCTTTTCCATTTGCTTTTCACCTTTATCTTTGAACAAAGACACATACATTTGTTTTGCTTGTTCAATTTCTTCGGGTGTTGCATTCTCGCTCATCTTGATTGTTTCAACAAAACCTTCATAGTCTTTGGCTTTGATTAGTTCAATACATTCAGCTGCCGCACCTGCAGGAGTTGCCGAATCACCACCACACGATGTTGCCATTAAAGCAAACACACACACTAAAACAAAAAATAGTTTCTTCATAATCAAACTGTGTTTAAGAGTTAATAAATAGAGTTAGTAAATAAATATTGATTTAAGTTTATTATTATGATATATGTCTGACGGCATTATATAATCATTGCTCATTCCCGGCACATTAATTGACGTTATCCGACCTTGCGCAAGGTCAACTCCTATCTTTTCATATAAATGTTGCAATAATTCGGTACAATAAAGTTTTGTAGTATCTGATAAATCATAATTATGGTCAAACGGCACTTTTTGGCACACCTTTTCTATTGCAAATTTGCTTAATAAACTTCGTTGCGAAGAATCCAAGTCCATTCTTAAAATTTCACCCTTTTCAGCAACCTCAGGCGCAAAGAATCTTTCAATAGATTCAATTACGATTAAATCATAATTTGGATTTTTAGCGTTCTCACCTGGAACAGAGTGAACAACCATCAACCCACTATCACTATCCACAACAATTCCTACATGAGAATATTTACCATCTACATCATTATACATCACAACTTCACTCACCATGCTTTCACCTCGACGAAATGCAATATCACCGGGTAGAAATTGTTCTATAGGAACTATTGGAACTTGTCGAGACTCCGATACCGTGCATTGCATCATCGTCATTGTTGAAATGATTATAATTAAATATTTAACTACAGTATTCATCATGCTTTATCATGGCTTTAACATTACAAATATAGTATAATATCGTCACAAATTTTGCGTCATTTCAACAAATTTAAGGTGCATTTTATCAAAATTGGGGTAAAAAGCGGATATTTTATCAATATTATTGTTTTGTGGCTTTGTATAAATTCTGTCGATATTTTGATGGCGTTACACCATATTTCTTGTTAAATGCTCTACGAAATGTTGACAACGAATTAAAACCTGACAAAATTGCCATCGCTTCTATCGAAAGCGTCATATCATTTCTCATTAAATTTTCGGCATATTCTAATCGTAAATTATTTACATAATCAACAAACGAGGAATTACAACTATGATTTAAAAAATCGGAAAGGTAACTGCGATTGGTACCTATTTGTCGAGCAACCTCTGCAATAGAGATTTCAGGATTGAGATAAGCCTGTTCTACTTCCATTAATTGACTAAATGAATCGGCAAATGGATATTCATGAACCGGAGTCGAATTCTCAGCTACAAAATCAGGTTCTTCAACTAATTGTTGCTCGGTATATATATTCTCTATTGTATAGAATATAACAGCCCATGCCATTCCCGACACAATATAATACACTATATCCGACATTGGTTGATACAACACACACGATAACACCCATGCAAAAAATCCCACAACTAAAGAATTAACCAATATAAAAGCCGCACGTCGATTTGGATAATTTCGAGGCATTTTGTTGCATTGTATAGCTGTATATATCACTATAAACAATGCGTATGCTATAGTTAAAGCTAATGACAAATACACGATCACCGATGATGGTGCGATATTATATATTACAAACAACAACACAAATGGGGATATAGCTATCATTGTTTTTGTCCAATTTAACCACTTTGGGTGAATTACTTCCATTTGAAAAATCACACAAAATGGTATCGTCAATTGGTCGGTCATTGTAATCCAATTAAGATGTTCTTGAGAAATCACTACCTCATTATGATAAATCATTAAATCTTTAACATGAAGTAACACCCAAAAAGTCAACATCAAACCCAAAAACAATTTTATCCTTATTCGTGGTTGGCTCAACAACTTTATTGAAAAAAGTGTCAGCAATAAAAAGTGAGCTCCTTGCGTAAAAAACAGCAATATATTATTTCCTATCAAACCTTCAATCATCAATAAATATTTTACATTTGCAAATATAGCAAATATATTATCATATTTATACAATAGAGAATCCACATCGTAAAAACTTAAAACAAGATTTTAGTAAAAAAAACGTGAAAATAGAGAATAAGCTAAAAAATTAATGTATCTTTGCAGAATATTATTGCGGTAATAGCTCAGTTGGTAGAGCATCAGCTTCCCAAGCTGAGGGTCGCGAGTTCGAGTCTCGTTTACCGCTCTTATGTAAGACAAACTAATATAAAACCTTGAGAAAACCTCCCACTGTTGAAGTGTGAGGTTTTTTTATTAGGTAGCATCAAATAAGAAATGCCCACTTTTAATAGTGAGCATTTCTTAAATATTATCTCTTTTCAGAGTGGATTATTGCTTTACTATCGGATATACCGATACTCCTTCTTTTGTAGAGACTTTAAGCAAATATAAGCCTATAGGGAGAGACTCTACATTTATTGATTCAACTTGCCCATTTACACAAGTTCCGGTCTTATCATAAACGATTTTTCCGTTTGCTCCATATATGCGATAGTTGACATCATCGCTATTAAAGTCACATTCCACATTTAACATTGAAACAACCGGGTTAGGATAAACCTCGACTTTTGAATCTATATTAACATTATCAATACCACTATCTTCGGTAACTTCAAGTTCAAACGCATATACCGCTTGAGCCCCTGCCGGGTCGGTGGCTGTAATGCGCACAATTACTATACCCACATTGTCACCTACAAAGATAACGCTGCGATCGGCTTTATATGCAGTAACCACTCCGGTAGCCGATAGGGTCAACTCATACATAAGCTCATCACCATCGGGGTCAACAAAGAAATCATCAAAAGTAATAATATCACTTGTTGTAGTTTTCTTCATTTTCATATAATCGGTGGTAGCGACCACTTGTGGGGCACGGTTAGAGTCAATCACAAGATAATTTGCCACCGATTGCGACTCATTATTCATCGTGTCGGTTGCTGTAACCGAGAGAGTATATGAACCGGCATCACCATAGGTTGGTGTCACATCAACCGAAATGAGCAACTGCGATGCTGTGGCTTCTATTGTCGCCATTTGTCCATCTTCGGCTATTGACACAACCACATCTGTATTATCTGCCGCTTTTATTGACGATATTTTTGATAATTTTCCTGAATCGTCAAGTCTGATAGTGAATCCATCTCCATCGGGTTCGGTAACATTAAATACAACTGTCGTTAAAGCACCTTCCTTAGCATAAATGTAATTAGATGGCCCCTCCACTACCGGCGCTCCGTTCTTATCCAACCATATCGGGAAGTTTACAACCGGCTGTTGCGGATCATTTGATTTAATCACAAGCATAGCTTTATTCCCCTTTTCTAAAGGAGCCGATGCTGCGTCAAGTCCAAATTTAACATTAAATGACTCTCCCGGAGCAATAGTCCCCGATTTATCGGCTTCGGGATTGAGCATTTTCACCCATGCATAACCCTCTTTTGTTTCCAAACATGTCATTATATAACCAAGAGAGCCATATTGTTCTTCAAACATTGTAGCCACGTCAAACCATCCATATCCCTCAACATATCCCATGAATCGGTTACTTTCCACGCCTTCTTCTTTGAAAGATAGATAAGCCGGATATTCAACGCCTACAGGATAAGTTATCACAACATAGAAGTCTTGACCGGGTGCCATATAAACCGCTCGATCCAATGGTATAACCACAAAACTTGCTGTTTCAAGCTCATCGATATGGAAAGTACCCTTTCCTAATACTGTGGTTCCTTCAACATCGTTACCTTTGATTATCTCAACCTTAATATCAACATCTTTCAGGTCGGCTATATAAGTGGCTGTGTAGATGTGTGAAATATTAAAGCCGCTATCGGGAGCCACATAATAGGTTGCTGCCTTGTATTCACCAAATGTATTACCTGTACCATACTGATAAGTAGTATTGTTTCCGGTAGCTGTCGAATAATAAAGCGCATTACGATATGGAAAATCTTTAGGAGCGTCCAATAACGAAACCTCAGCTTTTTCAAATGCTTTCACAGGAGTCTTGATTTTTTGGCGAAGGACAGAGTCGGCTTCAGCCGATAAAATTCGGGCAACCATAGCCGGGGCTATGCCACCGCCATCTAAGTCTTCATCTTCTACAACTTCGCCTTCTCCGGTTGGATCGAGACGAAGCTCGTATGATAACTTATATTCTCCGTTATTACTAATTTTAACCGAGTCGGTGCCCACATACTCGTCAGATACATTTGCTACCCTAATCTCCTCTTTATCTAAAGACATCACCGGAGCAGGAGTAACAATAAACCGGATATTTACAACCGCCGAATCGTTGTCATTATAGAAGAATGTCAACGGAACATCGTATGTGCCTACTTGGCTTGCAATATCATACATTACAGGAACCGACACCCCTTGAGGTGATACACCTACTGTAATAGGAGTATAATCATAATATTGCGTCCATGATTTATTTCCGGTGGGTTCACCTGTAATCCAATCAACCTCTTCAGCCTCATAATAAGTCATAAACAATGGATACCAAACCATTTCACCTGTCCACCAATCTTCTGATTCGTATCCGGGACCTCCGTTTTTAATATGAGTGATTGTGAATGGTGCAGTACCTTCATTTACAATGTTGAAGAATGCCTCGTAGTTGGCTCCCATTTGTGTAATAGGTCCCGCCGATGGGTCATCATAGTGACCAACTACACGTTCCACAATGATAGAATCGGTTGGAAATACCGGTTTGGCTTCACCTGTAATGGTGAGATTGATAGGTATTTGAATCTTTTCTCTGCCCGGAACATTGGTATTGATGTCGATATTACTATTGTATTGACCTGCCAATTTATCGGTGAGCACATCAATGTCAACAACACGACTACCTTCAGAAACGACAGTATTTTCAACCACCGGGAAAAATTGGACAGCGTTGTTGAATGCCACATAGCGTTCAGGAATGCGGATTCCCTCAGTACCATCTTCGTTAGAAAGACCGGCAAGACCAAAGATTCCATAAATGATAGCATATTCACCATAACCTTTGTATTGATACTTGAACGATCCATCTTTCTTCATGATGAGCTGATAACAAACACCCATATTCATAGAGTTTCCATATTCCATCCATGATACGACAACCATATCGTCGGTCATATAGTGATAAGTCCCGGCAGTCTTGCTTTGGTCGCAAGTGTGGAGCCCCCAATATGGTGCGATAATATTTGTATAAACAGTACCTCCGGGGAACTCCGCAGGGGGTTCGGGCCAAATCTTGTCATCGTTACGTTTAGTGAATGACACAAAACCGGTGTTGTAAATATACATCTTGTTGTATTTCTTGCCATAGAATGGGAATTCAAATGGAAGTGTCACTTCAACATAGTCGTTGGCGTTGTAGTATGTGAAATTGTTTTGTTTGCCAAGACCGGTAGTTTCGATATCAATCCATTCAAATGAGACACTCTTGTCATCAACTGAAGCGCTATAAGAGTAGGCAACATTTGTGACATCGCCAAGATC
The DNA here is from genome assembly GCA_015060975.1 of Bacteroidales bacterium. Lineage (GTDB taxonomy): Bacteria > Bacteroidota > Bacteroidia > Bacteroidales > Muribaculaceae > RGIG4079. Next base: position 60,325 of record SUXI01000013.1, read on the forward strand.
GCTGAATGAGAAATATTCAGGGTTTGGAGTAATCGAGTAAACAAGCGATTCATTACCCGTATTGGTAATTGTTAACGGTTTCTTCAATGGAGTTCCACTCAAAAGAACTGAATCGATAGATGAATAATTCAACTCAATTTCAGGACAACCTATAACAGTCCCTTTCACTAAAGCTGTAGTATTACCGGCATTGGTTTTGATTTCGATATTATCGGCATAGCTGCCTTCTTTATCGGTAGGTAATGTGATTATTACATCTTTAGAAAGACCTGCAGGAATCTTAAAACCATTGATTGATTTAAGTGTCACAACACCACTTGCTGCATATACAGTGTCAACAACCAATGTATCGGTACCAGTATTTTTGATTGTCAATGGCAACTGTGCCACAGATGTACGGAATACTTCACCAAAATCAATTGTTTCATTTTCAAGTGCCAATTGCGGAGCAAGAGTGCTACCGATAATGTTTGCTTCGAAGCGAACGTGTGAAGTACCATTGTATGGATCATTGCTCATTACAATGAGATTATTGAATGTAGCACCCGCAAACATTGAACCATTAGCTTTAAGTGTTGCGATGAGATTGATGCTTTCTCCCGGATTCACGATTCCATACGGGTTGGTCAATGCTGTAATGAAATTGGGTTTAGGCGCTAAGAACTTCACCGATGATTGGTTGGTGAAATATGCGTAAACATCACCAGCCGGGTCATCATTTGTTGACCAATAATCGGCAATGTCGGCCGATGTAACAGTCAATGGGTCTTTACCTTCTCCGTCCAAGATACCGCAATAAAGAGTAGAACCGCCTTGGAATAGATTCATTGACATTGGATCATAGCTATCGTAGAAAATTTCAATATCACCGGTTGTAGAAAGTGCGATGCGGAATGATATTGGGGTATATTCCTGGTCATAAACCAATGCCAATACATTCTCATAATTTACCACAAATTTACCATCTTGTTTAGCGTATGATATTTTTGATTGTGGTCCCATAGCCAATTGATAACCATATGCCGAGATATATGGAACACCTTCAAGTCCGTATGCACTTTCGCTCAATGGGCTACGATAAGCATATTCACCTGTGCCGAATGCGATACCCCCATAGCTTGTGATATATGCATATTCGTAAGTCTTGCCATAGAATGGGAATGCAAAACCGATAGCGATTTGTTTTGATAAATATGTATTATCATCGTAAGACGAAGTAATGTCGGTGCTACCTATTAGCAATGGTTTGCCATCGTATGTGAAATCAGTCGCTCCATTGAGATTGGTAGTTGCGACATATCCAAAACGGTGAGCGGCCTTGCCTTGATTTTCGAGTTGACGATCAGAGAATTTAGGGAATACATATTCCAATGGATAATTTCCCTCGTTTTTAATTGAAAATTCTTTAGTAACAGCAGTCGAGTCAATATCAAGTGCACCAACATCAATAGTATCGGGAGCTATTGCTATTTTTGCCGGATCGGTTGCTACACCAGTAACCGTGATCTTAAATTCTGAGTTGTCAGCATGTTTAAACACAATATTTCCTGTATGGCTTCCGGCTGATTGTGGAGCAAATGTCACATCAAAAGTAGTATAAGCGCGAGCAGGGAACCCACCATTTATATATGTAGGAGCTTTAAAGTGCTCAGAAGTTGAAGATATGCGATTGCCACTCAATGCCCCATAGTAGCCAAACGCTCCATAACCCTCATTAAACACTTCAACAGTAAGTGTCTTGCTTTCGCCCACAAGGAGATTACCAAAATTTACAACTTTGGCAGGAGTCATTGCCGGAGCATTGCCACTAACTGTCATTGTAACAGGAATGACAATAGTATTTTTTTCACTTTCATTTGTGTTAAAGTGAATATTGAATTTATATGTACCATTAACAAGTGGTTGACCATCGGTTGCCATAGTAACTACTTGAGTTTCGCCATATTTCACTTGTCCTTGAGACGGAGTGAGTGTCATGAGTTTTTCCCATGCGGGGTTTTGGCTCACTGCAGTGATTGCCCAACCGGCTTTGTTGGCAATTGTTTCATAATTTGAGCCTCTCAGCGCATCGGTCATAGTTATCCAGGTTTTTCCCATGTCGGTACTCATATATGAGTAAGAAGAGAACACTTCATCTTCAACAGTCGCAAGACCAAGAGGATAGTCTTTTTGTCCTGCAGGGAAGTGAACAACCACCCAGAATGATTCTCCAGGAGCAAAATACATTTGTTCATCAGGACGCATAATGCCATCAGAGTAAAAATAAGGAGTAAACTCTTGAATAAGAGTAGCATTAGAGATATTACTACCTTTATAAATTTGGAATGTCGGATTCTCGCCATAGATACTATTCACTTTCAACGCTGTAAGGTTAAATCCATCGGGATATTTCTCAGCATCAACATAAAACCATTGCGCCATTGATTGTGGCAGTGATAGGTCTTCATCTCCGACATAGGCATAAATCGAATTGAAATATTTAAACTCTATGGGATATTCCCCGGCGATATAATCAGATGTTTTAAATATAGTATTGGTTGCAAATGGCTTGATACCAAGTTTGCCTTTATATGCAGTCAATGCTCCGGGAGCGGCCTTCGTTACCGACCGGGTAGAAACTGTGTATTGAGATGTTCCAATATAGGCATTCCATTTCAACAAACCTTCATCATCATTACCAATAGTAAACGTAGCACCGCCTTGTGTTTCGGGCTTTACTGTAAATGACATTGTTGTTTTGTCAACTGTCATTTTCGGACCGGCATTAGTAGTTGCTTTTACAATAGGAGAAAGAGCCGACATATCTCCCCAACGGTTCACCGCCTTCATAGCAATGTAATAGGTGGTCATAGGTTGAAGTCCAGCCAATTCGTATGTTGTTGTATCACCCGATTCAAGGAATTTTGTATCGATCGTCACATTATCAATAACCGACAAATCACTTTCAGCATTAAACTCCTCTGTACTGTAATAAAGTAGATGATAGTTTACATTTTTGTCGCTTGCCGCCGGAATAACCCAACTAATAGTAATATTGTCTTGAGCGGCAAGAGCCGAAATTGTGGATACCGCTTCGGGTGCGACTCCGCTATTATCCATTTGGAGTGCTTTTGCGGCATCTATATAACCTGCACCATGTAACCCTTCGGCTCCTTGATTATATTTATATATATCGTTAACAGAAGTGATGATTTGTTGGCGAATAGTCTCAACCGGAATTGCAGCATTTCCATATTGCGAAACAACAAGCGCGGCAATACCGGTTACATGAGGCGTTGCCATTGATGTACCTTCATTAAATCCATATTGATTGCCGGGAAGCGTGCTCAACACGCCATGAACTTCACCAAAATCGAGAAGCCCCCCAGGCGCTACGATATCAACCCACGAGCCATAGTTTGAATATGGAGCTATTGTAAAATCTGATGTCATAGAACCTACTGCCACAACTTTATCATAGCATGCGGGATAATAGTTACCGGTTGCCCCTTCGTTACCGGTTGCAAAAAACATTATTCCGCCATTAATATTCTTGCCACGATTCATTGATGTAAAATAGTTGATTGCATCAATGACATCTTGTTCATAGTAATCGGGGCTACTCCAACCCCATGAACAATTGGCAATATTGGCTCCATTGTTTGCAGCATACACAATTGCCGCAGCAAAATCTCCATCGCCCGAACCCGAACGGGAATCAAACACTTGGCATGAAAGCATCTTTACACCGCTGCCAATTGTGCCATTACCTCCGGCGATACCACATACACCAATACCATTGTTATTTACAGCACCAATCGTACCGGCAACATGTGTTCCATGAGCGTGTGGATAAATATCCTTTGAATTGGTGCAAAAATTCCAACCATAGATATCGTCAATATAACCATTACCATCGTCATCTTGACCTACTACGCCATGTAACTCCGCTTGATTTACATATACATTTGAAGCAAGGTCTTCGTGTGTATAATCTATACCGCCGTCTATGACTGCGACAATAACATCACTCACTCCCGTAGTTGTTTCCCACGCCTTAAAAAGGTTTATATCTGCACCCACAACACTTGTCCCCAATGTTCCGGTGTTGTTATAATGCCATTGGCTGTTCAATCGAGGGTCGTTGAATGGCATTGATGTGGGTCGAGTTTCGGCAGAAAGTGTACCGACTGTCTTATATAAACCTGTTTCACTCAATACCATAGGCACTTTGCATGTGGCAGATTGCACCCCGGCGGTCTGACTAAAAATGCGCTGAGCTTCCTTAGGATTGATAGCCTCATCAAATGTCACTTCATACCAACGATCTAACCCAAACTGTGCCATCTGAGCTTCATACTGCGCACTATAAGGGAATACCCTTCGCATACTCATAGCCTTCACTTTTCGAGCAGAAACATCCAATGGACTGACTCCAACACTTAATACCCCATTGGTAGCGGTTAATATTCTATTGCCGACCGACTTTGCGACTTCGGCTTGCAATTTGATGCGAACCACACCTTTCTTGTGTGCGAGGCTTTGAGCTTGTGCAATAACGATACCGCTCATTACAACTACGAGCGAAATCAAAAATCGTGAAAAGATTTTTTGCATAAACATAATGTTAAATTAATAAAATAGTATATATTTCTTGTTCAAAATTCAAATAGATTAAGCCAAATAAATCAGACAAATTTACGAATTTGCAATGATATTTCGCTCATTAATAATATAATAATGTGAAATTTATAGATAAATCCTATTCATTAAGACAATAAATCTTATTTGTTTAATGATAAACCCATTGCAAAAGAATGACCACAAACCCATAAAGTTTGTGGTCATATCCTAATTATTTATAGATTAACCCTATTTTCTTGACAAATCGAGTACATCACTTGTGTTTGAAAAAATGCCATCGACATCTTCTTTCCCTCCTACTACAAGTCGCTCATATTCACGCAAACCGGTTCCGGCTGGAATCAAATGTCCACATATCACATTTTCTTTCATACCACTTAGCATATCTACTTTGCCATTAATTGCGGCTTCATTAAGTACTTTTGTTGTTTCTTGGAATGAAGCTGCCGACATAAAGCTTGATGTTTGCAATGCCGCACGAGTGATACCTTGAAGAATTTGTTCTGATGTAGCAGGTACTGCGTCACGAACAACTATAGTTTTAAGGTCACGACGTTTTAATGCCGAATTTTCATCGCGGAGTTTGCGAGCAGTGATTATTTGACCTGGCTTCACATTATCTGAATCCCCGGCATCAACAACAACTTTCTTACCCCAAATACGGTCGTTTTCTTCCATGAAATCACGTTTGTCAACAACTTGTTGTTCAAGAAATCCGGTATCTCCCGGATCAAGAATGTTAACCTTGCGCATCATCTGACGTACAATCACTTCAAAGTGCTTGTCATTAATCTTCACACCTTGCATTCGATATACATCTTGCACTTCGTTCACAATATATTCTTGAACAGCTGTCGGTCCCATGATATTAAGAATATCTGCGGGAGTAATAGCTCCATCTGAGAGTGGTGTACCTGCACGCACATAGTCGTTTTCTTGTACAAGAATTTGTTTTGACAATGGCACAAGATATTTCTTAACTTCACCAAGTTTTGATGTAACTGAAATTTCACGGTTACCACGTTTCACCTTTCCAAACTTAACTTCACCATCGATTTCTGAAACTATAGCAGGGTTAGATGGGTTGCGAGCTTCAAACAACTCTGTAACACGGGGAAGACCACCGGTAATGTCACCGGCACTACCCGTTGCACGAGGTATCTTAACGAAAATTTCACCAACTTTTAATTCAGCACCTTCGTCAACCATCAAGTGCGCTCCCACCGGAAGTGCGTATGTTTTGATGATTTGACCATTAGAGTCAACAATGTTAGCTTCGGGAGCTTTAGTTCGGTCTTTTGATTCAATAATAATCTTTTCACGAAGACCAGTTTGCTCATCAGAGTCAACACGGTATGTTACGTTTTCTATTACATTATTGAACTCAATTTTACCGGCAACTTCACTCACAATTACAGCGTTGAATGGGTCCCATTCACAAATCACATCGCCTTTTTTCAATGTGTCGCCATTTTTGAAATAAAGTTTTGAACCGTATGGAATATTAGCATTTGTCAACATCATCTTAGTCTTTGGTTCGATGATACGCATTTCGGCAAGGCGACCAATAACCACTTCTACCGGTTGCCCGTTTGGACCTACTTCTGTAGTTGTGACAGTGCGCAGTTCTTCTATTTCAAGGACTCCATCATAACGCGATGTCAAAGATGAAACAGCAGCAATATTTGACGCAACACCACCCACGTGGAATGTACGAAGTGTCAACTGAGTACCCGGTTCACCAATTGATTGAGCTGCAATTACACCAACAGCTTCTCCCTTCTGAACAAGTCGGTTATTTGACAAGTTTCGACCATAACATTTAGCACATACTCCATGCTTAGCTTCACAAGTCAATACCGAACGGATTTCAACTGATTCAATAGGAGAAGCATTAATGCGATCGGCTGCGGCATCATTTATTTCATCACCGGCACCAACAATAAGTTCTCCTGAAATTGGGTCAACGATATCGTGAACCGATACTCTACCAAGAATACGTTCGCCAAGTGACGCAACAACCTCGTCATTATTTTTAATTTCAGTACAAACAAGACCACGCAATGTACCACAATCCTCTTCTTGTATAATCACATCGTGAGCCACGTCAACAAGACGACGAGTCAAATAACCAGCATCGGCTGTCTTCAACGCAGTATCGGCAAGACCCTTACGAGCACCGTGAGTAGAGATAAAGTACTCAAGCACCGAAAGACCTTCCTTAAAGTTCGCAAGAATTGGGTTTTCAATAATCTGCCCTCCTTCAGCACCAGCTTTTTGAGGTTTAGCCATAAGACCACGCATACCTGAGAGCTGACGAATTTGATCCTTTGAACCACGAGCTCCCGAATCAAGCATCATAAACACAGGGTTGAAACCTTGCTGGTCGGCAGAAATTTGCTTCATCAATGTATCTGACAAGCGAGAGTTTACATGCGTCCAAATATCGATAATTTGATTGTAACGTTCGTTGTTGGTAATGAAACCCATTGAATAGTTAGCCAAAACTTCTTGCACTTGCTCATTACCTTCCTTAACAAGTTGCTCTTTTTCGGCAGGAATGATTACGTCACCAAGGTTAAATGAAAGACCGCCCTTAAATGCCATTTTGTATCCAAGATTCTTAATGTCATCAAGGAACTGAGCCGAACGTGGAATACCGCATTTCTTAATAACCTTACTGATGATTGTACGTAATGATTTCTTTGAGAGAATTTCATTAACATAACCAATTTCTTTTGGCACATATTGGTTTACAAGTACACGACCTACCGAAGTATTTTCAATAAGACGAGTAACAGTATTACCATTCTCATCAATATCTTCAACAACAACCGAAACAGGAGCATGAAGAGTTACACGACCCTCATTATATGCGATTTCAGCTTCCTCCGGACCATAGAATTTTGAACCTTCACCTTTATCACCTTTACGAAGTTTAGTGATATAATAAAGTCCAAGCACCATATCTTGAGAAGGCACAGTGATAGGCGCACCGTTAGCCGGGTTAAGAATATTGTGAGCTCCAAGCATGAGCATTTGAGCTTCGAGAATAGCCTCGTTACCAAGAGGCAAGTGAACTGCCATTTGGTCACCATCAAAGTCGGCATTGAACGCCGTACATGCAAGCGGATGCAATTGAATAGCTTTACCTTCAATCATCTTTGGCTGGAATGCTTGAATACCAAGACGGTGAAGTGTTGGAGCACGGTTAAGCAACACAGGATGTCCCTTCATAACATATTCAAGAATATCCCATACGACCGGTTCTTTGCGATCAACAATTTTCTTTGCCGACTTCACGGTCTTAACGATACCTCGTTCAATAAGTTTGCGGATAACGAATGGCTTATAAAGCTCTGCTGCCATATTCTTAGGAAGACCGCATTCGTGCATTTTTAATTCAGGACCAACGACGATTACCGAACGTGCCGAATAGTCAACTCGTTTACCAAGAAGGTTTTGGCGGAAACGACCTTGTTTCCCTTTCAAGCTATCAGACAGAGATTTAAGCGGTCGGTTGGCCTCAGTTTTAACTGCCGACGACTTACGTGAGTTATCCAATAGTGAATCGACAGCTTCTTGAAGCATACGCTTTTCATTACGTAAAATTACTTCCGGAGCTTTTATCTCAATGAGTCTCTTCAAACGATTGTTACGAATGATTACACGACGATATAAATCATTCAAGTCACTAGTCGCAAAACGTCCACCATCAAGAGGCACCAATGGGCGCAATTCGGGTGGAATCACAGGCACAGCTTGCAATATCATCCATTCAGGACGATTCACATTGCGAGACGCACGGAACGATTCTACCACTTGCAAACGGCGAAGGGCCTCGGTTTTACGCTGTTGTGAGCCGTCTGTATCGGCTTGATGACGCAATTTATATGATAAATCATCAAGATCTATGCGTTGGAGCAATTCATAAATTGCTTCAGCACCCATCTTAGCGATAAACTTATTCGGATCTCCATCTTCAAGAAGTTGATTTTCTTTAGGCAACTTATCGATGATATCAAAATATTCTTCCTCTGATAAAAGATCATTTTGTTGAACTTCCTCAACGATACCCGGTTGAATAACTACATAACGTTCGTAATATATAATTGCATCGAGTTTCTTTGAAGGAAGACCCAATAAATAACCGATTTTATTAGGCAAAGAACGGAAATACCAAATGTGAGCCACAGGCACAACAAGTTTAATGTGCCCCATACGTTCACGACGCACTTTTTTCTCGGTTACTTCTACACCACATCGATCGCAGACAATACCTTTATATCTTATGCGTTTATATTTACCGCAATGACATTCATAATCCTTTTGTGGACCGAAAATGCGTTCGCAAAACAAACCGTCACGTTCAGGCTTATATGTGCGATAATTTATTGTTTCAGGTTTCAAAACCTCACCGCTTGATTTTTCCAAAATCTCTTCAGGCGATGCTAGCCCAATTGCGATTTTGGAAAATCCGGTCTTTATTTTATTGTCTTTTCTAAAAGCCATATACCAATTGATTATAAATGCGATTATTATTGTTGTAAGTTGATACTCAAGCCTAAGCCACGTAGCTCATGTAAAAGCACATTAAGTGATTCGGGGATTCCTGCAGGAGGCATTGGATCACCTTTAACAATAGCCTCATAAGCCTTGCTTCGTCCGGTAACATCGTCACTCTTAACTGTAAGAATTTCTTGAAGAATGTGAGCGGCACCAAATGCCTCAAGAGCCCAAACTTCCATTTCCCCAAAACGTTGACCACCAAATTGAGCCTTACCGCCAAGTGGTTGTTGAGTAATAAGTGAATATGGACCAATGCTACGAGCATGCATCTTATCTTCAACCATGTGACCAAGTTTCAACATATATATCACACCCACTGTTGCAGGTTGGTCAAAACGTTCGCCTGTTCCTCCATCATATAGATATGTGCGCCCATACCGAGGAAGACCGGCTTTATCTGTCCACTCGTTAAGATCATCAAGACTTGCTCCATCAAAAATTGGTGTTGCGAATTTTTCACCTAACTCACGACCAGCCCAACCTAACACAGTCTCAAATATCTGTCCAAGGTTCATACGAGAAGGCACACCAAGCGGATTCAATACGATGTCAACAGTTGTACCATCGGCAAGGAATGGCATGTCTTCTTGACGCACAATTCGAGATACGATACCTTTGTTACCGTGGCGACCAGCCATCTTATCTCCTACACTGATTTTACGTTTTTTAGCAACATAAACTTTTGCCAATTGCATAATTCCCGAAGGTAACTCGTCGCCTATCGAAATGTCAAATTTCTTACGTCGTAATTCGGCATCTATCTCTTTCGATTTACGAAGATAATTAACGATTGTAGCACGAATCATATCATTGCAATGGGCATCTGCAGTCCACTTACTTAAATTTATAGTATCAAAATCTATACCTTTAAGTAACGATGCTGTAAATTTAGCACCCTTTGGTATAATATCAGAACCAATGAAATCCTTCACCCCTTGAGAAGTTTTACCCGATGTCAAAACCAACAGTTTTTCTACAAGTAAATCTTTCAAAGAGTTTAGTTTTTCTTCATATTCTTCATCAAGCTTAGGCAATTGAGCGTTTGCGCTTTTGCTTTTTTTCTTTTTCGCCGCACGAGAGAATAGATTTGAACCAATAATCACACCCTTAAGTGAAGGATTTGCTTTAAGTGAAGCATCTTTCACATCACCTGCTTTATCACCAAAGATAGCTCGAAGAAGTTTTTCTTCGGGTGTAGGGTCTGATTCCCCCTTAGGAGTAATCTTACCAATAAGAATATCTCCGGGGTTAACATGAGCGCCAACACGAATAATTCCACGTTCATCGAGGTCTTTTGTAGCATCTTCACTCACATTAGGTATATCAGAAGTCAATTCTTCCATACCGCGTTTTGTTTCACGCACTTCTAGTGAATATTCATCAACGTGAACCGAAGTGAGTATATCCTCGCGAACAACACGTTCGTTCAATACAATAGCGTCCTCATAGTTATAACCTTTCCATGGCATGAATGCCACTTTTAAGTTACGACCAAGCGCCAACTCTCCGTTTTCGGTTGAATAACCTTCTGTAAGAATTTGACCGTTTTCCACGCGTTGACCTTTTTCGCAAATAGGACGAAGGTCTATGGTTGTACTTTGGTTTGTTTTACGGAACTTAGGAATATGATATTCTTTTACTGCACTCTCAAATGCCACAAATTCTTCATCTTCAGTGCGGTCATAACGAATGCGAATAACTCGAGAATCAACATATTCGATAACACCGGCTCCCTCTGCAGTGATTTGAGTGCGAGAATCACGAATCAACTGTCCTTCAAGTCCGGTACCAACAATAGGTGCTTCCGAAATCAACACAGGAACAGCTTGACGCATCATGTTTGAACCCATCAATGCACGGTTTGCGTCATCGTGTTCAAGGAATGGGATAAGAGAAGCTGCAATTGAAGCAATCTGTGTTGGAGAAACGTCCATGAGCTCCACTTCTTCAGGAGCCACAATTGGGAAATCGGCATCATGACGGGCTTTTACTCTATCACGCACAAATGAACCATCATCATTTAATGGCGCATTTCCTTGAGCAATAACTTTTCCTTCTTCTAATTCAGCAGGCAAATATACAACCTCGTCATTTTTCAAATTAACCTTTGCATTTTCCACCTGACGATAAGGTGTTACAATAAATCCTAATTCGTTGATTTTTGCATAAACACAAAGAGACGAAATAAGACCGATGTTTGGACCTTCAGGTGTCTCAATAGGACAAAGACGTCCGTAGTGAGTATAGTGAACGTCGCGAACCTCGAAACCGGCACGCTCACGAGAGAGACCGCCAGGACCAAGAGCCGACATACGACGTTTATGAGTCATTTCAGCCAATGGGTTTGTTTGATCCATGAACTGAGACAACGCATTTGTTCCAAAATAAGTATTTATAACCGAAGATATTGTCTTCGCATTAATCAAGTCAATAGGTGTAAACACCTCATTATCGCGCACATTCATGCGTTCACGAATAGTACGAGACATACGAGCCAACCCTACCCCAAATTGGTTATAAAGTTGCTCGCCAACAGTGCGAACACGACGATTGCTCAAGTGGTCAATATCGT